>NZ_JAVDYG010000001.1:2960530-4440796 GCF_031458325.1 Nocardioides marmoribigeumensis
GCCTTGGGCGGTGCGATGCTCGCCGCCGCCTCCGCGTCACGCACGGGCCGCAGGTTGCCCCCCGGCTTGTAGATGATCGGGAGCCCCTTGCGGGGGCCCGGCAGGTCCGGCCTGTCGGTGGTCGTGGTCATCTCGTCACCTCTCCCGTCGGCGTGCGGTCGTCAGTCTAGGTGGGAATCGGTATGAGGAATGGGTTGGCGGACCACGGAGCGGCAGGAATCTCGCCGGATCCGGCGGAGGATCCCGCCTTCGCCCTCGCCGCGATCGCCGAGGACGGCGTGCCCTCGCGTCCCCTCACCGTGGTCGACCTCGACGCCGTCGACGGACCCGGGTCGTGGTTCGCCGGTGCCGGCGCCACGCTCGGCCGGGCGACCCGCCCGCTGAGCGGGTCCGCTCGCGAGGTGGCACGGACGCTCACGACCTCGGTGGTCCCGCCCGGGCTGGCCGACGAGCCGACCCTGGTGGCGGTCGACGACGTCGACGCCACGGTCGCGGCGATCGTGGCGCGCACCTCGCTCGCTCCCCGCACGACGATCGCGCTCGACGGGCTGCTGAGGCTCACCGAGGGGGTCGACGCGGAGACCGGTGTGGTCGCCGAGTCCTTCGCCTACTCGATGCTGCTGGCCTCGCCGGAGTTCGCGGCCTGGCGCGCGAGCCGCGCACCCCGGCAGCGGACGACGACCGCGGACCCGGTGCAACTGCGCCGGGAGGGCGACCGGCTCGACGTCGTGCTCGACCGCCCGGCCCGCGGCAACGCCTTCTCGGCCGACCTCCGGCAGGCCCTGGTCGAGGCGCTGCGGTTCGCCGCCCTCGACCCGTCGCTGACGCTGGTGCGCCTGTCCGGCGAGGGCCGGCACTTCTCGACCGGCGGGGACCTCGACGAGTTCGGCACCGCCCCCGACCCGGGCGCGGCCCACGCCGTCCGCCTCGACCAGAGCGCCGGTCTCGCCGTCCACAGGATCCGGGACCGCGTCGAGGCCCGCGTGCACGGACGGTGCATCGGCGCCGGCATCGAGGTCCCGGCCTTCGCCGGACGCCTGGTCGCCGCCCCGGGGACGACGTTCCAGCTCCCGGAGCTCGAGCTCGGCCTGGTGCCCGGCGCCGGCGGGACGGTGAGCATCCCCGCGCGCATCGGTCGCTGGCGCACGGCGTACCTCGTGCTCACCGGCGTCGCGCTCGGCGCCGCGACCGCGCGGGACTGGGGGCTGGTCGATGCTGTCGAGTGAGGTCGACGTCGCGCGCGCCTGGGCGGAGTCCGGGGGGTCGTGGCTGACCGGCGAGCGCACCGGGTCACCGTCGGCCGCGGGCGCCGGCGCCGCGGGCGTCGCCGAGCACCTGCTCCGCGACGTCGCGGGCCTGGTGGGCGAGGTGCCGGGACTGCCGACGGTGGCGGTCCTGGGGGAGCGCGCCGCCCTCGCCGGGCTGCAGCGCGACGGCGCGCGCTCGTGCGGCGGCGCGAGCCGGATCGTGCCCACCGCCGACGGCCATCTCGTGCTCACCCTGGCCCGCTCGGACGACCTCGCCCTGGTCCCCGCCCTCGTCGAGAGCCCTTGCCTGTCTGGGGATCCGTGGCTCGACGTCGCCGCCTGGGCCCTGCGCTCCACGAGCCGGGAGGCCGCGGCCCGGCTGCACCTGCTCGGCCTTCCCGGCGGGGCGGTCGGAGGCGCGGTGGGCGGCTCGCCGGTCCGGGTGCGGGACGGGGGAGCACGCGTGGCCCGCGAACGCCCGCGCGTGCTCGACCTGAGCTCGCTGTGGGCGGGCCCCCTGTGCGCCCACGTCCTCGGACTCGCCGGCGCTGACGTGGTCAAGGTCGAGAGCACCACGAGGTACGACGGCGCGCGGCGCGGCCACGCGGCCTTCTACGACCTGCTGCACGCCGGCCACCGCAGTGTCGTCCTGGACTTCGCCGACCCCGCCGACCGCGACCGGCTCCAGCGGCTCGCCGCCTCGGCCGACGTGGTCGTCGAGGCCTCGCGGCCGCACGCCCTGGCCCGGCTCGGGCTCGACGCCGACGCCCTGGTCACGGCCGGTGTGACGTGGGTGTCGATCACCGCCCACGGGCGGGGCGAGCCGCAGCGCGTCGGGTTCGGCGACGACGTGGCCGCGACTGCCGGCCTGGTCGGCCCCGGGCCGGTCTTCGTCGCCGACGCGGTGGCCGACCCGCTCACCGGGCTCGCCGCCGCGGCCGCGGCGCTCCGCAGCCTGCGCGGGCCGCGGGCCCAGCTGCTCGACGTCTCCATGGCCGGCGTCGCCGCGTGGGCGGCCGCGGTCCCGGTCCCGGACGGCCCGCCGTGCCCGGCGTCGCGCCCGTCCGCGCGCCGGCCCTCGGGCACCGCTCCCGGGCCGGGTGCGGACACGGGGGCCGTGCTGCACGACTGGCTGGGTGAGCTGCGATGAGGACGCTGCTGCGCGACGTGGAGGTCGAGGGCGAACGGGTGGACGTCGAGCTGGTCGACGGGCTGGTCGCGCGGGTCGGGTCCGACCTGGAGGTCGGGACGTCGCCGGACGAGGTCGTCGACGCCGGTGGGGGCGCGCTGCTCCCCGGGCTGCACGACCACCACCTGCACCTCTTCGCCCTCGCCGCGGAGCGGTCGTCGGTGCGCTGCGGCCCGCCGTGGGTGCGCAGCCCCGGCGCCCTCGCGGCCGCGCTCCTCGAGGCCGGTCGCGACGCCGCGCCGGGGGCCTGGCTCCGGGGGACCGGCTACCACGAGTCGGTCGCCGGCGACCTCGACCGGCACCGGCTCGATGCCATCGTCGGCGACCGAGCGGTGCGGGTGCAGCACCGCAGCGGTGCGCTGTGGATGCTGAGCTCGCGGGCGCTCGAGCTGGTCGGGGACCGGCTGCCCCACACCCCCGACGTCGAGCGCGACGCTGCGGGCCGGCCCAACGGCCGGTTGTGGCGCCTCGACACCGTCCTGCGCGACTGCGCGCCCGGCCCGGCCCCCTCGCTGGCCGGGGTGGAAGAAGAGCTCGCCGCCTGCGGCATCACCGGGGTCACCGACGCCACACCCGACCTGGACGAGAAGACCACCCGCCTGCTCGAGGACGCCGCGATCGACGGCGTCCTGCGCGCCAACGTCCTGCTGCTGGGCGCGTCCCGTCCGCTGAGGACCGGGCGCTTCGCCCTCGGCCCGGTCAAGCTGCTGCTGCACGACCACGACCTGCCGACCCTCGACGAGCTGGTCGACCGGATCCGGGCCGCTCGAGCCGCGGGCCGTCCCGTCGCGGTGCACGTGGTCACCCGGCTCTCCCTGGTCCTCACGCTCGCCGCGCTCGACGTGGTCGGGGTCGTGCCCGGCGACCGCCTGGAGCACGCGGCCGTCGTACCTCCGGAGCTGCGGGGGGAGCTGGCCCGCCGCGGGCTCGTCGTGGTCACCCAGCCGGGGTTCCTGCGCACGCGGGGCGAGGCCTACCGCACCGACGTCGACCCCGAGGACCTCGCCTGTCTCTACCCGTACGCCGGTCTGCTCGCCGAGGGCGTGCAGGTCGCGGCCTCCTCCGACGCGCCCTACGGCGAGCTCGACCCGTGGCACGTCATGGCCGACGCGGCGGCGCGGACCACGGATGAGGGACACGTGGTGGGGCCCGACGAGCGCGTGCCGGCACGGACCGTGCTCGCCTCCTACCTCTCGGACCCGGCCTCGCCCGGCGGACCCGTCCGTCGCGTCGCTCCCGGGGCCCCGGCCGACCTCTGCCTGCTCGGCGAGCCCCTCGCGGCTGCGCTGAGAGCGCCCCGGCGAACCCTCGTCCGGCGCACCTTCCACGCCACCACGCACGCCACCACGAAAGAGGACTGAGATGGACTTCGAGCTGTCCCCCCGCGCCACCGAGCACTGCGACCGGATGTGGGACTTCATGCGCGAGAGCGTGTTCCCGGCCGAGGCGGCCTGGAAGGCGCACCTGCGTGAGCACGGCGACCACTCCTACCCGCCGGTGATGGACGAGCTCAAGGCGGAGGCGCGGCGCCGCGGGCTGTGGAACCTCTTCCTGCCCTCGGTCTCCGGGCTGTCCGTCCTGGAGTACGCCGCCGTGGCCGAGATCTCCGGCTGGTCGCCGGTGATCGCTCCCGAGGCGATCAACTGCCAGGCCCCCGACACCGGCAACATGGAGACGCTCGAGCTCTTCGCCACCGACGAGCAGAGGAAGCGCTGGCTCGAGCCGCTGCTGGAGGGCGAGATCCGGTCGGCCTTCGCGATGACCGAGCCCGCCGTCGCCTCCTCCGACGCGACCAACATCGAGACCAGGATCGAGCGCGACGGCGACGACTACGTCGTCAACGGGCACAAGTGGTGGATCACCGGCGTCGCCGATGAGCGCTGCGAGATCTTCATCGTGATGGGCAAGACCGACCCGTCGGCCGACCCGCACCGCCAGCAGTCGATGGTGCTCGTCCCTCGCGACACCCCGGGTGTGGAGATCGTGCGCAGCCTGCCGATCTTCGGCTACCAGGACCAGCACGGGCACTGCGAGATCCGGTTCACCGACGCCCGCGTGCCGGTCGCCAACCTTCTGGCCGAGGAGGGGGACGGCTTCCGGATCGCCCAGGCCCGGCTGGGGCCCGGCCGCATCCACCACGCGATGCGGGCGATCGGCATGGCCGAGCGCGCGCTCGCGCTGATGGTCGAGCGGGCGAGGTCGCGCACGGCGTTCGGCCGGACGCTGGCCGAGCAGGGCGTGGTCGGCGACCTGATCGCCCAGTCGCGCATCGACATCGACGCCGCCCGCTTGTCGGTCTACCGCACCGCCTGGCTGATCGACCACGTCGGTGCCAAGGGCGCGAGGACCGAGATCGCGGCGATCAAGGTGCTGGCTCCGCACGTCGCGACGACCGTCATCGACCGCGCGATCGAGGTCTTCGGGGGCGCCGGGGTCAGCGACGACACCCCGCTGGCCTACTTCTACGCCTGGGCCAGGGTCCTGCGGATCGTCGACGGCCCGGACGCCGTTCACCGGCGCTCGATCGCCCGCGAGGAGCTGCGCCGCGAGCGGCCCTACGCCGGCTGAGTGGTTGACGCCCCGGTCACCCCGGAGTGGAATGGGGAGGTCGGGCCCGGCCCCCGCGCGACGCCGCTCCAACGTCTCTCCAGGACCCCGTCGCTCGAAGGTCGGCACCCATGAACGCATCCCAGTCCTCCGAGCGGGCGCTCGCGCCGCCCGCCCCCCTCTGTCCGCCCTGGTGCGAGCACGAGCACCTCGGTGTGGCCGACGACCCGTGCGGGTTCCACCACGATGGAGCGGTGACCGCGGTCGGCCTCGAGTTCCCGTCCGGCCCAGGCCGTGGCGACTACCTGTTCGTCAACGTCTCCCAGGTCGAGCAGCACGGCGAGCTCGGCCGGGCCTTCGTGGAGGTGCAGGACGAGCGCCGCACGATCGCGCTGCTCACCCCGGCGGAGTGCGTGCAGCTCGCCCACGCCCTGCTGGACGGGGCGCGCCAGCTCCGCAACGAGCGCTGACCCCGGCGGACCCTCCGCCTGCCGTGCGCGGCACACTGCGCCCATGCCCGTCTTCGACTGCGAGATCCAGGCCCGCCTGCGCGACGTCAACCTCGGCGGCCACGTCGACAACGTCGAGGCGCTGCGCGTGGTCGACGAGGCCCGCATCCTGTTCCTGCGCCACGCGCGGCTCGACGACCGCGACGGCGGGGCGCTGCGCGACGTTCCGGCTCACGTGTCCGAGCTCGTCGGGAGCCAGCGCGTGGACTACCACTCCGAGATGCGCTTCGTCGCCTTCCAGCCGTTCCTGCTCCGCCTGTGGGTCAGTCACGTCGGGCGGTCGTCCTTCGCGGTGTCCGCCGAGCTGCGCGTCGAGGCCGGCCACCCGCCCGCGCTGTCGTCCGAGTCGGGCCTCGTGCTCTGGGACCGCGAGACCGCGGCGCCCTGGCCGGTGAGCGACGACGTACGCCGGGTGCTCTCGTCCTTCGACGGGCCGCCGGTCGCGCTGCGTGAGCGTCCCGGCGGCTGAGCCGGCCTCGGCACCACCGACGTGACCGCCCGGGCCTGACGCCTCGAGGACCACGAGCCCGCACCGGGCGCGCGTCAGGTCGTGAGCACCATCCGGAAGCGCGCGTCACCCGCCATCATGCGGTCGTAGGCCTCCGCGGCCTGCTCCAGCGGCATCGTCTCGACCCTGGCCTCGACACCGGTGAGCGCCGAGAAGCGCCTGGTGTCCTCGGAGTCCGCGGCCGTGCCGTTGGCGTGACCGAGCACCCGGCCGGTGGTGCCGACGAGCGCGAAGGCCGGGACCTGGATCGGGTCCTCCGCCGCACCGACGACCCGAGGGCAACGGCGACCCGGCGCTGGCGCAGTTCGGCGAGGACGTCACCCCGCGGTGCAGGCGGCCGGCGCCACGGTCAGGAACGACGGCCCATGACGTTCGTGAACAGCCGCTCGGCGCGACCCGGCACCGCTCTACGACCCGAGCATCGGCGCGGTCCGACGTGGTCGGCGGCGACCTCGCCCTGGGCAAGATCGTCGACACGATCTCGCACAGCAGGTGGTGGAAGGACTCCGCGATCTTCGTGGTCCAGGACGACAGCCAGAACGGTCCCGACCACGTCGACGGCCACCGCGCAACGATCCAGGTGATCAGCCCCTCCGCCGTGCACGGCAGGACGGTCTCGACGTACTACTCGCAGATCTCCATGGTCCGCACGATCGAGCAGATCCTCGGTGCCGAGCCGCTCGACCAGAAGGTGGCGGCCGCGACGCCGATGTACGGCGCGTTCCAGGCCGAGCCCGACCTCACGCCGTACGACGCGAGGCCCTGCGACGGCCCGCCGGGGAGCTCCCCGGTGGGTCGTCGCCGTCCCACCGCTCGGGGTGGCGTGCGCCGTGACCTCGCCGGGTACCCCCTGGACGTGAGCGCCGAGACCGTGGACGACCGGGCCCGGCGCTCCGACGCGCTCGCCTGGTCGGTGCGCGCGGGTCTCGTGGGCTACGCGGTCGTGCACCTGCTCCTCGCGTTCATCGCGCTCCGCCTCGTGCTGGCGGGCGGTGGCGGGCAGGCGACGGGCCAGGGCGCGCTGGCGCTGCTCGCCGGCGACGGGGTCGGCCGGTGGACCCTCGCGGCGATCGCCGTGGGGTTCTGGGCCCTCGTGCTGTGGCAGGTCGTCGCGGCCGCCGTGGGCTACCAGGACCGGGAGGGGCGCTCCCGGCACCTGATGCGGTTCGGCGCCGCCTGCCGGGTGGTGACCTACGGCTACCTCGGCTACGCCTGCGCGGGCTTCGCGCTGGCCGGCCGCTCCGCCGCCAAGGGCTCGCCCGAGACCACCACCGCTCACCTCCTGTCGCTCTCCTACGGCCCGTGGCTGGTGGCCGCGGTCGGGCTCGTCACGGCCGGGATCGGCGTCGGGCTCGGGGTCTTCGGCTGGCGGGCCGGGTTCGTCGGCCAGCTCGACGAGGAGGCGCGATCCTCCGACCGGCGTGTGCCGATCGTGCTGGTGGGGAGGTTCGGCTATCTCGCCAAGGCCCTGGCGATGGTGGTGATCGGCGGCCTGCTGGTGTGGGCCGCGTGGTCGCACGACCCGCACAAGTCCGGCGGTCTCGACGAGTCGCTCTACGAGCTGCTCGGGCACACGCTCGGCACCGTCGCCGTGCTCGTCGTCGGGGCCGGCATCGGGTCCTTCGGGGTCTACCTCCTGGCGCGGGCGCGGCACCTCGACCGGTCGGGGATCACGTCCTGATCAGCGGGCCGTCACGAGGTTGGACCGCGCGGAGAAGGCGCTGGTCCCGATCGCGTTGACCGCGCGCACGGCGAAGCGGTAGCGCCCCCTGCGCAGCGTCATCGAGAACGACCGGGCGCTCGCCGGGCGCAGGCTCGAGGTCGTCTGCGACACGACCGCTCCGGTGCTGCTGATCCGGTAGGCCGTGACGCGGTAGCCGGTGATCGCCGACCCGCCGTTGGTGAGCGGTGCGGCCCACACCGCCTTGGCCGTGACCGTGCCGCCCGTCACGCCGGAGGCGGCCGTCCCGATGCGTGGTGCGCCGGGCCTCGCGACGGGTCGGACGAGCCCGGTCCGGGCCTCGGTGCCGGCCCCTGCCGCGCTGACCGCCCGCACCCCGAACCGGTAGGAGCGGCCGTTGACCAGCCCGGTCACGGTCCGTGTCCGTGTGCTCGCCGCCTGGGTGTACGTCGCCACGGTGGCGCCCTGGCCGTCGTACACCTTGACGGCGTACTGCGTGACCGCTGACGTGCCCGCCGCTGCCGGGGCCGACCAGGACAGGGCGACCCGCCGGTCGCCGGGCTTGGCGGTGAGGCTCTGCGGGGCGGACGGCGCCACCGGAGCGACCGGCGTGACGAGACCGGACCTGGCCTCGGCGCCGTCGCCCACAGCCGTCACGGCGCGCACGGCGACGCGGTAGGCCGTGCCGTTGACCAGGCCGGACACCGTGGAGGCGCGCGCTGACGCGGCGAGGAGGGCGGACGTCCGGAGCAGCTGTCCGCCGCTGGAGTAGGTACGCACGCGATAGCCGCTGACCGGGAACGTGCCCGAGGACGAGGGCGCCGCCCAGGTCACCTTGACCTGCTGGTCGCCCGCACTCGCGGAGATGCTCTGCGGGGCGCTCGCGGGTGTGCCGGCGGTCACCGGTGCGGACGTCGCCTCCGGGCTGACCCCCGCGTCGGAGACGGCCTGGACGCCGATCGTGTAGGTCGAGCCGTTGTCGAGCCCGGTCACGGTGACCGACGTGGTGTCGGTCTGGGTGCCGCTGACGTAGAGCCTCTGCGTGTCGTAGACGTTGACCACGTAGGTCGTCACAAGGTCCGAGCCGGAGTTCGACGGAGGGGTCCAGCTCACCGTCGCGCTGCTGTCGCCGGGGGTCGCGGTGACGGCGCGGGGGGCGGTCGGGGCGACGGGGGCCCTGGGAGTCACCGATCCGGTGCTGGCCTCCGGGCCGGTCCCGGCCTGGCTGATCGCGGCGATCCCGAACGTGTACGCCGTGCCGGCGGTGAGGCCCGTGACCGTGGTGGTGAGCGGCTGGTCGGCGTAGGAGAGCTGGTCGCCGACCTTGGCGTCGTCGTCGTCGTAGGTCGTCACCCGGTAGGCCGTGACGGGCTCGGTGCCCTCGTCCAGCGGCGCGGACCAGCTGACCGTGGCCTTCTCGGTGCCCGCCGACGCGGACTGGTTGCGAGGAGCGCTCGGGAGGCGAGGCTGCACCAGCGTCACGCTCGCGACCGACTGCTGGCTGCGCCCCGCGCTGCTGATCGCCGTCACGCCGAGCTGGTAGGTGGTGCCGTAGGCCAGGTCCGAGAACCCCCAGCTCGTCGTCCAGGGGTCGACGGTGGTGGGGGTGAAGGGCTGGCCGTGGGTGTCGAGGCCGCTGCGGGTGACCTCGTAGCCACTGACCGGTGCGTCTCCGTCGACCTCCGGCGGGTCCCAGGTGAGCCCGGCGTACTGGGTGTTGTCGTCGGGTTGGACGCTGACATGGGCCGGGGCGGACGGAGGAACGTCGGCGTTGACGAAGTCACGCGACACCGCGGACCCCGTGCCGGCATCCGTCGTCGCGGCGACGCCGACGGTGTAGGACGCCCCGGGCGCCAGGCCGGTGAACGCCTGGCTCCGGGTGGACGAGGACACCCCGACGGTGCTGCCGTCGGGCCGTGTCACCACGTAGCCGGTCACCGGCAGGCCGCCCGCCGGAGGCGGCTGCCAGGCGATCGTGGCCGAGCTGGTCGCCGGGTCCTTGGTCAGCGTCACCTCGGTGGGCGCGGCAGGCTTGCCGCAGCCGGTGACCGAGATCGAGTAGGCGCCCACGCTGGCGTAGTCGGTGTAACCGGTGTCCGCGGTCCCTCTCCCGACCCCGTCGACCTCCAGGTAGTAGGTCGTGCCCAGGTCGAGGGAGCCGGTCCACACCGCGTCCATCCCGCTCGCGTGCTCCGGGTCGACCTCCGCCGAGGTCGGGTCGACCGCCGCGAGCTCCGTGCCGTTGCTGCCGAGCAGGCGCAGCCTGATGTCGAGGTCCGGGCCCGGCGGGGCAGGGGTGGCCGCGATCGTGGCGGGACCGGTGCAGGTCCGCGAGAAGGCGAACGTGTCCTTGTCGGTCGCCGTCGTGATCACGCCGGCCCCCGTGAGCAGGTCACCCGTGGCCAGGGCCGTCGCGCCGGTGCGGGTGTCGGCGTGGTCGTCGGGGCGCAGCGCCGCGCCGTGGCTCGCGATGACCGCGAAGTCGTCCTGCTGGTTGGACGCGCCGGTGTACTCGCCCTTGCTCCACTGGGTGATCGGGTGGTTGCCGGACCCCATGATCGGGGCCCACCCGTTGTGGCCGCTGTAGTAGTCGCCCGTCACCCCGCCGTCGTGCTCGAGCCCCAGGTTGTGCCCCACCTCGTGCGAGACGGTCTCGGCGATCTGCGCGGTGGTGTAGGTCATCTGCGGGAAGATCCAGGCCGGTTCGTAGGCGTCGCCGCTGCCGACCAGGTCGAAGGACCCGACGTACGCGATGCCGGAGCAGCCGCCCGCGCACGTGGCGGTGAGCGCCTGCTCGCTGGGGGTGATGAGAGCCCGCACGCCGTAGGTCGTGTCGCTGTCGGTGCTGCGCACCAGGGCTGCGGCCCCCGGGTCGGCCGTCGTCACGTCCACGTCGAACGGGGCGTAGTCGTCGGCCACCCGCTGCCAGACCTCCTGCACCACCGCGCGCTCGTGCCGGCTGAACACGGCAGGGTCACCGTCGGTGTCGAACGCGGGCTGGGCGACGGTGCCGTCGACGCCGCCCTCGTTCCAGGCCGTGCCGGTGACGAGCTGGCCGTCGAAGTCGAGGTAGATCGTCCGGCTGGAGCCCGGCTTGCTGTGCAGCGCGAACGTCTGGTCGTAGGGGTACGGCGCCACGTCGGCCGCCGCGCTGGGTCCGGTCGTGTCCGTGGAGGCCTGGGCGGTGTCGCGGGCAGGAGCTCGGTCGACGAAGTACACCCGCCCGGCGGTGTCGACCCAGGCCGTGCCGTCGGACCGCAGCAGGTCGGCGAGGTGCTGCGCGGACATCTCGTTGCGCCGCGCTGCCTCGGGGAGGCGAGCACCCAGGGCCTTGATCGCGGCCGCGCCGTGCGTGCGGTGCCCGACCAGCCGGCCGGGCGTCGGTGCGGCAGGCGCCGCCTGGGCCGGGGTCGGGGCCAGCACGGCGGCCGGTCCCACCAGTGCGGTCGCCAGCACTGCTGCGACCGCTCGTCGCCGCGTCCTGACGCTCGCAGCCATCCCAGGTCCCCCGTCCGCGTGCGCACCCGCGCACACCCCAGCTCGGACGGTACGTCGGGAGGGCCGTCCGCGGGTGAGGATTCCGTCCCGAGATCCCTGCCGGCCCCGAACGGGGGACGCGCGGTCGAGCCGTTCGTCCCTCCCGGACCCGGGCGTGTGGCCCTAGCGTCCGTCCCATGACCAGGCTTCTCGGGCGCCGGTCCGCGCCCTCGTCCGTCCCCGCCCTCGTGGCCGTGCTGCTCGCCACCTTCTGCCTCGTCCCCGGGACGAGCCCGGAGGCGAGGGCGTCGACGCCGGCGCCCACCCGGCTGTCGCGGCTCCTGGACGGGCCCACCCCCGTCCCGGCCTCGTGCGGCCATGCCGCCGCCAAGGTGTACGGCGGCCACCGCAGCTTCGGCACCTACCACGGGGACGTGTGGCTCGGTCTGGACCAGAGCTCGTCGTTCGCCCGGCCCCTCATGACCGACGTGAACCGCGACGGCGTGCAGGACGGGGTCGTGTCGATGACCTGCACCGCGGGTGGCGTCAGCTGGCCGGACTGGGTGCTGGTCTACACGGGCCGCGCGCGGCTGGTCGGCGCGATCAACCTGGGCAGTCGGTCCGACACCCAGGAGCACGCCAGCATCACCCGCATCGTCAGGCGCGACGGACGGGTCCGCGTGCACTGGATCAGCTACGAGGGCGCGGCCTTCAACCCGCGTTACCGCGTCGGGACCCTCGGCAAGGTCGACGGTCGTTGGCGCCTGGTCCACGTGCACCTCGACCCGCCCCGGTGGACCGCGGCCCCCGGACGCATCGGACCGTTCCGGGTCGGCCGGTCCGCGCAGTCCTTGCGCGACCTCGGCCTGGTGAAGCGCTCGACGAGCGAGTACTGCTCGATGAAGTGGGACACCCGCAACACCCCCAGCACCTTCTGGGCGGAGTTCCGCGAGGGCGACCCGGACGACCTCGACGGCGCCTGGGCGGCGCAGACCCAACGGATCGACCGCGCTTACGTGCGGACGGCTGCCGGCATCGGCCCCGGCAGCTACGTCCGCGACCTGAGGAACGCCTACGGGTCCCGACTGGTCAAGGTCGACGACGTCATGGTCGAGGGCGGCCCGATCGACTTCTTCGCGGTGTTCGGGCCCGGAGGTGCGCTGCTCTTCAAGGTGCCCGACGTCCAGTCGCCCAACGCATGGGACGCCGTCGAGGGGATCGAGGTGGCCAAGGGCCACGACCGGTCGAGCCTCCGCGTGGTCGGCGGCGGTTGTTGAGGCCCACGCGGGCCGGGCTCAGCTGAACGAGCCCTCGTCGACCAGCTCGGCGTCGTCGGCGTCGAACGACCCGGCATGGAGCTCGAAGTCGGCGTCGTCGTCCTCGTCTCCGTCCGGCCCGTCGAACCCGCGGAAGCCCTCGAACCCCGCGAGCCCCTCGGACCAGCCCGCATCGCCGTCCTTCGGCTTCACGTTGGCCAGGGCGAGGACGCCGGTGGGGGAGGAGATCAGGGCGTAGGTCTTCAGGGCCGTGTCGAGGTCGGTGAAGCCGAGGTCCTTCCAGCCGGCCAGCTGGGCCACGGCGAGGAAGGCCCCGGCCGCGGTGACGATCGTGTAGAGCGTGCGGCGCACCGAGGGAGGCAGCGCCTGCAGGGCGGAGGCGAGGGTCGTCCAGGGGTTCATCGTTGCTTCCTCTCCGGGAGCCGCTCGAGGACGGCGTCGATGTGCTGTCGCGCGACGAGCAGCTCGCGGCGCAGGTCGTCGACGCCGTTGCCCGTGCTGTGCACCCGCTTGACCCGCAGGGCGTTGAGGGGCAGGTCGGGATGCAGGGCGTTGACGTCGACGTGGCCGAAGCCGGGCACGTCGAGGATCGGTCCGACCCTGCCGTCGGAGTGCTGCCAGATCGCCGCCCGCCTCCACGGCGCCGGGATGCGCGGCTCGCGGAAGTCGTTGCTGTAGCGGGCGACCCAGAGCTTGCACCCGAAGGCGTCGTCGAGGTCCATCGAGGTGTAGATGATCGGGGTGGCCGACAGGCCCTTGGCGGCCAGCGCCTGCCGGACGGTGCTCACCCAGACCCCCACCCACCGGGTGAGCTGGTCGCGCTGCAGCACGACGTGTCCCTCGAGGTCGAGCATCGGCACCATGTCGCCGAGCCGGATGTCGGAGCTGCGGAGGAAGTGCACGGCCTCCTTCTGGGCGTCACCGCCGTCCGGCCGGGCGAAGTGGTAGGCCCCGACCGGCACCCCCGCCTTGCGCGCCTCCCGCACGCGCTTCTTGTACGTCGGGTCGACGGTCGTCTCGCCGTCGGTGGTCTTGACGTACCAGAACCGCAGCCCGGCGGCCTGCGCGCGGCGCAGGTCGAGCCTGCCGGGCTGGTGGTGGCTGGTGTCGACCCCGTCGAGGGTCCGGCGGGGCGGGAACGCCGCCCCCGTCGGCGTACGACGGGCAGGTGCGGCCGGCCTCGCCTCGCCGGCGCGGTGCCTCCCCGCCGCAGGGCGTCCCTCCGGCTGCGGGGTGAGGGGCTCGAGCCGCTCCGCGGGCGGGTAGTGGAAGACCGGGATCGGGCTCGGCCGCGGCGTCGGGTCCTTGGCGTGCCCCACCAGCCCGTCGGTGCCGTTGCGGTACTGCACGACCTGGTCGGCGGCCTGGGGGTGGAGCTTGCCGTGGTCGATCATGACGGCGTGGATGTGGGGGTCCCACGAGCGCGACCTGGGCCGGTACCACGCGGCGAACCCGAGCTCGCGCAGCACGCGGACCTTGTTCTCGTGGTCGTAGGGGGCGAGGTCGACGACGCCACCGCCCCAGTGGGTCTTGGCCGACGCCTTGACGGTCGTGTTGTAGGAGCCCTGGTAGATCGTGAGCGTGTAGCCGAGCCGGCGCTCGGCCTCCTCGAGCGCTGCCCTGGTCTTCCAGTCGACGACCTTCTTGTTGGTGTCACCAAAAGTGGTCTTCTCGAAGGGAGGCGGCCAGTGCTCGCGCAGGGGAGCGGTCCCGACGGGCTTCTTCGCCTTCACCGTCTTCTTGGTCGGCTTCTTCGCGGCCTTCCTGGGCCGTCTCACCGCCTCGCTCCCGTCGGCCTGCTGCGGGATGCGGGCGACGGTGAGGAACGGGATGGCCTCGTCCGCCTCGCCGCGGCCGAGCTGCACGTGGGCGAGCCGCGCCGCGTGGTCGCTGTGCCGCTGGGGGCGCTTGCCGTCGCGGCCCTGGAACACCTGGCGCTCCAGCAGGCTCCACCGGAGCGTGTCGCCGTCGACGCACCACAACAGGTCGATCGACTTCTGGTCGACGGCGTACTTCACCGGGCGGTCGTCGATCTCGGACCCCATCGCCGGGTGGATGCCCAGGCGCCGGTTGTAGTCGCCGCCCCCGATCACGGGCTCGCCGGCCGCGGCGAAGGAGAACACCTGGTTGAGGTGCTTGGCCATCCCGGTGTTCCACTCACGCACCCGCAGCTCGCGGTTGGCGTGCGGGGGGTGGCTGAAGGCGCCGGCGACCAGGTGCAGGTTGGTGACGTGGAAGACCGCCCCGCTGGCGTCGTGCCGCAGGTGCAGGTGGGTGATGTGGCGACGGAAGTGCACCTTGGCGACCGGCGGGTGCAGCACGATCGCCTTCTTGTCGAGCACGGTGAAGAGGTCCTTGCGGAACGCGACCGGCTCGCTGTTGTCGTCGGCGCCGTAGAAGACCTCCCACTCGGCGGCCGGGAACGCCTGCGCGACGAGCGGCCGGTAGCGGGCCGCGATCTCCTGCAGGAGCACGATGTCGGCGGCCTCGGCGTTCTCCCGCAGGTCCTCGAGGGCCTGGTCGTCGGTGAGCGCTCCCTCGGGGAACGACTGGATGTTGGCGGTGATCACGCGGAAGTCCGCGACGTCGGTCTGGGCGGGGGCGTGCGTGCCGTTGAGGGCGAGTGCCTCCGCCGGTCGGTGAGCTGTGCTGGTCATGGCCACCTCGGTTCGCCGGAGGGGCATCCCGCGGGGGACGTGACGGGAGTGGCCCCTTTCCTCCCATGAGGGCAGAGTGCAGCGGGGTGATACCAGGGAGAAGGCCCGAGGTCTGGACCGACCTTCGTCCCGTTCCCGGTGTGGTTGGCTGACCGGCGTGACTGGCGTGGCGGACAGCGGACCGGGGTCGGGCGGCGCTCTCGTCGTCGGCGGCAGCGGAGGGATCGGGCGCGTGGTCGCCGCGGCACTGCGGGCCGACGGCGTGCCGACCGGGGTCACCTTCCGCTCCACCGCCACCGAGTGGGACCCGGCGTGGCGGCTCGACCTGACCGACGCGGCCGCGTGTCGCGAGGTCGTCGCGGCCGCGGCCGAGGCGCTCGGCGGCCTGCGCACGCTGGTGTACGCCGCCGGCCCGCACGTGCCGATGCGGCACCTCAGCCGGGTCGACCCCGAGGAGCTGGCCGCCCAGCTCGACGGCGACGCGGCTGCGTTCTTCCGGGTCGCGCACGCCGCTCTGCCCGCCCTGCGCGAGACCCGTGGCTCGGTCGTCGCGGTGACCACCGCCGCGGTCGCGCGCCACCCCGTCCGCGACGGGCTGTCGACGGTGCCCAAGGCCGCGGTCGAGGCGACCGCGCGGGCCCTGGCGGTGGAGGAGGGGCGGTTCGGCGTCCGGGTCAACTGCGTGGCGCCCGGCATGCTCACCGACGGCATGGCCCAGCGGCTGATGGCCTCGGGCGAGCTGGACGACCACGCGCTCGCGGTGACCCGCGCCAACATCCCGCTGCGCCGCTTCGGCACCGCCGAGGACGTGGCCCAGGCGGTCGTCTTCCTGGCCTCCGACCGGGCCGGGTTCGTGACCGGACAGGTGCTGCGCGTCGACGGCGGCTACTCCGCGTGAGCGCGCGCCACCCGGCCCGTCGGCGTACGACGGAGGCTCACTCCGGGTCGTAGCAGGCCAGGAGCAGCGCGAGGTCGTCGTCGAGCGCGTGGCCGGCGGCCCGCTGCAGGGCGGTGAGGAGGCCGTCGAGCGCCGTGGGGAAGTCGGCTCGGGCCAGGTCGGAGAGCAGGGGCATCGGGTCGATGAAGTCGCCGGTCGGCGACCGGGCCTCGATCAGCCCGTCGGTGAAGAGCAGCAGCCGGTCGCCGCGTCGCAGGGTCCCGGTCGTGGCGACCGGCTCGCAGCCGAGGCCGAAGGGTGGCGCGGCGTCGAGCACGAGCGGGCAGGGCTCGCCGTCGAAGGGGAGCAGCACCGGTGCGGGGTGGCCGCAGGTCACCACGGTGAAGTGGCCGGCGTGGTCGATGTCGACGATGACTCCGGTGACGAAGTCCTCGGGGTCGGGGAGGTAGGGCTGGATGCGGCGGTCGACCTCGCGGGCCACGTGGCACACGTCGCCGGTGTCGGCGGCAGCGGCACGGAACTCGCCGATGACGACCGTGGCCGTGCGGACCGCCGAGAGCCCCTTGCCCCGCACGTCGCCGACGAGCAGACGCACCGACGTCGTGCCCGGCACGATCTCGTAGAGGTCCCCGCCGACCTGGGCCTCGACCGCCGCGGAGAGGTAGCGCGCGGAGAGCCTGAGCGGCCCCGTCCGGGGCGGGGGCGGGGCGAGGATGGCGCGCTGCGCGACCTCGGCCACCTGCATCACCCCGGCCAGTCGCTCGGACTGCTGCTCGAAGCTCGCGGCGGTGTCGAGCGCGACGGCGATGCGGTCGGCCATCTCCTCGAGGAAGGCCAGGTCCTCCTCGCCGTAGCTGCGGCCCGACTCGGCCTGGATCAGCGTGACCGCTCCGAGTACGCCCTGGCGACCCACCAGCGGGGCGATGATCGCGCTGGTGAAGCCGAGCCGCCGGAGCAGGGCGAGGTGGTCCTCGTCCCGGGCGGCACGCTCCACCACCTCGGCGGGGATGAAGGGGTAGAGCTCGCTCCGGCCGCTGCGGACGACCTGGGGCGCACCGGTGGGGGCGTCCATGTCGACCGGGAAGGCACCTCGCATGCCACGGGCCCACTCGGTCGTGGCGGGGTCGCGGTGCTGCACCAGCACGGTCTCGAGCGCGTGGTCCCGCAGGAGCTGGACGGTCACCCAGTCCGCGAAGCGGGGCACGAGCAGTCGCCCGACCTCGCCCAGGGTGGTCTCGAGGTCGAGGCTGCGCGACAGGGTCATCGACGCCTCGTCGAGCAGGGCGGTGCGCTGCGTGGCGGCGTCGGCGGCCTGCAGCTCCCCGGCCCGGCGTACGGCGCTGGACAGTGCGCCTGCCAGCGAGTGCAGGAAGCCGTCCTCGGCCGCGGTGAACAGGTCGGGCGGGAAGGTGAGGGCCAGCAGGCCGTACGTCGTGCCCTCGCGTCGCAGCGGCAGCAGGTGGAGGCTGCGGTCGCTGGGGTAGTAGCCGGCGAGCACCGGCATGACGGCCT
This sequence comes from Nocardioides marmoribigeumensis, assembly GCF_031458325.1. Lineage (NCBI taxonomy): Bacteria > Bacillati > Actinomycetota > Actinomycetes > Propionibacteriales > Nocardioidaceae > Nocardioides > Nocardioides marmoribigeumensis. The sequence continues at coordinate 2,978,033 of NZ_JAVDYG010000001.1, forward strand.
CGATCTCCTTCACCGAGCGGTAGTGCAGGTCGGCCCCCTGGCGGACCGCGACCGCGCCGGGCAGGTCGCTGTCGACCGGGATCTCCTGGTACTGGTCGGCCCCGTCGCCGGTGCGCCCGTGCCAGGTCACCGACCGCAGCATCCCGTCGCCGTCCAACGACATCACCATCGCCGAGCTCGCGCCCAGGACGCCGACGGCGTGGCCGACGAAGCCCTCCGCGACCTCCCTGACCGTGCGGGCGCCCGTGAGCTCGACGGCGAGCGCGTCGAGCACGCGCTGGGCCAGCTGCGTGGTGTGCTCCAGCCGCCGGCGGCGGCGCGTGGTGAGGTCGGCGGCCACGACGGCGATGAGGCTCAGCAGCACGCAGCTGAGGAAGCGGATCGTCCAGTCGCCGTGACCCAGGTTGTGGTTCCACACCCCGGACGCGGCGGCGGCGACCACGGCCAGCGCGGCGACGACCGCCGTCCGGCCCGGGCCGGTGTCGATCGCGACGAGGACCGCGGCCGCGGCGTACACCCCGTTGATCTGGTGGCCGGAGGCCCGGTCGAGCGCCACGAGCACGACCAGCAGCAGGACGCCGACCGCCCACGCGCGGCGTTCGAGGCTCGCAGAGAACGCGGGGGTCACGGCGCCTCCAGTCCACGGGACGGCGAGGGCCGTCGTGCCGAGGATAGTGGCGCATGGGGGGCGGCCTTCGTGGGAACGGGGAAGTCCTCCGCAGACGGTGGGGGCACCCCACCCGGAAGGGTGGGTGACGAGATTTTCCTTGTCCCGCAGCCGTTCCGGTGGACGCCGGTCCACCGGCGGCGCGAGGATGAAGGGCTCTGGAGTCGTGGCGAAGGAGGACCTCGTGCACTCGCCGGCTGCCGTCCTCCGGCTCGACGTGGATCCGCGCAGCGTGCGGGAGGCCCGGCTCCACCTGCATGCCGTGCTGGAGACGGCGGGTCTCGAGGAGCTGGTCGACGACGCCACGCTCGCGGTCTCCGAGGTCGTCACCAACGCGATCGTCCACGCCGGCACGGAGGTGCTGGTCCGGGTCCGCACCGCGGGCCGGGCCGTGCGGGTCGAGGTGGAGGACCGCGGGCTGCAGGCGCCCTCCCGCCGCTCCTACTCCGACTCCTCCGGCACGGGCCGGGGCCTGGCGATGGTCGAGGACACCGTCCGCTCGTGGGGGGTCGAGGAGCTCGAGGACGGCAAGGTCGTCTGGTTCGAGGTGGGCGACCCCGAGGGACACGAGACCACCGACGGCACGGCCGTCCACGAGGTCCCCGACGGCACGAGCGTCCAGTCGACGCGGACCCAGGACGTGGTGCGCGTGCGCCTCCAGCGGGTCCCGCTGCTGATGCACGTCGCCTGGCAGGAGCACGCCGCCGCCCTCCTGAGGGAGCACCTCCTGCACTCCCTCGGCGACGACGGGGGTGACGTGCTGTCCGAGCACGCGCACGCCAGCGAGGCGATGAGCCTGCTCTACTCCCAGCTCCCGGTCCCGGTCCTCGGCGCGGCGCCCGAGGAGCTCATGGCCGGTGCGACCGAGCCGTTGGTCACCGCCGAGGACGTCGTGCTCGAGGTGCCGCTGTCGACCGTCGCGCACTTCGCCACCCTCGACCGTCTGCTGCGACGCAGCCTCGAGGAGGCCCGGGCCGGGCACTTCCTCTGCCCGCCCACCCAGCCCGAGATCGAGGAGATGCGCCGGTGGCTCTGCTCCGAGGTGGCGCGACAGGCGGCCGGCGACACGACGGAGGTGCCGTGGGTGGCACGCAGCGACGTCCGGGTCGCGGTGGTCGACCGTGTGGACGGCGCCGTGGTGCACGAGCTCCACGCGGAGGACGGTGAGGCCCTGGTGGCCACCGACGAGAGCAGCGTGGTCGTCGCGGTCTCCCCGGCCGCCGTGGAGCTGCTCGGCTACGCCTCCGCCGAGGACCTGCTCGGCAGACGCGTCATCGCGATCGTGCCGGAGCGCTTCCGGCAGGCCCACATCGCCGGGACGACGCTGCACGCCACCAACGGCCGGGACAACCTGCTCGGGGTCCCCGTCCGGGTGCCCATGGTGCGTGCGGACGGGTCGGAGGTCGACGTGGAGCTGCGGGTCGACCCGGAGGCGCACGACGAGGGCCCGGTGGCCTTCGTCGCACGCTTCCGCGCCGTGTGACCGCCCGTCCTCACCAGGTGGCGAGCGCCGCCCGGATGTAGGGCCGCAGGGCCTCCGGGTAGAGCTTGCCCCTGGCGGTGTCGACCGAGGTGCTCTCCGCGGAGGTGTTGATCGTGGTGCCGTCGACGTACTCACCGAAGACGAAGTACCGCGGTGAGACCACCCCCGAGCGCTTGTAGGGCACACCGGTGAGCGAGACGTTGTCCCGGGAGACCTGGTAGGGCAGGGAGCTGCCGTACTGGTAGCTGCCGCCCTTGGCGATCCACGTCATCGCGTTGCAGAAGCTCGTGGCCGTCGCGCTCGACCTGCCCAGCGCCGTCGCCTCGGCGTTGACCACCGGGCAGATCGCGTTCTTGAACCCGGAGAAGTTGGACTGGTTGAGCATCCGGGAGCGGAACTGCGTCTTCCACGTGCTGCTGCCCGTCACGGTGCCCTTCTGGAAGGCCTCGTAGACCTTGCCGAGGTCGGACAGCGTGGTGCGGTTGTGCGTCGTGTCCGTCGGGCAGCCGATGTTGTGGTTGATGGCCGTGGACGTCAGCCCCAGCGACGTCCCGTAGCTCAGCACCGAGGCCTTGGTGTACCTCTCCAGGATGGCGCGGGTCATCCGGTTGTCGGAGACCTGCATCATCAACGTGTCGGCGTTCTTCAGGTTCGTGGTGGTCGTCGTCGAATAATTGTCAGGACAGATGTTTCCGTCCTTGCTGTCCGACAGGTTCTTGTAGTGGTAGGTGACCACCGTCGAGTCGGTGGTGTTGCCCAGGGACTCCTCCCGGATCGACTTGGCGTGGTAGAGCACCTTGAGCGCACTCGCGGGTTCGTACTGCTTGCTCTGCTGGAGCCCGGCGAGGACCGAGCCGCCGACCTGCTTGAGGTAGAAGCCGTAGGCCCCGGAGTCGACCTCGGGGCCGATGAGGTTCCACAGCTTCTCGTTGGTGGCGGTGGTGTTCCGCGTCATCACGACCGCGACGCTGCTGCCGTAGCGCGTCACGTCGATGATCCGCTCGCCGAGCTGGTCGGCCCGGCTGACGGCGGAGCCGAGCGACAGCCCGTAGTACCAGTACCACCGCGGTCCGGTGCTCTTGTACATCACCGCGTTCCAGGTGCCGTCGCTGTTGCGGCTCAGGTCGACCAGCCGGGCGCTGTTCGTGGACAGCGCGCTGGAGATCGAGGACGTCGTCGTGTGGTGGTACCACCACCAGCCGGTGTTGTCCGTGCCCGTGTTGCTCACCATGACGGCCGTGAAGTTGCTGGTGCCGGGGTACTGCGTGAGGTGCACCAGGCGCGCGTTCCTGCTCGACAGCTGCGAGGCCAGGCTGCTCGCGCTGATGTTGTAGAACCACCACCAGGCCTTCTGGTTGGCGCCGCTGTTGGGGACCATGACGACGGCGAAGCGGGTGCCGGCCGAGGTCGGGTAGGCCTGGGCGGTGATGAGCCGGGCGTTGTTCGACGACAGGGCCGAGCTCACCTGTGCGGCGGTCTGGCCGTAGTACCACCAGTAGCCGCTCGCGTAGGCCCCGGTGTTCCTGACCATGGTGACGTTGAACGTCGGCGTCGCGGGGTCGACCACCGACAGGTCGGTGATCCGCGCGTTGTTGGACGACAGCAGGCTGCTCACCTGCGACCCGGTGACCCCGGTGTAGGTCCACCAGCCGGTGCTCGTCGTCAGCTGCCGGTCGTCGGCGCTGCCGACGGCGGCGCTCGCCGGGTCCCTGACCAGGGCGACCAGGAACAGCTGGACGACCAGGACCAGGACGAGCACGGAGGCTCGGGTTCTCAAGGTGGAGATGCTGGACATGGGACTCCTCCTTCGGGCCCTCCCTGCCGACCGACGGTAGGAACGACCCACCCCGAGGGGTAGGGACGATGGTCCGGAGGCGACTGACGCGTCCGGGTCTTGTGTGTGTGGGGGGTCAGGGGAGCAGGTCGACCACGAGGAGCGCGATGTCGTCCTCGCCGCCACTCCACGTGCGCAGCAGCTCGTCGGCCAGCTCGTCGGCCGAGGCCCACGAGGCGCTCTCGACCTGGCGGACCAGGTGGTCGGTGGTGAGCTCGAGCAGGAGGGCGCGCCGCTCGACGAGCCCGTCGGTGTAGAGGACGAGCCGGTCCCCGGGGTCCAGGTCGATCCGGGTCCGGGGCCGGTCGTGCAGCCCGAGCCCGAGGAGGGGGCCCTCGACCTGCAGGTGGGTGACCTCGCCGCGGCGCGCGCGCAGCGGCGGGAGGTGTCCGGCCGAGACGACCTCGGCCGACCGGCGGTCCGCGTCGACCACGACGACGCAGGCGGTGGCGGTGAGGTCGGGGCTGGTGCGGGCGAGCAGGGCGTCGAGCCGCGCGAGCGCCTCGGTGGGCGAATGGCCCTCGTGGGCATAGGCGCGCAGCGAGTAGCGCAGCTCGGCCATCACGACAGCGGCCTCGAGCGAGTGGCCCTGGACGTCGCCGATGACCAGCCAGCAGCGGCCCTCGACCTCGAAGGCGTCGTAGAAGTCGCCGCCGACCTCCATCCGCTGCTGCGAGGCGCGGTAGCGCGCCGCCAGGCTCAGCCCGGTGGGCTCGGGCAGGACGCTGGGCAGCAGGCTGCGCTGCAGGGTGACGGCGGTGCGGTGCTCGAACTCCAGCGCGCGCTGGTTGTCCAGCGCCACGGCCACGGCCTGGGCGAGTCGCTCGAGCAGGAGGACCGAGCGACCCTCGTCGCCGGTCGGCGGGAGCGGCGCCGCGACGACTCCCTCGACCCGGCCCTCGACCCGGACCGGGCACCCGGTCCAGCGGCCGGCGGCGACCGGCAGGTGCTCGGCCCACCCCGTGCCGGTGGCCAGGGGCGCGGGGTCCGGCGTCAGGTCGTCCAGCAGCCGGCGCGCGGTCTCCGACGGCACCGTGGCAGCGGCGTTGCCGACGTTGCCGGTGGCCGCGGCCCGCCAGCCCTCGCCCTGGTCGTCGAGGACGAGCGCCGCCGCGGGGGTGCCGAGCACCTGCGCGGCCGCCCGCGAGGCGCTCTCCACCAGGCGGGGCACGCTCACCGCGACGTTGAGGCGTACGGCGGCTCGGCTGAGCCGGGCGAGGCGGGTCGCGAGCTGCTCGGCGTCGCGGCGGGCCCCCGAGGAGCGCAGCAGTGCCCGGACCGTGGACAGCAGCTCCTCCGGGTCGATCGGGTCGATCAGGTAGGCGTCGGCGCCCTCGTCGAGGGCGGTGACCTTGTCGGAGGTCTCGCGGGCGACCGCCGAGACGTGGATGACCGGGGTGGGGGCCAGGCGCTCGTCCGCGCGGATGACCCGGGTGACGTCGAGGCCGCTGCCGTCGGGCAGGTGCACGTCGAGGACCGCCAGGTCGATCGGCTCGGTGTGCATCAGCTCGGTCGCCTCGGCCGCCGTCCCGCTCTCGACCACCTCGAACCCGCCGCGGCGCAGCCAGCTGGCGAGGACGTACCGCTTGGCCGGGGTGTCGTCGCAGACCAGGATCAGCGGCGCGCTCACGCGGCACCCCCGGCGGGCAGGCGCAGCGTGAACGAGCTGCCCTCGCCGGGGGCGCTCTCGACGTCGATGTCACCACCGAGCACCTGGGCGACGCTGCGGGCGAAGGGCAGGCCGAGCCCGGTGCCGCGGGCGGTCGCGTGCAGCGGTGTCCTGACCTGGAAGAACTCCTCGAACACCAGGGCCTGCTCCTCCTCGGTCATCCCGATGCCGGTGTCGCGGACCCGGACCTCGACGCCCTCGGCCGCGTCGGCCCCGTCGGCCCCGTCGACGCCGTCGACCCCGTCGACCCCGTGGACCCCGTCGACCTGGGTGACCTCGAGGGTCACGGTGCCCGCGGTGGTGAACTTGGCGGCGTTGCTGAGCAGGTTGCGCAGGACGTGCCGCACGAGGTCGGGGTCGGTGCGCAGCACGAGTCCGGGCGGGCCGGGGTCGACCTCCAGCCGCACGCCCTCGCGCAGCAGGGCCCTCGTCGTGCCCGCGAGCTCGCCGCACAGCGCGGCGAGGTCGACGTCCTGCCAGGCGGGCTCGAGGCGGCCGGACTCCGCCTTGGCGAGGTCCATCAGCTCGTTGACCAGCGACAGCAGCTCGGTGGCGCTCGCCCGGATGAACGCGACCTGCTCGCCCTGCTCCGGCGACAGGGGTGCCGCACCCGGGTCGGCGAGCAGCCCGGTGAGGCCGAGGACGGAGTTGACCGGGGTGCGCAGCTCGTGGCTGATGCTGCGCAGGAAGCGGCTCTTGGCCTCGCTGGCCGCGGTCAGCTGGAGGTTCTTCTCGTCGATCTCGGCGTAGAGCGCGACCACGCCCTGGTTGGTGCGCTCCAGCTCGCCGGACAGCTCGGAGTAGAGCGCCATCACGCCCCGGTTGGTCTCCTCGAGCTCGTGGTTGAGCGTCTCGAGGGCGGCGTTCTTCTCGCGCACCGCGTCGAGCAGGGTCAGCAGCTCGGCGTTCTGCTGCTGCAGCTCGTCGAGCGGGCTGGTGGGGGCGTGGGCGGCGACGATGCGCTGCACCCGGTGGCGCTCCGCGTCGGTGACGGGCCGCACCCCCCGCTGCTCCAGGCGTACGACGGCCAGGCCGTCGGCGACCTCGTGCGTCACGGTGTCGAGGAGACGGCGGGCCGAGACCATGCTGGGGGAGTCGTCCGGCAGGTGGGACGCGGTGAGGGTGGCGACGAGGTCGCCGCTGCCCTGGACCTCGAACGACAGCCGTCCGCCGGCCGCGGCCGCCTCCCGCGCGAGCTCGCTGATCGCGGTCGCGAGCCGGGTGGCGCCGATGCGGTCGAGGCCGACCACCTGGGCCAGCTCGCGGGCCAGCTGCCGTGCCGCGAACACGTCGGCGTCCTCCTCGAGGCGGAGGACGGCGACCTGGGGGGCGCTGCTCACGGCGAGGGGACGCGCCGCGGCACGGGGGCGGGGGAGGGCAGCCGGAGGGTCAGGACGCCCGCGTCGTCGCGACGGGTGCCGGCGTCGCGGACGAGGGCGGCCGCGCACACGTCCGGGCCGTGCACGTCGACGTCGGGGAGGGCGCTGCCGCTCCACTTGTCGGTGAGCCCGTCGGAGTGCAGGACCAGGAGCCGTGCGGTGTCGAGGGGATAGGCGTTCTCCCTGACCCGCGGGAGCTTGTGCCCCACGATCCCGGGCTGGGTGGCCAGGGCGCGGGTGCCGCCCGAGGCGTCGACCAGGCGACCGCTGACGTTGCCGACGGCGGCGTGGGTGACCGTGCCCCGGTCGGGGTCGACCCGGCTCACCGCCACCGCGGCACCTCGCGTGGCGGCCAGGGCGCGGTGCATGAGCCCGACCAGCTCGACCGGGGACGTGGACGGGCTGGTCCGCAGCACGTGGGCGGCCCGGCCGGAGGCCTCGGCGGCGAGGGGGCCGTGGCCCAGCCCGTCGGCGACCGCGACCAGCCAGGTGGCGCCCACCTGCCGCCACGCGATGGCGTCGCCGCACTCGATCTCGCCGCGCAGGGGACGCAGCAGGTGCCCGACCGGTGCCCGCGGTGCCACGGGTGGCGGCCCGACCTCGGCGACGACCACGGCGCCACGTCCGACCTCGGACCACAGGTCGAGGTGGTCCGCGAGCCGGCCGACGGCGCCGAGCCCGACGCCGAGGGTGCCCGTGGTGGACACCCCGTCACGGACCAGGCCGGCCAGGTCGCGCGTGCCGGGACCGGAGTCGATCGCGAGGAGCTGGACGGTCCCCGCCGCCGTGGTCCGCAGGACGAGGTCGCCGCCGCGGCCGTGCTTGACCAGGTTGGTGGCCAGCTCGCTGGCGATGATCTCGACCTCGCCGAGGACGTCGGCAGGGAAGCCGAGCGTCGAGGCCAGCGAGGCGGCCCGCCGTCGCGCGCCGGGGACGGCCGCGGCGTCGTCCACCGCGACCCACACGGCAGCTGTCGGCGGGACCTGCGGCTCGCCCGGCAAGCTCAGCGCCGCCACTTGAGGATCCGCACGCGGGTGCCCTCGCCGGGCGCGGAGTCGATGGCGAACTCGTCGACCAGCCGCTTGGTGCCGGACAGACCCAGCCCCATCCCACCGCCCGAGGTCCAGCCGTCGGTCAGGGCCAGCTCGACGTCGGCGATGCCGGGGCCCTCGTCGCTGAACACCAGCTCCACGCCGGTGCGCCCCATCCGCTCGACGAGGGTGGCGCGCACCTCGCCGCCGCCGCCGTACACCAGGGTGTTGCGGGCCAGCTCGCTGGTCGCGGTGACCAGCTTGGTCTGGTCGACGATCGAGAGCCGGGCAGTCACGGCCAGGTCGCGCGCCACCTGCCGCACGCGCACGACGTCGGCGTCGCTGGTGACGGTGAGGGCGGTCTGGTCAGCCGCCGGCGCCGTCATCGCCCTCGACCTCGCGAAGCAGGAGCGCTGACCCGCTGGTCCGGGACGCCAGCAGCCGCAGGCCGCGGTCGACGTCGAGCGCGGTGAGGACGCCGTCGAGGGTCAGGCCGAGCTCGACCAGCGTGATCGCCACGGCCGGCTGCATGCCGACGACCACCGTCTCGGCGTCCAGGACCCGCGAGACCGCGGCGGTCGTCGAGATCATCCGGCCCACGAAGCTGTCCACGATCTCCAGCGCCGAGATGTCGATCAGCACGCCCTTGGCGCCGGTCTCGACGATGCGCTGGCTCAGGTCGTCCTGGAGCTGGACGGCGATGTGGTCCTGCAGGTCGACCTGGATCGAGACCAGCAGGACGTCGCCGATCCGCAGGATCGGCACGCGCTCCATCAGGACTCCCCGCGGTAGCCGACGACGTCGAGGCCGGAGCTGCGCAGCGCCGCGAGCAGCGCGTCGGCCAGGCTGGCCTTGGTCTGGATGTCGCCGAACTCGATGCCGAGGGCGACGACGGTCTGGGCGATCTGCGGGCGGATGCCGGAGATGATGCACTCCGCACCGAGCAGGCGCGCGGCCTGCACGGTCTTGAGCAGGTGCTGGGCGACCTGGGTGTCGACGGCCGCGACCCCGGTGATGTCGATGATCGCGTGCTCGGAGCCGGTGTCGACCAGCGCCTGGAGCAGAGCCTCCATCACCACCTGGGTGCGCGCGGAGTCGAGCGTGCCGACCAGCGGCAGCGCGACGATGCCCTTCCACAGCTTGACCACCGGCGTGGAGAGCTCCAGCAGGCTCTCGGCCTGCTCGGAGATCACCGACTCGCGCGTCGCGGCGTAGGTCTCGAGCATGAAGAGGCCGAGGTCGTCGACGATCCGGGACAGGTCGGCGAAGGCGCGGTAGCCCGCGGCGTCCCCGCCGTCCTCGAGGACGTCGAGCACGGCGTCCTTGAGGGCGAAGACGTTGACCGCGGTCTCGGTCGGGGTGAACCCCTGACGGGCCCGCGCGCGGCTGAGGTCGCTCAGCAGGGACCTCAGCCCGTCGTACGAGCCGCCGCGCACGTCGGTGCGGGCGCCCTGCGAGGCGCCCTCCAGCAGGGCCGCGTAGATCTCCCCGATGTCGCGCGAGGACTCGGCGCTCGTCATCCGCCCGGCCAGGGTGCGCTCGACCGTCCGGGTCCACTGGCCGACCACCGCGTCGCGGTTCGTCCTCAGCAGCTCTGGCCAGCCCTGGGTGGTGCTGTCGCTCACGCCGGGTTCTCCTTGGGATGTCGAGGTCGGGGGTGCTCGCGATGTTTCCACACGGTCGGGCGCGGGCGCCGCACTACGGGGCAACCCGGGACGTCGTCTGCCCGAAGGGTGTCGGAGGTCCCGGAAGCGGCGAGTCCCTCACCCCTGGGCCAGGACGTCCAGCGGCAGCAGCGGGTCGGCGGCGTGCGGCACCGAGAGCGTCACCCGGTCGACCAGGTCGCCGAACCGCTCGGTGAGGGCGGTGCGCACGGTCACGGGGTCGCCGCGGACCGCGAAGGTGTCGAGCACCTCGTCGTCCACCATCGCTGCGAGGTCGTCCCACTGCCCCTGCAACGTCGCGCGGTGCGCCTCCTCGTGCAGCTCACCCCAGCCGTGGTGGTCGAGCACCGGACGGTACGCCGGCGTGCTGGCGTAGAAGCCCAGCTGCCGCCGCGCGGCCGCGGTCGCCTCGGCGAGCTCCTCCTCGGTCCGCCCCACCGCGACCACGGCCATGGTGGTGACGGCCAGGTCCCCGGCCCGGTCCGACGACGCCCTGCCCGCTCGGAGCCTCGGCAGGAGCTCGTCCTGCAGGAACGAGCGCGAGACCAGCGGGTGCCCGATGAAGCCGTCCGCGACCCGGCCGGCCGTCTCGACCATCCGCGGACCGACGCCGGCCAGCCAGACCGGCGGGGCGTCGTACCCCAGCGGCCCGGGGTCGAACAGCGGCGGCATCAGCGTGTGGGAGTAGAACTCGCCGCGGAAGTCCAGTCGCTCCCCGGTCTGCCAGGCGGTGAAGATCGCGCGCAGCGCCTCGACGTACTCCGCCATGCGCGCGGCGGGGCGCGACCACGGCATCGAGTAGCGCCGGGTGATGTGCGGCTTGATCTGCGGCCCCAGCCCGAGGACGAGACGGCCCCCGCTGAGCCGGTGCACGTCGTACGCCGAGTAGGCCGTGGCCATCGGCGTGCGCGCGAAGGCGAGCGCCACCGACGTCCCCAGGCGCACGCGGCTGGTCGTGGTGGTCGCCAGCGCGAGGGCGACGAACGGGTCGTGGCTGGCCTCGGCCACCCAGACGCCGGCGTCCGGGGACCGCGGCCGCGAACGCGGGGAGCTGCTCGGGGGAACCGTGGAACGCGAGGTCGATCGGCAGGCTGGTCACCCGCCGATCCTGCCGGGTGGCGATCAGGTTCCGGTCAGGTCTCGCCGGGCAGACTGGCGGGGTCCTGCCCGTGGTGGTCCGTCGGAGGTGTCGTGATCGGTCGTCGTGCCAGGTCCACGCTCGCGGCCCTCCTGGTCGGTCCGCTCCTCGCCGCATGCTCGGGCGGTGCTCCGGCGACGCCGTCGGTGAGCCCGGGCGCTCACGCGGCCCGGGTGACCAAGCTGCTCGTCGTCGTGGTCGAGAACCACTCGCTCGACCAGATGCGCCGCGACCTGCCCTACACGTTCGGGCTGGCGAAGAAGTACGGCTACGCGACCGGCTACACCGCCCTCACGCACCCCTCGGAGCCCAACTACCTCGGCATCGTCGGCGGTGACACGTTCGGCGTCACCGACGACGGGCCGCCGTCCGAGCACGTCGTCCACGGGCGGTCGGTGTTCGGCCAGGCGCTCGCCTCCGGGCACACGGCTCGGGTCTACGCCGAGGGGATGACGAGCTCGTGCGCGCTGACGGACGGCGGCGACCGCTACGCGGTCAAGCACAACCCGTGGGCCTACTTCGTCGACGAGCGCGACGCCTGCTCGGTCGACGACGTCAGCCTCGACCAGCTGTCCCCCGACGTGGAGGCGGGCCACCTGCCCGACGCCGGCCTGCTCGTCCCCAACCTCTGCCACGACGCCCACGACGCCGACTGCGACCTCTCCGACGCCGACGCGTGGATGGAGGAGCAGCTCGGCCTGGTGATGTCCGGCCGCGACTTCGAGTCGGGTCGCCTGGCCGTCGTCGTCACCGCCGACGAGGACGACCACCACCAGGACAACAAGGTCCTCACGGCCGTCTTCCACCCCGGCCTGGACGGCAAGGTGGTCTCGACCCCGTTGACGCACTACAGCCTCACCCGGCTGTACGACGACGTGCTGGGCGTGCCCCACCTGCGCGGGGCCGCCGACGCCCCCGACCTGGCCAAGGCGTTCGGGCTCGACGTGGGTCCTGCCGGCTGAGGGGCTCCCCCCTGACCTCGCCTCCACGTCTCCACAGGATTCGAACTGGTGTGTGTATATCAGCAGGGGTGGGGTAGACTGAGGGCAGAGCCCGGAGATCTCGAGCCAGACGCCGCCGTCAGAGCGGACCACCTGCGCCATCTCGAGGGGGAGGGGCTCGAGCTGCGAGGGTCCGAATGGTGATCTTGCCCCGGAAGTGATCGGGGTCCCCGGAGTGGCGACCAGCCGATGCGCCTGCCTGCGTGTCGTGCTTCGTCGTCGATCCGTGAAGAGGAGCCCGCACCGTGACCGAGTCGTCGCTGGAGTCGTCGCCGTCTGGTGTGCCGGAGCATCCGGTGCTGGCCGCACTGGAGGCGATCGAGGGCGCGCTGGGGTCGGTCGTGCAGGTCAACCCCTCGTTCATGCGCACCGAGACCAAGGCGGAGGCCCTGACGCGGCTGGCTCGGGCCGAGGCCCGGATGGTCGAGCTGCGGATGCGGATCATGGCCGATGCCGACGACGTCGCCGCGGACGCAGCGGCCCGTGACGTCGGCGGCTGGTACGCCCACCAGACGCGCACCGACCCCGCGACCGCGAAGGTCGAGGCAGCCCTCGCCGTGGCCCTGGACCGCCGCTGGACCCAGGTCGCCGAGGCGATGCGTGCCGGGGACCTCTGCCTGGCCCAGGCCCGGGTGATCGCCCGATCGCTGACCGCGCTGGCCCCGTGGGTCGAGGCCGACGTCCTGGCCGAGGCGCAGACCGCCCTGGTGGAGCTGGCCACCGACCACGGTCCCCGCCAGCTGGCCGCCCTCGGTGCGCGGATTGTGACCGTGGTCGCCCCCGATCTCGCCGATGAGATCGAGGCCCTGCGCCTGGAGGCAGAGGAGGCCGACGTCGAGGACAAGATCAGGCTCACCGTGCGCCACCACGCCGACGGCACCATCCGCGGCAGCTTCGTCCTGGACAAGCTCGGCGGCACACGCCTCGCGGTGCTCCTCGACGCCTACACCAACCCCCGCCAGCACCACCACCGCACCGAGACCACCGAGACCACCGACGGCCCCGGCGGCCCCGGCGGCCCCGACGGCCCCTGCTCGGCAGAGGCCGGCTCGGGACAGACCGACCAGGCTGAGCCGGCCACCTCCCTGAGCGGCCCGCACCCCGACCCGGTCGAACGACTCCCACGCGGCCGCACGCTGGGCAAGGCCTTCTGTGCGCTGCTGGAGTCCCTCGACCCAGCCGCACTGCCCCGCCACGGAGGCGACCAGACCCTGCTGCAGATCACCATCGGTCTTGAGGACATCTGCAAGAAGCTCGCCGCCGGCACCATCCTGACCACCGCCGCGATCCCCGGCACCCCCAGCGCGGAGACCGCGGTCGACCGGATCTCCGCCTCCGAGGTCCGCCGTCTGGCCTGCAACGCCCGCATCCTGCCCGTCGTCCTCGGTGGGAAGTCCGAGATCCTCGACCTCGGCCGCGACCGACGGCTGTTCTCCCCCGCCCAGCAACGCGCGATGCTGCTGCGCGACCGCACCTGCCGCGCCGAGGGCTGCACCATCCCCGGCACCTGGGCAGAAGCCCACCACTGGATCCCCTGGGGCAAGCTCGGCGACAGCGACCTCGACGACGGGGTCCTGCTCTGCTCCCATCACCACCACCGCATCCACCAAGAGACCCGATGGAGAGCCGAACGACTCCCCAACGGAGACGTCCGCTTCCACCGCCGACGGTAACCCGTCAGGTCGAGCGTTGGCCCCGTCAGGTCGAGGGTCGACCTCGCAGGCGTGGCTGGCGACTAGGTTCGCTGCATGAGCCACTTCACCTGGCTTCCGGCCAACCAGGCAGCGACGGAGGACGTCGAGGCGGTCTTCGCGACCGGGGGAGCGCACAAGTGCCGGTGCCAGGCGCTGAAGGTTCCGGGCTGGATCTGGCGCGACACCACCCAGGAGGAACGGGACGCCGCCCTGCTGGAGCAGACCGCCTGCGGCACCAGCGGGCCGACGTCGGGCCTGGTCGGCTACGTCGACGGTGAGGCGGCCGGCTGGGTCGCGGTCGAGCCGCGGGAGAACTACCCCAGGCTGTGGAGCCGGAAGCAGGCGTGGATGCGGACGGACCCCGACCTCGAGCGCGTCTGGTCGGTCGTGTGCTTCGTCGTGCGCCAGGGCTGGCGCCGGACGGGACTGATGTACGAGCTCGCCGGCGCCACGGTCGAGTACGGCGAGCAGGTCGGCGCCCGCGTCCTGGAGGGCTACCCGATCGAGCCGCCGCCCGGCGGGAGGGTGATCTGGGACGAGGCCTCGGTCGGGCTGGTGCAGGTGTTCCTCGAGGCCGGCTACGAGGTGGTGGCCTGGCCCACCGTGCGGAGGAGGGTGGTGCGGCGGCAGCTGGCACCGGTCGCTCTCAGTGGCGAGGGTCGTCGGCGCGGAACCGGGCCCGGAGCCAGCTGTTGATCCCCGGTGCCAGGCCCTTGGCCTTCGGCAGGTCGGCGACGGGAGCGACGGTGAGGGCGACGCCGTCGGGCAGGGCCCACTTGAGCTCGTGGTAGACCGCCGACAGCGTGTCGTCGGAGTCCACGAAGGCCAGCCCGCCGGCGGCGACCACGACCTCCCGCCAGGGCCCGGCCAGGTCGGTGGCGGGGTCGAGCTCGTGGAGGTCGGCCGAGGTCCAGGCGACGTACACCGTCATCGCGCCAGTCTGCCCTGCGGAGCGCCGCCGCCCGGGTCAGGCCGCCGTGCGGCCGTTCGGCGTACGACGGAGGGGTGCGAACCGCCACCAGGCGACGGCGGCCAGGACCAGGAGGAGGTTCTGGAACAGGCCGACCTCGCCGGCGAACCAGCCGCTGTGCTCGGTGTCCGTGGTGAGCGGGCCGACCACGTGGTAGAGCCCGGCGTTGACCATCGCGTGCACCACCAGACCCGGCCAGATGCCCCACCGCAGCTGCATGCTCGCGAGGATCGCGCCCAGCGCGGCGGTGCCGATCGTGAACGACGTGAGGGCGAACCACAGGGGCGTCCCGGCCGGTGTGCCACCGAGGAACAGCATGAGCGGCCAGTGGAACATCCCCCAGACCAGGCCGGTGGCGAGCACGACCGTGCGCGGTCCGGCGACCTCCGCGAGGCGGGTGGTCATCAGGCCTCGCCAGCCGAGGTCCTCGCCGAGCGCGAGGACGACGTACGGCAGGCCGAGGACCGTGCAGCCGAGCACCGCCAGCAGGCCGAGCTCGCCGCCGTCGAAGCCGGCCAGTCCGAAGGTCCACACGAGGACGCCTGCCAGGACCGTCGGCAGCAGGCCGACCGCCCACGCGATCGCGAGCGTGCGGGCCGGTGGGCGACGGAAGCCGAGCGGCGCTCGTCGGCCGCGGGGCGTGGTGGCGCGGGCGACCAGGGCACCGATGGTGGGGAAGAGCGCCTGGCCGTACATCGAGAGCTGGCCCAGGGCGCTGGCGTCCTCGATGTGCCGCACGTCCACGCCCTCGGCCAGGCCGGCGGTGGTGCTGAGCGCGAGCAGGGAGAACGTCGTGCCGAGGAAGACCGCCACCTCGCGGGTGGCGTCCGAGCGCGGCGAGGCCGGCGTCTCGTGGCGGGCGGTGTCGAGCTGGGTCATGGTCGTGCCTTTCTTGTCTGTCTGATGAGAAGTGAGGAGCGGTGGGTCAGGGGAGGAGGCCTGGCAGCAGCGCGACGCGGTGCTCCTGGGCCAGGGCGAGCAGCAGGCCCGGGTCCTCGGCGGCGAGACGGTCCTCGTGCAGCAGGAGGTGCTCGGCCCCGGCGGGGGCGACGAGGACGAGGACGACGGAGTCGGTGAGCGCGCGGTAGCGGTGGCTCGTGCCGGGCGGCACGTGCAGCACCGCCGAGGCGCCGACGACCTGCTCGCCGTCGGCACCCGCGACCGCGACCTCGCCCTCGAGCACCACGTAGACGACGTCGTCGTCGGTGTGCCGGCGGGGCGGGACCTCCGCGCCCGCCGCGAGCTCGCGCACGAGCACGGCGAGACGACCTTGCGTCCGGTCGCCCGAGACCAGCAGTCGGTCGCCCGCGCGGGCCGGCCGAGCCGGATAGGGTGACCCGGCCATGCGTGGATCGGTGTCCGGGAGCCAGTTGCTCGCTGCTGCCTGCTCGTCCATGGCCCCACCGTCACGCCTCGCGCTGGGAGCCCACTGGGACGTCACTGGGACGGCGACCGGGACGGGCCGGTCGTGCTGAGCTTCGCGCTGCTCGGACCCCTCGAGGTGCGCCGCGACGGTGTCCCGGTCGACCTCGGGCCCCGCCGCCACGTCGAGCTGCTCTCCCTGCTGCTGGTGCGGCCGCGCACCGTGGTGCCGGCCGACACGCTGGTCGAGCAGCTGTGGGACGGCCGGCCGCCGGCGACGGCGGCCAACACGCTGCAGGGGTACGTCGCGGGGCTGCGTCGCGCGCTCGAGCCCGGCCGTGCGGCCAGGCAGCCCGCGCAGGTGCTGGTGACCCACCCGCTGGGCTACAGCCTCGCGGTGCCGGACGACGCCGTCGACCTCGCCGACTTCCGCCGCGGCGTCGCGGCCGCCAGGGCCTCGGGCGACCCGGCGGCGGTGCGCGAGGCCCTCACGTTGTGGCGCGGGCCCGCCCTCGCCGACGTCGCCGACGCCGCCTGGGCCGCACCCGTGCTGCGCGCCCTGGAGGAGGAGCGGCTCGCCGCGGAGGAGCTGCACGCCGACCTGGCCCTGGCGAGCGCTGAGGACCCCGCCCGCCTCGTGCCGCGGCTGCAGCGCCTCCTCGCCGACCACCCCCTGCGTGAGCGGACCGCGGCGCTGCTGATGCGTGCGCTCTACCGCAGCGGTCGCCAGGCCGAGGCGCTCGCCGTCGCCCGGGAGACCCGCCGGCACCTGGGGGAGGAGCTCGGGCTCGACCCCGGCGCCGAGCTGCGCGAGCTCGAGGTCGCGGTCCTGCGGCAGGACGACGCCCTGCTCCGGGCCGCGCCGGCGAGCCCGCTCGCGACGGCGCCCTCCGGTCCGGCGACGACAGCGACGAGCGACCCCGTGGACGCGGTGCCCGGCCGGACCGGCGAGCTGGCCGCGCTGACGGCCGCCGCCGAGCGGGCCCTCGGGGGCACGACCTCGGTCGTGCTGGTCACCGGCGAGGCCGGGATCGGCAAGACCCGGCTGGTCGAGGGGCTCCTCGGGACGCTGAGGGACGTCCGCGTGCTCACCGGCCGGTGCTCGGACCTGGAGGGGACGCCGGCGTACTGGCCCTGGCGGCAGGTGCTCTCCCGTCTCGGCGGCGCGCCGGGCCCCGCGGGCACCGGCTCCGCAGAGGTCGGCGAGTCCCGCTTCGAGCAGGCCCTGGCGCTGGCCGACCGCCTGCGTGCCGATGCGGCCCAGCAGCCCGTCGTGGTCGTGCTGGAAGACCTCCACTGGGCCGACGCGCCGTCGCTGGAGCTGCTCGAGCTCGTGCTGGCCGAGGTGCGCGGCGCCCGGGTGCTGCTCGTGCTCACCGCCCGCGGACCCTCCGTCGACGCGCGCCTGACCCGCGTGCTCGGTGCGCTCGGCCGTCACCCGCACGCCACTCGGGTCGACCTCGCGGCCCTGGACGCGGACGCCATCGCCGCGGCCGTCCGTGAGGTCGCCGGCGCCGCGCCGCCCGCGGAGGCGGTGGAGGAGATCGGGGAGCGCAGCGGCGGCAACCCGTTCCTCGCCCGCGAGCTGGCCCGGCTGCTCGACGCCGACGGGCGCCTGCGCGCGGGCGTCCCCGTGGCCGTGCGCGACGTGCTCCGGCTGCGCACCTCCGTGCTGCCCGAGCGGGCGCGGGACCTGCTCGCGGCGGGGGCCGTGCTCGGTCGCGACTTCGCCGAGCGCACCGCCGCGGCCATGGTGGACCTCGGACCGGACGAGACGGTCGCCGCGGTCGAGGCGTCCCTCTCGGCGGGGCTGCTGGTCGAGCCGCTGCCGGGTCGTCTGCGGTTCGCCCACGCGCTGACCCACGAGGCCGCCCGCGCCGACCTGTCCGGCGCACGCGCGGCCTCCCTCCACGGACGCGCTGCCGCCGCGCTGGCCGAGCGCGAGCAGCCGCCGGCCGGGGTCCTCGCCCACCACCTCCTGCGCGCCCGTGACCCCGCCGGGGTCGACGCTGCCGTGGCCGCCGCCGAGCAGGACCTCGCCGAGCTCGCCCCGCAGCCCGCCCTCGAGCTGCTCGACCACGCCGCCCTGGTGGCCTCGGGTGTGACCGTCCCGGCCGAGCTCCTCGACCGGGTGACGCTGCTGCGGGGCATCGCCCTGGCCCGGCTCGGCCGGCTCGACGAGAGCCGCGAGGTCCTCATCGCGACCGCCGAGGCCGCCGATGCGCGCGGCGACCACGCCCTGCTCGCCCGCGCCGCCCTGGCGATGGCCGCCGACGGCGAGGTCGCGGGCTACTGGACGATGCTCGCCCCGGTCACCGGTGACCCCGACCGGACGGTCCGCTGGCTCCGACGGACCCTCGATGCCCTTGCCGGCAAGACGATCGAGGGCGACGCAGCGGCTGACCTCGTGTCGCTGCGGTCGGCGCTCGCCACCCAGCTCGCCGTCACCGGGCGGCCCGACCCCGAGCTCGCGGAGCGCGCGCTGGGGGACGCCCACGGGCTCGACGCCGACCACCGCACCCGCGCGCTGACGGCCCGGTGGGCCACGCTGTGGACGCCCGCCCACGTGCCCGAGCGGCTCGCGGTCGCCCGCGAGCTGGTGTCACTGGCCGGCCGCCACGTCCAGAGTCGCCTGGCCGCTCGGCACCTGCTCGGCACGGCGTTGCTCGAGGCCGGGGACCTCGCCGGGAGCGACGCGGAGGTCGCGGCCCTCGCGGCGGAGGTCGAGCGCCTCCGCGACCCCGACTTCGCGCTGCTCGTGGTGTGGTGGCGCGCGATGCGTGCCCTGATGAGCGGCGACCTCGCCGGTGCGGAGGCCACCTCGGCCGAGCTGCAGGCCCGACTCGACGGGGCGCACGGGCAGGCGGCCGCGACCGCGATGCTCAGCCAGGGCACGGTGTCGGGCATCGTCGCGTGGGAGCGCGGGCTCCTCGGCCACGCTGCCGCGGACCTCGATGCCCAGAGCTACACACACCACCCCGGCATGCAGGTCGTGCGGGCGCTCGCCCACGCGCAGGCCGGCGACGCCGCCACGGCCCACCGCATCCTCGACGAGACGCTCGGACCCGACCTGAGCCTCATCGGTGACGACCCCATCTCGGTCTCGCCGCTCGTGCTCGCGACCGAGGTCCTCGCGGTGGCGGGGGACCGCGGACAGGCGGGTGCGCTGCTCGCGCGCCTGTCGTCGTACGCCGGAGCGGTGGTCGTCTTCGCCCCGGGGGCCGTGTGCCTGGGGGCCGGCACGCTCTACACCGGCACCGCGGCCGCGCTGGCAGGTGACCTCGACCGGGCCCGGACCGACCTCGCGGACGCGGTGGCGCGCAACCGCGCCCTCGGCGCCGTGCCGTTCCTGGTCAGGTCGCTGACCCGGCTGGCGTGGGTGCTGGAGCGTCAGGGTGACGGGGACTCGGCGGGCCTGCGCGACGAGGCGACCCGGCTCGCGGGGTCGCTCGGGCTCACGGTGGCGCGCTTCCCGGGCTGAGCGACGCGGTCAGCCCGCGGCGTGGGCGAGGCGGCGGTCGACGTACGCCGGGCTGAGGACGTGCTCGAGCGCGAGGAGCCCCGAGCCGACGAGCCCGGCCATCTCGCCGTGCGTGGACTCGAGGATCGCGAGGTCCTTGGTGGCGAAGGCGGTCGCGTTGGCGTAGAGGGTCTCGCGCAGGCCGGCGGCGAACGTGTCGTAGGCCGGCGCCATGTCGCCGCCGATCACGACGGCCGTCGGGTTGAGCAGCGTCACCGCGGTGGCGAGGACCTCGCCGACCCGGCGCCCGGCGTCGCGGACCAGCGTCCGGGCCACGGGGTCGCCCGAGCGGACCAGCGCCACGAGGTCGCGGACGTGGCCCACCGACCGGCCCTGCTCGTTCATCGTCTGCACGAGCGCCCACCCCGCCGCGACCGTCTCCAGGCAGCCGCGCTCGCCGCACCGGCAGGGGAGGTCGCCGGCTGCTGCGGAGCGGGCGTGCCCGAGCTCCCCGGCCGCGCCGCGCCCGCCGTGGAGGATGCGGCCGCCGGCGACGACGCCGACGCCGAGGCCGGTCGAGGCCTTCACCGCGATCAGGTCGGTGTGGTGTCGCAGGTGGCCGTCGCGCTCGGACAGCGCGAGCACGAGGACGTCGTTGTCGAAGACGGCGGGGACTGCGCCCAGCTCGGAGAGGTACGGCGCCAGCGCCACCCCGTCCCAGCTCGGGAGCAGCGGGGTGGCCGTGCTCGCGCCGCGGTCGCGGTCCACGATGCCCGGCATGCTGCAGCCGGTGCCGCGCAGGTCCTCGGGGGAGCGGCCGACCGAGGCGAGCACGGCCCGCAGCCGGTCGACGACGAGCGCCATCACCCGGTCGGGGCCGACCGTGACGTCGAGCGGCTCCTCGACGTGGCCGAGCAGCGTGCCGCCGAGGTCGCAGACGCCGACCTGCACCCGCGACCGGCCGAGCGCGACCGTGCCGACGACCCCTGCCGAGGTGTCGAGGGCCAGCTGCACGGGCGGCCGCCCGCCGGTCGAGGGGCCGAGCTCGCCCTCGAGCACCAGCCCGAGGTCACGGAGCGCGGCGACCCGCGCGTTGACCGCCGTGCGCGACAGGCCGGTGAGGCGGGTGACCTCGGCGCGCGTGGTCGCCTCGCCGGCACGGATGAGGGCGAGGACGGCTCCGGCGGAGGTCCCGGGGGCATCGGGCATGGAGACATCCAACCAGGGGTGGCGTGCGAACCTCGGAGGCTTCGCACAAAAAAAAGCAGAAGGGGTTACAGAATCGGTCAGAAGTCGTCTAGCGTGGGTGGCTCCACCTCCGTCACCCCTTCGGGAGACTCCGTGCAGGACCCGACCACCCCGATCTCTGCCCCGCCCCGCCCCTGCGACTTCGTCGTCATCGGTGGCACCGGCGACCTGGCGGTGCGCAAGCTGCTCCCCGCCCTCCTCCACTGCGACGACGACGACCGGCTCAGCCCCGACTCGCGCGTGGTCGGCCTCTCCCTCGCCGGCCTCGACACCGCGGCCTACCGCGCCAAGGTGCGCGGCGAGCTCGCCGACGTCGACGTCCCCGACTCGACCCTCGACCGCTTCCTCGAGCGCGTCTCCTACGCCTCCCTCGACTTCCAGGACCCCGCCGGCTGGGAGGTCGTCCGCCCGATGCTGGGCGGCGACGACGGCGACGACTCACGAGTGCGCGTGTTCTACCTGGCCATCGCCCCCGCGCTCTTCGGCCCGGTCTGCCGACGCCTGCGCGAGGCCGGCCTGGTCACCGCCGACAGCCGCGTGGTGCTCGAGAAGCCGATCGGCTCCGACCTCGCCTCGAGCCAGGACATCAACGACGCCGTCGGCGAGGTCTTCGACGAGCAGCAGATCTTCCGCATCGACCACTACCTCGGCAAGGAGAGCGTGCAGAACCTCCTCGTGACGAGGTTCGGCAACACCTTCCTCGAGCCGCTGTGGAACTCCACCTGGATCGACCACGTGCAGATCACCGTCGCCGAGACCCTCGGGGTCGGTGCGCGGGCGGGCTACTACGACTCCGCGGGCGCGCTGCGCGACATGGTGCAGAACCACCTGCTCCAGCTGCTCTGCCTGGTCGCGATGGAGCCCCCGACGTACGTCGACCGCGAGACCGTCCGCGACGAGAAGCTCAAGGTCCTGCAGGCCCTCCGCCCGCTCGACGAGGGGGACCTCGGCGGCAGCGTCGTGATCGGTCAGTACGCCGCCGGCCTGGTCGACGGCCAGGCCGTGCCGTCCTACCTCACCGAGGTCGACGACCCCTCCTCGCGCACCGAGACCTTCGTCGCGATGAAGGCCCACGTCGACAACTGGCGCTGGGCCGGCGTGCCGTTCTACCTCCGCACCGGCAAGCGGATGGACCGCGGCTGCTCGGAGATCGTGATCACCTTCAAGCCCGTGCCGCACCGGATGTTCCCCGGCAACGGCGACCCGGAACCCAACCGCCTGGTCATCCAGCTCCAGCCCGAGGAGGGCATGAAGCTGCACATCACGACCAAGGAGCCCGGCCCCGGCGGCATGCGCCTGCGTCGTGCGTCGCTCGACCTCTCCTACGCCGAGTCGTACGGCGGCCGCCTCCCGCTGGCCTATGAGCGCCTGCTCACCGACGTCGTCCGGGGGAGCACGACGCTCTTCATGCGCCGCGACGAGGTCGAGGCCGCGTGGACGTGGCTCGAGCCGCTGCTCACGGCGTGGCAGTCCCCGGGCCGCACGCGCCCCAAGTCCTACCCCGCCGGCACCCCCGGCCCCATCGCCGCGACCACGCTCATCGAGCGGGACGGCCGCGCCTGGCACGAGAGCGCCACCTCATGACCCACCACCTGCACCCCCTCGTCGAGGAGGTCACCCGGCGCGTCGTCGAGCGCTCGGCGCGTGACCGCCTGACCTACCTCGCCCGGATCCGCGACGCCGCCGACCGCGGCCCCGCGCGCGGCCGGCTCGCCTGCGCCAACCTGGCGCACGGGTTCGCCGCGTCGGAGCCGACCGAGAAGGCCGACCTGCGCGGCACCACCAAGCCCAACGTCGCGATCGTGACGTCCTACAACGACATGCTCTCGGCGCACCAGCCGTTCGAGACCTACCCGCGGCAGCTCAAGCAGGCCGTCCTCCGGGCCGGCGGCATCGCCCAGGTCGCGGGCGGCGTGCCGGCGATGTGCGACGGGATCACCCAGGGCCGCGACGGCATGCAGCTCTCGCTGTTCAGCCGCGACGTGATCGCGATGTCGACCGCGATCGCGCTGTCGCACGACATGTTCGACGGCGCGCTGATGCTCGGTGTCTGCGACAAGATCGTGCCCGGCCTGCTGATCGGCGCCCTGTCGTTCGGCCACCTGCCGACGATCCTCGTGCCGGCCGGCCCGATGGCGTCGGGCCTGCCCAACGCCGAGAAGGCGCGGGTGCGGCAGCTGTTCGCCGAGGGTCGCGCGACCCGCGAGGAGCTGCTCGAGGCCGAGGCCGCCTCCTACCACGGGCGCGGCACGTGCACCTTCTACGGCACCGCCAACTCCAACCAGCTGCTCATGGAGGTGATGGGCCTCCACCTGCCCGGGGCGAGCTTCGTGCACCCCGACACCGAGCTGCGCGGCGCCCTGACCGACGAGGCGGGTCGTCTCGTGACCCACCTGGCCGCCACGGGCGCCGCGCCCCTCGGTGAGCTGGTCGACGAGCGCACGATCGTCAACGCCTGCGTGGCCCTGCTCGCCACCGGTGGCTCGACGAACCACACGCTCCACCTGCCCGCGATCGCCCGCGCGGCCGGCATCACGCTGACCTGGCAGGACCTCTCGGACCTCTCCGCGGTCGTGCCGCTGCTGGCGCGGGTCTACCCCAACGGCAAGGCCGACATCAACCAGTTCCACGCCGCCGGCGGCGTCGGGCTCGTCGTCCGCGAGCTCCTCGACGCGGGGCTGCTGCACGAGGACGTCCTGACCGTCGCGGGTCCGGGGCTGCGCCGCTACACCGAGGAGCCGCGCCTGCTCGCGGGCGTCGAGGGGATCGACGGCACGGTGACGTACGTCGACGGGCCGCGCGGGTCGCTCGACCTGTCGGTGGTCCGCCCGGTCGCGGAGCCCTTCGCCCACGACGGCGGCCTGCAGGTGCTCGAGGGCAACCTCGGCACCGCGGTCGTCAAGACCTCGGCCGTCGCCGACGAGCACCGGGTCGTCACCGCACCGGCGCGCGTCTTCGACGACCAGGCCGACTTCCTCGCCGCGTTCCAGGCCGGGTCGCTCGACGGTGACCTCGTCGCGGTCCTGCGCTACCAGGGCCCTGCCGCCAACGGCATGCCCGAGCTGCACAAGCTGACGCCGGCGCTCGGGGTCCTGATGGACCGCGGCCACCAGGTCGCGCTGGTCACCGACGGCCGCATGTCCGGTGCGTCCGGCAAGGTCCCGGCCGCGATCCACCTCAGCCCCGAGGCCGCGCTCGGCGGCCCGCTCGCCCGGGTGCGCGACGGCGACCTGGTCACCCTCGACGCGACCAAGGGGTCGCTGCGGGTGCACGTCGACGACGAGGAGTGGGCGGCGCGACCCTCCGGCGGTCGCGCGCTGAGCGACGCCGAGTGGACGGGCACCGGTCGCGAGCTGTTCCACGGGATGCGCGCGCTGGCCGGGGGCGTGGCATGAGCCTCCTCGACCGTGACCCCGTCATCCCCGTCGTCGTGGTCGAGGACGCCGGCGACGCCGTCCCCCTCGCCCACGCCCTGCTCGCCGGTGGCGTCACCACCATCGAGGTCACCCTGCGCACCGACGCCGCCCTCGAGGCCGTACGCCGGATCGCGGCCGAGGTGCCCGACATCTGCCTGGGCGTCGGGACGGTGCTGCGACCCGAGCACGCCAAGGCCGCCGCGGAGGCGGGGGCACAGTTCCTCGTCACCCCCGGCACGACCGCATCGGTCCTGGGGGCCGTGGCGGAGACCGGCCTGCCGTGCCTGCCCGGCGCGGCGACGGTCAGCGAGGTGATGGCCCTGGTCGAGCAGGGCTTCACCGAGCTCAAGTTCTTCCCCGCCGAGGCCTCGGGCGGGCCCGCGTTCCTGCACGGCGTGGGTGGCCCGGTCCCGGAGGTGCGCTTCTGTCCCACGGGAGGCATCACCGCGGCCTCGGCGGGGAAGTACCTCGCGCTGCCCAACGTGGGTTGCGTGGGTGGCACGTGGCTCACGCCCAAGGACGCGGTCGCGGCGGGGGACTGGGCGCGGGTCTCACGCCTGGCGGCGGCGACCGCGGAGCTGCGTGGAGGGCTGGACTAGGAGGTGCGCAGCACCTTGTCCATCGGGCGGCCCTTGGCCAGCTCGTCGACGAGCTTGTCGAGGTAGCGGATCTGCTGCATCAGCGGGTCCTCGACCTCCTCGACCCGGACCCCGCAGACCGACCCGGTGATCTGCGACGCGGCCGGGTTGAGGTGCGCGTGGCCGAAGAAGTCCTCGAACGTCGTGCCGTCGGCGAGGTGCTCGCCGAGCTGCTGCTCGTCGTACCCGGTCAGCCAGGTGATCACCTCGTCGAGCTCGGCCTGCGTGCGGCCCTTGCGCTCGACCTTGGAGACGTAGTGCGGGTAGACCGCCGCGACGCTGGTGGTGAAGATCCGGTGCTGCACCCTCGCGAGCCTACGCCGACCGTCCGTCGAGCATTCACCGCGAGTTCGGACACCGCCCGGGGCCCCGATCGGCGTCTCGACCTACTGGATCGACTCGCGCCGCATCCTCGCCGCGCTGACCCGCGCACACCGTCGGGGCGTGGTCGTGCGGGTCGTGGTCGGTGGGTCTGGTCCGAGGGGCCCGCCCGGACAGCGGGTCCCGGCATCCTGCACGAGAAGACCTACCGGCTCTCGCGGGTCCGACAACTGGACCGACAGCGGCGCCGGCCACGACCAGGCGGTGCTCGGGGTCCGCGACGACCGGGTCCACGCGGACGTCGTGCAGGGGTTCGAGGACCTCGCCGTCCGGCCGGGCGGTGTCCTCGGCGAGGCGTGTCCGGCGGACCTGGACCCGTAGCTCACGCGCGCCTGCCTAGGATCCAAGCGTGCTCAACCAGTTCACCTCGTCGCGGCACGACGTGGCCGAGGTGCGCTCCTCGGTGGACGAGGTCTGGGCGCTCCTGGTGCAGCCGGCGGTGCTGGTGCGGCACACGCCGTTCCTCCACGCGATCGACGATCTCGGCGACGGTCGGTGGGTCTGGCGGGTCGGCGGCATCCGCTACCCCGGCGGCGTGTTCACCTCGTCCTTCACCGAGCGGATGACCTTCGACGAGCCGCGCTCGATCACCTTCAGCCACGAGCCGGCCTCCCGCCATGAGCACGCCGGGGCGGAGGGGCGCTACGACCTCTCGCCGGCCCGCGACGGTGGCGCCGGCGCACGGCTCGAGATCGCGCTGAGCGTGACCGCCCGCCTCCCCGCGCCCCGGGCCGGCCGGGCCCTGGTCGGCAAGGCGATGGACCTGGTGCTGGCCCAGATGGGCCGGTCCTTCGCCCACGGGCTGCTCGCGGAGCTGGGGGAACGATGAGGGTGGTCGTGGTCGGGGCCGGCCTGTCCGGTCTCGCGGCCGCCTGCCACCTGCGCGGGGCCGGCCACGACGTGGTGGTGCTCGAGCGCGAGGACCAGGTCGGGGGGCGTGCGGGCACGTTCACCGAGCAGGGCTTCCGCTTCGACACCGGCCCGGTGGTCATGACGATGCCCGACCTGCTCGCCGAGCCACTGCGGGCCGTGGGCGCGGACCCGGCGGCCGCCGTACCCCTGCGACGGGTGGACCCGTCCTACCGCGCGCACTACGCCGACGGCACGACCCTCGACGTGCACGCCGAGATGGACGCGCTGCGCAAGGAGGTCGAGCGCACGTTCTCCGCGGCCGACGCCCAGGGTCTCGACCGCCTGCTCGCGTGGCTCGAGCGGCTGCACGAGACCGAGTTCGACGCCTTCCTCGACACCAACTACGACAGCCCGTTCGACCTCGCGCGGTCGCCGCGCCGCGGCCTCGAGCTGCTGCGGCTCGGCGGCTTCCGCAGCCTCGACCGCGTGGTCTCCCAGCACCTCTCCGACGAACGGCTGCGGCGCGTCTTCTCCTTCCAGGCGCTGTACGCCGGGGTGTCGCCGCAGCAGGCGCGCGCGGTCCTCGCGGTGATCAGCTACATGGACGTCGTGCGGGGTGTGTTCTACCCCGAGGGCGGGATGCACGCCGTGCCGCGGGCCCTGGCCGACGCGCTGGTCGCCGCGGGCGGGACGGTCCGCACCGGCGTGCCGGTCGCCGAGGTGCTGCGCCGCGCCGACGGCTCGGCTGCCGGGGTGCTGCTGGAGTCGGGCGACGTGGAGCTCGCCGACGCCGTCGTCTGCACCGCCGACCTCCCGGTCGCCTACGACCGGCTGCTGCCCGGGCTGCGGCGCCCGCGGTCGCTGCGGCGCGCGGCGTACTCCCCGTCGGCGGTGGTCTGGCACGTCGGCGTCCGTGGGGGCGTGGCGCCCGGGACGGCCCACCACAACATCCACTTCGGGCACCAGTGGCCCGAGGCGTTCGAGGCCCTGGTCGGCCGGGGCGCGCTCATGCCCGACCCGTCGCGCCTGGTGACCGTGCCGTCGGTGAGCGACCCGACGGTGGCGCCCGAGGGCGACAGCGTGTTCTACGTCCTCGAGCCCGTGCCGCACCTCGGCGGCGACGTGGACTGGGCGACCGAGCGGGAGCCGATGCGCGAGCGCCTGCTGGGCTTCCTCGCCGACTCCGACTACCCGACCGACGTCGTCGTCGAGCGGCTCGTGGACCCGGTCGACTGGCGCGACCAGGGGATGGCGCTCGGGACGCCGTTCGCCCTGGCCCACACGTTTCTGCAGTCCGGGCCGTTCCGGCCGCGCAACGTCGACCGGCGGGTCCCGGGGCTGGTGTTCGCCGGCTCGGGCACCACGCCCGGTGTCGGGGTGCCGATGGTGCTGCTCAGCGGCAAGCACGCCGCGCAGCGGGTCGAGGCCCACCTGCGGGGGCGCGGGTGAACGACCACCTCGCCGCGGGCTACGCCCGCGCCCGGGCCATC
Organism: Nocardioides marmoribigeumensis; assembly: GCF_031458325.1. NCBI lineage: Bacteria > Bacillati > Actinomycetota > Actinomycetes > Propionibacteriales > Nocardioidaceae > Nocardioides > Nocardioides marmoribigeumensis. The sequence goes on from NZ_JAVDYG010000001.1 coordinate 3,005,410, forward strand.
ACGCGGGCGCACGGCACGACGTACTACTGGGGCGCCCGGCTCCTGCCGCGCGAGTCGCGCCGCCACGTGCACGCGATCTACGCCCTGGCGCGGATCGCCGACGACCTCGTCGACTCGTCCTCGCGTGGCGGTCCCGACCGCGCCGCCGCGCTCGACGCCTTCGAGGCCGCCTTCTGGTCGGCGCTGCACAGCGGGACCTCCCCGGACCCGGTCCTGGCCGCGGCCGTGACGTCGGCACGCGAGCACCGGCTCGAGGAGGAGTGCTTCGCGCGCTTCTTCGGCGCGATGCGCACCGACCTCACCCGCACGACGTACGACACGTGGGACGACCTGCTCGGCTACATGGACGGCAGCGCCGCGGTCATCGGCGACCTCATGCTGCCCGTGCTCGGTGCGCCCGAGACGGCCCGCCCGGCCGCGCGGTCGCTCGGGCTCGCCTTCCAGCTCACCAACTTCCTGCGCGACGTCGGCGAGGACCTCGACCGCGGCCGCGTCTACGTGCCCCAGGAGGACCTGCGCTTCTTCGGCGCCGACCCGGGCCGTCGCACGGACGACGAGGCGTGGCGCGCGCTCATGCGCTTCGAGGTGGCGCGCAACCGCCGGCTCTACCGCGAGGCCGACGCCGGCGTCCCCGCGCTCCCGCTGCGGGCGCGGCGCTGCGTGGTCGCCGCGCGACTGCTCTACGCCCGCATCCTCGACGAGATCGAGGATGCCGGCCACGACGTGTTCTCCCACCGGGCGCGGGTGCCGACCTCCCGCAAGGCCGCGCTCGCGGCCCGGGTCGCGGTGAGCGGCAACCCGGCGCGTCTCCTCCCACCAGGCCCGCGCACCGCCGCGGACTGGCCCGACGACGACCGGGTGGTCCTGGTCGACGGGGTGGGCGCCGCGACCGGCGTGGCCGCCAAGTCCGAGGTCCACCACGACGCGACGCCGCGGCACCTCGGCTTCTCCTGCTACCTCCTCGACGACGACGGCCGTCTCCTGGTCACGGTGCGCGCGGAGGACAAGACCTCGTTCGGCGGCGTCGCGACCAACACCGCCTGCGGCCACCCGCGGCCCGGGGAGCGCGTCACCGACGCCGCCCGCCGCCGGCTGTCCCACGAGCTCGGGCTCGAGGTCGACCGCGTGCGGGTCGTGCTGCCCGCCTTCTCCTACGTCGCCCGCACCCCGACGCTGGTGGAGAACGAGGCGTGCCCGGTGACGGTCGCGCGCGTGTCCTCGGCCCGTCCGACGACCCATCCGACGACCCAGCCCATCCCCGACCCCACCGAGGTCGCCGAGGCGTGGTGGACCGACTGGCGCGAGTTCCGCGACGCCGCCCTCGGCCCGGGTGAGATCCGGTCACCCTCGGGCCGCACCTGGCCGTTGTCGCCGTGGAGCGTCGAGCAGGTCGCGCTGCTCGACAAGCTCGGCCCGGATCCCCTTGCCTGGCAGGCGCCTGAGGGCGAGCTGCTGCCGCCGGCCCTGCGGGTCGACGGGGTCGACGATGCCTGACCACTGGCAGTACGCCGCGCTGCTGGCCGCCTGCCTGCTCGTCACGCTGCCGCTCGAGCTGGTCCTCGGCGCGCGGGTCTGGCGCCGTCCCCGCGCCGTGGCCGCGGCCCTGCTCCCGGTGGTCGCGGTCTTCGTGGTGTGGGACCTGGTCGGCATCGCGCGCGACCACTGGTCCTACAGCGCGCGGTTCACCACCGGTCTCGACCTCGGGCCGATGCCGGTGGAGGAGCTGGCGTTCTTCTTCGTCATCCCGGTGTGCGGGCTGCTCACCTACGAGGCCGTCGGCCACGTGCTGGCCCGGCTGCGGCGGCGCTGATGCCGGAGTACACCGTCCTGGCGGTCCTGTCCGTCGTCGCGACGATCGCGGTCGAGCGCTGGTGGCTGCGCACCGGCCTGCTCCGCACGGCGCAGTACTGGCTGTCGATGGCGATCGTGGCGTTCTTCATGGTCCTGACCGACGGCTGGCTGACCAAGCTGTCCGCGCCGATCGTGCGCTACGACGAGGCCCAGACCCTCGGGGTCCGCGTGCCCTGGGACATCCCGGTGGAGGACTTCCTGTTCGGCTTCAGCATGGTGACGCTGACGATGCTGCTGTGGGTGCGGCGGACGCGTGCCGACGGGACGACTCAGGGCTCGAACCGGTAGCCCAGCCCCGGCTCGTTGAGCAGGTGGCGCGGGTGCGCCGGGTCCGGCTCGAGCTTCTTGCGCAGCTGGCCGACGTAGAGCCGCAGGTTGCCCTGCGCGGTCTCGTAGCCCGGCCCCCACACCTCGGCCAGCAGCGTGCGCTGGCTGAGCAGCTCGCCGGGGTGGCGCACGAGCACCTCGAGCAGGCGCCACTCGGTGGGTGTCAGCCGGACGTCACGGCCCTCGACGCTCACCCTCCGCGAGGCGAGGTCGACGGCCGCCCGGCCGACCCGCACCACCGGCTGGTCCTCGGCCGGCCCCGACCGGCGGCCCAGCGCCCGCAGCCGGGCGAGCAGCTCGTCCATCCCGAACGGCTTGGTGACGTAGTCGTCGGCGCCCGCGTCGAGCGCCTCGACCTTGTCGCCGCTGTCCGAGCGCCCCGACAGCACGAGGATCGGCACCGAGGTCCAGCCCCGCAGCCGGCGCACCAGCTCGGTGCCGTCGAGGTCGGGCAGGCCGAGGTCGACCACGACGAGGTCGGGCGGCTCGGCGGTCGCCGCCGCGATGGCCGCAGCGGCGCTGGGAGCCGTGCGGACGTCGTACCTCCTGGCCCGGAGGGTGATCTCCAGCGTGCGCAGCAGCTGGGGCTCGTCGTCGACGACGAGCACGAGCGGCGCGGCCGGGAGGCCGCTCACGGCGCGACCTCCAGCCGCACGACCATGGTCAGCCCGCCGCCCGGGGTCGGCATCGGCGCGAGCGTGCCGCCCATCGCCTCGGTGAGCCCGCGCGCGACGGCGAGACCGAGGCCGAGGCCCTCGGTGGTCGAGGTGTCGCCGTGGCGCTGGAACGGCGCGAACATCGCCTCCCACTGGCTGGACGGCACCCCCGGGCCGTGGTCGACCACGCACACCTCGACGTGCCCGTCGCGGGGGCGGGCCACGACCGAGGTGGGGCCGTGTCGCACGGCGTTTGAGAGCAGGTTGGCCAGCACCCGCTGGAGGAGCGCGGCGTCGCCGAGCACGTCGGGCAGGTCCTCGGGCAGGTCGACCCGGACCGGTGCGGGGGTCTCGTCGAGGGCGCGCACGACGACCTCGTCGACCGCAGTCGCGCGTCGTACGACGGGCAGCGCGTCGAGCTGGAGGCGGCTGAGGTCGAGCAGGTCGGTGACCAGCGCGGACAGCCGGTCGAGCGAGGCGTCCGCGCTGCCGAGCAGGTCGCGCTGGTCGGCCTCGTCGAGCTCGACGTCGTCGCTGCGCAGTCCGGAGACCGCGGCCTTGGCGGCGGCGAGCGGGGTCCGCAGGTCGTGGCCGGCAGCGGCCAGCAGGGCGGTGCGCACGTCGGTCGCGGCCTGGAGGGTGGCCGCGCGGATCGTCGCGCTGCGGCGGCGCTCGACCTCGCCCAGCCCCCAGCTGACCAGGGCGGCCGCCGCGGCGAAGACGACCAGCGAGACGACGTTGTCCGCCGAGGCGACGCGGAGCGTGTGGAAGGGCGGCGTGAACAGGTAGTTGAGCAGCGCGGTCGCGACCACGCCCGCCACCAGGCCGGGCAGGAGCCCGCCGACGAGCGCCGCGGCCACGACCGTGAGCAGCAGGAGGAGGGCGTCGCTGACCAGCGACAGCCGGTCGCGCAGCGGGAAGAGCACCGCGGCGACGGCGAGGGGCAGCAGGCACGCGAGCGCGAGGCCCTGCAGTCGCCTGCCCAGACCCAGCCCCTGGCTCACCGGTCCGTCCACACGGCCCAGTGTGCCGTGCTGCCCACCGCCACGAGCAGCGCGAGCCGCGCCAGGTCCGGGGACCGGAAGGTGAGCTGGCCGAGGCGGTTGGTGACGAAGCCGGTGAAGAACGCCCAGGCGACCAGGCCCAGCAGCGCCGCCCAGCGCACCGGCAGGACGAGGGCGGCGGCCGAGGTCACCAGGCACACGACGACGAGGGTCGGGTGCTCGCCCAGGCGCACGGCGGCGGAGGCGACGAGGACGGCGATGATCGCGCACTGCGCGAGGCCGAAGCGGACGGCGGAGATCCCGGTCACGACACCAGTGAAGCCCGCACCGCGCCGGGTTCTTGTCGTCCTGACAGGATCCTGACGGGTCGAGGCGTCAGGATCCTGTTAGCAGCCGGGATCCGGCCGCAGACCGGTGGTTGCGTGGGCTCGTGACCCTGATGTCCAGCACCCGCACCTGGCTGTTCGCCACTCCCGAGGAGGTACGACGGCCGGAGGGGCCCGGCTCCCTCCCCGACGCGGGCGAGGACCGCCACCCGTGGTGGAAGGTGATGTGCCTGACCGGCGTCGACTACTTCTCGACCCTCGGCTACCAGCCGGGCATCGCGGCCCTGGCCGCCGGGGCGCTCGCCCCCGTCGCGACCCTGGTGCTGGTCGCGCTGACCCTGCTCGGAGCCCTGCCGGTCTACCGCCGGGTCGCGCAGGAGAGCCCGCACGGGCAGGGCTCGATCGCGATGCTCGAGCGGCTGCTGCCGTTCTGGCGGGGCAAGCTGTTCGTCCTGTGCCTGCTGGGGTTCGCCGCCACCGACTTCACCATCACGATCACCCTGTCGGCCGCCGACGCCGCCGCCCACGTGGTCGAGAACCCCCACGTGCCGGCGTACCTCCACGGCCAGGAGCTCTGGGTGACCCTCGCGCTGGTCACGCTGCTGGGGGCGGTGTTCCTGCGGGGGTTCGGCGAGGCGATCGGTGTGGCCGTGGCGATGGTGACGGTCTACCTCGCGCTCAACGCGGTCGTCATCGTCGTCGGCCTCGTCCACGTGGCGCAGTCGCCGTCGGTGATCGGCGACTGGAAGGACGCGATGCTCACCGAGCACGGCGACCCGGTGATGATCCTCGTGGTCGCGCTGCTGGTCTTCCCCAAGCTCGCGCTGGGCATGTCGGGGTTCGAGACGGGCGTCGCGGTCATGACCCACGTGGAGGGCGACCCGGGCGAGCCGGAGGAGCTGCCGGTCGGGCGGGTCCGCCACACGCAACGCCTGCTGGCCACCGCCGCGGTGCTGATGAGCGTCTACCTCGTGGCCAGCAGCCTGGTGACGACGTGGCTCATCCCCGCCAGGGAGTTCGAGGACGGCGGAGCGGCGTCCGGCCGCGCGCTGGCCTACCTCGCCCACGGCTACCTCGGCGACGTCTTCGGGAGCGTCTACGACCTGTCCACGATCGCGATCCTGTGGTTCGCCGGGGCCTCGGCGATGGCCGGGCTGCTCAACCTGGTGCCGCGCTACCTGCCGCGCTACGGGATGGCGCCGGAGTGGACCTCCGCCGTGCGCCCGCTGGTGCTGGTGATCACCGCGATCGCGGTCGTCGTGACGTGGGTGTTCGACGCCGACGTCAACGCCCAGGGGGGCGCCTACGCCACGGGGGTGCTGGTGCTGTTCAGCTCGGCGGGGGTCGCGGTGACGCTGGCCGCGCGGAGGGCCGGGCAGGCCCGGCTGGCCGCGGCCTTCGCGGTGATCACGCTGGTGTTCGTCTACACGACCGTGGCCAACGTCGTCGAGCGTCCCGACGGGGTGAAGATCGCCGGCCTCTTCATCCTGGCGATCGTGACCGTCTCGCTGGTCTCACGCCTGCGGCGGGCCTTCGAGCTGCGCACCACCAGCGTGGTCCTGGACGCGCGGGCGGAGGTGTTCGTGCGGGACTGCGCGCGGCGCACGATCCGGTTCGTGGCCAACGAGCCGGACCTGCGCGACCAGGGGGAGTACCGCGCGAAGGCGCACCAGATCATCGAGGACAACGACCTGCCCGCCAACGCCGACGTGATCTTCGTGGCGGTGACGGTCACCGACCCCTCGGACTTCGAGTCGGTGGTCGAGGCGCGCGGGCACGTGCTGCACGGGAAGTACCGCGTGATCACGCTCGAGGCGTCCTCGGTGCCCAACGGCCTGGCGGCGCTCCTGCTGCACGTGCGCGACCTGACCGGCGTGCGACCGCACGTCTACTTCGAGTGGACCGAGGGCAACCCGGTGCCCCAGCTGCTGCGGTTCCTGATGTTCGGTGCCGGCGAGATCGCGCCCGTGACCCGCGAGGTGCTGCGCCGGGCCGTCCCCGACCCCGCCGACCGGCCGCGCGTCCACGTCGGCTGAGGCCGACAGGGTCCTGCTCGACGGAGCCAGGAGAGTCCTGGCGGCGGAACCGGAAATGTCGGTGGCCGCTGGTGTGATGGCTTCATGACCGCAGCAGCCGCCACCGACCTGGGCCCCGAGTGGGTGCAGGCGTCCCTGGCTGCCGACGAGACCTCTCGTGACGCGCGGTCCACGCTGCGGCGGGGCCTGCTGGACCGGGTCGCCCAGCGCCGGGCCGACATCCGCGCGGCTGAGGCCGACGAGCTCGTCGCGGTCACCGAGTGGGCCGACCTGCACCGCACCGATGCCGCTGATCACCTGCTGAGCGTCGCGGCGGGGATGCTCCCGGCTCCGCGACTCGCCGCCTGGGCCACCTGCCCGGTCGACATGTCGGGGGTCCCGGTCGACGAGTACGCCCTGGCCGAGCTCGCCACCACCCTCCAGGTCCCCGACACCTGCGCCCGCGAGCTGGTCGAGGACGCCTTGGAGCTGCGCGAGCGCCTCCCCCGGTCGTGGGCGCGGGTCATCGCTCTCGCGGTCCCGGTGTGGAAGGCCCGCCTCCTGGCCCGCCGCACCCGCACCCTGTCCCCGGAGGCCGCCGAGCACGTCGACCGGCACCTGGCCGCCCACCTGCACAAGCTGTCGACCACCCGGATCAAGGCCGCCGTCGACGCCGCGGTCCTGCGCTTCGACCCCGACCGTGCCCAGGCCGAGGCCGACCAGGCCGGCGAGAGCCGCGGCGTGTGGTTCGAGTTCGAGCCCGGCTCCCTCGAGCAGAGCACCGGCACCGGTGGCACCGCGCGCTTCGGTGGCGTGGCCGACACCCCCGACGTCCTGGCCTTCAAGGACGCCCTCACCACCAAGGCCGCCGAGCTGGAGGTCCTGGGCGATGAGTCGTCGGAGCAGGTCCGCATGGCCAAGGCGGTCGGGATCATCGCCGACCCGCAGTACTCCCTCGACCTCAGCGCCGCCGCCCACGACGCCCTCGAGACGCAGGGCGACGGCGATCGCCGACCCCCGAAGCGGCGCGGTCCGCTCGGCCTCGAGCGCCCGATCCACATCCACCTCCACACCAGCACCGAGACCGCCCGGGTCCAGACCTCCGGCCTGCCCTGGGCCGCGTCCCCGGTCTCCACGACCGCGATCGAACGCTGGATCTCCGAGCTCGCCCCCGGGGTGAGGGTCAAGGTCACCCCGGTGGTCAACCTCAACGACCACCACGCCGTCGACGAGCACGAGGCCCCCGCCCACATCAAGGACAGGGTCGACCTGCGCGACCACCTCTGCGTCTTCCCCTTCTGCAACCGACGGGTCCGCGCAGACCGCGACCACATCGACCCCTTTGTGCCCATCGACGACGGCGGACCACCCGGCCAGACCGGCGACCTCACCCTCGCCCGCCTCTGTCGCTACCACCATCGCGTGAAGACCCACGGCGGCTGGCGATATCGACGACTCACCCACGATCCCGGCGCCTACCAGTGGGTCTCACCCCTGGGTGACCACTACCTCGTCGACGGCACCGGCACCACACCCCTCACCTGACCCAGCTGTTCGCCCGACCTCGAGTGGATCGGGCGTTCGGCTGCGCCCTCACGGCCCGCCGCTCGGTGTGTGCCGGTTGGAAAGGCACTGAGAAGGCGGACTGCTGAGGCGCTGGACGCCCGTCGGGGTCTCGGTGAGGATGACCGGATGCCGCGCCCCCTCAACCTCGCCGACGTCCTCGAGGCGATCGCCGACGCCGTGCCGGACCGCCCCGCGGTCGTGACGCTCGACCGCACCTGGACCTACCGCGAGGTCGACGAGCGGGCCACCCGCCTGGCCGACCACCTGCGGGGCCTCGGCGTGCGGCCGGGCGACCACGTCGCGGTCCACTCGGCCAACCGGATCGAGTGGGTCGAGGCGTTCTACGGCTGCTTCAAGGCGCGGGCGGTGCCGATCAACGTCAACTACAAGTACCTCCGCGACGAGCTCGCCCACGTCTACGGCGACGCCGGCTGCGTCGCGGCGGTGGTCGCGCCCGAGCACGCCGAGGACGTCCGCGCGGTCGCACCGCCGGCGCTGCGGCACCTGCTCGTCCTGGGGGAGGAGTACGACGCCGCGCTGGCCGCCGCGTCCCCCGAGCGGCCGGCGGACCCCGGCCGCAGCGAGGACGACCACTACACGCTCTACACCGGCGGCACGACCGGCAAGCCCAAGGGCGTGGTGTGGCGCCACGCCGACATCATCCGGGCGGCGCTCAACGCCAGCCGCCTCGGCGCCCCGATCGAGAGCGTGGAGCAGCTGGCCACCGAGGCCGCCGCCAACCAGAGCCCGATGGTGCTGCTCGCCTGCGGGCCGATGATGCACGGCGGCAGCCAGTGGATCCTCGGCAACGCCCACGTCTCCGGCTCGACGGTCGCGTTCTACGACCGCCCGAGCTTCGACCCCGAGACGATCCTCGACCTGGTGCAGCACGCCCGCGTGGTCTCGCTGACCTTCCTCGGCGACGCGATGGGCCGGCCGGTGGCGGAGGCGATCCTCGCCGAGCCCGACCGCTGGGACCTCTCCTCCCTGGTCGCCGTGTCCAACGGTGCGGCCCCGTTGTCCGACGGTGTGCGGGAGGAGATCCGCCGGGCGCTGCCGGGTCGCTTCATCCTCGACACCTACGGCTCCTCGGAGTCCGGGGCGACCGCCTCACGCGTCGACGACGGGTCGGAGGGCCCCGTCGGAGCGCCGCGCTTCAACCCCTCGCCCGACGTCGAGGTCTTCGACCACGAGCTGCGGCCCTGCCCCGTGGGGGTCGACGGGATGCTCGCCCGCAGCGGCCCGATGCCCCTGGGCTACCACAACGACCCGGCCAGGACCGCGGCCACGTTCAAGGAGGTCGACGGCCGGCGGTGGTCGATCCCGGGCGACGTCGCCCGCCGCGAGGAGGACGGCTCGATCACCGTGCTGGGCCGCGGCTCGGTGTGCATCAACACCGGCGGCGAGAAGGTCCACCCCGAGGAGGTCGAGGCCGTCCTGCTGCGGCACGACGACGTCTTCGACGCGGTGGTCGTCGGCACCCCGCACGAGCGGTGGGGCCAGCAGGTCACCGCCCTCGTGCAGCGCCGCGAGGGCTCCGCCGTGGACGATGAGCAGCTCCGGACCCATGTGCGGACGCTGCTCTCGTCGTACAAGGTGCCCAAGGAGGTGCGCTTCGTCGACCAGGTCCCGCGCACCGCGGTGAGCAAGGTCGACTACGCCGCCAGCCGCGAGCTGGCGCTCGAGCTGCTGGACCGACCGGAGGCCGGGCGCAGCAGCGCCCACCCCGCCACGAGGTAGGCCAGCACCACGACCGGCTCGGCGGCGTCGGACGACACCGCGCCCTCGACGCCGGCCGCGACCTGCATCGGCATCGCGACGAGGTAGTCGACCTGGTGGACCAGTCCGGAGAGGACCGAGACGACCGTCAGCACGCGACCCCAGGCGGCGCCCCGCCACAGCAGGACGCCCGAGGCGAGGTAGAGGGGCACCAGCAGCAGGAGGTCGAGCGCCATGCCGAGCCGCACGACCGTCACCGTCTCGACGAGCCGGCTCCCGACGGGCACCGTGCCGTCGACCGCCTGCACCACCGCCGCGACGACCCACATGGCACCGAGCCCGACGGCCAGCGCGACCAGGAGGCCGGCCGCGAGACGCGGGTGCCGGGCCTCACCGACCCGCAGCGCGCTCCGGGCCGGGTCGGAGGGATCGGCGAGAGCGGCGACGTGCAGGCCCAGGGCGACGAGCGCGGTGCCGAGGACCGCGACGTGCAGGAGGAACAGGTCGTTGAAGCCGGTCCCGAAGACGTAGAACGCCGAGGTGTAGACGAGGCTCGCGACCACGGCGACCTCGACCAGGCGCGCGCCCGCCGAGCCGCGTGCCGAGCGCCACGCCGCGACCAGGAGGGCGACCGACAGGGGGACCCCGACGAGGTCCCACGCGCGGAGGGTCTCGGCCGTCGCCGCCGGCCCGGTGTAGACGTCCGGCACGATCAGCCCGAGCAGGGCGGCGGCTCCGACGAGCACCGCGAGACCACAGGTGACGCGGTCCGCGAGCAGGCTGGTGGTCCTCGACAGGGTCGGGGGCCGGTCGACGGTGGTGGCGGTCATGACGCCCTCCTGCGGGCGGACTGCCGTCGTCCTTCGAGCGGAGCACCGCCCTCACTCCGACCGTACGCCGGAGCGCGCGGCACGGCGCTCGGCGCTGCGGTCTTGTGCGTCACACTGCGGAGGTGGACCTGGTCGACCGGTGGCCGCTGCCCGCGGGGACGGACGAGCGCGACGCCCTGCTCGCGGCGTACGCCGACCCGGCGCGCGGCTACCACGACACCCGTCACCTGACCGAGGTGCTCGACCGGCTCGACGAGCTGGCGGACGCGGGGGAGCCCTTCGACCGGCGCACGGTCGCCCTCGCCGCGTGGTTCCACGACGGGGTGCACGACGGTGCTCCGGACGACGAGGAGCGCTCGGCGGCGTGGGCCGAGGACGCGCTGCGCGGGCTGGTGCCGGACGACGTCGTGGCCGACGTGGCCCGGCTGGTGCGGATGACCGCCGAGCACCGCCCCGACGACGCCGACGCCGACGGGTGCGCGCTGTCCGACGCCGACCTGGCGATCCTGGCGGCTGACGAGGCCCGCTACGCCGACTACGTCGCGACCGTGCGGCAGGAGTACGCCCAGGTGCCCGACGCGGCGTTCCGGTCCGGTCGCGCGACGGTCCTGCAGGCGCTGGCCGACAAGCCGCACCTGTTCCACACCTCCCACGCGCGGGCGCACTGGGAGCCGGCCGCACGGGCCAACCTGGCGGTCGAGCTCCGGGCGCTCAGTCCGGGTGGTCCGACATAGCGCGCTTGTGACGTCGCAGCCCGGCCGCCCGCAGCCGCGAGACCAGCTCGCGCGAGGACACCGGGTGCGCGCCCGCGGCGACCACCGCGTCGTACCACTCCTGCGGCACGTCGTAGTGGTCGCGGTCGAACCCGCGCTCCGGGATGTCGAGGGCGCGCGCGAACGCGTGCAGCTCGTCGTACGACGTGTCGCTGGCCAGGTGCGACCACAGCCGTCCCCGCCACGGCACGCGTGGCGGGTCGATGAGGATCACGCGGCCAGGGTATTCAGACGCGCCGGAGCCCGGCCTCCGCGCAGCCCTCGGCCAGCGCGTCGAGGCCGAAGGCCTCGACGGGGCCGCGGGCGCCGGTCGCCTTGAGCCCGCCCTCGGCGGCGGTCGTCGCGCCCCAGGCCAGGATCTCGGCGGTGAAGTCGTAGGGGTCGGTGCCGCGCAGGTGCGACCGGCCGACGACGCGGCCGTCACGGCTCGCCTCGCCGACCACCTCGACGCCGGTGCGCGACCGCTGCTCCTCGCTGGGTCCGCCGGTCGAGCCCTTGACCAGCCGGTCGGCCAGCCCGCTCGCCACCGCGCGCAGGGGGGCGATGCGCCGCACGGGCGTCATCGCCAGCCCGGAGAGGGCGAACGCGCGCGCGGCCCGCGACGGGACGGCGAGGAAGACGCCGACGTCGCGCAGCCCGGCGTACGACGCGGGGAGGCCGAGCTGCTCGGTGCCGGAGACCGAGATGCCGCTCACCGCGCGACCGGAGACCTCGAAGCGACGCACCTGCGACCCGGGGCGCACGGCGCGCAGCCGGCCGCCGCTGAAGGCGTAGCCGTCCTCGAGCATGACGCCGACGACCGAGGCGCGGGTGCCGCCCGAGGTGCCGAAGTCGCGGACGAGGTAGCAGACGTCCACCCCGGTCGCGTCCGGTGCGTCCTCGAGGGCCAGCGCGCCGGCGAGGTTGCCGGGCACGAAGTCGTAGCCGAACCCGGTGAGCAGCGTCGCGCCGTTGCGCTCCGCGACCGGGCCGTGCTGCTCGAAGACCGAGCGGATGAAGGGCCCCTCGCCGGTCGAGTCGAGGTAGTGCGCGCCCACCTCGGCCGCCGCCGAGACCGCCGCCTGCCCGAGCTTCAGGAACGGGCCGACCGTCGAGACGAGCACGTCGCCGGGCTGCAGGAGCGCGCGGACGGCCGCCGGGTCGGTGGCGTCGGCGACCGCGGTCTCGGTGTCGCCGAACTGCTTGGCCAGGCGGGCGAGGGCCGCGCCGTTGCGCCCGGCGAGCACGGTCGTGGCGCCGCGCCTGGCAAGGGCGCGCGCGGTCAGCTCGCCGGTGTAGCCGGTGGCTCCGAACAGGACGATGCGAGAGGTCACGGAGCTCATTCTGGTCGGCCGCTGCTCCGCCGCGCGACGAGGTACGACGGGCGGCGCAGCCGCCGCACCCAGTCGTAGTTGTCGAGCCCGGGCAGCGGGTGCTCGACCGGGTCGAACGAGACCGGCTCGTCGTCCCCCGGCTCCTCGTCGAGCGTGAGCCGACCGAACACCGTCCAGTCGCCGGTCGGCCGCGCCCAGGCCAGCTCGTAGTGCTCGTCGCTCGTGCGCCGCGCCCCGAGGACGACCGGTCCCGTGGCGGAGCGGTAGGGCAGCAGCGAGGTGAAGACGCGCTGGTGTCCCTCCCGGTGCCAGGTGAGCAGGAAGCGGGTGGGCACCGCCTGACCGGTCGTGGCGAGCAGGAGGTCCGAGGGCCGCCCGTCCCGGGCCCCGGGGACCCGCAGGGCCAGCCCGAAGATGTCGGGCAGCGGGCGCGGCAGCCCGACCGCGCGCGAGAGGCGCACGAGCACCTCGTCCTCGCCGGCCTCGTCGAGCCAGGGCACGCCGCTGGGCTCGGCACCGCCGTGCCGGGTCAGCAGCCCGCGGAGCACGGTGCCGCGGGGGTGGAACGGCTTGGCGGCGGGACGCACGGCCGCCAGTGCACGGACGACGGTGGCCAGGGCCGTGCCGCCGGCGTCGGCGGAGGTCTCGGCGAGGGTGTCGGGGTCGGGGCTCATGGCCCCGGCGTACCCGCCCGCCCGCGGGAGCATGTGCCTGGGACCGCTTGCGTGACGTTCGCCCCGTCCGACTCGATACGAGGGCCTCTTGTGGTCACCGGGCGGACCCGCTTCGTTCGTGATGGACGGGAAAGCAAAGGAGGGGTTGCGATGTCCCACTCACGCATGCTGGTCGCAGGGGCAGCTCTCGTCGTGCTCAGCTCGGCGTGGACCACGCCCGCCCTGGCCAGGACGATCGTCGGCACCGACGGTGACGACGTGCTCCACGGGAGTGCCGGCAACGACGCCATCCGGGGCCGCGCCGGCGATGACCGGATCCGGTCGGGGGCGGGCCGAGACAGGGTCTACGCGGGGCTCGGCGACGACCTGATCTGGACAGGCCGGGGCATCGACCGACCGCGGGGCGGGCCGGGCGACGACGTCATTCGGTCAGGGCCCGGCACGGACGTCGTCGAGGGCGGTCTGGGCAGCGACCACATCGCGACCGGCGGTGGAGCGGACTACGTCGACGCGGACCCCATCTCCTACGGGCCACCGTACGAGCGACCTCTGGACGGCGACGACGTGGTCTTCACCGGCGACGGACCCGACACCGTCCGGCTCTTCACGGGGACCAACATGGCCCACCTGGGCGCCGGGAACGACCGTTTCTCCAACGCGTTCTATCCCTCGGACGACACCGTCTATCTCGGGCCTGGCAACGACACGGCCGAGAGCGAGGGGAACGGCGCCCTCACGGTGTTCGGCGGGGCAGGGCGCGACGGGCTGCGCGCCTGCGGTGGCCTGCTCAACGTCGACTTCTTCGGCGGCAGCGGAGCGGACCGGTTCTGGATGGAGTGCAACCTCGGGAAGGTGCGAGTGGACGGCGGCCCCGGTCCGGACCAGTTGAGCCTGGACGCGGTCTCCGCTGACGACGAGGTCATCGGCGGCGACGGTGACGACGTGATCAGGTACTACCAGAACTACGACGACAGGGACCCGAGCGGCGCCCCGCTCGTCGACTGCGGGCCGGGCTCCGACTCGCTCACGATCGTCGACCTCGGCACTCCGGCGACGACCCCACGGCTGAGTGGCTGTGAGACCGTCACCGTCACCGGCCCGTCCACCTGAGCAGCATCCGGCAACGGGTCCACCGGGTCCGGTGGCACGATCGGGGGATGACGTTCACCACCGGCACGTTCACCTCACCGACCGACGGGCTCGCGCTCGCGACGTACACCTGGGCCCCCGGCGACACCGTGGGCTCCCCGCGCGCCGTCGTCCAGCTCGCGCACGGGCTCGCGGAGCACGCCGCGCGCTACGACCGCCTCGCGACCGCCCTCAACCAGGCGGGCTTCGTCGTCCAGGGGATCGACCACCGGGGCCACGGCCGGTCGATCCACGCGGCCCCCGGCGACTTCGGCGAGGCGGGCTTCGACGGCCTGATCGCCGACGTCGCGGCGTACGGCGCGTCGCTGCGCTCCGAGCTGCCGCTGTTCCTGCTGGGCCACTCCATGGGCTCCTTCGCCGCCCAAGCGGTCGTGATCGACCACTCCGACCAGTACGCCGGCCTGGTGCTGTCCGGCTCGACGGCGCTCGACGTGCTCGCCGCGGGGATGGCCGACCAGCCGGACGACGCGCCCGCCGGGCTGGAGGCGTTCAACGCCGGGTTCGAGCACCGCACCGGCTACGAGTGGCTCTCGCGCGACGAGGCGGAGGTCGACCTCTACGTCGCCGACCCGCTGTGCGGCTTCGACCTGCCCGAGTCCACGGTGCCCTCGCTGTTCGCCCCCGCGGCCCGGCTCGCCTCGCCCGACGGCGTCCGCCCCGACCTGCCGATCCTCATCGCCTCCGGCACCGCCGACCCGCTCGCCGGCGGCGGGCAGCTGGTCGAGCTGCTCGGGCAGCGCTACCGCGACGCCGGGGTCACCGACGTGACCGTGCGGACCTACCCCGACGCCCGCCACGAGATCTTCAACGAGACCAACCGCGACGAGGTGACCGCGGACGTGGTGGCGTGGCTGGTCGCGCACGTGCAGTGACCCCCCGGCCCGTACCCGCCCCCGCCGGCGGGGGGTACGGCGGAGCACGCGCGGCGGGGGCGCCCGGTCAGGGCAGGTAGTACATCGGGTTGGGCACGCGGAAGGTCCGGTCGGCGAAGCCGCCGGTGAAGTCGCTGGGCTGGTCGCCGAAGTTCGCGACGACGTCGTAGCCGAGGTCCTTCTCGAGGTGCTCGCGGGTCAGCGCCTTGTACTGCGCGGAGGAGCACGTCGGGGCGCAGCTGCTCAGCCAGGGCAGGGTCTGGTCCTTGAGGAACAGGTGGTCGGCGGCCGGGCCGGCATAGCCGGCGCCGGTGAGGTTGGCCTGCGTGCCCGGGCGCTGGTTCTCCGGGCGGCCGGTGAGGAAGAACAGCTCGTAGCCCTGCGCCGCGGCGGCCTGGGTGAGCTGCGGCATCGTCGGCACGGCGGGGAAGACGCCGGCGTTGACGAACGCGGCGTTCACCGTCGGGTCGTAGGCGAAGTTGCTGTAGACCTCGTAGTTGTAGGTGGTCAGCGTCGTGTCGTCGATGTCGAGGATGATCGCCGGCCTGCCCTCGAGGTGCTGGGGCTGGGCGACGCGGCGGGCGAGGTACTTCCCGGCCTCGGCGGTGAGGTCGCCGACCTCCTGGGCGTAGGCGCTGTCGGGGGCGAAGGTGTGCAGCTTCACGTCCTTGCCGTCGCCGGCGTAGGGGTCGACCTGGTCGGTCGGGGTGTCGCCGTAGTAGCCCTTGATCGCGGTGCGGACCTGGTCGATGTTCTGGATCTGGTCGACGCTGGTCGGGTGCTCCGGCGGGGCGGGGGCCGGCCGGAGCCCGCCGGGGGCGGCGGAGCTGGTGGCGACCAGGCCGAGGCTGGCGCCGAGGGCGAGGGTGGCGACCGACGTGCTGAGGGTGGTGCGCAGCTTCACGGGCAGGGACCTTCCGAGACAGGTGGGGCGGGGGGAGCCGAGCCAACCTCACACACGCCGCTGGACGGGGGCAAGACACGGTTCGGCAACGATCCCGGGCGGCCGACGGGTGTGACCCACCAGACGTCCTGCGCGCGGCGATTAGGGCCGAAAGACCACTGATCTGCGCCCACCCGAGGAGGAGGCTGAGGGCATGAGGAGCACATCACGAAAGATCGTGGTCGGGTACGACGGCTCCGACCTCGCCGACCTCGCCCTGCGCTGGGCGGTGGACACCGCTGCCCTGAGACACGACCCGGTGGAGGTCCTGGTGGCCGCCGCCCTGCCCTCGACCCTGGCCGCCTGGACCCCGGTCGACAGCTCCTACCTCGACGGCATGCGCCAGGTCCTCGACGCCGCCGAGAAGCGCGTCAGCGACCTCGGGTACGCCGAGGCCGAGGCCCGGCTCGTCGAGTCCGACGCGGTCACGCTGCTCACCGACGCCACCGCCGACGCGGCGGCCGTGGTGGTCGGCGCGACCGGGCACGGCCGTCTGGCCGGTGGGCTCATCGGCTCGGTCAGCCGCCACCTCGCGACCTACGCGACCGGGCCGGTCGTCGTCGTACGCCCGCAGGCCTCGAAGCACGCCACCCGGGTGGTCGTCGGCGTCGACGCCGGACCCTCGAGCGTGGCCGCGCTGCGCTACGCGCTCGAGCGTGCCGACCTGATGGGCGTCCCGCTGACCGTGGTGAACGCCTTCGACGCCGACCTGCCGCACGGCGGCGAGCTCGCGCTGCCCTCGCGGATGCGCGTGGACAGCGCCGACGCCGACCGGGCCCTGTCCGAGGCGCTCGCCGGTGTCGAGGAGGACTTCCCCGACGTCGAGGTCACCCGCGAGACGGTCCCGCTGCGCGCCGAGCGCGTCCTGGTCGACGCCTCGGAGTCCGCGAGCCTGGTCGTCGTTGGTGCCCGCGGCCGCAACGTCTTCGCCCGGATGCTGCTCGGCTCAGTCAGCCAGCACGTGCTCCAGCACGCGCACTGCCCGGTCGCGATCGTCCGGTGACCGATCTCGACGTTCAGGCCCAGCCGGCCCCCCTCCTGGGGCCGGTCGGCCCTGTCCGGGGGCAGCGCCTGGTTCGCTACCTTCGTGGCGTCCGATCTCGGGGTTCAGCCCAGCCTTCGGGAGTGCCTGTGACCAGACCGATCGACGACGTGCCCACCTCCGCCGGCCGCTGGCGCTACCGCAGCGCGCTCGACGTGGCCCGGGAGATGGCGGGCGCGGCGGCATTGGCATCGTGTCCGGAGCGGGACTCCCGGGGGCGCTGCCGCGTCGACCGCACCCTCTGCCTCCCGCACCGCGGTTGCCGCGCCGGGAGCGAGGGAGTCGAGGACGTGCGCTGCTGACCGGACCTGCGAGGAGGGGCCACCTCGGCCCTGGGGTCGTCAACTGCCGGGAGGTCCCGGGGCCGTCACGCACTGGCCCCGAGGCCCCTCCTCGCTCGACTCTCAGACGGTGACGCGCTCCTGCTCGGGCGCGTGCGGGGCGTGCCCCTCGCGGAAGCCGTGGCGCTCCCACCAGCGGGCCATCGGTGCCGGCGCCCACCAGTTCCAGCCGCCGAGCAGCTTCATTGTCGCGGGGACAAGAAGTGCGCGTACGACGGTCGCGTCGATCAGCAGCGCGACCAGCATCCCGATGCCGAGCATCTTGATGAAGACGATGCCGCTGAGCCCGAAGGCGCCGATCACGACGCCGAGCAGGAGGGCGGCGCTGGTGATGATGCGACCGGTCTTCTGCACCCCGGTCGCGACCGCGAGCTCGTTGCGCTCGCCCGCGGCCATCGCCGAGCCCTTGGTGGCGTCCCACTGCTCACGCACCCGGGACAGCAGGAAGACCTCGTAGTCCATCGAGAGCCCGAAGAGGATCGCCAGCATCACGATCGGGTTCGTCGCGTCCAGGAAGCCCTGCGGGGTGAAGTCGAGCGCGTCGGCGAGGTGGCCGTCGCTGAAGATCCACGTGACGACACCGAAGGACGCGGTGATCGAGAAGCTGTTCATCACCACGGCCTTGATCGGCAGCACGACGGACCCGAACGCCAGGAACAGCAGGACGAGCATCACCGCCACGACGATCAGCGCCATCCACGGCAGGTGCGACCGGACCGAGGAGAGCAGGTCCACCGTGTCGGCGGTGAGACCGCCGACCAGCACCTCGCCGTCGGCGGGGCGGACCTGCCGGAGGTCCTTGACGACCGCCTGCGAGTGCTCGGACTGGCTGTTGCCCTCCCAGGACGCGCGCAGC
The DNA here is from genome assembly GCF_031458325.1 of Nocardioides marmoribigeumensis. Classification (NCBI taxonomy): domain Bacteria; kingdom Bacillati; phylum Actinomycetota; class Actinomycetes; order Propionibacteriales; family Nocardioidaceae; genus Nocardioides; species Nocardioides marmoribigeumensis. Next base: position 3,023,667 of record NZ_JAVDYG010000001.1, read on the forward strand.
AGGGTCACCCCGTCGGCACCGCCCTCGCGGGCGACCGGGAGGACCTGCATGGTCGGGTCGACCTGCTCCACGGCCCGGGAGTACGACGTCACCGTGGCCTGGTCGGCCCCGCGCAGCACGAGGCTCGCGCCGGAGCGCTCGGGCCCGAACTCCTCGCTGAGCAGGGCAGCCGCCCGGTGCGCGGGGGCGTCGTCGGGCAGCACGCGGTAGTCGACGCTGCCCCACCGCACCCCGAGGAACGGCGAGGCGATGGCGAGCAGCGCGATCACGACCGTCGCGGCCACGACCACCGGGCGACGCATCACCCCGCGGGCCAGCGCGTGCCAGCGACCGCGAGCGTCCTCGACCGCCACCGCGCGACCGCGTCGCCAGGGCAGGCGGCCGGCGTCCACGCGGTGGCCGAGCACCTTGAGCAGCGCGGGGAGGATCGTCAGCGCGGCGGCCATCGCCACGAGCACCGCGGCCATTCCGCCGAGGCCCATGCTGCGGATGAACGACTGCGGGAAGATCAGCAGGCTCGCCAGCGCGGCCGCGACCGTGAGGCCGGAGAACAGCACGGTCCGCCCGGCGGTCGCCAGCGTCCGCTCGATCGCTTCTGCAGCCGCATCGGTGCTCGATCCTGTCGAGACCACCGCCAGCTCCTCCCGGAACCGGCTGATCACGAAGAGCGCGTAGTCGATCGCCAGGCCGATGCCCAGCAGCGAGATCACGTTGACCGAGAACACCGAGACCTCGGTGACCTGGGCGATCAGCCGCACGATCGCCAGGGCGCCGACCATCGCGACGGTGCCGACCAGCGCGGGCATCGAGGCCGCGACGAGGCTGCCGAAGATCAGCAGGGCCAGCAGGATGACCACCGGCATGGAGATCAGCTCCGCGCGCTCGAGGTCCTCCGAGGTCAGCCGGTTCACGTCGTCGTACACCGCGAAGGAGCCGGTGACGTCGGTGGTCAGGCCGTCCGCCGCCTGCAGGTGGGGCGAGATCCGGTCGTAGTTGGTGAGGTAGTCGTCCTGCGAGTGGCCGGCCAGGGAGATCAGCACCTGCGCGTGGTGCCCGTCCTGGCTCACCAGCGAGGGCGCGATCGCGCGCGGGGCGGCGTAGTAGGGCACGACGTGGGCGACCGTGCCGGCCGGGAGCGCGTCGACCACGTCGGCGACCGCGCGGCGGAAGGCCGGGTCCTGGGCGGTGAGGTCGTCGCTGGAGTAGATCGCGACGACGTCGGCGCTCTGGTTGCCGAAGGTGTCCTGCTCCAGCCGCAGCGCCCGCGCGGCCTCGGAGTCCGGGTCGTCGAAGCCGCCCTGGGAGAGCGACCCGAACACGCCGGCGCCGTACACCGCGGCGAGGACGGTGACGAGCAGGCCGAGCAGGAGGACGGTGCGCGCACGGCGGGCGACGAGGCGGGCCCAGCGATCGATCATGGGAGGCTCCAGTGAACATGTCCAACTTAGTTAACGCCGTAAACCGTAAACGGTGTAAACTCGCGCCGTCAACTCCGCTGACCCCCGGAAGGCAACGCCCGTGACGCTGGTCGACCCGACCCCCACCCGCCGCGAACGGCAGCGGGAGGCGACGTACGTCGACATCGTGCGCGTCTCGCGCGAGCTGCTCGCCGAGGGCGCCGAGCTGTCGTTGCGCGCGGTCGCGGGGCGGATGGGGATGACCGCGCCGGCGCTCTACCGCTACGTCGCCAGCTACCAGGAGCTGGTCGACCTGGTCGCCTTCGAGATCGACAAGGCCGCGACCGAGCAGTTCGCCGCGGCGGCCGACCGGCTGCCCCAGGACGACCCGGCGGGGCGGCTGGTGGTGGCGGCGACGGAGTTCCGGATGTGGGCGCTGGCCCACCCGCGCGAGTTCGCGACCGTCTTCGCCAACCCGGTGGCCGACACCTCCTGCGCCCGGCGGGAGCTGCTCACGCTGGCCTCGTCGGGACTGCTGATGACCGGACTGATCCACCGCATCTTCCACGAGCGCGGCTTCGCGATCCCGTCTCTCGACCAGCTGGCCGAGCCGGTCCGCGAGGCGATGCTCGACCCCCTCATCCCGGCCCCCCACGAGGACCTCGCCGACGAGGAGCGCGGGCTGCTCTGGGTGGACATGCAGGGCTGGACGGCGCTCTACGGGGTCGTGGTGCTCGAGGTGATGGGCCACATCGACCCCCGCGTCATCGAGAGCGGCGAGATGTTCCTCGACACCGTGCGGCGCTTCGCGCCCCTGCTCGGCCTCGAGGACGACGTCGAGCGGCTGCTCGACCTCGCGCGGGCGCGGATCGGTCGTGGCGCGGAGACCGCCGCGGGGTCCACGCCCTAGATTGTCGCCATGTCCGAGACACCGCTCGTCCGTCCGCGGGGCCTGCGCTGGGAGCCGCTGACGGTCGGCATCGACATCGGCGGCACCAAGGTGCTCGCGGCCGTGGTGGACTCGTTCGGCCACGTGGTCGAGGTCGACCGGCGCCCGACGCTGGGGCACGACGTGAGGCTGGTCGAGGACACGATCGTCGACCTGGTGACCTCGTTCGCCCAGCGCCACGACGTGGGGGCCGTCGGCATCGGGGCGGCGGGCTTCGTCGACGCGACCCGCACGACCGTGATGTTCTCCCCGCACCTCGACTGGCGCAACGAGCCCCTGCGTGCCCGCGTCGCGGAGCGCGTGCGGCTGCCCGTGGTGGTCGACAACGACGCCAACATGATGGGCCTGGCCGAGACCCGCTTCGGGGCCGGCCGGGGTCACCGCTACGTCCTCTGCGTCACCTTGGGCACCGGCATCGGCGGCGCGCTGGTGATCGACAACAAGGTGTTCCGCGGGGCCAACGGCATGGCCGGCGAGTTCGGCCACATGCAGGTCGTGCCCGACGGCCACCGCTGCGAGTGCGGCAACCGCGGGTGCTGGGAGCAGTACGCCTCGGGCAACCGCCTGGTCCGCGAGGCGCGCGAGCTGATCGCCGCGGGCTCGCCCATGGCGCGCCACCTGCGCGACCTGGTGGACGGCGACCCCGAGCGCCTCCACGGGCCGCTGATCACCCAGGCCGCACGCGACGGCGACCCGCTGTCCATCGAGCTGCTCAACGACGTCGGCGACTGGCTCGGCGTCGGCCTCGCCGGGCTCACCGCGGCCTTCGACCCGAGCTGCGTCATCATCGGCGGCGGAGTCTCCGACGCCGGCGAGCTCCTGCTCGAGCCCGTGCGTCGCGCCTTCTCACGTGCCCTGACCGGGCGCGGGCACCGCCAGGAGCCGGTCATCGTGCGGGCCGAGCTCGGCCCCCAGGCCGGCATGATCGGCGCGGCCGACATGGCCCGCTCCGCTGCCCGTCGGTCCCGCCGGGGCCGCGTGCGCCAGGCCCGCCGCGACGCCGCCGGCCGGCGCCGGCTCTTCGCCCGCCCCGACTGATCGCCCCGACCGAGCGTCCCGGGGACTCACCCCCCGAGACGCCCTGTGGCCTGGACCCGTCCCCGCGCCACCGCGATCTCGGGACCTTTGCTCTTGAGGCACCGCAGCCGTCCGCGCGCACGATGGCCGCATCGGGGCCGGGCCGACCCTTCCCGTCTCGGCGCTCGGGCTCCGGGACCGAGGAGGGACACCATGAGACTGCTCCGCGCGACGGCCGCCACCGCGGTGGCCGGACTGCTCGTCTGCCTGCCGGGGGTCGACGCCACTGCTGCCGACGGCCCGTCCACCAGGACGTTGTCCGGTGACTGGGTGGTCGGCACCGAGGAGCCCGCACCCGGCACCTGCGCCGACACGACCGACGTCCAGGGCCGGTGGAGCGTGACGCTGAGGAACGACGGGACCGCCAACCTCAGCATCACGGTGCTCTACCACGGCCAGATCCACGCCGCCTGGGGCGGACGGGCCTACGGTGAGAGGGCCACGTGGACGGCCACCGACACCGGCTACGTGCTCACGCGCCTGGGAGGTGGGTTCGACTGGACCTTCACCGTCGACGGCGACACCGCCACCTTCGTCGTCCCCGAGGCCTTCCCGGACTGTGACCCGAGCACGGGCACGCTGGTCGGCACGGTGCGGTGAGGAGATCGCGATGACCGACGCAGCCACGATCCGCACGGCGACGAGTGTCGCCTCGCTCGCCTTCGGCGCCGTGGGCGCGCTGGCGCCCCGAGCCCTGGCCCACGCCTACGGCGCCGCCGACCCGACCCCGGAGCACATCTACACGGTGCGGCTCTGGGCCGGCGCGACTGCCGCGATCGGCGCCATCGGGCTCCTGCCGGACGGGATCGACGACCGTCGCTTCTTCCAGCTGGGGCTGGCGCTCAACGTCTTCGACACCGTCATCGGCCTCACCTCCCAGGGGACGACGCGGACGCGCGTGCTCACGACCGCGACGGCAGTGGTGTTCGCCGCGGCCGCGGGCGCCGGGCTCGCCGGCGACTGAGGAGGAGCCATGACGGTCCTGGTCGTCGGGGGCAACGGACAGCTGGGAGCCGCGTGCTGCCGCGAGCTGCGGTCCCGTGGGGAGGCGGTCCGGGCCACGGTCCGTGACCGCTCGCGCGGGGCCGACCTCGAGGGGGTCGAGCTGGTCGAGCTCGACCTGGTGCACCACACCCCGGCCGACGCCGCCGCGGCGCTGACGGGCGTCGACGCGGTCGTCCTGAGCGCCAACGCCGTGGCGCCGCGGGCCGGCGACGACGTGGGCGCCTTCGCCGAGGGCCTCAGCCGCTTCGTGGACGCGGCCGCCTCCCACGGCGTACGACGGGCGGTGCTGCCCTCGGTCCCGATGCCGCCCGGCCCACCGACGGCAGCGGTCGTCCGGGCCAAGCAGGCGCTCGAGCTGCAGCTCACCAGGTCGCCCCTGCAGGGCCGGCTGCTGCGGCTCCCACCGTTCATGGAGGCGTGGTTCGCGCTCGTCGGCTCCTCCCTCCCGCTCCGTGGCGAGGCGCACGCGACCATCGACCGCCCCTCGCCGTTCCTGCAGAGGTTCCGGGCCGCGACCGGGACCCTCGTGGAGGACCGAGGCGTGATGCTGGTGCCGGGCAGCCCTCGTCACCGCCACGCCTTCCTCTCGGTCGCCGACGCGGCACGAGCGGTGGCCGAGGCAGCCGTGCGCGAGCGTGTGACGGCGGCGCCGATCGAGGTCGCGGGCCCCGAGGTGCTGAGCTGGCAGGACGTGGCCGCCCTGTTCGCCGACGTCCTCGGCCGGCGCGTCCGGGTGCTGTCCACCCCGGGGTTGGTCTATCGCGGGATGGCCGTCGCGCTCCGGCCGGTCGCGGCGGTGCCGGCGCTGACGATGGAGCTCAACGCCTACATCGCCGGGGTCGAGTCGCCGTGGACCGACGTGGGTGGTGGCCTGGTCGACCCAGCCACGATGCACACCGCCGAGGCCTTCTTGCGGGCCAAGGCCGCGCTGCCCGCGGCCTGACCGTCGAGGTGACGGCCAGGCCGGGGCAGGGGGTCAGCCGCGGCGGGAGCGCCGGCGGCTGATGGCGTCGACCGAGGCGGCGATCGAGCAGACCGCTGAGCCGTCCGACGGCGTCGGTCGGACGGGTCGGGACGTCGTCGATCCGCACGACCACCGGCAACACCTTGCCGGTGGTCTCGAGCAGCAGCGGCCAGAGCGTCGTGCGACCGAGGCCCAGGTCTCCCATGAGCCGGTGCCACCGCGCCTCGAGCTCGGCCTGGGTGCGGACGGTGGCCCGCTCGCGTCATCCACCGGCACACTGGCCGCGTGACCCACGACGACTTCGTCATCGCACGCAACGACGAGGAGGGATCGAGCCTTCCCTACCTGCTGCGGGTGCCGCTGGGTGAGCACGGGATCGTGCTCAAGGCACGCGAGCCGTGGCCGCGGACCGGCAAGGTCTACTGCCACCGCGCCGACGGGTGGCCCGACGACGCCGAGGTGCTCGAGCGCGTGCCGGTCCGGTCGTGCGTGCGACGCGGCGCAGCGGTCGACCTCGTCCTCGACCGGGGCCGCGAGAACCGCTCGCAGTTCGTGATGACCACGGTCCGCGGTGGCCGGCAGGTGATCTTCTGGCAGACCGCTCGCACGGCCAAGCAGGCGAGGCCGCGCGTCGCCGTACCGTCGGCGCGGGCGCAGGGGGTCCGCGACCTCGAGATCGTCGTGGACACGCACGAGCGCTACGCCTACACGTTCAAGGACAGCCAGGTTCGGCTGGTCAAGGAGGCGCTGCCCGCCGGGGACTACGCCGTACGACGCGAGGGTGGCGTCCTCGCCGCGGTCGAGCGCAAGAGCCTGGCCGACCTGGTCAGCGGGCTGACGACAGGGCGGTTGAAGTACCAGCTGACCGAGCTGGCCTCCCTCCCTCGGGCGGCCGTGGTCGTCGAGGACCGCTACTCCCGGATCTTCCAGCACGAGGTGGTGCGGGGGTCGGTCGCCGCCGATGCGCTCGCCGAGCTGCAGGTGGCGTGGCCCGGCGTCCCGGTGGTGTTCTGCGAGACCCGGGCGCTGGCACAGGACTGGACCTACCGCTTCCTCGCGGCGGCGTCCGTGGCCGCCGACCTCGAGTCCGGGGCGGCTGCGGTCGTGGCGGACCTGGTGCCCGGCGCGCCGTTGCCCCGTCGCGAGCCGACGGCGGCGGAGGTGCGGGCCTGGGCGGCAGGGGCCGGGATCGACTGCCCGGCGAAGGGCCGAGTGCCCAAGGCGGTGCGGGCGGCGTACGACGAGGCGCAGCTCCCGGAGTAGCCGACGGCCCGTCGTCGTGCTCCCTCCCAAAGGGGCGCGACACGGGCCGCGGGACTCGGGGTTCCGAGCCGGGTGAGGCTGGGTCAGACGGGGCGTTGCGCGAGGGCCAGACAGCCCTTGACCACGTCACGGACCAGCAGCGTCATCTCACGGAACAACACGGGAGTCTCCTCCGGGACGGGGGTGCGAGGGGCACCTGGCTTCGTGTGCGGTGGTTGTACCCCCCACGGGACAATCTGACACGTCGCCGCACCACGTTTTACTTTGGGGTCCTCTCAGGAAGGGATCGAGGCCCGCCCCAGGGGTCTGCGAGGCGCGCACCGACCTCACTTCACCTCCGCCCGCACGAGCCGCGCGAGGCCCCACGCCAGCGGGAGCGCGAGCCAGACGATGCTGGTCACGGCGAGCTGCTGCCACTGGTCGGACCCGAGGGCGGCCGGGCCGAACAGCGCGTTCTGCGGGACGGTCGGGTCGACCCACGGGTGCAGGTCGTGGAACCACGCCTGGCTGGTCGCCAGGAGCATGAGCAGCGGCGGCGCGACGAACGTGATCACGAAGTACGACGCCAGCGCGGCGGCCGTGCTGCGGACCAGGAGGCCGAGGGTGAAGCCGACCAGCACTCCGAGCACGTTGCCGAGGGCGAACTGGCCCACGCTGGCCCAGGTCAGGTTCCACACAGGCTCGGTGCCGCGGATCGCCGTCCCGACGAGGTGACCGAGGGCGCCGACGCCGAACGCCAGCAGCATCGACGGGGCCGCGACGAGGGCCAGCGCGAGAGCCTTGGCCAGGACGACGCGTCGCCGGTGGGGCACCAGGCTGAAGGTGGTGAGCCCGCTGCGCTGGCTCCACTCGGAGGTCACCGTGAGGGTCGCGATGATCGGCAGGACGATCGAGAGCGGGCGTCCGATCGCGAGGGTGAAGGTCTGGTAGGTCTGCTCGCCGGCCGAGGACCACGCGATGACGGCGCCGGTGGTGAGCAGCGACAGCAGCCCGATGCTCGCCAGGAGCCACAGGCCGGCCGTGGTGTCGAAGGACTTGCGCAGCTCCACCTTCACCAGGCGGGCAAGGGGGATCGGGACGGCAGCGGCGGTCCGGGTCCGGGTCGGGGTCTGCGTGGTGGTGCTCATGCCACTCGTCCTTCTCGTTGGGTCTCGGCGGTGAGGCGGAGGAACATCTCCTCCAGGCCCGCGCCCTCGGCGGGGCGGAGCTCGAGGAGCGGGGCTCCGGCGGCGAACGCGATCTCGCCGACGCGGCCGGTCTCGGCGTGGACGACCAGGCTGTCGTCGTCGTTGGTCGACCAGCGGATGCCGGCGCGGTCGAGCGCGGGCCGCACGGCGTCGACGTACGCCGTCCGGACGAGCGTCCCTGCGGAGCGCAGCAGGTCGTCCTTGGCGCCCTGGGCGACGATCCGCCCGTTGCCGATGACGACCAGGTCGTCGGCGATGACCTCGATCTCGTGGAGGAGGTGGGAGGACAGCAGGACGGTGCCGCCGCGGTCGGCGAACCCGCGCAGCAGGCGGCGCATCCAGCGGATGCCGGCCGGGTCGAGCCCGTTGGCCGGCTCGTCGAGGACCAGCACGTGCGGGTCGCCCATGAGGGCGGCGGCGATGCCGAGCCGCTGACGCATCCCGAGGCTGTAGTCGCGCACGCGGCGGCGCGACTCGGTGACGGTGAGGCTGACCACCTCGAGCATCTCGTCGACGCGGCGGCGGGGGAGCCCCATCACCTCCTGGGCGATGACCAACGTCTCGCGGCCCGTCCGGCCTCCGTGCTGCGCGGAGGCGTCGAGCAGGACGCCGACCTCGACGCCGGGGTTGACCAGGTCGTGGTAGTCGCGGCCGTCGACGGTGGCGGTGCCGGCGTCGGGCCGGGTGAGGCCGACGAGGACGCGCATGGTGGTCGACTTGCCGGCGCCGTTGGGGCCGAGGAAGCCGGTGACCCGGCCGGGCCGGGCGGTGAAGGAGACGTCGTCGACGGCGACGAAGTCGCCGTAGCGCTTGGTGACCGACTCGAGGGTGATCATGGGGTGGGCTCCTCGGTGCTCTGGGTGGCCTGGGTGGTCTGGGGGTCGTGGGCGTCCGGGCTCACGGAGAGCAGCGGCAACCCGAGGTCGCGGATGGTCTGCAGCAGGCCGTGCAAGGCCGACTGGTCGGCGACCGGGCCGACCAGGACGGTGGTGCCGTCCGGCTCGGCGCTGAGGGTCATCTCGCCGAACCACGCGGCCCACCTCTGGTCGAGGTGGCCGCCGATCCGGATCCGGTAGCAGGTGCTGCTCATGTCCCGGACGCTAGGGAGCGACCGGGTGAGCGGTCCTCACCAGACCTGGTGAACCTGCTGGTGAACCCCGTCAGAGCAGGTCGAGCTCGCGCGCCCGGCGTACGGCGGCCATGCGGCTGTTGACGCCGAGCTTGAGGTAGACGTTCTTCGTGTGCGTGCGCACGGTGTTGAGCGACACCACGAGGTGGCGGGCCATCTGCGGTCCGGTCAGCTCGCTGGCGAGCAGCCGGAGGATGTCCAGCTCGCGTGCGCTGAGCGGGTCGACCAGGCGCTGGGCCGGCACGGTGCCGGGCGCGCGCCCGGGGGCCGCACCGCGCAGCGACCGGGCGTACGTCGTGAACGGCGAGCCGGAGGGCACGGCCTCGAGCAGCCGCGCCATCGCCGGCCCCTCGTCGACGAAGACGCGGACGTGGCCCTCCGGCTCGGCGATGCGCAGCGCCATCTCCAGCGCGGACAGCGCCGCCGTCCGGTCGCCGGCCGCGTCGAGCAGCAGCGCCTGCGCCACGCAGATGTCGAGCAGGGAGCCGGGCCGGTCCGCCGCGGCCTCGCGGAGCCGGGCCAGGAGGGCGAGCGCCTCGTCGAGCCGGGCAGGGTCCGTGGCGGCGGTCGCCTGGGCGAGCGTGACCAGCTCGTGCTCGCGGAGGTACGACGGCTCGTCGGCGAGCGTGAGGTCCGTGGTCGCCAGCCACGGCTCGACCTCGGACAGCCGCTGGTGACGCAGCGCGACGCGAGCCCTCCGGGCGGGCACCGGCCGGGCGTTGGGGGAGAAGTCGCCGTTGTAGAGCGCGATCGCCTCGTCCAGCTTGGCCAGCGCAGCGTCCACGTCGCCCCCGGCCTCGAGGACGTGCGCCATCGCGACGCGGCAGCGGTAGGGGCTCTGCGGCAGCCCGGCGTGGTCACCGAGCTCGCGGGCGAGGTTGAGCCCCCGGCGTGCGGTCTCGGGGTCGCCGAGCTCGACCTGCAGCGCCGCGCGGGCGATGTGCATGTCGGCGATGCCCCGGACGACGCCGTCCTGCCGGGTCGCGAGCGCGATCGCCGCCTCGACGGTCCGGAGCGCGGAGCGCGGACGTCCCTGCGCGACCTGGATGTCGGCCAGGCCGAGGGAGCAGCCCATGACGTCGGCGACGTGGCCCGCGGCCTCGAAGTGCGGCAGGCAGGCGGCGTAGCGGTCGTGCGCGACCTCCAGGTCGCCGACCGCCCACGCCGCCAGCCCGATGATCGCGGAGGCGCCGCCGCGTGCGATGTGGTCGTCCGCCGGGGCGAGGTCGATCGTCTTGTGGGCAAGGGCGGTCGAGCCCGGGAGGTCGCCGTGCGCGAGCGCGTGGCCGGATCGGTGCAGCATGATCCAGGCAGGCAGGCGGGGGAGCTCGGACCGGTCGACGACGACCGCGCCCTCCTTCACGACCCGGTCGGGCGACGGGTCCAGCCAGGCCTCGGCGGCGTCCAGCCACGCCTCGACCCCGGCCACCGCGCCGGTGATGAGCATCGAGCCACCGAGCCCGTTGGCCAGGGCGGGTCGGGACCTCACCACGTCCGGGGGCAGCTCCTCGAGCCATTGGCGCAGGGTCCGGTCCTTCCGGTCGCGTCGTAGTGCGGGCATCTCGAGCTCGATCAGGTCCGCCACCCGCTCGACGTCGCCGGCCAGGCGCGCGTGCCGGATCGCCTGGGCGCGGTCGCGGTTGGCCTCGAACCACGTGCTCGCACGCTGGTGCAGCGAGGGCACGACGTCGGGCTCCAGCTCGAGGAGCCGCGCGCGCAGGACGTCGGCGAAGAGGTGGTGGTAGCGGTACCACTGGCGCCGGTCGTCCAGCGGGACCAGGAACAGGTTGGCCCGGTCCAGGCCCTCGAGGGTCGCGCGGGCTCCGCTCGTGCCGACCACGGCGTCGCACAGCGGTCCGCTGAGCCGGTCGAGCACCGAGCTGCGGAGCAGGAAGTCGTGGGTGTCGGAGGGCTGGCGCGCCAGCACCTCCTCGACGAGGTAGTCCACGAGGTAGCGGTCGTCCCCGGCGAAGTCGGCGATGAACGCCCCGGGGTCCTCGCGCCCCGTCATCGACAACGCGGCGAGCTGGAGCGCCGCGATCCAGCCCTCGGTGCGGGCCTCGAGCGTCGCCACGTCGGCCGGGGAGAGGCTCAGCCCCATCGGGCCGGTGAGGTAGGCCGCGGTCTCGTCCTCGCTGAACCTCAGGTCCGCAGCCCGGATCTCCACCAGGTCGCCGCTCGCGCGCAGCCGGGCCAGCGGGAGGGGCGGATCGGCCCGCGTGACCAGCACGAGGTGCAGGCGATCGGGAGCGTGGTCGAGCAGGAACGCCAGCTGGGTGTGGACCTCCAGGGAGCCGACGACGTGGTAGTCGTCGAGCACGAGCACCACGTCGCCCTCGCCGTGCCCGAGCTCGTTGAGCACCGTGGTCAGGACGACCTCGAGCGGCGGGGGATGCGGGTCGGCGAGCAGGGCGAGGGCGTCCGACCCGAGGTTGGGCACGGCGGTCCGCAGCGCCGAGACGACGTAGGTCCAGAAGGTCGCCGGGTCCTCGTCACCCGGGTCGAGCGAGAGCCAGGCGACCGCGGCCGAGCGGGGCGGCTGGGTCGCCGCGCGCAGCCGGTCGACGACCATGGTGGTCTTGCCGAACCCGGCCGGTGCGGAGACCAGCAGCAGCCGCGCGCCGAGTCCGCGATCGACCTGCTCGGCCAACCGTGCGCGGGGGACCAGCTGCGCGCGGGGACGCGGCAGGAAGAGCTTGGTCCCGAGCAGGGGCACGGCCATGCGGCCACGCTAGCCCCGCCGGGTCTCAGCCGATCGCCTTCCCGGTCTCGGCAACAACAGTTGAGGGCCTTCGTCCTCAAGCGCACAGTCGTGGCATGACCGACAACCAGCCCACGACCGCCAGCGCGTACGACGTCGTCGTGGTCGGCGGCGGCGCCGCCGGACTCTCCGCGGCCCTCGTCCTCTCCCGTGCGCGGCGCTCGGTCGCGGTCGTCGACGCGGGCCACCCACGCAACGAGCCGGCCGCCCACATGCAGGGGTTCCTGTCGCGCGACGGGATGCCGCCCGCCGAGCTGCTCGCGGTGGGCCGCGCCGAGATCCAGTCGTACGGCGCCCAGGTCGTCCCCGGGACCGTCTCGGCGGTGACCGCTCACGACGGTGGCTTCGAGGTCACGCTGAGCGGGGGCGGGTCGTTGCGGGCTCGCCGGCTGCTGGTGGCCACGGGCCTGCGCGACGAGCTGCCCGCCGTACCCGGGGTGCGGGAGCGGTTCGGGCGGGACGTCCTGCACTGCCCCTACTGCCACGGCTGGGAGGTCCGCGACCAGCGGCTGGCGGTGCTCGGCGGGACTCCGGGGGCGGTGGACCACGCGCTGCTGCTGCGGCAGTGGTCCGCGGACCTCGTCCTCCTCCCGCACGACGACGTGGTGGGCGATCTCGACCGCGCCCGGCTCGCCGCCCGCGGTGTCGAGGTCGTGGACGGGCCGGTGGCGCGCGTGGTCGTCGCGGGCGATGCCGTCCGGGGTCTCGAGCTCGCCGACGGCCGCACGATCGAGCGCGACGCGGTGTTCGTCCGCCCTCGCTTCCACCCGCACGACGGGCTCCTGCGCGACCTCGGCTGCGCCGTGGACGAGCAGGGCTGGGTCGTCGTCGACGGGACGGGCCGCACGAGCGTGCCCGGCGTCTGGGCGGCCGGCAACGCGGTCGACCCCCGCGCCCAGGTGGTCACCGCCGCCGGCCAGGGCTCTGCCGCCGCCATCGCCCTCAACGCGGACCTGGTCGCCGACGATGTCGACCGCGCCCTCTGACCTCTCCCTCCCGGCTCTCGAAAGGAACCGTCATGCCCACACCCCCGCCCCCGCCCACCAAGCACCAGCTCGCCCTGATGATCTGGCTCGCGGTCTTCCCGACCCTCCTCGTGCTCAACGTGCTGCTCGGCGACGTGCTGCGCGACCTGGGCACGGTGCCGCGCACGTTCGTGCTCGCCACGATCGCGGTGCCGATCGTGATCTACGGCCTGATGCCGCGCCTGCACCGGGTCCGTGCCCGGCTGCTCACCCGGGCCGGCGCCTCTCGGTGATCGAGGCCGCCCACCGGCGATCGAGCTCAGTCGAGATCACCCGCCCGGATCACCACACATGGTGATCCGGGCTCACCACGTCGCTGCCTAGCGTCACGGCCGTTCAGGGGCTCATGCACCGGACCGGGCCCCTCTGACGGAAGGCAACGACCATGGACAGGTTCACCCGCGGCATCGCCCGCACCAGCGCCCGGCACCCGTGGCGCACGCTCGGCAGCTGGGTCCTCGTGCTCGTCGGGCTCTTCGCCCTGGCGGGCGCGGCCGGCGGCACGTTCGCCGACGACTTCGCCTCGCCCGGCAGCCAGAGCGCCCGGGCGATGGAGCTGCTCGACCAGCACTTCCCGGAGGCAGCGAAGGGCTCGGTCCTCGTCGTCCTCCAGTCCGAGGACGGCTCACCGCTGGTCACCAGGCGGACCCAGGTCGAGAGCGTGCGCGAGCGCGTCGACGAGCTCCACCACGTCGAGACCGTGTCCGACCCGTTCGCGGCCGGCACGGTCTCGCCCGAGGGGACCATCGCCTACGCGGTGGTGACCCTCGACGTCCCCGAGCGCGAGATGGGCAAGCCCGCGTTCGCCGTACTCTCCGACGCGGTGTCCGGGATGCACGCCGACGGCGTGCGCGTCGAGCTCGGCGGGGACGAGGTCTTCCTCAACTCCGGTGGAGGCGACTCCGGCCACGTCGGCATCGGCCTGCTCGTGGCGCTGCTGGTGCTGCTGGTCGTGTTCGGCACGCTGGTGTCCGCGGTCCTGCCGATCGGCCTCTCGCTCGTCGCGGTGGGCGGTGGCGTCGGTGCGATCTCCCTGCTCGCCTCGGCCATGACGGTCTCGGTGTCCGCGATCTCGGTCGCGGGGCTGGTGGGCCTGGGCGTCGGGGTCGACTACGCGCTGTTCATCGTGGCCCGCTACCGCGAGCACCGCAGCGCCGGTGAGACCAACGAGCACGCCCTCGCCGAGGCGATGGGGTCCTCGGGTGCCGCGGTGGTGTTCGCCGGCGGCACCGTCGTGGTGGCCACGGCGGCGCTCGCGATCACGCGCCTCGGTGTGCTGACCTCCATCGGCATCGCCACCGCACTCATGGTCCTCGCGGCCGTCGCGGCGGCGGTCACCCTGCTGCCCGCGCTGCTGACCCTCCTCGGCGACCGGATCGACAAGGGCCGGCTGGGTCTGCGGCACCGCACGGTCAAGGGTGCCCACGAGACCGTGTGGTGGCGGTTCGGCCACCGGGTGTCCGCTCGGCCGTGGCCCTACCTGCTCGGCGCCGTGACCACGCTGCTCGCCATCGCCGCCCCGGCGCTGTGGATGCAGACCGCGTTCCCCGCCGCGGGCGACGCGCCGGTCGAGACGACCCACCGGCAGGCCTACGACCTGCTCACCGAGGGCTTCGGCACCGGCATCAACGCTCCGCTCACCCTGGTCGTCGACCTGTCCGCCTCGGGGGCGTCCCGGGCCGACCTGACCGACCTCACCCGGACGATCGCCGCGGTCCCGGGCATCGCGTCGGTGCGGCAGACGGTCTTCTCGGCCGATGGTGGGACCGCCGTGGTCACGGCCCTGCCGACCTCAGGTCCCGCGGACCTCGACACCTCGGCGACGATCGAGCGGGTGCGTGAGGTGGTCCCGGACAACGTCTACGTCACGGGTGTCACCGCGATCACCGACGACCTCAACGCCCAGCTCTCCCGGACCCTGCCGTGGTTCATCGGCGCGGTCGTCGGGGTGTCGTTCCTGCTGCTGATGCTGGTGTTCCGCTCGATCGCGGTGCCGGCCAAGGCGGCGGTGATGAACGTGCTGTCGATCGGCGGGGCGTACGGCGTCCTCGTCGCGGTCTTCCAGTGGGGCTGGGGCGCGGAGCTGCTCGGGCTCGACGGTCCGACGCCGATCACGTCCATGATCGTGGTGATCATGTTCCCGATCCTGTTCGGGCTGTCGATGGACTACGAGGTGTTCCTGCTGTCGAGGATCCGCGAGGAGCACGCGCGGGTCGGCGACAACGCCGAGTCCGTCGCCCGTGGGCTTGCCGGCACGGGCCGCGTGGTCACCTCGGCCGCGCTGATCATGGTCGCGGTGTTCCTCAGCTTCGTCGCGAGCCCGATCCCGTCGCTGAAGATGCTGGGACTCGGCCTGGCCGTCGCGGTCGCGATCGACGCGACGCTGGTCCGGATGCTCCTCGTGCCTGCGACGATGGCCCTGCTGGGCAAGGCGAACTGGTGGCTGCCCTCCTGGCTCGACCGGGTGCTCCCGCGGGTCCAGGTCGAGGGCTCCAGCCCCTCGGTGCCCGTGGTCCCGGTCGCGGTCCTGGCCACCCAGGAGTCGTGATGACCACGACGCTCACCACCACCGGGGTGACAGGCGAGAGCCTGTCGCGGCGGCGGGTGGCACTGCTCCGCGCGGCGTACGGCTTCGTCGGTGTCGGTCTGGTCGTCGGCCGCTGGCCCCGGCTCCTGGACGCCTCGGACCTGCCGCGCTACGAGGGCACGACCCTCGCCCTGCTCGGCGGGATGTCGGTGCTCATGCTGCTGGGGCTGCGCCACCCGACCCGGATGCTCCCGATGCTGGTCTTCGAGTCGCTGTGGAAGCTGATCTGGCTCGGCCTCGTCGGCCTGCCGCTGCTCCTGTCCGGTGACCTGGACGACGGCACCTCCGAGACCCTGGTCAACTGCCTGTTCGTCGTGCCGGTCCTCGTCGCGGTCCCGTGGGGTCACGTCTGGCGGACCTACGTCGTCGCGCGCGGTGAGGCGTGGCGGTGACGGCCGCGGTCGGTGCCCGCGTGCGGGACCTCCGCACGCGGCGCCGGCTCACCCTGGAGGACGTCTCCGCGCGGACCGGGATCTCCCGCAGCACCCTGTCCCGCCTCGAGAACGACCAGCGACGCCCGACGCTCGAGCTGCTGCTCGCGCTCGCCGCGGCGTACCGGGTCTCTCTCGACGACCTGGTCGGCGCCCCCGAGACGGGGGACCGGCGCCTCCGACCTCGGCCTCGGCGGGTGAAGGGCCGCGCGGTCGTGCCGCTGACTGCTGACCCGCACGGGGTGCAGGCGTGGAAGATCGTGATCCCCGCTTCCCTCCGCGAGCCCGCACTCCGCGCGCACGAGGGCCGGGAGTGGCTCTACGTCCTCTCCGGACGTCTGCGTCTCGTGCTGGGTGGCGAGGACCTCGTGCTCGGCCCCGCCGAGGTCGCAGCGTTCGCCACGACGACCCCGCACTGGTTCGGGAGCACGGGTGAGAGCGACGTCGAGGTGCTCAGCCTCTACGACCGGCACGGCGACCGCGGCCACCTGCGGCCGGTGGTGGAGGTTGGCGGTGGGCGGCGAGGGTAAGGGGCCTAGTGACCCACGTCACCCACTCTCGGAGGCCTTCGTGCCGAACCTCGCCACCCACCTGACCACGACAGCGGAAGCGCACGGCGACCGTCCCGCCGTGAAGCTCGACGACACGGTGCTCACCTACGACCAGCTGCTCGACGGGGCGCGCCGCGTCACCTCGCTGCTCAGGTCCAAGGGCATCGAGCCGGGGGACCGCATCGGCCTGGTGCTCCCCAACGTGCCTCACTTCCCCGTGCTCTTCTACGGCGCGGTCGCGGCCGGCGCGGTCGTCGTACCGATGAACCCGCTGCTCAAGGCGCGCGAGGTGGAGTACTACCTCGAGGACTCCGGCGCCTCGCTGGTGTTCGCCTGGGAGGAGATGGCCGACGAGGCGACCAAGGGCGCGAAGGCGGTCGACATCGAGTGCATCCCGGTCGAGGCCCAGGGGTTCCTCGGGCTGCTCGCCGAGCACGAGCCCGACGACGAGGTGGTCGAGCGTGCCGACGACGACACCATGGTCCTGCTCTACACCTCGGGCACCACCGGGCAGCCCAAGGGCGCCGAGCTCACGCACCACAACATGGTCACCAACGCCCTCACCAGCGCCGAGACCCTCGTGGAGCTGAGCGAGGAGGACGTCGTGATGGGGTGCCTCCCGCTGTTCCACTGCTTCGGCCTGACCTGCGGGCTCAACGCGGCGGTGGCCAAGGGCGCCTGCCTCACCCTCATCCCGCGCTTCGACGCCGCCAAGGCGCTCAAGGTGGTCGGCCGCGACGGCGTCACCGTCTTCGAGGGCGTCCCGACGATGTACGCCGGCATGCTGCACGCGGACAACGCCGACGACGCCGACATGTCGTCACTTCGCACCTGCATCTCCGGCGGTGCGGCGATGCCCGCGGAGGTGATGAAGGCGTTCGAGAAGACCTTCGACTGCATGGTGCTGGAGGGCTACGGCCTGTCCGAGACCTCGCCGGTGGCGTCGTTCAACCGGCCCGATCGGGAGCGCAAGCCGGGCACGATCGGCACTCCCGTGCGCGGGGTGGAGATGAAGCTGATCGACGACGAGGGCAACGACGTCGCCGGCGACGGGGAGGTCGGCGAGATCGCGATCAAGGGCGAGAACGTGATGAGGGGCTACTGGGGTCGGGAGGACGCGACCGCCGAGGCGATCGTCGACGGCTGGTTCCGCAGCGGCGACCTGGCCACGGTCGACGAGGAGGGCTACTTCACGATCGTCGACCGCAAGAAGGACCTGATCATCCGCGGCGGCTACAACGTCTACCCGCTGGAGGTCGAGGAAGCGCTCTACGAGCACGACGCGGTGGGTGAGGTCGCCGTGGTCGGCCTCCCGCACGACGACCTGGGCGAGGAGGTCGGCGCGGCCGTCGCGCTCAAGGCCGGCAAGGAGGCCACCGAGGACGAGCTCAAGGAGTTCGCCAAGGAGCAGCTCGCCGCCTACAAGTACCCCCGCGTCATCTGGATCGTGGACGAGCTGCCCAAGGGACCGACCGGCAAGATCCTGCGACGCGAGGTGTCGCCTCCCGACTCCGAGAGGAGCGAGTGATGACCGCGACGACGAACGAGTCGCAGGCGCAGGAGCGCATCGACGCCGCGGAGGACGTGGGCCACGACACCGGCGACGAGCTGTCCATGCCGCTGGACCTGCTGCTCGCCGACGCCGCGAGCAGCCCGTTGCGGCGGTTCCTGCCCGGCATGTCCGGGGTCCGCTTCGCGGCCGGCCTGGCGCGGCACCCGCGCCGCGTGGTCCGTCGTACGGCGGGGCTCGGGGTCGAGCTGGCCAAGGTCGGCCTGGGCAGGTCGGAGGTGGAGCCGCACGCCAAGAACCGCCGCTTCTCCGACGAGGCGTGGGCGGGCAACCCGCTGTTCAAGCGGACGCTGCAGGGCTACCTCGCGTGGGGCGAGGCGATGCGCGGGCTGGTCGACGACGCCGACCTCGGGTGGGGCGACGACCAGCGGATGACCTTCATCCTGGACAACCTCGTCGAGGCGTCCGCGCCGAGCAACAACCCGTTCCTCAACCCCAAGGTGATCAAGCGGATCCTCGACACCGGCGGAGGCAACCTGGTCGAGGGCGGCAAGCGGCTGGTGCGCGACTTCGCCACCGCGCCGCGGGTGCCGTCGATGGTCGAACCGGACGCCTTCGAGGTCGGCGAGGACATCGCGATCACGCCCGGCGAGGTGGTGTTCCGCACCGACGTGTTCGAGCTGATCCAGTACGCCCCGCAGACCGGCAAGGTGCGCGAGGTGCCGCTGCTGATCGTGCCGCCGACGATCAACAAGTACTACGTGATCGACCTGGCCGAGGGGCGCAGCCTGGTGGAGCACCTGGTGCAGCAGGGGCAGCAGGTCTTCTGCATCTCCTGGCGCAACCCGGACGCGCGGCACGCCGACTGGGGGCTGGACACCTACGGCCAGGCGATCCTGGAGGCGATGCAGGCCGCGCAGGACGTCTCCGAGCAGGACAAGGTCGCGATGCTGGGCATCTGCTCCGGCGGGATGATCGCCTCGATGGTGCTGGCGCACCTGGCGGCCATCGGCGAGCTCGACCGCGTCGCGGCGTACTCCCTGGCGGTGACGGTGCTCGACCAGGAGCAGGCCGGTCTGCCGAGCGCGCTGCTGTCGCACAAGTCGGCGGCGGCCTCGACCCGGGCCTCGCGGGAGAAGGGCTACCTCGACGGCCGCGCGCTGGCCGAGATCTTCGCGTGGCTGCGGCCCAACGACCTCATCTGGAACTACTGGGTGAACAACTACCTGATGGGCCATGCCCCCAAGGCGTTCGACATCCTCTACTGGAACGCCGACTCGGTGCGGATGACCGCGGCGATGCACCGCGACTTCATGGACCTCGCGATCCGCAACGCGCTGACCGAGGCCGGCGCGTCCGAGATGCTCGGCTCCAAGGTGGACCTGGCCAAGATCGACGTGGACTCCTACGTCGTGGCCGGGATCGCCGACCACCTGTGCAAGTGGGAGTCCTGCTACCGCACGACGCAGCTGTTCGGGGGTGACTCGCGGTTCGTGCTCTCCACGAGCGGTCACATCGCGGCGATGGTCAACCCTCCGGGCAACGAGAAGGCGTCGTTCCAGACCGCGTCGGAGAACCCACCGGAGGCGTCGGGGTGGCTGGAGAAGGCGTCCAAGGTCAAGGGGAGCTGGTGGGAGGACTACGTCGGCTGGCTGGCCGAGCGCACCGGCGACGAGCGGGACAAGCCGGAGCGCCTGGGGTCGGAGGGCTACGAGCCGCTGTGCGCAGCGCCGGGCACCTATGTCCATGACCGCTGAGCCCGTCGCCCTGCCCGATCGCGTCCGCACCGTCACGGTGCGGCGGATCGCGGTGCGCGTCTCGACGCGGGCCGCGGCGGGACGCTACGTCAACGAGCCACCGCTCCTGCTGTGCAACGGGATCGGGGTCAGTCTCGAGGTGCTGCAGCCGTTCGTCGACGCGCTGCATCCCCACCGTGGCGTGGTGCGCTTCGACGTGCCGGGGGTCGGCGGGAGCCCGCTGCCGCCGTACCCCTACACGGTGGCGGGGCTCGCCTCCTGGGTGACGGCGCTGATGGCCTCGCTGGGCCACACCCGCTTCGACGTGCTCGGCCTGTCGTGGGGCGGCGGGCTGGCGCAGCAGCTGGCGGTGCAGTCGCCTCGCCGGGTGCGTCGCGTGGTCCTGACCGCGACCGGCACCGGCTGGATGATGAAGCCGGCGCACCCCCGTGTGCTGGCCAAGATGATGACGCCGCGGCGTCACCGCGACCCGGCGTACGCCGCGTCGATCGCCGCGGAGATCTACGGCGGCACGATGCGCAGCAACCCCGAGGTCGGGGCGTCGCTGCTGCACGCGGCGACGCGGTCGGGACCGAAGCGGGGCTACTACTACCAGCTGCTCGCGATGACGGGCTGGACGAGCCTGCCGTTCCTGGGCCTGCTGCGGCAGCCGACGCTGGTGATGGGCGGCAAGGACGACCCGATCATCCCGGTGGAGAACCCGCTGATGCAGGCGCGCCTGATCCCTCACGCGCGGCTGCATCTCTACGACGGTGGCCACCTGGGCATCGTGACCGAGGCCGCGGAGCTGGCTCCTGTGGTCGACGCCTTCCTGGACGAGGAGCTGTCCGCATGACCGATCTCGAGGGCCACCTGCTCGAGGACTCGCCCGCCTCGGACTTCCTCGGCTTCGAGCTGCTGCTCGAGGAGGAGGACCGCTCGCTCCTGAGCAGCGTCCGCGCCTTCATGACGCGTGAGGTCGAGCCGGTGATCAACGACTACTGGACGCGCGCCGAGTTCCCGCACGACCTCGTGCCCGGGCTGGCGAAGCTCGGGATCGCGGGCTTGGCGTACGACGGGCCCGGCTGCCCTGCCCGCGGCGCACTCGTCGACGGCCTGGTCAACATGGAGATGTCGCGGGTCGACCCGTCGATGGGGACGTTCCTCGGGGTCCACGGCGGCCTGGCGATGGGCTCCATCCAGCTGTGCGGCTCCGACGAGCAGCGTTCTCGTTGGCTGCCGGCCATGGCGCGGATGGAGCTGATCGGCGCCTTCGGCCTCACCGAGCCCGACGTCGGCTCGGCCATCTCGGCCGGCCTCGCCACCTCGGCTCGACGGGACGGCGACGACTGGATCCTCAACGGCGCCAAGAAGTGGATCGGCAACGCCGCCTTCGCCGACCTGGTCATCATCTGGGCCCGCGACACCGACGACGGCGAGGTCAAGGGCTTCGTCGTCGAGAAGGGCACCGAGGGGATGGAGTTCTCCAAGCAGGAGGACAAGATCGCCCTGCGCGTCGTCCAGAACGCCGAGATCACCCTGACCGACGTACGCGTCCCGGAGACGAACCGCCTGCAGGAGGCCGACAGCTTCCGCGCCACCGCGAACGTCCTGCGCGTCACCCGGATGAGCGTCGCCTGGGCCGCGGCCGGCTGCGCCCGGGGAGCCTTCGAGCACGCCCTGCGCTACACCAAGCAGCGCGAGCAGTTCGGCCGCCCGATAGCGTCGTTCCAGATGGTGCAGGACCTGCTTGTCAAGATGCTCTCCAACGTCACCGCGGCGACCGCGATGAACGTCCGTGCGTCGCAGCTGCAGGAGGCCGGGCTCCTGCGTGACGAGCACGCGTCACTGTGCAAGGCGCACTCGACCGTGCGCATGCGGGAGACGGTCGGCTGGGCGCGGGAGGTGCTGGGCGGCAACGGGATCCTGCTCGAGCACCACGTCGGGCGGTTCGTGGCGGATGCTGAGGCGCTGTACTCCTACGAGGGCACGCGGGAGATGAACACCCTGATCGTGGGGCGCGCGATCACGGGAGAGAGCGCCTTCGTCTGAGCGCTCTGTCGCGCGGCTAAGAGGTCGGTTCGCCCAGGTCCACGTCGCTGATTGCCGCAACGACCGGTCGCTTCTGGGGCACACTGGTGTGATGACGACCTGGGTGACGTACTGGTCCGGACCCACAGCCAGCGACGCCGAGGGCGGACCCGTTGACCACGTTGCATCAAGCCAGTTCGGCGACGCCGGTCTATCTACGGACGACACCGTCTACGTCATCAGCTACGTAGCGGGGACTTTGCATGTGGTGACGTCTCTGAGAGTGGATTGCGTCGTCTCCGGGCCGGTGGCCGAGCAGATTCTCAAGCGCAAGGACCTGTGGTCAGCCCCTTGGCACGTCATCGCACAGGCCGAGTCGGTGCAGGAAGCGACAATGGCAGCGACGCTGACGAGTCGGCAGCTTTCGCAGATGAGGTTCATCAACAGAGACGGCAGCACGGCTCCTCCAGCACGCAACAAGAAAGGCCAGATCGATCCGCAGACGTTCCGCAGCACACGGCAGATCGATGGGTCGACCGCAGCCATGCTGGAGGCAGTGCTGACAGGAAGTCGCTGACCCGATCCAGGGCTTACTGTCGCGCTGGTCGGAGCAGTCGGCCACCTTCAGTGCAGCTGTTGGATAGCTGACGCGTGCCATGGACATGATGGCTGCATGGCATCCAGCAGCGGTATGACGGCCGCAGGTCACGTCTTCGTCGTTCATGGACGAATCGAGAACCTGACCCACGACGTGGCTGTGCTCCCGACCAGCACGAAGTTCAGCTTCAGGCCTTACTGGCACCCCATCCTCAGCACGAACACCGAGCAGTGGCGACCTGATGGCTGGCCCGCTGCCGGATTCGCTCGCGCCAAGGGGCGGGACGACATCTGGTTCGTCAATGTCGGTGGCAGGTCGAGCCACGGTGCCGACGCCCTCGTCGACCGATCCGTCGGCGCGCTGCGCGACATCGCCGCTACACGTCCCACTCCGTCGCGCAACCGCACCAAGGCGCTCGTGGCGTTTCCTGTCATCGGGATCGAAGGAGGCGGCCTCGGGCAAGAACGGGGCGACGTCGTACGGCGACTGCTGCCGGCGCTGACCGAAGCGGCTCGCGAGCTGGACCTCGACATCGCGCTGGTGACGCCAGATTCGTCGGTGTACGCCGCGGCTCAGCACCTTCGTCGCCAGGCGTCGAGCTGGGCGCTACCCGAGAACCAGATTCGGGAGGCCGAGCGGCTCGGAGAAATCGCTAGAAGCGGCGGACTGGCCCTGTTCATGGGCGCGGGAGTGAGCATTCCCGCTGGACTACCGACTTGGGGCGGACTGCTCGCTCAGCTCGCGGAGCGCCACCGCGTCGACACCTCTGGCAAGTTCCAGAAGCTCAGCGGTCTCGACCAAGCCCAGTACCTCCATAACCATGTCGAGAATCTCGGGATGGACGTCTGCTCCATCGTGGAGACGGTTCGAACACCCGCGCTCGGCCACGCCTTACTGGCGTCCCTCGGCTGTGCGGAGGCGGTCACGACCAACTACGACCGCCTGTACGAGGCGGCAGTGCTGATGCAGCGCGGGCCCGGCAACGTGGCAACCGTCCTTCCCTGGGAGCACCCGGACGCCGGCAAGCAGTGGATCCTCAAGTTGCACGGGGACGTGCAGAAGCCGGCAAGCATCGTCCTGACCCGACAGCAGTTCGTCAGCTTCGATGCACAGACGCGGCCCGCGGGAGCCCTGCTGCAGACCCTGCTGATGACCCGGCACGTGCTTTTCGTTGGCGCGTCACTCACCGACGACAACGTCATCCGTCTCGCCTACGAGGTCGACCACTTCCGCCGCAGCCACGATCTTGCCGGCACGGTCGGTACGGTGCTGGACGTTGAGGACGACGAGGTCAGGCGCGAGCTCTGGCGCGACCAGCTCTTCTGGGTCTCAATGGCAGGCGACGACGTCCAGCAGCGGTCTCGCACTCTCGAGGTCTTCCTTGACGCTGTGGCTGCTCATGCGTCGAGCGATGCCTCGTGGCTGCTCGACGAGCGCTTCAGCGGTCTCTCGGATGCCGACCGTGACCTTGCAGCGGCTGCCCGTGAGGTCTACAACCGCGCCTCTGGGGCTGGCCCGGAGTGGAAGGGACTGGCTGACTCGCTTGCACGGTTCGGCGCCCGCTCAGGTCGCTGAGCCCGAGACAGCGCCGAGCGCGGCTCCGCGCCGTGTCGAGGACCAGCTTCGGGTCGGTCTGCCCGGCGTTGGTTGTTACAGGCCGCCGGAGGAATCCCAGATTGCAGCGAACTCTGCCTCAACGGTGGGCCAGATCTGAACCATCGCATCGTCAATGCTCGTAACGATCGCGGTTTGCGGCGGGAAGATGACGAACTCGTGCGGGATCGTCCGGCCAGCCGAGTCTGTTCGCCCGAGCGGGTCGGGAAAGCGAATTGCGACCGTCGTACCAGTTCGGTAGCAGACACGGTCGACGGTGGGTGCGCCGGCAAACGCGTTGTCGTACACGGGCAGCGGATCCGCGAAGCCTCCGTCACGGAGGAAGCGGAAGCCCCATGTCCGGCCGCGAGTAGCCCAGATCAACTTCATCCGACGCTCTTGACGAGGACCGCTTCTTCCTCTGCCGTTTGCAGGTCCGCACGGAAGCCCGCCAGGGTCCCCGAGAGGTTCTCCTGCGTGGACGCTGCGGCGGTATCGAGGTCCTCGAGCCGGCTGCCGGCGGATTTCAACGCCTTCTCCACCCGAGGCAGCAGTCGGGTCAACGCGAGGCTGACTACGGTGGCGACCTTCCCCCTTCGGCCCGCGAGGATGGCGGCGAGGCCGGTGATGCTCCCGAGGGCGGCGGCCACGATCTCCGCTCCGCTGACCAGCTCGATCGCCACCTTGCGCGACACCCTGCCGGCCTGCACCCACCTGACGTGGCGCTCGAAGGGCAGGATCGCCGCCATCGGGAGGACCAGGTCGACGCCCACGCGGCGATCGACCTCGATGGCGCCTGGACTGAACTTCGCTGACGACATGATGACGAAGTCCTCACCGACGGACAGCGCACCGTCAGACTCGACCAGCCCGCCCAGCACGCTGCGCAGGTCGACTAGCTCGTCACCGACCTTCTCGATGACCAGCTCCTTGAACGCGTGCACATCCAGGTCGGGCAGCAAGTCGGACTTGGACAGAGCCACCACCCAGATACGTGGGAACACTGCGAGCGGCTCGCCGTCCACGAGCAGGTCGTCCTTCAACCGGATCAGGCTGTTGCGGAAGTTGCCGAGCAGCGACTTCAGGTAGCGCTCCTCCTCCCCGACATTGTCGAGGAGCTTCTGGCCGTCGACCAGGATCAGGGCTACGTGTGAGCTGAGGAGGTCCCGAAAGGTCGCGACCCGCCGTTGCTCCTCCTCAGGCCCGCTGACGTCATGCTCGAACCACTCGCCCGGGTAGTCGTGCCAGGCCAGGCGCATCGCGTCGTAGCTCCGGCCCGCTAGTGGCCCTGTCGCCTGCTCGCCCTTGAACTTCAGCAGGAAGCAGTAGGTCGTGGCCTTGAACTTGTTGGCCGCGGGGACGGTCGCTGAGTTTTTCATGCCGAGGTAGTTCTGGTGGAGATGGGTGCCCTGTCCGCCACTTTCGGCGACAAGGTGGAACGCGCTCTTCTTGATGTTGCGTGGCTCCTGGGCAGACCCGTAAAAGCTGGAGAGCATGACGGTCTTGCCGCTGCCGCTCTCTCCGAAGACGGCGATGTGCTGGTCGAGCACTTTCCTGCTGGGCATTCGTGGGACCTCAGTTCGGCTGTGCGGACAGATGGGAGGCGTGATGAGCGATCAGGTCGTTGATGACGGCGCTGGCTCCGCCGACGTACTCCGCCGGGACCCGTGACCGGGACCCGCTCGCCAGCATGAGCAGTGCCAGCCGCTGGGTCACCGGCTCGAGCAGCTCGAGCTCGGCGTCAAACCGGTCGGGGTCCTCCTCGACGACGTGATGCCGTTCGGCATAGAGCGAGACCGCCCAGCGGGCGTCCTGAGCGAGGTCGACGCGCACCTTCTTCGTCTTGCGCTGCTTCTCCAGCAGTCGCGCGGCACCCGGTGGTTCCTCGAAGGTCTCGTCGAGCACCTCGACGGATCGGATGTTGGAGAGCAGGAAGGTGCGCAGCGTGCCGTTGTACTCCACCGGTCCGGCGTCGACCTCCCACCCGCGACGCGTCTGGACGAGCCGGAGCGGTTCGATGACTCGCTCGCTGACGCCTTCCCGCCAGGAGCGGGAGTAGACGATGCGCACCCGCCGGTGCTGCTCCTCGGCCTGGCGTAGCGCGGCGACGAACTTGTTCCACGGGCCGACCTCAGGCTGGGTCGTCGGCGCGCCGTACATGGTCTCCGCGATCAGCTCGAGCGCACCCTCGAGGTCATTGTCCGACGGGTCGGACTCGAGCAGGGCCATGCCCGCGGTGTAGAGGACGGCGAGGTCACCGGCGCTGAGGTAGTCGGCGCCGAGCAGGTCCTGACGCCCCTCGCTCACCAGGCGTACGACGGTCGCCTCGCTCCGCTCGGACTCGGTGCCGCCGTCGTCGGTCTCGGGCTGCACGAACTCGATCGCGGGCCTTTTGAAGAGGTCGTAGTCCCACCCCCACGAGTCGAGCCCGACGTACGTGACCAGGTCCTCGCGAAGCGTCTCGACATCGACGCCGAGCTGCTCAGCGACCGTGTGCAGCGGGAGACCATCGGGGTACCCGGCGAGCAGCGTGAGGACCTGGGGCAGACGCGCGATGCGCTGGACGAACTTGGGGGCGGCCATCAGGCACCGACCAGGTCGCGCAGCTCGTCCAGGACCTCGTCGCGGAACTCCGGCGGGTCGACGATCTCCACCCGCCTCCCGAGCATGTAGATCCGTGCCCGGAAGGCCGCCCGGTGGGTGACGGTGTAGGTCAGGTCGACGACGCCGTCGTGCTCCTCCTCCTTGGCGGGTGGGAGCAGCCAGCGCTCGACGTCGGGCGTGAGCTCGGGGGACGTCCGCAGCGTCACCTCGAGGGGTGGGTCGATGTCCCAGCGCAGCGGGTGCAGCGCGAGCGGGGGAGTGTCGACCGGCTGCGCCGTGTCGGGCAGGTCGAGCGTCACCGCACTCATGCGCGCGACGGCGAAGTGCTTGAAGACGTCGCTCCCGTCCTCCTGGCCCGTGAGGTACCACTGGTTGTTCTTGAACCGCACCGCTCCCGGGTGCACCACTCGCGGCGTCCCTTTGTAGGAGAACCTCACCAGCGCCCGCGTCGTGACCGCCGTGAGGCAGAGCGACAGCTCGGTGGACTGCGGGATCACCTCGGAGTCGACGTCCGCCGGCAGGCTGCTCGCCTTCACTCCCAGTCGCTTCGCGAGGTCCGCACGCTCGGAGAGGATGACCGCTCGGTGGAGCGCGTCGAGCTGTGCCGGCGTCAGCCGAAGGCGGAGGCGGTTGTCGCCCGACACCATGCGGTAGCGCGCGGCCTCACCGGCGCCCGCGATGTTGTCGATCTGCCAGCCCTGGTCGCGCAAGTGCTTGAGGTCCTTGCCGAGCTGCGTGCCCGGGTCGGCGTCGCCGTACTCCGCGACCTCGAAGAGCCGGTCGCGTCGCACGCCCACGCTCCCCGCGTCCTCGAGCACGGCCATGATCCGCACGAGCCGGGTCATCGCCTTGAGCGCGTCGCGCCCCGGTGCCGCCAATGCAACCAGCCCCCGATCGTTGGTTGAGGTGCGAGCGAAGCGAGCCTCGACATCTCTTAGACCCTTGTGTCGGACCCCTCCCGCACCCTTCCGTCACCGACCACACCAGGTCAACCGCACGACCACAAGGGGGACCCCCATGAAGATCAACACGCTGCTCGACGTCGACCTCGTCGCCCACGAGGCTGAGGACGAGGTCGCGCTGCTCCTGGAGCTGCAGGCTCCGTCCGCGCCCATCGACGCGACGCGGCCGCGAGCCTCGCTGGAGGTCGTGCTCGACCGCTCCGGCTCCATGGCCGGCGGGCCGCTGGAGGGCGCGAAGAAGGCGCTCGTCGCGCTCGTACGCCGCCTCGAGCCGACCGACAACTTCGGCCTGGTCGCCTTCGACGACCACGCCCAGGTCGTTGTGCCGGCGGGCCCGCTCACCGACAAGGACGCCGTCATCGCACGGATCCAGTCGGTGCTGCCGGGAGGGATGACCGACTTGTCAGCGGGCTACCTCCGCGGGCTGCGCGAGCTCAGGCGAGTCGCGGGTGCCGGTGGCACTGTGCTCGTCGTCTCCGACGGTCATGTCAACTCCGGGGTCAAGGACCCCGACGAGTTCGCGACCATCACCGCCAGGGCGTATGCCGACGGCCTCGTCACCTCGACCCTCGGCTACGGCGAGGGGTATGACGAGACGCTGCTCTCGACGATCGCCAGGGCCGGCTCGGGCAACCACGTCTTCGCCGCCGACCCGGACGGGGCCGGGGCCGCCATCGCGGGCGAGGTCGACGGCCTGCTCGACAAGGTCGTCCAGGCAGTGTCCCTGACCGTGCACATGGGTCCGTCCGTCGAGCTCGTCCGCCTCTACAACGACCTCCCCGCCGAGCTCCTGGCACCGGGAGTGCTGACGATCGAGCTCGGCGACCTTTATGCCGACGAGGCCCGCAAGGTCCTGTTCAAGCTCATGGTGCCTGCGAGGACCGCCCTCGGTCTCGCTCAGGTGGCGACCCTCGAGGTCGCCTACGTCGAGGTGGCCAGGCTGGTCGAGCACGTCCACACGATCCCGATCACGGTTAACGTCGTCCCGGGCGACGAGGCGGCCGGTCGCGTCGCCTCACCGACGGTCACGTCTGAGGTCCTCTTTCAGGAGGCTCAAGACGCGAAGAAGCAGGCCTCCGAAGCGTTCGAGCGGGGTGACGTCGTCGCCGGCACTCGTCTGCTGGGCGAGACCAAGTCGCGGCTGGCGGAGGCGCTCGAGGTCGCACCGCAGGACGCGGTGCCCGACATCCGGGCCCAGCTCGAGGAGGTCGACCAGATGGAGACCTACACCCAGATCCACGGGGCCTCGTACGTCTCGAAGATGAGCCGGGACTCGTTCCACCGGAGCAACAGAAAGCGGGGCCGCGGCACGCCGCTATGAGGTACCTCCGGGCGTGGGTCAATCGAGTTTTGGGTCAGCACCGACCTGTTGAAACGGTCCGCGCATCGTTAACATCGCGGGCAGAATCTAGAGGAACCGACTCGGCGGGAGACAGGCAGGTCATGACAGAAGTAGCACCATTCGGCATCGAGATTTTCTCAAATGCTGCGCTGTTGAAGGTCGAGGCAGACTGGGGCCGCGGCATTCTTCTGGTCGATCCGCCCCGTCCGCACCCGGCGTTCGCGACCTACCTCGTTCAGATCGACAAGCGTGGTGAGGTGGTGTGGGTTAAGGGGATCTCCCGAGAGTTCGATGACGACGCTTACGGCTATCAAATCCGGTCCAAGGTCGACGAGGTGGCCGGGCAGGTGCGACGGCGTTATGGGTTTGGGTCGCAGAAGGACTTTCTCTACGCGGATTCGATTTGGGACGAGCCTCGCGACTGGGAGATGAGCATGCGGCAGAACGAGCGTGTCTATTCCTATGTCTGGGACCACACCTGCGCCAACTTGCCCGACCAGCTAGCGACCGTATATCTCGGTGCCTCCTGGTTGTCCGACGCAATGGTGATGATGATCGAGTACGCGTCTCCGAGGCTGGAGGCGGCGGAGCGTGAGCAACAGGAGGACTTGTCAGACCTGCTGTAGTCACCTGCCTCACCCGTGAGGTGACAGCCGGAGGCGCCGGGGGTCAATAGGTGTCGGTTCCTAATAGCCGCTCGCGTTCCGCCGCTACAACCTCACGTGCGACCTCGGCGTCCGTGATGTCCAGCGCCTCCGGCGCGCTTCCAGCTGTCTCAGACTCACGGGCGAAGTCCTCGAAGAGCTCCTTCTTGCGCGCCAGGATCTCGGTGATTCGCTGATCGACTCCTTCTTCAGACAGCAGCCGGTGCACCTGGACTGAGTCCAGCTGTCCCATGCGGTGTGCCCGGGCGATCGCTTGCCACTCCATGGTCGGCTTGAGCTGAGGTTCGCAGATCACGACGACCGAGGCCGCCTGCACGTTCAGCCCCACACCACCGGCGACAATCTGCGCGACCAAGACCGCTCCACGCTGGGCTGTCGAGAAATCGTCGACCATTTGCTGTCGCTTGGCTGGGGGCACGCCGCCATGTAGGGGTCCGATGACGCGGCCGGGCATCGCAGCAGAGACGATGTCGAGTACGTCTTTGAAGTACGAGAAGACCAGCACCTTGCGGCCGTTGTCTTCGGCCTCCTGCACGATCTCAATAAGCCGGCGCAGCTTCTCGGACTCGGCACCGCCTCTAAGAGCCGCTTGCCGCATTTGCATGAAGTTCCCGGCCAATACCGCCGTTCGATAATGACACCGGTCCTGGGCGGAGAGCGGCAGCCACTCGGTGACCTCGACGAGCGGAGGCAGCTCAGTCAGCACATCCTCCTGATTGCGCCGCAGGTACGCGGGAGCCACTTGCTTGCGGAACTGACGTGGCGCGAACTCAGTGGCAGTCACGGACAGGTCTGGACGGAGGTAGCCCACCAGGTTGCGGAACTCGTCGATTCGATTCTCTAGGGGAGTTCCGGTGAGCAAGATGGTCCGGCTGGCCTGTCGGATGAGACCTGCCGAACGCCGGCTCCGCTGAGCGTCTGGGTTCTTGATGTAGTGCGCCTCGTCGAAGGTGAGGCAGGCGACTGTGAAGCCGGAGGGAAGGCGGCCCTCGAGCCAGCCGAGGGTGTCGTACGTCGTGACAGCGACGCCACCGTGCCTGGACCATGATGCGAGGGCCTGGTCTCGCCCGGGACCGTGCAAACGATGTGCGCGCAGCTTCGACTTGGCCTGGATTTCACGCACCCAGTTCGTCACGACGGCGGCCGGGCAGACGACGAGGTGGTGATGGTCGCCCTTTGCTCGCAGGTGGGCCATTACGGCGAGAGCTTCGACAGTCTTTCCGAGCCCCATCTCGTCCCCGATGATCACCTTGCGTTGAACGAGCGCGAACCGAGCAGCGAAGGATTGGTAGCCGCGCAGCGAAGCTTTGAGCTGGGAGGTGTCGAGCTTGAGCCGGCGAATCGCGTCGACGATCTCAGCCGGCAGGTCTCCTTGCACCTTGGCTTCGTCCTCGACGAGGAAGCCAAGCTCGGCGAGAAGCGCATAGAAGTCGGCCGGCCGGGCGAGGAAGTCATCCCAGGGATCTTTCGCGGGTCCAGCTGAGCGCTCGCCGCCGGCGGCCAGCCGCTCAACGGTGGCCAGAGCCGCGCGTAGTTGCGGAACGCTCCGGGTCTCGGGAACCACGATCAACTGTCGCGTCTCGCGCGGGAGGCCACGGAGAAGGGGCCGGACGGTCGACACGGTCTCCAGGTCGTCGCTGGCTCCGCGGATCGAGCGGACGCGGTCCCAGTCCTGCAGCGCTCGCAGTAGCGCGGTCGCCTCCCGCGAGCGGTTCTTGAGGTCGAGCCGCACCGGCAGGTCGTCGAGGACCGTCTGCCAGAGCGTGCGTGCAGCCCCCAGCATCCGGTTTCCCGTGGTGTCTCCGACTCCGGGCAAGGTCAGGATGCGCGGACCTTGGTCGAGGACTTGCTGGACGGTAGTGATCCCCGCTGTCGTGAGTGCTCCCAGGCGCAGCTGCCCCTTGGTCGTCTCCTTCAGTCGGTCAACGGGCATCTCGCTGATCAGCCTGCGAGCGTCCGCCTGCCGTACGACGTCGCCCGCCGCCTTCGCCGCCCGCCTCACCTCGGTCTCACGCCGCAGCGCGCGGTCGATCTCGTCGAGGGCTGCCAGCGGGCCGGCAAGGCGGATCTGGGGCAGGAGCTCTGCCGCTGCCCCCACCAGCTTCCGCAGCCCGACGCCCCCATCGAGGGCGCTCTCGAGCGGGACGGTCGGCGTGCTGCCCGCGTGCCAGGTCTCGACCCGAGTGAGCTCGGCCTCAACCTCGGGGTGCCCCAGCCAGTGATGAAGATTCACCAGATAGGAAGCAGCCTGGCGCCCCTGCTCTCGGCGCTGCGCACTCGCGAAGCGGCGCCTGAGGCCGCCGAGGGCCTTCACGTCGTGCAAGGCCTGCTGGGCCCCGCCCGCCAGCTGGTGGACGCCCTGGCGCACGGTGGGGCTCCATGCCGGCGCGGTCTGCCGGCGTGCCAGCGCGGTCAGGAGTCGCAAGTCGGAGTCTGAGAGGGCCAGAGTCCGCCAGGCCACTCCGCCGCCGACAGCCTGGGCCGCCAGCCGGTCTCTCAGAGTTTGAGCGGCATCATGAGCATCGCCTTCGACTCGTTGCTGCTGGTTGGTCAGGGCCAGGCTGCGCCGCCGCCACGACCGCACGTGGTCGATGGCGGTCTGGAGATGTGGGTATTCCGCAGTTTCCATGGCTCCCCGAGTCGCTGGACGAGCAGCAGAGTAGTGAGTCCGGGCTGACAGGCGCAGCAGACCATGGAAGGGTCGGACCCTGTCGGTAGCGTTCTCGAACTGCCGTCCAGGGAGGTTGCTCGTGCAGTTAGAACAGCTCAAGGCGGGTCTGCGGATCGACGGCCTCATCCCGGCTGAGGTCATCACGGTGGTCGCTGCGCAGTGGCATGGCTCCGACGCCGTGGAACTTACGTACAAGAACTCTGCCGGTGGGCTGGGTCAGCAGGTCGTCTTTCGCAAGGACGAGGAGAAGCTCAGCATTGCCCAGACCGGCAGCCGAGCCTTCGACGCCTCCGCAAGCGACTTCAAACTCGTGGCCGAGGCTCAGCGGATCACGCTGGCCGGTCTCTTTGACCCGATGCTCGCAGTGGCGACGAGCGATGTGCAGCCGCTGCCGCACCAGATTCGGGCGGTATACGGCGAGTTGTTACCTCGCACTCCGCTCCGGTTTCTGCTTGCCGACGACCCCGGTGCCGGCAAGACCATCATGGCCGGCCTTTACATCAAGGAGCTGTTGCTTCGTGACGACGTGAAGCAGTGCCTCATCATCGCGCCCGGTGGACTTGTCGAGCAGTGGCAGGACGAGCTGTTCTTCAAGTTCGGTCTCCGGTTCGACCTGCTCACGAACCAGCTGATCGACGCCCAGGTCAACTTCAACGTCTTCGAGACCAACCCGCTGCTGATCGCGCGGATGGATCAGCTCTCCCGCAACGAGCAGCTCCAGGCGCAGCTCAAGGAGACCGAGTGGGACCTCATCATCGTCGACGAGGCCCACCGCATGGGGGCGCACTACTTCGGCGGCGAGCTCCGAAAGACTAAGCGCTTCCTGCTCGGCGAGCTGCTCGGTCAGATCACCCGTCACTTGCTCCTGATGACCGCCACGCCGCACTCCGGCAAGGAGGAAGACTTTCAGCTCTTCCTCACTCTGCTCGACCGCGACCGTTTCGAGGGAAAGCAGAAGAAGAGCGCTGACGTCAGCGGCATCATGCGCCGCATGGTCAAGGAAGACCTCCTGACGTTCGAGGGCAAGAAGCTGTTCCCCGAGCGCATCGCCGAAACGGTCCCGTACGAGCTCACGGCCCTGGAGTACGACCTCTACGAGGACGTAACCCACTACGTCCGCGAGGGGATGAACCGCGCCGAGCGCATCGGCGGCAAGCGCAAGAACACAGTCGGCTTCGCCCTCACCGTCCTCCAGCGACGCCTCGCCTCCAGCCCCGAGGCGATCTACAAGAGCCTGGTGCGACGCGCCGAACGGTTGGAGCGCAAGAAGCAGGAGATCCTCAACGGCACCTATCGCGAGGTCGAGCCCGACATCGACCTGAGCGAGATCGACGACGACGAGTTTAATGCCGAAGAGATCGAGGCAGCCGAGGAGGAACTGCTCGACGCTGCGACGGCTGCTCAGACAGTTGAGGAGCTCAACGCCGAGCTCATCGAGCTCGGCGAGCTCGTTAAGACAGCGCGTCTCGTACGCGAGGCCGGCACGGACCGCAAGTGGACCGAACTGTCCACCATCCTCCAGGACAACGCCCTCGTCACCGACGCCAACGGCTGGCCGCGGAAGTTCATCATCTTCACCGAACACCGCGACACCCTCGACTACCTCCAGGGCAAGATCGGCTCCCTGCTCGGCAAGCCGGACGCGGTTCGCGCCATTCACGGTGGAGTTCGTCGGGCCGAACGACGGCAGATCACCGAGGAGTTCACCAAGAATCGCAACTGCCAGATCCTGCTGGCCACCGACGCGGCCGGCGAAGGTCTGAACCTCCAGGCCGCTCACCTGATGGTCAACTACGACCTCCCGTGGAACCCCAACCGGATCGAGCAGCGCTTCGGCCGCGTCCACCGCATCGGCCAGGAAGAGGTCTGCCGCCTCTGGAACCTCGTCGCCTCCAACACGCGCGAGGGCGAGGTCTTCACCCGCCTGCTCGAGAAGCTCGACCAGATGCGCAAGACCTACGGCGGCAAGGTCTTCGACGTGCTCGGAGAAGCCTTCACCGACACCCCGTTGCGCAACCTCCTACTGGAGGCCATCCAGTACGGCGACCGCGCGGACGTGAAGGCCAAGATGCACGAGGTCATCGATGCCTCCGTAGGCGACGGGCTCAAGGACCTGCTGGACGAGCGCGCCCTCGCTTCGGACCACCTCGCCGACGCCGACCTGCAGGCCCTCCGCGCCGCGATGGACGAGGCCCGGGCACGTCGCCTTCAGCCGCACTACATCGAGCTCGCCTTCAAGGCAGCGTTCACCAAGCTCGGCGGACGTATCGCCAAGCGTGAGCAGGGCCGCTACGAGATTGCCAACGTGCCTCAGCACATTCGGTCCGGCGGCACGGGACCGATCGCCACCAAGTACGATCGGGTCACCTTCGACCTCAGCCACGTCCAGCCCGATGACCTCGCGCGGGCCGACCTCCTTGCACCCGGTCATCCTCTTCACGACGCGGTCATGACCGAGGCCATCCGCAACTTCGGCGGGGCACTCAACCAGGGCACGATCCTCGTCTCGTCCACGCTGGAGGAACCGCAGCTCCTTGTCGGCGTTGTCGAGGAGGTCGCCGACGCGACCGGCGAGTCCGTGGCCAGACGCTTCGGGTACGCCTTCGTCGACAGCTTCGGCACAGTTAGCCCCGCCGGGCCTGCGCCGTACCTGGATTGCGTCGCGGCACCAGCGGGTCCGGCAACGGACGCCGCGAGGCGACTGGGCTGGCTCGGCGACGCCGAGGACAGGGCGACGAGCTGGATCATCGCCAACCAGCTTCCCGAGTACCTCGCCGAGGTCCAGCCGCGCCGCCTTAACGAGCTGACCAAGGCACGCGACCTCGTCACCAAGCGCCTGAGCGCCGAGAGTGAACGACTCCTGCTCGACGCCGCCATTGCTTCGGAGAGGGAGCAGAAGGGTGAGAAGCCGAAGGAGTCCTCAGACAGCCTGAACCGCAAGGCTGTCGAACTCGACTCGCGACTCCGCAAGCGCCTCGCGCTCCTCGATCAGCAGCAGTTGATGTCGACGAAGCCGCCGCACATCGCCACCGCGGCACTGGTACTGCCCATCGGGATGATAGAAGGCGCGATCCCGGCGACTGCGCCGATCCACGCGAAGGAGACCAAGGCAGTCGAGCGTCGCGGCGTCGATCTTGTCCTTGCCCGTGAGCGGGAACTCGGGCGCAAGCCAGTCGAGCAGGCCTTCAATAACAAGGGCTTCGACATCCTGTCGGCCGACGCGAACGGCGACACCTATCGGATCGAGGTCAAAGCGCGCATTGAGGGCGCGAAGGACTTCTTCGTGACGCATAACGAAGTCATGACCGGCAAAAATGCCGTACCGCGCTACCGACTCGCGCTCGTTCGGGTCGATCAGCGCGGGGCGCAGTACGACGAGGTCCGCTACCTCAGTGACCCGTTCGCCACCACAGACCTTGGCGACTTCGAGGCCACCGGCGTCCGTGGCGACTGGGCAAGAACCTGGTCTAAGGGAACGGCGCCGTTCTGATGGGAACGAGTGGCTCAGGTCGTAGGACGCTGGTTGCTGTATTGAGTAATCCTCCGGTGACAGATGGTCAACGCACGCTGCGCCGCGTCGAGCTCGCCAGATCCATCCTTGGCTTCGATGCGCACGCTGTTGTCAACATTTTCGCGATTCCATCGCACGCAACTGGAGCGCTCGGCACTCTCGGGGTGGCGGAATCAGGATGGATCGATGCCCGACGGGAGATGTGCGCTGGGCTTGCCGGCGCAAAAGGGGTGCTGCTCGGCTACGGATCGTCCCCGCCTTCCGGCGCAGCGCGCGCGCAGTTCCGCGGACAGGTCGATTGGCTGGCTAGTCAGCTGTCAGAGTTGGCCGTGCCCGTTTGGCAGTTTGGAGACGGTCCCAGACATCCGTCGCGATGGCAGCGCTGGACGCATCGCGCATATCCCGGGATCGGATTTGAGGAGGCGGTGAGGCGCAGCCTTGTCCTGGTTGATCCCGAATCAACCATTGGCGCCCACCAGGTTTTGATTTGAGGGTCGAAGAAGAGCCGCACGATCAGGGTCGAGGACGAGCAAAGGGACGAGGACGTCGGTGCAGAAGCGGAAGTTAATCGAAGTGGCATTGCCGCTGGAGACCATCAACAGGGAGTCAGCTAGGGAGAAGTCGATCCGGCACGGCCACCCGTCGACCCTGCACCTGTGGTGGGCGCGGCGGCCGCTCGCCGCCGCTCGAGCGGTGATCTTCGCTCAGCTGGTCGATGACCCGTCCTCACGCCCAGACGAGTTCCCCACCGAGGAACTTCAGCGCAAGGAGCGAGAGAGACTGCACTCCCTGATTGAGCGACTCGTGGTGTGGGAGAACATCCGCGACAAGAAACTGCTCGCTGAGGCCCACGCCGAGATTCTCAAATCCACCGACGGCGAGCCGCCGACGATCCTTGACCCGTTCGCGGGTGGTGGCACCATCCCGCTGGAGGCCCAGCGACTCGGTCTCGAAGCCCGTGCCTCGGACCTTAACCCTGTAGCAGTGCTAATCAACAAGGCGCTCATCGAGATCCCACCGACATTCCGGGGCCAGCCGCCGGTCTATCCGGGCCTCGCCGATGCAGAGATCCGACTTTGGACGGGCGCAGAGGGGCTTGCCGCCGACGTGCGTGCCTACGGACGGTGGATGCGCGACGAGGCGGAGAAGCGTATCGGCCACCTCTACCCTCAAGCGGCCCTACCTGACGGCGGGAGGGCGCCAGTCATCGCTTGGATCTGGGCCCGCACCGTCACATGTCCCAACCCCGCGTGCGGGATTGAGATGCCCCTCGTCCGCTCGTGGTGGCTGGGCAAGAAGAAGGGCAAGGAGGCATATGTCGTCCCTGTGGTCGTCCCCGACACCAGCAATCCTTCGGGGCAGCGAGTGAGGTTCGAGATCGGGCACGACAAGGCCGGTGCCCCCAGCGCTGCCGGTGACGGCACTGTGTCCAAGACCGGAGCGGTGTGCCTTGCCTGCGAGGCCGCTGTCGACCTCAACTACGTCCGCGCCGAAGGGCGTGCAGGGCGCATCGGGGTTACGCTCATGGCCGTCGTTGCCGAGGGCAACCGTCAGCGAATCTACGTTGATCCCACCGACGAGCACAGTTACGCAGCCGACGTTGATCGACCCGACGACATCCCGGACACGCCGTTGCCAGCCGAGGCTCTTGGCTTTCGGGTCCAGTCATACGGCATGAAGAGCTGGGCGGACCTATTCACCAACCGTCAACTCGTGGCCCTGACTACCTTCAGCGACCTAGTTACGGAGGCCCGCGCCCGCATCATCGCTGACGGGGGCACCGACGCATACGCCGACGCCGTCGCCACCTACCTCGGCATGGGCGTGAGCCGAATGACGGATATCGCCAACGCTCTGTGCCGTTGGGAGAACACGAAGGAGCAGGTCCGGAATCTGTTCGGTCGTCAGGCGATCTCGATGCTTTGGGACTTCGGCGAAACTCGCCCATTTGGGAAGGCCGCAGGCGCTTACGAGGTGAGCCTCGGAAACCTGGTGAAGACGATCGCGGACACCGGCGGACCCATTGGCGAGGTCCGCCAGGCGGATGCGTCAAGCCGGTCATACGACGGCGTTCTCATCAGCACGGACCCGCCGTACTACGACAACATCGGCTACTCGGACCTGTCCGACTTCTTCTATGTGTGGCTGCGACGGTCCTTGCGCAAGGTGCAGCCAGATCTCCTCGCCACGATGCTCGTACCGAAGGCCGAAGAGCTCGTTGCTAACCCATACCGTCATGACGGCAAGCAGGGCGCGCGGGAGTTCTTCGAGAACGGCTTCAGGGATGTCTTCGCACACGCTCGGGAGACCGCATCCACGGAATACCCGATCACGGTCTGGTACGCGTTCAAGCAGAGCGACAGCGATGAGGCCGGAACTGCATCGACCGGCTGGGAGACACTCCTTGAAGGCATGATCCACGCAGGCTGGATGATCACGTCTACGTGGCCGACCCGGAGTGAGCTCGGTAATCGGATGCGGGGCCAGGAGTCGAACGCCCTCGCATCGTCGATCGTGTTGTCTTTGCGGCCTCGCCCCGACGGCGCTCCGACTACGGATCGACGCGGCTTCATTGCCGCGCTGGAGGCCGAGCTGCCCGCCGCGCTGCGAAAGCTTCAACAGGGACTGATCGCCCCGGTCGATCTTCCACAGGCGGCCATTGGACCGGGGATGGCAGTTTTCAGCCGCTTCGGTGCGGTGCTCGAGCCTGACGGTATGAAGATGACGGTTCGATCAGCGCTGTCGAGGATCAACGAGATTCTGGATCAGGTGTT
The DNA here is from genome assembly GCF_031458325.1 of Nocardioides marmoribigeumensis. NCBI lineage: Bacteria > Bacillati > Actinomycetota > Actinomycetes > Propionibacteriales > Nocardioidaceae > Nocardioides > Nocardioides marmoribigeumensis. The sequence continues at coordinate 3,061,990 of NZ_JAVDYG010000001.1, forward strand.
GAACGAGCAGGAAGGCGACTTCGACTCGCCCTCACGGTTTGCAATCGCGTGGTACCGCCAACACGGCTACAACGTCGGGAAGTTCGGTGACGCGGACAACCTAGCGCGCGCGCGAAACACGAGCGTAGACGTCATGGAGCGAGACGAGATTCTCACAAGTCGCGCCGGCAGCGTTCAACTCGTCAAGCCTGGCGGCCTCCGCTGGGACTACGACATCCTTAAGGACACACACACCAGCAACTGGGAGGCTCTCCACCACCTGATTAAGGTTCTAGAGCGAGACGGCATCGCCCCGGCCGGTGACTTCCTTAATGGTGCGCTTACGCGTCCCGACGGCGCAGTTGACGCCGACCTCATCAAAGAGCTCGCTCACTTACTGTTCCGGATCGCTGAAGGCAACGGGTGGACGAAGGATGCGCTCAGTTTCAACACACTGGTCACTACTTGGCCCGAGATCCTCGTGATAGCCCGGTCCGTGAATGAGCCCACCGCGCAGCAGGGCGCGTTCGACTTCGACGGGGGAGATGAGGACTGATGGCTTTCCAGACACCGCAGCATGAATTGTCCGACTACTTGAAGTGGACCACCTCGGGGAAGATCCAGCTCCCTGACTTTCAGCGCAGTTACAAGTGGGAGGACGAGCGGATTCGTCAGCTGCTCGTGACTGTGCTTCGCGGGCACCCCATGGGAGCCGTCATGATGCTGGCCACCGGCAACGATCAGGTCCGATTCAAGCCTCGGGCAGTAGAAGGGGTAACCCTGGCCAACGGAGTTGAGGCTGACTGGCTGCTGCTCGATGGACAGCAACGACTGACCTCCCTTACCCAGGCGTTAACAGGCGACGGCGTAGTCAATACCAAGGACGCGCGCGGGCAGAAGCTGCAGCGCAAGTACTACCTCGACATGGATCTCGCTCTTCAGGGCGACGACCGGATGGACGAAGCTGTCAGATCCATTCCGGCCGACGGGACGATACGCAGTAACTTCGGCAAGCAGATCGACTTCGACATCTCGTCCGAGGATAAAGAGCTCGAAGAGCGTCACTTCCCGCTGCGTCTGCTCTACGATCCCCTCGGCGCTGCGACCTGGCTCACCAAACTGCCCGACGTTGCGACGACCATGCCCGCCTTCATGGCGCAGGTGATCCAGCCGACGAACACCTACGACATCCCAGCCATCCAGCTCGACAAAACGACCAGCAAGTCTGCCGTGGCGACGGTGTTCGAGAAGGTCAATACGGGTGGGCTGCCCCTCAACGTCTTCGAGCTCCTCACGTCTGTGTTCGCTGGTGATGCGGACTACTACGCCGAGCACGGTGAGGACTTCCGGCTCAACGACGACTGGCACCAGACGCAGGAGCACTGGAAGTCGCAGCCCGTTCTCGAGACCGTCGTCAGCACAGACTTCCTCCAAGCGGTCACCATGCTGACCACCCTCAAGCAGCACCGAGCGCACACGGGTGACCGACCCCCAGCTGTGTCGGCGAAGCGTGAAGACGTGTTGAAACTGACGTTGAAGGACTACATCGAGTGGCGGGACTCGCTGCGAGCGGGCTTCATCTGGGCCGCGACCTTCCTGGCCGACCGGCACGTGTTCAAGGCGAAGGAGGTGCCCTACGCGAAGCAACTGGTGCCGCTCGCCGCGATCAAGGTCGTCCTCGGCGCCGACGCTGACCTCATTGGGGTCAAGGAGCGCATCATCCGCTGGTTCTGGTGCGGAATTCTCGGCGAGCTCTATGGCAGTGCCAACGAGACCCGTTTCGCGCGCGACATCGAGTCGGTCCCGGGGTGGGTCAAAGATCCGAGTGCAGCCGTGCCGCGCACGATCGCTGACGCGAGCTTTGTTGAGTCCCGCCTGCTCTCGCTGAGTAGTCGGCGCGCAGCCGCGTACAAGGGAATCGCGGCGCTGGTGCTGGCGCAGGGCGCACGTGACTGGATGGAGGACAAGGCTCTCGACAAGGTGCAGTACGTCGATCTTGCCGTCGACATTCACCACATCTTCCCCCAGAAGTGGTGCGAGACCGCCGGCATCGACTGGTCCCGCTGCGACAGCATCGTCAACAAGACCGCGATCGGTGCGCATACGAATCGCGCGATCGGCGGGGTGGCCCCATCGGAGTACTTAGGCAAGATTGAGAAGCGTGCCCAGGTCGGCGCGCACAAGCTGGACGGTCTCGTGGCTGGACACCTTATCGACGCTGACTTGCTCCGTAGCGACGACTTCAACGGCTTTTTCGAAGCCCGTAGAGAGGCTCTCTGTCAGCTGATCGAAAAGGCAATGGGCAAGGACGTTCAGCGCGACCTGACGGCTGGTGAGGCTACCGAAGACGCGTCAGCCTTCGAGATTGAAGACCTGACCGACGGGGAGGACCACTTCGATGGCGTTGAGTAACCGCGACCGCATCGACCGCATGTTCCAGGTGCTCGCCCCGGCACTTGATGACTTCATCTCGACCGTCGTTGGGCAGGGCGACCCCGCCCTCGGCGCCGTCTGGACCAAGCTCGTGCAGGCGAAGGACAGTAAGAACGGCGCACCCTCGACGAAGACCTACGACGCGCTTGACCCCCAGGTGCAGTTCAGAATCCTTACCGAGGGCAACATTACCGCGGGCTTCAAACCGGGGTGGTACCCGTTCCACCAGGCCATAGGCCGCACTGGCGAGACCTTTGCCAGCGAGCTCCGCGAGGTCCGGAACGAGTGGGCGCACAACAAGACCTTCACCGACGACGACGCCTACCGAGCGCTCGACACCGGCGAACGACTGCTGAAGTTGATCGGTGCCGCCAAGGAAGCCGATGAGGTTCGCGGTATCCGCCTAAATCTGCGCCGCGTCACTGCCGACAAGGACGACAAGAAGGTCCTGAAGGCTGCCGTTGACAATCCCGAAGCCGCAGGCCTCCGGCCCTGGCGCGAGGTCCTCCAGCCTCACGACGATGTCGCCACGGGCAACTTCCATGCCTCCGAGTTTGCTGCCGACCTCTACAAGGTCGCCACCGGTGGCGAGGTCGACTCCGACTACGCCGATCCCGTCGAGTTCTTTCGGCGTACCTATCTAACGGAAGGTCTCCGTGACCTGATCGGCCGTGCCGTCCGTCGGCTCGCAGGAGACGACAACGCCTCGCCGGTCATCAATCTCCAGACAAACTTTGGCGGCGGCAAGACTCACTCGATGCTCTCGCTTTGGCACGTGGCAGCCGGGCTTCCTGTGGGCAACTTCCCGCAGGAGACCCAGGAACTCCTGAACGCGAGCGGCTACACCGGCACGAAGGTCAACCGTGTCGCCGTCGTCGGAAACCACTTCAGCCCGTCGGGCATGGCCAAGGACGACGGAACCTATGTCAACACCATCTGGGGCGAGCTTGCCTGGCAGCTCGGAGGTCCCGAGGCCTACGCGATTGTGGCCAAGGCCGACCGGGACCGCACCCACCCCGGGGACGCTCTCCACGAGCTGCTCGCTAAGTACGCGCCCGCCGTCATCCTGATCGACGAATGGGTTGCGTACGCCCGCTCGCTCGTCGGCCGTGACGACCTGTCTGGGGGCACGTTCGACGACCAGTTCACCTTCGCCCAGTCGCTGACCGAGGCCGCCAAGGGCACTAAGGGCGTCCTGCTCGCCATCTCGATCCCGGCCTCGGAAACCGGCGACGCGACGGACAAGATCGTTGCAGGCAACGCCGAAGAGGTCGGTGGCCAGAACGGCCTGGAAGCTCTCAAGCGCCTCCAGAACGTGGTCCGCCGTGTCGCGGATCAATGGCGCCCCGCGTCGTCTGACGAGGCCTACCACATCGTCAAGCAACGGCTCTTCAAGCAGCCCGATGCCGCTGCGCTGGCAGCCATCGGCGCCACAGCTCGGACGTACGTGGAGATGTACCGCAAGTACTCCGACGACTTCCCGCGCGAAGCACGCGACAGTGCCTACGAGGACCGGATCAAGCGGACCTACCCGATCCACCCGGAGCTCTTCGACACCCTCTACGAGGAATGGTCGTCGCTAGAGCGCTTCCAGCGGACTCGCGGTGTCCTCCGCCTGATGAGCACCGTCATCCACGCCCTGTGGACCGGAGAGGATCAGTCGCCGCTGATCATGCCCGGGTCCATCCCGCTGGCGACTTCGAACGTGAACGCCGAGCTCACGCAGTATCTGCAGGACTCCTGGAAGACGATCATTGATGCGGACGTCGACGGCCCCAAATCAGAGCCGGCCCGCATCGATAAAGAGAAGCCGCTCTTTGGCCAGCGCGCGCTCACCAAACGTCTCGCTCGCACGGTGTTTTTCGGCGCTGCGCCGACGATTGCTCCCGGCTCTGTCCACAAGGGGATCGGCACTCAGCGAGTGTTCCTCGGGACCGCGATCCCGGGCGATGTCCCGGGTAACTTCCACTCTGCCCTAACACAGCTGGGCGACCGCGCGACGTACTTCTATTCGGGCTCCGGCAAGTACTGGTACGACGTCCAGCCCAACATCACCCGCACAGCCAAGGACCAGGCTGAGCGTCTCCATAAGGAAGACGTCTGGGCCGAGATTGTCCGACGGCTCCAGGATCAGGGCCGCAAGCGCGGTGACTTCGCGGGCGTGCACGTGTGCCCCGAGTCCAACGCCGACATCCCCGATACCGACGAAGCTCGTCTCGTCATCCTGCACCCCAAGGTTGCGCATAAGCGTGGGGCAGAGTCGGCGGCCAAGGAGTTTGCTCACAAGGCGACCGAGCACCGCGGCAGCTCGAACCGCACCCACCGCAATGCCTTGGTATTTCTCGCGGCTGATGAGGCTCGGCTCGAAGAACTAGATAACGCCACCCGCGACTACCTCGGCTGGAAGCACGTCTTGTCGAACGAAGCGGATCTCGACCTCACGCAGAACCAGAAGAATCAGGCATCGCAACGGGCGACTCAGGCCGACCAGACGGTCACCTCGCGCTTGCTCCAAACGTTCACGTGGGCGCTCGTGCCGGCCCAGCCGGACCCGGGCGCGCCGTTCCTCATCCGGGAGACCAAGGTCGAGGGACAGTCAGACTCGCTGGCGGACAGGGTGTCTCGTCGGCTCGGGAATGACGGTGATCTGTCCACCCGACAGGCGGCGGCGACGATTCGGCTCGCCATCGGCAAGGTTCCCCAGATTTGGAAGGACGGCCACGTCTCCCTCGGCGCCTTGTGGGGCCTCTACAGCCAGTACCCATACATGCCCCGGCTCAGGGACCGGAGGGTGCTCAACGAGGGCATCGTGGACCTGCCGATGCTGTGGCAAACCGATGCCTTCGCGTTGGCCGTCGGTTTCGACGAGGAGACCGGCCGCTACGTAGGTTTGTGGACTCCCGAAGACAAGGAGGCTGCGCCTGTCGCGAAGGACTCGCTCCTGCTCGTTCGTCCCGAAGTCGCGCAAAATCAGAAGCGGAACGAGCCGCGCACTGACCCCGACCCAGATCCGCGGCCGGATCATCCGGGTCCGAGGCCCGACACGCCCAAGCCTGTTGACATCGCCTGGACTCGTTTCTATGGCGTCAAGACGCTGAACTCCGAGAAGATCGCGCTGGAGTTCAAGAATGTTGCTGACGAAGTGCTCGCTCATCTCCGCTCGGGAGAGAACACCCAGGTCACCGTTCGCATCGAGATTGAGGCAACTGACTCCTTGGGCTTCAGCGAGAGCCGGGTCCGCACGGTGTCGGAGAACGCCCGCACGCTGAAGTTCGACCAGTCCGGCTTCGAGAAGCAATGACCCTCGTCTATCGCTCGGTGTTCTCTGACGCGGACGGTCGCATCGTCGAGGCCGTGCTGCCCGCCTTCCGCTCGTGGTTGAGCTCGAAGGGTTTCAGTCCGCCCGAGGACGTTCCGGCGAGCGGGGTGGCCTTGGAGGCCGACGGCGGTGGCGACATGGCGTGGGTGGCCAGGTCCGCTCTCGACCTCCCGACAGGGGGAGTCCTGACGAGGCTCCGGCTGGTCGAGGAGTCGGAGTCGGCTCGCTGGGTCACGACTCTCGCCTGGACCAGCGAGTCCGACGGCAAGGAGGGTCGCCCCTGGGTATGGCTCGACCTCGAGCACGAACCAGTCGGCACCCAACCCCCGATCAGACCCGGTAGCCCGCGAGTTCTGCGTGACCTCCTAGCCGCTGGCGAAGCCTTTGATGACCAGGTGCCGCTGACAGCTGAGGCATGGACTGTCACAACTGGTCAGGTGGCTGAGCTCGGGCGCTACATCCTCTCGCCTACTCGTCAGATCCCCATTGTTGTCTTCGCCCATGACGGACAGTCCGCCTACGACCAGGACCAGCTGGCCCGCCGGCTCGCTCGGGACTTAGCTGGCGTCGCTGCGGTGTTCATCTTGGCTAGCGGTGAGGCGACAGACCGGTTGGCTCAGTCTCTACCGCCGGACTACGCCGTCTACGGCGGGTCGCTGCGCACGTACCTCGCTGGTGTCGGCGGCGAGCACGATGTACCCCTGCGCCACAGGGTTCTGGGACGGGCAACTCTCAAGGCGCTCAAGGCGCGCGCCTTCCCCGCCGTCAAGGACCAGATCCTGGAGCTGTCGACACATCGGGCGGCGCCGCTCCGCCTCGTGAGCTCAGCGCAGCAAACGCAGCCCTCACCCCGCCCTGTCGAGTCCAGCCCATCAATCCCAACCAGTGCGCCGCCCCAGCCGGTCGTACCAAGCCAGGCTGATGTCGCGGACACCCTCTCGGTGCCCAAGCTCTGGTTCACGCAGCGTGTCGCCGCCATCCGCGAGGCGCTCGGCCGGCGGGCGTCGGCCACGACCGACGCTGGTGAGGTGGACGAGCTCGATCACGCGCTTTCCGAGCTCGTCGAGGTGGTGCGTTCCGGCTCCGCTCCGCCCATCGATCATGTGGGTGCCGCCTCCATTCAGCTCGAGGAAGTCCGTCGCGACCGTGAGCTACTGGATCAGCTGCTGTCCACTTCGCAGGACGAAGTCGACCAGCTGACGGCCGAGCTCGCCGACGCGCGCCGCCAGCTCGATGAGACGCTGTTGGAGGCGACCGAGGCCGCTGAACTGGCTGACCGAGCCGAGCGGCGGGCTCGCTGGCTCCTAAGAGGCCAGATCGAGTCCTCTGAGCAACAGACGCCGCTCGCTCTTCCCGATGCGCCTCCTTCGGTCGCGGAAGTCCTTCTGCTGGCCAGAGAGCACCTGAGCGAGCATCTGTGGGTGGGCGACACTGATGAGACCGCGGCGGAGCTGGACCTAGCAGGCGCCTCCCAGCTTTATGCGATCAAAGCGTGGAGCGCGCTCATCGCTCTCGACGCCTACGCGCGAGCACGCTCAGAGGGACGCTTCTCCAACAACTTTTATGCGTGGTGCCAAGACGTCCCGTCGGGAGAACCAGCGATCTCTGCCACCGCAGTCGCCCTAGTCGAAAGTGAAACGGTGGCCAATCGGCCCGACCTTCGCGACGCACGCACCTTCCGAGTGCCGACCGAGGTCGAGCCCGGCCAACGTCTCTACATGCCGGCGCACATCAAAGTCGTGAAACGAGGCTCGCCCTGCCCGCGTCTTCACTTCCATGACGGCTCCGGCAAGACTGGCAAGGTCTACGTGGGGTATCTCGGAGAGCATCTTCCAACAGCCCGCTTTTCCTGACAGGGTTGATCGCCTGGCGTAGTTCTCGGTAGCCAAGGGGGTAACGAGTCGTGACCGCGACTGCGGATGAGATCAAGCTCGAGCAGGACTACTTCGACCGAGCCTGGGAGGCCCGCGAGGACACGCGACGAACGCTCTCATCGGCTCACGAGGCCGCCGCGGGGGGACGCGCAGCAGCCTCAGCGGTCAACAAGGGGGCGAAGGAGCGGCTAGCTAAGCTGGCTGATCCGGACGAGCCGGTCGCGATTGGCCGCTTCGACCAGGAGGACGAGACCTGGTATGTCGGACGCCACGCCATTAGTGACGATGAGAGCAATCTTCTCGTCATCAACTGGCAGGCGCCGGCAGCGGCGCCGTACTTCCAGGCGTCGGTGGACGATCCCTGTGGAGTGCTACGACGCCGTAAGTTCGAGACCGACCGCAATCGCGTTGTCAGCTTCGAGGAAGCGATCTTCGCCGAGCTAGCCGCGGCCGTCGGCGGGCTGACCGAGGCTCAGCGGGAGGGCATCGACGACTCCGTGCTGCGCGATTTGCAGCAGGATCGCACGGGCGAGATGCGCGACATCGTGCAGACCATCCACGAGGCGCAGTACGAGCTCATTCGTTCCGAACTCGGTCAGTTGCTTGTGATCCAAGGCGGACCAGGCACCGGCAAGACCGCCGTTGCCCTGCACCGCGTCTCCTGGTTGTTGTTCAACCACCTCGGGACTCTTAGCCCCGAGGACGTTCTGGTGGTGGGGCCGAACCCCACCTTCACGCGCTATATCCGCAACGTCCTCCCCGGGTTGGGAGACGCCGACGTCCAACATCAGGACGTTCGCTCCCTCGGACCTCAGAGCAGCACCGGACGTGCAGAGGACGTCGACGTCGCCCGACTCAAAGGCGCAGCGAGGATGGCAGGCTTGCTCGCCGTAGCTTTGCGCCAGAGAGTGCGCTTCCCGGCAGGATCCGAGTCCTTTGACGTGGGTTCCGGTAGACAGCGCGCCACCATCACCCGGAGCCAAGTCGAACCCCAATTACGTCGCTTCCTGCAGTCGCCGGGGGGCTACAACTCGGGTCGGACTGCCTTCCGAGGCTGGTTGAACGCCCAAACCGGCGACCAGCTCAGCCCCTCCCAGCTCGATGCCGCAGCAGAGCGGATTTGGCCGTCCCTGACGGCTCAACAGTTCCTGCGAGACCTATTCGGCTCCCGCGAGCGTCTCGTCGGAGCGGCCGGCGACGAGTTCACTGCGGGTGATGTCAACCGGCTGCTGAGGTCGGCCGCTCAGCGTGCTGCCGATGAGCAGTGGAGCGACGCGGACGTGGCGCTCCTCGACGAAGCCGACCATCTCATCAGCGGCACCAGCAGGCGGTTTCGTCACATCGTCGTAGATGAGGCTCAGGACCTGTCACCGATGCAACTGCGCTCTCTCCGTCGGCGATCGGTCAGCGGAAGCATGACGGTCGTAGGTGACATCGCACAGTCCACGGGCCCTTGGGCGCGGGACTCTTGGGACGAGGTTATCGGTGCTCTGCGCCAAGACCTGCCGGTAGCGAAGCGGGACCTCCACCTGGGCTACCGCGTCCCGCAACAGGTATTTGAGTTGGCCGCACGCTTGCTGCCACTAGCCGCCCCCGGAGTGGTGGCTCCGCGGGTCGTCCGGCGCGGGCCCGCGGACCCGCGCTTGGTGGCGGCGGACGAGGATAACCGTCATGAGCTGGTGATCAAAGAAGCTCAGGAGTTCGCAAGCCGCGGGCTCTTTGTGGGGATCGTCTGTCCCTTATCTTTGCGTGACGACCTCGTGACCGAGCTGACGGACAGAGACGTGGTCTGGAGTGACGCAGCGAAGGGCAATCTGAGCAAGTCGATCAATGTCGTTAGCCCCGAGGAGGCGAAGGGGCTTGAGTTCGACGCCGTGATTGTGGTCGAGCCTGAAGAGATCGTGGCCGAGTCTCCGAGCGGCTTCCGGCTGCTCTATGTGGCCCTGACCCGCACGACGCGTTACCTCTCAGTCGTGCATGTCGGCGCGGCACTTCCGCTGACTGCAGCGGCCGCTGCAGTCGCTCCCTCGCTGGCGCCGCCGTTGACGGAGGGCTCCGGGGATCAAGACGGATTGTTCGAGGTCGTAGCTGAAGCCGTCGAGCCTTCGGAGGGCGCCGAGACGCTCCTCGCCACCCGCTTCAAGACCCCGACGGAGGACACAGCCACGACGGAGTCGACGAACGCTAGCTCCGGCACTGCGAGCGCATCCCCTCGCGGTACGAACGGGTTGAGCTTACGAGAGCCTGGTGCGGGAGATCCTGGAGATGCCCTAGCGCGGGTCGTGTCGGAGAGCGTGGCGGCGTCTCTGGCTCAGAGCGTGCGCCAAAGCGTGGCGCCACCCTTATGGCCCTATGTCATCGATCGGTTGCGACGGGAGCTGGGGGTCTCGGACGCGGAGGTCTTCGATCTCTTCGGTGATTAGTGGTGGGCGCTGACCCGTCAAACCCGGGCGTCGATCCCTACTCGTGGAGCGGGTCGGAGCAACTAGTGCACCGGTCCTTGCCGGGCTCTGCCTTGAAGCCGCACATCTTGCATCTGGCAACTGCGGGCGGGGGTGGGGGAGGCGTGCGTCGCGGCAGAGGCGGAGCTGGGGTCGTCCTACTCGGAACTACACGTCGTCGGTGCGTCCGCGGCGACGCTACGTCCTTGCAGGCCCGGCAAACGATGGCTGATCGTGACCCGGCGTCCTCGGCGGTGATCTCGACCAGACTGGGAGAGTATCCATCTCTAGCCCGAGCGCGAGCCTGCAGAAGAGCACAGGCATTGGTTTCGTGGTACCAAGCCTTCACGCCCACATGAGGTGAGTGGACCAACCAACCCATGAGTGTCTCCGAGAGGACTCGCTGCGTGTTGCTCGCCCATCATGCCTCACAGGTCGAGATCGTGACATTGGCCGGACGAGCTGTCAGCATGCCTGAGTGACGATCGGGGGTCGCGATGGAGCCAGCTGAGGAGCGTGCGGCGCGCGCCGCAGCTATGCAGTGGTTGGACCAGCGTCCGGCTCCGCGCGTGGATTACAACTGGCTGCGCGACTTTAAATACAACGGTGTCCAGATCCCACTCATGGACCGCCAACGCGGCATCCGTAAGCCAGCAGGCATGCAGGCGGCGCTAGCGATCCGTACCACTTTCACCCCACCCGGTGGCACACCGCCGTACGCAGACTCGATCGGTCCCGACGGGCTGCAGCGCTACAAATACCGTGGCGACGACCCCAACCACGCTGAGAATCGAGCACTGCGGCGCGCTGGTGAGTTGAAGCTCCCGCTCATCTGGTTCGTGGGGGTGGCCGAGGGTGTCTATGAGCCCATCTACCCCGTGTGGGTGGTCAATGATGAGCCGGCGCAGCTGCAGTTCGCTCTTGCGGTGGACCCCGCTCAGCGCTTCCTGAGCCCAGCGGCGACCTCAGACCCGGACTCCCGCGCCTACGTTGAGCGGCTTACCAAAGCGCGCCTTCACCAACGGGTCTTCCGAACGCAGATCATGCTCGCGTACGAGACTCGGTGTGCTGTCTGCGCACTTCGCCATGACTCTTTGCTCGATGCGGCGCACATCATTGCGGATGGTCAGCCCGACGGGCTTCCGGTCGTGCCTAACGGGCTGGCGCTCTGCAAGATCCACCACGCGGCGTACGACGGCCGCATTCTCGGAATCCGACCAGACCTGACGCTGCACGTCCGTGAAGACATCCTGGCTGAAGTAGATGGGCCGATGCTGCGCCACGGACTGCAGGAGATGCACGATCAACGCCTGATGGCGATCCCCAAGGTGAAGGCGGCGCGACCGGACGTCGACAGGCTCGAGAGGCGCTATCAGGCATTCTTGGCCAGCTGACGCTCAGAGCCTCGGCAGGGTTGTGTCGGGGGTGGGCCTTACGGTCGGGCCCGCGCAGGGTAAGGCCCACTTCCGTCCGAAAGGCCACGCATGTTCCACCTCGACGACCAGGTCCACTGGAGTGCCTCGGACCTCACGGCGGCGGTGACGTGCGAGTACGCCCTCCTCAGGACGCTGGACCACAAGCTCGGGCGGGCCGCGAAGGCTGAGGTACCAGCGGATCCGCTTCTCGACCACATCGCAGCCTTGGGGGACCTGCATGAGCAAAAGTGGCTGGCGGCGCTCGAGGCTGCGGGCCAAGTCATCGGCCTCGAGCCGGTGGTCTTGCCCTACACGGCGGCGAAGCTCGTCGCTGCTCGGAACGCCACGCTCGCCGCGTTCGAGGCTGAGCCGGAGATCGTCTACCAAGCTGCGTTCTTCGACGGCGAGTTCTTCGGCTACGCAGACTTCGTTCAGCGCAGTGACGACGGTTGGGTGGTCTGCGACGCCAAGTTGGCGCGCTCAGCGAAGCCGAATGCCTTGCTGCAGCTCGGGGCGTACGCCGACCAGATTCAGGCGCTCGGACTGAAGCTGGCTCCCGAGGTTTCGCTCCTCCTGGGAAATGGCGAGCGGACTGACTTTGCGGTGACCGACATCGTCCCCGTGTTCAAGGAGCGCCGCGCTCGACTCCGCGCCATCCTGAGCGAGCACCAGACCGAGGGCCAGCCGGTGATCTGGGGGGACGAGCGCTACCTCGCTTGTGGGCGGTGCCCGGAGTGCGCGGCTGCGATCAACTCAGCGGACGACCCCTTCTTGGTGGCCGGTCTACGCCTGGACCAGCGCACGAAGTTGAGGGCTGCCGGGATCCTGACGACCGCAGCTCTCGCGACCGCGGCAGAGAAGCCTGAAGCGATGGCGCAGGCCACTTTCGACAAGCTGCGCTCGCAGGCAGCGTTGCAGCGGAAGCAGTCTCAGGCGGGTCCCGACGGTCCGGTCGAGTACGAGCTCCTCGAGTCGGCGCCCACGATGCTCTCGCTGCTGCCCGCGCCCTCCGAGGGCGACCTCTTCTTTGATTTCGAGGGCGACCCACTCTACGACGAGGGCGACCTCAGCAAGCTCGGGCTGGAGTACCTCTGGGGCATCCTCGATGCCTCCGGCCACTACGTCCCGGTCTGGGCGCACACCTCGGCTGAGGAGAAGGCGGCGTTCGTCGCCTTCATGGAACTGGTCGTCCAGCGGCGCGCACAGTTCCCCGATCTGCACATCTACCACTACGCGCCCTACGAGACGACGGCGCTCAAGCGCCTCGCGATGCGCTACCAGGTGATGGAGAAGGAGCTCGACGACCTGCTCCGGTCGGAGGTCTTCGTGGACCTGTATGCGACTGTGCGCGGAAGCGTCCGCGTCGGCCAGCCGTCGTACAGCATCAAGAAGCTGGAGCCGCTCTATATGGGCGACGAACTCCGCTCGGACGACGACGATGCGGTGGGCGACGGCGGAGCCTCGGTTGTGGCTTATCACGAGTATCGCGAGTGGGTCGGGTCGGACCCCGAGGGGGCAGCCAACCGACTTGAGGCGCTCGCGGACTACAACGAGTACGACTGCCTCTCGACGCTGCGGCTGCGCGACTGGCTGCTGCAGCGCGCCGACGAAGCGGGCGTTCGCGACCAGATCGTCCCTCGGATCAAGGACATCCAGGGCGAGGAGCTCGTCGCCGGAGGCGATCCCTTGTTCGTCGACTTGATGGCACGATCCGGACCTGAGCTGCCTGCGAAGCGCACGCCCGAGGAGCAGGTCTACGCCATGCTCGCGACGGCGCTGGGCTATCACCAGCGGGAGTCCAAGCAGCAGTGGTGGGAGCACTTTGAGCGTCTGTCGAACCCGCTCAGCGAGTGGCAGTCCGCACGTGACGTGTTCATCGTGGAATCGGCGGAGGTCGTCGAAGACTGGACCCTGCCCGGTGGGACAGCGAAGAACGAGCGCCGCATCGTCCGCCTGGTTGGTGACTGGATGCCGGGGAGCAAGCCGGGCTCACAGGCGCGCGTCGCCTACCGCACCCCGGCCCCGCCAGGTTCCTACGGACCGGACGGGGCGCCCCACGCCGCTGCCGATTGCAGCGCGCTCGCCCTGGACGACGACGATCCTCGGGTCGTGCTCCTGACGGAGTCGAGGGAGCCGTCGGACACCTTCGAGGACCTGCCAGTTGCCCTGGTCCCTGCTGCGCCGCCGCGGACCGCCTGGCTCGAGGCAGCCAGCCGGGAGATTGGCATTGCTGCCAAAGGCGCCGGCTCGCTGCCTGGGAGCGCTGTGCTCGACCTCATGGCGCGGCGCTCTCCGCGACTCAGTTCAGCTGGTGCGCTACCCGCGAGCGGGATCGCTAGGGATGACGTGGTGGCCGCGTTGACGGACATGACCGACTCCTATGTCGCGATTCAGGGACCGCCGGGTACCGGGAAGACCTACACCGGTTCGCGCGTCGTCAAGGAGCTCGTCGAGCGCCACGGCTGGCGGGTCGGGGTCGTCGCGCAGTCTCACGCCGTCGTCGAGCACATGCTCGGGGCGATCGTGAAGGCCGGCGTCGATGCCACGCTCGTGGGAAAGGCGAAGACCAAGAGCAAGAACCCGACCTGGACCCCCCTGAGCAACGTGTCGAAGTTCCTGAAGGACCATGCCGCCTCCGGCTGCGTGGTCGGCGGGACTGCCTGGGACTTCGCCAATCCCAACACGGTCCCGCGCGGAACCCTGGACCTGCTTGTGATTGATGAAGCCGGCCAGTTCTCCCTGGCGTTCACCCTCGGAGCATCGGTCGCGGCTCAGCGCCTGCTCCTGCTGGGCGACCCTCAGCAACTTCCTCAGGTCAGCCAGGGAACCCACGCCGAGCCGGTCGACGAGTCTGCGCTCGGGTGGCTGATGAACGGACACGACACGATTCCGAGTGGGTTGGGCTATTTCCTCGGCGAGACGTTCCGTATGCACCCAGCACTGTCGGCGAAGGTCTCGGCCCTGTCGTACGACGGGCGGCTTCAGTCGGCTGATTGCGCGTCGGATCGCACGCTCGACGGGACCGAGCCGGGGTTGACCGTGGTCGAGGTGGACCACACCGGCAACAGAGTCGAGTCGGTCGAGGAGGCTGCTGAGGTTGTCCGCCAAGTCCAGGCTCACCTGGGACGGAGCTGGTCGGACCCGGCCGATGGCGATGCTCCGCGGCCGCTCAGGGAGGCCGACATTCTCGTCGTCGCGCCCTACAACGCACAGGTGGCTTGCGTCCGAGACGCCCTCCGAAGCGCGGGTTTCGATGGTGTGCGGGTCGGGACGGTCGACAAGTTCCAGGGGCAGGAAGCGCCGGTCGCGATCGTAACGATGACGGCCTCGTCCCACGGTGACGTACCGCGAGGAATGGGCTTTCTATTGAGTCGGAACCGGGTGAATGTCGCGGTGTCGCGCGCGCAGTGGAAGGCCATCATGATCAGGTCGTCGTTGCTGACCTCCTTCATGCCTTCCAGTGTTCACGGTCTGCTCGAGTTGGGGGCTTTCATCGGTCTGTGTGCAGACCGGCCTCAATGATGCGTCGGGGAGTTGGACGGTGGGTTTGCCCTCGGATCCTTTGAAGGGGCACTGAAGGTCAGCGACTCCGAGACTTGGCTCCCCGCCAGCCCGACCGGGTGGTCTTGCCAGCACGGCGCCGATTGGCTTGGCTAGACCAACTCGGAAGAAGGGTGGGGGCGTGGCCGACGAGGGCAGTGCGCGCAAGAACAAGACATTGAGACGCTTCAACGGGGCGGAAGCGAGATGACCGGACAGACACAGACCCTCGTCTTCGTGCACGGCGTGGGCGGCATGATCTCCCGTGAGAATTGGCTCGGGCCGCTCAGCGAGTCCATGGTCCGCGCCGGACACTCCCGACCGGAGAAGTCCGGGATCAAGATCATGTCGATCCGGTATCAGAACAGCCTGACCGAGCCGACCGACGGCAAGCCGCCGGCAGAGACCTGGCACGGACGATCGGACGCGGCGGCCCACGCCGACTTCCAGCGAGGGCGACACTCGGCCGAACGACTGCTCGTCCAGCATCGCTACGACCCGCCGTTGTTCGGCCTGGAGGATCTGCAGCCGGGTGCACCGCTCCTGGCGGGGGCTGTCGAGAAGCTGTCGCGCTTGCTGCGTGAGGAGGCGCGCCGTTATCGCACGGACGCCCGCGCGCGGGCGAGTGTCGGACGTTCTGTGGTGGGACAGCTGCCGGACCAGGGCCGGGCGGTCATCGTCGCCCACAGCCTCGGCTCGGTCGTGATGCTGGACCTGCTCAAGAAGCTCCCGCCCGACCTCACCGTCGACCGGCTCATCACGATCGGGAGCCCGCTTTCGTTGGCGAGCTTCTGGCCGTTCATCAAGCCGGGTGGGGACTTTCCGCACGATCGGGTGAAGTCCTGGGTCAACGTCTTCGATTCCCTCGATCCGGTGAGCGGTGGTCTCGGCGTGGCCCACCTCCATCCTGAAGCCGTCGACGCGGCCGTTCACGTGGGCAGCCTGCACCGGCTGGTCAGCAACCACGCGGCGAGTGCCTACCTGTCGCTGCCGGTGCTGGGCGCGTTGGTCGGCGACGCGCTGTACGGCGTCCCAACGCCGAAAGCATCCACCTCCGACTCGTTGCCCGACCGAGTTCGGGGATCCGCCTGGATGCCCTTCCTCCTGGCCTCGGCCTATGCCCGTCAGCTCTCCCTGACGTGCGGCGACCGCAGGACACGGTGGCGCGGTCGCTTCGACACGGCGCGGTCGACGTCGGTGCGTCGGCTCCTCGACGGCGTAAATGACCAGGTGCTCGAGCAGCCCGACGCGCACCCAGTACCCACCGAGAGTGACTTCCTTGACCACGCTGCCCACCTGGTGGAGGGGCAGTGGGACGACCAGGAGCTCGTCCCCCTCGTGATCGGCCTGCTGCTGGGGTCGCCTGTGCCGCCGTTCCGTCTCGACATTCATCGGGACCATCAGGGCGAGGCGCTCGTTTCCCTGCTCAACCGGGTCCGCCGGCGAGGCAGCGACCTCAGCGACCAGCGCTTTGCGACAGCACTGCTGGAGTCGCTCGAGGACGCCAAGGACGCCCTTGGTGACTCCTCGCTCCGAGGGTTCCTGCTTCTGGGCGGAGCGCTGGTTCTCGCCGCGACCGGGGTCGGCGTCATGGCTGCGGCGCCCACGGGGCTGGCCGGCGCCGCACTCCTGACCTCGACGCTGGCCAGCTTCGGTCCGGGCGGGATGGTGGGCGGCATGATCACGATCGCCGCGGCCTCCGGGGCTGGCTCCGCCCTGGTCGGCGCGGGCATTGCCGCGTCTGGCGCCGAGCAGGCAGCGGAGATGCGCGCCTTCGTCCGCTTCGCCGAGCAGCTCGCCCAGCAGAGCCCCGAGCGCTTGGCCTCCGCGATGCGCGGTGTCCTCGCTACCGTGCTCGTGCAGGAGCGTCTACGGATGCCCTCCAAGGCCGATCAACTCAGGCAGGTCGTGACCCAGGCCCTCGCCAGCGTGGTCAACGAGCAGAACCTGCACCACGAGCTCCGGTCGCGCGAGGCGACCGAGTGGGAGGCCCGGCGCAAGATCCTGCTGCGGGGACTCGAGTTTCTCGACCGTCGCTTCCCGAGTCCGGGTCGGGACCTGGTCGTGCGAGCGGTGACGAAGGAGTCCGGTGAGCTCACGCTCAGTGCGAAGGAGCGCCAGGCACTGCCCCACGTGGATCGCCCTGCGATCTCATCATAGGGCTCGACGCCGCGGGTTGAGTCGGAGGGTGGGCCTACCTTCGGACGACACGAAGGGGGGTTCAGATGAACGACAACACTAGTGAGACCAACCGCCGCGACGCCGAGCTCGACGAGCTGTGGAACCAGCTAGAGGCCGGGCTCTCGGCGTACCTGGTCCGCATGACCGACCCCGATGAGCAGGACCACCTGCTGCTCGAGGTGCCTGACCCGTACGACGACGGGTGCGGCTGCCCGCCCTACGCCCAGTTCGCGGCGTTCGGCGACGGGCTGATGGTGCGGGCCGAGATCTCCGGCAACGCCTACCTCCGGCCGCAGTTCCACCTCGACCGTGCCGGTCAGGCGGTGCTGACGGGCTTCGGCTGGCTCGGCCACGACGAGGGGGAGCCCAACTGGTTCGTCGAGGTCGAGCTCGGCGGCGTCGAGGCGGTGGCCAGCCAGGTTGTGACGATGCTGCGCGACCACTTCGGCGTGGCGCACCCTCAGCTGCTCACCCACCAGGCGTGGGGGCCGGCGGCGGAGCACGTCGACCTGCTCGGGCTCTGCGCGACCGGCGATGTGCCCGAGGAGACGGTCGCGACGCCCGCTGTGGTCTCCGCGGACGCTGTCTTCCCGGACGGCCCGGCCGAGCTCAATGCGCTCGTCGCCGAGGTGCTCCGCGCGAAGTACCAGGCGGAGCCGAAGGCCGACGACGACGGCGACTTCGTCATCCCGCACCTCGGGCAGCCGGTGTTCGTCCGTGCTCGGGACGAGCAGCCGGCCGTCGAGGTCATCGCTCGGGTGGCGCATGGCGCCTACTCCCGGCGAACGGCGGCCGTCGAGGTCGGGCTGCTCAACCGTGACCACGGCTGGGTGAGGTGGGAGCTGCACGACCGCGACGTCTTCCTGCGGCTGCTCATCCCGGCCATGCCGTTCGTGCCGAGGCACCTCGACGACCTGCTCGACGTCTTCCTCGAGAAGCTCTCCGAGACGCGCGACGACCTCGCCCTCCGACTGCGGGCGAAGGTCGCCTGAGGTGCGGCTCACCACGGCCCAGATCGACCGGGCCTGCGGCGCCGTCCTCGGCTCGGCTGTCGGAGACGCACTCGGGGCGGGCTACGAGTTCGGGTCGGCCACTGTCGGTCCTGACGGTCCGCAGATGATCGGCGGGGGACTCGGCAACTTCGAAGCGGGGGAGTGGACCGACGACACCACCATGGCGTGGTGCATCCTCGATGTCGCCGCCACCGGTGCCGACCTGCGCAGCGAGGACGCGCTCACCCAGGTCGGCAGACGCTTCCGCGGCTGGTACGACACGCACCCGCCCGACATCGGCAACCAGACCCGGACGATCCTCGGCCAGGTCGGCCCCGAGCCGACGGGCGCGACGCTGACCGCGGCGGCCCACGATCTCCACGCTCGGACCGGCCACACGGCCGGCAACGGCTCGCTGATGCGGACCGCCCCGGTGGCCCTGCGCTACCTCGAGGACCCGGTCGGGTTGACGGAGGCGGCACGCAGGATCGGAGCGCTGACGCACTACGACCAGCGCGCCCAGGAGGCATGCGTGTTGTGGTCGCTGGCGATCCGGCACGCGATCCTCCACGGCGAGCTCGACGTCCGCGTCGGGTTCAAGCACCTGGACGAGGACGCCGTGGCGTTCTGGGAGGAGCACCTTCGCGCTGCTGAGACGCGCGAGCCCAGCACCTTCGTGCCCAACGGGTGGGTCGTCACAGCCCTGCAAGCGGCCTGGTCCGCCATCGCACAGAGCTCGACCACCGGGGGAGCCAAGGACTGCGCGCACCTGGTCGACGCGCTCGACACCGCCATCCGGATCGGCGACGACACTGACACGGTCGCGGCGATCGCAGGCGGGCTGCTCGGCGCCCGCTGGGGCGCCTCGGCCGTGCCCGCGCGGTGGCGCCGGGTGCTCCACGGCTACCCCGGGATCACCGGTGATCGCCTGGTCGAGCTGGCTCACCTGGCCGCCACCGGTCGTCCTGGGAAGCACGGGTGGCCGGGTGTCGCACGGGTCGACTACTCGCCGTACGTCTGGAGCCCAACCCTCGTGCGTCACCCGTACGACGACGGCGTGTGGCTGGGTGACGCTCTCGCGCTGGACGACCTGTCGCCAGACGTGACCGCGGTGGTGAGCCTCTGCCTCCTCGGCAGCGAGCAGGTCCCGCCGGACATCGAGCACATCGGGTTCCGGCTGATCGACGAGGCTGACCCGGCCTCGAACCCCAACCTCGACTTCGTGCTTCGCGACACCGCCGAAACCGTCGCAGCGCTGAGGGCGGAGGGTCACGTCGTGCTGCTGCACTGTGTCGCAGCCCAGAGCCGTACGCCGACGGTCGCGATCGCCTACGCGGTGCATCAGGGCGCGTCGCTCGAGAAGGCCGCGCATGCGGTGCTCCAGGCGCTTCCGAGGTCTCGCCCCAATCTCGGGTTCCGGGCAGCGCTCGGCCGGATGGAGTCGTATGTTCGGAGCTCAGACGAGCGCAGACACTCGGGGGACGCGTGACGATCGACCTGGCCTTCGGACCGAAGCTGCTGGACGACACTCCGGCCTTCGCCAACGGGGCCGAGCGGGTGGTGTGGCAGGCCCTGCGCGACCAGCTGGGGCCCGACGACGTGCTCGGCGCCGGAGTGCGGTTCACCCACCAGGGTCACGACCGCGAGGTCGACCTGCTCGTCGGGATCGCCGGGGCCGGCGTCACGACCGTCGAGGTCAAGGGCGGGTCCGTCTGGCTCGAGGGCGGCGACTGGTGCATGCGCCGCGGCGGGGAGGTCGTCACGGTCGACCCGGTCGGGCAGGCCCGCAACGGCAAGTACGCGCTGCGCGACTACGTCAACGCCGATCCCCGCTGGCAGCGGCGCCGGATGCGGATGGCCCACGCCGTCGCGCTGCCGCACACTGACGTGCCGGCGGACTTCGCCACGCCGGACTGCCCGCGCGACTCGGTGTTCGGACGGGGAGACCTCGACGGCCTGGTCGACGGGTTGCGGTGCCTGCTCGACCAGCAGACCGGTCACCCACCCACCAGCGCCGCCGACCTCGCCGTCCTCGCCGACGTCCTCGGTGGCCGCTTCCTGCCGCAAGCCACCCTGCTCGCCGAGGCCTACGAGCGCGAGGACGACGCCCAGCACCTGACCGAGCAGCAGGCGATGATCCTGGACGCGATCCGTCACCTCAACCGTGTGGAGGTCCGCGGGGGAGCGGGCAGCGGCAAGACGTGGCTCGCGATCGAGCAGGCGCGACGGCTGGCGGCGCAGGGGCAGCGAGTGGCGCTGGTCTGCTACTCACGCGGGCTGGCGTCGTACTTCCACCGTCGCGTGGCGACCTTCAGGAGCCACCGCCACCGCCCGGCGTACGTCGGGCTCTTCCACGGGCTCGGGGAGCACTGGGGCGCCCGGCTGCCCGAGTCCACCGACGACCGCGAGGGCTGGGAGGTCCGGCTCCCGGCCGAGATGACCCGCCTCGCGGAGGACCTGCCGGAGAACCACCGCTTCGACGCCGTCGTGGTTGACGAGGCGCAGGACTTCTCCGACACCTGGTGGCCGGCCCTCCTCAGCGCTCTCAGGACCGAGGAGTCGGGGATCTACGTCTTCTCCGACGAGAGCCAGCGGGTGTTCGCCCGGTTCGGCGGACCGCAGGTCTCCCTGCTCCCGCTCATGCTCGACGCCAACCTCCGCAACACCAAGCAGATCGGCCAGACCTTCACCGACCTGGCGCCCTTCCGCATGCGCCTGCGTGGTGGCGACGGGCCGGACGTGCGCTTCCTGCCGTGCTCGGCGGACGAGGCCCTCGACCTCGCCGACGAGGCCGTCGACGACCTGCTCGACGACTGGCGCCCGGAGGACGTCGCGCTGCTCACCACCGGCAGCCGTCACCCCGAGCAGAAGGCGAGACAGGAGCGCGGACAGGACCACTACTGGGAGTCGTTCTGGGACGAGGACCAGGTCTTCTACGGCCACGTCCTCGGGTTCAAGGGGCTCGAGCGGCGCGTGGTCGTCCTGGCGGTCAACGACACCCACCTCGAGCGGGCCCGCGAGCGCCTGTACGTCGGGCTGTCGCGCGCCCGCGACCAGCTGGTCGTGTGCGGCGATCCCGACTACATCCGGGAGGTCGGCGGGGAGTCGCTGTGGCGGACGCTGCAGGCCTGAGGAGCAGGCGTCCCCAGGGACTCCACGCTCAAGCCGGCGTCACCGGCTCCCCGCAGTCGTGACAGAGCACCTGGTCGGTCGTCTCGCCGTCCGGCGTCGTGCCGGTCTGGCCGCAGAAGTCGCAGACCCAGTCAGCCATCGGGCCGACCTCAGTCGCAGCTGTCGCAGATCCCCGTCGCGGGGAGCGCCATCTGGCACGTCGGGCAGAGGGTGGCGGCCTTCTCGGCGTGGTACTTCTTGCGCGCCCGGGCGCGGGAGGCGGTGAGCTTGTCGGTGAGCGCGCGGTGGCCGCCGTTGCTGGGCAGGCCTGCCGCGTCGCACTGCTGGTAGCACTTCAGCCGCTCGTCGGCCGCGTGGACGTCGGGGTCGGCGGGACGTTGGCCGGTGACGGTGAGGACCGTCTCGGCGTAGTCCGTGCCGACGCTGCCGTCGGTGTTGATGCACAGCGCCGACAGCAGCGGCTCGTCGCGCTCCGCGCAGTCGCGTGCGACACGGGCGAGGACGGAGCCCATCCAGTGGTGGGCGGGCTTGGAGGTCCGGATGCCGCTGCGTCGCTGGACGGCGGTCGCGAGGTCCTTGGTCGAGATGACCGCGTGGTAGGTCTTCGCCGTCTCGAGCAGCTCCTCGCGGGCCGCCAGCGCCCAGGCGGCGTGCGAGTCCTCCGTGCCGACGTCCGTGGACTCCTGCCACGAGCCGGTCGCGGACTCCCCGCGGCGCAGGTCCTCGACAGTCATGACCTCGAAGCCGAGATCGACCAGGATCTTGGCCGCCGCGTCCTTGCTGCCCGAGAGGTCGGACGAGGTCGCGGGACGGCCCTCGGCGTGCTTGAGCGCCACGCCCAGCACCGCCTTGGAGTCGTAGGTCCGGCCCTCGTGGACCACGACGTAGTCGCGTGACGGGCCGAACCCGTAGCGGTTCAGGAACGAGGTCGCGCCGCGTGCGTCGTACTCCTGCATCGCCAGGTGGACATGGTCAGCCGTGACGGCATCGAAGAGGGGCACCCTCCGAGCCTATGCCCGACCTGCCCTCTTCCCCTCATCGAGGCGTTGCGAGGTGACGCAGCGCTCAGTCAAGTCTCACGCGCTCACCCATCTGGGGTACGACGGCCGGCCAGCCCAGCTCGTCCTCGATCCGCCGCGCGAAGGCCACCGAGGCCGTGCGCTCGCCGTGCACGACGAAGGCCGTGCGGGGTGGCGAGGGCATCCGTCGCAACCAGGACATCAGCTCGTCGGCGTCCGCGTGCGCGGAGAACTCGTCGTCCACGACGACCTCGGCCCGCACGGGCACGTAGCGGCCGTGGATCTTGACGTGCCGCGCCCCCTCGGCCAGGTCGCGGCCGCGCGTGCCGACCGCCTGGTAGCCGGTCAGCACCACGCAGTTGCGCGGGTCCGGCAGCTGGTGGGCGAGGTGGTGGACGACGCGACCGCCCGAGGCCATGCCGGAGGCCGACACCACGATGCAGGGGTACGACGGCGCGTTGAGCTCCTCGGACTCCAGCGGCGAGGCGGCGGTCCGGAGGTCGGGCAGCCCGAACGTCCGCGGCAGCCCCTGGTCCTGCAGCGCCCGCTCGTAGACCCGCAGCGCCGCCAGCGCCATCGGGCTGTCCACGAACACCGGCGTCCGCGGCACCGCGCCGGTGCGCATCAGCTCGCCGAGCTCGAGCAGCACCAGCTCGGTCCGGTCGACCGCGAAGGCGGGGATGAGCACCGTCCCACCCCGCTTGATCGTGCGGCGGATCGCGTCGGCCAGCGTGGACGACCGCGGCGGGTGCCGGCGGTCGCCGTACGTCGACTCGACGACGACGAGGTCCGCCGCCGGCGGGTCCTCGCGCACCGGGACCAGCGGGTGCCGGGGCCGCCCGAGGTCGCCGCTGAACAGCACCGCCGACCCGCCGACCTCCAGCGTCGCGGTGGCCGACCCGAGGATGTGCCCGGCCGACCGCAGGGTGACCGTGACGCCGTCGGCCGCCTCGGTCTCCGCGTGGAAGGCGACCGGCACGAACAGCCGGCGGGTCCGCTGCACGTCGTCGGCGTCGTACAACGGCAGCGCGGGGGAGTGCTTGGAGAACCCGGCCTGGTTGGCGTAGCGCGCGTCCTCCTCCTGCAGGTGCGCGCTGTCCTCCAGCACGATCACGGCGAGCTCCGCGGTCTCGGGCGTGCAGAGGATCGGGCCGTCGAACCCGTCGCGCACCAGCCGCGGCAGGAACCCGCAGTGGTCGAGGTGCGCGTGGGTCAGCACGACCGACCGCAGCGTCGCCGGGTCGATCGGGAACGCCTCCCAGTTGCGCTCCCGCAGGCTCTTCACCCCCTGGTAGAGCCCCGCGTCGACCAGCACCCGCTCGCCGCCGTGCTCCACCAGGAAGCGGCTCCCGGTCACCGTCCCGGTCGCGCCGAGGAAGGTCAGCATCGGCGAGCTCACGCCTCCACAGTGCTGGCCCGACGACCGCCCTTCACGAGCCGACCGGACGTCGTACGCCGCCGAAGGTCACCACTTCTCCCGCCGACCCGCCCTGTCCTGCCCCGGCGCCCGCGCGCAGGGTGGAGGCGGGGGACCAGCGAAGCGGAACGGACGGAGGACGTCATGCATGCCCACCAGTGGAAGGTCAGCCTCAACCTCAGCGAGAGCGGTCCCCACACGGTCGCGGAGGCGGTGCTCCACACCGACGCCGGCACCGAGCTGCGCCACGAGGGCCGCGCGCGCCGCCACCCCACCGACCGCGACGTCCCCGAGATCGGTGACGAGCTCGCGGTGAGCCGCGCCCTCATGGGGCTGGCGCAGGACCTGTTCGAGGCGACCGTCGCCGACGTCGAGCAGAACACCGGCGCCGAGGCCGCGATCTCGCTCTGAGGGCCCACGCCCCGCCGGGTTAGGCTGCGGCGATCGTGACCGCGGACAGGACCACGGGGGTGGGGGTGGCGACCAGGTGCGCTGAGTGCGGGACGTCCTCGACCGGCTTCCCCACCTGCCCGATGTGCGGCCTCGAGCTGCCCGCGGACCCCGCGCCCGACCGTCCGGTGCGTTCCCGCTCGATGAGCTCCCTGCCGAGGCCGCCACGGCGTCGCCGCCGCCTGGCCCTGGCCCTCGTGCCGGTCCTGCTCGTCGCGGGCGTGGCCCTCGTGCTCCAGCCCTGGGACGGCGACCCCGCCCCGACGAGCGCGCCCGCCCGCACCACCACCGCCACGCCCACCACCCGGGCCCCGGCGCCCAGCCCGACCCCCCGCGCCCGACCCCGGCGCTGCTGGAACGGCGCGACGGTCACCGGCACCGCCCGCTGCCCCCTCCCCACCGGCGCCCAGGCGATCGCGGTCTCCTCCTCGACCTTCGCCTCCGCCCGCCGCGCCGGTCGCTGCCGGCCTGCGAGCAGCACGCCCGGGGTGACGAGCTTCCTCTGCTCGGTCGGTGGGGCCCAGCTGCGGTTCGCCTGGTTCGCCTCCCCCCGCCGCCTCGCCACCCACGTCGCGCGGACCTACCCGTCCTGCCGGCGGGTCAGCTACGTCCTGGTCTGCCGCGGCCCCGGCCGCCAGGCGCTGAGGTACGCCGACCCGCGCCTCGGCCTGCAGGTCTCGGCCCCGACCTCGGCCCGCGCCACGCTGCTCCGGGTGCCGATCAACCCGAGTCGACGAATCCTCCACGGCTCGCTGCTGCTGCACCGATAATCGACCCGGGGGTGGGAGGGTCACCCCCAGGGTTGGCTCGCGTGTCTTCTGGGCACACTGGCCGCGGGAGAGGGTGGGAGGCCCATGCACCGGTGTGAGCGCTGTGGGACGAGGGGGACCGGAGGCTCGGTCTGCCCCCGCTGCGGCGCGCCACTGGTCGCCCGGCGCCGCCGTACGACCCTCCTGGTGGGCCTCGTGCTCGCCCTCGCCGGCGGCCTGGCCGCCGTCCTGCTCAGCTCTCCCGGCGCGACCGAGGCCGAGGACGTGCGCGGCAAGACCTCCGCCTCGGGCGGCCCGGACCTCGTCGCCACTCCGAGCCGGACCCCGTCGGCCACGCCCGCCCCGCCGCCGCTGCGCACCTGCTGGGACGGCTCCACGATCCGGTCCACCGCACGGTGCCCGGTCCCGCGGGGCCACGAGGGCCTCGAGGTCGTCTCGCCGACCTTCGCCGAGGCCCACCGCGCCGGCCACTGCCGTCCCTCGCCCGACGACCACACCGCGGGCGGCTACCTCTGCCTCGTCGACGGCGCCGAGCTCCACTTCGCCTGGTTCTCCGACATCGAGAAGCTCGACGCGCACTTCGCGGGCATCTACCCGACCTGCCGCCACCGCGGCACCGTCGCGATCTGCCACGGACCGGAGCGCGAGGCCCTGAGGTACGTCGACCAGCGGTTCCTCTTCGAGGTCACGTCGCTGCGCTCCCAGCGCGACGTGCTGCTCGGCGTCCGCCTGAGGCCCGCCGACGAGCTGCTCGAGGGCGACGAGGTCAGCTGACCCCCGCGGCCTCGGGCACCCAGGTGCCACCGGTCGCCCGGTAGTCCAGCCACGCCGGCGTGCCACCGGCGGCCTCCCGCAGCGCCTCGGCGTCCTGCGCGCTGGAGGGGACCGCCGACGTCCCCCGCTTCTCGGCCGCGCAGCGCTGCTGCGCCTTGTCCCACGTGACGGTCTGGCGGGTGAGGCTCCACGACCGGTCCGCCGCCCGGCAGGCGACCCGCAGGGGAGTGCCGCAGCCCCGGGAGACGAAGCGGCCGGTCGCGTCCGTCGCGGCGCAGTCGCGGGTGCTCGGCTGCCCCTCGGCCCACGACCAGACGAAGGCGTCGAGCCGGCCGTCGGCCGGACGCAGCTGGTCCACCGAGAGGAAGTTGAGCCCGCAGCGGTCGAGCTCGCGCGCGGCCTCCGGCGTCATCACCCCGGCGCCCTGCGTCGAGCCCACGACCGTGCGGTCCTCCCACTGCCGCTTCCACACCCCGTCGCCCCACACCGACGGCCCGAGCGGGTCGCAGGTCGGGGAGCCGGACGTCGCCTTGAAGACCGCCTGCTGCCGCGGGAGCGGGCTGCTCCACGACACCCCGGTCCAGGCCGTCCCCTGGCCGCACCCGGCGACCAGGACCACGCGCGCCCCCGAGGCGCGGATGTCGTCGGTGGAGAGCGTCGGGTCCAGGGTCTGGCAGGAGCCGCTCGCGGCCGGGCGGTAGAGCTCGTCGCCGAGGACCTCCTGGAAGTCCGCGGCGGCCGCGTCCCACACCGCGGAGCCGGACGGGTCGGCATAGCCACCGCCCACGTCGCCCTCGAGGAACACGACCTCGTCCTCGTTGCCGGGGGTGTCCAGCCAGTCGCGGACCTCCTGCAGGCGCTCGGAGAGCGGACGCTCGGTGGTGCAGAACTCGTGGCACGCGCCCGCGTCCTGCCCGACCAGCCCCGGCAGCGCGTGCGTGTCGAGCTCGAGGTGCCGCACGTCCATCCGGAGCTGGTCGCCGAGCTCGTAGACCTGGTTGGGGTCGAGCTCGGCCACCCCTGGCAGCGGCGAGTGCATCGTGTTGAAGCTGTTGTGCGTGCTGAGCACGTGGACCTCGGCCAGCGGGAGCGACGCGCCCAGGTCCTCCTGCAGCTGCAGGGCGCGGTGCGTCCAGGAGCCGTCGTACGCCGCCACGGCGGCCGGGTCGGGCCCGCCGGTCAGGGCCTCGACCCCGTTGGTGAGCTGGCCGGTCAGCGAGCCGACCGGGTCGGCGTACGCCGTGGGGGTGGCGAGCGCGACGAGCGCGGCGGCGGCGAGGGCGAGCGTCTTCACGGGTGGGCAACGAGCCGGCGCCCGGAGCCGTTACGGCGAAGGGCCCCGGGGACCGAGTCCCCGGGGCCCTTGCCAGCAGCAATTACTGCTTCGGGTTCGTGACCTCCACGGTCAGGAAGCCGTCGTCCTCCGACAGGACGGTCGCGACGACGCCGGCACCGGCCACCTTGGTGGAGTTGAGCGGGTTGCTCGAGCTCCAGTAGCGGTTGGGGTCGGAGTCGTTGAACGACCGCTGCTGACGACCGGTCGGGCCACAGGCCTGCTGGGTCTGGACGGTCTGGTTCTTGCCCTTGCCGACGAGCACCTCACGGTGCAGGCAGACGGGGTCGACCTGGTCCAGCCCGAAGGTCGCGTCGAACGGCTGGCGGCGGTTGCTGGGTGCAGCCGTCGTGCCCTCGTAGGAGAACTTCGCGGGCGAGGCGTCGACCGGGAGCGACTGGCCGTAGCCGTTGTGGTCGATCGTGTTGTTGTCGACCTGACGCTTGTCCTGGAACCACACCAGCAGACCGTCCTGGAACGGGAAGTGCTCCACCCAGTTGGGGGCCGTGTAGCCCTTGCTGAACTGGTAGGGGCCGTTCTCCAGCGTGGCGTCGGCGCCGACGTACTGCCGGTTCTCCAGCCAGTAGTACTGCGGCGCGACCCGCGAGGCGGTGCCGTCGGTGGCCTTGAAGCCCTTGGGCGTGAAGCCGGTGCTGCCGTCCTCGGCGCCGTCGGACAGGACGGTCTTGTTGCCGGCCTTGAACACGATGTTGTCGAGGAACGCACCGGCCAGGGCCACGCCCGTGTCGGTCTTGTAGAGGAAGCGGAACTTCGACGCTGCGCCCGGCGAGTAGGAGTACCTGATGCCGGTCCACTTGCCGTTGGAGCTGCCGGTGATGGAGCCCGCGTTCTTCCAGTGGATCCCGTCGGTGGAGTACTGGCCGATCAGGTAGTCGTAGTTCTTCTCGATGTCGTACCACGCCTTGGCGGTGACGGTGATCGTCTTGGCCGCGGGGAGCTTCTCGGTCGTGGTGAGGCGGTTGGCGAGGTCGTCGCCCGTGCCGGTCCACCAGGACTTCGCGCCGGCGTAGGGCTTGGTGTACTCCGCCGACATCTCCTTGTCCTCCAGCGGCACCATCACGGCCTGGTCGGCGCCGTCGTAGGTGTTCGCCGACGGGCCGAGCTTGAACGTGGCCGCCTTGCCGTCGGGCTGGGCCACGGAGTAGTCCAGCCAGCCGAGGAAGAACTTCTCGTCGGGGCCGAAGCCGTTGGCGTGCGTGCCGATGCCGGTCGGGTCGCCGTACGACATCCACGAGCCGGACGACATGACGGTCCAGAACGACGTGCCGTTCTCACCGCCGGCGGTGTCGTAGAAGTCGGGCAGGCCGAGGTCGTGGCCGAACTCGTGGGCGAAGACGCCGAGGCCGCCGTTCTCCGGCTCCACGGTGTAGTCGCCGACGTAGAGGCCGGTCTCGCCGATCTGCACGCCACCGAGCAGGGAGTACTCGCCGTTGTCGCCCGCGAGACCCGGGCCGGTCTGGCCGTACTCGTCGCCGTGGACGTAGGAGCGGTGCGACCAGATCGCGTCGGCGCCGCCGTTGCCCTCCTCGCCCTCGCCGGCGTGCACCGACTGGAAGTGGTCGATGTAGCCGTCGGGCTCGTTGTAGTTGCCGTCGCCGTCGAAGTCGTAGCGGTCCCAGACGTCGAACTGCGAGAGGTAGTCGGCGATCTGCGCGTCGGACTTGCCGGCCGCCTTCTGCTGGGCGTACCAGGTGTCGACCGCGTCGTTGACGTAGTCCCAGGCGCCGCCCTCGTCCTCACGCGGGTTGGCCCCGTAGTAGGCGCCGTTGTGGGGCAGCGTGACCCAGTCCTCGGTGGTCACGTCCACCGAGTAGCGGCCGCCGGACTGCTCCTTGTAGTAGCCGGCCATCGACTCGTTGGAGTCGCCGCTGAAGATGTTGTCGTAGTACGCCTTGGAGAAGTCCTTCTCCCACACCGTCGAGTTGTCCTCGGCGCGGACCGGCTCCTTGATCTGGTTGTGCTCGGGCCCGGGGGTGCCGCCGTAGGTCTTGTCGACCTGGTCGCCGTACTCCGCCAGGACGGTCCAGATCTTGTCGGTCTTCTCGCGCGGGAACTCCACGAACGCCGACGGGTCCTGCGGGCTCGCGGCGCCGACGCGTACGACGGCCCCGCCGCCCGCGCGCTGGGTCAGCTTGGCCTTGCCGGAGGTGAGCAGCTCCAGGGCCCTGGCGCGCTTGGCGGCCACCTCGTTGGCGAGGGGCCCGGGCCGGTTGTCCGGCCGCTTGGCGGTCGTGTTGGTGGCGGTGCCCGGATCGGTCACGGCCTGGGCGGTCGTCGGCTGCATCAGCGCGGCGGTGACGGCTGCCGCCACCACTGCTGCCGACGCGCCCTTGCGGGGTGTCTTCACGTGTCTCCTCGAGTGCGGTTCACGACGAGGACCGGCGCGGGAGGTCTTCCCGCTCGACCGGACCTCGGAGCGGACGCTACGTCAGGAAGGACGTGATCGGAACCACCCCGGGGCGGCGAAAATCTCGGTTTCTGACCGATTCGTCGCCGGATCGTCCCGTGGACCATGCCCCTGGACGCACGACAAGGCCCGCCGCACACGAGGTGCGACGGGCCTTGGAAGACCTGGGGTCAGGTCAGATCGCGCGGACCTGCGAGGCCTGCGGGCCCTTGGGGCCCTGCACGATGTCGAACTCGACCTGCTGGTTCTCCTCGAGCGACTTGTAGCCGTTGCCCTGGATCTCCGAGTAGTGGACGAAGACGTCCGGCCCCTCAGTGGGAGCGATGAAGCCGAAGCCCTTCTCAGCGTTGAACCACTTGACGGTTCCCTGTGCCATGTTGCATTGCCCTTTCACGAGCGTGTGATGGTGAAGACGAATCCGACACAGGCAGTGAAGACACAGCAGTGAAAACCAAGACCAGCGAAGAACTCTGTTCCTACCCTACGCCCTCGAGGCCCAGAAGCCGATTCGGGCGGTCGCCGTGTCGGTCCGAAGGTCTCTCGGACGCCCGCCGGACGGGCCGGGCACGACGGCGATGTCGCCCACCTCACCCTCCGCAGCCACGCCGGCGCGCTCACCTGGCGAGAGGATGGAGGTGTCAGGTCGGAGCGACGCTCCGCGCCCTCCGACACCACCGTGTGGAGGAGGTCCGTGATGACCACGGCCATCGATCCCAACGGGACGCCCTCGAACGCGCTCAGGTCGCGCAACCGTCCTGTCCCGCTCGTCCTCGGCGTCCTGCTCGCCCTCGTCGGACTGCCGCTGCTGCTCGGAGGCCTCGGTCTCAGCTGGGCCCTGGCGACCCAGCGTGATGCCGACGGCTTCTTCACCCTGCCGAGCGAGCACCTGACCACCAGCGTCACCGCACTGAGCAGCGGGGCGGTCGAGCTCGGCCAGGCGGACTCCGACCGGTTCTGGACCGAGCACGACCTGGCGACGCTGCGGCTCGACGCCCGCTCCACCAGCGGCTCGGTCTTCGTCGGCGTGGCTCCGACCCGTGACGTCGAGGCCTGGCTCGCCGGCACGTCGTACGACGAGCTGACCGACGTGCGCACCGACCCGTTCCGCTACTCCCTGACCCGGCACGGCACGGAGGGGACCCTGGGCAGCACACCCGGTGAGCAGACCTTCTGGACCGCGCAGGCCACCGGCCCCGGCACCCAACGGCTGGTCTGGGACGTCGACCCCGGGACCTACACGCTCGTGGTGATGAACAGCGACGCCACCGCCGGCGTGGACGTCGACCTCACGGTCGGTGCCCGCTTCGGCTTCCTCGTCCCGATCGCCGTCGGCCTGGTCGTGGGCGGTGTCCTGCTGATCGCCGTCGGCGGCCTGCTCATCGCGTACGGCGTGCACCCGGCCGGCCCCGCGGTCCCCACCCAGCGGACGACCGTCCCGGTGGGGGTGACCGAGACTCCGCGGCCGTCACCGGTCCACGTCACCGGCTTCCAGGACGAGCACCTGAGCCGCGGCCTGTGGCTGGTCAAGTGGCTGCTCGCCCTGCCGCACTGGATCGTGCTCGCCGTGCTGTGGGTGGTCTACGCCGTCCTGACCGTCGTCGCGTTCTTCGCGATCCTCGTCACCGGTCGCTACCCGCGCTCGCTGTTCGACCTCGACGTGGGGATCATGCGCTGGACCTGGCGGGTGCAGTTCTACGCCACCAGCGCGATCGGCACGGACCGCTACCCGCCGTTCACCCTCGGACGCAGCGACTACCCGGCCGACCTCGACGTCGACTACCCCGAGCACCTCTCGCGGGGGCTCGTGCTCGTGAAGTGGTGGCTGCTGGCGATCCCGCAGCTGCTCGTCGTCGCGGTCCTCGCCGGCACGTGGAGCGGGTCCAGCGACCGGTCGCACCTGGTCGTCGGGGGTCTGATCGGCGCGCTCACCCTCGCCGCGGGCCTGCTGCTGCTGTTCACCGGGCGCTACCCGCGGCCGCTGTTCGACCTCCTGGTCGGGCTCAACCGCTGGGTGTTCCGGGTGCTCGCCTACGTCTCGCTGATGACCGACGACTACCCGCCGTTCCGGCTCGACCAGGGCCCCGAGGAGCCCGAGCCGCCTCGGCCCGCTGGCGCGCCTCCGGTCGCGCCGTTCAGCCAGGTCGAGCAGACGGCGGGTGACCGGGTGACGCCGTGAGCGCGACGCGCACCGACCTGCACTGGCTCCCGCTCGGAGCCGGTGGTCGGTGCGTCCGCACCAACGGCCGGGTCTACGAGCGGGTGCTGGCGACCGCGCAGCGTCGTACGCCGTGCGAGCTGTTCCACGCCGCCCTCCTCGTCCACTCGCCCGAGGGCACGACGGTGCTCGAGGTCGCGCCCGTCTGGGACTGCCCGGACGGGCGGACGGACCACGGCGCTGTCGTGACCGGGCCGGTCGGGCTCCGGACGCTCGGGCGCTGGTCGCTGTTCCGCTACGAGGTGCGGTGCTGGCGAGACGGGGTCCTCCCCGACCTCGACGCGACCGTCGGGCAGCCCGTCACGCTGACCGAGGACGCGGCCGTCGGCCCTCGCCTGGTCGAGCTCGCCCCACGGGTTCCCGCCCTGACCTGGGGCCGGGACGAGCTCCGGCTCGCCCGGACTGGGCCGGGCGAGCCGTCGGTCCTGCTCAGGCGGTGTCCCACCGGAACAGCCGGGACGCCACGAACGTGAGGACGGCGGCGAAGGCGAGCAGGATCGCCATCGGGACCAGCGCCGAGGCGGGCCCCTCGCCGCGGACCATCACGTCGAGCATCGCGTCGTTGAGGTGGCGCAGGGGGAGGGCCTTCGAGACGACCTGCAACCAGGACGGCGCGCCCTCCAGCGGGAAGAACGAGCCGGACAGGAACGCCATCGGCAGGACGAGGAAGTTGGCCAGGTTGACCGCTCCCTCCGTCGTGCGGGACAGCGCACCGGCGAGGAGCCCGAGCGACATGAACGCCAGCGTGCCGGTGACCAGCAGGGGGACCGCCATCCACCAGGCGCCGTCGAGCTGCAGTCCGAAGGCGGCCATCCCGAGACCGACGAAGATCGCCAGCTGCACCAGGGCGATCGTGATCGTCACCAGCACCCGGGCGCTCACGATCGCCCCGGCCGGGGCCGGTGAGAGCTGCAGCCGTCGCAGCAGCTTGCTCTCCCGCCAGCCCTGCAGCGTGGCGGCTGCCCCGAAGGCCGCGCTCATCGCGACGGCCCAGCCCAGGAGGCCGGGCGTGACGAACTGGATGGTCTTGAGCGAGTCGTCCTCGACCCGCTCGGTGCGAAGGGTGAAGGCCGGCGGCCTGCCGGACGCGGCGACGTTGGCGGCGTCGACGAACGCGCGGAGCGTGCCCTGGGTGATCGCCGCCCGGACGGCGTCGGTCTGCGTGTAGTGCGCGACCAGCGTGTCGCCCCTCATCTCGACCGCGACGTCGGCATCGCCCTTGCGCACTCGGGTGATCGCGCCGGCGCGGTCCTGGGTGCGGGTGGTCTCGAACGTCTCGTCCCACGCCTTGCGGGCGTCGGCGGGGAGGTCGTCGATCAGCGGCACCGCTCCGACCTGCACGAGCTCGACCTTGGACTGCTGCGGGTCGTTGAAGATCCCGCCGAACAGCACCAGGAACATCAGCGGGAAGACGAGGGCGAAGAACACCGACGCCCGGTCCCGCACGAATCCCTTGAGGATCGCCAGCGCGATCGCACGGAAGGCGGGGCTCACGGGCGGTACTCCCGCCCGGTCAGGTCGAGGAAGACGTCGTCGAGGGTGGCGGGTCGCGCGTCGGGTCCGGACCGGGCGTCGAGCGAGGCGCGCAGCTCCGCCGGCGTCCCGAGCCGGAGGATCCGGCCGCCGTCCATGATCGCCACGCGCTCGCACAGCAGGTCGGCCTCCTCGAGGTGGTGCGTGGTGAGCACGATCGTCCGCTGCGACTCGGTGAGGCTGCGCAGCAGGTCCCACAGGTTGTGCCGCGCCTGCGGGTCGAGAGCCGCGGTCGGCTCGTCGAGGAACACCAGCTCGGGGTCGTGGACCAGCGCGCAGGCGATCGCGAGCCTCTGCTTCTGCCCGCCCGACAGGTTCTCGGTGCGCGAGGACGCCTTCTCCGCCAGGCCCACGCGATCGAGCCACGCCTCCGCACGGTCGGGCGGCACGTCGTACAGCGCCCCGAAGGTGCGGATCTGCTCGCGCGCGGTGAGGCGCTCGAAGAACGCCGAGGTCTGCAGCTGCACGCCGATGCGGCGCAGGAGCGCGGTGTCGCGCGGGTGGGACGGGTGCCCCAGCAGCTCGGCCCGCCCCGCGTCCGGCTTGCGCAGTCCCTCGAGCAGCTCCAGCGTCGTGGTCTTGCCGGCGCCGTTGGGTCCGAGGATGCCGAAGGTCTCGCCGACCCCCACCTCGAGCGAGACACCGTCGACCGCACGCAGGTCGCCGTAGGTCTTGACCAGGTCCTGGGCTACGACGGCGCGCTCCATGCGGTCAACCTACGGGCACCACCAGGACCGGGCAGGTGGAGGTGCGGATGGCGGTGCGGGCCACCGAGCCCAGCCGGTGGGGCAGCGGGGTGTGGTGGGTGTGCCGGCCCACCACGAGCAGCCGGGAGGTCGCCGCGAGCCGGGACAGCGCGTCGGCGGGCCACTCGTGCAGCGCCTGGACCTCGATCGGGAGGCCGGGGTGCTGCTCGAGGACCGGCCGCGCCGCGGCCAGCAGGTCGTGCTCGAGACGGGTGTCCCACTCGGGGTCGATCCTGGCGCTGATCAGGTCGTCGTACACCGAGTCGAGGTGCCACCCGTGCACCAGCCGCAGCGGGGCCCCGGTGGACGAGGCCTCTGCTGCGGCCGTCTCCAGCACCTGCTGGGGCGCGCCCCCCTCGTGGACGCCGACCGTCACCCACTCGCC
Organism: Nocardioides marmoribigeumensis; assembly: GCF_031458325.1. NCBI lineage: Bacteria > Bacillati > Actinomycetota > Actinomycetes > Propionibacteriales > Nocardioidaceae > Nocardioides > Nocardioides marmoribigeumensis. The sequence goes on from NZ_JAVDYG010000001.1 coordinate 3,096,366, forward strand.
GGTGTGGTCCGGCGACCAGCCCTCGGGCACGGCCACCACCGGGCAGTGTGCGTGAGTGGCGACCGCGGTCGTCGTCGAGCCGGTGTGGATGCGGTGGCTCCGGTCGCGGTGGCTGACCACGACCAGGTCCGCGTCCCGGCTCAGGTCGACCAGCATCTGCCCGGGCCGCCCGTCGTCCAGCACGGCCTCCGGCTTGTCGACGCCCTCCGGCGCCACGTGGAGGTAGGCCTCCACGCAGCCGTGGAGGAGGTACGACGCGGCCTCGGCCAGCGGTTCGTCGGCCACCAGCACGCTCGGTGGAGGAGGCGGGAGCACGTGCCCGTAGGCGTGCGCGAGGGTGACGCGCTCGCCCGTGCGGGCGGCTCGCTCCCCGGCCCACCGCAGGGCCGCTGTGTCCTGGCCCTTCCCGGTCACTCCGACGACGATTCCGTGTGCGCTGGTCATGACGACGTCCTTCCGTGCACGTCCAGCCTTCCGCTGCCCACTGGTGGACCCCAGGGCCGATGGGCACCAGCCCCGACCCCACCTGGCCCTGACCGGGGCCAGGCTCCCCGGGTTCGATGGGAAGCCGGGCACGGGCGAGCCCGACTACCCATCGAGCAGCACCTCAGAGGAGGGGACATGACGTCCGAGACCGACCGGGAGACGACGTGAGCGACACCCGGTCCCTGGCCCGGGCTGGGGTCGAGCCGGGCATCGACCGAAGCCACACGCCCCAGGAGAGGTACGCCGCCCTGGTCGCCGCCTGCACCACCCGGCTCGGGCTGGAGGCGGCGTCGTACGCCGTCCTGACGCCCGGCCGCGGACTCACCCCGCTCGCCGCGGATCCGCTGGGTCGTGTGCTCGCGCTCCTCGAGCGGCACCTCGACCAGGGGCCGGCGACGGACGCCCTCCGCACCGGGGCCGTGGTCGGCGCCGACGACCCGGCGACCTTGCGCAGACGCTGGCCGGCCATCGCTCTCGAGCTCGAGCGGCGCGGCATCTCGAGTGCCTACGGCATCCCGCTGCACGACCGGGCGGACGGGGGGCCGGTCAGCGGAGCTCTCGTGCTCTACGCGGGACGTCCCCTCGAGGCCGCCGAGGTCAGGCTGGCCCGGTCCTTGGCGACGGTGTGGGCGCCCGCCCGCCTGCCCGCGAGGACTCGACCTAGCCGGCAGCGCGCGCGGCTTCCAGGGCGGCGCCCCCGATCGCCGACATCCGGCCGTCGGCGATCGGCTGCAGCCGGTTGCCGAGCCGGTTGCTCACGAACGCCAGGGAGAGACCGGTCTCGGGGTCGGCCCAGGCCCCTGACCCGCCGAAGCCGTAGTGGCCCACCGACCGCCGCGGCATGCGCTCGACCCGGAGCCACGCCGGGTGGAAGCCCAGTCGCCAGTGCGGACGGATCCCGAGCACGTAGTCGCGGCGCCGGGTCTGGGTCTCGCTGAGCTGGGCGATGCGCTCCGACGACAGGTAGCGGTTGCCGTCCAGCACGCCGTCGTTGGCGATCGCGGCGTACATCCGCGCGAGCGCGGGGGCGCTGAACACGCCGTTCCACCCGGGCATCACCGCGTCGTGGGCCCGCGGGCTGCGCGCAAGCTCGTCGAACCCCTCGGCCATGCCGGCCTCGGCGATCGCCCGCAGGCCCGGCAGGCCCGAGAGGATGCGACCGGTGGTGCTCCACGGCATCGGACCCGGCTTCACGGTGGGGAACACCCGCGCGATCCGCACCCGGGACTCCTGCGGCACGTGGAACCACAGCTCCTCCGCACCGAGCGGGTCCGAGACCTCCTCCTTGAGCAGCGTGGTGAAGTCCTTGCCCGTCACGCGGGCGGCGAGCTCGGCGACCAGGTTGCCGTAGGTCACCGCGTGGTAGCCCGGCCCCTGGAACCGCCGCGGGTCGGGTCGCGCCGCGGCCAGGGCGTCGGCGAAGGCCCGGTAGTCGAGCAGGACCTTCTGCGTCGGCGCGACCTCGCGCACGTTGTGCAGGCCGGCCCGGTGCGACATCAGCTCGCGGACGGTGATGCGCTCCTTGCCGGCGGCCGCGAACTCCGGCCAGTAGGTCGCGACCGGCTGGTCGTAGTCGACGAGGCCGCGGTCGGCGAGCCGGTGCACGACGGTGCTGGCCACGCCCTTGCCGGTCGAGAAGCACAGCGTGACGGTGTCGTGGGTCCAGCGGGTGTCCTTGGCGCGCCACCCGGCCCACACGTCGAGCACCTTCTCGCCGTGGAGGTACGCCGCCACGGCGCCGCCCCCGTCGCCGCGCCGTTGGAACCGCTCGAAGAAGCGGTCGGCGGCCGACCGGAAACGCGGGTCGACGTACATCTCGCGGGCGGGGGCGTCCCGTGGCTGCGTGCTGCTCATGCCCCATGGTGCCCACGAGAGGGGTGCGGACCCAGGTCAGGTGTCCGTCGACGGCGTGGCGCGGGGGCCCCATCCCGGCGGCGGGCCCCACCCGTGCGGGCCACCGAAGCCGCGGCCGTGCCTCATGCCCATCCCGGGACCGCCGGTGCTGAGCTCGACCGTCCCGAGGTCCTTGCTGACCTCGGCGTGGACCGGCTCGTCGCCGCGGACGCCCATCACGTCGTAGGACCCGTCGTCCTCCTTGAGGACAGCGACCACCTTCACCGCCTTGTCCTTCTTGGTGACCGCGTCGACCACGTCGGCCTTCTCGGACCCCGTGACCGGCGTGTGCCCGCGCATCCCGCCGGGACCGCCGGGGCCGCCGGGGAAGCCCGGACCGCCCCGCATGCCGGGGACCCTCCCGGGAGCCCTGAGCTCGACGGTGCCCAGGTCATTGCTCACCTCGATGCGGACCGGCCGGCCGCCCCGGGTGCCCATCACGTCGTAGGACCCGTCCTCGTCCTTCATCACCACCCGGACGGTGACGTCGTCGTACTTCCCCGTGACCGCGGAGGCGACCTTGCTCCGCTCGCTGCCGGTGACGGGGGTGTGGTCGTGACCCCACCCGTGGCCTTGGCCCATGCGCGGACCCGGGGACTCGTCGTCGTCGGTGGCGGCGGTGGCGAGGTTGACCCCGCCGGCGATGACGGCGCCGGCGGCGAGCGCGGAGGCCCCGAGGAGGACGGTCTTCGTGCGGTTCATGGCTCCATGGTGCGCCCCCGACCTGTCAGGAGCATGTGGGTGCGCTTGGCGCTGGTGGAGAGGGTGGGGGCATGCCGGAGGGCCACACCATCCACGCGCTCGCGCAGCGGCTCGACGCCGCGTTCGCGGGCACGTCGCCGCGGGCCTCCTCGCCGCAGGGCCGGTTCACCGAGGAGGCGGCGCTGCTCGACGGCCAGGAGTACGCCGGCGCCGAGGCGTTCGGCAAGCACCTCACGATCCGCTTCGCCGGCGCGCCGCTCGTGCACGTGCACCTCGGGCTGTTCGGCAAGCTCTCGGTCACGCAGCACCGCCGCAAGCTCCCCGAGGGCGGCCTCGCCGGGCTCGAGGTGCCGGTGACCGGGCAGGTGCGGCTGCGGCTGCTCTCGGAGACGCACGTCGCCGACCTGCGCGGGGCGGCCACCTGCGAGCTGCTGACCGAGCAGGAGTGGTCGGACAAGGCGACCCGCATCGGGGCGGACCCCCTGCGCCGCAGGTCGATCCCCGCCGACACCGCGCATCGCATCCTCCGCAGCAACCGTCCGGTCGGTGCCCTGCTGATGGACCAGTCGCTGATCGCAGGCGTCGGCAACGTCTACCGCGCCGAGCTGCTCCACCGGCTGCGGCTCGACCCCCACCTGCCCGGTCGCGAGCTGACCGAGGGAGTCGTGCAGCGGGTCTGGGAGGAGCTCGTCCGGCTCATGCCCTACGGCGTGCGGACCGGTCGCATCCTCGTCGACGACGGTGACCTACGACGGGCCGCGGCGCTCCTGCGCGAGGGCCGGAGCGGACGCATCCGGCCGACGTACGCCGTCTACCGCCGGCACGGCAGGGCCTGCCCCCGCTGCGGGGAGACCGTCCTCAGGGCGACGATGGCCGCGCGCAACCTCTACTGGTGCCCGGGCTGCCAGGGTGGTCTGCCGGACCTCGAGGACCCCGCCGTCGCCCGGCTGCTGGCCGGCGACGTGCGCGAGCTGGTCGCCGCGCGCCCGGCCGGGAGCGTCTGCCCCTCCGAGGTGGCCCGCAGGGCGGCCGACGAGATCGGCACCCCGGGCTGGCGTGACCTCATGCCACTGGTCCGCGAAGTTTCATTGTCACTCGCACAAGAAGGTGCGATCGAGCTGCGCCGTCGCGGCGAGCGGCTCGACCCCGCCGACATCGGCGCGGGACCCATCCGGCTCGCCCCGGTGTGACGGGGCTTTGGGCCCTGGGGCGACCCGCGGCGCGGGCGGACAATCCCGGCATGAGACCGCGCCTCGCCCTCGTCCCCCCGGTCCTGCTCCTCGCCGCGTGGGGCCCGGGACTCGCGCAGCCGGCCGGCGCCGCCCTCGAGTGCTTCGGCCGGTCCCCGACCCACGTGATGGGGACGGCCGAGGGCACGTACACCGGCACCAACGGTCCCGACGTGATCATCGGGTCGTCGGCGAACGACGTCATCTACGCCCTCGACGGTGACGACCTGATCTGCGGGCGCGGGGGCAACGACGACCTCTGGGGGGCCGGCGGCTACAACCGGTTCCTGCCGGGCGACGGCGACGACCGGGTCTTCGGCAACTCGAGCCTGCGCCAGGACTCGGTCTGGTACACCGGCGCCCCGGGCCCGGTGACCGCGTCCCTCGCGACGGCGACCGTGACGGGTGAGGGCACCGACGACCTCAGCTACGTCCGCATCCTGCACGGCTCGCCCTACGCCGACGACCTCACCGGCTACGACGGTCTCGGCACGGTGTACGGCGGTCCAGGTGACGACACGCTCCGGCTGGGCAACGCCTCCGGGGCCGCCGCGGAAGGCGAGGAGGGCGACGACACGCTGCTGGGCGGTCCGGCCGACGACTCGCTCAACGGGGGCCCAGGCAACGACGTGCTGGAGGGCGGGTCGGGCAACGACGACCTGGTCGGTGACCACACCGCGACCAGCTCCGACGACGACGGCGGGCCCAACGGCGACGACGTCCTGCGGGGCGGGGAGGGCGACGACCACCTCTGGGGCATGGGTGGGGCCGACCAGCTGACCGGCGGCCCCGGCGACGACTGGCTCAACGGCGCCGGTGAGATCTACTGCGTCAAGATGCAGGGCTGCGAGAGCTACGACTCGAGCGGCGCGGACCGGGTCGTCTACTCCTCCGCCCCGGGTCCTGCCGAGGTCGACCTCGGCGCCGGTTCGGCCGAGGGCGACGGCGCCGACCAGGTGACCGATGTCGAGCAGGTCGTGGGCAGCCGCTTCGCCGACGTGCTGACCGGGTCGGCAGGGGCGGACCGGCTCAGTGGTGTGGGCGGCTCGGACACCCTCGCGGGCCTGGGCGGCGCCGACGTGCTGCTGGGCGGGGCCGGTGACGACGCGATCGGCGGGGGCGCCGACGTCGACACCGTCTCCTACACCTCGTCGTCCACGGCGGTCGTCGTCGACCTGACCGCGGGGACCGCCGCCGGCGAGGGACGCGACACCCTCACCGACGTGGAGAACGCGACCGGCTCGGCGTACGGCGACCGTTTGCGCGGCACGCCCACGGTCAACGTGCTGGTCGGCAGCACCGGCACCGACACGCTCCTCGGGCGTGGGGGCGCGGACACCCTCACCGGCGGAGAGGGCAGCGACTCACTCACCCCGGGCACCGGGGCCGACACCGTGTCGGGCGGGTCGGGCACCGACCTGCTGCGCTACGCCGAGGCGACGGCCGGCGTGGTCGTGGACCTCGCCGCCGGCACGGCGACCGGGGAGGGGCCGGACGCGTTCACCGGCATCGAGAACGTCCTGGGATCGAGCCACGCCGACACCCTTCGCGGCAACGACCTGGCCAACCGCCTCAGCGGCGGTGCCGGCCCGGACCGGCTGGTCGGTCGCGGCGGCACCGACACCTGCCTGGGAGGCAGCGGCACCGACACCGCCGGCACGTGCGAGGTCCTGTCGTCCGTGCCGTGACCGAGTGACCGTGTGACCGACCAGACGACCGATCGCCTGGTGACCCGGCCCTGGCGGGAGGACGCTGGAGGCATGAGGACAGAGCGAAGGCTCCTCGTCCTCGGCGCCGGCACCGCCGGGACGATGGTGGCCAACAAGGTGCACCGCAAGATCCCCGAGTGGCACGTCACGGTCGTCGCGAGGGACGACGACCACGACTACCAGCCCGGCTACCTCTTCGTCCCGTTCGGGGCCAACCGTCCCGAGCAGCTGCGACGCAGGGTGCCCGACCTGCTGGCGAGCGGTGTCGAGCTCGTCACCGGCGAGGTCGACCTGGTCGAGCCCGTCCAGCACCTCGTGCGGCTGGCCGACGGGCGCGAGCTGGCCTACGACGTGCTCGTCGTCGCGACGGGGACCACGCCGCGACCCGACCAGACCCCGGGGATGCTCGGGCCGGAGTGGCACCGGTCGGTCGGTGAGTTCTACACGCTCGAGGGTGCCACCGCGCTCGCCGACCAGCTCGCCGCCTTCCGCGGCGGACGCCTGGTGGTGCACGTGACCGAGATGCCGATCAAGTGCCCGGTCGCCCCGCTGGAGTTCACCTTCCTCGCCCACGACTTCCTGACCCGCCGCGGCCTGCGCGACGCGACCGAGCTCGTCTACGTCACCCCGCTCGACGGCGCGTTCACCAAGCCCGTCGCCAGCCGCCGGCTCGGCCACGCCCTCGCCGAGCGCGACATCCACCTCGAGACCGACTTCGTCGTCGAGGAGGTCGACCAGGACCGCCGCGTCCTGTCGTCGTACGACGGCCGCGAGGTCCCCTACGACCTGCTCGTCACCGTGCCCCTCAACATGGGGGCCGACGTGATCGGACGCTCGGGACTCGGCGACGAGCTCAACTACGTGCCCGTCGACAAGCACACGCTGCGCTCGACCGAGCACGACGACGTGTTCGCCGTCGGTGACGCCGCCGACCTCCCGACCTCCAAGGCCGGGTCGGTGGCGCACTTCGCCGCCGAGGTGCTCGTGGACAACCTCGTCGACCTCGCCGAGGGCCGACCGCTCTCGCACTCCTTCGACGGCCACGCCAACTGCTTCGTCGAGTCGGGGCACGGCAAGGCCCTGCTGCTCGACTTCAACTACGACACCGAGCCGCTCACCGGCACCTTCCCCCTGCCCGGGGTCGGGCCGCTGCGCCTGCTCGAGGAGTCGCGGCTCAACCACCTCGGGAAGCTCGCCTTCCGGCACGCCTACTGGAACGTCCTGCTCCCCGGCCGCCCGCTCGGGCTCCCCTCGGCCATGTCGATGGCCGGGAAGCACCCCGAGTGAGCACGACGCTCAGGAGGAAGGACATGACCACCACCACGATCGCCGGCCGTCAGGTCGACGTGAACGAGGAAGGGTTCCTCACCGACCCCGGCCAGTGGGACGACCAGCTGGGCACCGAGCTGGCCCACCTCATCGGGCTCGAGCTGACCGAGGACCACTGGAAGCTGATCCGCTTCCTGCGCGAGGACCACGCCGTCACCGGCGAGACCGCGACGTTGCGCCGGGTCAGCACGCGGACCGGCGTGCCGGTCAAGCAGCTGTTCGCGCTGTTCCCGGCCAAGCCCGCCAAGAAGCTGGCCTACGTGGCCGGCCTGCCCAAGCCGAAGGGATGTGTGTGATGACCACCGAGATCACCGAGACCGCCCCGATCGTGCCGTCGTTCGACGACGTGACCACCGACCGCAAGCTGGCGATCATCTGCTCCAAGGGGAACCTCGACATGGCCTACCCGGGTCTCATCCTCGCCAACGCAGCGCTGGGGGAGGGCATCGAGACGCACCTGTTCTTCACGTTCTGGGGCTTCGAGATGATCAACCGCAAGACGATGGGCCACCTGCACTTCTCGCCCATGGGCAACACCGCGACGCACATGCCCAACGCCCTCTCCGGGCTGCCCGGCATGACCGCGATGGCCACGCACATGATGAAGAAGCAGATCGCGGACCTCGACGTGCCCGAGGTCCCGGAGTTCCTCGAGCAGATCCACGAGTCCGGCGGTCACCTGTGGGCGTGCCGCATGTCGGCCGACATGATGAAGCTGCACGAGGAGGACCTCTACGAGGGCGTCGAGGGCATCATCTCGGCCAGCGACTTCATGGAGCTGACCGACGGCGCTCAGATCCTCTTCATCTGACCCGCCTGAGGACGTGAGAGGACCGGCCCTCCGGGGTAACAGGCGCCCATGACCGACCGCGACTCCCTCGTCGAGCGCCTCGGCCGGCTCGCCGCCGACCGAGGCGCCTCCATCGTCACCGCCGAGAGCCTCACCGCCGGCGCCATCGCCAGCGCCCTGGGGCAGGGCCCGGACTCCGCCGACTGGTTCCGCGGCGGCATCGTCGCCTACCAGGAGCCGGTCAAGTTCGACGTGCTCGGCGTGCCCGAGGGCCCCGTCGTCAGCGCCGCCTGCGCGGAGCAGATGGCCCGCGGCGCGCGCGACCTGCTCGGCGGCAGCTGGGCGGTCTCCGTCACCGGCGTCGGTGGACCCGACCCGAGCGAGGGCGAGCCCGCCGGCACCGTGTGGATGAGCGTGGCGACCGAGGACGACGTGGTCACCACCAAGGTGCAGCTCGACGGCGAGCCCGCCGAGGTGGTCGAGGCGACCGTCGACCAGGCGCTCGAGCTGCTGCACGACGTGCTGCGCCGTTGAGGAGAAGCCCACCTCAAAGTGGGTAGACCTCCCCCGTGACCGATCGACGCCGGGCGGGTCCGGCTGCCGTCGTGGGGGCGCTCGGTGTCGTGTTCGGCGACATCGGGACCAGCCCGCTCTACGCGATGCGCACGATCCTGGGCGAGAGCGGACCCGTCACCCCGGACACCGTCTACGGCGTCACCTCGACGGTGATCTGGTCGCTGGTCGTGGTCGTCACCGTGCTCTACGTCGGCGTGCTGCTGCGCGAGGACAACCAGGGCGAGGGCGGCCTGCTCGCCCTGCTCGGGCTGCTGCGCCGCGCCGGCACCGGTGCGCGACTGGTCGCGGCCACCACGGTCGTCGCGATGGTCGGCGCGGCCATGTTCATCGGTGACTCGGTGATCACCCCGGCCATCTCGGTGATCTCGGCCGCCGAGGGGCTGGAGACCGCCAGCCCCTCGCTCGCGGCGTGGGTCCTGCCGGTCGCGCTGACCATCCTCGGGGGAGTCTTCGTCCTGCAGCACCACGGCAGCGGCAAGATCGGCGCGGTCTACGGGCCGGTCATGGTCGCGTGGTTCGCCGTCCTCGCGCTCGGCGGCCTCGCCTCGCTGGTGCAGGACCCGGCCGCGGTGCAGGCCCTCTCGCCCCACCACGCCGTCCTCTACTTCGTGCACGACCCGCTCACCGCGTTCCTCTCGCTCGGTGCGGTCGTCCTGGCGGTCACCGGCGGCGAGGCGCTCTATGCCGACCTCGGCCACTTCGGGCGACCGGCCATCGCACGGGCCTGGTTGTTCGCCGTCCTGCCCGCCCTGCTGCTGGCCTACCTCGGGGAGGCCTCGGCCGTCGTACGCGACCCCAAGGCGGCCGGCGACCCGTTCTACGCCGTCGTCCCCTCGTGGGGCACGATCCCGGTGCTCGTGCTGGCCACCCTGGCCACGGTCATCGCCTCGCAGGCGGTCATCGCCGGTGGGTTCACGGTCTTCCACCAGGCCGGCGGGCTCGGCCTGTTCCCCTTCCTCCGCACCCGTCACCCGTCGGCCACCGAGAGCGGGAGGATCTACGTCCCGGCGGTCAACTGGGCCCTCGCGGTGGCGGTGCTGGGCGTCGTCCTGCTGTTCCGCAGCAGCGAGCGCCTCGCCGCGGCGTACGGCGTGGCCGTCGCGTTCACGATGCTCACCACCACCACGCTGTTCCTCGTGCTCGACCACGTGCGGGGCGAGCGCCACCCCGTGCGGCGCGCCGCGGCCTGGCTCGGCCTCGTCGTGATGGTCGTGTTCTGCGCAGCGGCCCTGCCCAAGATCCCCCAGGGCGGCTGGGCGCCCGTGCTGATCGGGGCCGTCGTGTTCGTGCTGCTGTGGACCTGGTGGAGCGGGCAGCGCCGGCTGGCGGCCGCCCGCGCCGCCGACGAGGTCTCCCCGCGCGACCTCCTCGCCGAGCTCCACCGCAGCGGCATCGAGCCCCACCGCACGCCCCACACGGCGGTCTTCCTCACCGAGGACGACGCCGTCGCGCCGTTCGCCCTGCGCACGATCACCGAGCAGGCGCAGGTCCTGCCCGAGCGGGTGCTGCTGCTCAGCTGGCAGGTCGAGGACACCCCGGGCTCCGAGGCCCACGTCAACCACGTCGAGCTCGACCCGTTCGAGGACTGCGAGGGCGTCACGGGCCTGTCGGTGACCCTCGGCTACCGCGAGCGGCTGTCGGTGCAGCACGTGCTCGAGTGCGCGATCGAGCAGCACCCCGAGGCGCTGCGCGGCGTCGACCCGGGCGAGGCGACCTACCTGGTCTCCGACTCGATCCCGCTGGTGGCCAAGGGGTGCGGCATGGCCGTCTGGCGCCAGCGGCTGTTCGTCCTCATGGCCAGGCTCTCCACCGACCGGGTCGACCAGCTCGAGCTGCCGCGTGCGCGGACCATCGTGATCGGGCGGGAGTTCCAGCTCGCCGTGCGCAGCTGACCGCGCGTCCCCACCCGCGCGTACTCCGACGTACGCGTCCCCACCCGCGCGTACTCCGACGTACGCGTGGCTGATGTCCGATTTGTCCAGCGCGTACGTCGGAGTACGCGGGGCGGGGCGGCCGGGCGGGGCGGCCGGGCGGGGCGGGGCGGGGCGGGGCGGCCGGGCCGGTCAGCGGCGGACGGTGATCCGGCCGTCGCCCGCGACCACCTCGCCCACGACGGGGTGGCCGGGGAGCTCGCCGACGACGAGGAGACCGCCGGAGGTCTGGGCGTCGGCCAGCAGGACCAGCTCGTCCTCGTCGACGTCGGCGTCGAGGTGGGGGCGGACCCAGTCGAGGTTGCGGCGGCTGCCGCCCGGCACGTAGCCGGCGGCGTACGACGAGCGCGCGCCCTCGACGTACGGCACGGCCGAGGCGTCGAGGACCGCCGAGACCCCGCTGGCGCGGCACAGCTTGAACAGGTGCCCGAGCAGGCCGAAGCCGGTCACGTCGGTGGCGCAGGTGTGGCCCGCGGCGAGCGCGGCGCGGGAGGCGTCGCGGTTGAGCGTGGTCATCACCTCGACCGCCTCGGGGAAGACCTCACCGGTCGCCTTGTGGCGGTTGTTGAGCACCCCGAGCCCCAGCGGCTTGGTCAGGGTGAGGGGCGTCCCGGGCACGGCGGTGTCGTTGCGCAGCAGGCGGTCGGGGTCGGCGAGACCGGTGACGGCCAGGCCGTACTTCGGCTCGGGGTCGTCGATGCTGTGGCCGCCGGCGAGGTGGCAGCCCGCCTGCGCCGCGACGGCAGCGCCACCGCGCAGCACCTCGGCGGCCAGCTCGAACGGCACGCGGTCGCGGGGCCAGGCGAGCAGGTTGACCGCGAGCAGAGGCTCACCGCCCATCGCGTAGACGTCGGAGATCGCGTTGGCCGCCGCGATCCGGCCCCAGTCGTAGGGGTCGTCGACGACGGGGGTGAAGAAGTCGGTGGTGAGCACGACCGCCCGGCCACCGTCGATGCGGACCACCGCGCCGTCGTCGCCGTTCTCGACGCCGACGAGCAGGTCGTCCGGGGTGGTCGGGGTGAGGCCGGAGAGCACCCGCTCGAGCTCCCCGGGCGGGACCTTGCAGGCGCAGCCGCCACCGGCGGCGAGCTGGGTGAGGCGGACGGGTGCGGAGACGGTCACCTCGCCATCATGGCGCGGGGCGGGTAGGAGCGCGCCCCGGCGGGGTACGACGAGCGCATGCGCATCGGATACTTCCTGTCGACCGAGGAGTACACCCCCGCCGAGCTCGTGGCCCAGGCCCGGGCCGCCGAGGCGGCGGGTTTCGAGAAGCTCTGGATCAGCGACCACTTCCACCCGTGGAACAACGAGCAGGGCAACAGCCCGCTGGTGTGGAGCGTGATCGGCGCGATCAGCCAGGTCTGCGACCTGCACGTCACGACGGCGGTCACCTGCCCGACGGTGCGGATCCACCCGGCGATCGTCGCCCAGGCCGCCGGCACCTGTGCCGAGCTGCTGGACGGGAAGTTCACGCTCGGCGTCGGCACGGGGGAGGCGCTCAACGAGAGCATCGTCGGCGGCCCGTGGCCGCCGCTCGACGTCCGTCTGGAGATGCTCGAGGAGGCGGTCGGGCTCATCCGCGAGCTGTGGACCGGCGAGGTCGTGACGCACCGCGGGCGGCACTACACCGTCGACCACGCGCGCATCTACAACGTGCCGGAGACCCCGCCGGAGATCTACGTCTCCGCCTTCGGGCCCAAGGTGCTCGAGGGCGCGGTCCGGTTCGGCGACGGCTTCATCTCCACCCAGCCCGACTCCGACTCGGTGAGCACGTGGAAGGAGCGCACCGGCGGCAAGCCCGCGCAGGCCGGCGCCAAGGTCGCCTACGCGAGCACCGCCGAGGAGGGGCTCGAGCACGCCTACCGGTTGTGGCCCAACGCGGGCGTGCCCGGCGAGCTGTCCCAGGTGCTGCCGACCCCGGAGCACTTCGAGCAGGCGACCCAGCTGGTCACCCCGGACACGATCCGCGACTCGACGGTCGCCGGCAACGACCCGGAGGCGCACCTGCGCCAGGTGCAGGAGTACGCCGACGCGGGCTTCGACGAGATCTACGTCGCCAACATGGGCCCGCACCACCAGGAGATGATCGAGTTCTACGGCAAGCAGGTGCTGCCGCAGCTCTGAGCCCCGTCAGGAGGCCTCGGCCCGCGCCTTCTCCCGCGCGGCCAGGCGCTCGCGCTGGGGAATGACGACGTACTTCGGGTCGCGCGCGGAGTCCAGGCCCGCCTCGAAGATGCCGAAGCGGGTCGCCAGGGAGGCGCCGACGTAGGTCGCGCCGGCGAGGACGGCGGCCGTGCGCGACCGCCCGCCGAGCAGCACGTTGGCCGCGGTCGCGACCGCCGTGGCGTTGCGCGAGAGCTTCATCAGCCGACCGGGTCGGCCCTTGCGGTAGGGCTCGGCGGCGAGCCCGCGACGGTGGATGATCGTCTCCGCGGCCGCGATCTCGACCGCCGCGCCGAGCAGCGCCATCGTGCGCGCGGGCCCGGCCTGGTCGAGCGGCACCAGCATCATCGCCAGGCCCCCGGCCGCCTGCGAGCCCGAGCCGGCGAAGACGAACGGCAGCTCGCGGTGCGCCTCGTGCCACGCGGGTACGGCGGTGTCGGCGACCAGCGCGGCGGTGTAGGTCGCCAGCGGGGGCCCGAACACGGCCGCCCCGACCCCGGCCAGGCGACCCAGCGCCGGCAGGACGCCGGTGACGTGGGAGGCGACGGCAGCGCCGGACAGTGCGGAGAACGGCGCGAGGATGAAGGAGCCGACCGAGAGGGGGGAGGTCGGCTTGACCACCCGCAGCATGTGGAGGAACCGCTCGGGCCGGCCGAGGTCGTGGATCAGCGCGACCGTGCCCACCGCGGCACCGCCCGCGGCGGCGAGCCGGGTGACGCGCTCGAGCTCGGGGTTGTCGGTCAGCGCCGCACCCTCGGCCAGGATCGCCGAGCAGCCGGCCAGCCCGCCGAGGAAGAGGTAGAGCGGAACGTCGGGGGTCTTCCACGTCGGGGTCTTGAGGATCTGGCGGCCGTAGTAGGACTGGAACTCCGCCTCGGGGACCATCAGCCGGTCACCCTTGCCGCCGCCGCCCCTGGGTCGCCGGCGCTGCTCCGGCTGCGCCGTCATCGGCGTCGCCCGACGAACGAGGCCACGCCGAGGCCCACGATGGTCACGGCCGCCGCGCCCACGTGACGCCACATCGAGCCGAGGTCCTTGGTGGTGACGACCGGGTCCGGGGGCAGGCCGTAGACCTCGGGCTCGTCGAGCAGCAGGAAGAACGCCCCGTCGCCGCCGACCCCGTCGTCGGGGTCGTGGCCGTAGAGCCGGGCGGCGTCGACGCCCTGCTCGTGCAGCTCGGCCAGGCGCAGGTCGGCCTTGGCCCGCAGCTCGGACAGGTCGCCGTACTGGATGGACTCCGTCGGGCAGGCCTGCGCGCACGCGGGCGTCTGGCCGTCCTTGAGCCGGTCGTAGCAGAGCGTGCACTTGAACGCCCGGCCGTCCTCCTTGCGGATGTCGATCACGCCGTAGGGGCAGGCCGCGACGCAGTAGCCGCAGCCGTTGCAGATGTCGGGCTGGACGACGACCGTGCCGAACTCGGTGCGGAACAGCGACCCGGTCGGGCAGACGTCGAGGCACGCCGCGTGCGTGCAGTGCTTGCAGACGTCGGAGGACATCAGCCAGCGCACGCCCGAGTCGCCGGACTCGGCGCCCTGCGGGTCGGGCGCCTGCGGGTCGGCGCCGGGGAGCGAGAACGACGGCATGCCGAGGTCGGTCGTCGCGCTGGGCACCGGCTGCTCGACGAACGCCACGTGGCGCCAGGTGCTCGCGCCGAGCTGGGCGGTGTTGTCGTAGGACATGCCGGTCATGAGGTAGCCGTCGTCGGGCACCTCGTTCCACTCCTTGCACGCCACCTCGCAGGCCTTGCAGCCGATGCACACCGAGGTGTCGGTGAAGAAGCCCTTGCGGGGCGGGTGGTCGTCGGCGTAGCCGGCGTCGCCGGTCACGTCGTCCAGCCGGCTCCACAGGCTCTCCTCGGAGAAGAGGCTCACGTCTGCGCACCTCCGTCGGTGTGGTCCGGCGCGTCGGAGACCCCGGCGCGGCGGCGGTAGTCCTCGACGTACGCCGTGAGGGCGGGTCCGCGCGGGCGTCGCCCGGGGCGGATGTCGCAGGTGCCGACCTTGTCCTGGATGTAGACGTTGGGGTCCATCGTCACGTTGACCAGGTCGTTGGGGGAGTCGCCCTGGCTGATGCCGTTGCGGCCCCAGTGGTAGGGCAGGCCGACCTGCTCCACCCACTGGTCGCCCAGGCGGAGCGACCGCAGCCGGTCGGTGACCAGCACCCGCGCCTCGATCGCGCTGCGCGCGGTGACGATCGTGGCCCACTCGCCGTGCTCCAGGCCGCGCTCGCGCGCCAGTCGCGGCGACACCTCGCAGAACGGCTCGGGCTGCAGCTCGGTGAGGTAGGGCAGCGTGCGGCTCATGCCGCCCGCCGTGTGGTGCTCGGTCAGGCGATAGCTGGTGAAGACGTAGGGGAAGACGTCGCTGCAGCTGGGGTTGATCGGGTTGCTCGGGTCGGAGATGCCCTGCCGGCCGGGGTTGTTCTGCTGGCCGTAGAGCGGGTTGCGCACCGGCGACTCGGGCGGCTCGTAGTGCGCGGGGAGCGGGCCGTCGGCCACGCCCAGCGGCGCGAACAGCCAGGCCTTGCCGTCGGTCTGCATGATGAACGGATCGGCGCCCCCGATCGCGTCGGGGCCCTTGGCGTCGTCGGGCGGGACGTAGGACGGGTCGCGGTCGGCGATGAAGTCGGGCACGTCGGGCCCGACCCACTTGCCCTGGTCGGCGTCCCAGGTGATGTAGCGCTTGCGCTCGCTCCACGGCGTGCCGTCGGGGGCGGCGGACGCGCGGTTGTAGAGCTGGCGGCGGTTGGCCGGCCACGCCCAGCCCCACTCCGAGGCGACCCAGTCCTGCTCCCAGTGCGGCTTGCGCCGACGCGCCTGGTTGACCCCGTCGGCGTAGACCCCGGAGTAGATCCAGCAGCCGCACGCCGTCGAGCCGTCGTCCTTGAGCTCGGTGTAGCCCGACAGCGGGTTGCCCTGCGCGTCGGTGCCGTTGATCTCCATCAGCACGGCCTCGCCGTCGACGTCGCCGTGCTCGTCGACGGGGTAGTCCCACGCCAGGTCGAGCAGCGGGCGGTCCATCTCGTCGGTGGAGTCCTTGAGCTTCTCGCGGATGCGCACGCCCAGCTCGTAGTAGAAGTCCAGCTCGCTGCGGCAGTCGCCCGGCGGGTCGACCGCCTTGTCGCGCCACTGCAGCATGCGCTGGGTCTGGGTGAACGACCCGGCCTTCTCCACGTGGGTGGCGGCCGGGAGGAAGAAGACCTCGGTGCCGATCTCCTCGGTGACCAGCTCACCGGTCTCGATCTCCGGGCCGTCCTTCCAGAAGGTCGCCGACTCGATCATCTGGAGGTCGCGGACGACCAGCCAGTCGAGGTTGGCCAGGCCGAGTCGCTGCATCTTGCCGTTGGCCGAGCCGACTGCGGGGTTCTCCCCGACGATGAAGTAGCCCTTGGACCGGCCGTCGATCTGCGCCTTGACGGTGGTGTACGTCGACGCGTCGCCGGTCAGCCGGGGGAGGTAGTCGAAGCAGAACTCGTTGTCCGGCGTCGCCGCGTCCCCCCAGTAGGACTTGAGCAGGCTCACGGCGTAGGCGCTCATGTTGCCCCAGAAGCCGGTCTTGCCGGCGTCGCCCGCGACGTAGGCGGCGAGGTCCTGGTGCTCGGCGGCGTGCGGCATGGGGAGGTAGCCCGGGAGGATGTTGAACAGCGTCGGGATGTCGGTCGAGCCCTGGATGCTCGCGTGTCCGCGCAGGGCCATGATGCCGCCGCCGGGACGGCCGATGTTGCCCAGCAGGGTCTGCAGGATCGCCGAGGTGCGGATCATCTGCGCGCCGACGCTGTGGTGGGTCCACCCGACGGCGTAGCAGATCGCGGAGGTGCGCTCCCGGCCGCTGTTGCTGGTCAGCGCGTCCGCGATGCGAGCGAACTGGTCCGGGCTGATGCCGCAGACCTCCTGCACCATCTCGGGGGTGTAGCGCGCGAAGTGACGCTTGAGGATCTGGAACACGCAGCGCGGGTGCTGCAGGGTCTCGTCGCGCTCGCCCTTGCTGGCCACGCCCGGACCGCCCGAGCCGTGGGTCTCGGACCGCGCGGCCTCGTGCTGCTGCCCGTGGGAGCCGGCGTCGCCCGCCGGCTGCGCCGGGTCGCGCTGACCGGCCGCGGGCGCCGACGTCGCGCCGACGTACTGCCAGGTCCCGGGGTCGTACTGCCCCGACTCGGGGTCGAAGCCGGAGAAGAGCCCGTCGAGGTCCTCGGTGTCCTGGAACCCCTCCTCGATGATCGAGGCCGCGTTGGTGTAGGCGACGACGTACTCGCGGAAGTCGAGGTCGTTGCTCAGCACGTGGTTGACCAGCGCACCGAGGAACGCGATGTCGGAGCCCGCGCGGATCGGCGCGTGGATGTCGGCGACCGCCGAGGTCCGCGTGAAGCGGGGGTCGACGTGGATGATCGTCGCGCCCCGGCGCTTGGCCTCCATCACCCACTGGAACCCGACCGGGTGTGCCTCGGCCATGTTGGAGCCCTGGATCAGGATGCAGTCACTCTGCGCGAGGTCCTGCAGGAAGGTGGTGGCCCCACCACGGCCGAACGAGGTCCCCAGACCGGGGACCGTGGAGGAGTGTCAAATCCGCGCCTGGTTCTCGATGGCGATCGCCCCCATCGCCGTGTAGAGCTTCTTCATGAGGTAGTTCTCCTCGTTGTCGAGGGTCGCTCCTCCGAGGCTGGCGATGCCGGTGGTGCGGCGGGTGCGACGACCCTGGTCGTCCTCCCACTCCCAGAACTGCTTGCGCGTCTTGATCACCCGGTCGGCGACCATGTCGACCGCCGTGTCGAGGTCGAGGTCCTCCCACTCGGTGCCGAAGGGGCGGCGGTAGCGCACCTTGGTCACCCGGCTGGGGGACGTGACGAGCTGCTTGCTGGCGCTGCCCTTGGGGCAGAGGCGGCCGCGGGAGACCGGGCTGGCGGGGTTGCCCTCGATCTGGACGATCTTGTCGTCCTTGACGAAGACCCGCTGGCCGCAGCCGACGGCGCAGAAGGGGCAGACCGAGTCGACCACGCGGTCGGCGGTCACGGTGCGGGGGGTGAGGCTCTCGCTCCGGGCGGACATCGCGGCCTGGCCACGGCCCAGGCGGTCCGCGCCCGTGACCTGCCGCAGCACCGGCCACCCCAGGAACGCCTTCACGTGGGTGATGTAACCACGGCCGTCAAGGACCAAACCCCTCGCAGGTAGGTTGACCTGCGGAGGCGTACCTCGTCTGGTGACGGGCGCGGTCCTCAACACCGTTGTGACCGGGCATCCCGGTCAGGCGGGTTCGATTCCCGTCCGCCTCCGCCAACTCTTCGCCCGGGAGGAGCACCGTGGACGACCCGCGCCGCCGTACGCCGCGCACGGACGCGGTGCTCGCCGCGCCGACGGTCGCAGCCGCGGCCGACCGGCTCGGGCGCGACCGGGTCAAGGCCGCGGTCGTCGAGGTCCTCGCCGAGTGCCGGGCGGGCTCGCTGGCCCCGGAGGACGTGGTGGACGCCGTGGTCGCGCGACTCCCCGGCTCGTCCACGTCGATGCGCCCGGTGGTCAACGCGACCGGGGTCGTCGTGCACACCAACCTGGGCCGCGCGCCGCTCTCGACCGCGGCGCTCGAGGCGGTCACGCTCGCGGCGGGCCCGACCGACGTCGAGCTGGACCTCGCCACGGGGACGCGTGGACGCCGGGGCGCGGGCGCGCTGGCGGCGCTCTCGGCCGCCTGCCCCGACGCCGGCGGGGTGCACGTGGTCAACAACGGCGCCGCGGCCCTGGCCCTGGTCGCCTGCGCGCTGGGGGCGGGTCGCGAGGTCGTCATCGCCCGTGGCGAGCTGGTCGAGATCGGCGACGGCTTCCGCATCCCCGACCTGGTGCAGTCCCTCGGCGTGCGCCTGGTCGAGGTCGGCACGACCAACCGGGTGCGACTGGCCGACTACGAGGCGGCGATCGGGCCCGACACCGCGTTCGTGCTCAAGGTGCACCCGTCGAACTTCACGGTGGAGGGCTTCACCTCCTCGGTGGACGTCTCCGCGCTCGCGACGCTGGGGGTCCCCGTCGTGGCCGACATCGGCTCCGGCCTGCTGGCCCCGCACCCGCGGCTGCCCGACGAGCCCGACGCCGCCACCACATTGCGTGCCGGCGCCGCGCTCGTGACCGCCTCGGGCGACAAGCTCCTCGGCGGCCCGCAGTGCGGGCTGCTGCTCGGGTCGGCGCCGCTGGTCGAGTCGCTGCGGCGGCACCCGTTCGCCCGTGCGCTGCGGGTCGACAAGCTCACGCTGGCCGCGCTGGAGGCGACGCTGACCGGCCCGACCCCGCCGGTCGCGGCGGCACTCGCGGCACGGCCCGAGGACCTGCTCGCCCGGGCCCGACGACTGGCCGTCGCGATCGGTCCGGGCCTGGCGACCGCGGTGGAGTCGGAGGGCCGGGTCGGGGGTGGCGGGGCGCCCGGCGTGCCCCTGCCCAGCGCCGCCGTCGCCCTCCCGTCGTCGCTCGCGACGCCCCTGCGGCTCGGTGACCCCTCGGTGGTCGGGCACGTCAAGGACGGCCGGCTGCTGCTCGACCTGCTGACGGTGCCCGAGGAGCGCGAGGCGGACGTGGTCGACGCCGTACGCCGGGCCGCGGCCGCGGCGGGCACCGCTGAGGGAGCCTCCTGAGGTGCACGTCGTCGTGACCGCCGGCCACGTCGACCACGGCAAGTCGACGCTGGTGCGGGTCCTGACCGGGTCGGACCCGGACCGGCTCGAGGAGGAGCGGCGGCGCGGGCTGTCGATCGAGCTGGGCTACTGCTGGACGAGCCTCGACGGCCTCGGGGAGGTCGCCTTCGTCGACGTGCCCGGGCACGAGCGCTTCATCGCGACCACGCTGTCGGGCATGGGGCCCGTGCCGGTCGCGATGCTCGTGGTCGCCGCCGACGACCCGTGGATGCCGCAGGCCGCCGAGCACCTCGCGGCTCTCGACGCCCTGGGTGTCGCGCATGGAATTGTCGTCGTGACCAGAAGTGACCTCGCCGATCCCGCGCCGGCTCTCGCGCGAGCGCGCAGCGAGGTCGACCGCACGTCTCTGGCCGGTGCGCCCGTGGTGGCGGTGAGCGGCGCGACGGGCGAGGGGCTCGACGAGCTCAGGGCCCTGCTGCACAAGGTCCTCTCCGGCCTCCCGGCCCCGGATCCCGCTGCCGACGTGCGGCTCTGGGTGGACCGCCGCTTCCACGTCAAGGGGTCCGGCACCGTCGTGACCGGCACCCTGCCGGCCGGCACCGTGCGGGTCGGCGACGTGCTCGAGGTGGGCGGCCGCGAGGCGCGGGTGCGCGGGGTCGAGGCGCTCGGCGTCGCTCGCGAGGCGATCTCCGGGGTCGCCCGCGTCGCGCTCGACCTGGGCGGCCGCGCGCCCGAGGTCGCACGGGGCGACGCGGTGGTCACGCCCGGCGCCTTCGAGCCGACCACCCTCGTCGACGTGCGGGTGACGGGCGAGGGGGCGGTCCCGGCCAAGCCGCTGCTCCACGTGGGTTCGGCGCTGCTGGCCGTCCACGCACGACCGCTCGGGGACGACCTCGTCCGCCTGTCGCTGGAGCGACCGCTCCCGCTGCGGGTGGGGGACCGCGCGATCCTGCGCGACCCGGGCAGCCGCGCCCTCTGGGGGCTCGAGGTCCTCGACCCGGCACCACCACCCCTGCGGCGTCGCGGAGCAGCCGGCGTCCGCGCGGCGACCCTGCGGGGCCACGACGGGTCCCTCGCCGCGGAGCTCGAGGTGCGAGGCGTCGTGCGCCGGTCGCTCCTGCGGCGCATCGGCGTGCCCGACGGACCCCTGCCGGACGGAGCCGTGGAGACAGCCGGCTGGCTGGTCGGCCCGCGTCGGGCCGAGGAGCTGCGTCAGCGGCTGGTCGCCCTCGCGTCGACCCGGCCGGTCGCGCCGGCGGCGGCCGCGCACGAGCTCGGCCTCCCGGCCGACGACCTGGTCCTCGCCGTCGTGCGGCCCCCGCTGCGCCTCGAGCAGGGTCGGATCACCACCGGGTCGGACGTGCCCGCCGCGCTGCGTGACGCGGCGGCGCGGGTGTGTGCCGAGACCGACGGCTTCGCCGCGGTCGAGGCCGGGCGTCTCGACCAGCTCGGCCTCGGGCCCGCGGAGCTCGCCCGGCTGCACGGGGCCGGGCTCCTGCTGCGCATCGACCCCCGGCTGGCCCTCCCGCCGGGCGCCGACGCCGCAGCGGTCGAGGTGCTCCGTGGCCTGGACCAGCCCTTCACCACCAGCGCGGCCCGGCAGGCCCTGGGCACCAGCCGTCGCGTCGTGCTCCCGCTCCTGGCGCACCTGGACCGCACCGGCCGCACCGTGCGGCTCGCCGACGACCGGCGTCGGCTGCGCTGACCCGGGCGGTCACTCCGCCCGCGCGACCACCTGCACGACGGTCTCGCCCTGGCATTTGCCCGACTCGCGGATCGCCCAGCGGCCCTCGAAGCCGTTGCCGCGCCAGTCCGCCTCGGCGTCGTGCTCCTCGGTCTCGCCGTGCTCGACCTCGAACCCCGCGTCCTGCGCCGGGCCGTTGAGCGCGGCGAGCACCTGCTCGAACGGCAGCGACGTCACGCCCGTGGCGATCACCCCGTCGGCGCCACGGTCCTCGGCGTCGTAGACGACCGTCCTGTCGGGGAAGGGGAAGTCGGTGGGGAACCCGTCGGGGAGCGAGGAGACCTGCTCGGCGTCGGCGACGCACGTCTCGGTCGCCGAGGCAGGCAGTGCCTCGTGCTCCGCCTCGGCCTCCGACTTCTTGTCCGATCCACAACCACCCAGCACGAGGGCGCCGGCCAGCGACACGGCGGCGAGGACCGCCGTGCGCCGGAGCGGTGCCGTCATCGGGTGCGCGTGCCGACCAGCGGCAGCCGGCCCAGCAGGCCGGTCCCGCTCGTCGTCGCCGTCGGTGCCCCGGTCGCCGTGGCCGTCCCGCCGTCGTACGCCGCGAAGAGGCCGAGACCGCTGCTGCTGCGGGCGATCGTGGCGTAGGCCGCCTGCGCGTCGGCCGGGCCGGCCCCGCTGGTGTGGGTCGGGTCGGTGACGCAGGCGTCGATGCAGCCGTCGGCGTAGCCGACCTCGATGTGCCCGGTCCGGTCCACCGTCGCGTCGATGAAGTCGAGCAGGTTGCGGTCGCCGCCACAGGTGGTGCCACCGGTGCAGATCGAGCCGCGCTGGACCGGGTCGTTCGGCGTGGTGTCGGTGGTCTGCCAGGTCTTGCCGCCGTCGTACGTCGTGGAGACGTAGAGGTGCCAGACGCCCTTGAAGCCGGCGGTGTCCTGGTAGTTGCCACCGGTCGGCGTGCCGATGAAGGCCACCGCCGCGCGGTCGTCGTCACCGGCCACCGCGGCCGGGAAGACGGCGTTCTGGATGCCGAACTCGCCGCCGAGCTCCTGGTTGTCGGTCCAGGTCGCGCCCTGGTCGTGGCTGACCGCGACGCCGGGCTTGCCGTCGGCGCCGACGTAGCCGAAGTACGTCGTGCCGTGGGCGCCCACGGCGATCGACGGGTCGGCGTCGCTCTCGGTCGTGCCCGGGACCGGGCGGACCTTCCACGTGGTGCCGTTGTCGGTCGACACGACCGCGGCCTGGGTGCCGTTGCAGCCCTTGTTGGGCAGGTAGGCGGTGCCGTCGGGGGCGACCTTGACGTGGCCGTGGAGGCCGCCGCAGTCGAGCAGGCTGTAGGTCGGGACGCCGACGCCGAAGGTCGTGCCGCCGTCGCGGGAGACCGCGCAGAAGGCGGTCGCGATGTC
Organism: Nocardioides marmoribigeumensis; assembly: GCF_031458325.1. Taxonomy (NCBI): domain Bacteria; kingdom Bacillati; phylum Actinomycetota; class Actinomycetes; order Propionibacteriales; family Nocardioidaceae; genus Nocardioides; species Nocardioides marmoribigeumensis. The sequence continues at coordinate 3,118,873 of NZ_JAVDYG010000001.1, forward strand.
CTGGCTGCAGTAGTAGACGGCGTCGGGGTAACCGGTCAGCGGGAGGCCACCGATGCCGGCGGCGCTGAACGGGCCGCCGCCGACGGTCTGGTGGTCGACGCCGCTGGGGATGCCACCGCCGGTGCTCGGGTTCCAGGTGGCGCCGTCGTCGTCGGTCCAGCAGGTGGCCGAGTCGAGACCGGTGAGCTGGGACTCGAAGGTGCGGCCGGTGGTGTGGTCGGTGAAGAGGATCGGGTCGAGGCTGATCGTGCTGCCGAGCGGGCAGCCGTTGGAGAGGTTGGCCGAGACGTCCGACCACGAGACGGTGGCCGGGGAGACGGAGTCGTCGAAGACGGCCTTGTAGGTCGACAGGCTCGCCTGGTACATCGTCGCGCCGGACTTCCAGCTGCTGCCGATCGACGGCTCCCCGGCGTTGTTCACGTCGGTCAGCGACGCGGGAGCGGGGTAGGTGGTGAAGCCGGGTGCGGAGGCGGTGGTCGCGGCGCTCGCACCACTCTCGGCCCCGCCGATCACAGCGGCGGAGGTGACCGTGCCGAGGGCGAGCACGAGGGCGGCGGGAACGGACAGGCGACGCAGGCGCGTGGAGGCCATCTGGAACCTTTCGGCGGTCGCTGCTCCCGGGGTGGGGGAGAGGAGCAGACCAGAGGGCTCAACGACCTGCGCGGGGTCGCGTTACGCCGTCGCGGGCTGCACCATCTCCCGGGTGATGCCGGCCAGGTCGCGCACGCCGGTGAGGCCCATCGTCAGGTCGAGCTCGGCCACGACGTTGGTGATGACGTCCTCGATGCCCTGCCGGCCCGCCAGGGCCATGCCGTAGACGTAGGACCTGCCGAGCAGGACCGCGTCCGCCCCGAGCGCGCGGGCGACGTACACGTCCGCACCCGAGCGCACCCCGCTGTCGAGCAGGACGGTCGGCTCGGGCCCGATCGCCTCGCGGATCGCGACGAGCGCGTCGAGGGAGGCGATCGCGTTGTCGACCTGGCGGCCGCCGTGGTTGGACACCACGATGCCGTCGACGCCGAGGTCGAAGGCCCGCCTCGCGTCGTCGGGGTGCAGGACCCCCTTGAGCAGGACCGGCAGCTCGGTGCGCTCGCGCAGCGTGGCGAGGTGGTCCCAGCTCAGGCCGGGGTTGGAGTAGACGTCGAGGAAGGTCTCGACCGACCCGCGCGCCTCGCCGGAGCGCAGGTTGTCGAGGAACGCGCCGGGGTGGTTGCGCAGGATGTCGACCAGGCTCCGGACGGCGGCGAGCGTGACGTCGGGCTTGGGTCCCTGGACCGGGCGCGCGATCCGCTCGCGCACGAGCTCGAGGAAGCGGCTGTCCCGGGTGTACTGCGCGATGCCGATCCCGCGGCTGAACGGCAGCGAGCCCAGGTTGAGGTCGCGGGGACGCCATCCGAGCTGCGTGGTGTCGAGCGTGACCACGACGGCGCCGGCGTCGATCTTGGCCGCGCGGTCGAGCAGGCTCTGCACCAGTCCCTCGTCCTTGCTCCAGTAGAGCTGGAACCAGCGCGCCGCCCCCGGCGACACCTCGTCCATCGCCGCCGCGCAGTCCTCCATGGAGGAGCTGCCCTGGTTGGAGAAGACGTACGGCGTCCCGGTCGCCGCGCTCGCGCGTGCGGTCAGCAGGTCGGCGTCGGGACGGACCAGGCCGCAGGCGCCGATCGGCGCCAGCAGCACCGGAGCCGGCAGCCGGCGTCCGAACAGTTCCACCGACAGGTCGCGGTCGGTCGCGCCCGCCGCCATGCGCGGCACGACCTGCCACTTGTCGAACGCGGCCCGGTTGCGCCGCACGGTGCGCTCCTCGCCCGCACCGCCCGCGATGTAGGCCCAGGCCCGCGGGCTCATGCGCCGCTTCGCGCGTGCCTCGAGGGTGGGGGCGTCCGCCGGGACCGACGGCTTGCGGCCGGCGATCCCGGCGCGGTAGATCGCGGACTGCCGGGCCAGGCCCGGACCGGCCGAGACCGCGGGCGTCGACATCGAGGTGGGGCTGTCGGTCACGGGCTCTCCCGGGGTCAGGTCGCAGGTGGCCGCCAGGCTAGCCGCTCCCGACCCACCGCTGTCGAGCAGCGAGACCCAGGTGGTCGAGCGCCCGGGAGTCGCCCGTGCACCGGAGAGAAAATGTCGGAGCTCGGTGGTGGGATGAGGTCATGACAGCGACCGCCGGGTTCACCGCCCCCGCCCCTGAGGACCTGACCTCCCAGGGCCGTGGGTGGCGTCGCGGGGTGCTGTTGTCCGGGGTCCGCGCCGAGCAGCGCACGATCGAGGCCGCCGAGGCCCGCAAGCTGTCCTTTGTCACCGAGTGGGCCGACCTGCACCGCGCCGACCAGGCCGCCCTCGACGGCGACACCCTCGAGCCCGCCTCTGTCCCGGTGCCGGCCTCGGTGGGCCTGGGCAGCCTGCCGATCCTGATGTCCGGGGTGCCGGTCGAGGAGTACTGCGTGACCGAGCTGGCCACCGCGCTGCGCACCAGCCACGCCGCGGCGCGGTCGTTGACCGAGGACGCCCTGGAGCTCCGTGGGCGTCTGCCCCGCTGCTGGGCCCGGGTCCACGCCGGCGAGCTCTCCGCCTGGAAGGCCCGCACTGTGGCCCAGCAGACCCGGACCCTGCCGGAGGAGGCGGCGGACTGGGTCGACCGCAACCTCGCCCCGTTCGCCGCCAGCCTGTCGGTGACCCGGATCAAGAACGCCGTCGCCGCGGCGGTGCTGCGCTTCGACCCCGACCGTGCCGCGGCCGAGGCCGAGGCCGCGAGTGACAAGCGGGGGGTGTGGTTCGACTACGAGCACGGCTCGGCCGAGCTCCCCACCGACGACGCCCGACCCGACGGCACCGGCCGCCTCGACGCAGTCGCCTCGATCCCCGACCTACGGGCCCTGGACGACACCCTCGACGAGGTCGCCGCGGAGCTGAAGATCCTCGGCGACGAGTCCTCCCACCAGGTCCGACGCTCCAAGGCACTGGGCATCATCGCCGACCCCCAGCACGCCATCGACCTGTCCCACTCCGCCGACCAGGCCCTCGATGCCGAGGCCGAGCCCGACGCGAGTGGGGAGCCGGTGCCGCGTCGCCGGCCGAACCGGGCCCGGAGCCCGCTGGGGGTCGAGCGCCCGATCCACCTGCACCTGCACACCTCGACCGACGTCGCCCGCATCCAGGCCAGCGGTCTGCCCCACGCCGCGTCACCGATCAGCCGGGCCGCGGTCGAGCAGTGGCTCGCCGACCTCGCCCCCGGCACACGCGTGAAGGTCACCCCCGTGATCGACCTCAACCACCACCACGCCGTCGACGCCTACGAAGCCCCCGACCACCTCCGCGCCCTGGTCGACGAACGCGACCACGGCTGCGTGTTCCCCTACTGCACCAACCAAGGCCGCTACGACCTCGACCACACCGACCCGTTCCTCGACCCCGACGACGGCGGACCACCCGGGCAGACGTCCAACCACAACCTCGCCAAGCTCTGCCGACACCACCACCGAGCCAAGACCCACGGACACTGGACCTACCGACGCATCACCGACCCCTGGGACCTCGACATCGGCTGGCCCGAACACCACCGGGACGAGCAGCACGCAGACCCACCACCCGTGATCAGCGCCGACGACCGCGGCGGACCACCCGCCGCCTACCGCTGGGACTCACCCCTGGGCCACGCCTACCTCGTCACCGCCACCGGCACCTACCCCCTCGACTGACGCCGCCGGCGTCCACCTGCGCCCTGCGACACTTGACGCATGACCGATGAAGCCGTGGACGCGCTCGAGCGCTGGCTCGCCTCGGGTGGAGAGGCGCGCGTGCTGAGCGAGCGCGGGGACGAGCTGGTCGTCGGCCTCTTCACCTGCGACGGCGGCGAGCAGATGGGCCAGGTCGTCGGAGAGGCCTCGCAGCTGCGGCCGCTCCTCGACCCGAGCTGAAGGCCCGCCCGTTCGGACGAGGCCACGCACCGTGACGCGCCTCTAGGCTGCCGGGGCCGGGACTCGGGAACCCCGGCCGGAGGGGCTCATGAAGCAGGTCGTGGTGGCGGCGGTGGTGCTGGTGGCGTTCTTCGTCGGAGGCCCCTGGTTCGCCGGCAAGGTCGGGCCCGGGCTCGCTGACCTGATCACGCAGTGGGCCACGCCCGACCAGCCCTGCCCGACGGCGACCGCGACGCCGGCGCGGCGGAAGCACCAGGCGCGGCCGCACCGTGCGCACGACCACCGAGCGCATCCTTCGCGGAGGGAACCGGCGCGCAGGCACCACGCCGCGGCGCCCCACCCGAGGAAGCCGCGCCCCTCGCCGAGCGCGTCCGCGACCTGCGAGCCCAGCAGCTCCGCGTCCGCGAGGTGAGTGGTCCCGACCGCTCGCTCGCTGCTTGCCAACCGCCGGACACCTGGGACGATCGGTGCTCGTGACGTGGCGTGAGCGACTGCGGGCGATGCGGATCGACCTGACCCCGCTGCAGGACTCCCGCGACTTCCGGCTGCTGTTCAGCGCGGGGACGGTGTTCTACCTCGGCGGGATGGTCAGCTACGTCGCGATCCCGTTCCTCATCTACCGCCTCACCGACAGCAACTTCGCGGTCGGTGCCGTGGCCCTGGTGGAGCTGGTGCCGCTCGTCGTCTTCGGGCTGTACGGCGGGGCGCTGGCCGACCACGTCGACCGGCGTCGGCTGCTCATCGGCACCGGCGTCGCCCAGGCCGTGCTGACAGCGGTGCTCGCGGTCAACGCGATGCAGGACCGGCCGAGCGTGGCGCTGATCTTCGTCGTGGCGGCGTTCCTCCAGAGCGCGAGCGCGCTCCAGCGGCCGAGCCGCGAGGCGGTGATGCCCCGCACGGTGCGCCACGACCAGATCACCGCGGGCAACGCGCTGACCAGCCTGGGGATGCAGGCCGGCGTGCTGGTCGGCCCGGCGATCGGCGGGGTGCTGATCGCCTACGTCGGGCTGTCCTGGTGCTTCGTCATCGACGTGTGCGCGCTGGTGGTCGCGACGGTGCTCTACGCCGCGATGCGGCCCTACCCGCACACCGAGGAGACCACCCCGCCGAGCCTGCAGGGGATCGCCGAGGGGATGCGTTACGCGGTCGGTCGCCGTGACCTGCTCGGCACCTACCTGGTCGACATCGCCGCGATGCTGCTGGCGATCCCGGTGGTGCTCTTCCCGGCGCTGGTCGAAGACATCTTCGAGCGGCCCGAGCTGCTCGGCATGCTCTACTCCGCCGAGACGGTGGGGGCCGTGCTCGCCACCGCGCTGTCGGGGTGGACCAGCCGGGTGCACCACCACGGCCGGGCCATCGTGACGGCCGCCGCGGTCTACGGCGGGTTCATCGCGCTGGCCGGCATCGCGCCGAACATCTGGCTGTGCGCGGTCGCGCTGGCCGGGGCCGGGGCCAGCGACATGGTCTCGGCGGTCTTCCGGGGGACCGTCTGGAACCAGACCATCCCCGAGCACCTGCGTGGTCGCCTGGCCGGCATCGAGATGCTCTCCTACTCGCTCGGCCCCCTGGGCGGCCAGGTGCGGGCGGGCCTGGTCGCGGACCTGTGGAGCGTGCGCGGGTCGATCACCTCGGGCGGCCTCGCCTGCGTGGGCGGGGTCCTGCTGACCGCGGCCTGGCTGCGCGACTTCTGGTCCTACGACGCGCGCACCGACCCGTACGCCGTCGCGGAGCGCGAGCTGCGCGCCGCACGCGGCGAGCGACCCCAGCCCGAGCGACCCCAGCCCGAGCGACCCCAGCCCGAGCGACCCCAGCCCGAGGTGTAGGGCGAGGAGAAAGGCGGGAGTGCTGCGTGTCCTGGTGGCGAGTGGGTACCGAGCGGCCGTGCAGCCGAGGGCGAGGAGCGCATGCATGGAAAACCCCACCGGGAGGCACGGCCCCCAGGACCCGCGCGACGGCGGTGCCTCGGGCGACGGGTCGCAGTGGCTGCTGCGCTCGGCCCTGATGGCCTCCGCGGAGGCGCAGGTGCTCCTGGACCGCGAGGGCCGGCTGGTGCTGGCCAACCGCCACGCCGACGAACGGCTCGGCCTCGCCGGCCGGCACCTGGGCCGTCCGGTCGAGGAGCTGCCGATCCCCCTCGAGCTGCGCGACCACCTGGAGCACGCCCGCGAGCAGCGCGCCCCGCTGTGGGTCCACGACGTCCTGGGCCGCGACGACCGGGGGGTCCGCTGCTACGACGTCGAGGTGGTGCCGCTGAGCGGCCAAGGACCGCTCGAGCACGGATGGACGGTGATCCTGCACGACTGCTCTCAGCCGACGCAGCCGACGCAGCGCCCGCAGGTCGACGAGCCGGCGGACGACTCGGTGCCCGGCGCCGAGCTGGGCGAGGTCTCGGTGGTGGACCTGTTCGTGATCCTCGTGGAGCACCACCGGTTCGAGGTGCGCGAGGCGGTGCGCCGGCTGACGGTCGGGCTGCTGGCGTCGGGCTATCCCGAGGACAGCGAGCGGGTCTCGGCCTCGGACGCCATGGGCATCCTGGAGGACGTCCTCAGGACGCCCTGACCGCGCTCAGCTGCTGGGCAGCAGACCTGCGCGGATCGCCAGCGAGAGCGCCTCGAGCTTGGAGTGCGCCCCCAGCTTGGCCGACAGGTTGGCCACGTGGTTGCGCACCGTGTGGACGCTGACGACCAGCTCGTCGGCGATGGCCTGGTTCGACTTGCCCTCCGAGACCAGCACGAGCACCTCGCGCTCGCGGGCGGTGAGCTCCGCGCGCGCGGCAGGGGCGCCGCGGCGCATCCGCGGCAGCAGGCGGGCCAGCAGCTCGGGGGAGATCACCGACTCGCCGGCCGCGGCCGCGCGGACCGCTGCGGTGAGCTCGTCGAGGGACCGGGTCTTGGACAGGAAGCCGGAGGCGCCCGCCTCGATGGCGTCGACCAGCACCTGGTCGGCCGCGCTCGCGGTCACCATCACCACACGGACCCCTGGTCGGATCTCGAAGATGCTCGGCAGGGCGCTCACCCCGTCGCCGTCGGGGAGACGGTGGTCGAGCAGCACCACGTCGGGGGCCGCCGACCGGATCATCGACCGGGCCTGCTCGAGCGTGCCGGCGCTCCCCACGCAGAGCATGCCGTCCTGGGCGTCGATGGCCATCGCGATGCTGCCCGCGACGATCTGGTGGTCGTCGACGACGAGCACCCGGATGGGGTGCCGACCGTCGTCGCTGGTGGACTCCACCCGAGTCCCCCCTTCGGTCGAGAGGACCCCACGGTCCCACATCTAGTGCAGGCGTACTAGGACGCCCGGCGGATGGGGGTCACGCGCCACACCGGCCCGCGCGGGACGATCAGGTGACGGCACAGAGTGGAGGTGGCACGTGCCCACGATCACGGTCGTCCTCGCCGACGACGACGAGCAGGTGCGCGAGGCCCTCCGGCTCACGCTCGTCGCTGACGGGCGCTTCACCGTCGTCGGGGTGGCCGGCACGGGGGAGGGCGTCCGGGACGTCGTCGCCTCCACCCATCCCGACCTGGTCCTCATGGACGTGCACATGCCCGCCGGCGGGCCCGACCTGTGCCGCGCGGTGTCGGGCTTCCGCGACGGGGGCGACCCTCCGGTCGTCGTGGCGGTCTCGGCCGACCACCGCGTCACCACGGTCAGGTCGATGCTGCTCGCCGGCGCCACCGGCTATCTCGGCAAGGGGCTGCTCGGGGAGGGCCTCGGCGACCTGCTGGCCGCCTGCTCGCGCGGGCGCGTCGTCCTGGCGGTGCCGCACGCGCGCCGCGTGTTCCAGGGCTGGGGCGAGGACCCCACCGGCTAGCGCTGCGAGGAGCCCGGCAGCCACACCTCGACCAGGGCGCCGCCCGAGTCCGAGGCTCCGAGCCGGAAGGTTCCGCCGGCCAGGTCGGCACGGTCGGCCATCGTCCGGAGCCCGCGGTGCCACCGCGGCGACTGTGCGGTGCGCGGGTCGTCCAGCCCCCGGCCGTCGTCGGTGACGGTGAAGAGCGCCCCGCCGTCGTACGCCCTCACCTGGATGTGGACGCTGCTCGCCGCTGCGTGTCGCCGGACGTTGACCAGCGCCTCGGTGAGGATGCGGGCGGCCTGCCGCAGGACCCGCTCGTCGAGGTCGACGTGCTCGGCGTCGACGACCACCTCGACCGGCTGCTCGGCGAACACCTGGCCGGCCACCTGCTCGACCGTGTCGCCGAGGGAGGTGCCCGGGGTGGGCGGGTCGAGGTCGAACATCATCGTGCGCAGCGACTCGCCGGTCGCGACCACGATGTCGCGCACCTCCCGCAGCTGCTCCAGCGCGTCCGTCCGGCCGGCGGCGGCCAGCTGCTCGACCAGGCCCAGGCGCAGCACGGCGGCTGCGAGGGCCTGGACGGGCTCGTCGTGCAGGTCGGCGGCGATGCGGCGGCGCTCGTCCTCCTCGGCTCCCACCACGCGCTCGAGCAGCGACTCGACGCGGGCCGCGTCCGCGAAGCGGTCGAGGGCGAACGAGACGTTGTCGGCGAGACCGTCGAGCAGGTCGCGGGCCTCGGGCCCGACCGCGCCGCTGTCCGCGGCGTAGAGCGACAGCACCGCCACCGTGGTGCCACCACGGCACAGGGGCAGGCTGACCGACGCGGCGATGCCGTGCTCCGCGGCGCGCTCGTGCCAGGGCGTGGTCGTCACGTCCTGGGCGAAGACGGAGCTCACCACCGGGACACCACGGAGGAAGGCGGTGCCGGTCGGGCCTGCGCTGGTCGGCAACGCCGGGTCGGTGGTCACCTCGAGCCCGTCGACGTAGGCGTCGAGGCTGCCGGCCAGGGCGACCGGACGGAGCCGCCCGCGCTCGTCGGGCTCGCCGACCCAGGCGCCCAGGAAGCCGCCCTCGTCCACCGCCACCCGGCAGGTCTCGGAGAACAGCTCGGCGACGTCGTTGGCCCGGACCACGGCCTGGTTCATGCGGGCCAGGGTGCGGTAGGAGCGCGTCAGGCTGCGGATCCGTGCCGTGCTGTCGCGCTCCGACGACATGTCGAAGATCGTCACCACGACCCACACGCCGTGACGGTTGGTCATCTTGTTGGCGACGTACTGCATCGGGAACTCGCTGCCGTCGCGGCGGCGTGCCATGAAGTCGGGCCGCCCGCCCAGCGTGCGCGGGTCCGCCTGCGCGAGGAACTCGTCGACCCGGCCGGCGAGCTCCTCGCGGTGGCGCTCGGGGAAGAGCTGCTCGTAGGGGCGGCCGAACACCTCGGACGCCGCGTAGCCGAAGACGTGCTCGAAGGACCCGTTGGCGTAGAGCACCGTGTGCTCGGGGTCGAAGACCACGGTGGGCAGCGGTGACCCGTCCAGCAGCTCGCGGGTCAGCGTCACGCCCTCGCCGTACGGCACGTGCGCGGTGTCCGGCACGCGCGACGGCGTACGACGCGACGCCGGACGGGTGAGCATGCCGATCAGCCTTCCAGGTCCTGCTGGTCGCGCAGGTCGCGGATCACCTGGTCGAGGACCGCGATGGTCTCCGCGACGAGGCGGTCACGGGAGTGCGGGTCGCGCTGGGCCTTGCACAACGAGAGCGTGCACCGCAGGAGCCTCTCGAGGACGTCGTCCCGGTCGGTGCGCCCGGCGACGCCCGCTGGCGTCGGTCCGGCGAGGGAGTCGGTCGTGGTGGTGTGGCTCATCGGTGTCGTGTCCTCTCGAGCGGGGGCCGTACCCCTGCCCCACCATCGTCGGGCGGGCAGGGTGTCCGGGCCCAGGTGCCGAGGGGGTGACCGTGCTGGGGCACGGGGCCCAGAGGCGTCTGGTACATCGGCACCAGAAGGTTCGACGCGGCCGCGCCATGTGCTCGGCCCCCTCCCCGCGCCACACTGGTGACGTGGCCCTCTGGGCCCGGGCCGCGCCGGAGATCCCCCCTCTCCGGCGCGGCCGCTCCACGCAGCGCCGGCACCCCCCACCGTCGCTGCAGCGCACTCCGCCGGTCCGCGCGTTCTGGGAGGACTCGTGGACCGGTGGGTGCCGTGCCGCAGGTGCGGCCGCTCCCGATCTGGGTAGGTCGTCGGGAGAGGCACGCGACCGGAGGAGTGAGCGATGGAGGACCGCGACCCGCGGGTGGAGAGCCGGGCCGAGCTGCTGCCGGAGGAGCAGGTCGCCGGCAGCGAGGACCCGGAGGCGCAGGCCGAGGCGATCCTGGAGGAGTCCCAGGACCGCACCGACGACCCGTCGGGCACGCGCGCCGCGTCCAGCCAGACGCCTGGGGAGGACTGAGCGCCCGGGTCGCCTCGCGCAGCGGGACCACGCACGCCGGGTCGACGTCGGGTCGACGCCGGGTCGACGTCGGGTCGACGCCGGGACAGTCCGGCGATGCGCCTGGGACACCGGGCGGCCGAGCCTCGGGGCATGACCACGAACACCCTCCTCCCGTCCTCGTCCACCTCTCCCGCCGCCCGCCCGGGCGCCGGCCGGCGTACGGCGCTCGCCGTGACCGGCTTCCTGGCGTGCTTCCTGCCGGCGGTCTTCGCGTTCAACATGGCGCGGTTCCTGCTGACCGGCGAGCTGCCCGACCACCGCTTCCACCAGGCCACCGGGCAGGGGCTCCTGCTGTGCGCGGTGTGGCTCGTCCCGCTCCTCGGCCTGTTGCGGGCCGGCTGGGCGGGCAGACGGCCCAGCGCCGCCGCCGGGTGGCAGCACGTGTCCTTCCTCACCGTGGGGGCCGTGTGCGCCGCCGTCGCCCCCGGGGGCGGGGCGCCGTCCCTCGTCGCGGTCGTCGCCGTCACGGGCGCGCTGGTCTGGGCCGCGCTGCCGCTGCGCCCCCGCCTGCTCGAGCCCGTCCTGGTGGACCCGCTGGTCGCGCCCCTGGCGCTGCTCGCGACCGCCTGGTTCGCGCCGTACGCCGTCGGCCAGCTGCAGGCGCAGGACGCGGTGACCGCGGGCAACCACCTGCACAACCCGCACCTGTTCGACATGGCGTGGCTGGTCGGCGTGCTCATGGTGACCGGCCTGCTCGCCGCGCTCCTGCCGTCGGTGCGTCATCTGGTCGGCTGGCTGGCCGGTCCGGCGGTCGTCCTGGGAGCCGCAGGCCTCGCCTTCGGGGAGCCGACCACCTGGTCGTTGGTGACCCTCTCCCTCGGGGTGGTCTGTGCCGCAGGGTCCCTCCTGCGACGCCGATGACTCCTATGCTTCGCCGCATGCCCACCCTGCGTGCCACCGCCGGGCTCCTGCTGCCCGGGGTGGCGTGCGGGGCCGTCGGTGGCCTCGCCGGGGTCGGGCTCATGGCCGCGCACGACCTGTGGGACCTCGCCCCGGCGGCCCAGAACCTCACCGACGCGACCGTCGGCGTGAGCTACTCCCTCATCGCGGCGGTCGTGCTGCTCGCGGGCCGCCTGAACGACGGGGCCCGGTCCCTCGCGACGGTCCTGCTCGTCGCGGGCGCGGCCTCCGGGCTCACCGCCTGGACGACGGCGGTCGCGATGGGCGCGACGCAGGAGACCGGCTGGGTGCGGCTGGCCGTGCAGCTGCAGTCGTTCCTGTGGGTGCCGGGGTTCCTGCCGCTGCTCACGCTGGTGCCGCTGCTCCACCCCTCCGGCCTGCTGCCCGGGCGGCGGTGGCGCGCGGTCGCCGTCGCCGCCGTCGTCGGCATGCTGCTGCTCGCCGTCGGGGCGGGCCTGTTCCCCGAGACCTTCGAGGGGCGGATCCGCCTGGAGCGGCCGGTCACCGCCGAGCCCGTGGCGCGCGTGGCCTTCACGGCCGGCGCCCTCGTCCTCGTGCCCACCGTGGTGGCCTCGCTGGCCTCGCTCGGCGTGCGGCTGCGGCGCACGCGCGGCCTGGAGCGGCGGCAGGTCGTGGTGCTGCTCGTCGCCGCCGGGGCGCTGGCGGTGGTGACCGCCCTGCAGGGCGTCCTGCCCTCGCCGGTCGACGTCCTGCTGCAGGCGGGCGCGGCCGCGCTGGTGCCGCTCGCGATCGGCGTCGCGGTCACCCGGCACCGGCTCTACGAGCTCGACATCGCGGTCTGCCGGGCGCTGGCCCTGGCCAGCCTCGCGGTGTGCCTCGCGGGGGCCTACCTCACGGTGTTCGCGGTCCTCCAGGGCCTGCCCGGGCACGCCTCGGCGGTCAGCGCCGCGCTCGCCGCCGGGACGAGCGGCGCCCTGGTGCAGCCCCTCGGGCGGCGCCTGGCGCGAGGCGTGGACCGGCTGTACTACGGCGAGCGCGCCGAGCCGTGGGTCGTCGCCACGCGCATGTCGCAGGCACTCGCCGGGGTCGGGCTCGACGTCGACCGCGTCCCCGGCACCGTCTGCCGGACCGTCGTGAAGGCGCTGCGGCTGCCCCGCGCCGAGCTGCGACTCGACGACCTGTCGCTGGCGGTGGCCGGTGAGGGGACGGGCCCGACCGAGGAGTTCGACCTGCGCCACCACGGCGAGACGGTCGCCCGCCTCGTCGCGACCGCCCGTCCCGGGGAGCGGGAGCTCGCCGACTCGGACCGCTCGGTGCTGCAGGGGCTCGCCGACCAGGTCGCCCCGGCCGTCGCCGCGCTGCGCCTGCACCACGAGCTGCAGCGCAGCCGCGAGCTCCTCGTCGCGGCCCGTGAGACCGAGCGCCGGCAGCTGCGCCGCGACCTGCACGACGGCCTCGGCGCGAGCCTCGCCGGGCTGCGGCTCCAGCTCGAGACGGCCGCCGACCTCGTGGAGCAGCCCACCGCCTCCGACCTGCTCGACCGCGCCGCCGGCACGGTCACCCAGGCCGTGGCCGAGGTGCGCAGCCTCTGCGACGGTCTGCGACCCCCGGGCATCGACGACCTCGGGCTGGCCCGCACCCTCGCCGCCCTCGCCGAGCGGACCCGGACGCCGGCGCTCGACGTGCGCCTCGACGTACCCCAGGACCTCGCGGGGCTGCCCCCGGCCGTCGAGGTGGCCGTCCACCGGATCGCCGCCGAGGCGCTGGCCAACGCGGCCCGGCACTCCGGCGCGCGCTGCGTCGACGTGCGGCTGACCGCGGGCGACACCCTGGACCTGGTCGTCGCCGACGACGGGCACGGCGTCCTGACGGGTGCGGCGACGTCGGGCGGCGGCCTCGGGCTGGACTCCATGCGGCTGCGGGCCGAGGAGATCGGCGGACGGCTCGAGGTCCGCAGCGACCACACCGGCACCCGCGTCACCGCGCGGCTGCCCTTGACGCCCGGAGGCGCGCGATGACCCGACTGCTGCTGGTCGACGACCACCCGCTGTTCCTCGACGGGGTCCGCGCCGCGCTCGCGTCGCACCCCGACCTCGAGGTCGTGGCCGAGGCGCACACGGTCGCCGAGGCCCGCGCGCTCGCCGTCGAGCACCGGCCCGACGTCGTGCTGATGGACCTCAACCTGCCCGACGGCTCCGGCATCGACGCGACCCGTGACCTGCTCGCCGCCCACCCCGACCTGCACGTCCTGGTGATCACGATGTCGGCCGAGGACGACGCCGTCGTCGCCGCGATGCGCAACGGCGCGCGCGGCTACGTCGTCAAGGGCGCGGGCCGCACCGACCTGATCCAGGCCGTCACCACGGTCGCCGCGGGCGGAGCGGTGTTCAGCCCGACCGTCGCGGCCCGCCTCGGCGACTTCTTCACCGGGCTCGCCGCGCAGCCCGGACGCGAGGTCTTCCCCCAGCTGAGCGAGCGTGAGCGCGAGGTGCTCGACCTGGTCGCCCGCGGGTGGGACAACCGCCGCATCGCCCAGCGGCTGTTCCTCTCCGACAAGACGGTGCGCAACCACGTCTCGTCGGTCCTCACCAAGCTGGACGCCGGCGACCGGACCGAGGCCGTGCAGCGCGCCAGGCGGGCAGGCCTGGGTCAGGAGTGAGGCGCGTCGAGCCGCCGCGGCACAGCGCCACCGTGGCGCGGAAGAGCTCCTCCAGGACCCGGTCGCGGACGGTGGTCGTGGCGGTGGGGTGGTGCGGGCGCACTACCGCGCCAGCGACTCCGCCCGCCGCTTGAGGTCCGCGGCGTGCCGCTCGAACCCGGCTTGCACCCGCTTCGGCCCGGCCAGCGGCACCAGCGGCCCGCGGAACTCCTCGACGGTGTCGTAGCGCGTGGGGCCGCCCGGCTCCTGGGTCAGCCGCTGGTGACGCACCCCGCGCACCAGCCCGAGGCGGGCCGGCCAGCCCTCGAAGACGTAGGACAGCAGCGCGGTCCGGGTGCCCTCGCCGGCCGGGGGCTCCACGGCGCTGATCCGCTCCGGTGAGGTGATCCGCCGCCCCCCGGGGGTGAACTCGACGTGCAGCACGATCGGGTCGCCCACGCTCGGGGGACTCGGGCACTGCGCCTCGCGCACGAAGCTGTTCCACTCGGCGTACGCCGCGGTGTCGGTCATCACCGACCACACCACCTCGATCGGGGCGTCGATCTCGACGTGGGCCTCGGGGGTGCGCATGGGCTGATCCTGCCAGCCATCCCGGCCCCGCGTACTCCGACGTACGCGTGGCTGATGTCCGATTTGTCCAGCGCGTACGTCGGAGTACGCGCGGCGGGGCGGTGCGCGCGGCGGGGCGGGGCGCGGCGGGGCGGGGCGGGCTCAGTCGGCGAGGCGGGCCGGGAAGCCTCCCGTGGCGATCGGGCCCCAGCGGGTGGGGGTGACCCGGATCAGGGACTTGCCCTGGTCGACCATCGCCTGGCGGTACTCCGCCCAGTCGGGGTGCTCGCCGGAGATGCAGCGGAAGTACTCCTCGAACGCGTCGAGCGCCGTGTCGTCCGGGGTGCCGTCGGAGACCGCGTCGAGCACCTCGGCGTCACCGTCGACCTGCACCCAGGCGTCGTCCCACTCGTCGGACAGCACGAGCACGGTCGCGCGCCCGGAGCGACGGGCGTTCCTGGTCTTGGCGCGCTCGGGGTAGGTCGCGATGACCAGCCGCCCGCCGGCGTCGACGCCCCCGCTGACGGGGGACAGCTGGGGGCTGCCGTCCTGGCGCTCGGTGACCAGGACGTAGTGGTGGCGGGTCCGGGCGAAGTCGAGCAGCTCGTCGAGCTCGACCCGATCGGTGGTGGCGATGGAGCGTGGCATGGGTGAGGCTTACCCGCGTGACCCGCACCAGCACACCTGTCGACCATGACGTGGTCGTCGTCGGCGCCGGCTTCTCCGGCCTCGGCGCCGCCATCAAGCTCCGGGAGTCGGGCTTCGACGACTTCGTCCTCCTCGAGGACGGCGACGGGGTCGGCGGCACCTGGCACTGGAACACCTATCCCGGCGTCGCGGTCGACATCCCGTCGTTCAGCTACCAGTTCTCCTTCGCCCAGCGCTCCGACTGGTCGCGCACCTACGCCCCGGGCAGCGAGCTGAAGCAGTACGCCGAGGACCTCGCCGATCGCTACGGCCTGCGGGACCGCATCCGGCTGCGCACCCGGGTGGAGCGCGCGTCGTGGGACGAGGACGGGTCCTGCTGGCGGCTGGACCTGCGCGGCGGGGCGCAGGTGACCGCGCGCCACCTGCTCAACGCCTCGGGCGTGCTCACCACGCCCAGGCTGCCCGACATCCCGGGCATCGAGACCTTCGAGGGCACCTCGGTGCACACCGCCCGCTGGGACCACGACCTCGACCTGACCGGCCAGCGCGTCGCGGTGATCGGGACCGGCGCGTCGGCGGTGCAGGTGATCCCCGAGATCGCCCCTCACGTCGCCGGGCTGACCGTCTTCCAGCGCACCCCGATCTGGTGCTTCCCCAAGCTCGACCTGCCCCTGCCCGCGCCGCTGCGGGCCGGGCTGCGCCTGCCCGGTGCCAAGGCCGCGGTGCGGCTCGCCGCGCAGGGGTTCGTCGAGGTGACGTTCCCGATCGCCGCGCACTACCACCGGTGGTTCCCGCTGGCGACGCAGATGGAGAAGGCCGGCCGGCGCTACCTTGCCCAGCAGGTCGAGGACCGCGAGACGCGCCGCAAGCTCACCCCGTCGTACGGCGTCGGGTGCAAGCGGCCGAGCTTCCACAACGGCTACCTCGCGACCTACAACCAGCCGCACGTGCACCTGGAGACCACGCCGATCCTCGAGGTCACGCCGACCGGGGTCCGCACCTCCGACGGCATCCTGCACGAGGTCGACGTGCTCGTCCTGGCGACCGGCTTCCAGGTGATGGAGGGCGACAGCATTCCGACCTTCGAGCTCGTGGGGCGTGAGGGCACGCTCGCGGAGTTCTGGGACGAGCACCGGCTCCAGGCCTACCAGGGCGTGTCCGTGCCGGGCTTCCCGAACTTCTTCACGGTCTTCGGCCCCTACGGCTACAACGGGTCGTCCTACTTCGCGCTGATCGAGGCGCAGGTGCACCACATCGTCCGCTGCCTGCGCCGTGCCCGGAGCGTGGGCGCCGACCGGGTCGAGGTGACCGAGGAGGCCAACCAGCGCTACTTCGCCGAGATGCTGCGGCGGCGCGACCGGCAGGTGTTCTGGCAGGAGTCGTGCACGCGGGCCAACTCCTACTACTTCGACAAGCACGGCGACGTCGCCCTGCGGCCCACGACGACGATCGAGTCGGTGTGGGCGAGCCGGCGTTTCCCCTTGCAGGACTACGAGTTCAGCGCGGGCTGACCGTTTGGGTGCTCGAGCCACCGGGCACGTCACTGCCATGAGCGAAGACCAGCTGCAGCCCGCCGACACCCTCGACGACCGGGGCGTGGACGACGTCCTCGACGAGGGCTACTCGCCGCCCGAGAAGCTGCAGGGCAGCCGCTCCCACGGCACCACCGCACGCGAGCTCGCCGAGGGCGAGAGCCTCGAGGACCGCCTCGCCCAGGAGGAGCCGGAGCCCGACCCCTACGACGAGGCCCACGCCGGCATCCCCGACCAGGAGTCCGGTGAGGTCGTCGGCGACCAGCGCGCCGGGCGCCTGACCGCCCCGGACGAGGGCGTGCACGAGGACGTCGACGCCGAGCTGGTCGCCGACGACCACGGCATCGACGGCGCGGCCGCGAGCGCGGAGGAGGCCGCCGTCCACGTCATCGACGAGGACGCCGACCCGACCCGGCTCTGAGCGCCACCGAGCCGGTCAGACCGGCTCGACCATCCCGAAGGGGACGGTGTAGACCCCCGACGGCACGCGCAGGTGGTAGCGCGTGCGGCCGACCTTGACCACGCGCCCGATCTGTCCCTGCAGGACGCCGGGTGCGACCACCCGGGCCCGCATGCCCGGGCCCAGCCGCTGGAGCCGGGCGCCCCGGGTCAGCGCGGCCAGCTCGACGGCGTAGGTCGGGTGGAGCACCTCCGGCGCGACGGGGCGGCCGTGGTGGGTCCACGCGAAGACCCGCTCGAGCGTGGGCCGCGACGCGCACGGTCGGCAGAGCAGGACGCGCTCGGGGCGCCGGTGGCGGTCGGCGGTGTGGCCCTGGGGGCACACCCCCACCCAGGCACCCGTCACGCGCGGTGAGTCGGCCGAGACGCACCGCTCGCCGCTGCACCCGATGCGCCGGGCGACCGCCCGCCAGCGAGGGCCGTGGCCCGTGCCGGGCCCCACCAGGGCGTGGGCGATCTCGTGCAGCACCGTGTCGCGCACCTCGTCCTCGCTGTGCAGCGCGGTGAGCGGCCTGGACAGGCCGATGACCCGGTCGGAGTAGCGGCAGATGCCGGCCCGCCGCTTGGCGTTGTCGAGCTGCAGCCGCCAGCCGGACAGGCCGTGCTCGGCCATCAGCTCGAGGGCGAGCCTGCGGGCGGCGGCGATCTCCATGCCCCGGAGGCTAGGCGAGCCCACCGACAGCCCCACCGACAGCCCCGCCGACAGCCCCGCCGACAGCCCCGTCGACAGCCCGCCGAGAGCGCCGCGGACAGCACGGCCGACGGTCTGTTTCGGGACCGACGGTCCTGTCGGCCCGGGGGGCGGGGGAGCAGCATGGAGGTGCCCCCGACCCACAGGAGGTCCCCCGTGACCGTCAGCTTCGAGGGACTCAAGGGAGTCCAGCACCGCACGTGGACCAGCGGCGACTACGCCAACGTCGCGCGCCTGACGGTGCCGCTGGCCCAGGAGCTCGTGGAGGCGGTCGACCCCGCCCCGGGCACCCGCGTGCTCGACGTCGCGTGCGGCACGGGACACGTCGCCCTGGCCGCGGCGCGACGGTTCTGCGAGGTCACCGGCGTGGACTACGTCCCGGCGCTGGTCGAGCGGGCCCGGGAGCGGGCGCACGCCGAGCGGCTGCACGCCGACTTCGAGGTCGGCGACGCCGAGGCGCTGCCCTACCCCGACGGCTCCTTCGACACCGTCCTGTCCTCGATCGGCGTCATGTTCGTCGCCGACCACCAGCAGGGCGCCGACGAGCTCGTGCGCGTGACGCGTCCGGGCGGGAGCATCGGGGTGGCCAGCTGGACGCCCGACGGCTTCGTCGGCCGGCTCCTGCGCGTGGTGTCCGGGCACGTGCCGCCGCCGGCGGGCGCCCAGCCGCCGACGCGCTGGGGTGCACCCGGCGTCGCGGCGGAGATGTTCGGCGACCGCGTGGAGGACGTGGAGGAGCGGGTGCTCACGGTGCGCGAGCGGTTCCACTCCCCGGAGCACTTCGCCGACCTGTTCCTGCACGACTACGGCCCCACGCACCAGGCGGCGCTCACGCTGGACACCGACGCCCGCGAGGCCTTCCGCCAGGACCTGGTCGACCTCGCGGCGTCCTCCGACGTGGCCGACGACGGCACGCTGGCCACCGAGTGGGACTACCTCCTCGTCACCGCCCGGCGCCGCTGAGGCAGGTCAGCGGCGACGGTCCGCGGCGTACCCCTCGGTCGGGACGGCAACCCCGTCCAGCCGCACGCGGACCTCGTCGCTCACCGAGAACGCCCCGCCCAGGAAGCGGACCGGGGTGACGCCGAAGTCGGTCTGTCGCAGCGTCTCCTTGGCCCGCAGGACGCCGCCCTCGTCCCGCAGCCGCAGCGTGAACGGGCGCGACCGGCCGCGGATCCGCAGCGTCCCGGCGACCCGCCACCCGTCCCGGTCGGCCGTGACGTCCTCGGAGTGCAGCTCGACGGTCGGGTGCTCGGCAGCGCCCAGCTCCTTGAGCGCGCGCCGGCGCACGATCGCCTTCTCCGGACCCGACAGGCCCTTCACCCCGCCCTCGCCCCGGACCACCTCGACGCCGTCGACCGGGACGGTCACGCGCACCGACGTCGGGGTGCCCTCGGCGTGCTCCACCTCGGCGCGCCAGCGCGTCCACCGCAGCGTGAGCGCGTGCCCCATCCGAGCGGCCGGGCCCTCCACCCCGGTGAGGACGAGCAGGTCGCCCGCGGTCTCGTCGTACGTCCAGACACCCATGGGGGTGAAGCTAGTGAGCTCGGGCGCCCGCTGCCACGCGACCTGCGTCACCCCCGTCCCGGCGGGTGCTGCCGGGGACCGGTGGGTACGTGTCCGCCATGACCTCGTTGTGGCACGCCACCCACCAGCCCCGCGCCGACCGCGCCCACTCGCTCGAGCCGCTGCCGGACCGCACGGACCTCGTCGTCGTGGGCGCCGGCATCACCGGGCTCACCACCGCCCTGCTCGCACGTCGCGCAGGGCTGGAGGTGCTCCTGCTCGAGGCCCGCTCGATCGGCGCCGCCGCGACCGGCAACAGCACCGCCAAGGTCAGCCTGCTGCAGGGCACCGTGCTCTCCGGGATCCGCAGGCACCACGACCAGGAGGTCGTCGACGCCTACGTCCGCTCCAACACCGACGGGCGCGACCTGCTCACCGGCCTGATGGAGGAGCTCGGCGTCTCCTACCAGCGCGAGACCGCCTACACCTACGCCACCACCGACCAGGGCCTGCGCAGCCTGGAGCAGGAGTACGCCGCCGCCGTGGGCGCGGGCCTGCCGATGCGGTGGACCGACCGGACCGAGCTGCCGTACGACGTCGCCGGCACGATCGCGCTCGACGGCCAGCTGCAGGTGCACCCGATGGAGCTGCTGGAGGCCCTGGCCTCGGCGTTCGAGGACGCGGGCGGCCGGCTCGTGGAGGGCGTGCGCGTGGTGAAGGTCGGCAAGACCGAGACCGTCGTCCACACCACGGTCGGCGACGTGCGGGCCGACAAGGTCGTGATGACGACCGGCGCCCCGACGCTCGACCGCGCCGGCCACTTCGCACGCGTGGTCGCCGCCCGCTCCTACGCGCTGTCGTTCGCGCTGCCCGACGAGGCGGCCGTGCCGCACGGGATGTACCTCTCCGCCGACCAGCCGAGCCGCTCGATCCGCTGGACGCCGTCGGAGCAGGGACGTCTCCTGCTGGTCGGCGGCAACGGCCACGACGTCGGCCGCGACGGGCACACCGACCGCCGCGTGCAGCAGCTGGTCGACTGGACCCGCGAGCACTGGGGCGAGGTCTCGCTGACCCACCAGTGGTCGGCGCAGGACTACACGGCCGAGAACCTGCTCCCGATCGTCCAGAAGCTCCCCGGCGGCGCCGAGGTCTGGCAGGCCAGCGGCTTCCAGAAGTGGGGCTTCACCAACGGCCCGGCCTCGGCGCTCGCGCTGCTCGCCGCCGTCACGGGCGAGCCCGAGCCGTCTGGCGCCGCACGCTCCGCCGGCGCGTCCCCGGAATGCGCGACCTCGGCCACGCGGCGATGGCGCAGCAGAAGGTCGGCTGGCACATGACCCGCGGCTGGGCCCAGGCGCTGGTCGACGGCCAGGGCGACCCCGAGCCGGGCCAGGGCGTCGTACGCCGGGAGGGCGCCAAGGTGGTCGCCACCGCCAACGTCGACGGCCGGCTGTGCTCGGTGTCGGGCATCTGCCCCCACCTCGGCGGGATCCTCACGTGGAACGCCGCGGAGCAGTCCTGGGACTGCCCGCTGCACGGGTCGCGCTTCGACACCGACGGCCAGGTCCTGGAGGGCTTCGCGACCCGGGGTCTGGCCTGACCGTCCGGGGCGTCGGAGACTGACCGCATGAGCGGTGCGCACCCCGACCTCCCGACCCTCGCCGTCACCGGCTCGACCGGCGCCGTCGGCGGCGAGGTCGCGCGGACGCTGGCCGGCCGCGGCGTGCCGCTGCGGCTGCTGGTCCGGTCGCCGTCGAGGGCACCCTCGCTCGAGGGGGCCGCCGTCGTCGGGTGCACCTACGCCGAGCCGGGGGAGGCGCTCGAGGGCGTCCGCGTGCTGTTCATGGTCTCCGCCTCGGAGTCGGCCGACCGCCTGGCCGAGCACCGGTCGTTCGTCGAGGCCGCGGCGCGGGCCGGGGTGGAGCACGTCGTCTACACGTCGTTCCTCAACGCCTCTCCGGAGGCGACCTTCACCCTCGCGCGGGACCACCACGCGACCGAGCTGATGATCCGCGAGGCCGGGCTCGGGTTCACCTTCCTGCGCGACAGCCTCTACCTCGACTTCCTGGCGTCGCTGGTCGGCGACGACGGCGTGGTCCGGGGACCCGCGGGCTCCGGCGCCCTCGCCGGGGTGGCCCGCCACGACGTCGCGGCCTCGGCCGTCGCCGTCCTGCACGACCCCGCCGCGCACGCCGGGGCGACGTACGACCTGACCGGGCGCGAGGCCCTGACCTTCGCCGAGGTCGCCGGCGTCCTCGCGCGGCACCTGGGCCGGGAGGTGCGGTTCCACGACGAGACCGTGGAGGAGGCCTACGCCTCGCGCCGCCGCTACGGCGCGCCCGACTGGCAGCTGGACGCGTGGGTCTCGACCTACACCGCGATCGCGGCCGGAGAGCTGGCCACGGTGTCCGGCGACGTCGAGCGGCTGACCGGGCGCCCGCCCCTCACCCTCGACGAGCTGCTGACCCGGCGGGCCTGACGCGCCCGCGCTCAGCGCCGGAAGCCGCCCTCGGTGCTGAGCACCTGGCCGACCACCCACTCGCCCTCGTCGGAGACCAGCCACGCGATGAGCCGCGCGGGGTCGTCGGGCAGGCCGACGCGACCGGTGGGGAACCGCCGGGCGAGCTCGCCCTCGACCTCGTCGAGGTAGCCGCTGTTCACCGGCCCCGGGTTGACCGTGTTGAGCAGGATCCCGGACTCGACCAGCTCGTCGGCCACCGACCAGGTCGCGCCGGCGAGGGCGGCCTTGGAGACGGCGTAGGCGAGGTTGTCCGACATCGGGCCGTGCCCCTGGCCCGACGTCATCCAGATGACCCGCCCGCCGCGTCGCCCGTCGTGCTGGGCCGCGAACGCCTGGGTGAGCAGGAGCGTGCCGCGGGTGTTGACCTCCCAGTGCCGGTCGAGGGCCTCCACCGTGGCGGTGCGCAGCCACACCTCGTCGCCGGAGCGGGCGTGGTTGCACACCAGGACGTCGAGGTGGCCGACCGCGCCGCGCGCGGCGGCCACGACCGCGTGGGGGGCGTCGGGCGTGCCGAGGTCGCCCGCGACGGCCGTGACCTGCGCGCCCGGTGCGAGCTGCGCGCGGAGCTCCTCCAGCAGGGCGTCGAGGTCCTCGACCCCGCCGTAGACGTCCTGGTCGTGCGGCGCGTGGTGGTGCAGCACCACCGACGCGCCCCTGCGCACCAGCCGTGTCGCCACGGCGAAGCCGATCCCACGTCGCCTGCTCGCCCCGGTCACCAGGGCGGTGCGACCCGTCAGCGAGGTCTCGTCCGTCACGCAGCCATGGATAGCAGGCTCAGTGCTGGTCGCGGACGGAGGTGTCGGCCCCGGCCCCCGGGACCTCGGAGGTGTCGTCGTCCGACGGCGTGCTCTTCTCGGCGAACTCCGCCCCCTTGGCGGGGGTGTCGGAGGTCTTGTCGGGGACCGCGTCGGCGCCGTTGAGCGGCCCGTCGGCCTCGGTGACCTCGCTGGGCTCACTGTCGGTGGAGTGCGTCATGGTCGTGGAGTACCCGCCCCGGGGGTGGGCAACCCCGTCAGCCCGTCCCGTGCGCGAGCGCGTGCTGCTCGCAGTCGGTGTGGCCCTCGTCGTCGCAGCAGGTGGCCAGCGGCGGGGCGCCGAGGCCGCAGTGGCTGAGCTGCCTGAGGTGCTCCTTGGGGGCCGGCTCCTCCGCCGGGGCCGTCTCGAGGACCGTGTCGCGGATGCCCAGGGCGGCCAGGACCCCGGCGACGACCATGAGCCCGGCGCTGACCCACAGGGCCACGGCGAACCCGTCGGCGAAGGCGACCGGGTCGTCGTACACCCGGCCGTCGAGCCCGGCCAGGGCCGGGATGCCGGCGACGGCGACGAGGCCGCCGGTGCGGGCCACCGCGTTGTTGACCCCCGACGCGAGGCCGGCGTGCTCGTCGGGGGCGGAGGCGAGAGCGGTCGCGGTGAGCGGGGCGACCATCGTGGCGAGGCCGAGCCCGATGACGAGGACGGCGGGCACCACGTCGAGGAGGTAGGACGTGTCGCGGTCCACGCGCAGCAGGAGCAGGAAGCCGAGCGCGCAGACGAGCGGGCCCACGGCCATCTGCCGGCGGGGGCCGATGCGCGCGGCGAGCTCTCCCGAGCGCGAGGACAGCGCCAGCATCACCAGCGTGATCGGCAGCAGCGAGGTGCCGGCCGCGATCGGGCCGTAGCCGGCGACGACCTGCAGGTCGATGACGAGCAGGAAGAACGCGACCCCGATCGCGGCGTAGGCCACGAACGTCACCGCGTTGGCGGCGGTGAACTGGGCGGAGCGGAAGACCTCCGGCGGCAGCATCGGGTGGGCCGAGCGGCGCTCCACGAGGACGAAGGCGACGCCGGCGACGAGGCCGAGGACCCCGGCGGGCAGGGCGAGGGCGCCACCCGAGCCGGCCTCGATCAGCCCGAAGCTCAGGCCGCCCAGCGCGACGGCGCCGAGCACCGCACCCCACGGGTCGAGCGACGGGGCGGCGCGGGGGTCGCGGGTCTCGGGGACGTGGCGGACCGCGACCGCCACGACGACCGCGGCCAGCGGGAGGTTGATCAGGAACACCCAGCGCCACGACGCGACGTCGACCAGCCAGCCGCCGAGGAACGGCCCGACCGCGGTCGCGACGCCGCCGAGCCCCGACCAGGTGCCGATCGCGCGAGCGCGGTCCTCGGGGACGAACGACGCCTGGAGCATCGCCAGGCTGCCCGGGGTGAGCAGGGCGGCCCCCAGCCCCTGCAGCGCGCGGGCGGCGACCAGCACGCCGGCCGACGGGGCGAGCCCGCACAGCAGCGAGGCCAGGGCGAACCACACCACGCCGACGACGAACACCCGCCGTCGCCCGAACCGGTCGCCCAGGCCGCCCCCGAGGAGGATGAACGCCGCGAGCGTGAAGGCGTAGGCGGTGACGGTCCACTGCAGCGTCGTGAACGAGGTGTCGAACGACCGGCCGATCGCCGGCAGCGCCACGTTGACCACGGTCGCGTCGATGCCGGCCAGCCCCGAGCCCAGGATCGAGGCGAGCAGGAGCCAGCGGCCCTGCGGGCTGGCGAAGGTCACCACGCGCACAGTCTGCCCCCTGCCGACTGCCCCTGCCGGCGTACGGCGTTTGGTGCTCCGGGCGGTCGGGGACTGATCGTCCATGGGAGACATCGAGAGGGAGAGCACCGGGCCGCACCGCTTCGTCGAGGCCGTGGACGGCATCCGGATGGTCATGCTGACCACGCTCAGCGGCTCCGAGCCGCACGCGCGCCCGATGGCCGTGCAGGAGACCGACGACGACGGGGTCGTGTGGCTGTTCGCCGAGCACGGCTCCGACAAGGTCGAGCAGATCCGCCGCAGTCCGCAGGTGGGGCTGGTCTACGTCGACGGTGGTGACTACGTCTCGGCCACCGGGCGGGCCGAGGTCGTCACCGACGTGGCCCGCAAGCGGGAGCTGTGGAACCCGTTCGCCGAGGCGTGGCTGCAGTGCGAGCCCGAGGACGACAAGGCCGTGCTGCTGCGGGTCGAGGTGACCGGTGCCGAGCTGTGGGAAGCGCCCGACCCGGTCTCCCGGGTGCTCGGCGCGGCCAAGACGCTGGTGCTGCGCCGACCGCCGGGGGTCGGCGACAACGAGACCGTCGTCGTGCGCTGACCCACCGGCTCTGCCGGGCTCAGCCCCGCAGCACGGTCGCCGTCGCGAGGGCGGCCACGACCAGCAGGCCCAGGACCAGCCCGAGCGCCGGGCCCCGGGCAGGGTCGACCGCGCCACCCTCGACGCCGGCGGTCACCCGCCGGAGCCGTCGCTCGGCGGTGCCGAGCAGGGCGACGCCCAGGACCAGCGCGACCATCCACGCCACGCTCGGACCGGCGTGCGCGAGCAGCGCGGCGGTGCCGAGGACCCCGAGACCCGTGCGCTGCCAGGCCAGGAACGTGCGCTCGGCCTGCAGACCGGGTGGCTCGCCGGGCCTCATCGACCGACCGCGCCGAGCACCAGGACGACCGTGACCGCGGCGACCACGACCACCAGGAGGGCGAGGACCCGCGGCAGCGTGGAGGTCGGCAGCGGCTCCCCGGCCCGCATCGCCGCCTCGGCCGCGCGCCAGCGCCGGTAGGCCAGCACCCCTCCGGTGGCGCCGCACGCCACCAGCAGCAGCGCGAGGACCTCGCGCAGGACGCGGTCGCCCGAGACCAGCTCGGAGACCGCGATGCCGCCCGCGACGAAGGCGAGGCTCGTGCGGACCCACGCGAGGTAGGTCCGCTCGTTGGCCAGGGTGAAGCGGTAGTCGGCCTGAGGTCGGTCCGTCATGGACCCATCATCGCGGGGTCACACGCCGTAGACCGACACCTCGGTCGCCTTGACCGTCAGGCTCACCCGCAGCCCCGGCACCAGGCCGAGCTCGGCGACCGACTGCGGCGTGACGTCGGCGGCCAGGGTGAGCCCGCCCGACTCGCCGGTCACGCGGACCAGGTCGCCGCGCGGCTCCAGGGCCCGCACCACGAGGGGGAAGTGGTTGCGCGGGGAGCCAGACACGTCGTGGAGGTAGACCGCGACCGCCGAGGGACGGAAGACCGCTGTCGCGGTCGAGGAGTACGACGGGACGTCGCCGTGGGTGAGCCCGTGCACCTCGGTGCCCTCCTCGGTGACGAGCCGGTCGCCCCGCCAGGTCCCCCGCACCAGGTTGAGCCCGGCGATCCGGGCCGCGAAGGCGCTGCGCGGACGGGCCAGCACCTCGGCGGTGGGCCCCTCCTCGACGACCCGGCCGTCCTCGACCACGGCCACCCGGTCGGCGAGCAGCAGGGCGTCGAGCACGTCGTGGGTGGCGAGCACGGTGGTCTGCTCGGCCAGGACCTCGCGGAGGCGGTGGCGCAGGGCGGGGGCGACGTCGACGTCGAGGGCGGCCAGCGGCTCGTCGAGCAGCAGCACCTCGGGGTCGGCGGCCAGGGCCCGGGCGACGGCGACCCGTTGCGCCTGGCCGCCGCTCAGCTCGGTCGCGCGGGAGGCGGCCCGGTCCTCGAGCCCCACGGCGGCGAGCCATCGCCGCGCGGTCGCCCGGGCCGCGTCCGGTCGCACGCCCGCGCTGCGGGGGCCGAAGGCGACGTTGTCGGCCACGCTGAGGTGGGGGAAGAGCAGCGCGCGCTGGTCGAGCAGCCCGACGCGACGGCGGTGGGGCGCGACCCAGGTGCGGGTGGTCCCGGACCTCACCGAGGTGAGGACGCGGTGGCCGAGGGTGACCTGGCCGTCGTACGGCGCGATCAGGCCGGCGACCAGGGAGAGCAGCGTGGACTTGCCGGCGCCGTTGGGCCCGAGCAGCGCGAGGGTCTCGCCGCGGCCGACCGCGAGCGCGGCGTCGAGCCCGCGCTCGGGCACGGTGGCGGCCACGCGCAGGTGCGCGTCGTCCCGGTCCGCAGCAGGGGTCACAGCGACCTCGCCCCCCGCCGGGCGAACCCGATCACGACGACGGCGACCAGGACGAGCACGAGCGACAGCGCGACCGCGGCGTCGGGGTCGGTCTCGCGCTGGAGGTAGATCTCCAGCGGCAGCGTGCGGGTCACGCCCTGGAGGCTGCCGGCGAAGGTGATCGTGGCGCCGAACTCCCCGAGGGCCCGGGCGAAGCACAGGACCGTGCCGGAGGTGAGCGCCGGCAGGACGAGGGGGAGGGTCACCCGTCGCAGGACGGTGGTCGGCGTGGCGCCGAGGGTGGCGGCGACGGTCTCGTAGCGGTCGCCGGCGGTGCGCAGCGCCCCCTCGAGCGAGATCACCAGGAACGGCAGGGCGACGAACGACTGCGCGAGCACGACGGCGGTGGTGGAGAAGGCGATCTCGAGACCCGCGACCTCCAGCGAGTGTCCGAGCAGGCCCCGTCGGCCGAAGGTGTAGAGCAGCGCGATGCCGCCGACGACCGGAGGGAGCACGAGCGGCACGAGCACGAGGGCGCGGAGCAGGTCGCGCCCGGCGAACTCGGTGCGGGCGAGGACGACGGCCAGCGGCACGCCGAGGACCAGGCACACGACGGTGCTCGCCGTGCACGTGCGCAGCGAGAGCCACAGCGCGTCACGGGAGGACGGGCTGGTGACCAGCGACCCGAAGCTCGCCCAGTCCACCCGGGAGGTCATCGCGACCAGCGGGAGCAGCATGAAGACCGCGGCCGCTGCGGCCGGCAGGAAGGCCCAAGCGGGCAGGCCGACCCCGGGGCGCCTAGGGCTTGCCGAACCCCGCACCTGCGAGCACCTTCCGACCGTCGGGACCGGTGACCAGGTCGACGAACTCCTGCGCCAGCCGCTGCTCCTCGCTGTCCTTGACGGTGGCGATCGGGTAGCGGTTGACCACGTCGCGCGCCTCCGGCAGGTCGATGCTGGCGACCTTGTCGCCCGCCCCCTCGGCGTCGGTGACGTAGACCAGGCCCGCGTCGGCCTCGCCGGAGACCACCTTGTTGAGCACGTCGGTGACGCTCTGCTCCTCGCTGACCGGCTCGAACCTCACTCCGGCCGCCTCGGCGAGCCTGGCCGCCGCGGAGCCGCACGGCACCTGGGGGGCGCAGGTGACCAGCCTGACCCCGGCCCGCGTGAGGTCCTTCAGCGACTCGACGCCGGCGGGGTTGTCCGGCGGCACCGCGGCGGTGAGCGTGTTGGTCGCGAAGATCCTCGGGTCGTCGACCAGGTGGTCGCCGGTGAGCTCGCCCATGGTGGCCTCGTCGGCGGAGGCGAGGACGTCGGCGTCGGCGCCCTGCTGGACCTGCGAGACCAGGTCGGAGGAGCCGGCGAAGCTGAACGCCACCCGGACCCCGGCGTGGTCGCCCTCGAAGTCCTTGCCCAGCTGCTCGAAGGCGCCCTTGAGCGACGCGGCGGCGTAGACGGTCAGGGTCCGGTCGCCGCCGGCGTCGCCGCCCGCGGACCCGCAGCCGGTGAGGAGCAGGACGAGGGCCGCCGCCCCGGCCAGCGCCCTCACGCGTGCCGCCCGTCGGCGGTCTCGACGACCACGTGGGTGGACTTGATCGAGGCCACGGCCGCCGACCCGCGCTCGAGCCCGAGCTCGCGGACCGCCTCGCTGCTGAGCAGGGAGACCACGCGGAACGGCCCGCACTGCAGCTCGACCTGGGCCATCACCCCGTCGACCTGCAGGTCGGTGACCAGGCCGACGAAGCGGTTGCGCGCCGAGCTGGCGATCCCCTTGGGCAGCCCGGGCGTGGTCGCGTGCTGGCGGGCGACGAGGGCGACCTCGTAGCCGTCGACCACCTTGCGCCCCGCCTCGTCGGTCGTCGCCGCGAGGAGCCCACGGTCGACCCAGCGGCGGACCGTGTCGTCGCTGACGCCGAGATAGGTGGCGGCGTCGCGGATCCTCAGGTGCGGCATGCCGACGAGTCTAGGCACATGGGTGCGGATCCACCAGGCGCGCTGAACCGCAGGTGCGTGCCACGCCCACATGCGGGGCGGTCAGGCCTGGCCGGCCTCCTGCGGTGCGTCGGCCCGCTCGGCGACCACCTCCGCGGCGACGTCGCGCAGCTTGACGTTGGTCGTCGAGCTCATCCGCTGGAGGAGGGCGAAGGCCTGGTCGGGGCCGAGACCGTAGCGCTCCATGAAGATGCCCTGCGCCAGGCCGATGGTGTGGCGCGAGGTCATCGCCGTCTCGAGGCCGCTGAGCTGCTCGACGGCGGTGAGCGCCAGCGCCGCGTGCGTGGCGTAGAGGGCGGCGAGGTCGACCACGTCGCGGTCGGCGAAGCGGCCCTTCTGCTCGGCGTAGAAGTTGAGCGCCCCCATCGGCTCTCCCTGGGTCAGGAGCTGGACGCTGAGCAGCGACCGCAGCCCCAGCGCGGCGGCCTCGGGCCCCCAGGCCGGCCAGCGCTCGTCGGCGCCGATGTCGCCGCTGCGGAAGAAGTCGGCCTCCTCGATGGCGTCGACGCAGGGTCCCTCCCGCAGGGCGTACTGCGCCTCGTCGGCCCGGACCGCCAGCTCCGAGGTGGAGCCGAGCGAGATGAACCTCCCCCGGCCACGACGCACGGTGATGCTCGCGTGGTCCGCCTCCGGCACCACCTCGAGCGCGCTCTCCGCGACGCGGCGCGCGGTGAGGGGCGGGTCGTCGTCACCGGCGCGCAGGTGGCTGGCGAGCTGGGCGAGCAGGGCAGCGTCGTGCTGGGTTGCCATCACATCGTTTCCAGGGGCGGGGCCGGAGGCCGTCGTCTCGACCGCTCCCAGGCTAGAACCCGGTGGGTGAGAGCGACAACCGGCGGCGACCCCGCGAGTGCACGCCGGCTCAGGGCTGGAAGACGACCTTCACGTAGCCGTCGCTCTTCTCCTGGAACTTCTTGTAGGCCTCGGGCGCCTCGCTGAGCGGCAGGTGGTGCGTGGCGAAGGACTCCACGCCCCACGCGTCGCCCTCGCTCAGCCGCTGGAGCAGCTCGTCGCTCCACGACCGCACGTTGGCCTGGCCCATCCGCAGCTGCACCTGCTTGTCGAACATCTGGAACAGCGGCAGCGGGTCGACCGCTCCGCCGTACACGCCGGAGACCGAGATCGTGCCGCCTCGCCGCACGGCGTCGATGGCGGTCAGCAGCGCGGCGAGCCGGTCGACGCCCAGCTTCTTGAGCATCGGCTGCGCGATGACGTCGGGCATGAGCCCGGTCACCTGGTGCAGCAGGTTGCCGGCCGCGGAGCCGTGGGCCTCCATGCCGACCGCGTC
Source organism: Nocardioides marmoribigeumensis (assembly GCF_031458325.1). Classification (NCBI taxonomy): domain Bacteria; kingdom Bacillati; phylum Actinomycetota; class Actinomycetes; order Propionibacteriales; family Nocardioidaceae; genus Nocardioides; species Nocardioides marmoribigeumensis. The sequence continues at coordinate 3,148,618 of NZ_JAVDYG010000001.1, forward strand.
GACCACGGCGTCGGCGCCACGGCCCTGCGTGTGGTCGCGCACCACGTCGGCCACGCTCGTGCCCTTGTCGAGCGCGTCGAGGTCGATCGTCTCGGCCCCTGCGCCGTGGACACGGGCCAGCCGCTCGGGCACCCGGTCGACGGCGATGACCCGGTGGCCCTGGGCGACGGCCATGCGGCTGACCATGTCGCCGATCGGTCCGGCGCCGAGGACGAGGAGCGTGCCGTCGTCGGGCATCTCGGCGTACTTCAGGCCCTGCCAGGCGGTCGGCACGACGTCGGAGAGGAACAGGAACCGGTCGTCCGGCGGCCCGTGGGGCACCTTGACCGGCAGGTGGTCGGCGAACGGGACGCGGAGGAGCTCCGCCTGCCCGCCCGGCACCTGGCCGTAGAGCTTGCTGTAGCCGAACAGGCTCGCGCCCGTGCCCTGGTCGCGGTTCTGGGTGGTCTCGCACTGACTGTGCAGGTTGCGCGAGCACATCCAGCAGGTGCCGCACGAGACGTTGAACGGGACGACGACGCGGTCGCCCGGCTTCAACGTGGTGACCTCGGCCCCGACCTCCTCCACGATGCCCATCGGCTCGTGGCCGACGACGTCGCCGCGGTCCATGAACGCACCGAGCACGGTGTAGAGGTGCAGGTCGCTGCCGCACAGCCCGGTGGAGGTGATCCGGATGATCGCGTCCGTCGGCTCCTCGATGCGGGGGTCGGGGACCTCCGTCACCTGCATGTCTTCCTTGCCCTGCCAGGTCACTGCGCGCACGGGTGGTCCTTCCGAGAACGAGGGGATGAGGGGCTCCGGGTCGGAGCCCCTGGTGAGGGGGTGGGGTCAGGAGGCGTCGTGGAGGAGGTCGCCCAGCTCGGGGCCGAGCTCCTCGCGCAGGGTGCCGAGCAGCCGGGTCAGCGTGCGGGAGACCTGCATCTGGCTGACGCCGATGTCCTCGCCGATCTCCTTCTGGGTCCAGTCCTCGAAGAAGCGGAGGAACAGCACCCGGCGGTCACGCTCGGAGAGACGGCGTACGACGGGCTGCAGGACCGTGCGCGCCTCCGAGGCCCGGGTCTCGCGGTCGTCGCCGGGCAGCAGCTCGCCGAGGGGAGTGGTGCTGCCCGGGTCCGAGCCGCCCTCCGCGGCGGGCTGGTCCAGCGAGGTCGGGTGGAACGCGCCGACCGCGGCGTCGGCCTCGGCGATCTCCGACGGCTCCACCTCGAGCCGGTCGGCGATCTCGCGGCGCGACGGCTCGCGGCCGAGCTGCTGGTGCAGCTGGTCGATCACGCGGCCGCGCTGCCACTGGAGGTCCTGGATGCGTCGCGGGGGCCGCACGGTCCAGCCCTGGTCGCGGAAGTAGCGGCGCACCTCGCCGCGCATCGTCGGCACGGCGTAGCTGAGGAAGTCGTGCTGCAGCTCGGGGTCGAAGCGCGAGATCGCCTTGACCAGGCCCTCGTTGGCAGCCTGGACCAGGTCGTCGAGCGGGATGCCACGCTCGCGGTAGCGCCCGGCGATGGACTGGGCGACGTCGAGGTAGAGCAGCGCGATGTCGTCGTGCAGCTCGTGGCGTCGCTGCGCGGAGGCGGTCGCGGCGTCGCGGAACATCTCGATCGCGCGGGCGTCGCGGTGGGTGGGGGACAGTCGCGGAGCGGGGAAGCTCAGGGGCTGAGCAAGTGCCGTCATGACGTGCTCCAGACGAGGGGCGAGGCTCCAGCCGGTGTCTTCAGCGGAGAGCTGCTCCTTCCTGCCTACCCGGGCCTGGCCCACTGATGCCCACCCCAACAGGTGAAATCCGTGCCATCAGTCCCGAAGGGGGACCCGAATGGTCCCGATCCGGACGTCGTGGGACCTGCTGTGGGGCGTCGGGACGCCGACTAGCCTGGGCAGGTGAGGGAGGAGGCGCTGCTGCGCGAGGCGGAGGTGCTGAGCTTCGGCGTCCTGGGGCACCCGGTGCTCCCCGCCCTGCAGGCGGTCGCCGACCTGGCCCGCGAGCTCGTCGGCGTCACGATGGCCGAGGTCAACGTGGTCACCAGCCTCCACACCGTCCACCTCGCCACCTCCGACCGCCACGAAGGACGCGTGCCGCTCGGGGACAGCTTCTGCAGTCGCGTGGTCACCCAGGACTCCCGGACCATGGTCGTGCCCGACGCGACCGTCGACGAGACCTTCAAGTCCAGCCCCTACGTCGACGGCACCCTGGGCTCGATCGTCACCTACGCCGGCACCCAGCTGGTCTCGTCCACCGGCGTGGTCTACGGGACCCTCTGCCTCTGGGACGACGACTTCCGCGCGCTGTCCGAGGCCGACCTGGCGCTCCTCGAGCGGCTGGGCACGATCGCCGCGCTCGTGATGGACCAGCAGCGCAGCGCCGCCCAGATGGCGGCCGGGCTCCAGCGGGTGGTGGAGTCCCACCGCGACGTCGACCGGTCCAACGAGTCGCTGGCGCAGCTGGCCGGCCAGCTCGGGCACGACCTGCGCGGCCCGCTGGCGTCGCTGAAGCTGTCGCTGGCGCTGCTCGCCGAGCGCGCCGCCGAGGTCGGGGACCCGATGGTCGGGCGGCTGGCGGACCGGGCGATGCAGGGGGCGGACCGGCTCAACCGCACGATCGCCGAGGTGATGGAGTTCGCGCTGGTCGGCGGGGACCTCCAGGTCGAGCCGGTCGACCTGCACGAGGTGCTCATCGAGGTGCTCGACGACCTGACGGCGATGGCCCACGGCGTGCACGTGACCGCGGAGCACCTCCCGGTCGTGCTCGGTCACCGCGCCTCCCTCGCGGCGGTGCTGCAGAACCTCGTGGCCAACGCGGTGAAGTTCAGCGCCCACCACGCCGGCACCCCGCAGATCCGGGTGAGCTCGGTCGTCGACCACGACCGTGCCTACGTCTCGGTCGAGGACAACGGCCCGGGGGTGCCGGAGGACCTGCGCGGCGCGATCTTCGCCCGAGGGCACCGCGGGCTGGTGCGCGACGAGGTCGAGGGCTTCGGCATCGGCCTGTCGACCTGCCTGCGGATCGTGCGCCACCTCGGCGGCTCGATCGGGGTCGGCGAGTCCGACCTGGGTGGCGCGACCTTCTGGTTCGAGCTGCCGCTCGCGGTCCCCACCTCAGGCTGAGGTGGGGCCGTCGGCCAGGAAGCTCGGCCGCCGCGCGTGCGCCCGTCCCACGGTCTCCCAGCCGGTGGCGCCCAGGGTCACCACGGAGACCGGGAAGATGCCGACGTCCTCCCGCTCGATGTGGACGTCCAGCGACTCCAGCAGCGTGCGCACGCGACCGGCGAACCCCTCGTCGTCCGGGCTGCCCAGCCGCTCCAGCGCCTCGGCGAAGGACAGGTGCTCGCCCTCCAGGGCCTCCACCTCCTCGACGAAGTCGCCCTGGTCCCGCAGCGCGGTGAACACCCCGTCCTCCTCACGGGCGACGTGGTGCTCCAGGTGCGCCACGAACGGGCCCAGCAGCCCGGCAGCCGCGCGGTGGTCGCCCGCGGCGAGTGCCCGGCGTACGGCGTAGGCCTGCTCCTGCAGGGCGTCGTGCTCGTCGACCAGCTCCCGGATCGCGGGGACGTCGTGGCAGCCGCAGTGCGCGCACACCGGGGGTCACCCGACCTTGTCCCAGCCGGGTCGTGGCTTGTGGGTGCCGAGCTGGCGGCCCGGCCCCACGTCGCGGCTGCGGTAGACGATGTAGGGGCGGGTGACGTAGCCCAGGGGCGCGCTGAAGACGTGCACGAGCCGGGTGAACGGCCACAGCGCGAACAGCGCGAACGCCACGAGCGCGTGCAGCTGGAAGCCGATCGGTGCCTCGCCCATCAGCTCGGGCCGGGGGTTGAAGGCGAGGAACGAGCGGAACCACACCGAGACGCCCTCGCGGTAGTTGTACTCCCCGCCGATGGTGAGGATCGACCCGGCGACGGTGTTCCACATCCCCAGCAGGATCACCACACCGAGGAAGGCGTACATCACCTTGTCCATCACGGTGGTCGCGGAGAAGACCGGGCCGACGGTCCGCCGGCGGTAGACCAGGATCGCCAGCCCCACCACGGCCATGACGCCGGCGACGAGGCCGCCGACGACGGCGACCACGTGGTAGCCCTCGTCGCTGATCCCGACCGCCGCGGTCCACGAGCGCGGCACCAGCAGCCCGATCACGTGGCCGCCGACGACGCCGAGCATGCCGAAGTGGAACAGCGGGCTGCCCCAGCGCAGCAGCCGGTCCTCGTAGAGCTGGGAGGACCGGGTGGTCCAGCCGAACTTGTCGTAGCGGTAGCGCCAGAAGTGCCCGACCACGAAGGTCGCCAGGCACACGTAGGGCACGATCACGAACAGCAGGACGTCCATCAGCGGGCTCCTCCCGACGGCACGGTCGACAGGACGGTCGGGAGCGGCAGGTCGACCGGTCCGGCCTGGCCGTAGGGCGAGAGCCCGACCTCCTCCTCCGGCGGGCCCTCCGCGGCCAGCCGGCGTACGGCGTCCCGCTCGTCCCCGCGCAGCGTGGGCAGCGTGGCGCTCACCGCGGCCACGGCCCCCGCCCACGGGGAGCCCAGGTCGCGCAGCGCCAGGCGCAGCACCTCGAGCCCGGCGCGGTGGTCGAGCAGCAGTCGGCGGCCCTGCTCGGGGTCGACCGTGGCGGCGTACTCGAGCACGACGGCGAGGTGGTCGGGCAGCTCGCTGTCGTCGAGGGCGTGGCCCGAGCGCAGGTAGGTCTGGCGGAAGCGCAGCAGCGCCGTGCCGCGCTTGCGGGTGTCGCCGTGCAGGAAGTAGGTCAGGAACAGGCTGCAGCGACGCCGGGTGTCGAAGGTGGCGACGTACTCCTCCTGGAGCCCCTGCAGGGGCCGTGCCCCCAGCGCCGTCGCCGTGTCGGTGAGCGGACGTCCCAGGCGGTCGGGCAGCCGGGCCGCCACGTCACCGACGAGCTCGAGGTGGCTGCGCTGCTCCTCGTCGGGGTAGGCGAGCAGCAGCGAGGCACACTGCCAGGCCAGCGTGTCGTTCACGACCCCTCCTCCCCGTCGTGGCGAGGCGGGAAGAGCCCTGGTGGCGCGCTCTTGCCGTCCCAGTCGAGCAGGTTGACCCGGCGCTGCTTGTCCGGCGGAGCGGCGACCGTGTCGGAGGTCTGTCGCGCCTGCAGCATCGCGAAGTTCTCCACCGCGATCGGCTGGGCCTGGTGGCCCGAGCCCTCGCCGAACGGCCCGGACTCCATCATCCCGGGGCCGCCGTCGTAGTCCAGCGAGCACTCGGTGGCCAGCTCCTCCAGGTTGTGCGCCTGCTCGGCGTGGGCCGGGGGGATGACGTAGCGCTCGTCGTACTTCGCCAGCGCGAGCAGGCGGTACATGTCGTACATCTCCTCCTCGGTCATGCCGACCGCGGCCGGGGTCGAGGCGTCGGGCTCGCGTCCCAGGTTGATGTCACGCATGTAGGACCGCATCGCGGCCAGCTGGCGCAGCACCCGGTCGACCGGGGCCACGTCACCGGCGGTGAACAGCTCGGCGAGGTACTCCACCGGGATGCGCAGCGCGTCGACCGCGGCGAAGAGGTTGCCCGCGTCCTCGGCGTCCTCGCCGGTGTCACGGACCACGTCGACGACGGGCGAGAGCGGCGGGACGTACCAGACCATCGGCATCGTGCGGTACTCCGGGTGGAGCGGCAGCGCGACCTTCCAGTCGCAGATCAGCTTGCGGATCGGGGACCGGCGCGCGGCCTCCATCCAGTCGAAGGGGATGCCGGCCTTCTCCGCCTCGCGCTGCACCTCGGGGTCGTCCGGGTCGAGGAAGACCCCGAGCTGGGCCTCGTAGAGCGCCTTGTCGTCGGTGACCGACGCGGCCTCCAGCACCTTGTCGGCGTCGTAGAGCACGAGCCCGATGTAGCGCAGGCGCCCGACGCAGGTCTCGGAGCAGACGGTCGGCAGCCCGACCTCCACGCGGGGGAAGCAGAACGTGCACTTCTCGGCCTTGCCGGTGCGGTGGTTGAAGTAGACCTTCTTGTAGGGGCAGCCGGAGACACACATGCGCCAGCCCCGGCAGCGGTCCTGGTCGACCAGCACGATGCCGTCCTCGCTGCGCTTGTAGATCGCACCGCTGGGGCACGACGCGGCGCACGACGGGTTGAGGCAGTGCTCGCAGATGCGCGGGAGGTAGAACATGAAGGTCTCCTCGAAGGAGCGCTTCACCTCCGTGGACACCTTCTGCAGGATCGGGTCCTTGGCGAAGGTCGCCTCGGAGCCGCCGAGGTTGTCGTCCCAGTTGGCCGACCACTCGATCTTCATGTCCTCGCCGGTCAGCAGCGACTTGGGCCGCGCGACCGGGGTGTGCTGCTGGGCGGGGGCGTCGGTGAGCGTGGCGTAGTCGTAGGTCCACGGCTCGTAGTAGTCCTGGATCGAGGGCAGCTTCGGGTTGGAGAAGATCGTGGCGAGCTTCTTCCACCGGCTGCCGGACTTGAGGGTCAGGCGACCCTTCCTGGTCAGCGTCCAGCCGCCCTTCCACTCCTCCTGGTCCTCGTAGGTGCGCGGGTAGCCCTGGCCGGGACGCGTCTCCACGTTGTTGAACCAGACGTACTCCGTGCCGGCGCGGTTGGTCCAGGCCTGCTTGCACGTGACCGAGCAGGTGTGGCACCCGATGCACTTGTCGAGGTTCATGACCATGGCCATCTGGGCCATCACCCTCATGAGTAGCGCACCTCCTGGGAACGACGACGGATCACGGTGACCTCGTCGCGCTGGTTGCCGGTGGGACCGAGGTAGTTGAACGCGTAGGACAGCTGGGCGTAGCCGCCGACCAGGTGGCTGGGCTTGACCAGCAGGCGGGTCAGCGAGTTGTGGATGCCGCCGCGCTTGCCGGAGGTCTCCGCCAGCGGGACGTCGATCAGCCGGTCCTGCGCGTGGTGCATGTAGACCGTGCCCTCGGGCATCCGGTGGCTCACCACCGCTCGTGCGACCACGACGCCGTTGCGGTTGACCGCCTCGATCCAGTCGTTGTCGGCGATGCCGGCCTTGGCGGCGTCGACCTCGCTCATCCAGATCAGCTGGCCGCCGCGGGACAGCGAGAGCATGAACAGGTTGTCCTGGTACTCCGAGTGGATCGACCACTTGTTGTGCGGCGTCAGGTAGCGCACGGTGATCGTCGCCGCGCCCCGCTCGTCCCCGACGGTGCCGGGCGCGGGCTCGGAGAACAGCGTCGCCATGTCGAGCGGTGGCCGGTAGACCGGCAGCTCCTCGCCCAGCTCCTGCATCCAGTCGTGGTCGAGGTAGAAGTGCTGCCGTCCGGTCAGCGTGTGCCAGGGCTTGAGCCGCTCCACGTTGATCGTGAACGGGCTGTAGCGCCTGCCACCGCTCTCCGAGCCCGACCACTCCGGTGAGGTGATCACCGGGACGGGCGCAGCCTGGGTGTCGGCGAAGGTGATCTGCTTGCCCTCGTGCTCGGCGGCCAGGTCGTGCATCACCGTGCCGGTGCGCTTCTCCAGGGTCTTGAAGCCCTGCACCGCCAGGTGGCCGTTGGTGGTGCCGGACAGCGCGAGGATCGCTTCACAGGCGTGGACGTCGCGCACCAGCGAGGGCCGCCCGTCGGCGGGTCCGCCCCGCACGGCGCCGTTCTTGGCGCGCAGGTAGTCGATCGACGCCGTCACGTCGTAGGTGACGCCCTTGGTCGTCGTGCCGAGCGTGTCGAGCAGCGGACCGAGGGCGCCCATCTGGGCGCCGACCGCGGCGTAGTCCCGCTCCACCTCGACCAGCTTGGGCATGGTCCTCCCCGGCTCGGGCCGGCACTCGCCGCGCTTCCAGTCCTTGACGACCCCGTGGGGCGTGGCCAGGGCGTCCGGGGTGTCGTGCAGCAGGGGCATGGCGACCACGTCGCGCCGCGTGCCGAGGTGGGTCCAGGCCAGCTCGCTGAACCGGGCCGCGATCGCCTGCCACGCGTCCCAGTCGGTGCGGGTCTGCCACGGCGGGGCGATCGCCGGGTTGAACGAGTGGATGAACGGGTGCATGTCGGTGGTGTTGAGGTCGTGCTTCTCGTACCACGTGGCCGCCGGGAGGACGACGTCGGAGAACAGCGTCGTGCTGGTCTGGCGGAAGTCGAGGGTGAGCAGCAGGTCGAGCTTGCCCTCCGGGGCCTCGTCGTGCCACTCCACGTCCCGCGGACGGTGCCCCGCACCGGCCTCCTCCGCTCGCAGCGAGGAGTCGGTGCCCAGCAGGTGCTTGAGGAAGTACTCGTCGCCCTTGGCCGAGGAGCCCAGCAGGTTGGCCCGCCAGATCGACAGCACCCGCGGGAAGTTCTCCGGGCTGTCAGGGTCCTCGCAGGCGAAGCGCAGCCGCCCGGCCTCGAGCTCCTCGACGACGTGCTCGGCCACCGGCCTGCCGGCCGCGGCGGCCTCGTCGGCGAGGTCGAGCGGATTGCGGTCGAAGGTCGGGTAGGACGGCATCCACCCCATGCGCGCGCTCTGCGCGATCAGGTCGGCGGTCGTCAGGCCGGCGAACCGCCCGTCCGAGCGGGTCGAGGACAGCGCGTCGGCGCTGAACGGGTCGTAGCGGAACTGGTCGGTGTGGAGGTACCAGTAGGCCGTCTGGATCATCTGGCGCGGCGGGCGCGACCAGTCCAGCGCCGAGGCCAGCTGCGCCCACCCGGTGACCGGGCGGCACTTCTCCTGGCCGACGTAGTGCGCCCAGCCGCCACCGTTGACGCCCTGGCAGCCCGTGAGCGTGGTGAGCGCGAGGAACGCGCGGTAGATCGTGTCGGAGTGGAACCAGTGGTTGGTGCCGGCGCCCATGATGATCATCGAGCGTCCGCGGGACTCCTCCGCGTTCTGCGCGAACTCCCGCGCGATGCGCCTCGCCGCAGCAGCCGGCACCCCCGTGATCGGCTCCTGCCACTCCGGGGTGTAGCCGGCGTAGCGCGCCAGCATCAGCTCGTAGACCGTGGTGACCAGGTGGCCGTCCACGCGCCGCGCCCGCACGGTGGCCGTGGTCTCGCCTGCGCTGCCGTCGACGTCGCCGAAGGCCGGCAGCGTGAGGGTCACGGTCTCGGTGGCGTCGCCACCCTCCAGCGACAGCAGGGGATCCACGTCGCCGAGGTCGAGGTTCCAGCGCCCCGCGCCCTGCTCGCCGAACCGGTCGCCCAGCGTGCCGTTGGGCACCACCGGCTCGCCGGTGCGCGCGTCGAGCAGCACGGTCTTGAACGCGGCGTTCTCGGTGCCCTCCGGCGTCGAGCCCAGGTCCTCGGCGGTCAGGAACTTCCCGGGCCGCATCTCGGTGGTCGAGCCTGTCGAGACCAGCTTCACCAGGAACGGCAGGTCGGAGTAGCGCTTGACGTAGTCGGTGAAGTACGGCGTGGTCCGCTCGACGAAGAACTCCTGCAGGATCACCTGCCCCATCGACAGCGCGAGCGCCCCGTCGGTGCCGGGCCGCGCGGGCAGCCACTCGTCGGCGAACTTCACGTTGTCGGCGTAGTCGGGGGAGACCGCGATCACCTTCTGGCCGCGGTAGCGCGCCTCGGCCATCCAGTGCGCGTCGGGCGTGCGGGTCACGGGGACGTTGGAGCCCCACATGATGAGGTAGCCCGCGTCCCACCAGTCGCCGGACTCCGGCACGTCGGTCTGGTCGCCGAACACCTGCGGGGAGGCGACCGGCAGGTCGGCGTACCAGTCGTAGAACGAGAGCATCGAGCCGCCGACGAGCGAGGTGAACCGCGCGCCGGAGGCGTGCGAGACCATCGACATCGCCGGGATCGGGGAGAAGCCGGCGACCCGGTCGGGTCCCCACTTCTTGATCGTGTGGACGTAGGCCGCCGCGACGATCTCGACGGCCTCCTCCCAGGTGGCGCGCACCATGCCGCCCTTGCCCCGCTGGGACTTGTAGTGCCGCGCACGGTCGGGGTGGTCGACGACGTGCGCCCACGCGGCCACCGGGTCGCCGTGCTGGGACTTGGCCTCGCGGTACATCTGCAGCAGGGCGCCGCGGACGTAGGGGTAGCGCACGCGGGTGGGGGAGTAGGTGTACCAGCTGAAGGCGGCGCCGCGCGGGCAGCCGCGGGGCTCGTACTCCGGCCGGTCGGGACCGGTGGAGGGGTAGTCGGTCTGCTGGGTCTCCCAGGTGATGATCCCGTCCTTGACGTAGACCTTCCACGAGCACGAGCCCGTGCAGTTCACGCCGTGGGTGGAGCGCACCACCTTGTCGTGGCTCCACCGGTCGCGGTAGAACGCGTCCGCGTCGCGACCGCCCTGGTGGTGCAGCGTGCGGAGGTCCTCCGACACCGTCCCCTTGGTGAAGTAGCGCCGCGTGCGCACCAGCGCCTCGGCGAGCCCGTCGTCGAGACCAGGACGGGTGTCGCTCATGCAGGCACTCCCTTGCGTACGACGGTGAGGGTGAGGAGGAGCGTGAGGGCCGCCGTGACCGACAGCAGGCCCAGGCCGATCGCGTAGGAGTCGGTGCGGCCGTAGATGTAGCCCATGAGCAGCGGCGGGACGAAGCCGCCGAGGCCGCCGGCCGCGCCGACGAGACCGGTCACTCCGCCGACCCGCGAGGGGTCGGTCACCCGGGCGACGAGGGCGAAGGTCGCGCCGCTGCCCGACCCGAGGGCCGCGGCCATCGCGAGAAACGCGACGGTGCCGACGTGCTCGAGCAGCGGGTGCGTGGCGGCGACCGCGGCTCCGACGACCACGACGGCGTAGCCGGTCGCGAGCACGGGCACCGGGCCGAACCGGTCGGAGAGCCACCCGCCGACGGGGCGCATCACCACGGCGACCACCACGAACCCGGCCATGCGGTTGGCGGCGTCGGCCGGCGTGAGCTGGTAGTCGGTCTTGAGGTAGGCCGGCAGGTAGACCGAGAACGCGACGTAGCCGCCGAACGCGACGGCGTAGAGCAGGCAGGCCTGCCAGGTGATCGGCAGCCGTGCGGTGGCGGCGAGCCGCTTCGCGAGGGGGACCGTGGGGATCGTGCGGCCGGGCGCGTCGCGCAGCACGACCCAGGCCAGGACGGCGTACGCCGCGAGGACCGCGGCCACGATGAAGAACGGCGCGGTCTCGCCCAGCCCGGTCCACAGCTTGACCGTGGTGAGCGCGCTGATCGCCGTGCCGCCCATGCCCGCGCCGAACACCCCGACCGCGAGGCCGCGCCGCTCGGGCGGGAACCACGCGTTGACGAAGGGCACGCCGACCGCGAAGGCGGTGCCGGCGATGCCGAGCACGAAGCCGCCGCCGATCATCGCCCAGTAGGAGGTCTGCGCGAACAGCCCGATGAACAGCACCGGCAGGATCGTGACCGCGGAGACCGCCGGGAACATCACCCGGCCGCCGAGCCGGTCGGTGAGGGCACCGACCAGGATGCGCCCCAGGGAGCCGACCACGACCGGCACCGCGACCAGCAGCGCGACGTCGGACTCGCTGAGCGTGCCGAGCGTGCCCTTCTCGCGGAACAGCGGGCCGAGCGGGCTGAGCAGGGCCCAGGCCCAGAAGCACACCGCGAACCCGAGCGTGGCCACGGCCAGCATCGTCCACGGGTTGCCGGCGGTCGGGGGGGCCGTCGGCTCGGTCGTCTGCGCCGTGTGGGTCATCGGGCCTGCCTTCCTGAGCACGGGGGCGGAACTCCGGATCGGTCGGGTCCATCCCTATCAGAAGATTTACTACACTCGGACCCGTGGAAAATAATCGGAGGCGGGGTCCAAGCGGCCCTTCTTCGCAGTCATCCGTCCCTCCTACGAGGGCCCTTCTGCTCCGGCGGCTGTCGGCGCAGGCGCAGCCGACGACCCTCGCCGCGCTCGCCCACCTCACCGGACGGCACGAGAACACCGTGCGCGAGCACCTCGAGGCGCTGGTGCGCAGCGGTCACGTCACCAGGTCCGCCGCCGAGCCCGACGGGCGGGGCCGGCCCGCGTGGCTCTACGAGGTGACCGGCGCGCCGGAGGACGGTGGGCAGCACGCGGAGTACGCCGGCCTGGCCGCGGCCCTCGCCGAGACGCTGCAGCGCACCAGCGACCGCCCGGTCGAGCTCGCCGTCGAGGCGGGCGAGCGGTGGGGCCACGAGCTGGCCGCCCGTCGAGGGGCGCAGCCGCAGCCGACCGCCGCCCTCGCGCGGCGCCGGGTCGTCGAGCTGGTCGACGACCTCGGCTTCGGCACCGAGAGCGACAGCCGGGCCACCCGGGTCACGCTCACGCGCTGCCCGCTGCTCGAGGCGGCCCACCGCTTCCCCGACGTGGTGTGCGCGGTCCACGAGGGCCTGGTCCGGGCGGCGATGGAGGACTACGGGGCCGACCCCGACGGCGTGTCGCTGGTGCCCTTCTCCGAGCCCGGGGCGTGCCTGTTGCGGCTGACCGCTTCTGGGCACACTCGGAGCCGTGAGCACCGACGAGACTGACCACCAGCCCGAGCAGCCCCAACCAGACCAGCCCGTGGTGGTGGTGACCGGCGCCAACGGCCTCGTCGGCGCGCGTGTCGTGCGGCACCTGCTCGACGCGGGCGCCCACGTGCGGGCCGTCGTACGCCGGGAGGGGGCGGCGCCGGAGGGCACCGAGGAGCACGTCGGCGAGTTCGGGGACCCCGAGGTCGCCGCGTCGGTGGTCGCCGGCGCGAGCGCCGTCGTCTCGACCGTCCACCCGCTCGGCGGCGAGGACGAGGAGCAGCGTCGGGTGGCCGTGGAGAGCACGCCGACGCTGGCGCGGGCCGCGCGCGACGCGGGCGTGCCGCTGCTCGTGCACGTCTCGACCGCCGCGGTCTACGACCGGTCCCCGTCGGCCGGTGACGTCGACGAGCAGGCCGACCTGGTCGGCGACGACGCCGACGTCTACGCCACGACCAAGCGCGACGCCGACGCCGCGCTGGCCGAGGTCGAGGACCTCACGACGGTGCTGGTCCGGCCGCCCGCCGTCCTGGGCCCGGGCGCGACCTCGGTGTGGAACACCAAGCGGCCCGCGCAGCTGCGCGACGACGAGTCCGAGCGGCACGCGGTGCCCGAGCGCGCCTTCGCGTGGGTGCACGTGGACGACCTCGCGCGCCTGGTCGCCGACGTCGCCCTCGGGCGCATCGCGACCTCCGACGACCCCGACCGCGGACCGGTCGAGGGCGGCTGCACCGTGGTCAACGCGGCAGCGGCGCCGGCCACGGTCCGCGACTACGTCGGGGCCGTGACCGGCGCGCTGGGCGTCGACCCGGTGTGGGAGGAGGGCGAGGCCTGGACGGGGCGCATCGTCGCCGACCGCGCCCACGCCTGGGGCTGGCAGCCCCGGGTCTCCCTCGCGGAGGCTCTGGACGAGCTCCGCGAGGGGATCAGCGGGTCCGGCCCTCGGCGGTGAAGCACCCGGTCTGGAAGTAGCCGGTCTTGCCGGTCGACCCGCTGATCCGCCAGTACGGCGTGATCGAGTGGGTGCCGCGACCGACCGGGATCACCGCGAGGGTCGAGCGGGTCTCCCAGTATTCGTCGTGGTTGGCCAGGTTGGCCGGACCCCAGACGCGCTCCTGGATCGGGCCGTTGTCGACCTGGTAGCCGACGCGGACCTCGGCCAGCGTGTCGACCCCGAGGTCGGCCGCGAGCTGGGTGACGACCTTGCGGGCGGTGTCCCCGTTGTTGATCGTCACGCCCAGCCCCAGCGGCTTCCACCCCTGGTCGCTGGTGATGCTGGAGTAGGAGAAGCTGCAGGTCTTCTGCGGCACCGGGATCGCCTCGGCGGTGCCACCGAGGACGGTGGTCGCCGCGGCGCCGGCGAGGGCGGCGGTGGTCAGGGCGAGGGCGGTACGACGGGTGGTGCTGCGCGGTGCGCTCATGGAGGTTCCTCCTGGGACGTGGTGCCCCTGGGTGGGCACGCGGAGGAGGAGCCGGGCCGGGGCGCGCTGATACGGCGCCGATCGTCGGTCGAGCCGGTCGAGACCCCCGCGTCAGCGCGGCACCGTCAGGCGCACCGTCGACCCGGAGGCGGAGGCCTGCCCGCCGTGGAGGTCGGCGACCGCCCGCACCAGGGCCAGCCCGAGCCCGGAGCCACGGGTCGAGCGGCTCTCGTCGGCGCGGGCGAACCGGTCGAACGCGCGGTCGACGAACTCCGGGGGGAAGCCCGGACCCTCGTCGTGGACCTCGAGCAGCACGTCGGCGGCGTGCCCGGTCACGGTGACCGTCACGTCCCCCTCGCCGTGGGTCAGCGCGTTGGTCACCAGGTTGCCGAGGGCCAGCTCGAGCCGCAGGGGGTCGCACCGCGCACGTGCCGGCCCGTGCACCCGCAGCCCCAGCTCGCGGTCGGCGCGGTGGGCCTGCGGCGCGAGGCGGTCGACGACGCGTCGCGCGACCTCCGCGACGTCGGCGTCCTCGTGGGGGGCGGGGGCCGCGCGGACCTCCTCCAGGTCGAGCAGCAGGTCGGACAGCTCGACCAGCCGGTCGACCTGGATCGCCAACGAGGCAAGGGACTCCTCCACCTCGACCGGGTCGTCGGCGTGGCCGCGGACCCACTCCAGGTCGGTCTTCATCACGGTCAGCGGCGAGCGGAGCTCGTGGGCCGCGTCGGCCAGGAACGCCCGCTGCTGCTCGTGCGCCGACGCGATGCGGGCGAGCAGGTGGTTGAGGGTGTGGCCGAGGCGGGTGACCTCGTCGTCGCGGCGGCGCGGGACCGGCAGCGCGACCTGCTGGTCCGGGTCGGCCGCCTCCGCCGCGGCGCGGTAGCGCTCGACCGGGCGCAGCGCGCCGTGGGCCGTGCGGTAGGCCGCGTAGGACGCCGCGGCCAGCACCGCGAGCCCCGCGAGCAGCAGCTGGAGCAGCAGCTCGCGCAGCGCCTCGTCGTGCCCCCGCCGGTCGGCGGCGACGGCGAGCACCCGCGTGCCGACGGGCGTGTCGACCCGGAGGCCGCGCACCCGCTGGGCGCGGTCGGACGGGGGGAGCAGGGAGCCGATCTCCCGGCGTACCTCCTCACCGACGGCGGCCGCACGCACCTCGGAGCGGCGGAGCAGCCGGTGGCCGGCGTCGCCCGAGATCAGCCGGCCGTCGACGTCGTAGACCTGGTGGACCAGGCCCGGGGTCCCGGTCGGCGGGGCGTGGCCGAGGCGCACGTCGCCGGCCACGACGTCGGAGTAGGCCGTGAGGTCGCGGTCGACCTGCCGGTCCAGCGCGAAGGAGACGCGCCACCACACCACCGCCCCGGAGACCAGCAGCACCACCGACATCGCCGCCGTCACGGCCAAGACCAGCCGGGTGACGATCGTCCGCTCGGCGAGCCGGCTCACCGGGTCGTCTCGAGCCGGTAGCCGACGCCGCGCACCGTCCGAATCTCGACGCCGCCGCCCTCGACGCGCTGCCGCAGCCGCGAGACGGTCACGTCGAGGGCGTTGCTGCTGATGTCGGTGTCGTCGTCCCAGACCTCGTCGAAGAGCCGGTCCCGGCTGACCGCGCGCCCCGGGGACTCCATGAGCGTGCGCAGCATCGCGAACTCGCGCCGCGGGACCTCGGTCTCGGTGCCGGCGACCCACAGCCGGTGGCCGTCGGGGTCGAGCACGAGCGCACCGACCCGCAGGTGGTCGTCCTCGCGCGGCGCGCGGCGCCGGGTGATCGCCTGGAGGCGGGCGTGCACCTCCTCGAG
Organism: Nocardioides marmoribigeumensis; assembly: GCF_031458325.1. NCBI lineage: Bacteria > Bacillati > Actinomycetota > Actinomycetes > Propionibacteriales > Nocardioidaceae > Nocardioides > Nocardioides marmoribigeumensis. The sequence goes on from NZ_JAVDYG010000001.1 coordinate 3,164,121, forward strand.
CGCGAAGGGCTTGACCAGGTAGTCGTCGGCCCCCTCGCCCAGCCCGGCCACCCGCTCGTCGAGGGTGCCCCGGGCGGTGAGCAGCAGGACGGGCAGGTCGTTGCCCTCGGCCCGGAGCGTGCGGCACACCTCGAGCCCCGACAGGCCCGGCAGCATCAGGTCGAGCACCATCGCGTCGGCGTCGCCCCGGCGGGCAGCGGCCAGGCCCGACGGCCCGTCGTGGCAGGCGGTGGTGGTGATCCCGCGCTCGGCGAGGTAGCGGGTCAGCAGCGTGACGATGCGCTCCTCGTCGTCGACCACCACCACGTGCACGCGGACCAGACTAGGGGCGGATCCCACGTGTCATGTTGACGACAGGTCGGCGCCCTACGGTTCCCGACATGTCCCTGATCGCCGCAATTCCCCACGGCTCGTCGGCCGAGGCCGTCGGCCGGCTGGGCCTGGACGTCCTCGCGATGGTCGCCCTCGTCCAGGTGCTCTACCGGCGCCGCCCCTCCGCCCCCGAGATGGCGCTCGTGCTCGCTGTGCTCAACGTCGGGCTCTTCGCCGCCGTGCAGGCGATCGCCTCGGGCGACTTCTCGACCGGCGTCGGGTTCGGCCTCTTCGGCCTGCTCAGCCTGGTCCGGCTGCGCAGCGCGGCGTTCTCCCTGCGCGAGATGGCCTACACCTTCGCCGCGCTCGTCCTCGGCCTGGTCAACGGGCTGGCCGGCGTGCCGCCGCTGGTCGTGCTGCTGCTCGACCTCCTGCTCCTCGGCGCCATCCTCGTGACCGACGCCGGGACCGGCGCCCGCACCTCGCGGACCATGCGGGTCACGCTCGACCAGGTCTTCCCCGACCTCACCGCGGCCTCCGCGGCGGTCGAGAGCCGCCTCGGCGTGCGGCCGATCGGGATCGCGGTGACCGACGTCGACTACGTGCGCGAGACCACGCGGGTCTGGGTGCGCTACGAGGTCGACCCGTCGATGGGCTCCGTGCCCGAGCTGGTCGGGGTGGAGGCCGGAGATGAGTGACCTCGACCTGACCGCGCCCGCGCCGCTGTCGCTGGAGGCCGTCACCGGCACCGCGTCCGCGCTGACCCGCGTCGACCGGAAGTACGTCGTCCCGGTCGCCGTGGCGCAGCACCTCGTCGAGGAGCTGGCGGGCAGCGCCGGGGTGCTCGAGATCGCCGGACGGCGCACGACGTCGTACCTCACCACCTACCTGGACACCGCGCGCCTGACCTCCTGCCGCGAGCACCTGCAGCGCCGCCGCCGGCGGTGGAAGGTCCGCGAGCGCGTGTACGTCGAGGACGGGCTGCGGCGTCTCGAGGTCAAGCTGCGCGTGGGGGACGGCCGCACGGTCAAGCACCTCTCGCCGCTGGCCCCCGTGCGCGAGGGCTCCGGCCCGCTGCTGGAGGAGGACCTGCCGACGCTCGAGGGCTCGCTCGGCGCGGCCGGCCACGTCGTCGCCGCCCGGACGCTGCGCCCGACGGTGACGGTCTCCTACGAGCGCGCCACCCTCGCCGACCTCGACTCCGGCACGCGCGTCACCCTCGACACCGGTGTCGTCAGCCGGCTCGGTGACGGTCAGGTCTGGCTCGACCCGTCGATGGTGATCGTCGAGACCAAGGGCCACACACGGCCGGGGACCGCCGACCGCCTGCTCGTGGGCGCCGGACACCGTCCGCTCGCGCTGAGCAAGTACGTCTCGGCCGCCGCGCTGCTGCGCGATGACCTGGCCGACAACGACCTGCGACGGCTGCGTGGCACCGTCCTGCACGTCGGTCGCGACCGGGACCGGGTGGCGTCGTGAGGCGCCGCGGGACCGGGGCCCTGGTCGCCCTCGCCACCGTCGCCGCGCTGGCGGGCACGGCCGGACCGGCTGCCTACGCCCAGTGGGGCGACACCTCCGCCAAGGACCGGGTCGAGGCCGACCCGCCGCCGGCGCTCTTCGCCGACGGCGACCTCGCCCCCGCCCAGCAGGCGCTGGCCGGGACCGCGACCCGGGCCCACGCCGCGATGCGGCAGTGGTGGGCGCAGCACGGCACGAAGGCCGACGACGCCGCGTTCATGACGTGGGCCGCCGCCCAGGTCCCCGCCCCGCCGGCCGCCGCTGCGCGCACGCGCGAGCTCACCCGGGTCCAGCAGCTGTCCTCCCACCGGAGCACGGCGGGGGAGACCGCCGCGACCTGGCTCGAGGTGCACGGCAAGAAGGACGTCTGGAAGCTCGCCGCCCACGACGCCGCCGAGGTGCTGCCGTCCGACCGCGGACAGGCGCTGAAGGACGCGGTCGACCTCGGGCTCACGATGACCAAGACGCTGGCCGACGGGCTCGCGGCCGAGGACCGGCAGCCGGCGCCCTACGTCGTGCACCCGGAGCTGCGCCCCGACCACCACGTGTCACCGGGCCAGACCTGCCCCTGCTCCTACCCCTCGCGCCACGCGGCCCGAGGCGCGGCCTCGCGCACGGTCCTGTCGCTGGTCGAGCCGCACCGGGCGGCGGACTACCGCTGGACCGAGGACGAGGTCGACTACTCCCGGCTCTACATGGCCGGGCACGTGCCGAGCGACCTGACCGGCGGTGCCTTCCTCGGCGACCTGGTCGGGGAGTACGTCGCCCGCACGCGGCTGGGGATCAGCGCCGCCACGGGGTGAGCCTCGCGTGGGCGAGCGCCGCACGCGCGGCGTTCATGCCGCACGCGCCATGGACCCCGCCACCGGGGTGCGCGGAGGCGGAGGCGAGGTAGAGGCCGGCGATCCCGGTCTCTGCCCGCCCCGCCCCGGGGACGGGTCGGAACACCAGCTGCTGGTGCAGCTGCGAGGTGCCGCCGTTGAGGGCGCCGCCGACCAGGTTGGCGTCGCGGGCCTCGAGCTCGCGCGGCCCGAGCACGCGACGGGCGACCACGCGCGAGCCGAACCCGGGGGCGAGCCGCTCGATGCGGGCCTGCATGCGATCGCCGAAGCGCTCGCAGTCGTCGTGGTCCCACACACCACGGACCCCGCCGTCGCCGGCGTCCGGCGACTCGCCGTGGGGGACGTGGGCGTAGGCCCACGCGGACTCGGTGCCCGCCGGTGACCGGGTGGGGTCGCTGGTGGTCATCTGGCCCATCAGCATGAACGGGTCGGCCGGGATGATGCCGGCCGCGACCTGCCCGAGCGCCTCGCCCATCTGGGACACCGAGTCGGCGACGTGGACGGTGCCGGGGGCGTGCGGGGGCGGGACGGTCCAGGGGACCGGCCCGTCGAGGGCCCAGTCCACCTTGACCGTGCCGGGGTCGAGCTCGAAGCTGCGCATCTCGCGCGCCACCCGCCGGGGCACGTCGCCCGGGGCGACGAGCCCGCCGTACAGGTGCGAGGCGAGGACGTCGGCGCAGACCGCCCTGCGCGCGCCGATGCGCTCGCCGTCGGCGGTGCGCACCCCGACCGCGCGGCCCCGCTCGACGTCGACGTGGTCCACCCGCGTGCGGCAGCGGATCTCGCCGCCCAGCGACTCGAAGCGGCGCGCCAGCGCGGCCGCGAGCTCTCCCGCGCCGCCGACCGGGACGGGGTAGCCGACCTGCTGGCCGACGAAGGTGAGGAGCATCCCCAGCAGCCCCGAGCCCGGTGAGGTGAGCGGGATGTCGGCGTGGCCGGCGTTGCCGGCCAGCAGCAGGCCGGGGGCCTCGCCGCTGAAGCGCTTGCCGAGGCTCTGGGCCGGGGTGAGCAGCTCCTTGACCAGGCCGAGTCCGCCGCCGCGGGCCACCTTGACGAGCGCGGCCGAGCCGTGGCGCACGGGCGGGAACGGTGTGAGCAGGGCCCCGACGACCTGCTCGCCGATCACGTCCCAGGTGTGGCTGAGCTCGAGCCAGGCCTCGCCGTCCCCGGGGGACTGCGCCTCCATCAGCTCGGCCGTCCGGTGCCGGTCGCGCAGCAGCATCGCCCACTCCGCGTCCGGCCGGGCGTGGCCGAGCACGGCCGGCGCGTGCGACCACTCCAGCCCGTGCCGCTCGAGGTGGAGCGACTGCAGGGCCGGGGAGGCCACCCCCAAGGGGTAGAACGCGGAGAACGTGTCCTGGACGTAGTCGGGGTGCAGCTCGCGGTCGCTGTGCACCGCACCGCCGACCTCCGGCTGGGCCTCGAGGAGGAGCACCGACCACCCGGCGTCGGCGAGGTGGTTGGCCGCGACGAGGCCGTTGGGGCCCGCGCCGACGACGACCGCGTCGTACGACCGCGACGACGGTGCCTCGGAGCCCTGGGTCACGGGTGCTCGTGCGAGGAGGTGAGCGTGCGGGCGGCCCGGCCCTCGACGACGTGCGCGAGACGGTTGAGGGTCTCCGCGTTGCGGAGCTTCATCAGCGGTGCCTCCAGCGGCTCGGGCAGCAGGCTCCCGGGGCCGGAGACGGACTTCTCGTGGATCGCGACGCGGGTGCGCTCGCCGTGGGCCTCGAGCTCGATCCGGACCTCGGCCTCACCGCCGGGCCAGGCCTTGGCCCGCAGCCGGAGCTCCTTGCCGGGGCGGCACTCGAGCACCCGGGTCTCGTCGTCGACGACGAGCGGCCAGGCGCCGACGGAGTGGTGCAGGGCGGAGCCCGCAGCGGGCCAGGTGTCGTCGACGTCCCGCATTCTTGTCGCTCCGACAACCCACAACGGGTAGAGCCAGCCGTCGGAGAGGACGTCCCAGACCTGGTCGGGGGTCGCCGCGATGTCGCGTGTGTTGGTGGCCATGGGTGAGAGGTACCCCCCGGCAGGCGGCCCCATGCGGCGTCAGGGGGCGGGGTAGGGGTTGCCGGCCAGGAGTCGCGCCAGGTGGACGGTGTTGAGGGCCGCGGTCTGCAGCGTCGAGGCGACCGCCTCGGGGGTCTCGTCGAGGTCGTTGTAGTCCGTCCCGTGCATCGCCTCGCCGACCCAGTAGACGCCGGTGTTGGCCGCGACGGAGAAGCCCGTGTCGTTGAGCGCCTGCAGGGCCTCCGCGACGACGTGGTGGGCGCCGTCCTCGTTGCCCACCGCCACGACGGCGGCGACCTTGCCGAACGTGAGCAGGCGGCCCTCGTCGTCGGTCTCGGAGATCTCGGCGTCGAGCCGTTCCATCACCAGCTTGGCGACGGAGGACGGCTGGCCCAGCCAGATCGGGGTCGCGAGGACCAGGACGTCGGCGTCGAGCATCTTCTGCCGGATCGCCGGCCACTCGTCGCCGTCGCCCTCGTCGGTCGAGACGCCGAAGCGGACGTCGTGGTCGACCACCCGCACGACCTCGCCGGTGGCGCCGCGGCCGCGCATCTCGTCGAGCAGCTGGGTGCCGAGCTTCTCCGCGCTCGACGGCGCCGGGGACTTCTTCAGCGTGCAGACGAGGACGAGGACGCGGGGACTGAGGTCGGTGTGCGCGGTGTCGGGCATGGGACCACGTGCCCCGTCACCGGCGCGGCGAACCCCCGCCCGGGGATCAGGAGTCCTGGCGGTCGTGGATCGGCTCGGCCGGGAGCTTCTTGACCCGCTTGGGCCGCTTGCGGCGGCTGGGGATCATCGAGCGCATCTCCTCGAGCTTGCCGAAGCACAGCAGCCGGTCGCCCGCCTCGAGCACGCGGCGCCCGTTGGGGTTGGGGAAGACCGAGGTGCCGCGCTGGAGCGTGAGCACGCTGATGTCGCGCTCGCGCAGGCCCGAGTCCTTGAGGGTGTGGCCGACCATGTCGGAGGCCTCCTGGACGAGGATCTCCGCCACGCCGTAGCCGGTGGAGACCGTGAGCCGCTGGCGCACGTCGATCTCGGGGAAGGCCACCTGGTTGTCGATGTGGTCGATGATCGCGCCGGCGACGTCGAGCTCGGTGGCGCGCTCGATGCCCTCCAGGCCCGGGGAGGAGTTGACCTCCATCACCAGGGGGCCGTCGTCGCCCTCGAGCATGTCGACGCCTGCGACGCGCAGGCCCATGATCTGGGCCGACCGCACCGCGGTGCGCTCGAACTCGGGGTCGAGGTGCACCCGCTCGACCGAGCCGCCACGGTGCACGTTGGAGCGGAACTCGTCGCCCTTGGCGACCCGGCGCATCGCGGCCACCACGCGGTCACCCACGACCAGCGCACGGATGTCGCGGCCCTTGCTCTCGGTGACGAAGCGCTGGATCAGGACGTTCTGCCGTGTGCTCTGCAGCGTCTCGATGATCGCCTCGGCGACCTTGAGGTCGGGCGCCAGGATCACGCCGATCCCCTGGGTGCCCTCGAGCAGCTTGATCACGACCGGGGCGCCCCCGACCCGCTCGATCGCGGGGATCACGTCGGCCCGGTCACGCACGAACGTCGTCGCCGGCATCGGGATCTCGTGGCGCATGAGGATCTGGGAGGCGCGCAGCTTGTCGCGCGAGTTGGCGATGCCCCACGAGGTGTTGGGGGTGTAGACGTCCATCTGCTCGAACTGCCGGACGACGGCGGTGCCGAAGTAGGTGATCGAGTTGCCGATGCGGGGCAGGATCGCGTCGTACGTCGACAGGTGCTTGCCGCGGAACTGCAGGTCCGGCTCGTCGCCGGACAGGTCGATCCCGAAGCGGAGGGTGTCGAGCACCTTGACCTGGTGCCCCCGGTCGAGGGCGGCGGTCCGCAGGCGCTGCGTACTGTACGAGCGGTACGCACGGGACAGGATCGCGATCTTCATGTGTTCCTTCGGCACGTGGGCGGCATCGGTGACAACGGGACTCGCACGGACGGAGAGGCGGTCGCATGACGGACCACACCGTGGTCGGCTGGCGGGAGTGGGTGTCGCTGCCGGGCGTGGGCGTCCCCTGGATCAAGGCCAAGATCGACACCGGCGCCCGGACCTCGGCGATCCACGCCTTCGACCAGCAGGAGATCGACCATAACGGGGAGCGGTGGGTGCGCTTCTCGGTGCACCCCTGGCAGGCCACCGACGAGGACGCGGTCACGGTCGAGTGCCCGCTGGTGGAGATGCGGACGGTGCGGTCCTCGTCCGGTCACGCGGAAGAGCGTCCCCTCGTGCGTGTGGACCTAACCCTGTCGGGCAGGACGGTGACGGCTGAGGTGACGTTGAGCAGGCGGGACGAGATGGGGTTCAGGATGCTGGTGGGTCGAGAGGCGCTGGAGCAGGGCTTCCTCGTGGACCCGGCGCTCAGCTACGCGGGCGGGCGTCCCCGCCTCGCCGTACGCCGGCGCAACCGGGGACGCTGATGCCGCGGCCCTCCTTCGAGATCGGCACCGTCCGGGTCCGTCCCGGGTCCGAGAAGTCGGTGACCCTGCCGATCACCCGCCTGGTCACCGGCGCCGACGTGGACCTGCCGATCCGCGTGGTGCACGGCAAGCACGACGGGCCGGTCGTCTGGGTCGACGCCGCCATCCACGGCGACGAGGCGGTCGGCGTCGAGGTGATCCGCCAGGTCCTCGCAGGGCTCGACCCCAAGACGCTGCGGGGCACGCTCATCGCGATCCCGATCGTCAACGTGCTCGGCTTCATGACCGGCAGCCGCTACCTGCCCGACCGCCGCGACCTCAACCGGTCCTTCCCCGGGTCCCCGCGCGGGTCACTGGCCGCCCGCATCGCGCACCTGATGATGGAGCAGGTGGTCGCCAAGTGCAGCGTCGGCATCGACCTGCACACCGGGTCCGACCGGCGCAGCAACCTCCCGCAGGTCCGGGCCGACCTGGAGGACCCCGAGACCCGCCGTCTCGCCGCCGCCTTCGCCTCCCCGGTCATGCTGCACGCGCCCCTGCGCGACGGGTCGCTGCGCAGCGCCGCCCGCGAGCGTGGCGCCAAGGTCCTGCTCTACGAGGCCGGGGAGGCCTGGCGCATGGACGAGTGGGCGATCGGCGCCGGCGTCCTCGGCGTACGACGGGTGCTCGCCGCGCTCGGCATGACCGACCCCGTGGCCGAGGACGAGCCGGCACCGTCCACCGCGTGCCACCGCAGCGGGTGGGTGCGCTCCCGCGGCACCGGCATGATCCACCTCGACGTCGAGCTGGGGCGGCACGTGGAGAAGGGCGAGCGGCTCGGGGGGCTCTTCGACTCCTTCGGCAAGCGGGTCCGGCTGGTCCACGCCGACCGCGACGGCATCGTCATCGGGCGCACCGAGGCCCCGGTGGTGAACCGCGGCGACGCGGTCGTCCACATCGCCGAGGTCACCGAGGTCACCGAGGTCACCGGGCCGGCCGAGGGCTGACCCGGGTCACTGCCGCTTGCGCGCCACGACCAGCCCGAGGACGGCGTAGCCCACGACCAGGTGCGCGGCCGCGACCGCGCGCCCGGCCTCCTCGCCCCGCAGCGCCAGGGTCGGGATCACCACGAAGGCCCAGGACTCGGCGACCATCGGCCACCAGCGGCTGACGCCCCGCCACCTGCCGGCGACGGCGGTGCGGATGCCGAGGAGGAACATGCCGGCCATCGACAACGGCCAGCACACGTCGAGCAGGGCCCACCCGAGCCGGTCGAGGTCGTCCAGGTGCGTCGCGGCGCCGACCGTCGACGCCATCGCGAGCAGGACCAGAGCGGTCTCGACCCGCAGCGCGGCCCGGGCCAGCCGCCCCTCTCCGAGGGCCCGGGTCCGCCACAGCACGCGCAGCAGCGCGAGCAGGCCGACCTGGAAGAGGCCGGACCCGGTGTGCTCGACGCTCTGCGCGAGCTCGGGGCCGTCGAAGCCGAGCACGGCGATCGCACCGGCCCAGGCGGTGGCGCCCGCGGTCAGGGTGAGGCCGTGCCGCCGGAACGCGGGGACCTCGCCGGGCGGGGTCGGGGTGGGGCTCGCGGTCCGGGCGGGTGCGGGGGTGTGCTGGATCGTCATCACGTTCTCCTGAGGTGCCGTCCTCCGGGCCCTTCCCGGTGACGAGGACGAGCCTCGGCGTCCCGACGGTCCCCGTGACAGGGAGCGCCGTCCCGCCGCGCGCACGGGGCGGTCCCGACCCGCGAGGGACCGTGCTCCCAGGACGACGGGACTCCGACCGGGCGATACTCGGCGCGTGACCAGCGCTCCCGACGCCGTGACGAGCGGCTTCCGCCTGCGTCCCGGCCCCGCCCTGCTGGTCGCCGCGAGCGTCCTGGTGGTGGTCGGGTCGGCCGCCCTCGACGCTGCGGTGACCGACGCGGACCGCACGGCGGCGATCACCTCGCGCGGGTGGCTGATCGGCCTGCCGGGCATGCCGCTGGTGGTCGCCGGCGCGCTGGTGCTGTCGGCGCTCCCACGCCACGCGGTGGGCCGGGCCCTGGCGTTCTTCGGCGTCTTCTGGGTCGTGGACGGGCTGGCCTTCTCGTGGGCCACCTACGCCCTGGTCCACGACCTGCCCGGCCTCTCGGTCGCCTACTGGCTCGTCGCGCGCGCCGGGGCCGGGCTGCTGCTCGCCGTACCCGTCGTGCTGCTGCTGTTCCCGACCGGTCACCTCGTGGGCGGTCGGGGCCGGTGGGCGGCGGTGGCCGCCCTGGTGCTCGGGTCCCTGCTGCCCCTCGCGCTGGTGCTGGCCCCGGACGCCGTCGTCTTCGACCAGTCCTGGCCGGGTCGCGTGCGGACCGAGATCGTCCCGCTGGACGTGCGGATGTCGGTGATGGAGCCGATCCTGCTCACGTCCCGCACCCTGACGCTGCTCTCGATCCCGGCGACGTTCGCGGTCGTGCTCGTCCGCGCCCGTCGTGCCGGGCCCGAGGAGCGTCGGCAGCTGGCGTGGCTGCTGTGGGCCGGCATGGTGACCCTGCTCTGCGTCGCGGTGCTGACCGTGGCCGCCAGCAGCGCTCTCGGCTCGGTCGCCCTGGCCGTCATCATCCTGGTCAACGCGGCCTCGGTCGGGATCGGTGTGCTGCGACCCGATCTCGGTGACGTCGACGCGCTGGTCGCTGCCACGCTGACCTTCACCGCGGTCGCCGTCGTCATGCTCGTCCTCGACCTCGCCGTGCTGTCGGCGGTCACCGCCCTGGTGGGGGAGCGCCTGACCCAGCGCGAGGTCACCGTGCTCGTGCTCCTGCTCGCGGTCTCCGCCTACGGCCCGCTGCGCGCCGCGATCGGCGGACTCGTGCGGCGGCTGCTCTTCGGCCTGCGGGCCGACCGCTACGACGTCGTCTCCGGCTTCGCCGCCCGGCTCGAGGAGGCGGCCAGCGTGGAGGGCCAGGTGCCGGTGCTGGCGAGCGCCGTCGCCCGGGCCTTCAAGGTGCCCTTCGCGAGGGTCGAGGTGGCCCTGCCGGGCGGGGGGTCGGTCTCGGCCGACCACGGCACCCCGACCAGCCAGGTGCACGAGGTCGAGATCGCCTACCGCGGCGAGCAGGTCGGCCGGCTGGTGCTGCCCCGCCAGGGCCTGCGGTCCCTGCTCTCGCGGCGCGACCGCGACCTGCTGGTCGACCTGGTCCGGCAGGCGGCGGTCGCGGTCCGCGCCGGGCTGCTGGCCCGGGAGGTGCAGGAGAGCCGCGAGCGTCTGGTGCTCTCCCGCGAGGAGGACCGCCGCCGGATCCGCCGCGACCTGCACGACGGGCTCGGCCCGGTCCTCGGCGGGGTCGCGATGCGCCTCGACGCCGCCGGCAACGCGATCGAGCGGGACCCGGCCTCGGCCCGCGCGCTGGTGCGCACGGCCCGCACGGAGGTCGCCGAGGCGCTGGATGACGTACGCCGGCTCGTGCACGACCTGCGTCCGCCCGCGCTCGACGACCTCGGGCTGCCCGCAGCGCTCGCCCAGCAGGCCGACCGGGCGCGCGGCGCGGTCGCGGTGGACCTCGACACCGACGGGCTGGGCTCGATGCCCGCCGCGGTGGAGGTGGCGGTCCTCCGCATCGTCTCCGAGGCGCTGACCAACGTCGTCCGCCACTCGGGAGCCACCCGCTGCCACGTCTCGGTCCGCCAGGAGCCGGCCGCCGTCGTGGTGACCGTGAGCGACGACGGGCGCGGGATCGGCCCCGACGTCGTCGCCGGCGTCGGCCTGCTGTCGCTGCGCGAGCGCGCCGAGGAGCTCGGCGGCCAGTGCGAGGTGGTCTGCCACGAGGGTGGGGGTACGACGGTCCGCGCGCTGCTGCCGCACGGCCTCGAGGCCACCGGACCCGTGCTGGAAGGAGCCCTCCCGTGACCGCACCGACCGCGATCCGGCTGGTGATCGCCGACGACCACCCCGTCTTCCGTGACGGGCTGGCCTCGCTGCTCGACCCCCTCGACGGGATCGAGGTGGTGGCGCGTGCCCGGGACGGCGCGGAGGCGGTCGCGGCCGCGCGGGAGCACCGCCCGGACGTGGTGATCATGGACGTCCAGATGCCCGAGCTCAACGGCATCGAGGCGACCCGTCGCGTCGTGGCGGACAACCCGGCGACGGGGGTCCTGGTGCTCACGATGGGGGAGGACGACGGCACCGTGCTGGCCGCGCTGCGGGCGGGTGCGCGGGGCTACCTCCGCAAGGGTGCCGAGCAGGACGAGATCGTGCGGGCGATCACGACGGTCCACGAGGGAGGAGTGGTGTTCGGGGCGTCCCTGGCGGCGCGCATCGCCGAGGTGCTGGCGCCCGCCCCGTCGGGGCCCGTGCGGCCGTTCCCCGAGCTGACCGAGCGCGAGACCGAGATCCTGGACCGCATCGCCGCGGGCCGCAGCAACCCGCAGATCGCCGCCGAGCTCTTCCTCTCGCCCAAGACGGTGCGCAACAACGTCACCCACATCCTGGCCAAGCTGCAGGCCACCGACCGGGCGGAGATCATCATCCGCGCCCGGGACAAGGGGCTCGGGTCGGGCTGAGGGCCCACCCGGCAGGATGAACCCGTGCAGCTGCTCAGGACCCCCGGCCTCCCCGGCTGGGGGTTCCTGCTGCTCGGGGTGGTGCTGGTGCTCACCGGCGTCCTCCCGGCCGGCGCGGCCCGTGACGTCGGGGCCCGCACCTGGCCGATCCTGCTGTTCCTCGTGCTCGCGGCCGTCGCGGCGGAGCTGCTCGACGAGATCGGGCTGTTCGACGTGATCACCCACCGCGCCGCCCGCTGGGCGCGGGGGCGGGTCCCGGTGCTCTTCGCCCTCCACGTCGCGATCTGCACCGCCTGCACGGTGCTGCTCAGCCTGGACACCACCGCGGTGATGCTGACGCCGCTGGCCGTCAGCGTGGCCCGCGAGCTCGCCGTCGAGGTCCTGCCCTTCGCGTTCGCCACGCTCTGGCTGGCCAACACCGCCTCGCTCCTGCTGCCGGTCTCCAACCTGACCAACCTGCTCGCGCACGAGCGGCTCCACCTCGGCGCGCTCGACTTCGCGGGGCTCATGTGGCGGCCTCAGCTGGTCGCCCTCGTCGCCACGGTCGTGGTCGTGCTGCTGCTCCACGGACGCGCCCTGCGCGGCCGGTTCGCGCTGCCGTCCGAGCCGGCGTCGCACGACGGGCGGGCAGTCGCGGTCGCCGGGGTCGCGACGATGGTGTTCACCGCCCTCGTCCTGGCCGGGGTGGTCCCGTGGCTGGCGGCCCTGGCCATGCTGGTGCTGCTCGTGCCCGCCCGCTCGCTGTCCGGCCCCGGGACGCTCGCGCGGCTGCCCCGGATCGTGCCGTGGGCGACGACCGCGCTGGCCCTCGGCCTCTTCCTGGTCGTGGGGTCGGTGGTGGCCCGCGACCCGGGCGGCCTGCTGTCCGGGGTGTCCGACCGCGTGGCCGGCCACCCGGTGCTGCTCGGCGCGGCGGGCGGAGTGGCCGGCAACCTGGTCAACAACCTGCCCGCCTACCTCGCGCTCGAGCCCGCCGCCACCTCGCCCGCCCTGTCCGCGGCGCTGCTGGTCGGCACCAACGCCGCGTCGGTCGTCCTGCCGTGGGGCTCGTTGGCCACCCTGCTCTGGCTCCAGGCGTGCCGGCGGCGCGGCGTCGCCGTACCCCTGCGGCAGGTGGTGGGCGGCGGTGCCCTCCTCGCCGTGCTCGTCGTGACGGGATCCGCGTTCGTCCTCGGCGGCGTGGGGTAGAAGGGGCTGGTGGACGCGCATGACGCATGACGAGCCGGCCTGGCTGCGGGCCGTCGCACTCCCCGGGGCCTTCGTCGTCGGGGTGATGGTGACCCTGCAGAGCAAGATCAACGGCACCCTCGCCGGGCGCCTCGGCTCCGGGCCGCGGGCGGGCCTGGGGGCCGCGCTGGTCAGCTTCGGCACCGGGCTCGTGGTGCTCTCGGCGCTGCTCCTGGTGCTCCCCGCCTGGCGGCGCGACCTGCGCCGCCTGCGCGCGGCGGTGTCCTCCGGTGACCTGCCGCGCTGGCACACCTTCGGCGGGCTCGCCGGCGCCGCGCTGGTGGCCACCCAGGGCCTCAGCGTCGAGACGATCGGGGTCGCCCTGTTCGTGGTCGCGGTGGTGGCCGGACAGACCAGCTCGGCGCTCGTGGTCGACCACTACGGCCTCGGACCGGCGGGGCGAGCCGTGGTGACCCCGGGCCGCGTCGTCGGCGCCGGGCTCGCGGTCCTCGCGGTCGTGATCTCCGGGGCGGACTCGCTCTCCGGCGGCCTCCTCGTCGTCGTCCTGGCGCTGCTCCCGCTCGTGGCCGGCGGTGGCACGGCGGTGCAGCAGGCGGTCAACGCCCAGGTCGGCCGGCGCAGCAGCCCCTGGATCGCCACCTGGAACAACTTCGTGGTCGGCACCGCCGGACTCGTCGTGGCGCTGCTCCTCACGCTGCTCCTGCCCGGGCACCTCGAGGGCCTGCCGGGTGAGTGGTGGCTCTACTCCGGTGGCCTGATCGGCGTCTGCTTCATCGCGGGCGCGGCGGCGCTGGTGCCCGTCGTCGGCGTGCTGATGTTCGGCCTCGCGACCGTGGCCGGGCAGGTGCTGGCCGCGGTCCTCGTCGACCTGGCGACCGACCCCTCCCGGGTCACGGTCCGCACCTACGTCGCGGCCGTCCTGACCTTCGTCGGCGTCGCCGTCGCCGGGTTGAGCCAGCGCCGCGCCCGGCGGCTCGCGTCGCAGCGGCCCGCGCCTGCGGAGGCCTCGTGATGCCCGACCCACGCCAGCCCCGGATCGCCGACGCGGTCTTCGTCACCGACCGGCTGCTCGTCGGTGGGGACCTCGACGCCCGCGACGACGACCTCGCCGGTCGCCAGCTCGCCGAGCTGGTCGAGCTCGGCGTGACGCACGTGGTCGACGTACGCGTGGAGTGGGACGACCTGGACTACGTCGCCGAGCGCGCCCCCGCGATCACCTACCTCCACCACGGCATGGACGACGCCGGCCAGCAGGTGCCGCTGGAGTGGTTCGACGAGGGCGTGGCCTGGATCCGGTCCGCCCTGGAGGAGGGCGGGACCGTCCTCGCGCACTGCCACATGGGCATCAACCGCGGACCCTCCCTGGGCTACGCCGTCATGCTCACCCTGGGCTGGGACCCCGTCGAGGCGCTCGACGCGATCCGCCGCGCCCGGCCCCAGGCCTACGTCGCGTACGCCGAGCAGGCGTTGCGCTGGCACCACATCCGCACCGGCGGCACGGTCGACCAGCACGCCGCCGACCAGGCGCGCCTCAAGGAGTGGCGGCGCAGCCACGCCCTCGACCTGGAGACGGTGATCCGGCTCAAGCGGGAGCAGGGTGAGGGAGGACCCTGACGGGGTGAGTCCCAGCCGATCGGGCGTCGATCTCACCTTTGGGGAGGGTGGGGCTGGGTAGGAGTGGGGGCATGGGTCTCTTCAGGCGCTCTGCGCCACCTTCGCCACCGGACCCGCACCTCCCGCTGACCCTGGCGCAGGCGGCGAAGCTGCGCGACCTGGTCCGCACGACGTTCGCCGAGGCGGGCCTGGAGGTCGTCGTCCACGCCGACCACATGGAGGACGACGGCGGCCGCACGCTCGGCCTGTGGAACCTCGCCGCGCTGTGCAACGACGCGCCCGAGCGCGAGTGGCCCGACCTCGTGCGTCGCCACGTCACCGCCCTCGTCGACCCCGAGGACATCGAGTCCCTGACCGACGACGACCTGCTCGGCAGCGTCCACCTGCGGCTGGTCGAGCGGGCGGGCTTCCCCGACCCGAGCTGGCACCCCCAGGCGGTCGCCGTCGGTGCGGACCTGCTCGCGATCCTCTCCGTCGACCTCCCCGAGACCGTGAGCACGCCGCGCGAGGACTACTGGGACGAGCGCGGCGGTCTCGCCCGCTGGCGCCTGACCGGCCGGGCCAACCTGGTCGCGGTGGCGCTGTCCGACGAGCTCGAGCACCGACGGGTCGGCACCGACGGGGGAGCCGGCGCCTTCGACGTCGTCACCGGCGACTCGTTCTTCACCGGCAGCACGGCGCTGGTCGCCGACCACCTGGTGCGCAGGTTCTCGCCGGGCACCGACTTCTCGCTCGGTCTGCTCGTGGGGGTGCCGTTCCGTCACCAGGTCGTGTGGCGGGTGCTCGACGGCACGCCCGACTCCGCGCTCGCGATGGAGAACCTCTTCCGCTTCACCATGGTGGGGTTCTCCGACGCGCCGGGTCCGCTGAGCCCCAACCTGTTCTGGGTGTGCGGCGACGAGTGGCGCCAGGTCACGCGCATCGCGGACGACAAGGCCCACGTCGAGGTCGACGAGGAGCTCGCCCGGGCGCTGGGGATCTCAGGCCCCTGAGTCACCGGCCGCGAGGTCGGCGTGCTCCTGCCGCAGCTCGCGCTTGAGGATCTTGCCCGAGGGGTTCTTGGGCAGGGAGTCGGCGACGACGACGTACTTCGGCGCCTTGTAGCCGGCCAGCACCGACCGCGCGTGCTCCCGCACCTGCTCGGGGTCCAGGCTGGCGCCCTCCTTGGGCACGACGACGGCCGCGACCGCCTCGATCCACCGCGGGTGGCTCACGCCGAAGACTGCGACCTCCGCGACGCCCTCCAGCTCGTAGATCGCCTCCTCCACCTCGCGCGAGGCGACGTTCTCCCCGCCGGTCTTGATCATGTCCTTCTTGCGGTCGACGACGTAGAGATGACCGGTCTCGTCGACGTAGCCGAGGTCGCCGGAGTGGAACCAGCCGTTGCGGAACGCCTCGGCGGTCTTGGCCTCGTCCTCGTAGTAGCCCAGCGTCGCGTGCGGCGACCGGTGCACGATCTCGCCGACCGTCCCGGCCGGCACGTCCTGGTCGGCGTCGTCGACGATGCGGGTCTCGACGTTGACCGACGCGCGGCCCGCCGAGCCGGCGTACGCCAGCTGCTCGTGCGGTTTGAGGATCGTGGCCAGCGGGGCCATCTCGGTCTGGCCGTAGAAGTTCCACAGCCGGATCGACGGCAGCCGCTCCTGCAGCTCGCGCAGCACCTCGACGGGCATGGCCGCGGCGCCGTAGTAGCCCTTGCGCAGCGACGAGAGGTCGGTGGAGTCGAAGTCGGGGTGCCGCAGCAGGCCGATCCACACCGTCGGGGGCGCGAAGTACTTCGTCACCTGGTGCTCGGCGATCGCGGCGAGGACCGCGCCCGGGTCGGGGCCGGGCAGGATCACGCTCGTGGCGCCGAGGTAGACGTCGGGGCCGAGGAAGCAGTCGAGCTGCGCGCAGTGGTACATCGGCAGCGTGTGCAGCTCGACGTCGTCGCCGCTCATCTCGCCGTCGATGACGCACGAGGCGTACTGCCACAGCAGCGAGCGGCTGGAGAGCAGCGCTCCCTTGGGACGCGACTCGGTGCCGGAGGTGAACATCATGCGGACCGGGTCGTCGTCGGCGACGAGCACCCCGGGTGGCGTGCCGTCGAAGTCGAACCAGGCCTGCGCGTCGGGCCACCCGGTGCCGGAGACGTCGGCTCCCCGCGGGCCGATGGCGGCGCGGACCGGCACCTCGAGCCCGCTCTCGGCGACCGCCTCGTCGGCGGTGGGCACGAGGGCGTCTTCGACGACGAACGCCTTCACCCCGGCCTTGGCCAGGATGAAGGCGATCTCGTGGGCGCCGAGCATGAAGTTCACCGGCACCAGCACCAGCCCGAGCCGGGCGGTGGCGAAGTCGAGCACGGCGAACTGCCAGCAATTGTGGCTGAGCAGCGCGACCCGGTCGCCCTTGACCAGCCCCTCGGCAGCCAGCGCGGCCGCCGTGCGGTCCACGCAGGCCGCCAGCTCGACGTACGTCATGGTCGTCGGGCCGTCGACGAGCGCGACCCGGTCGGGTGCGTTGCGGGAGGTGCGCCGGGGCAGGTCGCCCAGCGACTGCTGCCGTGCGGTGCTGATCAGGGAGGTCAGGTCGCTCACCCCGGCACCGTACGACGGGAGGGGTCAGTCGGGCACGTAGTCGAACGTGTCGGGGTTGGGACCCTGGCGGCCGTCCTCGCCCTTGTCGAGCCCGTCGATCAGCGACATCTGCTCCTTGTCGAGCTCGAAGTCGAAGATCTCGAAGTTCTCCTTCATGCGGGCCGGGGTGACCGACTTGGGGAAGACGATGTCGCCGCGCTGCACGTGCCACCGCAGGGTGACCTGCGCCGGGGTCCGGCCAACCTGCTCGGCGATGTCGGTGATCGTGCCGTCGTCCAGGACCTTGCCCTGGGCGATCGGCGACCAGGCCTCGACCGCGACGCCGTGCTTGTGCGAGGCCTCGCGGGCGGCGTTGTTGGCGAAGTAGGGGTGGACCTCGATCTGGTTGACCGCGGGCGCCTTGCCGGTCTCCTCGACGATGCGGTCGAGGTGGGCCGGCTGGAAGTTGGAGACGCCGACCGACGCGGCGCGGCCGTCCTCGACGAAGGACAGCATCGTCTGCCACGTGGAGACGAAGTCGCCGTCGTAGAGCGTCGGGAGCGGCCAGTGGATGAGGAAGAGGTCGACCTTGTCGAGGCCCAGCGCCGACATGGTGCCGTCGAAGGCGCGGCGCGCGTCGTCGGGCTTGTGGAACCCGTTGTTGAGCTTGGAGGTGATGTAGAGCTCGTCGCGGGCGAGGCCCGAGGCGGCGACGGCCTCGCCGACGCCCTTCTCGTTCTTGTACATCTGGGCGGTGTCGATGTGGCGGTAGCCGATCTCGAGCGCCTGCGTCACGACCTCGGCGGTGTCCTCCGGCGGGACCTGGAAGACACCGAACCCGAGCTGGGGGATCGAGGTGCCGTCGTTCAGGGTGATCGTGGGAATTGACATGTCACCTACCTACCCAGACCCGCGCGACGCCTAACCCCCGAGCGACACCCCGAGCGCCTCGGCGAAGCCCTCGCGGTCGGCCACGGTGAGCGTCGCGCCGGGGTGGACGATCCGCTTGGTCGGGTCGATCGCGGGCACCGGCCGGTCGAACCGCACGCAGACGCCGGCCCGCCCGTTGGTCGCGAAGGACACGCCGCGGTCGCTGAACGACAGGTGCGGCGGGCCGGCCGTCTTGACGAAGGTGTAGCCGCCCGTCCGCGTCGCCGAGGTGATGTTGGACAGCGCCGTGCGCAGCGACCACGGGCCGTAGCGCACGCGGAGCGCGGTCGGGCTCACCTCGGCGTACGCCGTCCAGGGCGTGATGCCGAAGGGCAGACCGGCCACGCGGTAGGCGGCGTCCCAGTCGAACGCGAATCTCTGGCTCACCACTCGATCCTGCCGCGCAGGGGCAAGTGGCGCGAGGACGTGCCGACCCGGACCCGGTAGGTGCCGGGCGTGACGACCCACGCGTGCCGGCTCGGGCTCCAGCGCGCGAAGGCGCGGCGGGGCAGGTGGATCGTCACCCGCCGGGACTCACCCGGCTGCAGGCGTACGGCGGCGAACCCGCGCAGCTGCCTCGGCGGCTCACCGGCCCTGGCCGGGTAGGCGACGTAGACCTGCGGGACGGCCTTGCCCGGCCGGGTCCCGGTGTTGCGGACCGTGACCCGGACCAGCGCGCCCCGGCCGTCGCGGCGCACCGCCAGGTCGCGGAAGGAGTACGTCGTGTAGCCGAGCCCGAAGCCGAACGGGAACAGCGGCGAGACGCCCTGGGCGTCGTACCACCGGTAGCCCACGTGCAGGCCCTCGGAGTAGGTGACGCGGCCGTCGCGGCCGGGGTACTGCGCCGGGGTGAACCGCACCTGGCGCTCGGAGCGCGGGAAGGTCTGCGGGAGCCGTCCGCCGGGCTCGAGCTCGCCGTAGAGCACCGCGCCGAGGGCGTTGCCGTGCTCCGCCCCGCCGTACCACGGGACGAGGACGGCGCCGGCGTCGGAGAGCCACGGCATCCGGACCGGAGCACCGATGTCGAGGACCACGACGTTGCGCCGGTTGGCCTGCGTGACCGCGGCGATCATCTTCTCCTGCTCCAGCGGCACCGACTGGCAGAACAGCGTGACGCAGGCCGAGGGACGAAGCCCGAGGTCGGGCCGGTCGGTCCCCTCCGAGGACCCGTCGGTCGCGACCACGACGGCGACGTCGGCGGCCTGCGCCGCGAGGCGGGCGTCCTCGACGTTCGACCCCTCGACGTAGACCACGCGGTCGCCGTGGGCGGCGGCCTGGGCCTGGATGCCCTCGAGCGCGCTGACGATGCGCGGCGGGAGGTTGGGGCCGCGCGAGGACCCGCCACCGGAGACCGAGTTGGCGGCGCCGACCGGGTTGGCGGCGTAGCCGACGACCGCGATCGTGCGCCCGCCGTCGACGTTGCGCAGCGGCAGGAGGTGCTCGTGGTTCTTGAGCATCACGGTCGCCTCGGCCGCGACGCGGCGGGCGAGCGCGCGGTGCTCGGGGGTGGAGACGTCGGAGAGGTAGGGCACGGGTCCGGGTGCCACGACGTGGTCGAACAGCCCCTGCGCGAACATCGAGCGGGTGATGTTGCGGACCATCGCGTCGATGCGGGTGCGCGTGATCGAGCCCTTCGCCATGGCGGCCCTGAGCGAGTCCGCGCCGTAGTAGCGGGACCCGGCGCCGAAGACGCTCGTCGCGGGCAGCGAGGAGGCGAAGGCGTGCATCTCCAGGTCCATCCCGGCGTTGGCCGACGGGGCGGTGGAGTGGGTCGCGCCCCAGTCGGAGACCACGAAGCCCCGGAACCCCCAGTCCCTGCGGAGGATCCCGGTGAGCAGTGCGCGGTTCTGGCAGGCGTGCTTGCCGTCGATGCGGTTGTAGGAGCACATGATCGACCCGACGCCGGCCCGCCTCACCGCCGCCTCGAACGGCGCGAGGTAGAGCTCGCGGGCGGCGCGCTCGGGCACGTGGGTGTCGATCGTCATGCGGTCGACTTCTTGTTCGTTGAACGCGAAGTGCTTCGCGTCGGCGATCACCGGGTTGTCCTGGATGCCGCGGATGAACGGCACGGTCATCTCCGAGGACAGGTGGGGGTCCTCGCCGAAGTACTCGAAGTTGCGGCCGTTGTACGGCGTGCGCGCGAGGTTCATGCCCGGGGCCAGCATCACGTTGACGCCCTTGCTGTGCGCCTCGGCCCCGATGGCCCGGCCGAGGTCGCGCTCGAGCGCCGGGTCCCAGGTCGAGGCCTGTGCGACGCCGGACGGGAAGACCGTGGTGGCGAGGTGCATCCCGGCCACGCCGGACCCGGCGTCGGACAGCACGAGGTCGGGGACGCACAGCTCGGGGATGCCGTCGACGTGGCCGGCGTTGCCGTAGTAGGTCACCCAGGGCGGGTCGCCGAAGGTGAGCATGTGGAGCTCCTGGTCGAGCGACATCGCCCCGACCAGCGCGTCGGCCCGCTCGGATGCGGAGTCGCGGCGGTCCATCCAGCGCGCGCAGGCCGGGTCCGTGCCGGCGGTGGCCGGGCTCGTGCCCACCAGGCTCAGCAGGCCACCGACCAGGGTGGCGGCCGCCGCGGCGGTCAGGCTTCGCGGCATCCTCGTCGGGGTCCTCATGGGCTGCTCAACGAGCGGTGGCACGATCAGTGACATGACTCGACTCACCGTCGCGGTGCTCGGCACCGGGATCATGGGCGCTGCGATGGCGCGCTCGCTGGCTCGCGAGGGCCACACCGTGCGGGTGTGGAACCGCTCGCCCGAGAAGGCGCAGGCCGTCGAGCAGGAGGGCATCACCGCCGTCGGCTCGGTCAGGGAGGCGGTCCGCAAGGCCGACGCGGTCCTGACCGTCCTCTTCGACGCCGACAGCGTCCTCGCGGTCACCGACGACATCGTCGACGCGCTGCGCCTCGACGCCGTCTGGCTCCAGGTGAGCACGGTCGGCCCCGAGGGCGCCCGCCGCATCGCCAAGGAGGTGCCCCAGGCCCACGAGCGCCTGCTCGACGCGCCCGTGCTCGGCACGCGGCAGCCCGCCGAGGACGGCAAGCTCGTCGTGCTCCTCTCGGGGCCGAAGAAGGCGCGGGCGAGGGCCGAGCCGGTGCTCGAGGCGATCGGCTCGCGCACGGTCGTGGTCGGCAAGGAGGTCGGCCAGGCCAGCGCGCTCAAGCTGGCGTGCAACTCCTGGGTCGCCACGGTCAACGCCGGGACCGCGCAGGCCCTCGCCCTCGCGCAGGGCATGGGGGTCGACCCCGCGCTGTTCCTCGAGGCGGTCAAGGGCGGCCCGGTCGACGCGCCCTACGTGCAGCTCAAGGGCGCGCTGATGATCGAGCAGGACTGGGACACCCCGTCCTTCGCCGTCGACGGCGTCCGCAAGGACATCGCCCTCATGGTCGAGGCCGCCAAGGCCGCCGACGTCCCGCCCAAGCTGCTCAAGGCGCTGGCGTCGTACTACGAGCGCGCGTCCGAGGACGGGCTCGGCGGCGCGGACATGGCAGCCGTGCGGGCCGCCTTCGACCGCTGACCGTTCTGCGCACAGCAGAACGAACCGCGACCGCTCGGCCCCACCGCCGCCGTACGCTCGACCCATGAGCAACGAGCCTCTGTGGCGCGAGCTGGTGGGCGCCACGCTCCGCACGGTCCGGACCCGACGTGGCGAGCGCCTCAGCGACGTCGCCGAGCGGGCCGGCGTCTCGACGCAGTACCTCTCCGAGATCGAGCGCGGCCTCAAGGACCCGTCCTCGGAGATGCTGGCCGCGGTCGCCGGCGCGCTCGACCTGTCGGTGCGCGAGCTCGGGCTGCTGACCGTGCAGTCGGTCGTCGCCGTCGCGTCGACGCCGTTCTCGGTGACCTCGGTGACCTCGGCGCCCGGTGCCTCAGGCGCCCCGCACGGCGCGCTCTGCCTGGCCGCCTGAGAAGGCGTTGCTCCTGAGCACCACGTCGGCGATGCCGTAGTCCACCGCCGCCTGCCCCGGCAGCACCAGGTCGCGGTCGGTGTCCTCGCGGACCTGCTCGGGCGTGCGTCCGGTGTGGCGGGCCAGGACCTCCTCCAGCAGGGTGCGCACCCGCGCGACCTCGTCGGCCTCGAGGATCAGGTCGGGGATCGTCCCGCGGCCCTGGGCGGCCGGCTGGTGCAGCACGACCCGACCGTGCGGGAGGATCGCGCGCTGCCCGGGCTCACCGCCGGCGAGCAGCACGGCCGCGGTCCAGGCGGCCTGCCCCACGCAGGTGGTGTGGACGGGCGTGGAGACGAACTGCATCGCGTCGTACACCGCCAGCATCGCGGTGATCGAGCCACCGGGGGAGTTGAGGTAGAGGTTGATCGGCGTCTCGGGCGACTCCGACGCCAGGTGCAGCAGCTGGGCGATGACCACGTTGGCGACGCCGTCGTCGAGCTCGGTGCCGAGGTAGACGATGCGGTCCGCGAGCAGCCGTGAGAACAGGTCCATCGTCCGCTCGCCCCGCGGCGTGTGCTGGACGACGTAGGGGATCGTGAAGGAGCTCACGCCATCAGCCCCATCGAGCGTGTGTGCGCCGGCGCCACGTCGTCGACCGACGAGATCACCCGGTCCACGAAGCCGTAGGCGAGCGCCTCCTGCGCGTCGAACCACCGGTCGCGGCGCGAGTCCCGCTCGATCGTCGCGACGTCCTGGCCGGTGTGCTCGGCGACCAGCCCGATCACGGTGTCGCGGGTCTTGCGCAGGTCCTCGGCCTGGATCTCGATGTCGATGGCCGTGCCGCCGATGCCGGCCGACCCCTGGTGCAGCAGGACCCGGGCGTGCGGGAGGGCGTAGCGCTTGCCCGGGGTGCCGGCCGAGAGCAGGAACTGCCCGGCGCTCGCCGCCATCCCCATCGCCAGCGTGCTGACGTCGTTGGGGACCAGCCGCATCACGTCGTGGATCGCGAGCATCGCCGAGACCGAGCCGCCCGGGGAGTTGATCCAGAGGCTGATGTCGGAGCGGGGGTCCTCGGCCGAGAGCAGCAGGAGCTGGTGCATCAGCCGGTTGCCGTTGCCCTCCTCGAGGGCCTCGCCCAGCACGATGATGCGCTGGTGCATGAGTCGCCGGACCAGCTCGTCCTCGAGCCGTCCGTAGGTCGTCGTGGTCGTCATGCGGCCAGCGTGCGTCGTCGGCCGGCCGGGCCCCAGAGCGTGCTGCTGCTAGTGGATCAGCCGCGGGCGGATCACCCGGAGGGCCACCGAGGCGACCACTCCCACCACGTCCAGGGCGAGCTCCGCGCCGCGGCGGCCGGGGTGGATCGAGCGGTCGGCCTCCGACCAGGTGTCGAACCAGCCGAGCACCCGCACGACGCCGCCGGACTCGCGCTGGACAGTCACGTAGTCCAGCCGGCCCTCCCGGGTGCGGTGGGCCCGCACCTCGGGAAGGCCGACGAGTGGCGGCCGTGTGGCGACGGCCGTCATGCCGGGACCCGCTGGTCGTGGGTGCGGAGCGAGTCGCGGCGGCGCAGGTCGAGCGGCGAGGGCCGCCGCTCGAGACGGGAGTCCAGGACGGCGCGGGCGCGGTCGGCCCACCCGGCATGCGCGAGGGCCAGGAGCAACGTCTCCTCGACCACCTCGCGCTGGGCGGCCGACCCGCCCACCTCGGGCAGGGCCGGGACGATCTCCTCGAGGGTGTCGGCGGCCTCGACCCAGCGATCCTCGAGCGAGGCGCCCGGGGCCGTGCCCAGGGGCGCGACGACGGTGCGCATCGCGCCGCGGGCCGACCGCATGCGGCGCTCGAGGGCGGCCAGCCGCGTGGCGTCACCGTCGGCCGCGAGCGCGAGCGCGGCGTGCACGGCCACGAACGGCGTGCGGGGCTCCGCCAGCAGCTCGGGCTCGATGGTCCCGAGCACGGAGGAGGCCGGCGGCGCGGCGCCGTCGGCGGCCCCGGCGGGCCACGCGGAGGTGGTCACCCGCCAGCGCCACAGCGGCGACGCGGAGTCGACGAGTGCGAGGACGCCGGTGACGGCCCCGGGTCCGAGCTGGGTGTAGGAGCGCTGACGCACCGCCTCGGTGTCTCCCAGCGCGAGCTCGTGCAGGGCGGCGTGCCACGAGAAGTGCGCCCGGTGGATGGCCGCGCGGCCGCTCTCGGTGACCCAGTGGTCGAGCCACGCCCGCCCGGACTCGTGCTGGCCGGTCTCGGCGCTGACGTGGGTCTGCGCGTGCACCGCGTGGCCCGAGGACGGTTCACAGGTCAGCGCGCTCTCCGCCAGCCAGCCCGCCTCCTCGAAGCGGCCCTGGTCCTGGCGGGTGAAGGCCGGCAGCGAGATGTACCACCAGTGGTCGCCGTACGCCGGGGCAAGGCCCTCGACCAGGTCCCACGCCCCCTGCTGCACGTCGGTCACGCCCGAGAACGCGATGGTCGGGACGGCGGCGGAGACGGCGAGCACGTCGCGGGGGTGCTGCGCGATGTGGTTCATCAGCGCTCCGGCGCCGTTGCCGTTGACGTCGGCCACGCGCCGGGGCACCACGTCGACCAGGGAGCGCTCGCGGTCGTCACCACGTCGTCGCACGGCCTCCTGGGCTGCCTCGAGCGCGGCGGTGACGTCCGTGGTGGCGCCGGCCTCGTGGCCGAGCATCGCCAACGCGGCGTGGCCCGGGGCGAAGCCGGGGTCGAACGCGGTCGAGGCCTCGGCGGTGGACTCCCACAGCTCGCCGCGGCGCAGCGAGCCGAGCGTCCACAGGGGGCCTCGGCGATCCCGTTGGCGTCGACCAGCCGGCCCCGCTCGGCGCGAAAGCCCATGCCGCCGGACGCGCCGGCCCCGAGGATGGCGATGCGGGAGCGAGCGGGTGCGGCCACTATTTCTCCTAATCTGAGTAAGTCACTACAGATTAGAGGGCGTGGTCCAGGTTTCGCCAGCCGGACACGCCGGGTAGGGGTGACGCACCACCGACTGGTCGGGCTGTCGCAGGAGGAGAGGAACGCATGATCCGCAAGGGCAGCACGGTCTCGTGGAAGTGGGGCTCCAGCGCCGCCGAGGGCAAGGTCGCCGAGGTCCACCACGACAAGGTGACGCGTCAGAGCAAGGGCGAGTCGATCAGTCGCAACGGCAGCGACGACGACCCGGCCTACGTCATCGAGCAGGAGGACGGCACGACCGTCCTCAAGCTCAGGTCCGAGCTCCAGGAGTCCTGAGCCACCGCACTCTCAGCGCGGGGTGACGACGACCCGCACCCGGGTCACGCCGGCCCTCTGGGCGACGACGAGCCGGGCGGCGTTCGCGTCGGAGACGACCCGGCCACCGGTCACCGTCACGCGGTAGCCCTTCGGGTAGACGTACGCCGGGGTCGAGACGACCGTCCGGGAGCCGTGGCGGAAGCGCCCCTTCAGCGCACCGGCCTTGGCCGGTCGCCACGTCACCACGAGGCGGCGGGTGGCCCGGTCGTAGCGATCGGTCAGCGGGGTGCCGGCGACCACTGCCGGGTGGGGCACGACGAGGGCGCGCATCTTGGCCCAGTCGACGTTCTTGCCGCGCGGTGCCTCGGCCGGGTCGAGCACGAGCGCCTGGGTCGCGCCGGGACCGGTGGTGGTCGGGTCGTCGCAGCCGCAGTAGGCCCAGTACTGCCAGCCGGTCAGGTGCGCGGCCGCGCGCTGCACCATGCCGCGCAGCGTCGGCTGGTCGGTGGTCGCACCGAACTCGGTGAGCAGCGGCGGGTCGCCGGTCTCGTCGGCGTGCGCGTCGGCGTTGTCGAAGACCAGGTCGTCGAAGATGTGGCAGGCCAGCTCGCCGGCCCCCTCGGCGTCGGCCTCGGCGGTCAGGCAGTAGTCGTGGAAGGAGAACGCCAGCCGGGACCCCGTGGGGCGCACGCTCGTCCTCGCGCCGTTGTTGAACAGCACGTGCGGCTCGTAGAACACCGGCGTGCGTGAGTCCACGCGGCGGATCGCGTCGATGCTGCGCTGGCTGAAGGCCTGCAGGGTGGCGTCGAAGACGGGGCACCCCTCGGTGTTGGCGCAGGTCTGCCAGCCCGTGCCGGGCCACGGCTCGTTGAACAGGTCGTGGCCCAGGACGCCCGGCGTCCCCTTGAAGTACGACGCGACGTGGCGCCAGGCGCGGGCGTAGCGCGTCTGCAGCCCCACGCCACCGGGGCCGGCGTCGTCGGCCCAGAAGTGGTCGAACGCCCGGTTGAGGGCCAGGTTGCCGAAGTAGTTGTAGGGGAAGCCCAGCTGCGGCTGCGCCGGGACGCCGTCGTCGAGCACGGCCCAGTCGGGGGCGCCCTCGCCTTGGAACCGCTCGTTCCAGAGGTCCTGGTGGAAGTCGAGGAGGACCCAGATCCCTTGTGCAGCAAGGATCCTGGTGGTCCGACGGATCTTGGCGAGGTAGTCGTCGTCGTACCTCCCCGGGCGGGGCTCGACGGCCTTCCAGATCAGCCCCAGCCGCACGGTGTCGAACCCGTGGCGTCGCAGGAACGCCGCGTCGTCGCGGCCGAACCCGACCTGGCTGGGGGAGTAGGACCGGCGCTTGTAGACCATGTTGACCCCGTGCAGCAGGCGCACGCGTCCTGACGGGTCGACGATCCAGCGGCCGACGGGCCGCAGCCGCGTGGGCAGGTCGGTGGCGCGGACCACGGTCGGCGCGCTGGTCGCGGGCGCGGCTTCCCGGGCGGACGCCTCGACCGCGCCGGTGAGCAGGCCGGCGAGGAGCGTGGGCAGGACGGCGAGCAGCACCAGCAGTCGGGTCACCGGCCCAGGCTAGGAGCCGCCCGCGGACCCTGCCACTGAAACTGAATGTCGGTGGGCGCTGGTCTGATGGATCCATGGCGCACTACCCGTTCGGCACGGCCGAGGTCGAGCACGACCTCGGTGAGCTGACCCGTGGGTGGGACCGCACGGCCCGGCTCTCGCGGATGCAGACCCGGCGCCGCGCCCGTGAGGCGTCCGAGGCCCAGGACCTGCTCGACCTGGTCGGGTGGGCCGACGACCACCGCACCGACGCTCTCGAGTCGTGGGCGGGCGCTGCCCTGCTGCCCGGCCACGAGGGCCACTCCGAGCCGATCATGATGTCCGGGGTGCCGGTCGACGACTTCTGTCTCGCCGAGCTGTCCGCCGCCCTCGGCATCAGCCAGGGCGCCGCCCGGGCCCGGACCGAGGAGGCGCTCGAGCTGCGCGAACGCCTGCCCCGGTTGTGGACCGCGGTCCACGCCGGCAGGCTGGCTGCCTGGATGGCGCGCCAGGTCGCCCGGGAGACCAGGTCCCTGTCCGACGAGGCCGCGGACTTCGTCGACCGGCAGCTCGCCCCGTTCGCACGCACCCTGACCCTCACGCGCATCAAGCGTCTGGTGGCGGCAGCGATCAAGCGCTTCGACCCCGAGCGCGCCGCGGCCGATGAGCGCGCAGCCGCCGAGGATCGCGGGGTCTGGTTCGACCTGGAGCACGGCGGTGACGAGCTGGTCACCGAGGACTCCCGGCCCAACGGCACCGGCCGCCTGGAGGCGGTCGCCGACGTCCCCGACCTCCTGGCGCTCAAGGACGCCCTGGAGGTCAAGGCGCACGAGCAGCAGCTCCTCGGCGACGAGTCCTCGCACCAGGTGCGCATGGCGAAGGGCCTCGGCATCCTGGCCGACCCGCAGCACGCCCTCGACCTCTCCGCCGCCGCCGTCGACGTGCTCGACCCGGAGAGCGGGTCCGCCGTCGCGACCGACTCCCGGGTCCGTCGCGACCGGCGGCCGCACCGCAGCCGGCCGGTCTTCGGTGGTGACCGTCCCCTCCACGTCCACCTCCACACCAGCTCGCAGGTCGCACGCGTCGAGGCCAGCGGCCTGCCCCACGCGGGTTCTCCGATCAGCCGCGAGGCGATCGAGCGCTGGATCGCCGAGCTCGCCCCGGGAGTCCGGGTCAAGGTCACCCCCGTGGTCGACCTCAACCGCAACCACTCGGTCGACGCCTACGAGGCCCCGGACCACGTCCGGGCGATGGTCGAGCTCCGGGACGACACGTGTGTCTTCCCGTTCTGCACCAACCGCGGCAGGTTCGACCTCGACCACACGACTGCCTACGTCCCGATGGACGACGGCGGACCACCCGGCCAGGCGTGGACCTACAAGCGGGTCGACTCGGTCTTCGACCTCGATCCCGCCGGTCCCGACCCGTGGATGCCCGACTGGCTGCGTGAGCAGAGCCCCGGCCCCCGAATCCGGTGGGCCTCCGTGCGCCTACCTGTGGACCTCGCCCATCGGCTTCAGCTACCTCGTCACCTCGACCGGCACCTACCCCCGCGACTGATGCGCGCCCGTCGCGGTGTCGGCCGAGCTGGGGGGGTGCCGGCGGTGAGGCTCAGGGCTCAGGGCTCAGGGCTCAGGGGCGGCGGGTGGCGCGCACGACGACGTCGTGGATGGTCCTCTCGCGGCCGCCGGGGCCGGTCATGGTGCGCTGGGACTCCTCGGCGGTCACGACGTCCCACGTGGCCGGCTCCAGGAGCGCGGTGATGGCGGCCGCAGTCGCGGAAGCCTCGGCCGGCGGGTGGCCCTCATCCCGGTGCGTGTGGTCGTGCTGGCCGGGGTGGAGGTGGCCGACGATGAGCAGGGTGCCGCCCGGGGCGACCCAGGTGGCGATGCGCCCGTAGAACTCCAGCTGCGGGATGGCGGGGTGCGCGTAGTGGGTGGTGACGAGGTCGTAGGTGGCCTCGGGCTGCCAGGTCGAGAGGTCGGCCTGGACCCACTCCACCCGGGCGCCGAGTCCCGCGGTGGCGGCGCGCTCGCGGCCGAAGTCCAGCGCGGTGCGGGCGATGTCGGCCGCGGTGACCGTCCACCCCCGGCTCGCCAGCCAGATGGCTTCGGCGCCGCCGCCGCAGCCGGCGTCGAGGGCCGAGCCGGGCGCCAGGTCGGCCGCCTGGGCGAGCAGGTGCGGGTTCGGTGCGCTCGACCTCATGGCAGTCGCGCGGTCGCCGGACCAGATCCGGTCCCAGTAGTCGCTGTCGAAGGTGTGGTCCATCGGGTTCTCGGTCTCCTCAGTCGGGGGGCTGCGGCGAGCAGCGCACGACGAGGATGTCTCTCAGCAGGGCAGGAACGCAAAGACTGTTGCCGAATGGCAAAAGGCAACGCACGATGGCCGGCGTGGACATCGACCAGACCCTCGACGCCGTCGGCCCCCGCCTCAAGGAGCTGCGCCAGCGGCGCGACCTCACCCTCAGCGAGCTCTCCGCGGAGACCGGCATCTCGGTCAGCACCCTGTCGCGCCTCGAGGCCGGGCTCCGTCGACCCACCCTCGAGCAGCTCCTGCCGCTGGCTGCCTCGCACGGCGTGACCATCGACGAGCTCGTCGACGCGCCACCCGCCGGCGACCCGCGCATCACCCTCGAGCCGCTGCCGACCGACGACGGGCGCACCATCCTGCCGCTGAGCAGACGCCCCGGGGGCATCCAGGCGTACAAGTTCGTGCTCCCCGCAGGCCGAGACGACGACGAACCGGACCTGCGCACCCACGAGGGCTACGACTGGGCGTTCGTCCTCGACGGACAGCTACGTCTCGTCCTCGGCCAGCACGACCTCATCCTCAAGCCCGGCGAGGCCGCCGAGTTCGACACCCGTACCCCGCACTGGTTCGGTGCCACCAGCGCCGGCCCTGTCGAGTTCCTCAGCCTGGTCGGCAAGCAGGGCGAGCGCGCACACCTGCGAGCCGCACCGAGGCGTCGCCTGACGGATCCGAGCACGTAGCAGCCGACTGGCCATCGGCAGCACGACGTCCCCTGCCGCGTCGGGGCGGGACGGCTCGTGCCGCTTAGGCTCACGGCGTGCGGATCACCGGCCTCAGCCTCTTCCCGGTCAAGTCGATGGGCGGGGTCGACCTGACCGAGTCGGTGGTGACCCCGCTGGGCCTCGAGGGCGACCGCCGGTGGGCGGTGCTCGACGAGCAGGGGCGGACCCTGACCAGCCTCGAGCGGGCGGTGCTGTTCGGGGTGCGGGCCACGCCGACCCCGGCGGGGGTCCGGCTCGACCGGGGCGAGGAGACCGTCGAGGTGGCCGTGCCCGCCCTCGACGCACCGATGGTCGCCACCACGCTGAGCCGCATGGACCGGCTGCGTGCCGCGGACCCGGGGGCGTCGCGCTGGCTGTCCGGCGTGGTCGGTCGTGAGGTCGTGCTCGTCCACCAGGGCGACGACCTGCCCCGCTCGGTCTCGGAGGGCCACGGCGGCCGTCCGGGCGACCGGCTGAGCCTGGCCGACACCAACCCGCTCCACCTGGTCACCGAGAGCTCGGTGGACCGGCTCCGCGACTGGGTCACCGAGACCCAGGGCGAGGAGTGGCTGGCGCGCGAGGACGCCGTACGCCGGTTCCGCGCCAACCTGGTCGTCGACGGCGAGGAGCCGTTCGCGGAGGACGGGTGGCAGCGCCTGCGGGTCGGCGCGACGACCTACCGCCTCGGCGAGCTGTGCGACCGCTGCACGATGACCACCGTCGACCGTGACCTGGCGACGACCAAGGAGCCGATCCGGACCCTGGCGCGGCACCGCCGCTGGGACGGCGCGACGTGGTTCGGCGTCCGGCTCGTGCCGGAGCTCGACGGGCCGTCGAGCATCGCGGTGGGTGACGAGGTCGAGGTCCTCCCCGCCGGGTCCTAGCGCGGTCGGTCGCCGCTCACGCGCCCATCATGGCGTCCGCCGGAGTGCCCTCGTCGTCGTCCGCCGCGCTCGCGGTGGCCGCGACCGGCAGGGTGACGGTGACGGTGAGGCCCTGCCCGGGCGGGCTGCTGGCCTCGATGCGACCGCCGTGCCCGTGGACGATCGCCGCGACGACCGACAGGCCGAGGCCGGTGCCGTTGGCGACGTGCGGCTCGGCGTTGCTGGCGCGGTAGAAGCGGTCGAAGATCAGGGCGACCTCCTCCGACGGCACGCCGATCCCGTCGTCGGAGACGACCAGGCGCACGTCGGTGAGGTGGTGGTGGCGCAGGCTCACGCGGACCCGGCCGCCGGGACGGGAGTACTTCACGGCGTTGTCGACCAGGTTGTCGACGACCTGGCGCAGCCGCACCGGGTCGGCGTCGACGGTCGCGGCCTCCAGGTCGAGCTCGAGGTCGACCTCGTGCTCCCGGGCGGCGGCCTCGAAGTCCTCGCGCGCGCCGACCAGCACCTCGTCGAGGCGCACGGGCTGCCTGGCGAGCCGGATCATGCCCGTCTCCAGGCGGCTGAGGTCGAAGAAGTCGGAGAGCAACGACTCCATCTGCCGGCTGCGGCGGCTGATCGCCTCGAGGCCGTGGCGCCGGGCGAGGGGGTCGACGTCCTCGGCCATGAGGTACTCCGCATAGCCGCGGATGATCGTGAGGGGCGTGCGCATCTCGTGCCCGGCGATGGCGAGGAACTGGTTGCGCTGCTGGTCCAGCCGCTTGCGCCGGTGGACGTCGGAGGTGATGCCGTCGACCACCAGCCGGGCCCCGTCACGCCGTGGGAACCCGCGCGACCACATCCAGCGCACGGTCCCGTCGTCGGCCCGCATGCGGGTCTCGACCTCGGCGGGGTCGCCGAGCGCGAGGGTGTCGAAGAACGCCTCCAGGTCGGGGCGGTCCTCCTCCAGCGTCCGGCGGCGCAGCTGCTCGGCGAGGTCGACGCCGCCGAGGTCGACGCCGGTGAGGTCGTCGAGGCCCAGGACCGCCGCCGCGCTGGGGCTCAGGAAGGCCGCCGGCATCGAGCCGTCGAGGTGGACCTCGGCCGACCAGATCAGGTCCTCCAGCCGGGTGGTGACCCCGCGCAGCTGCTCGTCGGCCTCACGGGCACGCGACTCCGCGCGGCTGTGCCGGGCCGACAGCGACTGCACGAGCCCGCCGAGGAGCAGCGTGATGAGGAGGCCGAGCACGACCAGCGGCCACGGGGACCACTCCATCAGCGGCACGATCCGGTGCGAGTCGCCGTACGTCGAGAGGGTCCAGGTGCGCTGGGCGACCCGGACCGTGGTGGTGCGCCGCAGGTCCGGCTCGCCGGGGTACGACGGCGCGACGGTCGCGACGTCGACGCGCTGCCCGTCGGCCCCGGTGGCGGTGACCCGGGCGCCGATGACCCCCTGGGCCGACCTGCTGAGGATCCCGCCGGCGAAGTCCTGGCCGCGGATGCCCATGAGGATCCAGCCGCGCAGTCGTCCGTCGTGGCGCACCGGGACGGTCAGGGCGAAGGAGGACTGGCGCTGGTCGAACGGCAGGTCCCGGTCGATGAGGAGGACGTAGGACGGGGTGATCGTTGCCCGTCGGGTCGCGGCCGACTCGCGCAGGGCGGCGGCCGGTGCGGGAGCGACGGCGACGTCGATGCCGGTCCGGACCTGGCTCGCGCCGTCGAGGGCCGTGCTCATGATCGAGAAGATGTGCTCGTCGACGTCCGGCGACGGGACCATCGTGAGGCCGGCTGCCCCTCGCTCCCGCCACCGACGCTGCAGCGGGGCGACCCCGGCGTCGTCGACGGGCGGGGCGAGGAAGGCCACGCTCGTGGCCCCGGCGAGCCCCATGTCCCGCAGCGGCGCGACGGCGGTGTCGAACTGCTCCTGGGTGAAGCGGTGCGTCGAGCCCGCCGAGGCGGCGATGAGCCGCAGCGCGTCCTGGTAGCGGTCGGCCTCGCTCTGCACGGCTTGGGTCACCAGCGAGGCGCGGCGGTCCAGCCGGTCCTCGGCAGCCACGCGCAGCTGACGCTGGACCAGGCCCGAGGCCGCGGTGGTCACGACGAGCCCCGCGACCAGCACGACCGCCGCCGGGCGCGACACCGACAGCACGGTGCGGCGTGGGGCGGGGGGCATGTCGCGACCATAGGCGGCGCGAGCAGGCCGACGACGCCGCTACGACCATCTCGGGACCTTGGTCCCTTGACGTGTCACCCACCCGTGTCACCGGTCGTCGTGCAGCATCCTCCGGACGCGTGGGACGACCTCGTCACCGTAGAGACCGACGCACTCGAGCAGGTGGTCGTGGGGGAGCGGGCCGTTGGCGTACTTGAGGTCGAACCGCTGTGCCCCCAGCACCCGCAGGGTCTCCGCGACGCGGCGCGCGACGGTCTCGGGCGAGCCGACGAACACCGCCCCACGGTCGGCCTCGGCCTCGAACTGGTCGCGGGTCGTCGCGGGCCAGCCGCGCTCGCGCCCGATGCGGTCGCGGTTGGCCTTGAACGGCCCGAAGAGCAGGTCGCGGGCGGTCTGGTCGTCGGCGGCGACGAAGCCCGGGGCGTGCACCCCGATCGGCTGCGGCGGGTGGCCGAGCTCGGCGAGTGCACGCCGGTGCAGGTCGGCGTACGGCGCGAAGCGGGCGGGCGCGCCGCCGATGACCGCCAGCATCATCGGGAGACCGTGCCGGGCCGCGCGCACCACGGACTCCGGTGACCCGCCGACACCGACCCAGGTCGGCAGGCTGCCGCGCTCGGTGGTGGGGAACGCCCGCTGCCCGGTCAGCGGAGGGCGGACCGTGCCCTCCCAGTGGAGGGGGCCCTCGCGGCGCAGCGCCGTGAAGATCTCCAGCTTCTCCTCGAACAGGCGCTCATAGTCGTCGAGGTCGTGGCCGAACAGCGGGAACGACTCGGTGAACGACCCGCGACCCACGGTGACCTCGGCCCGCCCGTGGGAGAGCGCGTCGAGGGTGGCGAAGCGCTCGAAGACCCGGACCGGGTCGTCGGTGCTGAGGACCGTGACGGCCGTGCCGAGCAGGATGCGGCTGGTGCGCGCGGCGACCGCCGCGAGCACGACGTCGGGGGCCGAGATCGCGAAGTCCTCGCGGTGGTGCTCCCCGAGGCCGATCGCGTCGACGCCGACCGCGTCGGCGAGCACCGCCTGCTCGACCACGTCGCGCAGCACCTGGGCCTGGGAGGTCCCCTCGGTCACGTCGCCGAAGGTGTCGAGCCCGAAGGAGTACGCCGGCACGTCGGTCACGCCGCACCGCCGGTCACCTGGAGGATGCCCAGGCACATCTCGTCCGTGGTGCCCTCGCCCCACACGACGTAGCGCTCCTCCTGGCCGTCGAAGGCGGGCAGGACGTCGCGCAGCCCCTGGTCGTGGCGGCAGGTCACGCGGACCACGTTGCCCGGCTCGAGCCGCGCGGGCCGGCGCAGCGGGCGCGCCTGCTGGTTGTCGAAGTCCCACAACGGCATGTCGAGCAGGGTGCGGTGGCCGGGCCTGCCGGGGTTGAGCTCGATGCGGATCGACCGGCCCAGCAGGTGCATGTGTCCGGCCACGCCCATCACCGTCGTCGGCCGGCGGATCGTCCGGTCGCAGGTGGTCACCTGCCCGGGCCGGATCGCGGTGCCGCACAGCAGGTGGAGCAGGTCGGCGGCTCCGCCGGCCATGCCGAACCGGCGGTTGACGTCGGCCACGGACGTCTCGCGGTCGCACAGGGGGCTCGCGTCGTGGCCGGGGCGGCAGGGCAGCTCGACCGGCGCCGGCAGCAGCATCGTGGTGACCGGGGCGACGGGGCCACCGTCGGGGGCGCGGTCGGCGACCCGCAGGCGTGCGGCGGAGACGTCGGGGCCGTGCCCGACGAGCAGGTTGTAGTGGACCTGCATGACGATGCGGGAGCCCGCGGCCAGCCGGGTGCCGTAGCCGGGGCGCATCACCGACTCCCGCCCGCCGGGCGCCCAGGCGCCGAGCCACGGGGCGTCGTCGAGGCCGGTGCTCCCGCCGCCCATGCCCGTGCCGCCGAAGCACGTCCAGCCCTGGCCGCTGCTCACCGCGTCCTGGTCCTCGGCCTCCGCGACGTGCTCGGGCGGGACGGCGTAGAGGATCACGTGGTGGACGACCTCGGGGTTGCCCGGGCGCACGTCGACGCCGGTCACGAAGGTGTCCTCGGTCAGGCCGGGGTCGAGCAGGAAGCAGCGGTAGTCGTCGGTGCCGCCGCGGGTCGGCGCGCTGGGCTCGTAGGCCTCGGGCATCCGCAGGTCGAGCCGGCGCTCGCCCTCGCGCAGCGGGCGCTCGCGTCCGGCGGGCACGGGTCCGGCGGAGTGGCCCCCGGCCGAGCTGTCGCCGGGGCCGGCGGGGGCAGCGCTCGTCGTCCCCGCGGGTGGCGCGGACGCCCGCTCCTCGGGGCCACAGGCCGCGAGGAGGCCCGCTGCCAGCACGGCGGCGGCCAGGGCGGCAAGGGCTCGCATGCTCAGGAGTCTAGGTCGTTGGTCACTTGACCGACTCCCGTCGGGGGGCGAGGGTGCAGCATGAGGATCCCCCGCCTTCGTCGAGCACCCCGCGTCCTGGCCGGCCTGCTCGCGCTCCCGCTGCTCCTGCCCCTCGCGACCGCGCCCGCCGACGCCGCGTCGCCCCCGGTCCCCGCCGTCGCGGCCGACCCCGGGCGCACCGCCACGGTGATGACGCGCAACCTCTACCTCGGTGCCGAGCTCACCGACATCATCGACGCGCTCAGCAGCGGCAGCCAGAGCGCCGTCGTGATCGCCGCGACCTCGACCTGGCAGACCGTCCAGGACTCCCACCCCGCCGAGCGCATGGCGGCGGTGGCCGACGAGATCGTCGCGGCCGACCCGGCCGCTGTCGGCCTGCAGGAGGTCAGCACCTGGACGACGCTCCCGCTCGACCCCCGGACCCTGCAGCC
This sequence comes from Nocardioides marmoribigeumensis, assembly GCF_031458325.1. NCBI lineage: Bacteria > Bacillati > Actinomycetota > Actinomycetes > Propionibacteriales > Nocardioidaceae > Nocardioides > Nocardioides marmoribigeumensis. The sequence goes on from NZ_JAVDYG010000001.1 coordinate 3,199,525, forward strand.
GGCAGGCGCCCCGACCGTTCGTTACGACTTCCTCCAGCTGCTGCTCGACGCCCTCGCCGCGCGTGGCGTGTCCTACCACGCGGTCGACGGTGCGACCTCCACCAACTTCACCTCTGCGTTCATCCCGGTCCTCGTGGGGGGCGCTCCGAGTCAGGCGGTCAAGCTCGTCGACCGTGACGTGATCCTCGTCCGCGACGGGATCACGGCGACCAACGCCCACCACGGCAACTTCCAGACCGTCCTCCAGCCGCCCGCCGCACCGCTCAAGGTCGACCGCGGCTGGGGCTCGGCCGACCTGAGCACGCGCCAGGCGACGTTCCGGCTCGTCAACGCCCACACCGAGGCGTGGGGCCCCGAGCAGATCCGGGTCGGCGAGGTGCTCGAGCTGTTCGCGGCCCAGGACCAGATCGCCGCGCAGACCGGCGCGCTGCCCACGGTCTACGTCGGCGACTACAACTCCGCGGCTCCGTCCGGAGGTGGCTACCAGGCGCTGCGGACCCGCCTGTCCGACCTGGGCGGCACGCGGCCGACGTGCTGCCAGGAGGGGACCCTGACCGACCCGGTGCCGGCCTTCGACACCCGCATCGACCTGGTGCTCGGCACGGCCGGCGTCCGGGGGATCTCCTCGACCCGCACCGGCACCCAGCCGGTCGACCTGCCCGGTGACACGTGGTGGGCCAGCGACCACGCCGGCGTCGTCAGCCGACTGGTCTTCCCCGCCTCGGGCCGCTGAGGCCGATTGTGGACTGATCCACGCGACATTCGCCGTGACGTCGGGCGGTGCCGGGTCGTTGAGCGCGCATGCACGTGCGTCGCCACCGACTCGTCACCGCCCTCGTCACGTCCGCCCTCGGCCTGGTCGCCCTGGCCGGCACCTCCGTCGCCGCGCCCGTCGCCCCGATCCCACCCGGACCGGGCGACGCGACGGTGCCGTCGTTCATCGGCAGGGCCGCGGTCGACCGGCCGGTCGACGCGTTCCGGGTGCCGCAGCACCCGCACATGGCGCGCACGGGCTTCAACTCGATGCACGACGACGCCTATGCCACCGACGCCTACCGCGGCGGCGGTCCGCTCGGCAGGAGCCTCACCGTCACCAGCGCGACGTACGGCGTGGTGGAGTGCGCGACAGTGACCTTCGACAGCCGGGGGAGGCTGGTCGGGCTCTGCGGCGGGCTCGACGGCTTCCAGCTGATGCTGATCGACCCCGACACGCTCGAGCCCAGGGCCACGATGCAGACCTCGCGGCGCGACCTCACCTCGGGCAGCAACCCGCTGAGCGACCTGTGCGGAGGGGCGTACTTCTACCTCGACGACCGTGACCGCGCGATCGTCGAGACCGTCGACGGCACGGTGCGGGTGGTGCAGGTGACCGCCGACGGCTTCCGCCTCCGGCGGACGTACGACGCCAACGCGGCGATCCCCGACGGCGACTGCCTGATCGCGCTCCTGCCCGACTGGGACGGACGGATCTGGTTCGTCACCAAGGGTGGCGGGGTCGGCACGATCGACCGCGCGACCGGCCGGGTCCGCTCGCTGCGGCTGCCCGGCGAGAAGATCGTCAACTCCTTCGCCACCGACGAGACCGGCGGCGTCTACGTCGTCAGCGACCACGCGCTCTACCGCTTCGACGCCACCTCGACGGGACGTCCCCGGGTCACGTGGCGACAGCGCTACGACCGCGGCTCGACCCAGAAGCCGGGTCAGCTCTCGCAGGGCTCGGGCACGACGCCGACGCTGGTCGGCAAGGACCTCGTCGTCATCACCGACAACGCCGACCCGCGCATGCACGTGATCTCCTACGACCGGCGCCGCGGCGTGACCGGCCCGCGCAAGGTGTGCTCGGTCGCGGTCTTCCCGCGCGGTGCGAGCGCGACGGAGAACAGCCTGGTCGCGGTCGGGCGGTCGGTCGTCGCCGAGAACAACTACGGCTACGAGAACCCCTCCTCGACGATGTTCGGCAGGACCACCACACCCGGTGTCGCCAAGGTCGGGGTGGGGCGCGGCAACTGCGGTCCCCAGTGGACCTCGAAGGTCGTCGCTCCGACGTCGGTGCCCAAGGTGTCGCTGAGGTCCGGGCTGCTCTACGTCTACGGCAAGCCCGCCGGCCAGCCCGCCGACCCGTGGTACCTCACCGCGATCGACGTCCGCACCGGCCGGACCGCCTGGCAGCAGCTGACCGGCACCGGCCCGCACTACAACAACCACTACGCCGCGATCTACCTCGGACCCGACCGCACGGCGTACGTCGCGACGCTGGCCGGCCTGCTGAAGATCAAGGACGGCTGACCCGGCAGGGGATGTCGCGCCCCGCTCGGGGAAGGCTGGCCGCATGAGCGACGGGTCGTCGGAGGAGGCGCGGTGGTTCGTCGTGGACGGCCGGCGCTGGCGGCGCTCCGACCCCACACTGCCCAGCGAGGTGGAGGAGCGGCTGCTGCACCACCTGGGCCGCGGCCGCTCCGGCGTACGCACCGCGAAGCGGGCCGGCGACGAGGAGGCGCTGGCGGCGGCGCGCCACCGCGTCCGGGTCGCCAAGGTGGGTCTGGGCGAGCGGGGCGACCCGTGGTGGGAGCAGGACCCCGACGTCCGCGAGCGTCGCTGGACCGACGCGCTCGCCGGGCTCGACGGGCTCGACGGGCTCGACGGGCGCGAGTGACCGGTTCAGTCCTCGGTGGCGAGGGTGAGGTCGACCATCAGCTCGTCGGCGAGCTGCTCCAGCGAGCTGCGCAGGGCGGCCTCGTCCGCACCTGCCGGCGCCGCGAGCGTGGCGTGCGCCTCGAACAGCAGCCCGCCGGCCATCGGCGCCTCGCGCACCTCGGTCGTGAGCTCCTCGATGCTCACCCCGGCCCCGGCCAGCAGCGCCGAGATGTCGGCGACGATGCCGGGGCGGTCGGCACCGATCAGGTCGAGGGTGAACGGGGTGCCCGCGGGCGCGACCTCAGGCTCCTTCTCCGTGCGTTCCACCTGCACCGAGAGCCCGTGGTCGGACAGGGCCTCGAGGTCGGCCGTCAGCGCGTCGACCGAGGAGCTGGCGACCGAGACCTCGACGATGCCCGCGAACTTGCCTGCCAGGCGCGCCATCTGGCTGCGCTCCCAGCTCGCGCCGTTGGCCTTGAGCGGGGCGGACACCGCGGAGACGAGCCCGGCGCGGTCGTCGCCGAGCACGGTGAGGACGAGCGTGGTCATCGGCATGCGAGCAGCCTAGATCGATCTCGGCCACTCCGGCCCGGCCGCATTGATCGGTCACGGCCCGAGGACTGGTGGAATCGGTGCCACGAGGCGTCACCGAGCCCCCAGCCTTCGCCGGTCCGGTGGGGCGGCTGGCGAGCACTGAACAGCTCGGTGTCGTCAGGTGGCACCGAACTGCTCAGTGCCCCTGTGGTGGCCGGGCCCCGGCCTCATCGGAGCGGTCGATCAGCCGGGGCCGACGTCAGCGGGCGCGCCAGCGCTTCCAGACCGCGCGGGCCTCGGCGCGAACCTTGTCCTCGAAGACGATGCGGGACAGGACGGTCATCTCGGCCTCGGAGGACTCCAGCAGCTCGGCCTCCAGCGAGAGGTCCTCGTCGAGCGGGGTGGGCCGGCGGAAGGAGACGTCGAGGCCGGCGGTGACGTAGGGCAGCAGGGCGCCCGGCGGCGGCTCCCAGCCGTTGCGGTCGGCCTCGAGGATGACGGCCGCAGCGCCGTGGCAGTCCAGGACGGTCGAGATGATCCCGCCGTTGAGGTAGCCCACGCCGTTGTCGTGCTCGGGCCACGGGTGGAAGGTCCCCACGACCAGGCCCGAGCCGACGACGGTCTCGGACTCGTAGGACCGCAGCTTGAGCCCGCGCTCGTTGGCGTGCCCGCACCCGAAGCACGGGAGGTCGGGGTAGAGCCGTTCCTGGATGCTGCGCGTGTGCTCGGTCGCCGCGGTCATGCGGCGATCCTGCCACCGGACGGCCGCCTGCGGGATGCTGGGCCCATGGCGTACGACGCACCCCCTGCCCGCGCGGGCCGGCGCACGCGGCCCCCGAGCTGGTGGTGGTTCGCCGCCCCGGTGGTCCTCGGCGTCCTGGCGGTGGTGGTCGGCGCCGGAGCCTTCGTCTCGCTGCTGCACACCGTCGACACGAGGTACGGCGAGGTGCGGCCCGACGGCGAGCCGCACGCGATCAGCGTGCCCACTGCTCACCGCGTCGTGGTGATGGTCCCGACGCTCGGCAACACGGGGGACTGGACCTGCCGGGTCACGGACAGCCAGGGACGCGCGGTGACGACCTCCGACCCGAGCGGGACCTTCACCCTCGGTGGCGGCGAGGCGTCGGGCTGGCAGTCACTGCTCACCTTCGACCCGGCGGACGTGGACGGCGTGGGCGACACGAGCAAGGTGAGGGTCTACGTCGCGTGCCGGACGTCCGGCGTCGACATCGACGGCAACTCGGGCACGGTGCTCGTCGCGAAGGCACCTCAGAGCGGCACCCTGGTCGCGCTCGTCGCGCTGATGGTGCTGGGCCCGATCCTCCTGGGCGGCGCGGCCCTGGTGTGGCTGGTCGTGCTGGTCGTCCTCCAGGTCGTCAGGAGGTCGGGCGCATGAGCGTCACGGTCGACCGGGACGGCCCGGTCACGACGGTCACGATCAGCCGGCCCGAGCGGCGCAACGCCGTCGACGGGCCGACGGCCGCCGCGCTGGCCGAGGCCTTCCGTGCCTTCGACGCCGACGAGGAGGCGAGCGTCGCGGTGCTGTACGGCGACCACGGCACCTTCTGCGCCGGCGCGGACCTGACCGCGGTCGGCGGGCCCGACGGCAACCGGGTCGACCCGATGGGTCACGACGGCCCGATGGGCCCGACGCGGATGCGCCTGTCCAAGCCGGTCGTCGCGGCGATCGAGGGCCATGCCGTCGCGGGCGGGCTCGAGCTGGCGCTGTGGTGCGACCTGCGGGTCGCGGCGAGCGACGCCGTCCTCGGGGTGTTCTGCCGGCGCTGGGGCGTGCCGCTGATCGACGGCGGCACGGTGCGCCTGCCGCGGCTGATCGGCATCAGCCGCGCGATGGACCTCGTGCTCACCGGCCGCGCGGTGCACGCCGACGAGGCCGAGCGGATCGGCCTGGTCAACCGGGTCGTCGCGCCGGGCACGGCCAAGGAGGAGGCGCAGGCGCTCGCGCGCCGGATCGCCGCCCACCCGCAGCGCTGCGCCCGCAACGACCGCCTGTCCCTGCTCGAGCAGCACGGCCTGACCGAGGAGGAGGCCCTGGCCCGCGAGCTGGCGCTGGGGGAGGACTCGCTGCAGGACGTCGGGGTCGGGCTGGAGCGGTTCCGCTCGGGGGAGGGACGCCACGGACAGGGCACGTGACCGCCTGACGACATGACTCGCGGGTAGCCAGCGGGTGCGTGAAACTGGCCCATGTGAACGATCTAACGGCCCTGCCGGACGACACCGACGACGTCGCCGCCCCCGACGAGGCGCTGCGGGCCGACGTCCGCCTGGTCACCTCGATGCTCGGTGAGGCGCTGGTCCGCTCGGAGGGCCAGGACCTGCTCGACCTGGTCGAGCAGGTGCGCGCGCACGCCAAGAGCGACACGCTCGAGGACCTGCCCGAGCTCGACCTCGCGACGAGCGCGCGCCTCGCGCACGCGTTCACGGCGTACTTCCACCTCGCCAACGTCACCGAGCAGGTCCACCGCAGCCGTGCCCTGCTGCGCGCGCAGGAGGCCGAGGGCGGCTGGCTCGAGCGCACCTTCCGCCGCATCGCGGACAGCGACGACGGGACCGAGGTGCTCGCCGACGTGCTCGGCCAGGTGGGCGTGCGGCCGGTCTTCACCGCGCACCCGACCGAGGTGCAGCGCCGGTCCACCCTCGACAAGATGCGCCACGTCGCGCGGCTGCTCGACGAGCCGGCCTCCCGCCGCCGCGACCGCCGGCTGCGTGAGGAGATCGACCTGCTCTGGCTCACCGACGAGATCCGGGTCGAGCCGCCGGAGCCGGTCGACGAGGCACGCAACGGCGTCTACTACCTCGAGGGACTGGCCGCCGGCGCGCTGCCCGACGTCCTCGAGGAGCTGCGCGACCAGCTCGACGAGCTCGGCATCGAGCTGCCCGACGACGCGCGCCCGCTGCGCTTCGGCAGCTGGATCGGCGGCGACCGTGACGGCAACCCCAACGTGACCCCGTCGACCACGCGCGAGGTGCTCGACCTGCAGGCCGTGCACGGCATCCGCATGCTGCGCGCCGCGGTCGACCACCTGCGCCGCGACCTGTCCGTCAGCGAGAAGCTGTCGGGGGTCTCCGAGGCCGTGCGCGAGCGGCTGACCCAGCGCCTCGAGCACCTGCCCGAGGTCGAGAAGCGCTACCTGCGGCTCAACGCCGAGGAGCCCTACCGGCTGTTCCTCACCTGCATCCACCTGCGCCTCCGGCTGACCGAGCAGCGCATCAGCGAGCGCACCGGCCACGTCCCCGGCCGCGACTACGCCGACGACGACGAGCTGCTCTCCGACCTGAGGCTGCTGCGCGACTCGGTGGCCGAGCACCAGGGCGAGCTGCTCGCCGCCGGCGAGCTCGAGCGGCTGATCCGCACGGTCGCGGCGACCGGCCTGACCCTGGCCACCCTCGACGTGCGCGAGCACGCCGAGAAGCACCACGCCGTCCTCGCCACCCTGCTCGACCGCACCGGCGAGCTCGACAAGCCCTACGACGAGCTGTCGTCCGCCGAGCGCCTCGAGGTCCTCGGCGCCGAGCTGGCCGGACGCCGCCCGCTGGCCACGCGACCGCTGCCGCTGGAGGGCGACGAGGCCACGACCGCGGAGACCTTCGACGCGGTGCGCGAGGCGCTCGACGCCCTGGGCCCGCGCACGATCGAGAGCTACGTCATCTCGATGACCCGCGACGCCGACGACGTGCTCGCCGCGGTCGTCCTGGCTCGCGAGGCGGGGCTGGTCGACCTCGCCGCGGGGGTCGCCCGCATCGGGTTCGTGCCGCTGCTGGAGACCGTCGAGGAGCTGCAGCGCACCGAGGAGATCCTGCGCCGCCTGTTCGCCGACGAGTCCTACCGCGAGGTGCTGCGGCTGCGCGGCGACCTGCAGGAGGTCATGCTCGGCTACTCCGACTCCAACAAGTCCGGCGGCATCGCCCCGTCGCAGTGGCAGATCCAGCGAGCCCAGCGCGTGGCCCGCGACGTGGCGCTGGAGCACGGCGTGCGGCTGCGGTTCTTCCACGGTCGCGGCGGCTCGGTCGGCCGGGGCGGCGGCCCGACCTACCAGGCGATCATGGCGCTGCCCTACGGCACGGTCGACGGCGAGGTGAAGATCACCGAGCAGGGCGAGGTGATCAGCGACAAGTACGCCCTGCCGATCCTCGCCCGGCAGAACCTCGAGCTCTCCCTCGCCGCCACCCTCGAGGCCAGCGTCCTGCACCAGAAGGGCCGCCGCACCGAGGACCAGGCGCGCCGCTGGGACGCGACGATGGACGCGGTCGCCGACGCCGCGCACACGCGCTACCGCTCGCTGGTCGACCACCCGGGCCTGGCCGACTACTTCCTGGCCAGCACCCCGGTCGACCTGCTCGCCGAGCTGCACATCGGCTCGCGCCCGTCGCGCCGCCCCGACGCCGACGGCGGCATCGAGGGCCTGCGCGCGATCCCGTGGGTCTTCGGCTGGACGCAGTCGCGCCAGATCATCCCCGGCTGGTACGGCGTGGGGTCGGGCCTCGCGGCGGTCACCGACGAGGAGGCGCTGCGGGAGATGTACGCCGAGTGGCCGTTCTTCCGCACCTTCCTCGACAACGTGTCGATGACGCTGGCCAAGACCGACCTCGACATCGCCGCGACCTACGTGGCGGCGCTCGTGCCCGAGGAGCTGCACGAGCTGTTCGAGGACATCAAGGACGAGCACGCGCGGACCGTGGAGCAGGTGCTCGCGGTGACCGGGGAGGGGACGCTGCTCGGGGACAACCCGATCCTGCGCACGACGCTGGAGATCCGCGACCTCTACCTCGACCCGCTGCACCACCTCCAGGTCCAGCTGCTCGCACGGCGTCGCTCCGGCGGTGCCGACGGGGAGGACCCGCTGCTCGCCCGCGCGCTGCTGCTCACGGTCAACGGCATCGCGGCCGGCATGCGCAACACGGGCTGAGCCGGCACCACGCTCAGGCGTCGAGGCGGGCGTGCAGCCACGGGCGCTCGAGGACGAACCGGCGTCCCGACAGCTGCTCGGGCACGATCTCCACCACGTCGTACTTCAGCGTCGGCACCCAGGGGCGCAGCGGCAGCTGCTCGGCGCGGTGCGCCTCGTCCTCCTCCAGCCGCCGGGCCCGCCCGCGCACGATGACGCTCGAGGCCTCGTGCTCGTCGTACCGGTCGATCTCGAAGACCACCTGCGGGTGCAGCAGGACGCCGAGCAGCTTGGACCCCTCCGCGGTGCGGAACAGCAGGGTGGGTCCGTCGCGACCGGCGTCGTCGACCGCGTAGTTGACCGGCACCAGACCGACCTCGTCGCCGAGCGCGTAGGCCAGTCGTCCGAACTCGTCGGCGCGGAGCGCCGCCCAGCACTCCTCCGTGCTCAGCACGGTGACGACCTCGTCGTCGATGTCCTCGCCCATGACCCACCTCCGGTGGCTTCGCCATCGGCCGCGGCCCGAGCGGTCGCGACCACCCACCTCGACTCTAGGAGCGCCGGGCCCCCAGCGGGAGGTGTGCGCCTGTCTGGTGCATCACCACGCGGCGCCCGGCGGGCCGGACAGGTAGGCCCCGAGCGCCTCGGCGAGCCCGAGCCGCGCCTCGCCGGCGTCGGCGTACGTCGACAGGCGGCGCTCCAGGTGCAGGCCGCGCACCGCCCCGGGCAGCAGGCTGCGCACCCGCGCCAGGCGCACCGGGTCGACGTCGTACGCCGCGAATGCCGCCCGCACCTCCTCCTCCCACCTCTCGTCCCAGGCCCGGAGGGCCAGGGCGGTGTGGGGGTGGCTCGCCTCGAGCGCCGCCCGGTCGGGCGGGAGCGCGAGGCGCAGGTGGAGGATCGCGCGCATCCGCGGCCGGTCCAGGCCGTCCCACAGCAGGTCGACGATCTCGCGGACGCGCTCGGCGACACCGACGCCCGGGGCGCCCTCGCCGAGCATGGGGCCGGCCGGGGTCGCGTGCGCGAGCACCGCCGCCCACAGCCCGTCGACGTCGCCGAACTGGTGCTGGAGGGTGCCCCACGTGACCTCCGCCCGGCGGGCGACGAGGCTGGCGCTCGCGGCCTCGGGTCCCTCGGCCAGGCAGGCCAGCGCCGCGTCGAGGACCCGCGCTCGCGTCTCGAGCCCGCGGCGGTTGAGCCGCGTGCCGCGGGCGCTGAGGGGATGGTCAGCGGTCGTCACGCTGGCTATCCTCCTCCGGTGTCATAGAGACGTCTATGACAAGTCGACACGTCGAGCACGTCGGGGAGCGCCATGCGGCACGGCATCGTCCTGTTCACCAGCGACCGCGGGATCACCCCCGCCGAGGCCGCGCGCGCCGCCGAGGCCCACGGGTTCGACACGTTCTACGTCCCCGAGCACACCCACATCCCGGTCCGCCGCGACGCCGCGCACCCGGGCACGGGCGACGAGACGCTCCCCGATGACCGCTACCTCCGCACGCTCGACCCGTGGGTCTCGCTGGCCACCGCCGCCGCGGTCACCGAACGGATCCGCCTGGCCACCGCGGTGTGCCTGCCGGTCGAGTCCGACCCGATCACGCTCGCCAAGACCATCGCCACCCTCGACCACCTCTCCGGCGGCCGCGTCACCGTCGGCGCCGGCTTCGGCTGGAACACCGACGAGCTGGCCGACCACCACGTCCCCGCGGGCCGGCGCCGCACGGTCCTCCGCGAGTACGTCGAGGCGATGCGCGCGCTGTGGACCCAGGACGAGGCGTCGTACGACGGGGAGCACGTCTCGTTCGGGCCGTCGTGGGCCTGGCCCAAGCCGACCCAGCCCCACGTGCCGCTGGTCGTGGGCGCCGGGGGCGGCCCGCGGACCTTCGCCTGGATCGCCCGGCACGCCGACGGCTGGATGACCACGCCGGGCGAGGCCGACGTCGCCGACAAGGTCGCCCTGCTGCGCAGGACGTGGGCCGACGAGGGCCGTGAGGGTGAGCCGCAGCTGCACGTGCTGGCGACCAGCCGGCCGACCCCCGAGCTGCTCGAGCAGTGGGAGGAGCTCGGCGTGACCGACGCGGTCTGGGGCCTTCCGGACAGGTCGGCCGACGAGGTGGTGGCCTTCGTGGGGCGGCACGCCGAACGGCTGGGGATCGGGCCCGAACGGACGTCTTGAACCACGCGCCGCTCATGGGAGAGGGTGTGGCGCTCGGGGTCCGGTGCGCGAGGGGGGAGGCCAGGCATGCCTGAGGACAGGCCACCCGTGCTCGTCACGGGCGCGCTCGGCCACGTCGGACGCCACACCGTCCGCGCGCTGCTCGGGCGACGACGCCGGGTGGTGGCCACCGACCGGCGCACCCCGGCCACCGAGGCGCTGGCCCGCACCCTCCCCGAGTCGGTCGAGCTCCGGTGGGCCGACCTGACCGACGCCGACGAGGTGCACCGGCTGGTCGAGGAGGTCGAGCCGCTGGCCGTCGTCCACCTGGCCGCGATGATCCCGCCCTCCTCCTACGCCGCGCCGGAGCTGGCTCGTCGCGTCAACGTCGAGGGCACGCGCCACCTGGTCGCGGCGATCGAGTCGCTGATGGTCCGCGCGGAGCGCAACTGCCGACTGGTGCACTGCTCGTCGGTGGCCGTGCACGGGCCGCGCAACCCGCGCCGGGGCACCCTGCTGAGCGCGGAGACGCCGGTGCGGCCCGCCGACGTCTACGGCGCGACCAAGGCCGAGGCCGAGGCCCTCGTGCGCCGCTCCGGGGTGGACTGGACGATCCTGCGCCTGGGCGCCGTGGTCTTCCCCGACCTGACGATGACCGGCGACGTCGACACGCAGTACTTCTCCGCGATGCTCCCCTCCGACGGCCGCGTGCAGACCGTCGACGGACGTGACGTCGCCTTCGCCCTCGCGACCGCCGTGGGCGCCGACTGCTCGGGCCGCACGCTGATGATCGGCGGGGGCGAGAGCCACCGCATGACGCAGGGCGACCTGGTCCGCGCGATGGCGTGGGCGGTGGGCGTGCCCGGCGCGCTGCCGCCGGGGCGGCCGGGCGACCCGGACGACGACGACTCGTGGTTCTGCACCGACTGGATGGACACCGCCGAGGCGCAGCGGGTGCTGGGCTTCCAGCACCACACGTGGCGCGAGACCCGCAACGCCGTCGCCCACCACGCCGGGGTGCGGCGGTGGGTCAGCTGGCCGGCGATCCTGCCCGTGCGGGCCCTGCTCAGCGCGCGGTCGCCGCTGCGGGGGTTCCCCGGTCCGTTCGCGCCGATGTGGCGCGGCGTCGAGGCCCGCTGGGGCGAGGAGTCCCTGGCGCCCTGAGCGGGCGGGCGGTCAGCGGGTCCGGCGCACGCGCCGGCGCAGCTGCAGGATGCGCAGCGAGGCGGCGATGACCGCCAGGGCCAGTCCGGCTGCGGTGGCGATGAGCAGGGCGACCGACTGTGGCGCGGTGCCGCTCCAGCCGAGGAAGTTGACCTCGGCCTCCTGGGTGTTCTGCGCGATGAAGATGATGAGGAGCACCAGGAGGAGGCCGAGCCCCACCACGCCCGTCCACACCGCGCTGGTGCGCGACCCGCGCAGCGGGTCGTCGGGCGGTGGACCGGATGCGTGCTCGCTCACGCTCCGAACCTACCCGTCCCACCCACGGTCGGACGCCGCACGAGGGGTGCCCGGCGCGCGGCCGGGCACCCCTCGTGGTGCAGCAAAGTGGGTCAGCTCTTCTTCTGCTTGACCACCCACCAGTCGTAGCCCGCGTCGAGGACCGAGAGGTCACCGGTCGGCAGGTTGCTGATCGCCACGGTGAAGTCGGACTTCTTGCCGTTGGCGCACTTGGTCTCCAGCGTGCCCGTCCGGACCTTGCCGTCCGCGCCGGCCTCGTAGCGGTAGACGAAGTTGCCGGCCCCGTCGCGGATCTCCTCCGGGCTGGTGGTGCCCGGGGTGAGGTCGCACGCCGAGATGACCTGCACGACCCAGTTGTTGGTCTGCTTGCCGTCGGTCTGGGTCCACTCGTCACCCTCGGACGAGACCGCGGCAGGGACGCCGTTCACGGTCACGTCGTCGATGAACCAGCCCGTGTCGAGGTAGGCCGCGTCGGTGGAGTAGCGCCACCTCACGTCGGTCGCCCCGGCGGGCAGGGTGACGGAGTACTGGCGGTAGGTCGGCTCGTCGACGAAGTACGCCCCGCCCGAGGTGCCGGTGATGCCGTTGCCCTCGGTGTTGTTGCCCTGCGGGTCGTCATCGGTCGAGACGACCGCGCCGGTCGCCTTGTCGGTGACGGGCACCGTCTGCCACTCGCCGTCGACCAGGGCCTCGACGAAGCCGTAGTCCCAGCCCTCCTCGATGAAGTGCCAGTTCCAGAAGTCGACCGTCTCGCCGCCGGTCACCGGGGTGTCGAGCCCGAGCACGTGGTCGGACTGGCTCTGGTAGCCGCCCCACCAGTGGGTGTCGCCGGAGTGCGGCGCGACCTGGGCGTTGGGGTCGCCGTCGAAGGCGAGCGAGACCCGCGGGCCGGGGTTGCGCAACTTCTCGTAGGAGACGCCGAACGGCAGCGCCTGCGAGGCCGGCCGGTTCTTCAGCCGGTTGAACTTCGCCTGGGGCAGCGCACCCTGGTAGCTGCCGCGGTCGTCCCAGAACAGCTCGTTGGCCAGGTCCACCGTCCAGCCACCGGAGGCGGGACCGAGGTCGATGTTCTTCAGGTCCCACAGCGGCGACTTCTCGTCGTCGAGGTACATCGCGACCGCCCAGTCCTTGAACAGCTCGGCAGCGGACTCCAGCTGCTTGTCGCCGGAGGCGTTCCAGGTGTCGATGGCGTTCTGCACGCCCTCCATGCCGTCGGCCGGCTCGGCGAAGATGTCCTTGATCAGCTGGTCCCCGGTCTGGCCGCCCTGGAACTCCAGGTCGGGCTCGAGGCTGCCACCGCCGTTGCCGCCGGCCTGCTCCCACAGGTAGAGGAAGTAGCTGAACGACGCGCCGTAGTTCTCCAGGCCGCCGCCCCACCGGGTCAGCGAGGTCTCGCGGTGGAAGACCTGCTGGTAGGTCAGGTGGCTGCCGGTCATGTCGAAGCCGTTGAGGAACGCCGCGGTGTCGGCCAGGCCCTCGTCGACCCAGGACAGCTCGCCGGGGTCGGAGTAGTTCATCAGCATGTGCTCGAGCTCGTGGGCGATGACGCCCTCGTAGAGCTCGGGGCGGTCGTTGTCGGGGTTGCCGTCGCTCCACGGCTCGGTGTTCGGGTCCTCGCCGATGCGGTTGGCCCAGTCGAGGGCGTCGATCACCATGACGTTCATCCCGAGGCTGTCGGCGGAGAGGTACTCCGGCGCGAAGTAGCCCGCGGTGTAGGTGCTCACCGAGCAGTCGTAGTAGTTCTCGTCCTGGACGTTGTAGACCAGCGTGACCAGGGCGTCGCTGTCGCCGCCCTCGGGGGTGCCCAGCTCGCCGAAGTGATCCTCGTCGACGGCGAGGATCTGGTCCTCCAGCTTGGCGCCGAGGTAGTCGACCTGGGCCTGGGTGACCTTGAAGTCCGCGGGGTCGGCATCCGCGCACGGGGTGAAGTCGTCCGCCGGGTTGGGGTCGAACGACGGGTCCAGGCTGTGCACGCCGGACGGACCGTCGAAGGCGCCCTGCGGGACGTAGACGTAGACCGGGGTCCCCGAGTCGGTCTCGCCCGCGTAGGCACGCTCGAACGGCTGGTAGTAGGTGCCGCCGGCCTCGCTGTCGGTGATCGGCACCGTGATGGTGGCGTCGCCGGCGCTGCCGTAGTCGGCCGGGGGGGTGCTGCTGTGGCTGGCCATCGCGGGGGCGGCCACCGCCCCGAGGCTGACCGAGGTGGCGAGTGCAACGCCTGCGGCGACCAAGCGCCGTCGTCGGAGAATCTTCATCGATCCTGCTTCCTGGGTGGGAGACGAGCAGTGCTGAGCGTCCAGGAGCGGACGCCCTGGCAACGTACGTCGACCTCCGGAAGGTTGTCGAGACACCTGCAGGGGTGGGTCGACCACCCCTCACTGAACGTGAGGACTGATCAGGTCTGCGTAGCCAGGGGCCGCCTGGGTCGTTGAGGAGCGCATGAGGTCACGTCCCCTGCTCGCCGCCGTGCTGAGCGTCGCCGCGTCGCTCGCGGTCCTGCCCGCCCTGACCAGCCCGGCCAGCGCCGCGGCGAGGCCGCTGTCGATCCAGGTGGTCTCGACCCGCGCCGACCTGGTCTCCGGTGGCGACGCCCTCCTGCGCGTCCCGCTGCCGTCGGGCGTCTCGCCGTCGTCGGTGCGGATGTCGCTCAACGGGCGTGACGTCACCTCCCAGTTCGCCCGGCGGCCCGACGGGACGTACGCCGGCCTGCTCACCGGCCTGCGTCTGGGCGACAACACCGTGCGGGCCACCGCCCCGGGCTGGTCCGGCAGCCGCACGGTCACCAACCACCCCCAGGGCGGACCGATCTTCGCGGGGCCGCAGCTGGGCCCCTACCAGTGCCAGGCAGGGGCGAAGGACGCGCAGTGCAACCAGGCGCCGACGTACTCCTTCCTCTACAAGAGCACCGACCCGACCAAGCAGGGCCTGCAGCCCTACGACCCGAAGAACCCGCCCTCGGACGTCGCCACGACCACGACCGACCAGGGCCGGACCGTCCCCTTCGTCGTACGCCGCGAGGACGGCATGGCCGACCGTGACCGCTACTCCGTCCTCACGCTCTTCACTCCCGGCAAGGGCTGGAAGCCGTGGGCGGCGCAGAAGCAGTGGAACCACAAGGTGCTGGTCACCCACGGCGGCGGCTGCGGGGCGTCCTTCACCCCGGGCACGGTGCGGCTCGAGGACTACGCCGGCACGATCCCCTTCGACTTCCCCGGCACCGAGCAGACCTACGTCACCGCGCTCGGCAAGGGCTTCGCGGTCGCGTCCGCGGCGCTCAACAACACCGGGCACCAGTGCAACCTCCCGCAGGAGGCCGAGGCGATGATGATGCTCAAGGAGCGCGTCGTCGAGGCCTACGGCCCGATCCGCTACACGATCGGCACCGGCTGCTCCGGCGGCTCGATCGCGCAGCACACGATCGCCAACGCCTACCCCGGCATCTACCAGGGCCTGGTCACCACCTGCTCCTACCCCGACGTGCTCACCGCCGGCGCGCAGTTCGCCGACTACCACCTGCTGCGCAACTACTTCGAGAACCCGCAGAAGTGGGGCGCTCCCTGGAGCCCGACCCAGATGGCCGACGTCGAGGGCCACCTGAGCCACGTCAACGCCGTCGTCGCCGACGAGGGGCTGTTCAAGGAGGCGATCAACCCCGAGTCGGCCTGCCCCGGCAGCAAGGACACCGTCCCCGGCGACCGGACCACGCGCTACGACTCCGAGACCAACCCCGGCGGCGTCCGCTGCTCGATCCTCGACATGATGGTCACCACCCTCGGCAAGCGCCCCAGCAGCGTCTGGACACCCTGGGAGAAGGCCGCGGGCACCGGGTTCACCGGGGTCCCGTTCGCCAACCAGGGCGTGATGTACGGCTTCGAGCCGCTGAAGCGCGGCACGATCACGCTGGCGCAGTTCCTCGACCTCAACGAGAAGGTCGGCGGGCTCGACATCAACGCCGACCACTCCGCGACCCGCATCGCGGGCGACCCGGTCGCCCTGCGCAACGTCTACCGCTCCGGGCTGGTCAACGAGGCCGACCACATGTCGGGGGTCGCGATGATCAACCACGGCGGCCCCGACCCGGGCATCGCGCACGACTACGCCCACGCGTTCTGGACCGAGGAGCGGCTGCAGCGCGCGCAGGGCGACACCGACAACCGCGTGATGTGGTTCGGCACCACCCCGCTGATCGGTGACCCGCGCTGGGCCGGCGAGGCGTTCCTCAAGATGGACAAGTGGCTCGCCGCGGTCGAGAAGGACAGGCGCGACCTGCCGCTGGCCACCAAGATCGCCGAGGACCGCCCGGCCGACGTCACCGACCGGTGCCAGGACGTGCCCGGCGTCGAGCTGGTGGGCACCCCCGCCGAGCCCGTGTGCCGGCAGGACGCGTTGCAGCTGCACCTGTCGACCCCGCGCGAGCAGGCCGGCGACGACGTCGCCAACGACCGGGTCGCCTGCCGGCTGAAGCCCCTGACCAAGGACCTGTTCTCGTTCCTGCTGGTCCCCCTGTCGGACGTCGACCTCGCCCGCCTGCAGAAGGTGTTCCCCGACGGCGTCTGCGACTACAGCAGGCCCGGGATCGGCCAGGGACCGGCGGAGACGTGGCTGACCTACGGCACGCCCACCACCCCGACGTACGGCGGGACGAACCTGCCCGCCCGGCCGGCCGGGTCCGCGACCGGCTGGCAGAGCGCGAGCTTCGCCGGCCTCCTCGCCGAGTGACCCGCACCCCGCCGTCCGCGGTGCGGCCCGTCCTGGTCACCGGTGCCCTCGGCAACCTCGGCCGCCTGCTCCTCGAGGAGCTCGCGGGACGTGGGGTGGCCGTGGTCGCCACCGACCTGCGGACCCCCGCGACCGAGAGGGCCGCGGCCGCGCACCCCGGGGTCCACGTGGACTGGGCCGACCTCCGTGACCCGGCAGAGGTACGCCGGCTGGTGGCGACCCACCGCCCGCGGGCGCTCGTGCACCTGGCCGCGATCATCCCGCCGGCGGCCTACCACGACCCGGACCTGACCCGGGCGGTCAACGTGACCGCCACCGGCCACGTCGCGGAGGCCGTCGCCGCGGCGGCCGAGCCCTGCCGGCTCGTGCTCGCCTCGAGCATGGCGGTCTACGGCTCGCGCAACCCGCACACTACCGAGCCGGGGGTGACCGCGCAGACGCCGGCCCGGCCGTGCGAGCTCTACGGCCACCACAAGCTCGAGGCCGAGGCGCTCGTGCGGCGCGTCCCGAGCCACGTCGTCCTGCGCGTCGCGGCCGTCGTGGTGCCCGACAGCCTGCTCGCCCTCGACCCGGAGTCGGCCCACCTCGAGGCGCTGCTGCCGGTCGACGGGCGGGTGCACGTGGTCGACGGGCGCGACGTGGCGACGGCCCTCGCCGCGGCCACCGACCCTGCCGTCGACTGCGAGGGCCGCACCCTGCTCGTCGGGGGCGACGACTCGTGCCGCCTGCGCCAGGGTCAGCTGACCGAGGAGATGACGGCGGCGGTGGGCCTGCGCGGCGCCCTGCCGCCGGGCCTGCCGGGCGACCCGGCCGACGAGGACGGCTGGTTCTGCGTGGAGTGGATGGACACCACCGAGGCGCAGGCGCTGCTCGGCTTCCAGCACCACTCCTGGCCCGACATGCTGCGTGAGGCCCGTGCGGCGGTCGGCTGGAAGCGGCCGCTGCTGCGGGCCGCGGCGCCGCTCGCTCGCCTGTGGTTCTCCCTCACCCCGCCCCGCCGCGGACGGCGCGGGCCGTGGGCGCACGTGTGGGCCGACGTCACCGCCCGGTGGGGCGACGGCGCGACCGGCCGCTGAGCGACCTGGGAGCGGGCCCCTAGGAGGGGACCCGCTCGCTCGCGCGGCTCGCGCGGTAGGGGTAGGCCCGCATGCCGTGCTCGACGCCCCACAGCACGGCCTGGCTGCGGCTGGTGATGCCGATCTTGCGGTAGGCGCTGCGGATGTAGGACTTCACCGTGTTGGGGGAGAGGTAGGCCAGCCGGCAGATCTCCTGGTTGCTGCGGCCCTGGGTGATCAGCGCGATCATCTCCGACTCGCGCAGCGACAGGCCCTCGGGGCGGCCCGGCCAGTCGCCGCTGACCACCGGCGTGTGGCCGGGGCTGGGGGAGACCACCACCTCGCCGTTGTGGATCCGCTCGACCGACTCGACCAGCTCCTTGGCCGGCAGGGTCTTGGCGAGGTAGCCGCGGGCGCCGGCGGCGAGCGCCCCGTCGATCAGCTCGGGCTCGAAGTTCCAGGTGTAGACCGCCACCGCCTCGACCCGGTCGTCGCCGGTGAGCTCCTGGACCCCGCGGGGGTCCTCGCGTGGGCGGGAGTAGGTGTCGTAGAGGACGACGTCGACGGGGCTGGAGACGCCGTCCCGGGTGCTGAGCTCGACGACGCGCACGCGGTCGGCGTAGCCGCCGAGCATGTCGGCGAGACCCCGGACGACGACCTCGTAGTCGTTGATGATGGCGACCCGGATCGGGCCCGCTGCGGCCGGCATGGCGCACATCATAGGGGTGAGCAGGGGCACCCCGAGGCGGCTTCGCTCACCTGCCCAGACCAGTGCTCAGGTGCGTGCGAGACTCCGGCCCATGACGCATCACCACGGCCCGACGCCCGCGGGCCCGCCGCCGGGCCGCTACGGCCAGCAGTTCGGCCCGGACTTCACCTTCCTCGGCGTCTCGAGGTGCGACCTGTCCGACGAGTCGACCTACGCCGACGCCGACGTCGTCGTCCTGGGGGCACCCTTCGACGGCGGGACCTCACACCGGCCCGGCGCCCGCTTCGGGCCGATGGCGATCCGGATGCAGGACTACCTCCCGCACGACGGCTCGCGCCCCAGCCTCGCCCTGCGCACCGACGGGCTGCGCGACCTGCGCGTGGTCGATGCCGGCGACGTGGAGATGTACTCCGGTGACGTCCTCACCTCCCTCGGGGCGCTCGAGGCGGCCGTGGAGCTCGTGGCCCGCGCCGGCGCCATCCCGGTCGTGCTCGGCGGCGACCACTCGATCGCCTTCCCCGACGCCAAGGGCGTGGCCAACGTGCTCGGCCACGGCCGGGTCTCGATGATCCACTTCGACGCCCACGCCGACACCGGCGACATCGAGTTCGGCTCGCTGTGGGGCCACGGCCAGCCGATGCGCCGGCTGATCGAGTCCGGTGCGCTGCGCGGCGACCGCTTCCTCCAGGTCGGGCTGCGGGGCTACTGGCCCGGGCCGGAGACGCTGGACTGGATGGCTGGCCAGCGGATGCGGTCCTACGAGATGACCGAGATCGTCCACCGCGGCCTGTCCGAGTGCCTCACCGAGGCGTTCACGATCGCCACCGACGAGTGCGACGGGGTCTTCCTGTCGGTCGACATCGACGTGTGCGACCCGGGCCACGCCCCGGGCACGGGCACCCCCGAACCGGGTGGGCTGAGCGCGCGCGAGCTGCTGGACGCCGTACGCCGGATCTGCCTGGAGCTGCCCGTCGTCGGCGTGGACGTGGTCGAGGTGAGCCCGCCCTACGACCACGCCGACATCACCGCCGCCCTGGCCAACCGGGTCGTGCTGGAGGCGCTGTCCGCGATCGCGCGCAAGCGACAGGACGAGCGCGACGGCACGAGCTGGGACCCGCTGCGACCCCTGCTGGACCGGTGAGCATGACCGACACCGGCGCCTACGACGAGCTCCCGCGCCCCGAGGGGACCCGGGAGCGACGCCGCAAGCCCCACGAGCGGGTCGCCGGCCGCGCGATGCACCGCGTCGACCAGACGACCGAGCAGATGGTGCGCAGCGTGCTGGCCTACGCCGAGAACCGCCTGCGGATGGACCCCGTGCCCCTCGACCAGGGCACGCTGACCAACGCCCAGCTCTACGAGCGCCTCGAGGGCGTGATCTGCGAGCAGGCGAGCACCCCCGACGAGGTGCTCGGCGTCTACGCCTCGGTGATCGCGCCGAGCGTGATCTCCGCCGACAGCCCGCGCTTCCTGGGCTTCATCCCGGCAGCGCCGACCAAGGCGAGCCTGCTGTTCGACATGCTCGTCTCCTGCGCCTCGATCCAGGGCATCTCGTGGCTCGAGGCGTCCGGTGCGATCGCGGCGGAGAACACCGTGCTCTCGCTCATCGCCGGCGAGGCAGGCCTCGACCCGCGGACCGCCGGCGGCACCTTCGTCTCCGGCGGCTCGGCGGGCAACCTGTCGGCGCTGGCCGTGGCGCGCGAGGAGGCCAAGCGCCGCGACCCGTCGGTGGGCCGCTGGCGCGTGGTCGTCGGCACCGACGCCCACTCCTCGGTGGTCAACACCCTGCGCCTGCTCGAGATGGACGCGCTGGTCGTCGAGACCCCCGACCACCGGCTGACCCGCGCCGACATCGAGCGCGGCACGGCCGGGCAGGACCTCTCCGACGTCGCGGCCGTCGTGTGCACCTCGGGCACCACCAACGCGGGCATCATCGACGACCTCGACTCGGTCGGCGCCCTCGCGCAGGAGCGCGGCTGGTGGTTCCACGTCGACGGGGCGTACGGCGGCGCCGGCATCTTCGCGCCGTCGCTGCGGGCGAAGTACGCCGGCCTGGAGCGGGCCGACTCGTTCATCCTCGACCCGCACAAGTGGATGTTCACGCCGTTCGACTGCTGCGCGCTGCTCTACGCCGACCCGGCCAAGGCACGGCGCACGCACACCCAGGACGCCTCCTACCTCGACGTGATCCACGAGCACGAGGCCTGGAACCCGACCGACTACGCCTACCACCTCACCCGGCGTGCCCGCGGTTTGCCGCTGTGGTTCTCCCTCGCGGTCCACGGCGTGGGCGCCTATCGCGACGCGATCGAGGTCGCGGTGCGGCTGGCGGCCGAGACCGCGGCGATGATCCGCGCCGAGGACCACCTCGAGCTGGTGCGCGAGCCCGACCTCGGCATCGTGCTGTTCCGCCGCCTGGGCTGGGAGGAGGAGGACTACCACGCCTGGGCGCGCGAGCTGCACCAGGACGAGGTCGCCTTCATCCCGCCGAGCGCGTGGGAGGGGGAGACGGTGGGCCGTTTCGCCTTCCTGCACCCCGACACCAGCCTCGACCTGGTCAGGGAGGTGCTGGACCGCACGCGCTGACCCCGGGTGAGGCAGGATGGTCGGACCAACCCACCCGGAGGTGACCAGTGCGCTCCCACAGCGCCGTCTACGTCGACGTCGGCTACCTGCTGGCCAGCTCGGCCACCCGGGTGACCGGCACCTCGCTGCGCAGCGGCGTCGAGGTCGACCACCGCGCCCTCATCGAGGCGATCATGGAGCAGGCCGCGGAGAGCAGCGGTCTCCCGGTGCTCCGGGTCAACTGGTACGACTCCGGCGGCGGCCGCGGCGGCACCCCCGACCGCGAGCAGGAGCAGATCGGCCTGCTGCCGCGGGTCAAGCTGCGCCTGGGCCGGCTGAGCCACTCCGGCGAGCAGAAGGGCGTCGACCTCAAGATCGGGCTCGACCTGGTCACCCACGCCCGCAACAGCGCGGTCGACGTGATGTTCCTGCTCTCCGGCGACGACGACCTCACCGAGGCCGTCGAGGAGGCCCAGGCCCACGGCATCGAGGTCGTGCTGCTCGCGGTCCCGGGTGACCGCGGCAAGCCGCACGCGGTGAGCAAGCACCTGCTGCGCGCGGCCGACCGGCTCGAGCTGATCGACGAGAAGGCCATCGACGCGGCCGTCACGACCGTGGTCCGCGAGATGTTCCAGCAGCCGATCGTGCCCTACGTCCCCGATGAGCCCGGTCCCGACCAGGCGCCCGCCAAGCCGGCCGCCCCGGTCGACGGCGCGTCCGCGGTGCCGGCCGCACCGCCCGCCCCGGCCGGCGCCCCCTCCGGCGCGGGCCCGGACCTGGGGTCGCACGCGGGCTCGGACCCCGTCGACTCGGGACCCAAGCCGCCGACCCCGGCCCTCATGCCCCGCAAGCTCCCGGCGCCCGCGCCGCCCGCGGCGCCCGTCCCGCCCGCCGCGGTGCTCGCCTACCAGTCGACGACCGGGCGCCCCTCGGGCGGCTGGTTCGAGTCCGTCGACCCCCAGGAGGAGGAGCGCCTCGTCGACGAGGTGTGCGCCAGTGTCCTGGAGTCGTGGGCGCGCACCGCGTCGGAGGAGGCCCGCGGCACCCTCCTCCGGGGGGAGCCGACCATCCCCAGCGAGATCGACCGCGCGCTGCTGGTCGACCTGTCCAACCGCCTCGGCATCTACGCCCTCGACGAGCCGACGCGCCACATCCTGCGCTCGCGGTTCTGGGTGGTCGCGAGCGCCAAGCTGCGCGAGACCTGACCCGCCTCCCGGGGCTCCTCCGGAGTCGCCAACGCCACACCCGCGCCGGCCTCCCGGGCCCGCGCGCGGGCGTAGCGTGAGCAGCAGGAGGGTGAGTCGACATGGTCACCTCGAGTCCGCAGTTCCTCAGCAACAGCGACGCCTTCACCTGGGAGATGGAGCACGACGCCGCGCTCCGCTCGACGGTCGTCACCGTCTTCGTCCTGGACCGTCCGCCGGACCCCGCCCGGGTCCGTGAGGGGTTCGAGCGGGCTGTCGCCACCGTCCCCCAGTTCCGGCAGCGGGTCGTGCCCTCGGCCCCGCCCGCCCCGCCCCGCTGGGAGGACGACCCCGACCTCGACCTCGACTTCCACCTGCGCCACGTCACCGCCAGCCCCGTCGACGGGCAGGCGCCCGGGCTCGACGTCGTGCTCGAGATGGCCCGGCGGGCCGAGATGGCCGACTTCGACCGCGCCCGGCCGCTGTGGGAGGCCACGATCGTCGACGGGCTCACCGTCGACGGGGTGCCCGGACGGGCCGCCCTGCTGGTCAAGCTCCACCACGCGCTGACCGACGGCATCGGCGGGGTCCAGCTGGCCCTGTCGATCCTCGACCTCGGCCCCGAGCCGACGGAGAGGGGACCGCTGCCCGCCGTACCCGTGGCGCCGGAGGCGGGGCGCTGGGCGCCCTGGACCGCGTCCGCGGCCTACGACCTCTCCGCCGTGCGCACGCTGGCCCGCACGACCCTGCGGTCGGTGCCGGGGATGCTGCGCGGCGCCCTGCACCCGGTCGAGACCGCGCGCGACGTCGCCGCGGTGGCCGGGTCGGTGGCGCGGACCGTGCGGCCGATCAACCGGACCGGCTCCGCGCTGATGTCCGAGCGTCGCCTGGTCCGGCAGCTGGGGGTGCACCAGGTCCCGCTCGCGGGCCTCAAGGAGGCCGCGCACGCCTGCGACGCGACCCTCAACGACGCCTTCCTCGCGGCCGTGACGGGCGGCGTGCGCCGCTACCACGAGCGCCACCGCGCGGAGGTCGGCGACCTGCACGTCACCATGCCGTTGAGCCTGCGGGACGACGGCGACGCCCTCGGCGGCAACCGCATCACGCTGATGCGCTTCGACGTGCCCGCCCGCATCCCGCGGGCCGACACCCGCATGCGCGCGATCCACGTGCGCGCGCAGCGGATGCGCTCCGAGCGCTCGCTGCCCTACACCCAGGCCATCGCCGGAGCCCTCAACCTGCTGCCGCACGCCTACCTCGCCGCGATGCTGCGCCACGTCGACGTGCTCGCCAGCGACGTGCCGGGGATCCCGGTCCCGGTGTGGCTCGGGGGAGCCAGGGTGCTCGTGCAGTACCCCTTCGGCCCGACGATCGGCTCGGCGGTCAACGTCACGCTCATGTCGTACGTCGACACGTGCGCGGTCGGCGTGGACGTCGACACCGGCGCCGTGCCGGACCTGGAGGTGTTCCTCGAGTGCCTGCGCGAGGGGTTCGACGAGGTGCTCGCCCTCGGGGTCAGCCGGTGATCACCGGGAACGGCCGGGCGGCCTCGAGCTCGTAGGCGACCTCGAGCAGGGTCCGCTCCTGGCCGTGGTCGGCCGAGAGCATCGCCGAGAGCGGGACCGAGCCGCCCTCGACCTCGCCGAGGCCGGTGGGCACGGTGATCGCCGGCCCGCCGGAGACGTTGGCGGCGGGGGTGAACCCGACGTAGGCGCGCAGCCGCTCGAAGACCAGGTCGAACTCGACGTCGGAGCCGAGGTGGCCGATCGGCGGCGTCACGTGGCCCAGCGTAGGGGTCAGCACGAGGTCGAAGCGGCGGAAGACCTCGTGGTAGAGCGCGCCCGCGCCGCGCAGCCGGCGGATCGCGCCGGGCAGCGAGCGCCACCGGCCTGGCACCATCGCGGCCAGCCCCTTGACGATCGGGTCGACCTGCGCGTGGTCGAAGTCGCGGGAGTAGAGCACCTTGCCCAGCCGCGAGGTGAGCAGGCCGAGCAGCGCCCAGTAGAGCGCGAAGTCGTCGGCGAACGCCGGGTCGATCGGGAGGCGCTCCTCGACCAGCTCGTGGCCCGCGGCCGCGAGGAGGTCGGCGGTGCCGAGCACGCTCGCGCGGGTCGCGTCGTCGGTCGGGATGTCGGTGACCGAGTCGGTCATGACGGCGATCCGCAGCCGGCGCGCGGCGGGCCCCTCGACGAGCCCGACGGGGCGCAGGCCCCGGCGGGCGGGGCGCACCCGCTCGGCGGCGGCGAGGAAGTGGGCGGTGTCGCGGACGGTCCGGCTGACCGCACCCTGGGCCACCACCTGCACCGGGAGCACGGTGTCGGCCAGCTCGGCGGCGAGCCGTCCGCGGGTGGGCTTGAGCCCGACCAGCCCGCAGGCCGCGGCCGGGATGCGGATCGAGCCGCCGCCGTCGTTGGCGTGGGCGAGGGGGACGACCCCCGCGGCGACCAGGGCCGCGGCGCCGCCGGAGGACGCGCCTGCGGAGTGGCCGGTGTGCCACGGGTTGCGGACCGGGTCCTCGGTGAGGAACTCCGTCGACGCGGTGAGCCCGAACTCCGGGAGCCTGCTCTTGCCCAGCGTCACGGTCCCGAGCCCGCGCCACTGCTTCATCACGCCGCCGTCGTGCCGGGCCGGCCGGGCGACGTACGCCACGCTGCCGAAGTTGGTCGGCATCCCCTCGACGTCGACGTTGTCCTTCATGAAGGTCGGCAGCCCGGCGAACGCCTCGTCCCCGAGGCCGTCCCGGTCGAGCCGCGCGGCCTCGCGCCGCGCCTCGTCGTACGCCGCGTGCTGGACCGGGCACAGCGCCGGCTGCACCTGCTCGGCGCGGGCGATCGCGGCGTCGACCGCCTCGAGGACGCCGACCTCGCGGCTCCGGAGGAGGGCGCTGAGCCCGACCGCGTCGTGGTCGGCGAGGACGTCGTCGGTGAAAGCGTGCACGCGAGTCATGTCCGCATCCTTGCCGATCCGTCCGATTGGTGTGAGGTCGAACCATTGACGGGGGTGGCCGCCTTCGCCACACTCCGAAGCATCACAGCCCTCGTGGAAGGCGGTCCCCGATGAGCAGCGCAGACCTCGACGACGCCGACGCCAAACGCCTGGCAGAGCTCGGCTACACCCAGGAGCTCCACCGGGGCATGTCCGGGTTCTCCAACTTCGCGGTGTCGTTCTCGATCATCTCGATCCTGGCCGGGTGCATCACGACCTACTACCTCGCGATGGACGCCGGCGGCCCGATCGTCATCTCGCTCGGCTGGCCGCTGGTCGGCATCTTCGTCCTCCTGGTCGCCCTCTCGATGGCCGAGATCTGTTCGACCTACCCCACGGCGGGCGGCCTCTACTACTGGGCGGGCCAGCTGGCCAGGCGCAACAAGCGCGTCTGGGCGTGGTACGTCGGGTGGTTCAACTTCCTCGGCGAGGTCGCGGTCACCGCGGCCATCGACTACGGCGCCGCGATCACGTGGATGGCGGCCCTCAACCTGATGTTCGGCATCTCGGTCACGCCGACCTCGACGTTCATCGCCTTCCTGGTCATCATCGCGCTGCACGGGCTGCTCAACACCTTCGGCGTCAACCTGGTCAACCTGCTGTCGATGGTCTCGGCCTGGTGGCACCTCGCGGGCGTGGGCCTGATCGTGGCGATCCTGTGGATCGTGCCCGACCAGCACCAGTCGCTGGCCTGGACCTTCACCGAGTTCAAGAACGACACCGGCTTCAGCAACCCGCTCTACGTCTTCATGATCGGCCTGCTGATGGCGCAGTACACCTACACCGGCTACGACGCCTCCGCCCACGTCGCCGAGGAGACCAAGAACGCCTCGGTCGAGGCGCCCAAGGGCATCGTGCGCAGCGTGTGGGTCTCGATCCTCGCCGGCTGGGTCCTGCTGGTCAGCGTGACCGCGGCCATCCAGAGCTACTCCGGCGCGCGCAACTCCGACACCGGCCTGCCGCCCGCCCAGATCTTCATCGACGCGGCCGGCAAGGACCTCGGCGTCTTCATGCTGCTCATCGCGGCCGTGGCGCAGTTCTTCTGCGGCATGGCGTCGGTGACGGCCAATTCGCGCATGTCCTACGCCTTCTCGCGCGACAACGCCCTCCCGGGCTCGCGCCTGTGGTCGAAGGTCAATCCGCGCACCGGCACGCCCACGAACTCGATCTGGTTCTGCGTGTTCTGGTCGGTGGTGCTGACGCTGCCCTCGCTGTGGTCGCTCACGGCCTACTTCGCGGTGACGTCGATCGCGGTCATCGGCCTCTACATCGCCTACGTCACGCCGGTGATGCTGCGCCGGCTCAAGCCCGACTTCCAGGACGGGCCGTTCAGCCTCGGTCGCTGGAGCGCCCCGGTCGGCTGGATCTCGGTGGTCTGGGTGATCTTCATCGTGATCCTGTTCATGCTGCCGCAGTACTCCCCGGGCACGCTCGGCGACAGCACGTTCAACTACGCGCCGGTGGCGGTCCTCACCGTGCTGCTGTTCGCGACCGTGACCTGGTTCGTCGGCGGCCGGCAGCACTTCATGCACGGCGCCAAGGGCGAGCACACGACCAAGGACCTCGAGGACATCTTCGACGAGGGGGAGGGGCAGGAGGAGGCCCGTCGGGAGATCCTGGCCGAGGACGACTAGGAGGGGTGCCATGCCTGGCGTCGCCCGGCAGCCCGGGCTGGGGCACGCGGTGCTGCGGCCCGTGCGCACCCACCACGCGTTCGAGGGCTGCGTGGAGCAGCTCGCGACCGCCATCCGGCTCGGGGCCTATCCCTACGGCTCGACGCTCCCCGCGGAGCGCGACCTGGCCGAGCGGATGTCGGTCTCGCGGGCGACCCTGCGCGAGGCCATCGCCGCGCTGCGCCAGGCCGGCATGGTCGAGACCACGCGGGGCCGCGGCGGCGGCACGCGCGTGGTCTACCGCCCGCCCGTCCCCTCCGAGGAGGAGCGCGGGCGGCTCGCGGGACGTCGCGAGGAGCTGCTCGACTCGCTGGTGCTGCGACGGGTCGTGGAGCCGGGGGCCTGCTGGACCGCCGCCTCGCGCGACCTGCCGGCCGCGGACCGGATGATGCTCACCTCGGCGCTGATCGAGGTCGAGCAGGCGCGCGAGCCGGGGCGGCACCGGCAGGCCGACTCCCGGCTGCACCTCGCGCTGGCCACGGCCTCCGGGTCACGGCTGCTCCTCGACGCCGTCACCGCCGCCCAGTCGATGCTGCACGACATGCTCCAGGCGATCCCCGTCCTGGAGGCCAACATCGCCCACTCCGACACCCAGCACCGCGCGATCGTCCAGGCGGTGCTGCAGCGCGACCCGCCCAAGGCGCGCCTGGTGATGGAGCGCCACTGCGACGACACCGCCGCGCTGCTGCGCGGGCTGCTCGACCTGACCGGACCCTGACCGAAAGGACCCCGCATGGCCCCGTCGAACCCCGACGCCCCGCCGCTGCGCAACGACCGCCACCTCGGCGTCGACGACCTCCGCCTGCGCATCGAGCGCGGCGAGATCGACACCGTCGTGGTGGCCTTCACCGACATGCAGGGGCGTCTGCAGGGCAAGCGCCTGCACGGGCGCTACTTCCTCGACCACGTCCTCGGCCACGGCACCGAGGGCTGCAACTACCTGCTGGGGGTCGACGTCGACATGAACACCGTCGACGGCTACGCGATCACCTCGTGGGAGCGCGGCTACGGCGACATGGAGTTCCAGCTCGACCTGTCCACGATCCGCCTGCTGCCCCACCTCCCGGGCTCGGCGATGGTGCAGTGCGACCTCGCCTGGCCGGCCTCGAGCAGCGGCGGCGACCACCAGCCGGTCGTCCAGTCGCCGCGGACGATCCTCAAGCGGCAGGTCGACCGGGCGGACGAGCTGGGCTACGTCGCGCTCGCCGGCACCGAGCTGGAGTTCGTGGCCTACCAGGACTCCTACGAGGCCGCCTCCGAGCTGAACTACCACGGGCTGACCCCGGTCAACCAGTACAACGTCGACTACTCGATCCTCGGCACCACCCGCATCGAGGGCCTGCTGCGCGAGATCCGCAACGCCACCTACGCCGCGGGCATGAACGTCGAGGGCGCCAAGGGGGAGTGCAACCTCGGCCAGCACGAGATCGGGTTCCTGTACGACGACGTGGTCGTCACCGCCGACAACCACGCGGTCTACAAGACGATGGCCAAGGAGATCGCCGCCCAGCAGGGCAGGTCGATCACGTTCATGGCCAAGGTCAACGAGCGCGAGGGCAGCTCGTGCCACATCCACCTGTCGCTGCGCGGCAAGGACGGGTCGATCGTCTTCTGGGACGACGACAGGGACGACCGCACCGAGCTCTACGACCAGTTCATCGCCGGCGTGCTGGCGACGATGGCGGACTTCACGCTGCTCTACGCCCCCAACATCAACTCCTACAAGCGGTTCGCCGACGGGTCCTTCGCCCCGACCGCGATCGCGTGGGGCGAGGACAACCGCACCTGCGCCGTCCGTCTGGTCGGCCGCGGGCCCGCCGCCCGCATGGAGAACCGGGTCCCCGGCGGCGACGTGAACCCCTACTTGGCCCTGGCCGCCATGCTGGCGGGAGGACTGCACGGGATCGAGCGGGGGCTCGAGCTCGAGCCGCCCACGGAGGGCAACGCCTACACGTCGGGACGCCCGACCGTGCCTCGTACACTGCGCGAGGCGCGCGAGGTGTTCACCGCCTCCGAGGTGGCCCGCGCGACCCTGGGCGACGAGGTCGTCGACCACTACACCAACATGGCCGACGTCGAGCTCGCCGCCTACCAGGCAGCCGTCACGGACTGGGAGCTCCGTCGCGGCTTCGAACGCCTCTAGGAAGGAAGAGATGACCCACACCGTCATCAACCCGGCCACCGGCGCGCCCGTCGCCGACGTGGCCTCCGCGAGCGTCGAGGAGACCGACGCCGCGATCGCGCGGGCCAAGGCGGCCTTCCCCGGCTGGCGCGACACCGCGCCGGGGGACAAGGCGCGGATCCTGCGCCGGTTCGCCGCGGTGATCGACGAGCACCTCGACGAGCTCGCCGACCTCGAGGTGCGCAACGCCGGCCACACGCTGGGCAACGCGCGCTGGGAGGCGGGCAACGTCCGCGACGTCGTCAACTACTACTCCGCCGCGCCGGAGCGGCTGTTCGGCCGCCAGATCCCGGTCGCCGGCGGGGTCGACGTCACCTTCCACGAGCCGCTGGGCGTGGTCGGCGTGATCGTGCCGTGGAACTTCCCGATGCCGATCGCCGGCTGGGGCTTCGCCCCGGCGATCGCGGCCGGCAACACGGTCGTGCTCAAGCCGGCCGAGCTGACCCCGCTGACCGCGATCCGGATCGGCGAGCTCGCGCTCGAGGCGGGCCTGCCCGAGGGCGTGCTCACCGTCGTGCCCGGCAAGGGCTCGGTGGTCGGCGAGCGCTTCGTCACCCACCCCGACGTCCGCAAGGTCTGCTTCACCGGGTCGACCGGGGTCGGCAAGCGCATCATGGCCGGCTGCGCCGACCAGGTGAAGCGGGTGACCCTCGAGCTGGGCGGCAAGTCGGCCAACGTGGTGTTCGCCGACGCCGACGTCGCCGCCGCGGCGGCCGCCGCGCCGTACGCCGTCTTCGACAACGCGGGCCAGGACTGCTGCGCCCGCTCCCGCATCCTGGTCCAGCGCTCGGCGTACGACGAGTTCCTCACCCACCTGCAGACCGCGGTGGAGGGGATGCGGGTGACCGACCCGAGCGACCCGGACAGCGAGATGGGCCCGTTGGTCTCGGCCCAGCAGCGCGAGACCGTGCAGGGCTACCTCGACGGGGTCGACGTGGCGTTCACCGGCTCCGCCCCGTCGGGCGGCGACTGGGACGGCGGCTTCTGGATGCCGCCGACGGTGGTGCTCAACGAGGACCCGGCCGCGCGGATCTGGCGCGAGGAGGTCTTCGGCCCGGTCGTCGCGGTGATGCCGTTCGACGACGAGGCCGACGCGGTGCGCCTGGCCAACGACACGGAGTTCGGCCTGTCGGGCTCCATCTACACCTCCGACCTCGGGCGGGCGCTGCGGGTCTCGCGCGCCATCGAGGCCGGCAACCTCTCGGTCAACTCGCACTCCTCGGTGCGCTACTGGACGCCGTTCGGCGGCTTCAAGCAGAGCGGCCTCGGCCGCGAGCTCGGGCCGGACGCACCCCACGCGTTCACCGAGGAGAAGAACGTGTTCTTCGCACAGTAATTGTGGTCTCGACAAGCTCGACCACCAGCACAGGGAAAGGGAGGCGCCCCATGGGCGGCAGGCTCGACGGCAAGGTCGCGGTCGTGACCGGAGGATGCTCCGGGATCGGACTCGCCACGGTGAAGCGGTTCCTCGAGGAGGGAGCGCAGGTCGTCGTCGGCGACCTCGACGACGCCAAGGGCGAGGCCCTCGCCGCCGAGGCGGGCATCACCTACGTCCACACGGACGTGACGAGCAAGGACGACGTCGACGCGCTCTTCGGGACGGCGCACTCGACCTACGGGCGGATCGACATCGCCTTCAACAACGCCGGCATCTCGCCGCCGCAGGACGACTCGATCCTCGACACCGACCTCGACGCGTGGCAGCTGGTGCAGGACGTCAACCTCAAGAGCGTCTACCTGTGCTGCAAGGCGGTGCTGCCCTACATGATCGAGCAGGGGAGCGGCTCGATCATCAACACGGCCTCGTTCGTGGCCGTCATGGGCGCGGCGACCTCGCAGATCTCCTACTCCGCGTCCAAGGGCGGCGTCCTGTCGATGACCCGCGAGCTCGGCGTGCAGTTCGCCCGCCAGGGCGTGCGGGTCAACGCGCTGTGCCCGGGGCCGGTCAACACGCCCCTGCTCAAGGAGCTGTTCGCCACCGACGAGGAGCGGGCCGCGCGCCGGCTCGTCCACGTGCCGATGGGCCGCTTCGGCGAGCCGGAGGAGATGGCCAACGCCGTGCTGTTCCTGGCCAGTGACGAGTCGTCCTTCATGACCGCGTCGACGTTCCTCGTCGACGGCGGCATCTCGGGCGCCTACGTCACGCCGCTGTGACCCCGCTGATCGGCCTGACCGCCTACCGCGAGCAGGCCCGGTGGGGCGTCTGGGACACCCGTGCCGACCTCCTGCCCGAGGTCTACGCGCGGGCGGTCGAGGCCGTGGGCGGCGTGCCCGTGCTGCTCCCGCCGACCACGCACCCCTCGGTCGAGGAGGCGGCGCGCCTGGTCGTCTCGCGCCTCGACGGGCTGGTGATCTCGGGGGGCGCGGACGTCTCGCCGCACCAGTACGCCGCCGAGCCGCACCCGCGCACCCGCGGCTGGCGTGACGACCGCGACACCTGGGAGATCGCGCTGCTCGACGCGGCCGAGGAGCGTGTCCTGCCGGTCCTCGGTGTGTGCCGCGGCATGCAGGTGATGGCCGTCCGCGCGGGCGGCACCCTGGAGCAGCACTTGCCCGACGAGGTGGGCCACGAGCAGCACGGCCCCTCGCCGGGGGAGTTCGGCGAGGTCGGGGTGCGCCTGGCCTCCGGCACCCGGCTCGCCTCGCTCGTCGGCGACCGCAGCGTCGAGGGTCTCGGGGTCCGCTGCCACCACCACCAGGCCGTCCGCGAGCACCCCGGCTTCGCCCCGGTCGCCTGGGCCGAGGACGGCACCCTCGAGGCGATGGAGGCCCCGGGCGCCCGGTTCTGCGTGGCCGTCCAGTGGCACCCCGAGATGCTGGCCGACGTCGGGCTGTTCGCCGGCCTGGTCGAGGCTGCCCGGCGCTAGCCGGCCAGGCCGGCCGCGGACTCGACGAGCCGCCCGCCGAAGCGGGCCGGCCGACGCTCGCCGGTGTTCTCCAGCAGCACGACCGCGAGGTCGTCGGTGAGGAGCCGGCCCGGGACGTGCCGGCGCGCCTGGTCCAGCACCGCGTCGAGGGCGTCCTCCAACGGGTGCGAGGCGACGGTCGGGGCCAGGTCGATCGGGGCGAGGAACCGTCCGGAGTCGTCCCGGGCCTCGCTCAGGCCGTCGGTGTAGAGCAGGAGCCGGTCGCCGGGGCTCCACGCGAAGTCGACCGCGACCGCGGAGTCGCCCAGACCGAGGGGCAGCCCGGGCGGCAGGTCGAGCAGCCGCGCGGTCCCGTCGCGGCGGAGCAGCAGCGGCGGTGGGTGGCCGCAGGAGGCCAGGGTGAGCCGGCCAGGAGTGGTGACGTCGACGAGCAGCGCGGTCACGAAGCCCTCGTCGTCCAGGAACGCCTGGAGGTAGGCGTCCATGTCGTGGGCGAGGGCCCCGAGGTCGTCCTGGACGCCGCTGGACTGCCGGAACGCACGGATCACGCGCGCGGCCTGCTCGACCGCGCCGATGCCCTTGCCGCGGGCGTCGCCGATGAGGAAGCGGACCTTGCCGCTGGTCAGCGAGCAGTCGTAGAGGTCTCCGCCCACCAGCGCGTCCCGGGAGGCCGAGCGGTAGCGCGCCTGCACCAGGACCTCGGCCGCCGAGTCCGGGAGCACGGGCAGGATGACCCGCTGTGCCGCCTCGGCGATGTGGGACACGCGCTCGAACTCCGCCTCCCGGCGGATCCGCACCGCGGCGATGAGCACCGCGGCGCCGCTGATCAGCACCACGCTGGAGAACCGCACCCACTGCTGGGCGGTGTCCCAGACGTCGTTGTAGGCGCCGGACCACCCCGACCAGGCCACGGTGACCAGGGCGACCGCGGCCGTCACCCGCGTGGGCAGCACCGCGCAGACCGCGAGCGGCGCCAGGGTGACCAGGGGGTCGGGGACGAAGGTCGACCGGAACGTCAGGTTGACCACGGTCATCGCGACGAGCCAGAGGCCGGCGACCATCGCACCCACCCGGGCGCTCTGGTCGTGGTGCAACCAGCCTCGCTCCTGCCTCACAGCTGCCTCCACAACGCCCCCGCCACGTGTGCCCAGCCTACGGCGTGCGGAGCGCGAGGGCCCCCTCCCGGTCCCCGATGAGTTCTCGGGCAGTGCGTGGTCTGCAGGATGACCGTGCACCCGACGTCCGGAGGACCCGTTGAAGCTCCTGCTCACCTCAGGTGGGGTCACCAACCCCACCATCCGCTCCGCCCTCGTGCGCCTCCTCGGCAAGCCGGTGGAGGAGAGCCGCGCGCTCTGCGTCCCGACCGCCCAGTGGGGGCACCCGAGCTGCGGGCCGGCCTCGGCCCGCGGGTTCGTCGCCGCCGAGCCGACGTGGCGGCACTCCACCGGGCTCGGCTGGGGCTCGGTGGGCCTGCTCGAGCTCACCGCCCTGCCCAGCATCGGCGCCGACCGCTGGGTGCCGTGGGTCCGGGAGGCCGACGTCCTCGTGGTCGACGGTGGTGACGCCACCTACCTGTGCCACTGGGTGCGCGAGTCCGGCCTGGCCGACCTGCTGCCGACGCTGCCCGACCTGGTCTGGGTGGGCATCAGCGCCGGCAGCATGGTGATGACCCCGCGGATCGGCGAGCGGTTCGTGGAGTGGCACGGCGCTCCCGACGACCGCACCCTCGGGGTCGTGGACTTCTCGGTCTTCCCGCACCTCGACCTGTTCCCGACCAACACGACGGCCCGCGCCGAGCAGTGGGCCGCCGGGCTCGACCACCCGTCGTACGCCCTCGACGAGCAGAGCGCGATCACGGTCGTCGACGGAGCCGTCGAGGTGGTGTCCGAGGGGGAGTGGCGCAG
This sequence comes from Nocardioides marmoribigeumensis, assembly GCF_031458325.1. Taxonomy (NCBI): domain Bacteria; kingdom Bacillati; phylum Actinomycetota; class Actinomycetes; order Propionibacteriales; family Nocardioidaceae; genus Nocardioides; species Nocardioides marmoribigeumensis. The sequence goes on from NZ_JAVDYG010000001.1 coordinate 3,233,059, forward strand.
GTTCGAGGCCGGTGGTCAGGTCACCGACAGGTGCCGGAGGTAGGTTCCACCGAATGGTGCACAGCGTGATCGACGCGATCCGGACGGTGCCGCCGATCGTGGCCTACCTGATCATCGGGCTGCTCGTCTTCGGCGAGGCGGCGGTGTTCATCGGCTTCGTGTTCCCGGGCGAGACGGCGGTCCTCCTCGGCGGCTTCCTGGCCAGCCAGGGTGACCTCGGGATCGTGACGCTGGTCGTCCTGGTCGTCCTCTGCGCGATCGTGGGCGACTCGGTGGGCTACGAGGTCGGCAAGCGCCTCGGGCCGCGCGTGCTCCGGCTGAGGATGCTGCGCCGGCACGGGTCGAGGATCGACAGCGCCCAGGACGCGTTGCGCCGGCGAGGCGGGCCGGCGGTCTTCCTCGGCCGGTGGACGGCCTTCCTCCGTGCGGTCATGCCGGGGCTGGCCGGCCTGAGCCAGATGCGCTACCGCACGTTCCTGATGTGGAACGCGCTCGGCGGCCTCGTCTGGGGGGTGACCTTCAGCCTGGTCGGCTACTTCGCGGGTGCGTCCTACCAGAAGGTGGCCTCCACGATCGGCAAGGACTCCGCGATCGTGCTGGCCGTGCTGGTCGTCGGCGTGCTGGTGTTCTGGCACTTCCGGCGCCGGCAGGGCGAGCAGGAGGAGCACGAAGGGCAGGACGCCGCCTGACCCGTCCGGTGACGAGGGCGTGGACAGATGTCCGCGCGGGGCGCGCCGGCGTGCGCGGACGGGCGGTCGTCCAGGGGCGAGGGTCCCGGTGCGGTTGGGGACCTTCGGTCCGAGTTCCAGCGGAACGGCACCCGGGACCGTATGCCGCCTCCGGTGCCCAGGCCTAGATTCGCGAGCGGCTCGCCTGGGCGGGCCAGGGAGGACGCACCCACCGGACCTCCCGTCCTCGAGGGGTAGGGGTCTCCCACATGTCCACTCGCCTGTACTCGCTGCGCACGACCATCGACGAGGCGAGGGGACGGGTCCTCGGTCGCGGCAGCCGGTTCTCCGGGCGGTGGCGGGTCTCGACGCTGCTGGCCCTCGCCCTGGCGCTGATGTTCCTGCGCCCGGTCGCCTACACCGGCGAGGCGAGCGGCAGCCCGGCCGACGGCTACCTCGACGACGTGCCGGACACCACCCCGGCCGGCCTGGGGGACGTCGACCTGACCAGTCTGCAGTACGCCGACCCGACCGAGGGCGTGGACGTGATGCAGCCGCCGGTCGCGGCACCCGACGGTGGTGCGAGCGCCTCCCTGCCGCTGAGCCTGCCGGCCGGACGGGCCGGCGTGCAGCCCGACCTCGCGCTCTCCTACGACTCCGGCGGCGGCAACGGCTGGACCGGCGTGGGCTGGGACCTCTCGGCCGGGGCGATCACCCTCGACACCGAGTTCGGTGCGCCGCGCTACCTCGCCGCCAAGGAGTCCGAGACCTACCAGCTCGACGGGGACCGGCTGTTCCCCAACGCCATCCGCACCGACCTCGCCACGCGGACGAACCCCAAGGAGGACTTCGTCCGCACGGTCGACAACGAGCGCGAGCACATCGCGCGCTACGGCAGCGGACCGGCCGACTACTGCTGGAAGGTCAGCGACAAGGAGGGCAACACCCGCTACTACGGGGGCGAGCCCAACGACGCGGGCACCTGCGACCGCGACCCCTCGGCGATCCTGTCGACCGCCGGCAGCTCCGGGGTGGACGGCGGCGGCACCGGTGACTTCTTCTGGGGGCTCACCTGGGTCGAGGACATCAGCGGCAACGTGATGCGCTACCGCTACGACAAGCAGTCCGGGGTCTCCTTCGGGCTCAAGTCGGAGTCGGGCGGCGACCCGACCGGGGTGTCGATCTACCTCCGCTCGATCGAGTACACCGGATTCCGCTGGGCGGACACGGACAACCCTGACGAGCCGGCCTACCGGGTGACCTTCCTGCGGGACGGGGACGTCTCCGGCGCCAGCCGACGCAAGGACTTCGGCGTCGACGCCAGCAGCGGACGCCCCGTGGTGGTCAAGGACCTGCTGCGCCGGGTCAGGGTCGACTACCTCAGCCCCGAGCACTACGACGACGGAGCGGCACCCCAGCTGGTCAAGGGCTGGCGCCTGACCTACGACCAGAGCGGGCCCTACGACAAGTCGCTGCTGACCAAGGTGACCGAGTTCGGCAGCGACGGCGAGGACGGGCCCGAGCACGTCTTCACGTGGTACGACGACGTGCACGCCGCGGACGGGACCTACCAGGGATTCGGTCCCAGCGAGCAGTGGGGGCGGTCCGGCACGGCGGGCCCCAACAGCCACGTCAACATCGCGGCGCAGAGCGCCCTGGGCACGTCCTACCGCGGCGGCGCGGACGGGGGGAGCTACATCGGCTTCAACCCGGTCATCCCCAGCAAGATCGGCTCCTTCGGCGGGTCGTTCAACATCGCGGGCGGCCAGTCGGTCACCGAGAGCACCCTGGTCGACCTCAACGGCGACGGCCTTCCCGACCGGGTGTGGGCCGACGGGGGCGTGATCAAGTACCGCCCCAACCTGCACCGTCCCGGCGGGAGCGTGAACCCCTCCGACCTGTCGTGGTTCGGCCCGGAGAAGACCATCTCCGGCATCGACTCCCTGGGTCGCTCCAGCGACCTGCGCATCGACCTGCACTTCGAGGCCTACCCGGTCGTGGCGATCCAGGTCGGCGGCGGCTTCGGCTTCTCCTTCGGCCAGGAGTACTTCACCGACGCCAACGGTGACGGACGCGTCGACTTCATCAAGGGCGACCGCTCGGTCTGGTACAACGTGCTCGACCCGGCCACCGGCACCCCCAAGTTCGTCAGCAGCAAGGCGATCGACCCGATCGCGCAGCACCTCGAGGTCCCGCTCGACGACTTCGTCTCCGACCTGGCCGACTCCATGCCCCAGTCGGTGACCGACCTCCTCACCGACTCCAGCCCGCGTATCGACACCGTCCGCCGGTGGGTCGCGCCCTTCACCGGCGACGTCGAGGTCACCGGTCCCGTCTCGCTCACCGATGGTGCGAGCTACGACGGCGACGGCGCCCAGGTCAGCATCGAGCACCACGAGACGACGAGGTGGAAGACGGTCCTCGACGCGTCCACGACCTCGGCGAGCCCTGACGTCACCTTCCACGTGGACGCCGGCGACCAGGTCTGGTTCCGCGTCCACGTGATCAAGACCGCTGCGGGCGACCACGTCACGTGGGACCCGACGGTCACCTACACCGGCGCCTCGGGCTGGGCGACGGACGCGCAGGGACGCAGCCAGTCGACGTACCACGCCTCGAGCGACTTCACGACGTTCGGCCGGACCGGTGCGCGCACCAGCCTGACCGACCCCGGCAGCACCCAGGTCGAGGTGACGCTGACGCCCGGCGCGAAGCTCTCCGACGACGTCGAGGTGGTGCTGCTCTCCGGCCGCGGGCACGGCGCCGGCACGGCCACGACGATCGCGACCCTCCCGCAGCACACCGACGCCGCGGTCACCGGGACCAAGACCCTCACCGTGACCGCCCCGTCGACCAACCCGGGCGCGAAGGCCGACGACACCTCCGACGACTACGAGGAGAGCGACTGGATCGAGGTCCACGTCGTCAGCGACTCGCCCGTCGACCCCACCAAGCTGGGCGTCCAGATCACCCTGTCCAACCCCTCCGCGCCGGACCCGGCCCTGCAGCTGACCGCGGACGACCAGTCGACCGTCGACGACCTCGACGTCCCGCTGGACATCCCGGTCGTGCCCGACGTCCGGGTCTTCGGTCGGAGCACCCTGACGTCGAGCTACGTCCCGTGGACCGCCCCGAAGACCGGCAAGGCGTCGCTGCGGGTCGTGCTCGACTCCTCCGGCCTCACCCCGTCCTTCAGCACGAAGGACAGCGAGAAGCCGCGCTCGAGCGACATGGCGATCACCGTGAAGCGGCCGGACGACGGCCTGGTCGCCAAGAAGACGTTCGTCGCGACGGAGAAGAACGACACCCTGGTCACCAAGCGTCGCTTCGACGAGGACCAGACGCTCACCTTCGACGTCACGGAGGGCAGGACCTACTGGCTCGACGTCAGTGCCGCCGATCCTGCGGTGGGGGCACGGCTCGCTGACCAGCACGGCGTCAGCTCGACCATCCACGTCACCTACCAGGGCAAGGACGGCGACGGCAACGACGTCGACGTCAACACCGCCGACGTCGACTCCGGCGCACCGCTCAGCTGGCCCGACGTCGACGGGGTCTTCCCCTCGGCCAACCGGGGCTGGGGCTACGCCGGCTACAACGCCGACGCCGACGGCGCGCAGGGCGGCGACCCGCTCGTGGAGTCGCAGTTCGACGTCAAGGACGACTTCAGCTCCTACGACAAGGACACCGACATCCCCGACGCGCCCACCCCGGGCGACGCGCGGGGCGGGTCGGTGAGCCCGTCGGACTTCGACGAGGTCTTCCCGTTCATCCCGTGGGTCTCGGCCGGCAGCGACGTGGCCGACCAGTGGCGCTCCGGCCCCAAGGCCACGATCTTCGGCAAGGCCGGGGACCTGCAGGCCGACCGGCTGGGCGAGGACATCGTCGTGCCCAAGGCGGGTGCGGCCTCGCAGGGCCGGCGAGCGCCCCTGATGACCTCGGTCGACGGTGACTTCAACATCATGGTCGGCCTCATCGCCAACTTCACCGCGGCCGCCGGCGGCGGGCGCGAGATCAACGAGTTCGAGGACTACAACGGCGACGGGCTGCCCGACGTCCGTTCGGGGAGCTCGATCGAGATGACCGGTCCTCGCGGCGCGAAGGCCGGCGAGGTCCAGATCGGCGAGAACCCCTTCGACACCTCGCTCGCCCTCGGTGGAGGACTGAGCGGGTCGGCGATCGCGATCTCACCGAAGAGCAAGAGCGGGGCGGTCAAGGGCAGCGGCCCCAACAAGACCTCGAAGAAGACCTCCCGCGGCATGAACGTCGGGCTGGGGTTCGACCTCGGCGCGGAGTGGACCAACCCGATCGCCGACGGCGAGGCGCAGGCGTCCACCAGTGGTCACGGTGACAAGAACACGATCACCTCGGACCTGGCCGACTCGCGTGAGGGCCTGACGCCCGCGGCCGGGGCCTCGGGGACGATCTTCGAGCGCGGCATGGAGGACATGAACGGCGACGGCCTGCCCGACCGGGTCGACACCTACACCTCGGGCGAGATCTGGGTGCGGCTCAACCTCGGCTACCGCTTCGCCGACAAGGCGGTGCAGTGGTCCACCGGGCGCCTGTCCTACGGAAAGAACGTGACCGGCAACCTGTCGGCCGGCTTCCAGTTCGACGCCTACGAGTTCGCCGGCGGCATCGCCTACAGCGAGTCCGTGGGCTACGACCTGATGAGCTGGGACGACATCGACGGCGACGGCGTGCCGGACCGCACCAACAAGGTGCGTGGTGGCGGCGACGGCGAGCCGCGCACGGTGTTCGGCTCCGCGGACGGCATGGGCCGCACCGAGGTCGACTTCGGCAACTACTTCCACGGCAACGTGCGGGTCGACGCCAACAAGGCGGACACCACCCTGGCCGACAGCAACGGCGACATGGCCGGCGTCAGCCTGCCCGGCGGCCAGACGTCGGTGTCCCGCTCGACCAGCCTGACCGGCGGCGTCGACTTCAGCATCTACATCGGCCCGATCTGCCTGGTCGCCTGCTACGTCGTGATCAACCCCGGCGTCCACGGCGGCTACGACCGGTCCACCGACCAGGTGCAGCTGACCGACGTCAACGGCGACGGCTACCCCGACTCGGTGCGCAGCACGTCCGACAACGACCTGCAGGTGCGGCTCAACCAGCACGGCAGGACCAACCTGCTCGAGTCGGTGACCAACCCGCTCGGCGGGCAGTTCCGCCTCGACTACGAGCGGACCGGCAACACCACGACCAGCCCCGAGTCCACGTGGGTGATGAAGAGCGTCGAGATGGAGGACGGGCGCTCCGGCGACGGGGTCGACGTCCAGAAGTCGACCTTCGACTACTCGGGCGCGCTCTGGGACCCGGCCCTGCGGGAGCAGCTCGGGTTCAGCAAGGTGGTCGAGAAGCAGCTCGGCGCCGGCGGCGCGACCCTGCGCTCCTTCGAGCGCACCTACCGCAACGCCACCCCGTTCGACGAGGGCCTCCTGGTGCGCGAGACCACCAAGGACGCGAGCGGCGCCACGCTGCAGGACCGGAGGTACGCCTACGCCCTGCTCGACGCGGACCCGCACAGCCCCGACTTCGGGTCCACGGTCGACGCAACCGGGCTCCCGGCCGTCGGCGCCGCCGACCGGTTCGACCTGCTCGACCGGGCGATGGACCCGGTGCTCACCCGCGACGACCTGCGCGGCTACGACGCCGCGGGGCACGAGCAGCAGCAGCTCACCGACTACACCTACGACGAGCTCGGCAACGTCAAGGGCGTCCACGACGGCAACGAGTCGGAGACCACGGGCGACGACACCTTCACCCAGGTCACCTACCCGCAGTGCGCCACGCGCTCGGGCGACCGCGTGCTGGGTCCGGACGACAGCTGGGTGTCGGTCCCGCAGACGGTCACCGTCTTCGGCAGCGACCACGCGGGTGGCGACGTCATGCAACGTCGCGACGGGGGCCCGGACCTGTGCGTCAACGCGGCGCCCGTGCGCCTGGCGGAGCTGGTCTCCCCGGCCTCGCAGAACGACTGCCACCAGGACCTCTACGGCATCACGGAGATGACCTTCGACGCCCACGGCAGCGTCAACTCCGTGGCGCGGCCGGACAGCGAGCGGCCCGCGTGCGACGACTACCCGGCGGCCCACGTCGAGTCCGACGACCTCACCTTCGACGGCTGCTCGTCGCTGGACGCCGAGGCGGACGCGCGGCGCTCCTGCGTCGACTACGTCTTCGACCCGCACCGGTTCACCGACATCGCCGAGGTGACCGACAACCACGGCATCGGCTCGAGCGCGACCTACGACCCGCTGACGGGACGGCTGGCCACCCGCACGGACGAGAACGGCAACGTCACCTCGTTCACCTACGACGCGCTCGGCCGCACCGCCTCGGTGGCAGCCCCCCGCGAGCACGGCGACGGCAGGACGACGATCACCTTCGAGCACGGGCCGTCCAGCGCCAGGCTCGACCCGAGCGGTCCCCACATCTGGGCGGCGGCGCACCAGTACGACGCCTTCCACCCGGCCAACACGATCGACACCGCGACGTTCGTCGACGGTCTCGGACGCGTGGTGCAGCACAAGCGCGACGCCAACGTCGACGGCGTCGACGCCGAGGTGCGCGTGGTCGAGGGGGCCGTGGAGTACGACGCCCTCGGGCGCGCCACCAAGGAGTGGTACCCCACGGTCGAGCGTGCCTCGGCGCGCCCTCTGTCGGCGTACAACACCAACACCTCGGAGTCCGGCCAGGCCGACGCCGGCGTCCCGGTGACCGCACCGTTCGTCCGCACCTTCGACCTGCTCGACCGGCTGACCAAGCAGGTGCTGCCGGACGGGTCGCAGGAGACCATGGCCTACGACTACGCGGTGATCCCCGACCCGAACCACGTCTACAGCAGCGTCGCGGACGGCCCCCTCACGCTGGCGCACCTGACCAGCACCGACGTGCTGGGCAAGAAGGACGAGGCCTGGTCCGACGTCGGTGACGCGGTCTACCTCCGCAAGGAGACGCCGGTCTCCGCGAACAACCCGGACGGCTCCGCCGGCCCGATGGCGTCGCTGCCCTCGGCCAGCCCGGTGATCGCCGCTCGGCGGGTCAAGGCCTCGGTCGGCACGCCGGGACCGATCAGCACCTACTACGAGTACGACCGGCTGGGACGCCTGACGGCCGTCGTCGACGCGGCGGGTGCGCGCACCACCCACGTCTACGACCCGAAGGACAACGACATCGCCACGACGACGCCCGACGGCGGGCTGGTCGCCCGCACGTTCGCGCCGGCCGGCAACGCGCTGACCGAGACGCGGGCACGTGGCACCACGGCGACGTACCTCTGGGACCGCGACCGGATGGTCGGCACGGACTACTCCGACAGCACCCCCGACGTGAGCTACACCTACGGCGAGGCCGGCGCGGACGAGAACGGCGCCGGGCGCGTGGTCGAGGTCGTCGACGGTGCGATGGACCGCACCTACGGCTACGACGTCGACGGCAACGTCGCGCGCGAGACCGCGACGCAGGACCCCGACCCGTTCGGCAAGGGCGCGGTCGACGACCCGGCGTCGTGGACCACGAGGTGGGCCTACGACAGCCTCGCGCGGGTCAAGCGGCTGACCTATCCCAACGGTGAGGTGCTCGAGCACGACTACGACCTGGGCGGGCGGCCGACCAGCCTGGTCTCGCACACGCCGCAGAGCGACCTCTACGACCAGTACGGCAACGTGGTCCACCGACCCGACCTGGTCCTGCACTACGTCGACGGCGTGACCTACGACCAGTTCGGCGCGACGGTGTCGCGGATGGACGGCAACGGCGTCCGCACGCGCTCGACCTACGAGCCGACGCGTCGCTTCCTGGCCTCGGTGAAGACCGACTCGACCGTCAAGCAGCAGTACGACGGGTCGACGTCGGTGGCACGTCCGCTGCAGCGCCTGCAGTACACCTACGACGCGGCCGGCAACGTGCGCGACGCGGTCAACCGGCTCTACGACAACGGCACCGCCACCAAGGTGACCGGCCTCGGCCCGGTCCCGGAGAACAACGTCCCCGGGCCGTCGCAGCAGGCCTACACCTACGACGGCTTCTACCGCCTCACCGGCGGGGTGGGCACCTATGTCGACCGGCAGCAGAACCGCGACTTCAACCTCACGGTCGACTACGCCCCCAACGGCAACCTGCTCGGCAAGACGCAGGCGACCACGACCACCGGGACGACCGGCAAGACCGGCGGCAAGAAGGGCACGGCGGCGGCGTCGCTGGCGTCGGCGGGACTGGTGCTGTCCGCGTCCACGGTGCGGGCCGGCAAGCCCGGTCCCGGAGGTGGCGGCACGACGACCACCACGACCTGCGACTCCGACACCACCTCCGGTGGCGGCACGGCCAACCAGGACCTGCACAACACGTTCACCCAGACCGCCTCGGACGTGGAGTACCTCAAGAACGCCGACGGCACGACCTCGCACAAGCTCAAGAAGCGGGGTCCGCGCACCTACACCTACGACGCGACGGGCAACCTGACGGGCTGGCGCGAGCCGTGTGCCGGCGGGACGAGCGAGGTCCGGCGCAGCTGGGAGTGGGACGCGGAGAACCGGGTGACGCGGATCCACGACGGCAACAACGACACCGTCTACCGCTACGACGCCGAGGGTGACCGGACGCTCGAGTGGGGCCCGGGCGGGCACCTGTGGTTCGTCAACGACCACTGGAACACCGCCAACGACGGCCACCGCTACGCCAACGTCTACCTCGGCACCGAGCTGGTGGCGATCCACCGCACCAGTCCCGACAAGGTGCAGACGCAGCCGGCGTCGTGCACGGACACGACCGAGACCATGTGCGCCTGCCCGAAGGGCGGCGCGTGCGTGGTCGCGGCGGCGACGTCCTGCTCGAGCGGGCAGCTCTACGACCCGGGGACGAGCACCTGCCAGCCCCGTCCCGAGGTCAACATCCACCACCTGCACAAGGATCTGCAGGGGAGCCTGCGGGTGGCCACCGACGAGGTGGGCGGGGTGTTCCAGTACCTCGACTACCTCCCGACGGGCAAACCATGGGTGCTCGGGCAGAGCACGATCAAGGACACGCCCTACCTCTTCGGGAGCGGCTGGACCGACGCGACCTACGACCTGGTCAACTTCGGCGCCCGCTGGTTCGCCCCACGCGAGCAGGCGTTCCTCAGCCCGGAGCCGCTGCTGGCCGAGGACCCGATGGCCGCGGTCGACGACCCCTCGCTGCTGTCGGCCTACACCTACGCGGCCGCCAACCCGCTGCGCTACGTCGACCCGACCGGGGGGGCGCCCCGCGAGGCGTTCGACTTCGGGACCGACTTCAGCAAGCACCAGCGTGGGACGTTCACCATCTCCGACGAGAGCCGGGCCAAGCGCCCCGGTCCCGCCATCACGTTCGGCGGTCGCAACGACGGCACGACCCAGAAGCGGATCGATGCCTGGGACGACGCGAACAGCAAGGCGGGCGAGTTCTCGACCGCGCTCAAGATCGAGCAGGGCGACGACGGCTCGTGGAAGGTGAAGTTCTTCGGGGTCGGCAAGAAGGACGCCAAGAAGAGCCCGGCGCCCGACCCGCAGGCGGGTGACAGCGGGGACGACGACGCGGCTGCGCCTCAGGCGGCGCCGACGGTCGCCGACCCGCAGGCGCCGAACGCCGTGCCGGCCGCGGCCGCCCAGCCGGGTGGGGCCGGGGCCGACGACGCCGGGGCGGCCCAGGCGGCGCCTCCCGCGGCAGCGCCGGCCGACGCGGCCGCTGCGGGCGACGACGCCGGTGGCGACCAGCCCGCGCCGCCGCCCCCGCCGCCCCCGCCGCCGGCCCCCGCGGCACCGGCAGCACCGGGGCCCGACAAGGAGTGAGGTCAGCCTGCGCCGCGGCGGCGCAGGGTGAGCGCCAGGACGACCGTCGCGAGCAGCTGCAGCGCGACGGTCACCACGAACAGCCAGGTCACCGAGACGTCGTACAGCGCGCCGGCGAGGGTGCCACCCAGCGTCGCGGCCACCCCGACGACCGCCGCGAACACGCCGTACGCCGTCGCACGCCGGCCGGGGCCGACGAGGTCGGCCACGGTGGCGCGCATGGTCGACTCCTGGATGCCCAGCGCCACGCCCCACAGCAGGCAGCCCGCGGCGGCGACCCAGACCGTGCCGCTGAACCCGAGCACGGGGACGAGGGCCGCGACGGCCGGGAGCGAGAACAGCACGACCGGGCCCCGGGCGTCGTACCCCCAGCCGCTGAGCAGGGCGGCGGCCGCGTCGACCAGCTGGGCGCCGGCGTAGAGCAGCGGGACGACGGCGGCGGCCATCATCCCGGTGGTGACCAGGTGGAACGACAGCACGCTGAACGTCGCGAACCCCGCCATGGTGAGGGCGGTGAAGCCGGCGTAGGCCCAGAACAGCCCGGGCAGGCGGTCGACGTGCGCGACGGAGCCGGGGGAGGCGTGGGCTGCCGGGTGGTCCTCGTAGGCGGCGGGGTCGGGCACCTGCCGGCGCAGCCACAGCACGAGCGCGACGAGGCCGACGCCCGGGACGGCCAGCACCAGCAGGGAGGGGCCGTAGTCGTCGCCGGTCAGCCACAGCATCCCGGCCACCAGGAGCGGCCCGACCAGCGCGCCGAACTGGTCGAGCGCCTCGTGGACGGCGAACCCGCGGCCGCGGCCGGTGACCGCGGTGGCGTGGGAGAGGAGCGTGTCCTTGGCCGGTGCGCGGACGGCCTTGCCGACCCGCTCGAGGATGACCAGCGCACAGGCGATCCAGAGGGCCGACGCGAGCCCGAGGAAGGGCACGCTGACCGCGGTGATCACGTAGCCCGCGATCGTCCACTCCCAGAAGCGCCCGCTGTGGTCGACCGCCGGGCCGGAGACCAGGCGGAGCAGGAGCGCCGCGCCCTCACCGATCCCGGAGACCAGCCCGACCAGCGCGGCGCTCGCGCCGAACGACGCGAGCAGCGGCCCGGTGATCGACCGGGCGCCCTCGTAGAGGATGTCGCCGAGCAGCGCCACGATCCCGAACCAGGCCACGAAGCCCCAGGCGCCGAGGCGAGCCGGTGCACCTGTGCGTGAGGTCACCGTCACAGTCTGACCGGTGGGCGGCGGGTGCCCTGCCCCCGTGGCCCGCGCCTAGACTCCGGCGCATGAGAAACCCCTCGACCCGCGGCCTGCTCGGCGCCCGCGACCTCGCTCTGGTCGCTGTCTTCGTCGGCATCGTCGCGGCCTTCGGGCTCGTGCCGGCGTTCCAGCCGACGGGCCTCGCCGTGCCGATCACGCTGCAGTCGATGGGGGTCATGCTCGCCGGCAGCATCCTCGGGGCCCGCCGCGGCGGCCTCAGCCTGCTCGTCTTCGTGCTGCTCGTGGCCGCGGGTCTCCCGCTGCTGGCCGGCCAGGTCGGCGGTCTGGGCATGTTCACCACCCCGCGCGCCGGCTTCCTCGTCGGCTTCCCGGTCGCCGCGTTCGTCACCGGGCTGGTCGCCTCGGCGGCCGCACGCCCGGGCCGGGAGTACGACGTCCGCTGGGGCTTCCTCGCCAACGTCCTGGGCGGCGTGGTGGCGCTCTACGCCTGCGGGCTCCTCGGCGTGATGCGCTTCGCGCACCTGCCGGTCGACGAGGCCTTCACGGCGCTGTGGGTCTTCGTGCCCGGCGACCTGGTCAAGGCGGCCGTCGCCACGGTCGTCGCCGCCGGCGTCCACCGCGGCTACCCCGGCCTGCTGGTGCGGGAGCGTGACGAGCAGCCCGAGCCGGCCGCAGTCTGACGCGGTCGCGCCGCTCGACCGCCCCGACCCCGTCGCGGCGGTCCTGCAGGCGCACCACGACGGTGCCCCGTTGCTGCTCGGCACGTCCGGCAGCACCGGCGCCTCGCGCCCGGTCCGTCGCACGACGGCCTCGTGGTTCGACTCGTTCCCGGTCGTTGCCGGGCTGACCGGCCTCGGCCCGGACTCGCTGGTCTGGGTGCCGGGACCGCTCGCGGGCACGATGAACCTCTTCGCCTCCGTGCTCACCGCGTGGGCCGGCGCGACCCTGGTCGACCGGCTCGAGGCCGCCACGCACGCCCACGTCACGCCGACCGTGCTGCGCCGGCTCTCCGGGCTGGCGGGCCGGCACGTCACGGTGGCGGGGGACCGGCTCGACCAGGCGTCGTACGCCGCGGCGGCGGCGGCCGGCGCGAGGGTCGCGCACTACTACGGCGCGGCCGAGCTGTCCTTCGTCGGCTGGGGCTCCCACGAGGGCGACCTCGCCGTCTTCCCGGGCGTCGAGGTCTCGGTGCGCGACGGGGTGATCTGGGCGCGATCCCCTTACCTGGCTGACGTCCCGACGATCGACGGGTTCGCGACGGTGGGTGACCGCGGGTCGCTCGACGGGGACCGGCTGCGGGTGGTGGGCCGCGGGGACGCCGCGGTCGTCACCTCGGGCGCGACGGTGCTCGTCGAGGACGTCGAGACCGCGCTGCGTCCGGTGGCGCGCGGCGAGGTCGTCGTCCTCGGGGTCCCGCACGCCGAGCTGGGACAGGTCGTCGCGGCCGTGCTCACCGACCGGGCGGACCAGGCCCGCTGCCGCTCCGTCGAGCTGCCGGCCACCCACCGCCCTCGTCTCTGGTACGCCGTCCCGGCGCTGCCGCGCACGTCCGCCGGCAAGGTCGACCGGGCCGCCCTGGCGTCTCTGGTGCACGACGGCGCCGAACGGCTCGTGCGATGACCGCCTGGGTCGTCGCGGCCCGGCGCTCCCCGGTGGGCACGGCCGGCCACGCCTTCGCCGAGGTCGAGGCCGCCCGGCTGGCCGCCCCCGTCCTGCGCGCGGTCGCCGACGAGGCGCGCACCGTCACCGGGCTGGCGCCGGACGAGGTCGTGCTCGGCAACTGCATGGGTCCGGGCGGCGACGTCGCGCGGGTCGCGGCGCTGGCCGCGGGGCTCGACGTCCCGGCCCTCACCGTCGACCGGCAGTGCGCCAGCGGGCTGGCGGCGGTGGTCTCTGCCGTCGCGCAGGTCCGGGCGGGTTCGCCGCTGGTGCTCGCGGGCGGGGTCGAGTCCGCCTCCACGGCCCCGTGGCGGTCCTGGCCGCCGGCGCCGGGTCGGGAGCCGGTGCGCTACGAGCGCGCGCCCTTCGCCCCCGCCGAGGTCGGCGACCCCGACATGGGGGAGGCCAACGACCGCCTCGCCGCCCGCGCCGGGGTGAGCCGCGAGCGGCAGGACGCCTACGCCGCCGAGTCCCACCGCCGCGCGCACGCCTCGCGGGAGGCCGGGCGGTTCGACGCCGAGGTTGTCCCGGTCGCCGGGGTGGCTCGCGACGAGCGGCCCCGTGCCGGGATGAGCGCCGCGCGGCTCGCCCGTCTGCGCCCCGCCTTCCGCACCGCAGAGGAGGGCGGCACGGTCACCGCCGGCAACTCCTGCGGCGTCAACGACGGTGCCGCGGTGGTCGCGGTGGTCGGTGAGCGCCCCGGCGTCCCGGCCCTGCGCGTCCTGGGCTCGGCCACGGTCGCCTGCGACCCGAACGACCCCGGCCGGGGGCTGGTCCCCGCCACCCGCCGCGTCCTCGAGCGCACGGGCCGCTCCCTCGACGAGGTCGACGTGGTCGAGCTCAACGAGGCCTTCGCGGGCCAGGTCCTCGCCTGCTGCGACGAGCTCGGCCTCGACCCCGCCCGGGTCTGCCCCGAGGGCGGGGCGCTGGGGCTCGGCCACCCCTGGGGCGCCTCGGGCGCGCTGCTCGTCGTACGCCTCCACGCGCAGCTGGTCCGCTCCGGACACGGAGGCCTCGGCCTCGCCGCGATCGCCGCCGGCGGCGGCCAGGGCGTCGCCCTCCTGGTGGAGGCGACATGAGCCGCCTCGAGCTGACCGGTGTCACCCACGCCTACGGCGTCGGGTCCGCGCGCCGCGAGGTGCTGACGGACCTGTCGGTGACCCTGACCGAGCCGCGCATCGGCGTCGTGGGCGCCAACGGGTCGGGCAAGTCGACCTTCGCCCGGCTGCTCAACGGGCTGGTCGTCCCCACCCGCGGCACCGTGAGCGTCGACGGGCTCGACACCCGCACCCACGCCAAGGACGTACGTCGGCGTGTCGGCTTCTGCTTCACCGACCCCGACGCCCAGATCGTGATGCCCACCGTGCAGGAGGACGTCGGCTTCGGCCTGCGCCGGCGCATGTCCAAGTCGCAGGTGGCCGAGCGGGTCGCGGCGGTGCTCGAGACCTACGGGCTGGCCGGCCACGCCGACCACCCCACCCATCTCTTGTCGGGTGGACAAAAACAGTTGCTCGCCCTCGTCAGCGTGCTGGTCACCGAGCCGTCCGTGCTGGTGCTCGACGAGCCGACGACGCTGCTCGACCTGCGCAACACCCGCCGGGTGGCCGAGACGGTCGCCGGCCTGCCCCAGCAGGTCGTCATGGTGACCCACGACCTGGACCTGCTCGACGACTTCGACCGCGTCCTCGTGTTCGACCGGGCCCGCCTGGTGCTCGACGGGTCGCCGAGCGAGGCGCTCGCCCACTACCGCGCGCTGATGGGGGCCTGAGGTGCAGGCGCTCGGGCTCTACCAGCCAGGGGACTCGGTGCTCCACCGCCTGCCGGCCGGGGTGAAGCTGCTCGTGCTGCTCGTGCTCGGCGCCGGCTCGTTCCTGCTCGACCGGGCCTGGCAGGGCGGCGCGGCGGTCGCGGCGGCGCTCGTGCTCTACGCCGTGGCCGGGCTGGGCCCCCGCCTGGTGTGGTCGCAGGTCAAGCCGCTGGTGCTCCTGCTGCTCGTCCTCGGCACCTTCCACGCGCTGGTCAACGGCGTCGACCGCGCGCTGCTCGTCACCTCGTCGATCCTCGCGCTGGTGCTCCTGGCGGGGCTCGTCACGCTCACCACGCGCACCAGCGCCGTGGTCGACGTCGTCGTCCGTGTCGCCGGTCCGGTGCGGCGACCGTTGCGGACGGTAGGGCTCGACCCCGAGCGGATCGGCCTGCTGGTGGCCCTGAGCATCCGCGCCGTGCCGGTGGTCGCCGGCCTGGCCGTCGAGGTGCGCGACGCCCAACGCGCCCGCGGCCTCGAGTCGGATCCGCGCGCCTTCGCCGTGCCGCTGATCATCCGCTCGATCCGCCACGCCGACGCGGTCGGCGAGGCGCTCGTCGCCAGGGGCCTCGAGGACTAGTGGCCCCGACGCAGCGGCATCGCCGCGGTGGTGCCCCGACAGTGGCATGGGCGCGCATCTCCCGCTTGCACTGATCGAAGGCGAATCCCGTCGACTCGGCGCTCGGGCGTGCGATTCGCCTTCAGTTTCCCTCCGGCCCGAGGCGAGCGCTCATCGGCATCGTCGCGCGCCGATCACCGAGCAGACCGACTCCGCACCCGGGTGCCGCAGGACCCGGTCAGCGCGCGTAGAGCTCGACGAACCGCTGCAGCAGCCGCGGAGGCTCGCTGACGGCGGCCCGGGCGGCGTTGGCCTTGAGCCACTCGGCCTCGTGGGGCTCGAAGTAGCCGTAGTCGCGGTAGACCTCGATGCGCGTCTGCAGCCCCGGCACGTCGAGCTCGGGGTGGAACTGCGTGGCGTAGACGTGGCGCCCGACCCGGAACGCCTGGACCGGGCAGCTCGCCGAGGAGGCCAGCAGCACCGCGTGGTCGGGCAGCGTGGTGACCGCCTCCTTGTGGCCGACGAACGCCTCGAAGGACCCGGGCAGCGCCGAGGTCAGCGGGTCGACCGCGCCCTCGCCGGTGAGCTCGATCGCGACCGCGCCGATCGCCTCGCCGAACGTGCCGTCGACCACGCCACCCTGGTGCACCCCGAGCGTGCCGACGCCGTAGCAGGCGCCGAGGAACGGTCGGTCCTCCACGACCACGCGGTCCAGCAGGGCGAAGACGTCGGCCTCGACCCGCACCTGCTCCGCCGACTTGGTCCCGGCCGGCACCGAGGTGGTGAACGGGCTGCCCCCGAGGATCACCCCGGAGAACGCGTCGAGGTCCAGCGAGGCGGCCGGAGGGGCGTCGGGCTGCTCGAGCCGGATGCGGACCAGCTCGCTCTCGGACAGGCCGCCGAAGCGCAGGAAGGCGGCGTACTCGTCGTCCGCCGCCACGTCCTCCGCGCGCGTGGCGAGCAGGACGAAGGGCTTCACTCCCGCGACTCGACCACGGGCTGGGCGAACTGGCGCGGCATGTCGGCCACCCGGGGGGTGCCGGCCTTGACCTCGGCCACCTCGCGGGCCAGCGCACCCGGCACCATGCCGTAGCGCAGGCGGGTGGTCGCCTCGCCGTCGCGGCCGTCGGCCCGCACGGTGGCGCCGACCTCGCCGGGCGCGGCGACGAAGGTGCGCTCGCAGGTGCGCAGCGAGACGCCGCCGTCGGGCCACAGCACCTCCTCGAACGCCTCCTGGGGTCCGAGCCCACCGGCGAGGGTCATCCGGAGCAGGCCGTCGGGCCCGAGCCGGCACGAGAGGTAGGTGCCGTAGGGCGTGCAGAGCGCGACCCGCTCGTAGGGCAGCTGCACCCGGTCCCACACCCCACCGAACGACAGCCCACCGTCGGCGACCACCACAGGCGTGCCGGCCACGACCGGACGGGGGGCGACGAGGTGGTGCGCGCCGATCCTGAGCGCGGTGAGATGCATCGGTCCTCCATGGCGGCCGGGGTGCGGGGGGCGGTCGCGAAGGCGCCGGGCGCCTTCTGTCCCCAGCCTGTCACGTCCCGGTTTGTCGTCCCACGGACCAAGGGACCGAACAGGACCCGGATGGACGGGACGCACGTCCCGAGGACCCTCGTGCCTAGTCGTCCCGGGCGGCGTCGTAGTCCGCCCAGATCTGCTCGTCGCTCTTGCCCGCCGCCTTGCCGGCACGCCAGATCGGCCCCGGGTCGACGGACCGCGGCTGTCGGCGCAGCACGCTGCGCCAGTAGCCCATCACGTGGTACGACGCCGCGGGCAAGCCGCGCTCGCGCATCAGGTGGGTGCGGATCGCGCGCATCTGCGCCGACTCGCCGCCCATCCAGAAGTAGCCGCTGCCAGGGGGCAGGTCCAGCTCGCGCACGACGTCGGCCAGCGCGCTGTGGCCGGGCTCGGGCGGGGAGAGCCAGGTGGTCGACGCCAGGACCTCGGCGGGCAGGTAGGCGGAGAGGTCCTCGGGCACCTCGGCGTGGATCGCCAGCGTCCGCTCGCCCCCACGGGCCAGGTGCCACTCGCTGATCCGCGCGATCGCGGGCAGCGCGGTGAGGTCCCCGACCAACACCAGCCAGGTCGCGTCGGCCGGCAGGACGAAGGCGCCCTTGGGCTCGGTCACGACCACCTCGTCGCCGACGCAGTCGCGGGCCACCCACTCGGTGACCAGGCCGACGTCGTGGACCATCACGTCGAGGGTGAGCAGGCCGTCGCGCCAGGAGCGCACGGTGTAGTAGCGACTCTGGAACTGGCCCGGCACGACCAGCCCGACCCACTCGTCGGGGAGGCCGGTCGAGGTGAACCCCGCCAGCCCGGCGCCGCCGAGGACGACCCGCACGAGATGCTCGCTCAGCTGCTCCCGCGCCACGACCGTCGCGGTGAACCGTGCCGCCCGCGCCGTCATGCCCGCACCGCCCAGATCTCGTGGACGCCCCCGAGGCCGCGCAGCTCGAACTCCCCGCACGACTCGACGGCGTACTCCTGCAGCGCGTCCACGACCGGTGTGGTCACCAGCACCTGTCCTCCCTCGGCGCCAGCGGCGACCCGCGCCGCGATCGCGACCGCTCGCCCGAAGTAGTCGCCGTCCCTGGCGATCGCGGGCCCCTCGTGGATGCCGACCCGCACGCGCACCGGCGTACGACGGCGGCGGGCTGAGCCCGCGGTCTCCGCCTGGATCGCCATCGCCGCGTCGACCGCGTCCGAGGGGGAGCCGAACGCCATCATGAAGCCGTCGCCCTGCGTCTTGACCACGTGTCCTCGGTGCTTCCTGACCTGGTTAGTGACCACCCGTGCGTGCGCCCCGAGCAGCTTGACGAAGTCGGCGTCGCCCAGCTCCTCGTTGAGCGGGGTGGAGTCCTCGATGTCGGTGAACATGAGCGTCACCGTGCCGTCGGGTGCGGCGACCCGGACGATCTCCTCGCGGTCGGCCATCGCCCAGTCGGTGAGGTCCTCGATCGAGGCGGTGACGAGCCCGCCGTAGAGCCCGCGCTGGCGCACCCGGCTGGCGGTGTCGACCATCCGGCGCATCGCCCAGCCGGCGGCGTGCGTGGCCCGGGCCGCGGGGGTGTCCATGCTCGACCGCAGCTCCTCGTGGGCCCGGCGCTCGAGGCGCAGGGCGCGCACCGCGGCGAGGAGGGCGATCGCGGTCACGGACTGGCTGGCCGCCAGGGATACCGTCCACGTGTCCACCGGTCCAGGGTCCCATGCGTCGTGAGGAGGTCGGCATGCCGCTCCCCGCCGACGACGCGGTCCGCGCGGTCGTCGCGCAGGTCGGCCGGGCGGGGACCTACCGACTGCTGTTCTCGGTCCTCGCGTCGCACCAGGGGCACGACGTCCCGGCCGCCCTCGAGCACCCGTCGCTGGCGGACCGCGACCTTCCGCCGCTGCTGGCCCACCTCGCGGAGTCGGTCCCGCCGGGGGAGACGGACCCCACGGCGGACCTGCTCGGCCTCGGCGACCTGCACCAGCGGCTGCTCGCGGACGAGGAGCGGCGGTCAGCCGGGGCGTGGTTCACGCCGTGGCCGCTGGTCGAGCACCTGCTCGACCTGTCCATGCCCGCGGGGGACGACGTGACGACCGTCCTCGACCCGGCCTGCGGGGCAGGGGTGTTCCTCGCCGCGGCCACCCGGCGTCTCGTCGCTCGGGCCGGACCCGCCGCCGACGTCGTCGACCTCGTCGTCCGCCACGTGCACGGCGTCGACCTCGACGCCGACGCGGTCGAGCTCGCGAGGGTCGTGCTGTGGCTCGAGCTCCTGCCGTGGCTCGACCCGGCCGGTCCGCTGCCCGGGCTCGCGCTCCGCGTGGGCGACACGCTCGGTGACGCGGCACCTGACCACGCGGCGTACGACGTCGTCGTGGGCAACCCGCCCTTCCTCAACCAGCTCGAGCGGGCGACCGCCCAGGAGCGTGTGGCTGCGGAGCGGGTGCGGCGCGAGGACCCCGGCCTCTACGGCGCCTACACCGACCTGAGCGCGGTCTTCCTCGCCCGCGCGGCGACCTGGGTCCGCCCCGGTGGTCGGGTCGCCCTCGTCCAGCCGGTCTCGCTGCTCGCGGCCCGCGACGCGGGGGCGGTGCGTGCGCGGCTGGCCGAGACGTGCGTGGTGGAGGGCCTGTGGACCTCCGACGGCCGGGCCTTCGACGCCTCGGTGGAGACGTGCGCTCCCGTGCTGCGGCGACGGATGGGTGCGGAGGCGCAGGGGACCGTCGACCGGTCGGGGGGCGTCCCGCCCGTCCCGTCCCCGGCCGTGCCGGCGGGGGATCTCGGTGGCTCGTGGGGGCACCTGCTCGCCGCCGGGCTGGGGGTGCCCGCTCTCGTCTGGCGGACCGACGGGGCGCTGGGCGACCTCGCCACGTGCACCGCGGACTTCCGCGACCAGTACTACGGCCTGGCCGGCGCCGTCGAGGAGGGAGCCGGGCCGGGCCGCGCCCCGCTGGTCACCTCCGGCCTCGTCGAGCCCGCACGCTGCGACTGGGGCGAGCGGCCGACGCGTTTCCTCAAGCAGGCCTGGCAGGCGCCGGCCGTCGTCCTCGACCGGCTCCCCGCCGAGCTGGCCGCCTGGGCGGCCGCGCGCCTGGTCCCCAAGGTGCTCGTCGGCACCCAGGGGCGGGTGGTCGAGGCGGTCGCCGACCCCGAGGGGCGGTGGCTGCCGTCGGTGCCGGTGATCAGCGTCGTCCCGGAGCGGGACCGCCTGTGGCACGTGCTCGCCGTCCTCCTCGCACCCCCGGTGAGCGTGCACGCGGCGACGGCGTACGCCGGGGCCGCGATGAGCCCGACCGCGATCAAGCTCAGCGCCCGTCAGGTGGCCGCGATCCCGCTGCCCGTCCGCGTCGAGCAGTGGGACGAGGCGGCCTCTTTGTTGTCAGACGGACAAGAAGCAGGTCTGGTCGAGGCCGCCCGCCTGATGTGCACGGCGTACGACGTCCCGCCCGGCCCGGTGCTCGACTGGTGGCTCGGGCGCGCACTCAGGAGCCCGCGCGGTCGACCTCGATCCGCCCGCCCGGCGCCCGGTCGAGCGCACGGCCGATGACCAGGCGCTGGATCTGGTTGGTGCCCTCGAAGATCTGCATCACCTTGGCCTCGCGCATGAACCGCTCGACCGGGAAGTCCTTGGTGTAGCCGTAGCCGCCGAGCACCTGCACCGCGTCGGTGGTCACCTTCATCGCGTTGTCGGTGGCGACGAGCTTGGCGACCGAGGCCTCGGTGGAGAACGGCAGGCCGCGGTCCTTGAGACGGGCGGCGTGCAGCATCGTGGCGCGCGCGGTCTGCACCGCGGCGGCCATGTCGGCCAGCAGGAACGACAGGCCCTGGTGGTCGATGATCCGCGAGCCGAAGGCCTCCCGCTCCTTGGCGTAGGCGACCGCGTGGTCCAGCGCCCCCTGCGCGAGGCCGGTGGCGACCGCGGCGATGCCGAGACGGCCGGAGTCGAGACCGGCGAGGGCGATGCGCAGGCCGTCACCCTCCTCGCCGAGCCGGCGCTCGGCCGGGACCCGGACGCCCTCGAGGCGGATCGTGGTCGTGGCCGAGCCGGTGAGCCCCATCTTGCGCTCCGGCGGGTCGGCGACGAGGCCGTCGGCGTCGCCCGGCACGAGGAAGCAGGAGATGCCGTTGCGGTCCTCGGAGGTGCGCGCCATCACCTTGTAGAAGTCGGCGTGACCGCCATGGGTGATCCACGCCTTGGCGCCGTCGAGCACATAATCGCCGGCCCCTCCTGAGCTTGTCGAAGGGTCGCGACGCGCACGTGCCTTCATCGCGGCCGGGTCGGACCCGGCGTGCGCCTCGGACAGCGCGTAGGCGCCGAGCAGCTCACCGCTGAGCATCTCGGGCAGCCACTTCTGCTTCTGCTCGTCGGTGCCGCGGGTGAAGAGCCCGAAGCACGACAGCGCGTGCACGCTCACGCCCACCCCGACCGAGGCCCACACCGCCGCGATCTCCTCCAGCACCTGGAGGTAGACCTCGTAGGGCTGCGCCCCGCCGCCGTACTCCTCGGGGTAGGGCAGGCTCAGCAGCCCGGCGCGCCCGAGGGTGCGGAACGCCTCGCGCGGGAACGTCTCGGTGGCCTCGGCGGCCGCCACCTGCGGGGCCAGCTCCTTGGTCATCAGGTCGCGGGTGAGGCGGATGAGGTCCGCGGACTCCTCGGTCGGCATCAGGCGGTCGGCAGGCATGGGCCCATCTTGTCCCACCACTCCCCGTGGAGGTCCCCGTGGAGGTCCCCGTGGAGGTCCCCGTGGAGGTCCCTGTGGAGGCGGGGACCCGCCTGTCGGCACCGCCGCCTACCGTGGCTCGCGTGTGGAACGACGAACGAGCAGCGACCGCGTCCCGGGTGATCACGGCGATGGCCGGCGAGGGGGCGACCCTGCGCGAGGACCAGCTCACCGCGGTGGAGGCGCTCTCCGACGCCGGGTCACGGGTGCTGGTCGTCCAGGCGACCGGGTGGGGCAAGTCGGCGGTCTACTGGGCTGCGACGGCGGTGCGTCGCTCCGAGGGCGCCGGGCCGACCCTCGTGGTCTCGCCGCTGCTGTCGCTGATGCGCGACCAGGTCGCGGCCGCCTCGCGGGCCGGTCTGCGGGCAGCGACGCTCAACTCCGGCAACGTCGAGGCGTGGGGCGAGATCGAGGGCGCCCTGCGCACCGGTGACCTCGACGTCGTGCTGGTCTCGCCCGAGCGGCTGGCCAACCCCGGGTTCGGGCGCCGCGTGCTGGAGGGGCTGGCCGGCCGGCTGGGCCTGCTGGTGATCGACGAGGCCCACGCGGTCTCCGACTGGGGCCACGACTTCCGGCCCGACTACCGCCGGGTCAGCGACGTGCTGCAGCGGCTCAACCCCGACACCCCGGTGCTCGCCACGACGGCGACGGCCAACGAGCGGGTCACCGAGGACGTCGCCGCCCAGCTGGGCGAGGCGACCCTCGTGCTGCGCGGTCCGCTCGCGCGCGCCAGCCTGCAGCTCTCGGTGGTCGACGACCTCAGCCCGATCGAGCGCTACGCGTGGGTGGTCGACCAGCTGCCGACCCTGCCGGGCTCGGGCATCGTCTACGCCCTCACCGTCGCCGACGCCGAGCGGCTGACCTCCGCGATCGCGGCCGTGCACGGGGCCGACGTCCCCGTCGCCGCCTACACCGGCCAGCTCGACCCGCAGGCGCGCGAGGGCCTCGAGGACGCACTGCGCGACAACCGGCTCAAGGCGCTGGTCGCCACCTCCGCGCTCGGCATGGGCTACGACAAGCCCGACCTCGGCTTCGTCGTGCACGTCGGCGCCCCGCCGTCGCCGGTGTCCTACTACCAGCAGGTCGGCCGCGCCGGCCGGGCGATCGACCACGCCGCCGCGGTGCTGCTCCCGTCGTCGGCCGACGCGGGTGTGTGGGACTACTTCGCCACGGCGACCATCGCGCGACCCGAGCAGGTCGAGCGCCTGCTGGCCGCGCTCGGCCACGTCAGCGACCCGGTGAGCGTCCCGGCGCTGGAGGCCCAGACGGGGCTGCGCCGGGCGCGGGTCGAGCTGCTGCTCAAGCAGCTGGCCGTCGACGAGGTGGTCGAGCGCGTCGAGGGCGGCTGGCTGCCGACCGGCAAGGAGTGGGTGTACGACGAGGCGCGGGTCCAGGCGCTGCTCGCCGTGCGCCGCCGCGAGGCCGACATCATGGAGGCCTACACCCGCGGCGAGCGCTGCCTGATGGAGCTGCTGCAGAGCGCGCTGGACGACCCCCACGCCGAGCCGTGCGGTCGCTGCTCGGTCTGCCGGGGCGGCCTGCCCGACGGCCTCCTGGCCGCTCCCGACCCCGCGACCGTGCGCACGGTGGCCACCCTGCTGCGCTCGACCAACACGGTGCTGGAGCCGCGCAAGATGTGGCCCGGCGGGGCGTTCGGCGCACGGGGCCGCATCGCCCCCGACGAGCTGGCCGAGGAGGGCCGGGTCCTCATCCACGCCGACGCCCCCGAGTGGGCGGAGGCGCGGGCGGTGCTGGGTGGCCCCGACCGCCCCCTCGGCGAGGAGGTGCTCGAGGCGAGCGTGGGGCTGCTGTCGCGCTGGCGGCAGACCTGGGCCGAGCGTCCCGAGGTCGTGGTGGGGCTGCCGGCCGCCGGGCGAGCCGCCGCGGTCGCCTCGGTCGCCGACCACCTGGCCGGGGTGGGGCACCTCGAGCGGGCCGACCTCGCCGGGGTGCGCCCCCTGCAGGGCGACCCGCCCTCGGGCGAGGAGGCGGCCCACTGGCGCGACGCCCTCGGTGGACCGGTCGACGCGGTCGCCGACTCGGTCAAGGGCCGGTCGGTGCTGCTGGTGGTCGACGCGACCCGCAGCGGGTGGGCGGTCACGATCGCCGCGGCCCTGCTGCGCCGGGCCGGCGCGAGGGTGGTCCTCCCGTTGGTGCTGCACCGCACCGTCTGACAACCTGACTGCGTGAGTGAGCGCAGCGAGCGAACCAGCAGGTCACCCGTGGCTCCGCCGCCGAGCGAAGCGAAGGCGGTGGACGGGTGAGCCTCCTGTCGCGCGCTGCCCGGGCCTACCGCGCCACCGGCGCCGACGCGCCGTACTCCGACCCCTGCCGGGCCCACGGGGTGACGATGGAGGGCTACTTCTGGCGCTTCAGCGACGCCGCCTCGGGCCGCGTGCTGATCGCCCTCGACGGCGTCAACCGGGCCGACGACGGGCTGTGGGCGACCCTCGGGGTGGCGGCGCACCCCACCGGTCACCTGGTCACCGTCGAGCACCCCGAGGCCGCGGCCGACCCGCACGATCTCGGCGCCTCGGCGGGCTCGGCCTTCGTCGGCACGCGTGACCGGCTCCGGGTCGAGCTGCCCGGCACGAGCATCGACGTGGAGGTCCGTGACCGCGTCGAGTGGCCGCGGTCGTCCCTGGGGGGGTCGAGCGTCTTCCAGTCGGTGCCGGCGCTCAACCAGTACTGGCACCCGTGGCTGCTCGGCGGCCGCGCGCACGGCGAGGCCACGCTGGGTGACGAGACCTGGGTCCTCGACGGCTGGCAGGTCTACGGCGAGAAGAACTGGGGCAAGGGCGGCTTCCCCGACTCGTGGTGGTGGGGCCAGGCGCAAGGGTTCGCCGAGGAGGGCGCGTGCGTCGCCTTCGCCGGCGGCGAGGTCACGGCCGGCCCGCTGCGCACCACCGTGACCGCCCTGGTCGTGCGCCTGCCCGACGGCCGCCTGCTCCGGCTCGGCGACCCCGTGGTCTCACCGGTCCGCGCCGAGGTCTCCGACGACCGCTGGCTGCTCAGCGGCCGCGGGTTCGGCTGGCGGGTCGAGGTGGAGGGCGTCGGCGACCTCGGCGCGGCCCACGTGCTGCCCGTCCCGCTGCCGGCCGAGCGGCGCAACATCGCCGGCGCGATCGAGCACCTCGGCGCGACCTTGCGGGTCGACGTACGCCGCTCCGGTCGCCGGGTCTGGTCGGGGGAGTCCCGCGTCGCCGCGCTCGAGCACGGTGGCATCGAGCGCGCCCAGGCCGAGATCCTCCGTCGTGGAGGCACGCGCGAGGACACCGACGCCCGCCCCGAGCGGGCGGGTTGAGGAGGACCCATGGAGCGGATGAGCGGGCTCGACGCGAGCTTCCTCTACGTCGAGTCGCCGACCCAGCTGATGACGATCGGGGTCGTCGCCCTGGTCGACCCGGGGTCGTTCGACCGGGCCGAGGGCGGCTACTCCTTCGAGCGGATGCGCGACCGGCTCGCCGAGCGGGTCGCGGAGATCCCGGTCCTGCTCCGCAAGCCGCGGCCCGTGCCGCTGGGCCTCGACCACCCGTTGTGGGTGGTCGACGAGGACTTCGACCTCGACCGGCACGTGCACCGGCTGGCCGTCCCGAGCCCTGCCGGGCTCGAGGAGGTCAGCGACATCGTCGGCCACATGTCCGGCATCCCGATGCCCCACGACCGTCCCCTGTGGGAGATGTGGTTCATCGAGGGGATGGCCGACGGGCGGGTGGCGATCTTCGCCAAGCTCCACCACTCGATGGTCGACGGCGTGGCCAGCGCCGACGTGATCGGCCAGCTCTGCGGCCTGGCGCCGACCGACGAGCAGGCCGCTCGCGAGGCGAGGGCCGAGCGGCAACCGACCGCCGCCGAGCTGCTCGGCCGGGGGCTGCTCAAGTCGCTGGCCCGGCCGGTCGGCATCGTCCGGCTGCTGCCCCACACGGTCACCGGCATCAGCCGCACGGTCCGCCGCGCCGCGTCGGGCA
This sequence comes from Nocardioides marmoribigeumensis, assembly GCF_031458325.1. Classification (NCBI taxonomy): domain Bacteria; kingdom Bacillati; phylum Actinomycetota; class Actinomycetes; order Propionibacteriales; family Nocardioidaceae; genus Nocardioides; species Nocardioides marmoribigeumensis. Next base: position 3,258,959 of record NZ_JAVDYG010000001.1, read on the forward strand.
CCACGATGGCCGCACCCTTCCGCGCTCCGCGGCTGCCGTTCAACGGCGCGGTGACCGGCCATCGCACGGTGGCGCTGGCCGACCTGTCGCTGGAGGAGATGAAGGAGGTCCGCGCGCTCACCGGCGCGACCGTCAACGACGTGCTGCTCACGGTGTGCGGGGGCGCGCTGCGGCGCTACCTCGCCGAGCGTGACCTGCTCCCCGAGCAGACCCTGGTCGCCAACATCCCGGTCTCGGTGCGGGCGACCTCCGAACGCGCGACCGGCAGCAACAAGGTGAGCATCCTGTTCGTGCGGCTCGGCAGCCACGTCGAGGACCACCTCGAGCGGCTGATGACCGTGCACAAGGACACCCGCTCGGCCAAGGAGCACTCGACCGCGCTCGGGCCCGACACGCTGCACGACTGGGCCGAGGTGGGGTCCAGCCCGCTGGTCGGCGTGGTGATGCGGTCCTACAGCAACCTGCGGCTGGCCGACCGGCACCGCGTGGTCCACAACCTGACCATCTCCAACATCCCCGGCCCACCTGGCCCGCTGACCTTCCTCGGCGGCCGGCTCGACGCCGTCTACCCGCTCGGGCCCGTGATGGACGGGGCCGGGCTCAACCTCACCGCGATGTCGCTCGACGGGACGCTCCACGTCGGCCTGCACGGCTGCCGGGAGCAGATCCCCGACGTGTGGTCCCTGGCCGGCCACGTCGGTCCCGTGATGGCCGAGCTGCTCGCGCAGGTCCGCAGCCGTGCTTGACTCGGAGGCATGGGCCTGACCGACCCGGTCGAGGCTGCCTTCGCGGCCGTGCCGCGCGCGGACTTCCTGCCGCGGGCGCAGCGCTCCCACGCGTCGTACGACGGCCCGCTGGCGATCGGCCACGGGCAGACCTGCTCCCAGCCGAGCACGGTGGAGGCGATGCTGCGGCTGCTCGACGTCCACGCGGGTCACCGCGTCCTCGACGTGGGCAGCGGCTCGGGCTGGACGACGGCCCTGCTCGCCCACCTCGTCGGACCGACCGGACGGGTCGAGGGCGTCGAGGTCGTGCCCGAGCTGGCCCACACCGCGGCGGTCCGCCTCGCGCGCACGGGGATGACGTGGGCAACCGTGCACGGCGCCGTCCCGCACGTGCTCGGTCTGCCCGACCTCGCGCCGTACGACCGGGTGCTGGTCTCGGCCGATGGAGGCCGGATGCCGGCGGACCTGGTCGACCAGCTCGCCGTGCCGGGTCGGCTGGTGGCGCCCGTCGCCGGCCGGATGCTCGTGGTCGACCGCACCGAGGAGGACCTGGTCACCCAGGCCCACGGGCACTACCGGTTCGTGCCGCTGGTGTGACGGCGGGTCTTTGGTCGTCCAGGTGCCAGGCACCAAGTCCCACTGCTACGTTGCCGAGGTCATGGCCGTGATCCCCGCCGCCGGGCGCCGGACGCCCCACACAACGGCTCACCTCCTGGTCGCAGGGGCGGTGACGGTCGTCGCACTGGTGCTGCTCAGCCCCCTGTCCCTGTCGGTCCGGTCCGCGACCACCGGCATCGCACTGGTGGTGCTCGCGGTCGCCCTGGCCCACGGCACGTGGCGCAACGCCCGGGCCTGCACGGGCACCCGCCGGCTGGCCTGGCGGCTGTTCACCGCGGCCGCCGCCTCGGCGATCATCGGCAACGGCTGGGCCGCCGCGGTGGGGGCCGACCCGGTGTCCTCGCCCAGCGTCGTCTCGGACTGCTGGATCGCGCTGGGGCTCGCGCTCTCGGTGGGCGGCCTCCTTGCGCTGCGCGCGTCCGGCGTCCGCAGCGCGGAGAAGGCGCTGCTGGTGCTCGACGGCCTGGTCGCGGGCAGCGCGGTCCTGCTCATCACGACCATCGCGGTCTACTCGCAGGTGCTGGACTCGCTCAGCGGGCCGTGGCTGCACCAGGTGATGACGCTGACCTTCCCGTTCCTCGACGTCGTGATGGTGACCGTCGCTGCGCTGCTGCTCACCGAGAATCGCACCCAGCCGGTCCTGCTGGGCCTCATCGGCGGCGGGTTCGCGCTCTACGCCATCGGCGACCTGGCGTTCGCCGCCCGCACCGCAGCCGGCTCCTCCTCGTTCGGCACCCCCTGGGACCTGGCCTGGATCGCGGGCTACGGGATGTTCCTGGTCGCGGTCTGGCGTCCCGACGCCACGGTGACCCCGCCGGTCACGCAGACGGTGCGCACCCCCGTACGCCGGACCGTGCTGGTCTTCGGCCTGCTCGCCGGGGCCCTCGCCGTGGAGGTGACGACGTCCGGCCCCGGGCTGGACGTGGTGCGCCAGCCGCTGTGGGTCCTCCTCGCCGCGGCCGTCGGGGCGAGGCAGACGCTGCTCACCGCCGACAACGCCGGCCTCCGCGCGGGGCTCGAGCGACGGGTGCAGGAGCAGACCGCCGACCTGCGCCGCATGGCCCGCCAGACCGAGGCCCTGGTCACCTCCGTCGCCGACGGCATCTACGGCGTGGGCCACGACGGGCTGGTCTCCTTCGTCAACCCGGCCGCCGCCGCGACGCTGGGCTACTCCGTGGAGGACCTGTTGGGCAGGGACCCGCACGACACCTTCCACGCCCCGCAGGCGGACGGCACGCCCTACCCCAAGGAGACGTGCTACGTCGCCCAGGCGATGCAGGACAACGCGACGGTCTCGGCGGAGGCCGACCGCTACCTCCGCGCCGACGGCACGGTGATCCCGGTCGAGGTGACCGCGAGTCCGCTGCGCGACGAGGCCGGGGTGCGCGGCGCGGTGGTGGCCTTCCGCGACACGACCGAGCGGCACGAGGTCGAGCGCATGAAGCACGAGTTCCTCTCGGTGGTCAGCCACGAGCTGAGGACCCCGCTCACCTCGATCAGGGGGTCCCTGGGGCTGCTCAGCGGCGGCGGCATCCTCGAGCTCAACCCGGCGGCCGAGCGCATGCTCACCATCGCGGTCGACGGCACCGAGCGGCTGGGGCGCCTGATCAACGACATCCTCGACATCGAGCGGATCGAGTCCGGACGGCTGTCGATGGAGCTCTCGTCGTACGCCGCGGCCGAGCTGGTGCAGCGCTGCCTGGACGAGCTGGCCGGGCTGACCGCCTCGAGCGGCGTCGTGGTGCGAGCCGCGCAGGTCGGCGGCTGGGTCCTCGCCGACGCCGACCGGGTCGTGCAGTGCCTGGCCAACCTGGTGGGCAACGCGGTGAAGTTCTCCCCTGCCGGCGCCGAGGTGGAGGTCTCCGCGGGCCCCGACCCGGCGGACCCGTCGCGGGTCCTGTTCGCGGTGGCCGACCACGGCCGCGGGATCCCCGAGGACAAGCTCGAGACCGTCTTCCAGCCCTTCGAGCAGGTGGACAGCTCCGACTCCCGGGACCACGGCGGCACCGGCCTCGGCCTGGCGATCACCCGCCAGATCGTGGAGGCCCACGGCGGGCGCGTCTGGGCCACCAGCGTGCTCGGCGTCGGCACCACGATGCGCTTCACCCTCACCCGGACCACACCTCGCCCCCACCCCCCCACCCCCACTGGAGAACCGCATGATCGGACGACAAGCCCTCGCTCCCGAGCGTGACCCCCTGCTGCGACGCGCGTCCAGCCCGCTGCCGATCGGCCTCCGGTCCGCGGCGGGGCACGGTCGCACGCTGCTCTCGGCCTTCGACGCGGCCCTGCTGGGCGCCGGGGTCGCCAACTACAACCTGGTCCGCCTGTCGTCGGTGATCCCGCAGCAGGCCGTGATCCGGCACGAGCCCGGCCCGGTGCCAGGTGAGCACGGCGACCGGCTCTACTGCGTCTACGCCGCGGCGTACGCCGAGCACCCCGGCGAGTCCGCCTGGGCAGGCATCGGCTGGGTGCGCGACGAGACCGGCCGCGGCCTGTTCGTCGAGCACGAGACCGCCAGCGAGGAGTCGCTGCTCGAGCAGCTCCACCTCAGCCTCGAGGACATGAACCGCAGCCGTGGCGGCCACTACGGTCCGGTGGAGACGCTGGTGACCTCCGCCCACTACGAGGACCGGCCCGCGTGCGCCCTCGTCCTCGCCAGCTATGCCGTCGCGTCGTGGGACGAGCCCGGCGCCTCGACGAGGAGCGCCTCATGACCGACCCCAGGACCACCGTCCCGCCGACGACCCCGGCCCAGCGCCAGGGGAGCACGCGCATCACCGTCGAGCCCGTCATCGAGGCCGAGGACATCGAGCGCTTCTACGGGCTCTACCTCGACGCGTTCGGCCCGCTGCGCACGATGGCGGTCGCCCGCCACGTCCTGCACGAGGAGGAGTTCCTCGACGAGATGGTCAACCCCCTGATCGACAAGTACGTCGCGTGGGGGGCGGACGGGCAGGCCATCGCCCTGGCCACGGTGACCCGGCACCTCAGCACGGTGCCGTGGATCAGCCCGGAGTACTTCGCCCACCACTACCCCGAGCAGACCGAGCGCGGTGCGGTGTTCTACCTCGGCTTCATCCTCGCCGCGCCGGGCCGGCAGCGGCAGCGGATGTTCAGCGAGATCTCCCGCGCCGTCATCTCCCGCGTGGCGGCAGCGCGCGGGGTCTGCGGCTGGGACGTCTGCGGCTTCAACGACCAGGTGGTGGGGCTGAGCCGCGTGGTCGAGGCGGTGTCGCAGGACATCTCCCCGGTGCAGGTCGAGGTGCTCGACACCCAGACCTACTACTGCGGCGTCCCCGAGGCCAGCCGCAATCTGACCAAACTGCCACGAATGCGACAGGACGAGGCCTAGCCTGGGGGCGTCACGTGTCCAGTGGGGAGCCTCAGATGACCAGTCGCATGGTGCTCGTCGTCGACGACGACGACTCCGTGCGCGAGATCACCCAGCTCAGCCTGGAGGCGGTCGCCGGCTGGCAGGTCCGCGCCGCGGGCAGCGGCTCGCGCGCGCTCGAGATGCTGCGCGAGCGGCGGCCCGAGGTGGTCCTGCTCGACGTGATGATGCCCGGCATGGACGGGCCCACGACGTTCCGAGCCATGCAGGCCGACCCCGAGCTCCGCGACGTGCCGGTCGTCCTGCTCACCGCCAAGGTGCGGATGGGGAGCGTCCAGCCCTGGGACGACCTCGGCGTCGCCGGGGTCATCGCCAAGCCGTTCGACCCGATGTCGCTGGCCCACGAGGTCTCGGCCCTGGTCGGGTGGGACGCGGCCGGCTGAGCGGCGGCCCCGTCACCCCACCTAGACGTTGCGGCGGTACTGCCCGCCGACCTCGAAGAACGCCTCGGTCACCTGGCCCAGCGAGCACACCCTCGCAGCGTCCATGAGGGCGGCGAAGACGTTGTCGCCCGAGGTCGCGGCGTCCTTGAGGCGCGCGAGCGCCGCCTCGGCCTCGGGGCGGTGCGCCTCCTGGAAGCCCTGCACGCGGCGCAGCTGGGACTCCTTCTCGTCCTCGGTGGCGCGGGCGAGCTCGAGCTCCTGGGGCTGGGCGTCGGCCGCGGACTCCTTGACGAAGGTGTTGACCCCGACGATCGGCAGCGAGCCGTCGTGCTTGCGGTGCTCGTAGAGCATGGACTCGTCCTGGATGCGGCCGCGCTGGTAGCCGGTCTCCATCGCGCCGAGCACGCCGCCGCGCTCGTTGATCGCGTCGAACTCGCGCAGCACGGCCGCCTCGACGAGGTCGGTGAGCTCGTCGATCACGAACGACCCCTGGAGCGGGTTCTCGTTCATCGCCAGGCCCCACTCGCGGTTGATGATCAGCTGGATCGCCAGCGCGCGCCGCACGGACTCGGTGGTCGGGGTGGTGACCGCCTCGTCGTAGGCGTTGGTGTGCAGCGAGTTGGCGTTGTCGTAGATCGCGATCAGCGCCTGCAAGGTCGTGCGGATGTCGTTGAAGTCCATCTCCTGCGCGTGCAGCGAGCGGCCCGAGGTCTGGACGTGGTACTTCAGCTTCTGCGAGCGCTCGTTGGCGCCGTACTTGTCGCGCATCGTGATCGCCCAGATCCGGCGGGCGACGCGGCCCAGGACGGAGTACTCCGGGTCCATGCCGTTGGAGAAGAAGAACGACAGGTTGGGCGCGAAGTCGTCGATGTGCATGCCGCGCGCGAGGTAGGCCTCGACGTAGGTGAAGCCGTTGGCGAGGGTGAACGCGAGCTGGCTGATCGGGTTGGCCCCGGCCTCGGCGATGTGGTAGCCGGAGATCGACACGGAGTAGAAGTTGCGCACCCCGTGCTGGATGAACCACTCCTGGATGTCGGCCATCATCCGCAGCGAGAACTCCGTGGAGAACAGGCAGGTGTTCTGCCCCTGGTCCTCCTTGAGGATGTCGGCCTGCACGGTGCCGCGGACGGTGGCCAGGCCCTCGGCGGCGAGCGCGGCGCGCTCGTCGGCGGTGGGCTCGCGGCCCTCGAGCTCGCGGAACTTCTCGACCTGCTGGTCGGCGACGGTGTTGAGGAAGAAGGCCAGGATCGTCGGCGCCGGGCCGTTGATCGTCATCGAGACGCTCGTCGTCGGCGCGACCAGGTCGAAGCCGTCGTAGAGCTCGCGCATGTCGTCGAGCGTGGCGATCGAGACGCCCGAGGTGCCGACCTTGCCGTAGATGTCGGGGCGCAGGTCGGGGTCGCGACCGTAGAGCGTCACGGAGTCGAACGCGGTCGAGAGCCGGGTGGCGGGCTGGCCCTCGGAGAGCAGCTTGAACCGGCGGTTGGTGCGGAACGCGTCGCCCTCGCCGGCGAACATGCGCGCGGGGTCCTCGTTGTCGCGCTTGAAGGGGAACACCCCGGCGGTGAAGGGGAAGTAGCCCGGGAGGTTCTCGCGGCGCAGGAACGACACCAGCTCGCCGTGGTCGCGGTAGCGCGGCAGTGAGACCCGCGGGATCTTGTTGCCCGACAGGGACTCGCGGGTCAGCCGGGTGTGGATCTCGCGGTCCCGCACGACGACGACCTGCTCGTCGCCGGAGTAGGACTCCACGACCTCGGCCCACCCGTCCAGCTGGCGGCGTACGGCGGACGGGAGCGCCTCGCGCGCCTCCTCCGCCAGGGGACGTGCCTCGGACACCTCCTCGGCCACCAGCGCCAGCCGCTGCGCGCGGGCAGCCGCCTGCGCCAGCCGCTCGGTCTCGGCGTGGTAGGCGCGCACGGTGTCGGTGATCTCGGAGAGGTAGCGCACCCGCTCCGGCGGCACGACCTGCTGGATGCGCGTGGAGAACCGCGTCTCCACGACCGGCAGCGTGCCCTCCGCGACGCCGAGCCCCTTGGTGGCGAGGAGGTCGCGCAGGTGCTGGTAGAGCGCGGTGACGCCGTCGTCGTTGAACGTCGCCGCGGACGTGCCGAAGACCGGCATGTCGGCCGGCTGCTTGCCGAAGGCCCCCTGGTTGCGGACCAGCTGGCGGCCGACGTCGCGCAGCGCGTCCTTGGCCCCGCGACGCTCGAACTTGTTGATCGCCACCGCGTCGGCGAAGTCGAGCATGTCGATCTTCTCCAGCTGGGAGGCCGCGCCGAACTCCGGCGTCATGACGTAGAGCGAGACGTCGACGTGCGGCACGATCGCGGCGTCGCCCTGGCCGATGCCGGGGGTCTCGACCACGACCAGGTCGTGGCCGGCCTTGAGGATCGCGATGACGTCGTCGAGGCACTCCGGCACCTCGTGGGCGCCGCGGGTGGCCAGGGAGCGGAAGAAGACGCGGTCGCCGTCCAGCGAGTTCATCCGGATGCGGTCGCCCAGCAGGGCGCCGCCGCCCTTGCGCCGGGTCGGGTCGATCGCGACGACGGCGACCCGCAGCTTGTCCTGCTGGTCCACCCGCAGCCGGCGGACCAGCTCGTCGGTCAGCGAGGACTTGCCGGACCCGCCGGTGCCGGTGATGCCGAGCACGGGGGCCTCGCGACCCCCGGACGCCTCGCGCACCCGGGTCAGGAACGCCTCGTCGAGCGACCCGCTCTGGGCGCCGCTCAGCGCGCGGGCCGTCGCGACCCGGTCGCCGGCCAGGACCGCCTCGACGTCGGCGGTGCCGACCTGCCAGACGTCGGTGTCGCACTCCTCGACGATCGTGTTGACCATCCGCACCAGCCCGAGACGCTGGCCGTCCTCGGGGGAGAAGATCTTCACCCCGTGCTCGGCCAGCCGCGCGATCTCGGCCGGCACGATGACGCCGCCCCCGCCGCCGTACACCCGGACGTGGCCGAGGCCGCGCTCGCGCAGGGAGTCGACGAGGTACTCGAAGTACTCCACGTGACCGCCCTGGTAGGACGAGACCGCCACCGCCTGGGCGTCCTCCTCGACCACCGCGTCGACGACCTCGCTCACCGCGCGGTTGTGGCCGAGGTGGATCACCTCGGCGCCCTGGCTCTGCAGGATCCGCCGCATGATGTTGATCGAGGCGTCGTGCCCGTCGAACAGGCTCGAGGCCGTCACCACCCGCACGGGGTGGGTCGGGACGTGCAGCTGGGGAGGGGTGGGGGAGTCGGCCACGGAGGCACCTCGGGTCATCACGAAGAAATAGTTGGACATCCTACTATCTCGCAGGATACCCGCCCCGGCGGGATCGGGCGAGACAGGTCAGGTCCGCGGCAGCTGGGCGACGAGCGTGGCGCCGCACGGGTCGCCGTCCCACAGGTCGAGCGTGCCGCCGCTGACCGCGATGCGGCGCCGCAGCGAGGCCAGGCCGGTCTCGACGACCCCCTGGGACAGCCCGCGGCCGTCGTCGGAGACGCGCACCCGGACCAGGTCGTCGGTGATCTGCAGGTCGACCCGGGCCGAGGTCGCCCGGGCGTGCCGGGCGATGTTGGACAGCGCCTGGTCGAGCACCTCGCAGAGGCGGTCCTGGGCGTCGGCGGCCAGCGGGTGGTCCACGGGCCCGGAGGTGTGGACCGTCGGGGTGAAGCCCAGGCTCGGCGCGTGCCGGGCCACCAGGTCGCGCAGCGTCACCCGCAGCGACTGCCGCGGCTGCTCGCGGAGGTCGAAGATCGTGCTCCGGATGGCCCGGATCGTCTGGTCGAGGTCGTGGGCGGTCAGGTCCAGGCGCTCCCTCAGCTCGGGGTCCGAGGCCAGCGCCCGGCTCTTCTGCAGGTGCAGGCCGGTGGCGAAGATCCGCTGGATGACCACGTCGTGCAGCTCGCGGGCGATGCGGTCGCGGTCGGAGACCACCGCCATGGCGGCGCGGTCCTGCAGCGCCTGCACGCGGTCCATGGCGAGCCCGGCCTGCTCGGCGTAGGCGCCCAGCAGGTCGGCCTCGTGGGAGTCCGGCACGGCGGAGGCCGGGTAGACCAGCACCAGGATGCTCGGCGCCGAGAGGTGCTCGCCGAGCGGCGCCAGCAGCGCGTGCTGGTCGTGGTCGAGCTCCACCTCGCCGGGCTCCTGGGTCTCGGCCACCGCGCGCACGGCCGCGTCGAGCAGCTCGGTCGACCCTCGGTCGAGCGTCGGCGTCGCGCCGCTCATCGCGGCGGGGAAGGGGGCGCCCGGCGAGGGGACGCTGATGATCAGCGCGCTCGTGGTGCCCGAGGCCTGCAGCGCGCCGGTGGCGATCATCGTCAGCGCGTCGTCGACGATCAGCGGTGGCTGGAGGTCGGCGGCCAGCTGGCTGCTCTGGTTGAGCCACACCCGGCGGCGCTCGGCGAGGGCGTCGGCCTGCGCGATCTCGAGGAGGTACGCCGCGACGCCGGCCAGGGCGCCCAGGGTGCCGGCGAGCTCGGTGCCGAAGTCGTCGCGGCGACGGTCGTCGCCGAGGAGGAGCATCCCCAGCGGGCGGCCGTGGGAGCGGATCGGCACGCCGATCAGCGTCGCCGCCCCGGGGTGGCCCGGGACGAGGAACGCCGAGCCGTGCACGTCGTCGTACACCAGCGGCTCCGTCGAGCGCGCGACCTCGCCGAGCACCCCGGTGCCGAGGGGGAGGCGGCCCAGGCCGGCGGCCTGCTCGTCGGTGAGCCCGTGGTGGAGCACCGTGCCGACGGCGCCGGAGCGGTCGAGCACGACCAGCGCCCCGTGCCGCACCCCACCGAGCGCGCACGCGGCGGCCAGCAGCCGCTCCAGGCACTGGGCCCGGGTCGCGCCGGACGTCACCGAGGCGATCGCCTCGGTGAGGGTCATCGAGCGCCCCGCCCGGTCCTCGGGGTGCTCAGGTCCGGGCGTGCGCATCGACGTCGGTTCCCAGTGACTCCAGCGCCGCACGGGTCGCTGCGGGAGCGAGGTCGCCGATCGCCCGCCCGCTGAGGCGGTCGGTGCGCAGGCGGAGGTAGAGGTTGCGCGTGCCGCCGGCCCACGGCGCGTCCGGGGCGGCGTCGCGGATGGCGCGGATCGTGCGCGGGTCGCTCTCGATGGTGGCCCGACCCCTCGCCACGACGCTCCAGCCGTGGCGCGTGGCCGGGTCCCAGCCGTCGATCTCCAGCGCCACGACGGCGTCGCGGGCGTGGGTGCCGAGCACGCTGTAGGAGGAGGTCCGGACCACGACGGTGTCGTCGAAGACGCTGTAGTTGACCGGGACGATGTGGGGGCCGTCCGGGGTGCTGACCGCCACGCGTCCGAGGGAGCCGGCTCGGAGGAGGGCCAGGCAGTCGGACGGGGTCAGGTCGCGGGACTCGCTCATCGTGCACCGACTCCCTTCCGGAACGCTGTCGTCACACAAGTATTGGCGCCTCGTCGTGCGGGTCCCAGCGTCCGATGGTCCCGCGCGGGACCCGTCTTCGACGGGCCTGTGGTCACGTTTCCCCGGCGCCGCACGGCCATGCCTGGACGACGTACGGCGGGCCGACGCCCCGCGCGACCCGTGACGTCCGTCCCGAACCGGGGCGAACCCGGGTCCACCCCCCGGTCACTCGGTGCCGCACCGGGACGGATCGACCGGTGGCGCGGCCCGCGGCGCGCGGCGAGAAGGCGACGAAGGTCCCGGCTCCTCCGGGCTCAGTCGGCCGCCGGCGCCGGCCTGGAGACGAGCCGTCGCGCCATCCGCACGCCCGGCAGGCCCTCCAGCTGGGCCACCGTCGCGTTGAGCTGGGCGATGCTGCCGTTCATCAGGCCCAGCGCGGGAGCAGTGGCCTCGAGGACCGGCATCGCCTGCTCGATCTGCACGGTCACCTGTTCCATCAGCTCGACCGCGCGACGGATGTCGGCGAACCCGGTGCGCAGCTCGAGCAGCAGCCCGTCCTCGATCGCGTCGGCGACCACGAGCAGGAGCCGTTGCACGGCCCGGGTGGTCACCCACACCTCGCCCAGGACGAGTGCGGTCTGGTCGCGCAGGGGCACGAGGTCCACCCTGTGCCATGATTGAAACACGTTCCAGTTTTCCCGTCTCTGAGAGGAACCGTCGTGGCCACACCCGTCGTCGAGGGCTGGTTCACCACTGGGTCGGACGGGGAGCAGCCGAGTCTGCTCGGCGGCCGTTGTACCACCTGCGGGACCGTCACCTTCCCCGCGCCCACGGCCGGCGCCGCGTGGTGCCCCGACCCGGCGTGCCCCGGTGCGGAGTTCGAGCAGGTCCCGCTCTCGCGGCGCGGGACGGTCTGGTCCTACACCGACGCGCGCTACCAGCCCCCACCGCCGTACCTCCCTCCGAGCGACGGCGAGCACGTCCCGTTCGCCCTGGCCGCGGTCGAGCTCGCCGAGGGCATCGTCGTCCTCGGCCAGGTCGCCGAGGGCTGGGGCGTCGACGACCTCCGCGTCGGCAGCGAGGTCGAGCTGGTCGTCGAGCCGCTCTACACCGACGAGTCCGGCGAGCGCCTGGTCTGGCGCTGGAAGCCCGTGACCGAGCTGGGCGAGGAGGCCGACCAGTGAGCGTGGGTCGAGACGTCGCGGTGCTGGGCGTGGGCATGCACCCGTGGGGCAAGTGGGGCCGGCCCTTCCACGAGTACGGCGTCGTGGCCGCCCGCGCGGCCCTCGCCGACGCGGGGGTCGAGTGGCCGCAGGTCGACCTGGTCGTGGGTGGGGAGACCGTCCGCAACGGCTACGCCGGCTACGTCGCCGGCTCGACCTTCGCTCGCGCCCTCGGCTGGAACGGCGCGCGCGTCGCGACGTCGTACGCCGCGTGCGCGACCGGCGCGCAGGCGATCGACACCGCGCGGGCCCGGATCCTGGCCGGCCTGAGCGACGTGGCGCTGGTCGTCGGCGCCGACACCACGCCCAAGGGGTTCCTGGCGCCCAACGCGGGGGAGCGGTGGGACGACCCCGACTGGCTGCGCTTCCGGCTGCTCGGCATGACCAACCCGATGTACTTCGCCCTCTACGCCCGACGCCGCATGGACCTCTACGGCGCGACCGCGGAGGACTTCGCCCAGGTCAAGGTCAAGAACGCCAAGGCGGGGCTGGAGAACCCCCACGCACGCTTCCGCAAGGAGGTGTCGGTCGCCGACGTGCTGGCCTCACCGGTGGTGAGCGACCCGCTGCACCTGCTCGACATCTGCGCGACCTCCGACGGCGCGGCCGCGGTGGTGCTGACCAGCCTGGAGTTCGCCCGCTCGCGCGGGCTGACCGACCCGGTGCGGGTCAGGGCGGTCTCGACGGTGACGCCGACCTATCCCCAGACGGTCATCGACATGCCGTTGTTCAGCACCGACAGCGCCGCCGCGGCCGAGCCGGGCGCGCGCACGTTCAAGCAGTCGATCGGCGACGCGGCCTACGAGGAGGCCGGCATCGGGCCCGAGGACGTCGACGTCGCGGAGGTCTACGACCTGTCCACGGCGCTCGAGCTCGACTGGATCGAGGACCTCGGACTGTGCGGCGAGGGCGAGGCGGAGCAGCTGCTGCGCGCGGGGGACACCGCGCTCGGCGGCCGGCTCCCGGTCAATCCCTCCGGCGGCCTGGCCTGCTTCGGCGAGGCCGTCCCGGCCCAGGCGCTGGCGCAGGTCTGCGAGCTGACCTGGCAGCTGCGCGGCCAGGCGACCGGCCGTCAGGTCGAGGGGGCCCGGGTGGGGGTCACCGCCAACCAGGGCCTGTTCGGTCACGGCTCGTCGGTGCTGCTCTCCACCTGAGCGAGCAGGTCGACGCTCGAGGCGTCGGCGACCAGCTGGGCGCCGAGCGGGGACAGCGAGAGCGCCTGGCGCACCACGCGCGGGGTGCTGCCGTCGACGTTGGCGCGGGCCAGCGCGCGCAGCACCAGCGGGTCGGCCAGCAGCGCCTGGAAGTAGTCGCCGAGCTCGTCGTCCACCACGCCGTCGAGCCGCACCAGGCCCAGCCACAGCAGGTGGCCGACGTACGTCGGGGTGAGGTCGGGCAGCGCGACCTGGGCCAGGCGCCCGATCCGGGAGGCGTTCTCCAGCACGGGCTCACCGGCGCCGCCGGTGTGGGGACGGGCCCAGATCTGCACCACGGGGACGCGGCCCAGCCTCGAGAGGCGGTCGAGGACGAGGGCCTCGTCGGGCACGAGGGCGTCCACGGCGCGCTGGAGTGCGGCCTGCTCGGCGGCGGCCGGGTCCTGCCGGCGCGCGAGGTCGAGGAGGGCCCGCAGCCCTTCCCCTGGCGTCCGACGTGGTGGTGCCATCCCGGAGGTGGTCACCCCTGACCTCCCACACGGCGAACCTAGGCCGCACGACGCTGCGCCGCAGGTGAATCGGACGGACGGGCCCGGTATCCCGATTCCGGGGGAACTCGGACCCGTAGGCTGGCGACCGTGACCCAGCGACTGAGCCGCGCCGAGAGCCAGGCCCTCACCCGGCAGCGGCTCGTCGAGGTCGCCCGCGACCTGTTCCTGCGCGAGGGCTACGCCAAGACCTCCCTGGAGCGGGTCGCCGAGGAGGCCGGCTTCTCCAAGGGGGCGGTCTACAGCAACTTCGGCGGCAAGGACGACCTCTGCCTGGCCGTGCTCGACTCGATCCAGGGTGAGGTGGCCGACGCGGTGCTGCACGCCCTGGGCGACGCGGCGAGCTTCGAGGAGGCGCTGGCGGCCTTCGACCTGTGGGCCGACAAGCGGCTCGGGGACCCCGACTGGTCGGCGCTGGAGGCGGAGTTCGCCGCACGCAGCCGCCGCGACCCGGTGCTCCGGGCGGCGCTGCGCGAGCGCAACGCCCGGCTGCACACGATGCTGGCCGGCGCGCTCGCGGGGACCGCCGACCGGCACCACCTGGCGTTCCGCATCCCGGTCGAGGAGGCCGCGCACGCCCTGCTCAGCATGGCGATCGGGCTCGGGCTGCAGCGCGCGATCACCCCGGCCCTCGACGTCGGGACGATCACCGACGTCGCCCGCGCCCTGGTCGAGGAGCTGCCGACCCCCCAGGGGTGAGGGCATCACCTGGACCTTGGTCCCGCCAAGAGGGGAAGGACTGCCCACCGCACCGCTCGGTAAAGCCGGTCATCATGGACTCAAGGCCGGTTGCCTCTCCCAACAACTGGACGTCGTCTCTGTTCTGGCGCGCGGACTCTCCCACCGCGTGATGAGACCCCTCGGGCCGATCCCTCGCGGATCGGCCCGAGATATTTTTCCGCACCCCATTCCGGTCTGGTCAGGCGCGTCACGGCTAACATGAGCCGTGTCCGCGTGTCACCCGCCGAACGAAGGATGCTCATGAGCGTCGTACGCGTGTTCCTCCTGGACGACCACGAGGTCGTGCGTCGAGGTCTCAAGGACCTCTTCGACTCCGAGGAGGGCTTCGAGGTCGTCGGCGAGTCCGGCTCCGCCAAGGACGCCGAGGCACGCATCCCGGCGCTCCGTCCCGACGTCGCGGTGCTCGACGGTCGCCTGCCCGACGGCAGCGGCGTCGACGTCTGCCGCTCGATCCGGTCGGTGGACCCCTCGATCCGCGCGATCATCCTGACGTCCTACGACGACGACGAGGCGCTGTTCGCCGCGATCATGGCCGGCGCCGCGGGCTACGTGCTGAAGCAGATCGTGGGCAACGACCTGCTCGACGTCGTCCGCAAGGTCGCCGAGGGCCAGTCGCTGCTCGACCCGGCCGTCACCCAGCGGGTGCTGGACCGGCTGCGCGACGGGGGTGCCTCGGAGCCCCAGGAGCTGCGCTCGCTCACCCCGCAGGAGCGCCGCATCCTCGAGCTGGTCGCCGAGGGCCTGACCAACCGCCAGATCGGCGAGCAGCTGTTCCTCGCCGAGAAGACGGTGAAGAACTACGTGACCAGCATCCTGACCAAGCTCGGCCTCGAGCGCCGCACGCAGGCCGCGGTGCTCGCCTCCAAGCTGCTCAACTGACCCCGTCGGTCAGCGCGCCCGTCCCGGGCGTCCGGCTCACGGCCCTGTCGAGATCTTCTCGATCAGGGCCGTCGTGCTGATGGCCGGCGTGCGGGGGAGGTACTCCACCCGGCAGACGTCGCCGAACTCGTCGAACTTGCCGGCCCAGTCGTCGCCCATGACGAGCACGTCGGCGGCGTACTGCAGGATGTAGTCCCGCTTCTGCTCCAGGCTCTCCTCGACGAACACCTCGTCGACGCACTTCAGGGCGGCCACGATCTCCAGGCGCTCGGCCTCGGAGAAGACCGGCAGGCGGTCCTTCTTGCGCAGGTTGAGCGCATCGGCCGAGACCCCGACCACCAGGCGGTCGCCGAACGCGCGGGCGCGCTCCAGCACGCGCAGGTGCCCCACGTGGAAGACGTCGAAGGTGCCGAAGGTGATCACGGTCGTCATGCGCCGGAGTCTAGGGGCCCGATAGTTTGCTCCTGATGTCCGCACCAAGCCTGGCCTCCAGCCCCGACCTCGACGCCGAGCGTCGCCGTGCGCTGCGCCGCATGCGCTCCCTGGCGGTCGGCCTCCTGGTGTTCGCTGCCCTCGTCTACCTCGTCACGCTCGGGCAGGAGGGCTTCCTCGGCTTCGTCAACGCCGGCGCCGAGGCGTCCATGGTCGGTGCGATCGCGGACTGGTTCGCCGTCGTCGCGCTGTTCAAGCACCCGCTGGGACTGCCCGTGCCGCACACGGCGCTCATCCCCGAGCGCAAGGCGATGCTCGGGCGCAGCCTCGAGGAGTTCGTCGGGGAGAACTTCCTCTCCGACGAGATCGTGGCCAACCACGTGCTGGAGGCCCAGCCGTCGGCCAAGGCCGGGGAGTGGCTCTCGCACGAGGAGCACTCACGCCGCGTGGTGCTGGAGGCCGCCGACCTCCTCGGCCTCGCGCTGCGCCGGGTGCGCGACGAGGACGTCGCCGACCTGATCCAGAGCGCGCTCGTGCCGCGCTTCAAGGAAGAACCGATCAGCCCCCTGGCCGGTCGCCTGCTGGAGGAGGTCGTCGAGGACGGTGCGCACCACGGCCTGGTCGACCTGCTGCTCGAGGAGGCCGGTCGCTGGCTCGAGGGCAACGAGCAGACCTTCCACGAGGTCGTGGTCGAGCGCGCGCCCTGGTGGGCCCCGGACTCGGTCAACGAGCGGGTGATCCGCCGCCTGCACGCCGAGCTGGTCACCTGGATCGGTGACATCCGCCGCGAGCCCTACCACCGCTCCCGCCTGGCCCTGGACCGGGTGCTGCGCCAGGTCGCGCAGGACCTGCTCACCGACGAGCCGACGATCGAGCGGATGGAGCGGTTCAAGGTCCGCATGCTCGAGCACCCGCAGACCTCGGCGACCTACATCTCCTTGTGGAACGCCCTGCGCCGCGCGCTCGTCCAGGCCCTCGACGACCCCGACGGCGAGCTCGTACGCCGGGGTGTGAGCGAGCTGCAGGCGTTCGGCGAGCGGCTGTGCGGCGACGAGGGTCTGCGCGCCCGGCTCGACAAGCGGGCCTCCGACCTCGCGGTGTTCCTGGTGGACCGCTACGGCCGCGAGCTGACCTCGGTGATCACCCACACCATCGACGAGTGGGACGGTCAGGAGGCCTCGCGCAAGATCGAGCTGCACGTCGGCAAGGACCTGCAGTTCATCCGGATCAACGGCACGATCGTCGGCGGGCTCGTCGGCGTGCTCATCCACGCGGTGTCGGTGGCGCTCTCATGAGGCTGGCAGGACGGCGGCGCAGCCGCGAGCCCGAGCCGCGCGTGGTGTCGATCCAGGACGACGTGATCCGGCTCGGCCAGTTCCTCAAGCTCGCCGGCCTGGTCGACAGCGGGGCCGAGGCCAAGGAGGTCATCGCCGACGGTCTCGTCGAGGTCGACGGACAGGTCGACACCCGCCGCGGGGCACAGCTCCGAGCGGGAGCCGTCGTGTCCCTGCGCGGAGAGCGGGTCCGGGTCGGGGAGCCCGGCGAGGAGCCCGACGTCCCCTGGTGAGGCGGCTGCTGCCTCGGCCAGGCACGTGTGGGCGCGCGCCAGGCGAGCTGTCATGCCGATGGTCGCTCGCGAAGAAAGGTTCGGCGGATCGGGTCCGAGTTCGGCGGATGCCGACATCCGACCACGGACAACCGGTGTCCGGATCCGCCGAACAGTGCACGGATCCGCCACACCTCGGCGGGCCGTGCCCATCATCCGTGAGAACGGGAAACGACTGATCCCCGATCCGCTGGGCGACTGGGTACGGATCGGACCCCGCAGCGAGGCCCGAGTCGCACCCAACCTCCTGCCCGACCATGCCGCGATCCGAGCGGTCAGGAGTGCGGCCGATCGGGGTCGACGGTGCTGCTCCGGCCGTCTTGCACGCTCGACAAGAACGGGATCACGTACGTTATCCATCTCCCATGACCCTGTACGCGGACCTGACTGAGCAGCAGGCGGCGGCTGCTCTCGAGGAATTCCTGGAGGAGCGGCCCGCTGCCCTGCGGCATCTCGTGCTCGCCGTGGGCGATGCGGTCGAGTTGGACCACTCGGTCAGGAGCCTCGAGCCGCTGTGGGTGTGGGTGAAGGAGAGGCTCCGGCTCGGGCCGCCCGGGCAGCAGCCCTCCTGGTCGAGGTTGGGGCTGGGAGGTCACGAGCGACTCGATGCGGGCTCTCTCCAGCTTCTCGACGGACTGATCTCTTACGTGGTTGACATCGTCGCGATCGCCGTCCCGGAGGCGACGTGGGAGGTGGCGACTGACCCGCACCCCAAGTTCCTCCACAAGAACCAGCCAATGCTGAGGGCCGGGGCCTGGGAGCAGGTGCCGGCTCGGACGATCGGCAACCTGGGGCGCCAAGTGTTCAGCGACTGGCCGCCGGCCGATGACCGACTCGCGTCGATCGTCGACTTCTGGCTCTTCTGCCTCGCGGAGGTCGCCAACACCTGATCAGGGAGTCAGGGGTCGCGGCGTTCAGTCGATGGTGGCGCTTGCCGTCATGAGACCGCACTTTCGAGAACTCGGGTCTGGCGTCGGTGCCCGGACCGGCTGAGCGCAAGCGCGGGGTTGAGCGGGAGTAGTGGCCAGCGGTGACCGGGACATCGCGTATCGGCGAACTCGCAAAGTTCTCGTGCTGCACCGGAGCACTGGAAGAGGGCTGGGTGGAGGTCCAGCGTGCGGTTGGTCGTGGGAGTTGTACTTGCTCCCGGACAGGGTGCCCAAGGATGTCGAGGCGGCCATCCGCGAGTGGCCACCGGCGACTGCTAAATCCGCCCGCTCATGCCGCGGAGCGTGCACCTCGCCTCCGCCGTTCAATGCATGATCGTCGCGTGCCCGAGTCAGCGTCACAAGGAGAGCTCGTGAGCGTCGTACGCGTGTTCCTCCTGGACGACCACGAGGTCGTGCGTCGAGGGCTGAAGGACCTTGTCGACTCCGAGGCGGGGTTCGAGGTCGTCGGTGAGTCCGGGTCGGCCAAGGACGCCGAGGCGCGCATCCCGGTCCTTCGTCCCGACGTGGCCGTGCTCGAGGTTCGCCTGCGCGACGGCAGCGGCGTCGACGTGTGCCGCTCGATCCGGTCAGCGAACCCCTCGATCCCGGCGATCATCCTGACCTCCTCCGACGACGACGAGGCGCTCTTCGCCGCGATCATGGCCGGCGCCGCAGGCTACGTCATCAAGCAGAAGATCGCAGGCGACCACCTGCTCGCCCTGGTCCGCAAGGTCGCTGAGGGCCAGTCGCTGCTCGACCCAGCCGTGACCCAGCGAGTGCTCGAGCGGCTGCGCGACGGCGGCGCCTCCGAGCCCGCAGAGCTGCGGTCGCTGACTCCGCAGGAACGGCGCATCGTGGAGCTGGTCGCCGAGGGCCTGACCAACCGCCAGATCGGCGAGCAGCTGTTCCTGGCCGAGAAGACGGTCAGGAACTACGTCACCAGCATCCTGACCAAGCTGGGCCTCGAGCGCCGCTCGCCGCTGTGGGGGCCGGACGAGCCCGACGACGGTTCTGCCGGCGTGCGGGAGCCACGAAGGCCGCACCCGGGCGGCGACAGCGGTGCGGCCTACGCCGACGAGTAGGCAGAGACCTGGAGCCCGAGCATCCCTCTACCTCAGGCAGAGCTCGACCACGCCGCAGTCGGGACGACAGCCCGCTCATGCCGCGGCGCGGGCGTGCCTGTACCTCCGGCCCCGAGGTGGGGTCGGACGTGCAGGGCTGGGGCGGTCAGGTGAGGGGTCGGGTGCCGGTGCCGTCGACGAGGTAGTGGTCGTCGAGGGGGGAGGTCCAGTGGTAGGCGCCGGGGTCGTCGGGGAGTCGGCGGTAGCGCCAGCCGCCGTGCGTTTTCACGCGATGGTGGTAGCGGCAGAGTCGGGCGAGGGTGAGGTCGCCGGTCTGGCCGGGTGGCCCGCCGTCATCAGGGTCGAGGTAGGGGTCGATGTGGTCGCGGTCTGCGCGGACCCGTCGGTTGCAGAAGGGGAAGACGCAGAGGTGGTCGCGCAGGTCGACCCTGTCCTTGATGTGGGCGGGGGCCTCGTGCTCGTCGACGGCGTGGTGGTCGTTGAGGTTGATCACCGGGGTGACCTTGACCTTCACGCCGGGGGCGAGCTCTGAGATCCAGCGTTCGACCGCGGCCTTGGCGACCGGGGAGGCGGCCCAGGGCAGGCCGGAGGTCTGGACCCGGGCGGTCTCGGTGGAGGTGTGCAGGTGGATGTGGATCGGGCGGTCGAGGCCGAGTGGTGTGCGGCGTCGCCGGGGTCGGCGGTCACCCTCGCCGTGGGTCTCGAGGGCGTCGTGGGCGGCGGCGCTGAGGTCGAGGGAGTACTGCGGGTCGGCGATGATCCCGACCGCCTTGGCCATGCGGACCTGCTCCGACGACTCATCGCCCAGGACCTCCAGCTCGGCGGCCTTGGTGGTGAGGGCGTCCTTGAAGGCCAGCACGTCGGGGGTGTCGGCCACGCCACCGAACCGCGCGGTGCCACCGGTGCCGGTGCTCTGCTCGAGGGAGCCGGGCTCGAGCTCGAACCACACGCCACGGCTCTCGCCGGCGGCCTCGGCCTCGGCGGCGGCGCGGTCGGGGTCGAAGCGCAGGACCGCGGCGTCGACGGCGGCCTTGATCCGGGTGGTCGACAGCTTGTGCAGGTGGGCGGCCAGGTGCCGGTCGACGTGCTCGGCGGCCTCCGGGGACAGGGTGCGGGCGCGGCGTGCCACGAGGCGGGCCTTCCACACCGGGACGGCCAGCGCGACGACGCGGGCCCAGGTGCGGGGCAGGCGCTCGCGCAGCTCGAGGGCGTCCTCGACCAGGTCGCGGGCGGTGGTGTCGGGGACCTGGAGGGTGGTGGCGAGCTCGGCCAGGGCGTACTCGTCGACCGGGATCCCCGACATGTCGACCGGGCAGGTGTCCCAGGCGGCGAGTCGCGGAGCCGGGAGCATCCCCGCCGCGACGCTCAGCAGGTGATCAGCGGCATCGGTGCGGTGCAGGTCGGCCCACTCGGTGACCGCGACGAGCTCGTCGGCCTCAGCCGCGCGGATGTCGGCCCGGCGCTGGGCGACCCGGTCCAGCAGGCCCCGCCGCAGCGTGGACCGCGCGTCACGGGAGGTCTCGTCGGCAGCCAGGGACGCCTGCACCCACTCGGGGCCCAGGTCGGTGGCGGCTGCTGCGGTCATGAAGCCATCACACCAGCGGCCACCGACATTTCCGGTGCCGCTCAGCCGGGACTTTCACCACTGTGCAAAGTAATTCCCAGTCCATTGGGGGCGGGCGGGGTCAGCTCACGCGGAGCAGGTCCACCACGAAGATCAGGGTCTCGCCGGGCTTGATCAGGCCGCCGGCGCCGCGGTCGCCGTACGCCAGGTGCGGCGGGATGACCAGCTTGCGGCGACCGCCGACCTTCATGCCCTGGACGCCGGTGTCCCAGCCGGAGATGACCTGGCCGACGCCGAGGCGGAACTGCAGCGGGCTGCCGCGGTCGTAGGAGGCGTCGAACTGCTCCCCGGTGGAGAAGGCGACGCCGACGTAGTGCACGTCGACGGTGGAGCCGGCGGTGGCCTCGGCGCCGTCACCCTCGGTGACGTCGGTGATCTCCAGCTCGGAGGGGGCCGGGCCGTCGGGGAACTCGATCTCGGGCTTGTCCATGGGCGCCACCCTACGGGTGGGCGCGGAGGTCAGGTCTGGTGGACGTAGCTGTCGAGCTGGTCGCGCTCGAACTGCAGGCTGCTGATCTTGTGCTTGACCACGTCGCCGATGCTCACGATGCCGACCAGGGAGCCGCCGGACACCACGGGCACGTGGCGGATGCGGCGCTCGGTCATCACGCCCATCATCTCGTCGAGGTCGGAGTCGGGGTCGCAGGTGTGGACGCTGGCGGTCATGATCGTGGAGACCTCGGCGGACAGCACGTCGGGGTTCTCGTGGAGGCGGCGCACGACGTCACGCTCGGAGACGATGCCGTCGACGCTCCTGCCGTCGTTGCTCACCACGAGGGCGCCGACGTTGTTCTCGGCGAGCAGGGCCAGGAGCTCCCGCACCGTGGCCTGGGGCGCGACGGTGACCACGCCCTGGCTGGGCTTGGCGGCGACGATCTCTCGGATGCGCATGTGCTGTCTCCTCGGGGTCGGGCTCGGGGGTGATCCGAAGGCTAGACCAGGACGGGGGCGCCCGGTAGGGCCGCTCGGCGCTGGTCGGCCTGGCACAATTCGGTCCGTGAGCGCTCCGACGACCCGTCTTCCCGCGAAGCATCTCCAGGGAGCCCGGGCCTCGGACCCCACCTCCCCGCTCGAGCACCGGGGCGTGCTCGCGGCGGTGCTGATGATGGGCTGGCTGACCGTGGTGCTCGCGGTCGACCACGACGGCTCACGCGCCACCCAGCGGGTGCTCGGCGCCCTGACCTGGCTCGTGCTGCTCGGCGCGCTGCGGTTCGCCACCCCGCTCGTGCGGGTGCAGGCGCTGGTCGTGGTCGCGTTCGCGACGGTGGTCGAGTACACCTTCTCGCCGGGGCTGGGGGTCTACCTCTACCGCTTCGGCAACGTGCCGGCGTACGTCCCTCCCGGGCACGGGCTGGTCTACCTCTCCGCGTTCGCCCTCGGGCACGCGCCGTGGGTGCGGGCGCGCCTGCGACCCGTCGGGCTGGCGGTGATGACCGCAGTCGGCGCCTGGGCGCTGTGGGCGCTGGTCGGCCCGCGACCGGACGTGCTGGGGGCGTTCTGGTTCGCCTGCCTGGTGGCGTTCTGGCGGTGGGGCCCCTCGCGCGAGGTGTACGTCGGCGCCGCGTTCGTCGTGACCTGGCTGGAGATCGTCGGGACGCACCTGCGCACCTGGGTGTGGCAGCCGCACGACCCGGTGCTCGGGATCTCGATCGGCAACCCGCCGACGGGGGCCGCCGGTGGCTACGGCTGGTTCGACCTCCTGGCGCTCCTCGTGGCGCCGTGGATCCTGGCGCAGGTCAGGCGGGCGCCACGACCCGTCCGTCGCTGAGCTCGACCACCGCGTCGGCCGACTCGATCAGCGACCGGTCGTGGGTCGCGACGACGACCGTGACGCCCTCGGTGGCGACCACCGACCGCAGCAGGTCCATCACCGCGGCGCCGGTGGCCGAGTCGAGCTGACCGGTGGGCTCGTCGGCGAGCAGCAGGCTCGGCGAGGCGGCCAGCGCGCGGGCCACCGCGACCCGCTGCTGCTGCCCGCCGGACAGCTCGTCGGGACGCTGCTCGGCGTGACGACCCAGGCCGACCAGGTCGAGCAGTCGGTCGACCCGCTCCTCCCGCTCGCGTACGGCGGTGCGGCGCAGGCGCAGCGGGACCCCGACGTTCTCGCGGGCGGTGAGCACCGGCACGAGGGCGAAGCTCTGGAAGACGAACCCGACCCGGTCGCGGCGCAGCCGCAGCAGCCCGTCCTCGTCGAGCCCGGTCACGTCGACGCCGTCGACGCGGACCGAGCCGGCGTCGGGGTGCTCGAGGCCGCCCACGCAGTGCAGCAGCGTGGTCTTGCCCGAGCCCGAGCGGCCGGTGACCGCGACCAGCGCACCGCGGGGCACGACCAACGAGACGTCGTCGAGGGCGACCACCGCCCGGCCGGACCCGGCGGCGTAGGTCTTGCCGAGGCCGCGCGCCTCCACCATCAGGTCGCTCACGACGCGCCTCCCTCGGGGCCGGCGGGCCGGTCGGGCCAGACCCCGATGTGGTCCTCCTCGAGCTCGAGCCGGACCCGCCGGTCCATCTGCAGCGCGGAGGTGAACTCCTGCGGCAGCTGGAGGCGGCCGACCCGGTCGAGGACGGCGTACTCCTGGGCGACCAAGCCCTCGTGACCCGTGTCGTGGCGCAGCACCTCGCTGGAGGTCCGCCCGTCCCGGATGCCGACGGTGCGGCCGACGTGCTCGGAGACGCCCGCGTCGTGGGTCACCACGACGACCGTCACGCCGAGCTCGGTGTTGACCCGTTGCAGGGCGCCGAACACCTCCTCGGCGGTGCGGGAGTCCAGCTCGCCGGTCGGCTCGTCGGCGAGCAGCACCTCGGGCCGGTTGGCCAGGGCGACCGCGATCGAGACGCGCTGCTGCTGACCCCCGGAGAGCTCGCCGGGCCGGCGGTCGCGGACGTCGGCGACCCCGAGCAGCCCGAGCAGCTGCTCGACCCGTTCGTGCCGCTCGTCGCGGCCGGTGCGCGAGGCGAGCAGCGGGAGGAGGACGTTGTCGCACACCGAGAGGTAGGGCACCAGGTTGCGCGCGGTCTGCTGCCACACGAACCCGACGACGTGGCGGCGGTAGCGCAGCCGTTGCCGCCCGCTCATCTCCAGCAGGTCCTGGTCGCCGACCCGGCACAGCCCGGCGGTCGGCTGGTCGAGCCCCGAGAGGATGTTGAGCAGCGTGGACTTCCCGCTGCCGGACGCGCCGATGACCGCGACGAGCTCGCCGCGGTCGACCAGGAGGTCGAGACCCTGCAGCGCGACCACCTCGACCTTGTCGGTGCGGTAGATGCGGATCAGGTTGTCGCACACGATGTGCGCGCCGGCGCCGTACGACGCGGGGTGGTGCCGGCTCTGCGTGGCTGCGGTGCTCATCAGCTCTCCCTGCTCTCGTCGGGTCCTCGTCGTTCGGCGGCGCCGACCAGGGCGGTGGTGACCGCCACCAGGACCAGGAGGCCGCCGGTCAGCAGGGCGGCCGCGGTCAGCGGTGGCTGCACGTCGGGCGGGCCGACGCCGCCGGTGAGCGGGGACAGGTCGACCGCGCCGAGGGCCAGCTCGACCAGCACGAGCCCCGCCAGCGCGCCGCCGAGGAGCATCGCGAGCGCCGGGGGCGCCTGCTCGGTGAGCGCGAGGCGCAGCGACTCGCGCCGGGACGCGCCGAGCCGGCGCAGCACGGCGGTGTCACGCCGCCGGGTGGGAGCGGCGAGCACGAGGGCCAGCACGGTCGCCAGGACCGCGTAGAGCAGCGCGGCCGGCACGACCAGCGCGAACAGGTCGCGGGTCGACCCGACGAACGGCGACTCCTGCACCCGGGTGAGCGCCGCCCGCCGGTCGGTCACCTGGTGCGGCTGGCCGCTGCGGCTGACGATCGCGTCGAGCTGCTCGGCGAGCCCGGGGGCGCCCGCCACGAGGATCGTGTTGGGGCGGACGGGTGCGCTCTCCCTCGCCTGCACGGCCGCCAGGTCGGCCACGACCGCGGGACGGCCGTCGTCGAGCGGGAAGCGGTCCACGGTCGCGCGCACGTCGAGCCCGGACTCGCCGAGCCCGCCGCCGAGGTCGGCCGTGGGGGAGCGCGGGTCGAGGACCTCCGCCGCCGCGGCGGTCGCCAGGACGGGCAGCGGGTCGTCCTTGCCGCCCGGGTCCTCGGCCAGGCCGCGCAGGGTGTCGAGGTCGGCCACCGTGCCGGGGGCCCCGGCCAGGACGCGGGCGTAGGCGCGGGTGTCGACCGCGGCCGAGACCCCGGGCACCCCGCGGTCGCGGGTGTCGGTGAGCTCGGCGTCGGTGCGGACGAACGCGGTGGCCACGGCCCGCACGCCGTCGAGGTCCTCCACGGCGGCCAGGATCTCCGGGGGGATGAAGGTGGCCTGCACGCGGTAGTCGGCGCCCACCTCCCGCCACGTCCCGGTCACCTGGGCGGAGTCGACCGACCGCACCGCGCCGGTGGCGAACACCGCGAAGCACAGGGCGACGAGCAGGGCGGCCAGCGGCGCGGCCAGGACGGCCGGCTGCCGGGCCGCGCGGGCCAGGCCGAGGAACGACACCAGGCCGCGGCTGCGGCTCCGGGCTGCGGCCAGCCGGTCGACGAGCAGGGGCAGCAGGCGCAGGAGGACCGCCGCGAGGGCGAGCGCCACGAGCACGGGCGCGGCGGCGAGCAACGGGTCGACCCCGGCGCCGCCCTCGTCCTCCGCGCTGCTGCGGGACCGCAGCAGCACCACGCCGGCCGCGGCGAGGACGACCAGCCCGGCCTCGAGGACCGGCCGGAGGGCCGGCGTACGACGGTGGGCCGCCGTGCGCCACCACGTCGCGACGGCGCACGAGGCGACCGCCCAGACACCGACCCCGGCGGCCAGGAGCAGGTCGCGGCCCCCGACGTCGCGACCGACCAGCGCGTGCGCCAGTCCACCCCCGAGCGCGGCGGCGGGCAGCACCGTCGCCGCGACGCCGAGCGCGACGACCGCGACGGCCTGGGCGACCGAGGCGCCGCGGGCGCGGGCCAGCGCGAGCACCGGCGACCGGCGTACGACGACCACGACGCCGGCCAGCGACATCACCAGCAGGGCCACGACGGACAGGCCGGCCACGACGACCGCCACCAGCGAGGAGGCGGTGCGCACCGACGCGAGGTGGCCGGAGAGGAGGTCCACCAGCCCGCTGCCCATGGCGACCGTGGGCTCGCGGTAGGTCTCCTGCTCCAGCGGGATCCGCGTGCTCGGGGCGCGCGCGACCGAGGAGCGGACGGCGGCCAGCACCTGCGCCGCCGAGCCGGGCTCGATGGTCGACGGGTCGACCGGGTAGTGCCACTCGTAGCGCAGCGTCCCCACCGCGCGGCGCAGGCGCTCGAGCTGGGAGTCGTCGACCAGGACGGCACCGACCTCGGCGAGCAGCGCGCCCTCGGGCGTGTAGCGCTCGCCGTTGTGCAGGACCTGCGGGAGGTAGTCCCAGCGTGGGTCGTCCGGGTCGGGCGCCTCGAACGTGCCGGTGAGGCGGACCGCGAAGTCGCCGATGCCGCCCGGCTGCGGGCTGAGCGCGTGGACGACGTAGGTGCGTCCGACGACGAGGTCGAGCACGTCGGCGACGTCGGCCGAGGCGGCCACCTCGACGGCCGGGAGCGTGCCGCCGCTGGTCCGGGCCGTCGCCGGGCCGCTGCCGTCGGGCGCCCGGCCTCGCACCCAGCGGACGTCGTCGAGCAGCCCGGGCTGGTGCGCCGGCTGGAGCCAGCTGAACGGCTGGGGCCGCAAGTGCCCGCCGGTCACGGTGAAGGTGTCGAAGGGGTTGGCCTGGGCGGTGCGCACCGGTGTGGTCACCCGGGGCGTCAGGACGGGCCCGAGGTTGCCGCGCAGCACGTCG
Organism: Nocardioides marmoribigeumensis; assembly: GCF_031458325.1. Taxonomy (NCBI): domain Bacteria; kingdom Bacillati; phylum Actinomycetota; class Actinomycetes; order Propionibacteriales; family Nocardioidaceae; genus Nocardioides; species Nocardioides marmoribigeumensis. Next base: position 3,285,471 of record NZ_JAVDYG010000001.1, read on the forward strand.
TCGACGGCCTCGAGCTGGGTCGAGGGGGCGGTGTTGGTGGTGGAGGCACCCAGGTCCAGCTCGGCGGGCGCGGCCCGGGCGAGCGTCTCGCGCAGGGCGTCGTCCTCGGCCGCGGCGACCTGTCGGGGGACCGCGGCGAGGAGGAAGGCGGTGAGCAGCACCAGCAGGGTGAGCGCCGCGAGCGGGCCGGCCTCGGCGCGGTCCTGGGCGGCGACCAGGCGCAGGCGGGGGAGCGCGCGCCTCACGTCGTCTCCCGGAGGTCGGTGCCCAGCGGGCGGCGTGCGACCCGGGCGGCGGCGACGGCGGCCAGGGCGACGAGCGCGAGGAGCGCGAGGGCGAGGCCGCCGGCCAGCAGCAGCCAGGGCGCCACGGCCTGCGCGGGCGGCGAGGGGAGGACGCCGGAGTCGGCCAGGACCAGCCGCCCGAGGAACAGGCGTACGGCGAGCCAGCCGGTCGCTGCCCCCAGGAGGGTCGAGGCGACCAGGAGCGCACCGCGCTCGAGGGCGACCGCGAGGACCAGGCGCTGCCGGGACAGCCCCTGCGCCCGCAGGGAGGCCAGCTCGCGCCGGCGCACCCGCAGCGTGGTGGCGGTGTCGCTGACCGAGGCGAGCACGCCGAGCATGCCGGCCGCGACGAGCGCGAGGACCGAGCCGGCGAGCAGGCCGGTGCCGACCGGGCCGGAGCGGAGACGGTCGGCGACCGCGTCGCGGGCGAGGACGGTCGCCGCGGGCGCGATGCGGTGCGCGGCCTCGCGGACGGCGGAGACGCCGGCGCCGGTCCACACCTCGGTGTCGTCGCTGGACAGGCCCCGGGCGGGCGGTCCGCCGAGGACGGCGGCCAGGGCCCGGCTGTCGACCAGTAGCGCCGGCTCGGCCGGGGCGGCGGTGGGCAGGGCGGGCAGCACCCCGACCACGCGGACCGGGACGTTGCGGTCGGCCAGCTGGAGCGACACGGTGTCGCCGTCACCGGCCTGGGCGGCGACCGAGGGGCTCACCAGCGCGGGCACGTCGTCCGAGCCGGGGCGGAGCCGCGCGAGCAGGCCCGGCCAGCTCCCCGCCACCGGGGCCTCGAGCACCTCGCCGGCCCGGTCGGGGACCACGAGCACGGTGCCGGTGCCGCTGGGGAGGCCGGCCGAACGTCGCTGCACGACCACGCCGCCGACCTGCTGGGCCAGGTCGTCGGCCTGCGCCGTGCTCAGCCCGGTCACCCGGACGCGCGCGGCCGTCGTCACCGCGGCCTGGTCGTCCTGCGACGCCGCCCACGAGGTGACCAGCCCGGCCAGGAGGACCGTGACCGCGGCGGCCAGCCCGGTGGTGACCAGCGACGAGCGCTGCTGCTCCACCCGCCGGGTCAGCTCCCACCCCACGACCGAGGGGAGCAGCCCGCGCGTGCGGCCCACCCAGCCGCCCGCCACCCGGGTGAGCAGCGGCAGGAGCCGGGCCGCCAGCAGGAGCACCGCCAGCACCACGAGGGTCGGGGCGGCCGCCCTCGCGGTCGGGTCGGACGAGGCCTGCTGCCAGGCGACCAGGGCGAGCACCAGGACCAGCACCTCGACCACCTCGCGGGGACGCGGGACCAGCCGACGCCAGCCGGAGCGCGTGCGTGGGTCGCCGCCGCCGGCGTGACCGGCCGCGCGGGTGAGCAGCACGACCCCGACCAGCGCCGCCGCGGCCGCCCACAGCCAGTCGCGGGGCTCGAGCGAGATGGCCACCCCCGAGGTCCCGGTCGCGCCGACCACCGCGCGGACCAACGGCGCGGCGAGCCACGGGCCGACCGCCAGCACGGCGGCCCCGATCGCCAGCATCTCCGCCCCGGCGGCGCCGAGGACCTGGGCGCGGGAGTGCCCGCGCGACTCCCGCAGGGCCACGTCGGGGGCCCGGGCCTCCGCGACGACCCGGGCGGCGAGCACCAGCGAGGCGACGGCCAGCGCGAGCAGCAGCAGCGTGGGGACCACGACCGAGGTGCGGGCCGCGGTGAGCGAGGGGCCCAGGGCGAGCAGCACGTCGTCGAGGCTCGTGACCACCCGCGGGTCGGGCAGGGCGTCGGCCAGGTCGTCGGCGCCGTCCTCCTCGAGCGCGTCCACCCGGCCCCGGACGGAGTCCAGCTCGGCGGTGGAGAGCCGGGCCAGCGCCGGCGCCGAGACCCACGAGACCCGCGGGTCGACCAGCGTCCCCACCCCCCCGTCGGGGGTGTCGTCGGGCAGCAGCAGCGGCCCGAAGGTGCGGAAGCCGCCGTCGTCGACCCGCCCGACCGGGCCGAGCGGGTCCTCGGCCCAGAACCCGCTCTCGGGGTCGGTCGGCGTCCACACGCCCGACACGGTGAGGCGCCGCGATCGGTCGTCCTGCCCGACCAGGGTCAGGGCCTCGCCGACCCGCAGGCCCAGGTCCGAGGCCGCGGCGCGGGGCACGGCCACCTCGTCCGGGTCGCCCGGCCAGTCGCCGCCGGTGAGCCGCGCGTGCGCGCGGACCCCGGCGTACACCCCGAGGACGAGGCGGTCCCGCTCGGCCGCGCCGCGCAGGGCGTACGACGAGGAGACCGTGCGCCGCTGCACGCGCGCCGGGGCGGGGGAGACCGCGGTCGCGAGCGCCCGTCGTACGGCGGTGTCGGCGGCGGCCACCCCCGGGGCGTCCTCGGGGTTGCCGGACACGACGACCACCCGCTCGACGGCCGGGGCGCGGCCGAGGCCGGCGCGGATGCCCGACTGGGAGGCGACGCGCAGCGCCACCCCACAGGCGGTGACCAGGACGACCGTGACCAGCAGGACGGCGGCCGCGACCGCGAGGACCTCTCGCTGCGCGGACGCGCGGCGCCACACCAGGCGGACGGGGTCCGGACTCACAGGGGCGGGAGCTCCGGGCGCCGCCGTGCGCTGAGGTCGTGCAGGGTGCCCTCGCGGCCCTGGTGCTCGGGCTCGGCCGGCGTCTCGGGCGCGGGCCGGTCACCCGGCTCGCGCACGGCGCCGAGGAAGCCCAGCACGGTGTCGTGGAGGATCCCGTTGGTCGCCAGGGCGTTGCCGCCGGTCGGTCCGTCGCGGCCGTCGAGGCTGCTGAACCGGCCCCCGGCCTCCCGCACGATCACGTCGAGGGCGGCCATGTCGTAGAGCTCCAGCTCGGGCTCGGCGGCGATGTCGACCGACCCCTCGGCCACCATCATGTAGCTCCAGAAGTCGCCGTAGGCCCGCGTGCGCCAGCACCGCCGCGCCAGGGCGAGGAAGTCGTCGAGCTGGCCGGACTCCTCCCAGCCGTCGAGCGAGGAGTAGGACAGCGAGGCGTCGGTCAGCGAGCCCACGTCGGAGACCCGGCACGGCGTCGCCTTGTAGAACGAGCGGCCGGTGAACGTGCCGCCGTCGCGCATCGCCCACCAGCGGCGGTTGAGCTGGGGCGCGGAGACCACGCCGACGACGACCTCGTCCTCGACCATCAGGGAGATCAGCGTGGCCCAGACGGGGACGCCTCGCACGAAGTTCTTGGTGCCGTCGATCGGGTCGACCACCCACCGGCGCTGGCTCGCGCCGCTGCTGCCGTGCTCCTCGCCGAGGACCGCGTCACGGGGGCGGGCCCTGGACAGCGTGCGCCGGATGCCCTCCTCGACCGCGCGGTCGGCGTCGGTGACCGGGGTGAGGTCGGGCTTGGTGTCCACGCGCAGGTCGAGCGCCTGGTAGCGGCTCTGGCTGAGCGAGTCGGCGTCGTCGGCCAGGACGTGGGCGAGCCGCAGGTCGTCGGTGTAGCTCGTGGGCATGAGGGCGAGGCTAGCCGCGCGGGGCGTCGCGGCTCGACAGCAGCCGCCGGTAGGACGACACGCGCGCCTCCTCGACGGTGCCCGCCGCCACGGCCTCGTCGAGCGCGCACTCGGGCTCGGAGGCCGCGTGGGTGCACCCGCGGGGGCAGTCGACGGCCAGGTCGTCGAGGTCGGGGAACGAGCGCAGCAGCGACTGGGGCTGCAGGTGCGCCAGCCCGAACGACCGGATCCCGGGGGTGTCGACGATCCACCCGCCGCCGCTCGCCTCGGGCAGCCGCAGCATGAGCGCCGACGTGGAGGTGTGGCGCCCCCGCCCGGTCACGTCGTTCACCACGCCGACGGCCCGGTGGGCGCCCGGCACGAGCGCGTTGACCAGGGTCGACTTGCCCACGCCGGAGTGCCCCAGGAGCACGCTCGTGCGCCCGACCAGCCGCTCCAGGACCGGGGCGACGTCCGCGCCTCGCTGCGTGACGACGTACGCCACGTCGAGCGGGCGGTAGACCTCCACCAGCGGTGCGGGGTCGGCCAGGTCGGCCTTGGTCAGGCACAGCAGCGGCTCGATGCCCGCGTCGTACGCCGCCGCGATCGCGCGGTCCACCAGGCCGGTGCGCGGCTCGGGCTCGGCCAGCGCGACGACCACGACCAGCTGCTCGGCGTTGGCCACGATGACGCGCTCCACGGGGTCGTCGTCGTCGGCCGTGCGGCGCAGCACCGTCGTGCGCTCCTGGACCTCCACGATGCGCGCCAGGCTGCCCTCGTCGCCGGTGGTGTCGCCGACCAGCCGCACACGGTCGCCCACGACGACGCCCTTGCGGCCCAGCGGCCGCGACTTCATCGCGGTCACCACGCGGTCGGGCTCCTCGCGCAGCCGCACGGTGTAGCGGCCGCGGTCGACGGTGACCACCAGCGCGTCCACCGCGTCGTCGTACGTCGGGCGGTCCTTGGTGCGCGGACGCGTGCGACGGCGGGGCCGGTCGAAGTCCTCCTGGGTGACGTGGTCGTAGGAGTCGCGGGCCGACCGGCGCGTCACGCGTCGGCCCCGGAGCCGGTGACCAGGGCCGACCACGCCTCGGCGAAGCCGGGGAAGGTCTTGGCGGTCGTGGCCACGTCCTCGACCTCGACGCCGGGGACGACGACCCCGAGGAGCGCGCCGGCGTGGGCCATGCGGTGGTCGGCGTAGGTCGCGAACCGGGCGCCGTGCAGCGGCGCCGGCTCGAGGCCGAGCCCGTCGGCGTGCTCGGTGACCCGGCCGCCGAGCCGGGTGAGCTCGCGGTGCAGCGCGGCGAGCCGGTCGGTCTCGTGGCCGCGGATGTGGGCCAGCCCCCGCAGCCGGCTGGGGGAGTCGGCGAGCGCGGCGAGGGCCGCGACGACCGGCGCCAGCTCGCCGATGTCGCGCATGTCGAGGTCGAGCCCGTGCAGGTCGCCGCCGCGGACCGTCAGCCCCTCGTCGTCGAGGCGCACCTCGGCCCCCATGCGGGTCAGGATGTCGCGCAGCCGGTCACCGGCCTGGGTGGTGCGGGCCGGCCACCCCACGACGAGCACCTCGCCCCGGGTCGCCGCCGCCGCCGCCACGAACGGAGCGGCGTTGGACAGGTCGGGCTCGACCGTCACGTCGACCGCGCGCACCGGGCCGGGCGCGACCCGCCACACGTCGGGCTCGGAGTCGTCGACCTCGACACCCCGCTCGCGCAGCACGTCGACGGTCATGTCGAGGTGCGGCTGGGAGGGCACGGGCGGGCCGACGTGGCGCACGACCACGCCCTCGTCGTACGCCGCCCCGGCGAGCAGCAGCGCGGAGACGAACTGGCTCGAGGCCGAGGCGTCGAGGACCACCTCGCCGCCGCGGACCCGCCCGGCGCCCCGCACGGTGAAGGGCAGCGTGCCGCTGCCGCCGTCGTCGACGTCCGCCCCCAGCGCGCGGAGCGCGTCGAGCACCGCAGCCATCGGGCGCGTGCGGGCGTGCGGGTCGCCGTCGAAGGCGGCGGACCCGTTGACCAGGGCGGCCACCGGGGGGACGAACCGCATCACGGTGCCGGCGAGGCCGCAGTCCACCTCGGCGTCGCGCCGCTCACCCCGCACGAGCGGGGTCACGCGCCAGTCGTCGCCCGTCGTGTCGACCGTGGCCCCGAGCGAGCTCAGCGCCCGCGCCATCAGCTCGGTGTCGCGCGAGCGCAGCGCCCGGCGTACGACGCTGGGACCGTCGGCGATCGCGGCCAGGACGAGCGCCCGGTTGGTCAGGGACTTGGAGCCGGGGATCGTGACGCGGCCACGCACCGGGCCCCGGGACGTGGGGGCGCTCCACAGCTCGCTCATCGCGCGGGAGTCTACGCGGCCGCGACCGCGCCGACCGGCCGGCGGTGGGCGCTCAGCGGTGACGGTGGCGGTGGGAGGCGTGGGTGGCCTTGCCGCCGCCACGGCCGGGCCCCTTGCCGGACTTGTTGGCGGACGTGTTGCCGGACTTGTGGTCCGCCTTGTCGTGCCCCTTGGCAAAGGCGTGCCCCGGCTTGCCCTTGTCCTTGGCCTTGGCCTTGGCCTTGCCCTGGTCCTTGGCCGCGCTCTTCTCCGTGCTCGTGCTGGTGCTCGTGGTCGGGCGTGGCGCGACGAGCGGGGAGCGCAGCGGCGAGGTCACCGCGCCGAGCACCGCCGTCGGGTGGGGCAGCGCCGGCAGGCTCGCCCCGACGGAGGGCAGGGTCGGTGCGGGCACCTTGACCGGGGCGCTGGTCACCGGTGCCGACGGCGTGCGCGTGGGCGCCGTGACCGACGGGGCGGGCCGGGTCGGCGCCGTGGTGGGACGCGTGGTGGGACGCGTGGTCGGGCTGCCGACCGTCGGTGCGGACACGGGTGTGCTGGGTCGGGTGCTCGGGGTCGCCGGCGACAGGTTCTTCGGGGCCGGTCGGGTGGTCGAGGTCGTCGCCGCGCGGACGCCGCGCGCGAGCACCCCGCGCACCCGCTGGAGCACGCCGTCGATGTCGAGGATGCCGTCGCCGTCGATGCGCACGGTCGCGGAGTTGTCGGAGGTGTCGGGGTCGGTCTCGCCGAGCAGCGAGGCCGTGACGGTGATCGTCACCTCGTCGTCATCACCGTCGAGGTCCTCGTCCAGCAGGGTCGGGTCGGCGGAGATCACCACCTCGGCGTGGTTGCCGTCGGTGTCGCAGACCAGGCGGGTGGTGCTGTCGTCGGACCAGGCGCACTCGCGGGTGGAGGTGCTCAGGTCGATGTCGCGGCTCTTCTCGAAGTCGAGGACCAGGGGCGCCCGTCTGCCGGCCACGGGGACGTCGTCGACGCGCACGACGAAGCTGCGCCGGTCGCGACTCTTGTCGATCGACAGCGAGATGTCGCGACCGTCGGCAGGCGGGGTCTCGGTCGGGGTCTCGGACGGCGTCTCGGACGGCGTCTCGGAGGGCGTCTCGGAGGGCGTCTCGGACGGCGTCTCGGACGGTTCGTCGGTGGGGGACTCGGTGGCGGTCTCGGACGGTTCGTCGGTGGGGGACTCGGTGGCGGTCTCGGAGGGCTCGTCGGTGGGGGACTCGGTGGCGGTCTCGGAGGGCTCGTCGGTGGGGGACTCGGTGGCGGTCTCGGACGGTTCGTCGGTCGGCGACTCGGTGGCGGTCTGCGACGGCTCGTCGGTCGGGGTCGACCGGGCGGGCCGGAAGGTGAGCCCGGCGGTGGCCAGGGAGGGGTCGGTGACGCTGTAGCCCGGCACGCTCACGGTGAGGGTGAGGGAGTCCTCGGTGAGGTCGTCGGGATAGCTCAGCGGGAGCGTCCAGGTCTCGTCGCCGGTGGCCGCGTCGCGGGCCACGACCTGGCCTGCGGACCGGGCCGAGCCGCTGCCCACGGACCGGGCCGCGGCGGACATCGCGGCGCAGTCGGCGGTGCTCGTCGAGCCGCTGGTCACGGTGCAGACCCCGTCCTGGACCGCGAACGAGGTGAGCCCGCTGGACGAGCCCAGGGCCAGGGTGGCGCTCCGGGCGTCGGCGGGCATCCCGGTCACGCCGACGACCAGGGAGTCGCCGGAGATCTCGGCCCGCACCACGCGGATGTCGGCCCCGGCCATCTCGACCGGAGCCGTGGTCGACGAGGACGTCGAGGGGCTGAGCGAGATGTCGGCCACCACGGAGGCCGGGGGCACCAGGGGCAGCGCCGAGCGCTGCGAGGACGGCCTGCGGCCGGGGACGGTCGGCGCGGACGGAGCGGTGGAGGTCGGTGTGCTGGTCGGGGTGGGGGTGGGGTCGGCCGCGACCTGCTTCTCCGGACCGCCGCCCACGATGAGCGCCGTGGCGACCGCTGCGGCGGCGACCCCGGCGGCAGCGGCGGCGGTCGCGGCGCTGGCGACGCCGTTGCCCAGGACGGCGTCCTTGGCGCGGTCGAGCAGCAGGACGATGCCGCTGCCGGTGGCCCCGGCGCCGCTGGCGAGGTAGCCCGCGCCGAGCGTCCCGAGCAGCAGCGGCGCGATGATCCCGGCCAGGTTGGAGTTCACCTCGGCCAGCTCGAGGTACATCGCGGTGCAGGAGCGGCACTCCTGGAGGTGCCGGTCGACCTTGCCGGCGTCGCGGCGCGACAGGCCGCTGCGGACGTAGCCGCCGAGATTCTCGGCCACCCACTGGCAGTCGGCCTCGGCAGAGGCGCTGAGGTGGGCGGTGAGGAAGGCCTGGCGCAGGCCCTCACGGGCGCGGTAGGCCAGCGCCGAGACCGAGTTGGGGCTCATGCCCAGCAGGGGAGCGATGTCGGCCGGCTTCTGGCCCTCGACCTCCAGGTGCCACAGCACGACCTGCCACCGCTCGGGCAGCGAGGCGAACGCCTTGGCGGCGGCCCCGCTCTCGAACTGCTCCACGGCGGTGTCCCGGAACGGCACGCCGGGGTCGAAGTCCGTCATGTCGTCGGAGGTGGTCAGGCGCGACTGACCACGGATGCGGTCGACGTGCAGGCGTCGGATCGCGGTGAGCAGGTAGGCGCGGAAGGCGATGTCCGGCCCGTGTCCGGCCTGCAGCAGGGCCATCACCTTGGTGAAGGCCTCCGAGACCAGGTCGTCGGCATCGGCGCCGCGCAGCAGCTGCCGGGCCAGGCGGCGGGCAGCGTCGACGTGGCGCGCGTAGAGGACCCCGTACGCCTCGGTGTCCCCGCCGCGGACGGCGGTGATCAGCTCGGCGTCGCCGGGTGCCTCATGGGGCGACAACAGCTCGGTCATGACAGGTCAGGCCACTCAGGACTCCGGTCGAGGGTCAAACTCGCCCTATTCGGACAGGTTCGGACACCGTCACGATATACCGGGACGGTCGGTGTGGGGCAGGTCTGGAAAATCCCCTCAGTTGACCCGTTCGAGCAGATGACCTGGTCATTTCGGGCCAGGTCACCAGGTCACCTCCCCAGGAGGGCGAGACCGGCCAGCGCCTGCGCGGCCATCTCGGCGTCGTCGGGCAGGGCCTCCACCCAGATCCGCGTGCGCGGGAACCCCAGGTCGTGCAGCAGCGTGCGGAGCTCGACGACGGTCGCGCCCAGGTGCGCCGGGCGGCGCACCAGGGCGACGACCTTGCCGTGACCCACGCGTGCCAGCGTCTCCTCCCCAGGAAAGACGCTGCGCACCGCCTCGGCCACCCCGGCCAAGGTCAGTGCATGCGCGAACGGGTCGATCCCCACGTGGTCGATCGGTGAGAGCGAGAGGTCGCCGGCGTCGGCGACCAGCAGGGCGTGGCTGGTCCGGATGGAGGCGCCCACCAGGTCGGCGGCCCGGTAGATCTCCTCCAGCCGGGCCCGCAGGTGGGCGGCGCTGGCCAGCCCGGTCAGCGGGTCCTCGCACGAGACGTCGCCGAGGAAGGCCAGCGTGGCCTCGCTCCACGCGGTGGCGATCGCCTCGGTGACGTCGTACGTCGGGTCTCCCAGCCCGAGCAGCGTGGTGCAGGTGCGCAGGCCCGACAGCGTTTCTCCCAGGGAGGCGCCGTCGGCGGCCAGCGTGCGCCCGGCCTCGGCCGCGGCCGGGGCGGCGTCGTCCCCGGCGACCAGGCACTCGGCCACGGCCTCGAACCCTCGCGGGACACCGGCACGTTCCTGCGCGGTGAGCTCCCGGCCGGCCGGGGACTGCCGGGAACGGAGGAAGCGCGCCCGCCGACCCCTCGTCGGCCCGCTGAGCGGTGAGGACGACGGGTCGAAGACCGGCAGGTGGGCCATGTCTCCTCCTTCCCGTCGCGTCCCCCGGTCCCGGTCACAGCCGGGTGCGGGCACCGCGCTCCCTCTCGTTCTCAGCTCCCGGCGCCTCGCCCGTCGCGCTCCCAGGACGCGACCGGAGGGGTGCCGGCATGGAGGGGACGGCGCACCGGCCGGGTCGTGACGCGGATCTGCGGAAAAAAATCAGGGTTTCCCCGAGCGCGGCGTGACCGGGGACACGAGATTGGACAACGAGAGGGGTCTTGCCAAGCAGATTGACAAACCCTAGGGTTCTGTAAACTTCGGGCCGGTCCACCGGTCCCCCGGACGAAGGAGACGTCGATGGCGATGTCTGCAGGAGCACCCCTCGGAGCGGCCCGGGAGGCCGGCGCCCCGACGCAGGAGTGGCGCGACACCAAGCGCTACGCCTGGCTGCTCGGCGCGATCATCCCGATGGTCCCGGTGATGGCCTGGGGCCTGGTGCGGCTGACCGGGCTCGACGCCTTCTGGTTCTTCGGGCCGTTGTTCGTCTTCGGCGTCATCCCGCTGATCGACCTGCTGGTCGGCATCGACCCCAACAACCCCCCGGACGAGGTGATCGAGCAGCTCGAGAACGACCGCTACTACCGCTGGGTGACCTACGCCTTCATCCCGCTGCAGTACGCCGTGTTCGTCTGGACCTGCTGGATGCTCGGCCAGCCGCAGTACGACTGGGTCGACAAGCTCGGCATGGCCCTCAGCGTCGGCATGGTCGCCGGCATCGCGATCAACACCGCGCACGAGCTGGGCCACAAGAAGGAGTCCCACGAGCGCTGGTTCGCCCGCATCTGCCTCGCCCAGACGGCGTACGGCCACTTCTACATCGAGCACAACCGCGGCCACCACGTCCGCGTCGCGACCCCCGAGGACCCCGCCAGCTCGCGGATGGGCGAGACCATCTGGGGCTTCCTCCCGCGCACCATGGCCGGCAGCCTGCGCAGCGCGTGGGGCCTGGAGACCAAGCGCTTCGCCCGGCTGGGCCGGTCGCCCTGGACCCTGCGCAACGACGTGCTCAACGCCTGGGCGATGACCGCGGTGCTGTGGGGCTCGATGGTGGCGCTGTTCGGCGCGGAGCTCCTGCCCTTCCTGGTCGTGCAGGCCCTCGTCGGCATCTGGCTGCTGGAGTCGGTCAACTTCCTCGAGCACTACGGCATGAAGCGGCAGAAGAACGAGAAGGGCCGCTACGAGCGGGTCAACCCCAGCCACAGCTGGAACAGCAACAACATCGGCACCAACGTGCTGCTCTACCACCTGCAGCGCCACAGCGACCACCACGCCAACCCGACCCGGCGCTACCAGGCGCTGCGTGACTTCCCCGAGGCGCCCGTCCTGCCGACCGGCTACGCCGGGATGATCGTCCTGACGTGGGTCCCCGCGGTGTGGCGCAAGGTGATGGACCCCCGCGTCGTCGCGCACTACGACGGCGATCTCACCCGCGTCAACCTGCAGCCGCGCAAGGCCGAGAAGTACCTCGCCCGCTACGGCACGCGGGCCTCCTCGGAGCGCGCCGCCTGATGGCCCGCTTCCGCTGCCCCAGCTGCGGCTATGTCTACGACGAGCAGGCCGGCGCCCCCCGCGAGGGGTGGCCGCCCGGCACGCCGTTCGACCAGGTCGACGAGGACTGGCCGTGCCCCGACTGCGGGGTGCGCGAGCAGCAGGACTTCGAGCCGGTCCCGTGAGCGTCGTCGTCGTCGGCGCCGGGATCGCCGGGGTGTCCGCGGTCGCCTCGCTCCGCGCCGAGGGCTACGCCGGTCCGCTGGGCCTGGTCGGTGACGAGCCGGTCCTGCCCTACCGTCGGCCGACGGTCTCCAAGGGACTGGTCCGCGGCACCCAGACCCTCGACCAGGTGCTGGTCAAGCCCGAGGAGTGGTACGCCGAGCAGGGGGTCGACCTGCGGCGCGGCGTCCGGGTGACCGCGGTCGTGCCCGGGTCCCGTGAGGTGGTGCTCGACACCGGTGAGCGCCTGGGCTGGTCGCGGCTCGTGCTGGCCACTGGCGGCACCGCCCGGCTGCTCCCCGGCCTGGACCCCTCGCCGCTCGTCCACACCCTGCGCACCGCGGCGGACGCCGAGCGGCTGACCAGGGCGCTGGACGACCCGTCCGCCGACCGCGTCGTCGTGGTCGGCGCCGGCCTCGTGGGTGCCGAGATCGCCGCCGGCCTGCACGAACGCGGTCTCGAGGTCGTCCTGCTCGAGTCCGCGGCGCTGCCGCTTCCCCGGCTCCTCCCGCCGGCGCTGGGCGAGGTCTACGCCGACCTCCACCGCTCGCGCGGGGTCACGCTCGAGACCGGTGTCGACGTCGCCAAGGTGCTCGACACCGGCCGCGAGGTGCTCCTCGGGTCCGTCGACGGGCGCGCCTGGTCCGCCGCGCTGGTCGTCGTCGCCGTGGGGCTCGCCCCCGACCTCACGCTGGCCGACTCGGCCGGCCTCGACGTGGGCCCGGACCGCGCCGGGGTCGTGGTCGACCACGCCGGGCGCACCTCGGTCCCCGGGGTCTGGGCCGCCGGCGACCTCACGCTCCGCCCCTCGTCGTACGTCGAGGGCGTGCAGCGGGCCGAGCACTGGCAGGCCGCCCAGAACCACGGCACCGCCGTCGGGCGGGCGCTGGCCGCCGACCTGGCCGGCGACCCGCTGCCGGCGGACTTCGACGAGGTGCCCTGGGCCTGGAGCGACCAGTACTCCCTCAACCTCCAGGTCACCGGCTGGCCGGACCCGGCCGACGACCTCGTGCTCCGCGGCACGCCCAGCGGCGACGAGGGAGCGGCGTGGGTCGCGTTCTTCCTCCGCGACGGGGTGCTGCGTGGGGCCGTCGGGGTGGGCCGTGCCCGCGACATCCGGCACGCCCGCACCCTGGTCGGGCAGCGCGCGGTCGTCGACCCCGCCCTGCTCGCCGACCCCGATGTGGCGGTGCCTGCGACAGTGGCGACGTGACCGACCAGCCCTATCGCGCCGCCGTGCGCACGATGCTCCGCGACCGCCTGCTCGACGCGGCGGAGGCGGCGTTCGCCCTCGACGGCTGGCGCAAGCTCACGATGGCCAGGGTCGCCGACCGCGCCGGGGTGAGCCGGCAGACGGTCTACAACGAGTTCGGCACCAAGCACGCGCTGGCCGAGCAGCTGGTCCTGCGCGAGCTCGGCGTCTTCCTCGACGTGGTGGCGCAGCGCTTCACCGCCGAGACCGAGTTCGGCGACGCGATCACCGCCGCGGTCGACGGGGCGCTGACCACCGCCCGCACGAACGACCTGCTGCGCACGGTGCTCGACGCGACCCACTCCGGCGACAGCGAGCTGCTGCCGATCATCCTGCAGTCGCGCGACCTGGTCGACCGGGCCACCGAGTTCCTCTTCGAGCTGGTGCGGTCCGGCTACCCGGACTTCCCGCTCGACGACGACCGGCTGATGGTCGCCCTGGAGTCGGTGGTGCGCCTGGTGCTCAGCCACATCAGCAGCCCCTCGCACCCCGACGACAAGACCGTGGCCGACATCAGCTGGGCCGTGGAGACGATGATCGCCGGGGTCGCCTCGTCCACCTAGGGTGGGCGTCATGTGTGGTCGCTACGCCTCGAGCCGCAAGCCCGAGGACCTCGCCGAGGAGTTCGAGATCGACCGGGCGCGGGCCGCCGAGTCCGTGCCCGAGCCGCTCGCCCCCGACTACAACGTCGCTCCCACCAAGTCGGTGTACGCCGTGCTGACCCGTCCCGACGGACCGCGCGACCTGCGCGTGCTGACCTGGGGGCTGGTGCCGTTCTGGGCCAAGGACCCCAAGATCGGCAGCCGCATGATCAACGCCCGCACGGAGACCGTCGCGGAGAAGCCGGCCTACCGCCAGGCCTTCGCCAAGCGGCGCTGCCTGCTGCCGGCCGACGGCTACTACGAGTGGTACCCCACCTCCCAGGTCGGCCGGTCGGGCAAGCCGCTCAAGCAGCCGTTCTTCATCCGGCCCAAGGACGGCTCGTCGCTGGCGATGGCGGGGCTCTACGAGATCTGGCGCGACAAGGACAAGGCCGATGACGACCCGACCCGCTTCCTGTGGACCTGCACGGTCCTCACCACCGAGGCCGAGGACGAGGTCGGGGTGATCCACGACCGCATGCCGATGCTGGTCGAGCGCGACCGCTGGGCCGACTGGCTCGACCCCGAGCGCACCGCGACCGACGACCTCACCGGGCTCCTGGTGCCGGCGGCACCCGGGCGGCTGGAGGCCTACCCGGTCTCCACGGCGGTCAACGCCGTCCGCAACAACGGGCCCGAGCTCGTGGAGCCGCTGCCGCTCGACGACGTGCCCGACGGCGTCCCCGACGTCCCGGCGGCACCGTGACCACCGTCCGCGAGGTCGCCACCCCCCAGGGCACCGCCCGGCTGCACACCGACCGCTCGCGCCACCCGGTCGCCACGCTCGTCCTGGGCCACGGGGCCGGGGGAGGCGTGGACGCGCGCGACCTCGAGGCACTGGCCCGGGCGCTGCCCCGCGAGGGCATCACGGTGGTCCGGGTCGAGCAGCCGTGGCGCGTGGCCGGCAAGCGCATCGCCCCGGCCCCGCGCCTGCTCGATGAGGCGTTCGTCGCGGCGGTCGACCAGCTCCGGATCCGCACGCCGCTGGTGCTCGGCGGCCGCAGCGCCGGTGCCCGGTCCGCCGCCCGCACGGCCCACCACCTCGGGGCGTCGGGCTACCTCGGGCTGTCCTTCCCGCTCCACCCGCCCGGCCGCCCGGCGAGGTCGCGGGTCGAGGAGCTCCTCGGCGTCCACGTGCCCCGGCTGGTGGTCCAGGGGGAGCGCGACGCGATGGGGCTGCCCGAGGAGTTCCCCGAGCAGGTGCAGCTGACGATCGTCCCCGAGGCCGACCACGGCCTCAAGGTCCCGGCGCGGGCCGAGGTGACCCAGGAGGAGGCGCTCCTGGTGGTGACCGAGGCGACGCTGGAGTTCGTCGTGCGCGAGGTGGTCGGGAATCCCGGCAGCCGCTGAGGTGTTCTGCCTCCGTGACCTCGACCACCCTGCTGCCACCCCTCCCGCGTGGGCGGGTCGCTGACGGTCTGCCGCTGCGCACGCTCCCGGTAGGCTGGGAGGCGATGCCTGACACGCCTGAGACGCCGGATCTGCCCGATCCGGCCACCGAGACCCCCGAGGAGCGCACCGCGCGCTTCGAGCGCGACGCGCTGCCGTTCCTCGACCAGCTCTACGCCGCGGCGATGCGCATGACGCGCAACCCGACCGACGCCGAGGACCTGGTCCAGGAGACGTTCGCCAAGGCCTACGCCTCGTTCCACCAGTTCAAGCCCGGCACCAACCTCAAGGCCTGGCTCTACCGCATCCTCACCAACACGTTCATCAACAGCTACCGCAAGAAGCAGCGGGAGCCGCAGACGTCGATGGACGAGCAGGTCGAGGACTGGCAGCTGCACCGCGCCGAGTCCCACACCTCCGGCGGCCTCAAGTCCGCCGAGATGGAGGCGCTGGAGCACCTGCCCGACTCCGACGTCAAGGACGCGCTCTCCCAGCTGCCCGAGGACTTCCGCCTCGCGGTCTATCTCGCCGACGTGGAGGGGTTCCCCTACAAGGAGATCGCCGAGATCATGGACACGCCCATCGGCACCGTGATGTCGCGGCTGCACCGGGGGCGTCGCCAGCTCCGCGAGAAGCTCTCCGACTACGCTCGCGAGCGCGGCATGCGAGTGGAGACGGGAGCGGCCTCATGAGCGCGACGAACGACCCGCTCGACGGGCCCCTCGATGGTCCCTGTGGCGCCGGTGGCGGCGGCTGCGCCGAGATCCTGGCTCGCCTGGTCTTCTTCGTCGACAACGAGCTCGACGACGCCGACTGCGCCACCATCCAGCAGCACCTCGACGACTGCGGCCCCTGCCTGGCCGACTACGACGTGGAGCGCTCGGTCAAGGCGCTGGTCGCCCGGTCCTGCTGCGAGACCGCCCCCGAGGAGCTGCGTGAGCGGGTGCGGGTCTCGATCCGCCAGGTCCACGTCTCCGACGAGACCGGCCAGGTCACCCTCACCCAGTCGGTGACGGTCACCGAGACGCACCGCACCTGACGCCGCACCTGACCCATCCCGACGTACGACGAGGCCCCGGCTCAGCCGGGGCCTCGTGGTGTCTGTGCCTGTGACGGCGCTGAGCGGGAGCTCAGGCGTTGGGGCGCTTGCCGTGGTTCGCGCCCTTCTTCTTGCGCGCGCGGCGCTTGCGTCCGGTCTTGCCCATGGTGACTCCTCGTGAGGTCTGCAGGTTCGCCCGCCATTGTCGCAAACCGATCGGCCTGGCGCGAACCGGCATGATCGGGACCATGAGCAACGAGCCGGCCGCCACCTTGACCTTCACCGTGACCGACGACGACACCGCGGCGGCGCTGGGGTCGGGCGACCTGCCCGTGCTCGCCACCCCGCGGCTGCTCGCCTGGCTCGAGGCGGCCACCTGCGCGGCGGTCGAGGGCACGCTGGACGGCACCACCACCGTCGGCACGCGGGTCGCCCTCGAGCACCTCGCGGCGAGCGGGGTGGGTGAGCAGGTGCGGGTGAGCGCGAGCGTGAGCCACCGCGACGGACGTCTGCTGCGGTTCGCGGTCGAGGCCACCGACGCCCGGGGCCGGCTGGTCGGGCAGGGCGAGGTCACCCGCGTCGCGGTCGACCCCGAGCGGTTCCTCGCGCGCCTGGGCTGAGCCGGGCTAGATCCCGAACGTGTTGCGCGGGTAGGTCGCGTCCACGTCGGTGATCACGTTGACCAGGTAGGGGACGCCCGCGTCGAAGGCACGGTCGAGGGCCGGCCCGATCTGCTCGGGGTCGGTCACCATCTCGCCCGCACCGCCGAGGGCGGTGACCACCTGGTCGTAGCGGGTGCGGGGCGCGAGGTCGGCGATCACGTCGTAGCCGTAGAGCATCTGCATCGGGCCCTTCTCCAGCGCCCAGGCGGCGTTGTTGCCCATCACCATCACGACCGGGAGGTCGTGGCGCACGAGCGTGTCGACGTCCATCAGCGACATGCCGGCGGCGCCGTCGCCGAGCAGCAGGCAGACCTGGGAGGACGGCCGCGAGACGCGGGCGCCGATCGCCGCGCCGAGGCCCGCGCCGAGGCAGCCGAACGGGCCCGGGTCGAGCCAGCCGCCGGGGCGCTTGGGCTCGACGAACTTGCCCGCGAACGAGACGAAGTCGCCGCCGTCCCCGATCACGACCGCGTCGTCGGCGAGGCGGGGGAGCAGCTCGCCGTAGATCCGTGCCGGGTGCACCGGGTCGGCCTCGGCCGAGAGCAGCGCCCGGTCGCGCTCGTTGGCCTGCGCGACGGTGTCCTGCAGCGAGGTGACCCAGGAGGACCAGTCGGGCGTGCGGAGCTGCTGGGTCAGCGCTTCGTGGATGCCGTCGAGGACCGCGGTGAGGTCGCCGTGCGCCGACGCGGCGAGGTCGGCGTGCCGGCTCACCTGGTCGGCGGCGTCGGCGAGGTGCACGACCTTGGCGGCCGGCGCACCGTCCTTGCCCCCGAACGAGCCGTAGGACAGGCGGAAGTCCAGGGGGGTGCCGACCACCACCACGAGGTCGCTGGTGCCGAGCGCCTGGGACCGGGCCTTGGTGACCAGCAGCGGGTGGCCGCCCGGGACGATCCCGCGCCCCATCCCGTTGGTGACGGCCGGCAGCCCGGCGCCCTCGACCAGGCGCAGGGCAGCCTCCTCCGCGCCGTCGGCCCACACGTCGCTGCCGACCACCAGGACCGGGCGCTCGGCCCGGGCCAGCAGCTCGGCGACCTCGGTCAGCGCGTCGGGGTCGGGGTCCGCGCCGCGCGTGGGCTGCGCGTCCGGGCGCACGACCGAGGACGAGCCGAAGAAGGTGTCCATCGGCACGTCGAGGAAGACCGGGCCACGGTGGCTGGAGCGGGCGAGGGTGAAGGCGCGGTCGACCTCGGTGGCCACCTCGGCGGCGTCGTGGACGGTGGCGGCGTGCTTGGTCACCGACGCCACCAGCGGCACGTGGTCGAGCTCCTGGAGGCTGCCGGTGCCCCAACGGTTGTCGGGGGCACGGCCGCCGATGACCACCAGCGGCGCTCCGCTGAAGCGGGCCTGGGTGATCGGGCTGACGCCGTTGGTGATGCCCGGACCCGCGGTGAGGACGGCCAGGCCCGGCACCCGGGTGAGCTTGCCGACCGCCTCGGCGGCGAAGACCGCGGTCTGCTCGTGGCGCACGTCGAGCAGCCGCATCGGGGGATCGGCCTTGACCGCGCCGTCGTACATCGGGAAGACGTGGGCGCCCGAGAGCGTGAACTGGACGTCCACCCCGTGCGCCTGGGCGGCCGCCACGGCATGCGCGCCGCTGTGCGCCTCGACGGCGTCCTGGGTCTGTCCGGTGGTGTCGCTGGTCACGCTCGCCTCTGACATGAGCGCAACCTACCCGGCGGCCGGCCGTCTCCTACGCTGATCACGTGGCAACGGTGAGCGAGGCGGTGCGGGCGCACACCGACCTCGACGAGAGCGACCTGGCCTGGCTCTCGTTGCTGCTCGGTGACTGGCAGGTCGTCGCCGACCTGGCCTTCGCCGACCTGGTGCTCTGGCTGCCCGACAAGGACGGCGACGGGTGGTGGGCGGGCGCCCAGATGCGACCGACCACCGGCCCCACGGCGTACGTCGACGACGTCGTCGGCTCGCACGTGGTCACCGGCGGCCGGCCCATGCTCGAGGAGGCCATGCGCACCGGTCGGGTCGTCCGCGAGGGCAGGCCCGACCTGCGCGACGCGGTCCCCGTCCGCGTCGAGGCCATCCCGGTCCGGCACGGCGACCGACTCCTCGGGGTGGTCACGCGCACCACCAACCTGCTGGGGGTCCGCACGCCCTCACGGCTGGAGCTGGCCTACCTCTCCACCGCCGCCGAGCTGACCGCGATGATCGGCGCCGGGCTCTTCCCGTTCCCGGGCGGCGGCAGCACCTCGGGAGAGGGGGCCCGCGTCGGGGACGGGTTCGTGAGGCTGACCGCGGCCGGCCGGGTGTCCTACGCCAGCCCCAACGCCCTGTCGGTGTTCCGCAGGCTCGGGCTCACCACCGACCTCGCCGGGCTCGACCTCGCCGAGACCACCCGCGCCCTCATCCCGGCCGAGCGGCGGCCCGACGAGGAGACGATCTCGGCGGTGCTGGGCGGGCGGCGTGCCCGGGAGACCGAGCTGGGCGACGGGACGACCGTGCTCGTGGTGCGCTCGATCCCGCTGCTGGCGCCCGTGACGGGTGGGCCGCCCGAGCACCAGGGCGCGCTCGTGCTCGTGCGCGACGTGACCGACCTGCGCAGCCGCGACCGCGACCTGATCACCAAGGACGCCACGATCCGCGAGATCCACCACCGCGTGAAGAACAACCTGCAGACCGTCGCCGCGCTGCTGCGCATCCAGGCCCGGCGGATGACGGTGCCCGAGGCCCGGGCGGCGCTGGAGGAGGCGACGCGCCGGGTGGGCTCGATCGCGCTCGTGCACGAGACGCTGAGCCACTCCCTGGAGGAGTCGGTGGAGTTCGACGAGGTCGCCACGGGACTGGCCCAGGCGCTGGCCGACGTGTTCTCCACCGACGGCTCGGTCGAGGTCGTGCAGGAGGGCAGCTTCGGCACGATGCCGGCCGAGGCCGCGACCGCGCTCGCGATGGTGCTGACCGAGCTGCTGCAGAACGCCGCGGAGCACGCCTTCGGCGGCGGGTCGGGTCGGGTGGTGGTGCGCGCGGTCCGTTCCGGTGCCCACCTGGTGGTCGAGGTGTGCGACGACGGTGCGGGGCTGCCCGCGGGCCTGCCGCCCGAGAGCACCAGCCTGGGGCTGTCCATCGTGCGCACGCTGGTGGAGACCGAGCTGCGGGGGACCTTCGCGCTGGGTCCCGGCGACCCGCGGGGGACGGTCGCCCGGGTCGAGGCCGACCTGCC
This sequence comes from Nocardioides marmoribigeumensis, assembly GCF_031458325.1. NCBI lineage: Bacteria > Bacillati > Actinomycetota > Actinomycetes > Propionibacteriales > Nocardioidaceae > Nocardioides > Nocardioides marmoribigeumensis. The sequence continues at coordinate 3,305,257 of NZ_JAVDYG010000001.1, forward strand.
GTCCTGACCTCACAGCTCCCGGGTCATGAACGTGCTGAACGCGCTCTCGGCGTACGCCCCGAACGGGCCGCACTCGCCGAACCCCTCCGAGGCGTAGAGCGCCCGGGCCGGGCCGAACTCCGGCTGGGGCCCGGTCTCCAGGCTGACCCGGTGCAGTCCGCGGGCACGGGCCTCGTCGAGCAGGTGGCGCAGCAGCCGCCGCGCCAGACCGGCCCGGCGCAGGTCGCTGCGGGTGTGCATCGACTTGAGCTCGCCGTGGCCCTCGCCGAGATCGGCGAGCGCACCGATGGCGAGCAGGAGCCCGCCACGGCGGACCGAGAAGAACGCCACCGAGGGCCGGCACAGGCCCTCGAGGTCGAGGGCGTGGACGTCCTCGGGCGGCGACAGCGAGCGCATCAGTGCCAGGTGGTCCTCCAGGAGGGCGACCACGTCGGGGGTCCGTGGGTCGTCCGGGGCGAACCTCGGAGCAACGTCGAGCACCCCCTCCGACGGGTCGAAGGGGGTGCTCACTGCTGAGGGTGGGGGTAGGGGTGTGTGGTGCGGCGGGTCTCAGACCCCGGCGCGCACACGGGCACGGGCGTTGCGGCGCTTGAGCGCCCGGCGCTCGTCCTCGCTCAGCCCGCCCCAGACACCGTGGTCCTGGCCGGCTTCCAAGGCCCAGGCGAGACACTGCTCGCGGACCTCGCACCGTCGGCACACCTGCTTGGCCTCCTCGATCTGGAGGATGGCCGGGCCGGAATTACCGATGGGGAAGAAAAGCTCCGGGTCCTCGTCAAGACACGCGGACCGGTGACGCCAATCCATGGCGGGAAGCTCCTTAGCTCGACTGCGTGCGGGCGGCCACGGGGATCTCCCACGCTGCCCGACTGTTCTTGCACGAATCCCGTTGTGATCTGCAAGAAAACAACCGACTGCGCTTGATCGCGTCATGTCGGTTGTCGATTTCGAATGAGATCGTTCAAGTTCTGACACGCCCATGGTGTCAATCAAGCCGGACCCACACAAGGGGCGCGCCCGGTCTGTTTGATCACACGGATGGCCAGGTCCTGGGCCCGTAGGCTCGTGACCGTGCCTGGAGACCAACGTCCGACCACCCCGGAAGATTCCCAGCTCGCCCCTCGAGCTGTGCCGCCGCCGCTCTCGGTGGCGGTCTCGCTGACCTTCCTCGAGGTCTTCGCGCTGGTGCTCCAGGGCCTCTCGCTGCTGCCCAGCCTCTCCGGCGAGCGCATGGCGATGGGGGTCACCTCGGTCGCGTTCTTCCTGCTGTACGGCGCCGCGCTGGGCTGGTGCGCCTGGAACCTGCGCCGGCGGCGCTCGTGGGCCCGGTCGCCGGTCGTGCTGGCCCAGCTCATCCAGGTGCTCACCGCCACCAGCTTCTGGGGCGGAGGCACGACCTACGTCGCCGTCGCCCTGATCCTGGTCGGGGTGGTCGTGCTCGCCGGCATCTTCCACCCCGACTCGATCGCCGCCCTGGCCGCCGCCGACACCGAGGACGCCCGCGACCGGTGAACCCGACCGTCAGGCCGGCTGGTTCTCCTCGAGCTTGGCGCGCAGGTCCGACAGCGTGCGGCTGAGCAGCCGGCTGACGTGCATCTGCGAGATCCCGAGCTCCTCGGCGATCTGCGACTGGGTCATGTTGCGGAAGAACCGCAGCAGCAGGATGCGCTTGGAGCGGGCGTCGAGCGCGTCGAGCAGGGGCTTGACCGTCTCCCGGTCGACCACCGCGTTGAGCGCGTCGTCGTAGTCGCCGAGCTGCTCGATGACCGCCCCGACCTCACCGGCGGGGTCGGGGGCGTCGAGGCTGAGGGGGCTGTAGGCGTTGGCCGACTCCAGGCCCTCGAGGATCTCCTCCTGGCTCATCCCGACCTTGGCGGCGAGCTCGGCGACCGTGGGGGAGCGGCCGAGCTCCTGGCCGAGGTCGGAGACCGCCTGGCTGATCACCGACTGGATCTCCTGCAGGCGACGCGGCACCCGGATGGTCCAGCCGCGGTCACGGAAGTGGCGCTTGATCTCGCCCACGATCGTCGGCGTGGCGTAGGTGGAGAACGCCACCCCGCGCTCCAGGTCGAAGCGGTCGATCGCCTTGATCAGCCCGATGGTCGCCACCTGCACGAGGTCCTCGTGGGGCTCGCCGCGGTTGCCGAAGCGTCGCGCGAGGTACTCCGCCAGCGGCAGGTGCAGCTCGACCAGGGCGTTGCGGGCCACCTCCTTGGCGACCTCGTCGTCGGTGCCCATGCGGGCGAAGAGCTCGGCGGTCCGCTGGTGGAGGTCCGGACCCTCGTCCCCGAGGTCCGTGGTCTCGTCGGTCTGGCTCGTCACGGGTGGCGGCCCACCGATCGCGAGAGCCGGATGACCAGTCGGTCGCCCTCGACGTCCGCGCGCAGCGAGGTGGTCAGCGCCGAGAGCACCGTCCAGGCGAAACCCTGCTGGGACGGCGCGACGGGCGCGTCGCACGGAGCGCTGACCTGCACGGTGATGGTGGCCTCGCCGAGCCAGAACGCGCACTCGAGGTCGGCGCCCTCGCGCGCCTGCGTGATGAGCAGGGCGCAGGCCTCGTCGACGGCGATGCGGAGGTCCTCGATGTCGTCGAGGGTGAAGTTGACCCGCGCGGCCAGTCCGGAGGTGGCGGTGCGCAGCACCGCGAGGAACGAGCTGTCGGCCGGCAGGCGCAGCGTCGCGTGGGGGAGGGTGTCGGTCAGCAAGGCAGGTGGCCCCCTGGTGAGGTCTGGAGACTGGTCCGGACGCGGACCGAGGGACCGGCGTGCTGCCGGTCCCTCGGCGCGAAGTGGCTCAGCCCTTCTTGGTCTCGGCGAAGATCTCGGCGATCTCGTCGATCTTGGCCAGCAGGTCGTCGGCGACGGAGGCGTCCATGGAGCCCTTGGTGCCGGTCGCGCCGGCGAGCTTGGTGGCCTCGTTGAACAGCGTGTGGAGCTGGGGGTACTTCTCGAAGTGCGGGGGCTTGAAGTAGTCGGTCCACAGCACCCAGAGGTGGTGCTTGACCAGCTCGGAGCGCTGCTCCTTGATGATCACCGCGCGCGTGCGGAAGTCGGGGTCGTCGTTGTCGGCCAGCTTGCCGATGATCGCCTTGATCGACTCGGCCTCGATGCGGGCCTGGGCGGGGTCGTAGACACCGCAGGGGAGGTCGCAGTGAGCGTGCACGTCGAGGGTGCGGGCGAAGATCCGCGAGAGCATTCGGGGTCCCTTCGGTCGGGGTGTCTGGAGCAGGGTCAGGTCATGCTGTCCTGCGACACTACTCCGATGGTCGAGACGCCGGTACGCCTCCCCGCGCGCCTGCCGGGCACCTCACCCCAAGGGAGGGAACGACCGTGATCCGGCTCGGTCTGGCGCGGGTGCACGGCCGGTCGATGGAGCCCACCCTCCGCGCCGGCGACCTGCTCGTCGTGGCGCACGGTCTGCGCCCGCGCAGGGGCGGACTGGCCGTCGTACGCCTGCCGGACGGGACGGTCGCGGTCAAGCGCGCGACCTCCCACGGCCAGGACGGCTGGTGGGTCGAGCGGGACAACGTCGCGACGGGCGTCGACTCCTGGTCCGTGGGCGCGATCCCTGACCACGATGTGGTCGGTCGCGTGCTCGTGCGCCTCCCCCGAAGGGCTGTGGGAGACTGATCCGTCGTGACCACGCCTCCCCCCACCGTCGGTGCCGGCGGCCCCGCTGCCGCTCATGCCGGGTCCCCGGTCTTCGACCTGCACCTGCGGGGCAAGATGGAGATCCGCTCCACCGTGCCCCTCGAGGGCCGCGACGACCTGTCCCTGGCCTACACCCCGGGGGTCGCCGAGGTCTGCGAGGCGATCGCCGCCGACCCGGCCCTGGTCAACGACTACACCTGGGTGGCCAACACCGTCGCGGTCGTCACCGACGGCACCGCGGTCCTCGGCCTCGGTGACATCGGTCCCGCCGCCGCCATGCCCGTGATGGAGGGCAAGGCCGTGCTGTTCAAGCAGTTCGGCGGGGTCGACGCGGTGCCGATCTGCCTCGACACCACCGACACCGACGAGATCGTCGAGACCGTGGCCCGCCTGGCGCCCAGCTTCGGGGGCATCAACCTCGAGGACATCTCCGCGCCCCGGTGCTTCGAGATCGAGCAGCGGCTCAAGGACCTGCTCGACATCCCCGTGTTCCACGACGACCAGCACGGCACCGCGGTCGTCGCCCTCGCCGCCCTCGAGAACGCCCTGCGCCTGACCGGGCGCCTGCACGAGACCACCCGCGTGGTCATCTCGGGGGCCGGCGCCGCGGGCGTCGCGGTCGCCCGCATCCTGCTGGCCGCCGGGATCAAGGACCTCGCGGTCACCGACCGCCGTGGCATCCTCCACAGCGGCCGGGCCGACCTCACGCCGGTCAAGGCCGACCTGGCACGCGACACCGCCGACCTCACCGGTCGCCAGGGCACCCTGACCGACGCGATGCGCGGCGCCGACGTCTACATCGGCGTCTCCGGCGGCACCGTGCCCGAGGAGGTCGTCGCGACGATGGCCCCCGACGCGGTGATCTTCGGGCTGGCCAACCCCACCCCCGAGGTCCACCCCGACGTGGCACACCGGTTCGCCCGGGTCGTGGCCACCGGGCGCTCGGACTTCCCCAACCAGATCAACAACGTCCTGGCCTTCCCCGGCATCTTCCGCGGCGCGTTCGACGTGCGGGCCCGCGCGATCACCGAGGGCATGAAGCTCGCCGCGGCCACCGCGATCGCCGACCTGGTGGGTGAGGACCTGCGCGAGGACTACATCGTGCCGTCGCCGTTCGACCCGCGGGTCGGCCCGGCGGTCTCCGCGGCGGTGTCCGAGGCCGCACGCCGCGACGGGGTGGCCCGCACCGCTGGCTAGGCTGGCGGGATGTTCGCCGTCTACGCCTCCTCGTTCAGCAGCGACGACCCGCTCTCCGGCCTCGTGGTCGGCGAGCGGCCCGACCCGGAGGTGCCTGACGGCTGGACCACGGTCCAGGTCAAGGCCGCCTCGCTCAACCACCACGACCTCTGGTCGCTGCGCGGGGTGGGCCTCAAGGAGGACTCGCTGCCGATGATCCTCGGCTGCGACGCGGCCGGCCTCGACGAGGACGGCAACGAGGTCGTCGTCCACGCGGTCGTCTCCGACCCCGCGTGGACCGGTGACGAGACCTTCGACCCGCGCCGCTCGCTGCTCAGCGAGCGCCACCAGGGCACCTTCGCCGACAAGGTGGCCGTGCCCCGCCGTAACGTCGTGCCCAAGCCCGCCTCCCTCAGCTTCGAGGAGGCCGCGTGCCTGCCGACCGCGTGGCTGACCGCCTACCGCATGCTGTTCACCCGCGGCGGGCTCAAGGCCGGCGACTCCGTGCTCGTGCAGGGCGCCGGCGGGGGCGTGGCCACCGCCTGCATCGTCCTCGGCCGCGCGGCCGGCCTGCGGGTCTGGGCGACCAGCCGCGACGAGTCCAAGCGCTCGCGCGCCCTCGAGCTCGGCGCCCACGACGTCTTCGACTCCGGGGCCCGGCTGCCCGGCAAGGTCGACGCGGTGATGGAGACCGTCGGCCGCGCCACCTGGTCCCACTCGATCCGCTCGCTGCGTCCGGGCGGTTCCCTGGTGATCAGCGGGACGACCAGCGGGCCCCAGCTCGACGACGCCGAGCTCACCCGCATCTTCTTCCTCCAGCTGAGCGTCGTCGGCTCGACGATGGGCACCCGCGACGAGCTCGCCTCCCTGGTGCAGCTCCTCGACGCCACCGGCACCAAGCCGCTGGTCGACCGCACGCTCCCGATGGACCAGGCCCCCGACGGGTTCGCCGCGATGGCCGAGGGCGACGTCTTCGGCAAGATCGTCTTCACCCGTTAGCCCGGTGGTCGAGCCTGTCGAGACCACGTGATCTCGACAGGCTCGATCATCGCTACTTCCTCCCGGGCGGGGAGAGGAGCTTCATCGCCACGCCCATGATCGGGCCCGGCACGCGGTCCTTCGACCGCAGCGCGGCCTGGGCGACCTTGGTGCGGTTGGGCGTGCCGCGGCCCCACACGGCGTTGAGCGGCGGGCCGTCGGTCGGCGCGGTCACGTGGACCGGCGGCGGCGGGGTGGCGGAGGCCCCCAGGGTGCGGCCGATGATCAGCCGCTGGATCTCGCTGGTGCCCTCGAAGATCGTGTAGAGCTTGGCGTCGCGGTACCACTTCTCCACCGGGTGGTCGGTGATGTAGCCCCAGCCGCCCATCACCTGGATCGCCTTCTCGGTCGCGTCGACGGCGAGCTCGCTGGCCAGGAGCTTCGACATCGACCCCTCGGCGTGCTGGAAGGGCACCTTCTGCGCTGCCATCCACGACGCCCGCCAGGTCATCAGGCGGGCGGCGTCGAGCCGCGCGTAGAGGTCGGCGAGAGCGAAGGAGATGCCCTGGTTGTCGATGATCGGTGCGCCGAACGCCTCGCGCTCGTTGGCGTACGACGTGGCGTAGTCGAGTGCGGCCCGCGCGATGCCGAGCGCCTGGGCCGCCACCATCGGCCGGGTCTGCTCGAAGGCGCCGAGCGTGCTGGAGCGCTTGCCCTCGGGTGCCGCGGAGGCGTCCTCCTCCCGCACCTTGGCCAGCTTGTGCTCGAGCTTGTCGTCGCCGCCGAGGAGGTTCTCGCCCGGCAGCCGCACCCCGTCGAGCCTGAGCTCGGCGGTGTGGGAGGCCCGGCACCCGAGCTTGTCGAGCTTGCGCACCAGCTCGAGCCCCGGGGTGCCTCCTGGGACGATGAACATCGCCTGGCCCCGGTGCCCGAGCTCGGGGTCCACCGAGGCGTTGACGACGTGGACGTCGGCGATGCCGCCGTTGCCGATCCACATCTTGTGGCCGTCGATGATCCAGTCGTCGCCGTCGCGGCGGGCGGTGGTCCGGAGGTTCTTCACGTCGCTGCCGCCCTGCGGCTCGGAGATCGCCAGGGCCGCCAGCTTGAGGTCGCCGGGCTCGCCGAAGCACTCCGGCGCCCACCTCAGCATCTGCTCCGGCGTCGCCGCCTGGCCGATGGCCGAGAGGGCCAGGGCGGGCATCACGACGGCCAGGCCGATGCCGGCGCAGCCCCAGAACAGCTCCTCCATGAACAACGGGAGGCTGAGGCCGGTGGGGTCACCGATGAGGTCGCGGTAGAACAACGGGTTGTAGAAGCCCTGCTCGGCCGCCTCCTCCAGGACCGGCCACGGGAACTCCTGGCGCTGGTCGTACTCCTGCGCGACGGGCCGCACCACGTCCTCCGCGAACGCGTGCGCACGCTCGACCAGGTCGAGCTGGGCAGGGGTGAGGGACAGGTCGAAGCTCATGAGCACGGTCTCCGGGTGAGTGGACAGGTGTGCTCTGGCTCTACCCCCCTCGAGGTGGCCCTGAAACCGGTCCTAGAGGTCGGGGAGGTCGTCGTCCTCGTCGTCGAGACGGGCCAGCCAGGTGGCCAGGCGCTCGACGGGCACCTCGAACTCGGGGTTGAGGTCGACGAACTCCGAGAACCGGTCGGCCAGCCAGGCGAAGGAGACCTCCTCCTCGCCACGCCGGCCGGTCAGCTCCTCGATGCCTCGATCGGTGAAGTACACCCGTGCCTCCTCTGACCCGGCCGGCTCAGTCGGCGAACGCCTGCTGGAGCAGGGTCTTCTGCTCCTCGACGTGACGACTGTGCTGGCCCACCGACGGCGAGGTGCTCTCCGGGCGCGAGACCCGCGAGAAGTCCACGTCGAGCTCCGGGAGCAGGTTGAGCGCCAGGTGCGGCCACGGACCCATGTTGGCCGGCTCGTCCTGCACCCAGCGCACCTCGGTGAGGTCGGGGTACTTCGCCAGCTCGGCCTTGAGCTCCTTGAGCGGGCGCGGGTAGAGCTGCTCGATGCGGACGATCGGCGTCGTGGGCTCGTCGCCCTCCCGCTTCTTGCGCTCGACCACGAGGTCCCAGGTGATGCGACCCGAGCACATGAGCACCTTGGTCACCTTGTCGGGGTCGACGGTGTCGTCGCCGATGACCGGGCGGAAGGTGCCCTCGGTGAAGTCCTCCGGCTGGGAGGCCGCCTCCTTGCGCTTGAGCATCGACTTGGGCGTGAAGACGATCATCGGGCGGTGCCGCTCGCCGAGCGAGTGCTGGCGCAGCAGGTGGAAGTAGCTCGCCGGCGTCGAGGGCTGGGCGACCACGAAGGCGTCCTCGGCGGCCATGGTCAGGAAGCGCTCGATGCGGGCCGAGGAGTGGTCGGGACCCTGGCCCTCGTAGCCGTGGGGAAGCAGGAGCACCACACCCGACTGCTGGCCCCACTTGGCCTCGCTGGAGGAGATGTACTCGTCGATGATGGTCTGGGCGCCGTTGACGAAGTCGCCGAACTGCGCCTCCCACAGCACCAGCGCCTCGGGACGGGCGACGGAGTAGCCGTACTCGAAGCCGAGGGCGGCGTACTCCGAGAGCAGCGAGTCGTAGACGTAGAACTTCTCCTGCTCCTCGCCCAGGTTGGACAGCGGGGTCCACTCGTCGGCGTTCTCGCGGTCGATGATGACCGCGAACCGCTGGGCGAACGTGCCGCGGCGGGAGTCCTGGCCGGCGAGCCGGACGGGACGACCCTCGAGCAGCAGCGAGGCGAAGGCCACGATCTCGCCGGTGCCCCAGTCGATCGGGCCGGCGGTGATGGCGGCCGCGCGGCGCTGGAGCTGGGGGAGCACCTTGGGGTGCACGGTGAAGCCGTCGGGGGCGTTGAGGTAGGAGTCGGCGACCCGCTTGAGCACCTCGCGGCTGATCGCGGTCGCCTTCTCGGCCTGCGGCTTCTCGGGGTAGTCCGGGACGGTCAGCCACTCGTCGGGCTGCTTCTCACCCTCACGGACGTCGCGGAAGACCCGCTCCAGCTGCTGCTGGTAGTCCTTGAGGACCTCCTCGGCCTCCTCGATCGTGATGTCGCCACGTCCGATGAGGGACTCGGTGTAGAGCTTGCGCACCGAGCGCTTCTGCTCGATCAGGTCGTACATCAGCGGCTGGGTGTAGGACGGGTCGTCGCCCTCGTTGTGACCGCGGCGGCGGTAGCAGACCAGGTCGATGACGACGTCCTTCTTGAACGCCTCGCGGTACTCGAACGCCAGCCGCGCCACGCGGATGCAGGCCTCGGGGTCGTCGCCGTTGACGTGGAAGATCGGCGCCTGGACCATCCGCGCCACGTCGGTGCAGTAGAGCGAGGAGCGCGACGAGGACGGCGAGGTGGTGAAGCCGACCTGGTTGTTGACGACGACGTGGATCGTGCCGCCGGTGCGGTAGCCGCGCAGCTGCGAGAGGTTGAGCGTCTCGGCGACCACGCCCTGGCCGGCGAACGCCGCGTCGCCGTGGATCAGCAGCGGCAGGACGGGGAACTCCGCGCCGCGGTCGAGCACGTCCTGCTTGGCGCGCGCGATGCCCTCGAGCACCGGGTCGACGGTCTCGAGGTGCGAGGGGTTGGCCGCGACCGAGACGTTGATCTTGGCGCCGTCCTCCGCCACGAAGACGCCGTCGGCGCCCAGGTGGTACTTCACGTCGCCCGACCCCTGGATCGTGCGCGGGTCGATGTTGCCCTCGAACTCGCGGAAGATCTGGTTGTAGGACTTGCCGACGATGTTGGCCAGCACGTTGAGCCGCCCACGGTGGGCCATGCCGATGCAGACCTCGTGCAGCTTGGCCTCGGCCGCGGCCTCGCAGATCTCGTCGACCAGCGGGATCGTGGTCTCGCCGCCCTCGAGGCTGAAGCGCTTCTGGCCGACGAACTTGGTCTGCAGGAAGGTCTCGAACGCCTCGGCCTGGTTGAGCTTGCGCAGGATGCGCAGCTGCTCCTCGCGCGGGGGCTTCTTGTGCGGCTTCTCCACGCGCTCCTGGATCCACCGGCGCTGCTCGGGGTCCTGGATGTGCATGTACTCGATGCCGATGGTGCGGCAGTAGGAGTCGCGCAGGATGCCGAGGATGCCGCGCAGCTTCATGAAGGCCTGCTCGCCGCCGAACGAGCCGGTGGCGAACTCGCGGTCGAGGTCCCACAGCGTGAGCCCGTGGGACTCGATCTCGAGGTCGGGGTGGCTGCGCTGCTGGTACTCCAGCGGGTCGGTGTCGGCCATCATGTGGCCGCGCACGCGGTAGGCGTGGATCAGCTCGAGGATGCGGGCCTGCTTGCTGATGTCCTCGTCGTGGCTGGTGGAGATGTCCTTGGACCAGCGGATGGGCTCGTAGGGGATGCGCAGCGAGCGGAAGATCTCGTCGTAGAACCCGTCCTCGCCCAGCAGCAGCGCGTGGATGCGCTTGAGGAACTCCCCGGACTGCGCGCCCTGGATGACGCGGTGGTCGTAGGTCGAGGTCAGCGTCATGATCTTGCTGACCGCGTTGCGGGCGAGGGTGTCGTCGGAGGCGCCCTGGAACTCGGGGGGGTACTCCATCGAGCCGACGCCGACGATGCAGCCCTGGCCCTTCATCAAGCGCGGCACCGAGTGGTTGGTGCCGATCGTGCCCGGGTTGGTCAGGGACACCGTCGTGCCCTGGAAGTCGGTCACGGCGAGCTTGCCGCCGCGGGCCTTGCGGATCAGCTCCTCGTAGGCCGTCCAGAAGCCCGCGAAGTCCATGTCCTCGGCGGCCTTGATCGAGGGCACGAGGAGCTGGCGGGTGCCGTCGGCCTTGGGCAGGTCGATGGCGAGGCCGAGGTTGATGTGGGCCGGCTGGATGAGGGTCGGCTTGCCGTCGACCTCGTCGAAGCCGTTGTTCATCTCCGGCATGGTCTTGAGCGCCTTGACCAGCGCGTAGCCGATCAGGTGGGTGAAGGAGACCTTGCCACCACGCGCGCGGGCGAGGTGGTTGTTGATGACGATGCGGTTGTCCCACAGCAGCTTGACCGGGACGGTCCGGACGCTGGTCGCGGTCGGGACGCTCAGCGAGAGGTCCATGTTCTGCACGGTGCGCGCGGGGGCGCCCTTGAGGGTGGTCAGCGTGGGCTCGTCGCTGGCCTCGGGCTGGGGGGTGGGCTGGGAGTCGCGGGACGTGCGCGAGGGGGCCTTGTTGGGCGAGGCGTCGGCGCGGGGCTTGGGGCTCGTGCCGGAGTCGGAGGACCCGGTCTCCTTCTCGGGCGCCTTCTCGGCGGGGGCCTTCTTCTCGGGTGCCTTCTTGGCCGGTGCCTTCTGCTCCGGTGCCTTCTCGGCCGGCGCCTTCTTCTCCGGTGCCTTCTTGGCGGGGGCCTTCTCGGCGGGAGCCTGGGAGGAGCCGTTGGAGGAGGACCCGTTGCGTGCGGCGAAGTAGTCGGCCCACTCCTGGTCGACGCTCTTCGGATCCCGCTCGAACCGCTCCTGCATCTCCTCGACCAGCCACTCGTTGGCGCCGAAGTCAGAGGATGGGGGGGTGGTCGGGTTGTCCTGAGCAGACTCTGCCACGACTGAGCTCGCCTCTTCCGATGCGTACGAAGGTGCACGTCCGTCTGGAACGCTGCCGACAAGGCTAGTCCCTCGCCCATGCACGTGGGGTGCCTCGGGGAGGGACGGACGGTGCCGAGCGCGTCACACTCCCGGCCCCGCCCCGGTCGGGGGACCGGTCAGTAGCGCTTGATCGCCGTCCGGGCGTAGCCGAGGTTCTGGGTGCTGGTGCCCGTCGCCTCGGTCAGCGTCACCTTGACAGCGGTGATGTTGCCTCCCCGTCGCCACGTGTCCCGGACGAAGAACCGGATCGCGGAGACGCCGGGGATCGTCCCGAGCCGGACCAGCGAGGCGTTGGCCGGGGTCACGTCGCGCGCCTTGACCTTGCCGCCGACCAGGATCCGGTCGATCCGGCTCCCGGCGAAGCTCGTCGAGACGGCGCCGGACGAGCTCTGGCGGACCGTGGCCCTGCCGACCACGCCCTCCAGGACGAGGTCGGTGCCGTTGAGCTCGAACCTGGAGACCGTGCCCCGGGTCCAGGCGACGGCCTTGCCGCGGCGGCCCTGGACGCCGTACGACGACCCGGTGAGGCCGGTGGCCGTGGCCTGGTTGGTGTCCCCGAACTCGGCGCTCCGAGCCGTGCGGGTGCGGACCTTGCCGCGGGTGCCCTCGCAGGGCAGCTCCTTCCACCCGATGTCGCCGGAGTTGCCGAGACCGCCGCGGTTGGTCTCGCTGCCGCCCACGCCGACCCCGGCCATGACGCCGGAGCGGACGCCCTTGGTGATGCGGGCCCACGAGCGGCCGATGTTGAGCTCGATGTTGTCCTCGAGCGTGCTCTCGTCCTGGTCCTGGCCGAAGAGCTGGATGCGGATGAGGAACGAGGAGGCGTAGGCGGTCGTCCGGCCGACGCCGCGGCGGTTGAAGCCCTTGAGCAGCGAGATCCGGCCGAGGCCGGGGATGGTGATGCCGCCGGCGTTGTCGCCGAGCACGTCGATCACCTGGCCGATCGCGGCGCTGCCCTGGTCCTTGATCGCGTGGAGCAGGTCGTCCAGGGGGGTCCCCGTGGCAGGGGCCTCGGGCAGGACCAGGTCGACGTCGAGCGCCGAGACCTGGTTGCGGGCGTGCAGCTTGCCGTCGGTGGTCGCCCACGCCGTCGAGGTGGTCCGCAGCCCGGTGAAGCTGAGCTCGGGACCGCCGTCGATGCCGCCGACGACGATCGACCCGATCCGGCTGGTGCCCTGGGACGCCCCGGCGATGCCGCGCTTGGGCGCGCGGTAGGAGCGGGTGAGGCTCGTGACCGAGTTGACCTTGACCAGGGGCTGCTGGTCGTTGAGCGGCAGGCCGATCTCGTCCTCGAGGGAGTTCTGGGTGGTCCGGCCGGCCAGGCGCGTGCAGTAGATGTAGGAGAAGGCCACCCGCGGGAGGGTCAGGTCGGCCTGCGGGGCCAGCGCCCGGGCGCCGTACGCCGTGGCCTGGAAGCCGAAGCTGGTCTCGGCCAGCGCGGCCTGCGCCGGCGCCGGGGTGAGGACGACGGCGCCGCCGAGCGCCAGGCCCGCCGTCACCGCGAGGGCGGCCGCGCGCGAGCGCAGCCTCGTGATCGGTCCCATCGGTGTGCTCCCACGAGGTCAGGGTCCGGGGCAGGGTGCGCCCCGGACGTGGCCGGTCCCGGTCTCCCCTGAGGTCGGCGCCGCCCAGACTGCGGAGCCGCTCGGGACCGAGGTCCAGGGTAAGGAGGATCGGGGGCCTGTGTGGGCGAAGCGGACATCTCGGTGCCGGGGCACGTCGGGCACGTCGGGCACGTCGGGACGCACGAGGGGCGGCGGCCGGTCGGCCACCGCCCCTCGTGGGCGTCGTGCGGGTGCGGTCAGTAGCGCTTGATCGCCGCCCGCGAGTAGCCGAGGGTCACCGTCACCGGCTTCACCGCCTCGGCCAGGACCACCTGCGCCGCGCTGATGTGGCCGCCACGGCGCCACTTGCCGCGCGGGAACAGGCGGACGCTCACGACCCCGGGGATCTCCGGGAGCTTGACCGAGCTCGCCGTCCTCGGTGTCACGTCGCGGCCCAGCACCCGGCCGTTGACCAGGATGCGTCCGATGCGGCTGCCCGCGAAGTCGGTCCTGACCGCGCCCGAGGAGCTCTGGTGGACGTTGGTGCGTCCCACGACCCCCTCGAGGACCAGCTTGGTGCCGTTGACCGTCACCTTCTGGACCGCGCCCCGGGTCCAGGCCTCGGCCCGGCCGCGACGTCCCTGGACGCCGTACGACGAGCCGCTGGCGTTGCTGAGGACCGTCGGGACCGACATGCCGAGGTTGACGGTGGCGGCCTTGCGGGTGCGCACCCGGTCACGGGTGCCCTCGCAGGGCAGTTCCTTCCAGGCGAGGTCCCCGACCGCGCCGATGGCGGTGTCGGTCTGGACCCGGCTGCCGACGCCGACCCCGGCCATGACACCGGAGCGGACGCCCTTGGTGATGCGGGCCCACGAGCGGCCGATGCCCAGCTGCATGTTGTCCTCGAGCGTGCTCTTCTTGCCGTCGAGACCGTAGAGGTCGAGCCGGAACAGGAACGACGACGCCGCCGCACTGACCTTGCCGGCGTAGTGGCGGTCGAAGCTGCCCAGCGAGATCGTGCCGAGGCCCGGGATCTCGATGCTGCCCAGGTTGTCCTGCAGCACGCCGATGACCTGGTCGAGGACGTCGCCCGTCGTGCTGTTGACGGCGTCCAGCAGGTCGTCCAGGGGGGTGCCGGTCTTCGGCGGGGTGGGCAGCTTGAGGTCGAGGTCGAGGGCCGAGACCACGTTGCGCGCGTGCAGCTTGCGGTCGTTGTCGGCCCAGGCGGTGGAGACGGTCCGGAGCCCGTCGAAGGAGAGCTCGGGGCCGCCGTCGATCCCACCGAGGACGACCGAGCCGATCGAGGTGCTGCCCTGGGAGGCGCCGGAGATGTTGCGCCTCACGTCCCGGAAGGAGCGCGAGGAGGTCTTGACGGCGTTGATCTTGACCAGCGGCTGCGAGGCGTTGAGCGGCAGGCCCAGCTGGTCCTCGAGCGAGTTGGTCTGCGAGCGACCGGCCAGCCGCGTGCAGTAGATGTAGGAGAAGGCGGTCCGTGGCAGCCCGACCTGCGCCTGGGGCGCCTGCACCCGGGTGCCGTAGGCCGTGGCCTGGAAGCCGTAGCCGGTCTCGGTCAGGGCGGCCTCCGCGGGGGTGCTCAGCACCACCGCTCCCGCCAGCGCCAGTCCCGCGGCCGCCACCAGGGCGGCGGCGCGCGCGCGCAGGGTCTTGCTCGATCTCATGTATGTGCTCCCACCGTGTCGACGGGCCGACGAACCGGGCCCGCAGACAGGGTAGGGACGGCGAGCCGTCGATGGGGTAAAAGTCCGGTCTGCCGCAGGTGCGGACGAGACCAGTGGAGGGGCGCCCCCGGAAGGATTCGAACCTTCGCTCCCGCCTCCGGAGGGCGGTGCTCTATCCCCTGAGCTACGGGGGCCGGTGGCCCAGTCGTGACGGTGGCCGTCACGGCGCCGGGCCAGCGTACACGTCACGGGGACGGACTCCGGACCGGGAGTGCGGCGGGGCCTTTGTAGGCTTGGGCAGGTGACCCCCCTCGAGCTCTCTGCCCTGGTCGTTGCCGCCCTCGGAGCCCTCCGGGACCGCGGTGAGCTCGACCTGCCCGAGCTGCCCGAGAGCGTCGTCGTCGAGCGTCCCAAGCAGCGCGGCCACGGCGACTACGCCACCAACGTCGCCCTCCAGCTCGGCAAGCGCGCCGGCATGGCGCCGCGCGCGCTCGCCGAGCTGCTCGCCGCCGAGCTCGTGGCCGACCCGGCCGTCGCGGCCGCCGAGGTGGCAGGTCCCGGCTTCCTCAACCTCACCCTCGACGCCGGCGCCCAGGGCGCGGTCGCCGCGCAGGTCGTGGCCGCAGGCGCGGCCTACGGCCGGGGCGACGCCCTGGCGGGCCGCCGGGTCAACGTCGAGTTCGTCTCGGCCAACCCGACCGGGCCGCTGCACCTGGGACACACCCGCTGGGCGGCCGTCGGCGACGCCCTGGCCCGGGTGATGGAGGCCGCGGGCGCGGACGTCGTGCGGGAGTTCTACGTCAACGACCGCGGCAGCCAGATGGACAAGTTCGGCGCCTCGCTCGAGGCCTCGGCGCTGGGGCGGCCGGTGCCGGAGGACGGCTACCACGGCGACTACGTCCACGACCTGGCCCGCCAGGTCGTGGCCCAGGAGCCCGGGATCCTCGAGCTGCCCGAGGGGGAGCGGCTGGTCGCCTTCCGGGAGGCGGGCTACCGCCTCCAGCTGGCCGACCAGCAGGCCGACCTCGAGGGGCTGCGCACGCACTTCGACACGTGGTTCTCCGAGCGCTCGCTGTTCGACGACGGCAAGGTGCAGCACGGTCTCGAGGTCCTGGAGAAGGCCGGCCACCTGTTCGAGGCCGACGACGCGCTGTGGATGCGCACCACCGACTTCGGTGACGACAAGGACCGGGTGCTGCGCCGCGGCAACGGCGAGCTGACCTACTTCGCCTCCGACACCGCCTACTACGTCGACAAGCGCGAGCGCGGCTTCGACCTGTGCGTCTACCTCCTCGGCGCCGACCACCACGGCTACGTCGGGCGGCTGCGGGCCATGGCCGCCTGCGCCGGCGACGACCCGGACAGCACCATCGAGGTGCTCATCGGCCAGCTGGTCAAGATCCTGCGGGGCGGGCAGGAGGTGCGGCTGAGCAAGCGGGCCGGCTCGATCGTCTCCCTCGCCGAGATCGTCGAGCTGATCGGCGTCGACGCGCTGCGCTACACGCTGGCGCGCTACCCCAACGACTCACCGCTCACCCTCGACGTCGAGGCGGTGACCCGGCAGAGCTCGGACAACCCCGTCTTCTACGTGCAGTACGCCCACGCGCGGCTCAGCGCGATCCTCCGCAACGCCGCCGACCTCGGCCTCGCGGTGGACCCCTCGGTCGACCCGGCGCTGCTCGACCACGAGCGGGAGGGCCTGCTGCTGCGTGCCCTCGCCGAGTACCCCCGGGTGGTCGCCGCCGCGGCGAGCCTGCGGGAGCCGCACCGCGTGGCGCGCTACCTCGAGGAGACCGCGGCGACCTTCCACCGCTTCTACGACGTGTGCCGGGTGCTGCCGATGGGCGACGAGGAGGCCGGCGACCTCCACCGCGCGCGGCTGCTGCTGGTCGCCGCCACCCGGACCGTGCTCGCCAACGGCCTCGACCTGCTCGGCGTCAGCGCCCCGGAGCGGATGTGAGGGCCCACGAGGCGGGCGCCCTCCACGCCGACATCAACCACCGGGGGCCGTCCTGGCTGCGCACGCCGCGCGAGGTCAACGACCTGGTGCCGTCGCTGTGGTCCTCGACCGCCCGCAAGAACGACGACGGCGCGCTGGAGGTCGGCGGCGTCGACCTGCGTGACCTCGCCCGCGAGGTGGGGACGCCGGCCTACGTCCTGGACGAGGCCGACTTCCGCGCGCGGGCCCGCGCCTTCCGGCAGGCGTTCGCCGACTACGACGTCTACTACGCCGGCAAGGCGTTCCTCTGCACGGCGGTCGCCCGCTGGGTCGCCGAGGAGGGGCTCAGCCTCGACGTCTGCTCGGGCGGCGAGCTGAGCGTCGCGCTGCGCGCCGGGGTCGACCCCGCCCGGATCGGGTTCCACGGCAACAACAAGACGACCGGCGAGCTGCGCCGGGCCGTCGAGGCCGGCGTGGGCCGCGTGATCGTCGACTCCTTCCACGAGATCGACCGGCTCGAGGCGCTGCTCGCCGGGTCCGCCCCCCGCCACCCGGTCGGCGTGCTGGTCCGGGTGACCGCCGGCGTGGAGGCGCACACGCACGAGTACATCGCCACCGCCCACGAGGACCAGAAGTTCGGCTTCTCGATCAGCGCCGGCGACGCCGAGGCCGCTGCCCGCCGGGTCGAGGCCGTCGACGGGCTCGACCTGCTCGGGCTGCACAGCCACATCGGCTCGCAGATCTTCGACACCTCGGGCTTCGAGGTCGCCGCCCGGCGCGTGCTGGCGCTGCAGGCGCGGCTGGCCGAGGTGCTGGGCCGCGAGCTGCCCGAGCTCGACCTGGGAGGCGGCTTCGGCATCGCCTACACCACCCAGGACGACCCGGCCGAGCCCGACCGGCTCGCCCAGGAGCTCACCGGCATCGTCGAGCACGAGTGCCGCGCGCTCGGCATCGTCGTACCCCGTCTGTCGATCGAGCCGGGGCGGGCGATCGTGGGTCCCTCGACCTGCACCCTCTACGAGGTGGGCACGGTCAAGGCGGTGGGGCTCGACGGGGGAGCGGTCCGGTCCTACGTCTCCGTCGACGGCGGGATGAGCGACAACATCCGCACCGCCCTGTACGACGCCGACTACTCCGCCACGATCGCCTCGCGGCGCTCCGACGCCGAGCCGGTGCTGGGCCGCGTGGTCGGCAAGCACTGCGAGGCCGGCGACATCCTGGTCAAGGACGAGTTCGTCCCCGGTGACCTCCTCCCGGGCGACCTCCTGGCGGTGCCCGGCACGGGGGCCTACTGCCGCTCGATGTCGAGCAACTACAACCACGCGCTCCGCCCTCCGGTGGTCGCGGTCCGCGACGGCAGCACCACCGTGCTGGTCCGGCGCGAGACCGAGGACGACCTGCTGGCCTGCGACCTCGGCTGAGGGCTGACAGGATGGGGCGGCCAGCGAGCGGAGCAGAGGGAGTGACGGACGTGAGCGCGACACCGGTGCGGGTGGCCCTGCTGGGCTGCGGCTCCGTCGGCAGCCAGGTGGTCCGGCTGCTGCGGGAGCAGTCCGCCGACCTCGAGGCCCGGGTGGGAGCGCCGGTCGAGCTCGTCGGCGTCGCCGTACGCCGGCTCGACGCGCGGCGCGAGGTCGAGGTCCCCGAGGGCCTGCTGACCACCGACGCGGCCGGCCTGGTCGCCTCGGGGGTCGACGTGGTCGTCGAGGTGATCGGCGGCATCGAGCCCGCCCGGTCACTGATCCTGTCCGCGCTGGAGCACGGGGCGAGCGTGGTCACCGCCAACAAGGCGCTGCTCGCCGAGGACGGCGCGACGCTCTTCGCCGCCGCCGACAAAGCCGGTCGCGACCTCTACTTCGAGGCCTCCGTGGCCGGGGCGATCCCGATCCTGCGCCCGTTGCGCGAGTCCCTCGCGGGCGACCGGGTGCGCCGTGTGCTCGGCATCGTCAACGGCACCACCAACTTCATCCTCGACAAGATGGACACCAGCGGCGCCGGCTTCACCGAGGCGCTCGAGGAGGCGCAGGCCCTGGGCTACGCCGAGGCCGACCCCACCGCCGACGTGGAGGGCTTCGACGCCGCGGCCAAGGCCGCGATCCTGGCCAGCCTGGCCTTCCACACCCGTGTGGTCGCCACCGACGTGCACCGCGAGGGCATCTCCGAGGTCTCCGCCGCCGACGTCGCCTCCGCACGCCAGATGGGCAGCGTGGTCAAGCTGCTCGCGATCTGCGACCTGGTCGAGGGCCCCGACGGCCCCGCGGTCTCGGCCCGCGTGCACCCCGCGATGATCCCCAGGTCCCACCCGCTGGCCAGCGTGCGCGAGGCCTACAACGCGGTCTTCGTGGAGAGCGACGCCGCCGGTCAGCTGATGTTCTACGGCCCCGGTGCCGGGGGCTCGCCGACCGCCTCGGCCGTGCTCGGCGACCTGGTCACGGTCGCCCGCAACCGGCTCCAGGACGTGCGTGGCGTCGGCGAGTCGACGTACGCCGACCTGGGCGTGCTGCCCATGGGCGCGACGACCACGCGCTACCACGTGGCGATCGACGTCGAGGACAAGGCCGGTGTGCTGGCCGCGGTGGCGCAGGAGTTCGCCAAGCAGGACGTGTCCATCCAGACCGTGCGCCAGCAGGGTCGGGGCGAGGACGCCCAGCTCGTCGTGGTGTCCCACCGGGCCACCGACGAGGCGCTGTCGGCGACCGTCGCCGCGCTGCGCGAGATGAGCGAGGTCCGCGAGGTGACCTCGGTGATGCGGGTCGAGGGGGACAGCGAGTGAACCAGTCAGCACGCACCGGTGCGCACCAGTGGCGCGGGGTGATCGAGGAGTACCGCGAGTGGCTCCCGCTGCCGGAGGGCACCCCGACCCACACCCTGCGTGAGGGCGGCACCCCCCTGGTCGACAGCCCGTGGCTCTCCGGGCTCACCGGTGCCGACGTGTGGATCAAGGTCGAGGGCTCCAACCCGACCGGGTCGTTCAAGGACCGCGGCATGACCGTCGCGCTGTCGGTGGCGGTCGGGCAGGGCGCCAAGGCGGTCGTGTGCGCGTCCACCGGCAACACCAGCGCCTCGATGGCCGCCTATGCCGCGCGCGCCAAGGTCAAGCCGCTCGTGCTCGTCCCCCAGGGCAAGATCTCCGCCGGCAAGATGGCCCAGGCCATCGTCCACGGCGCCCAGGTGATCATGGTGCGCGGCAACTTCGACGACTGCCTGCGCATCAGCCGCGAGCTGGCCGAGAAGTTCCCGGTCGCCCTGGTCAACTCGGTCAACCCGTTCCGGCTCGAGGGGCAGAAGACCGCGGCGTTCGAGATCGTCGACCTGCTCGGCGACGCACCCGACGTGCACGTGCTGCCGGTGGGCAACGCCGGCAACATCTCGGCGTACTGGAAGGGCTACACCGAGTACCACCGCGAGGGCATGAGCACCCGCCTCCCGCAGATGCTCGGCTGGCAGGCCGAGGGCGCGTCGCCGCTGGTGCGGGGCGAGGTGGTGCGCGACCCCGAGACCGTGGCGTCCGCGATCCGCATCGGCAACCCGGCCTCCTGGCACCTCGCGGTCGAGGCGGCGGAGACCTCGGGCGGCCGCTTCCGCTCGGTCACCGACGAGCAGATCCTCGACGCGCAGCGCCGTCTGGCCGCCGCGGAGGGCATCTTCGTCGAGCCCGGCTCGGCCGCCTCGGTGGCGGGGCTGCTGCAGGACGTCGCCGCGGGGGAGGACTTCCGCGGCCGGACGATGGTCGTCACGGTGACCGGCCACGGGCTCAAGGACATCGACACCGCGCTGTCGACCTTCACCGACCTGGTCGACGTGGTGGTCGATCCCGAGGTGAGCGCGGCCGCCGAGGCCGCGGGGCTCGCCTAGATGGACGCCCAGCGGGCCCACGACACGGAGCAGGTCTCGTTCGCCGAGGGGCCGGTCGCGGTCCGGGTGCCGGCCACCAGCGCCAACCTCGGTCCGGGCTTCGACGTCCTCGGCCTGGCCCTCACGCTGTACGACGACGTGGTCACCGAGGTGCTCTCGACCGAGACCGGCGACCCCGTGATCACAGTCGCCGGCGAGGGGGCCGGCGAGGTCCCGCTCGACGAGACCCACCTCGTCCATCGGGCGATGTTCGCGGCCTTCCAGGCGATGGGTGTCACGCCTCCCCGGCTGCGGCTGGACTGCCGCAACGAGGTCCCCCACGGGCGGGGGCTGGGCTCGTCCTCGGCCGCGATCGTCTCCGGGCTCTGGGCGGCCCGGTCCCTGGTCCAGGACGGCCCCGAGCGCTGGAGCGATCACGCCCTGTTCGAGCTCGCGGCCCGCATCGAGGGGCACCCCGACAACGTCGCGCCGGCCGTCTTCGGCGGGCTGACCCTCGCCTACGAGGCCGACGCGCAGTACCAGCTGGTCCGGCTCGACGTCCGTGCCGACGTCGTGCCGCTGGTGCTCGTGCCCGACCACCCGATGGAGACCGAGGTCGCCCGCGGGCTGCTGCCCACGTCGGTGTCCCACGCTGACGCGGTCTTCAACTCCGCCCGCACCGCCCTCCTCGTCGCTGCGCTGAGCGGCGCCCTCCCGCTCGAGGTCCTGGTCGACGCCAGCGACGACCGCCTGCACCAGCCCTACCGCACCGAGGCGATGCCGCAGACCATGGCCGCGGTCGCCGACCTGCGCGCGGCCGGAGTGCCCGCCGTGCTCTCGGGAGCGGGCCCCTCGGTCCTGGCCCTCGCCCGCCCCGGACAGGAGGCCACGGTCGAGGCCCACCGCCCGGAGGGCTGGCGGCTGCACGCGCTGGCGGTCGACGCCGACGGCGTCCGCACGCAGGACGTGCCCGGCTGACCGGGTGCCGGTCCCGTCCTGGCCCGTGTGACGGCGGTCTCGGTCGCCCGGTGCTAGGGTGGGCTCGGCCCTCGTCCCAGGCGTGAGGACGCCGTCGCCCGTGCGACGACTCCCAGCCGCCGAGGCGCTGCCTCTCTCGAATCCCCGGTCGACCGGTCCGTGGCGCTCTGCCACGCGGCCCCTGGGCCCCGGGTTCTCGGAAACTCACCAGATGTGACGGCCGTCCGGTCCCCGGACGGTCACGACGTGGGAAGGACCTCACGTGTCGGAATCCGCAGTCAGCACCCCCTCCACCCCGGACGTCCCCGCGGACGCGCCGGCGTCGGGGGCTCGGCGCGCGAGCGGCGGCGGCCTCAGCGGCAAGCTGCTCCCCGAGCTCAAGCAGATCGCCGGGGGTCTCGGCATCAAGGGCGTGAGCGCGATGAAGAAGGCCCAGCTCATCGACGCCATCCGGAGCGCCCAGGGCGGCGGCCAGGGTGGCCAGGGGAGCGGTCAGGGTGGCCAGGACCGGCCTGCGCGCGCTGAGAAGCCGGAGCGTCCGGACGCCCAGCAGGGTGGCGACCAGGGTCGCGAGCCGGCCCGCGCCGCGCGCGAGTCCGCCCCCGCGGAGGCACCCCAGGACCGGCAGGACAAGCAGGACCGGCAGGACAAGCAGGAGCGTCAGGACAGGCCCGAGCGCCAGGACCGCCAGGACAAGCAGGAGAAGCAGGACAAGCAGGAGCGGCGCGACCGTCAGCAGGACGGCGGCTCGCAGGACCACGACCGCCAGCAGGACCAGGACCGCCAGCAGGGCGGCAAGAACCGCCAGCAGGGTGGCCAGGGCAACCAGGGCAACCAGGGCAACCAGGGCGGCCAGGGCAACCAGGGCAACCAGGGCAACCAGGGCAACCAGGGCAGCCGGCCCGCCAACCGTGACGACGACGGCGGGAGCCGGCGCAGCCGGCGCCGTCGCGGGCGCGACCGTCAGGTCGCGGGCCCGCCGAGCACGTTCCGCGAGCGGCGCGGTGGCGGGATGCAGGACGTCGACCTGGAGGTCACCGAGGACGACGTGCTCGTGCCCGTGGCCGGCATCATCGACATCCTCGACAACTACGCGTTCGTCCGGACCAGCGGCTACCTGCCCAGCCCCAACGACGTCTACGTCTCGCTGTCGATGGCCCGCAAGTTCGGGCTCCGCAAGGGCGACGCGGTCACCGGCCAGGTGCGCCAGCCGCGCGAGGGCGAGCGCAAGGAGAAGTTCAACCCGCTCGTGCGCATCGACTCGATCAACGGCGGCGACCCCGACGCCTCGCGCCACCGGGTCGAGTTCAGCAAGCTGACCCCGCTCTACGCCTCCGAGCGCCTGCGGCTGGAGACCGACTCGACCAACATGATCGGCCGGGTCATCGACATCGCCGCCCCGATCGGCAAGGGCCAGCGCGGCCTCATCGTCTCCCCGGCCAAGGCCGGCAAGACGATGATCATGCAGTCGATCGCCAACTCGATCACCACCAACAACCCCGAGTGTCACCTCATGGTCGTCCTGGTCGACGAGCGACCCGAGGAGGTCACCGACTTCGAGCGGTCGGTCAAGGGAGAGGTCATCTCCTCCACCTTCGACCGCCCGGCCTCCGACCACACGATGGTCGCCGAGCTCGCGATCGAGCGGGCCAAGCGCCTCGTCGAGCTCGGCCACGACGTGGTGGTGCTGCTCGACGGCATCACGCGACTGGGCCGCGCCTACAACCTGGCGGCCCCGGCCAGCGGACGGATCCTCTCCGGTGGCGTCGACTCCGCGGCGCTCTACCCGCCCAAGCGGTTCTTCGGCGCGGCCCGCAACATCGAGGACGGCGGCTCACTGACCATCCTGGCCACCGCACTCATCGAGAGCGGCTCCAAGATGGACGAGGTGATCTTCGAGGAGTTCAAGGGCACCGGCAACATGGAGATCCGCCTGCGCCGCGACTTCGCCGACAAGCGCCTCTACCCCGCGATCGACGCCGTGCAGTCGGGCACCCGCCGTGAGGAGCTCCTGATGAGCAAGGAGGAGCTGGCGATCATCTGGAAGCTCCGCCGCGTGCTCTCGGGCCTCGACGGCCAGCAGGCCCTCGAGCTCCTGCTGGAGCGCCTGAAGAAGACGCACAGCAACATCGAGTTCCTCATGCAGGTGCAGAAGACGACGCCGAGCTCCAACGGCAACGACTGACCTCGAGCGGGCTCGCCCGCCCAGGGCGGGGAAGGATTCGCTCCCGGCCCGCGTTGACTGGCAAGATAGATCCTCGGCTCCGGTTCACGCCGTGCACAGCACGCTCGGCGACCCGGCGGCCGCGACCCGAGAGGACACCATGAAGAAGGACATCCACCCGGCGTACGTCGAGACCCAGGTGACCTGCACCTGCGGCAACACGTTCACCACCCGCAGCACCGCCACGAGCGGCTCGATCCACGCCGACGTCTGCTCGGCGTGCCACCCGTTCTACACCGGCAAGCAGAAGATCCTCGACACCGGCGGTCGCGTCGCCCGCTTCGAGGCCCGCTACGCCAAGTCCAAGGCCGCTGCCAAGAAGTAGCCCGTCGCACGGACGCCGGCGCCCCACGCAGGACCACCTGCGCTGCGGGCCCGGCGTCTCGTCGCGTCAGGAGCCGGGACCACGACCCGGGACCACGAGCCGAGGGAGGTCGATGAGGTGAAGGACGCCGTCGCGGCGCTGCTCGCCGAGCACGCCGACCTCGAGCAGCAGCTCGCCGACCCCGCGGTCCACGCCGACCAGCACCTGGCCAAGCGCCTCAACCAGCGCTACGCCGAGCTCAGTGCGGTCGCGCGCGTCCACGAGGAGCTGGTCGCGCTGACCGGTGACCTCGAGGCCGCCGCCGAGCTGGCCGAGGAGGACGAGTCCTTCGCCGCCGAGCTCGCGTCGCTGACCGAGCGCCGCGAGGCCGCGGAGGAGCGGCTGCGCCGGCTGCTCGTGCCGCGCGACCCCTCGGACGCCAAGGACGCCCTGCTGGAGATCAAGTCCGGCGAGGGCGGCGAGGAGTCGGCGCTGTTCGCCGGCGACCTGCTGCGGATGTACACCCGCTACGCCGAGCGCCGGGGCTGGCGCACCGAGGTGCTGGACGCCACCGAGTCCGACCTGGGTGGCTTCAAGTCCGTGACCGTCGCGGTCAAGGCCAAGGGGACGTCCCAGCCCGGGGAGACGCCCTACGCGCTGCTGAAGTTCGAGGGCGGCGTCCACCGCGTGCAGCGGGTTCCCGTCACCGAGTCCCAGGGGCGGGTGCACACGTCGGCGGCCGGGGTGCTCGTGATGCCCGAGGCCGAGCAGGTCGACGTCACGATCGACGACAAGGACCTGCGCATCGACGTCTTCCGCTCCTCCGGTCCCGGCGGCCAGAGCGTCAACACCACCGACTCCGCCGTGCGCATCACCCACCTGCCGACCGGCCTGGTGGTGAGCTGCCAGAACGAGAAGTCCCAGCTGCAGAACAAGGAGCAGGCGCTGCGCATCCTGCGCTCGCGCCTGCTGGCGCAGGCCGAGGAGGCCGCGGCGGCCGAGGCGTCCGACGCCCGCCGCTCCCAGGTCCGCACGGTCGACCGCTCCGAGCGCATCCGGACCTACAACTACCCCGAGAACCGGATCTCCGACCACCGCACCGGCTACAAGTCCTACCACCTCGACCAGGTCCTCGACGGTGACCTCGAGCCCGTCGTCGAGTCCTGCGTCGAGGCCGACCTGGCCGCGCGGCTCGAGGCGATCGGGTCGTGAGGCGGCTGCTCGACGGTGCCGCGAGCCGGCTCCGCGACGCGGGGGTGGACTCGCCCGAGCACGACGCCGCCGAGCTCCTCGCCCACGTCCTGGGCGTGCGCCGCGGCTCGCTGGTCACCGCGCCGGAGCCCGACGCCGACCAGCTCGAGGCCTTCGACGCGCTCCTCGAGCGCCGCGCCGCGCGGGTGCCGCTGCAGCACCTCACCGGCTCCGCCGGCTTCCGGTACGTCGAGCTGCAGGTCGGCGCGGGCGTCTTCGTCCCGCGCCCCGAGACCGAGGTCGTGGCCGGGTTCGCCGTCGAGCGGGTCCGTGAGGCCCTGCAGCGCCGCCCGGACCCGGTCGTGGTCGACCTGTGCACCGGCTCGGGCGCGATCGCGCTCGCGGTCGCCACCGAGGTGCCGGAGTCCCGGGTGCACGCCGTCGAGCTCGACCCCGGCGCGGTCGAGTGGGCCTCGCGCAACCTCGAGGGCAGCGGGGTCGACCTGCGCTCGGGCGACATGGCCGAGGCGTTCCCCGAGCTCGACGGGACGGTCGACGTGGTCGTGAGCAACCCGCCGTACATCCCGCTCGAGGCGTGGGAGTCGGTGACCGCGGAGGTCCGCGACCACGACCCCGCCCTCGCGCTGTGGTCCGGCCAGGACGGCCTCGACGCGATGCGCGTGGTGGAGGCGACCGCGGCGCGGCTGCTGCGTCCCGGGGGCGTGGTCGCCGTCGAGCACGCCGACGTGCAGGGCGAGGCGGCGCCGGCGGTCTTCCGCGCGACGGGCCGCTGGCGCGAGGTCGCCGACCGGCCCGACCTGGCCGGACGCCCTCGCTTCGTGACCGCGGTGCGTGCGTCATGATGGCCCCGTGAGCGGAGCCAAGCGATGAGCACGACGCGGGTGGACGCGTGAGCGCGCTTCGCTTCGACCTGTCCGTGGACGCCGAGCGCGAGACGGGCATGGACGAGGCGGCCCGCAGCGTGCAGCGGGGGCGGCTGGTCGTGCTGCCGACCGACACGGTCTACGGCGTCGGCTGCGACGCCTTCAACGCCGGCGCGGTGCAGCGGCTGCTCGACGCCAAGGGCCGCGGGCGCGAGATGCCGCCGCCGGTGCTGGTGTCGGCCAAGACCACGCTCGAGGCGCTCGCGATCGGCATCCCCGACTGGGCGCGCGCCCTCGTCGACGAGCTCTGGCCGGGTCCGCTGACCCTGGTCCTCCGCCAGCAGGCGAGCCTGCAGTGGGACCTCGGCGAGACCCGCGGCACCGTCGCGGTCCGCATGCCCGATCACGACGCCGCCCTCGAGCTGCTGGCCCGCACGGGCCCGCTGGCGGTGAGCAGCGCCAACCTGTCCGGCGAGCCGGCCGCGACCGACGCCGACGAGGCCGAGCGCATGCTGGGCGAGGCGGTGCGCGTCATCCTCGACGGCGGCCCGACGCCCGGGCCGCTCCCCTCCACGATCGTCGACTGCACCGGCGAGCAGGGCAGGCTCCTGCGCAGCGGCGTCGTCCCGCTGGCGACCCTCAACGAGGTCGTGGCGCCGATGGAGACCCTGATCCTCGATGCGTGAGTACCTCCTGGTCCTCCTGGTGTCGCTCGGCGTCACCTACCTGACCACGGTGCTCGCCCGTGAGGCGGCCCTGCGCTTCGGCGCCGTCGCCGCCGTCCGCGACCGCGACGTGCACGCCGAGCCGATCCCCTACTTCGGGGGCGTCGCGATGCTCGCCGGCATGTCGGCGGCCTTCCTGGTCTCGCGCGAGCTGCCGTTCCTCTCGCGCTCGGGGGACCAGGTCTTCCACGACACCGCGGTGGTGCTCGGCGCGGGCGCGCTGGTGTGCCTGCTGGGGGTGGTCGACGACCTGATCGAGCTCGACGCGCTCACCAAGCTCGGGGGGCAGGTGCTGGCCGCGGGGTTCATGGTCCTCAACGGCGTGCAGTTCTACTCCCTCGGGCTCTCCGAGGGCGGCGTGCTCACCCTCGACCCGGCCCAGGCCACCCTGGCCACGATCTTCGTGGTCGTGCTGACGATCAACGCGGTCAACTTCGTCGACGGCCTGGACGGGCTGGCCGGGGGAGTGGTCGGGCTCGGCGCCCTGGCGTTCTTCTTCTTCTCCTACTCCGTGGCGGCCAAGAACGGCGACTCCCTGGCCATCCCCACGGCCCTGCTCTGCGTGATCCTGTGCGGCGCCTGCGCCGGCTTCCTGGCCCACAACTTCAACCCGGCCCGCATCTTCATGGGGGACAGCGGGTCGATGCTGATCGGCCTGGTGCTCGCCGGCTCGGCGCTCTCGCTGACCGCCGGGTTCCCGGCCCTCGACATCCAGAACGCCGCCTGGGCCAGCTCGAGCGTGCTCGTGGTGCTCATGCCCGTCCTGCTGCCGCTGGCCATCCTGGTCCTGCCGTTCGCCGACCTGATGCTGGCCGTCGTACGCCGGACGCTGCGGGGGCAGTCGCCCTTCGCCCCCGACAAGAAGCACCTGCACCACCGGCTGCTGGAGTTCGGCCACTCCCACCGTCGTGCCGTCGTGGTGCTGTGGCTGTGGGCGGCCCTGATCGCCCTGGGGGGAGTGGCGCTCAGCCTCTACCCGAGCCCGCTGGTCGCGGGCGGCCTCCTGGGCTGGCTGGCGGTCACCGTGCTCCTCACGATCGTGGTCCCCCGGGTCGAGCGGCCGGCCTGGACCCACCACGAGGACTACTCCGGTCCGCCCCCGCGACCGGGTCCCTACCTCCGCGAGGAGCCCCGCGACCATGCGCACTGACCGACGGCCCGGACGGGTCGCCGATCCGGCCCCTGACCTGCGCAAAGAGGCTTGTGCGGTTTTTCACAAGCGTCCGGGCGGGTCCACGTCGGTTGGATCGGTCAAGTGACGGTCGCCGGCCTGCGCAGCGCCCTGCTCGTCACCCTCGGGGCGGGTGCCGTCGGGGTCGTCGTCGCCCTGCTGACCGCCGGGGGTGCCGCGGCCGCGGGGGTGCTGGTCGGCGTGGGCCTGCTGGTCGGCTTCTACGTCCTCGGCCTGGTGACGATGCAGGTCGCGGCCGCCGTGGCGCCGGCGACCTCGCTGCTCCTGGCGCTGCTGACCTACACGTTGCAGGTGGTGCTGCTGGGACTGGCCTTCGTCGCCCTGCGGGGCTCGGGCCTGCTCGAGGGCCAGGTGGACGCTCGCTGGCTCTCCGGCACGGTCGTCGTGGGCACGCTGGTGTGGACCGCCACCCTCGTCCGGGCTGCGACGCGGGAGCGGATCCCCCTCTACCACACCCCCGCCGACCTCGCGAAACCGTCGGGAGCGGCCTCACCGGAGCGACCCGACGCCGGGTGAACCCGCCCCTGTGCTGCTGCTATTGTCCGGAACGCGATGAGTCAGCAGAGTCCGCCATCGTCGTCAGGGAAGCCCTCCACGGATCCCTGGCACGCCTTCGGTTACCTCACCTCGGGCGTGGCGATGTACGGCGTGCTGGGCTGGCTCCTGGATCGGTGGCTGGGCACCTCGTTCCTGGTCGCGGTCGGCATCCTGGTGGGCGCTGGTCTGGGTCTCTACCTGACCATCTCCCGTCTGAACGCCGGAGCCGCACCGGAGGAGGGCGAACGCCCCCAGCGGACCACGCGCCCGACGGACCAGCCCGAGCAGGACTGACAGAGGAGACCCGGTGCACCTCACCGCAGCCACCCTGGTGACCACGGGGGAGTCGTTCACGCCGCCCGGCCCCGCCATCTTCGACCTCCCGCCGGTCTTCAGCGTGGGCGGCGTGGGGGTCACCAAGCCGATGCTGCAGCTGCTGCTCGCCGCGCTCCTGGTGGGTGGCTTCTTCGTCCTGGCCGCCCGCCAGCGCCGCCTGGTGCCGAACAAGCTCCAGTTCGTCGGTGAGGGCGCCTACGGCTTCGTCCGCAACACCGTGGCGCGCGACATCATCGGCAGCCACGACTTCGTGCGCTTCCTGCCCTACCTCACCGCGCTCTTCTTCTTCGTGCTGCTCAACAACCTCTTCGGCAGCATTCCCTTCATCGAGTTCCCGACCTTCTCCCGCGCGGGCATGGCCTACGCCCTGGCCGGGCTGTCGTGGGTGATCTACAACGCGATCGGCATCCAGAAGCACGGGTTCCTCGGCTACCTCAAGCTCCAGACCGTGCCCGCCGGCGTGAGCAAGGCGATCCTGCCGCTGCTCATCCCGCTGGAGTTCTTCTCCAACATCCTGGTCCGGCCGGTCACCCTGGCCCTTCGACTCTTCGCGAACATGTTCGCCGGCCACATCCTGCTGGTCCTGTTCTCGACCGGTGGCCTCTACCTGCTCGAGAACCAGGGCGTGATCGGTGCGATCGCCGGACCCCTGGCCTGGGTGCTCGCGATCGCGGTCGCCTTCCTGGAGATCCTGGTCCAGGTGCTCCAGGCCTACGTCTTCGTCCTGCTCAACGCCATGTACATCTCGGGCGCGCTCGCAGACGAGCACTGAGAACCCGCAGACCTGCACCACCCGCACGACCCACGTAGTACCAACCGAAAGGAATCACAGTGGACGGCAATGTGAACATGATCGGCTACGGCCTCGCCGCCATCGGCCCGGGCGTCGGCATCGGCCTGATCTTCGCCGCCTACATCAACGGTGTGGCGCGTCAGCCGGAGGCCCAGAGCCGCCTGCAGTCGATCGCCATCCTGGGCTTCGCGCTCGCCGAGGCGCTCGCGATCATCGGTATCGCCCTCGCGTTCGTGCTCTGACCAACACCTCGAGTCTCTAGGACCACCGCATGATCAAGACATCGATCGTCCGCCTCGCGGCCGAAGGGGGCGGCGAGCACAACCCGCTCGTCCCCGAGTGGATCGAGGTGGCCCTCGCCCTGGTCGTCTTCGCGATCCTGGTGTTCGTCTTCGCCAAGTTCATCGTCCCGAACTTCGAGAAGACCTACGCCGAGCGCACCGACGCCATCGAGGGCGGGCTCAAGCAGGCCGAGCAGAAGCAGGCCGCCGCCGACGAGAAGCTGGCCGAGCTGGAGAAGCAGCTGGGCGAGGCTCGTCAGGAGGCCGCCCGCATCCGTGAGGAGGCTCGTGAGCAGGGCGCGCAGATCGTCTCGGAGATGCGCGACCAGGCGCAGACCGAGGCCGCTCGCATCGTCGAGCACGGCAAGGCGCAGATCGAGGCCGAGCGTCAGCAGGCCGTCACCGCGCTGCGCGCCGAGGTCGGATCGCTCGCGACCGGTCTCGCCGGCCGCATCGTGGGCGAAGCGCTGGACGACGAGGCTCGCCAGAGCCGCGTGATCGAGCGCTTCCTGGCCGACCTCGAGACCAGCAGCCCTGCCAACGGCACGGGCCACGGGGCGAGCTGATGGCCCGATCGGCGTCGGGACTCCGCGGTGCGTCCGCGGAGGCCTACGACATGCTCACCGGCCGGCTCTCCTCGGTCCTGTCCGACGGCGGCTCCGCCAACGGCTACGACGTGGCGCGGGACCTCTTCGGCGTGGCCGAGGTGCTGCGCCGCGAGCCCGGCCTGCGACGTGTGCTGACCGACGTGTCGGTCGGCTCGCAGGCCAAGTCGGGGCTGGTGCGCCGGGTCTTCGGCGAGAGTCTCGGTGAGGGCGGCCTCGACGTCGCCGCCACCGCGGCCGGCCAGCGCTGGGCAGCCGTGCGCGACCTCGCCGACACCCTCGAGCACCTCGCGGTCATCGCGGTGGTCCGCGCGGCCGAGGCCGACGGGGAGGCCGACGCGGTCGAGGAGCAGCTGTTCACCGTCGAGCGCCTCGTGGCCGACAACCCCTCGCTGCGCGACGCCCTCGGTGACCCCGCCCGGTCCGTGGAGGACAAGCAGGGTCTGCTGCGCGGCCTCCTCGAGGGCAAGGCGGCGCGGGGGACCATCCAGCTCGTCGAGCAGGCGGTCACCGGCACCCACCGCACCGTCGGCCTGGCGATCGAGGCCTACCAGCGCCTCGCGGCCTCGGAGCGGGAGCGGGTGGTGGCGCTCGTCCGCGTCGCGCGCCCGCTGTCGGACACCGAGTCCGACCGGCTCAAGGCGGCGCTGACCCGGCAGTACTCCCGCGCGGTGGACCTCAACGTGCTGGTGGACCCCGCGGTCCTGGGAGGCGTGCGGGTCGAGGTCGGTGACGACGTCATCGACGGCACCGTCTCCACCCGCCTCGACGACGCCCGCCGCAAGCTCGCCGGCTGAGCCGGCCGAGCCGGCCGAGCCGGCCGAGCCGGCCGAGCCGGCACCGCCCCCACCGACACCGATCCAGACATCCGAGAACGAACTTGAAGAGAGCAGGAACAGAAGATGACGGAGCTTTCGATCCGTCCGGAGGAGATCCGGGACGCTCTGCAGCGCTTCGTGGCTGACT
Organism: Nocardioides marmoribigeumensis; assembly: GCF_031458325.1. Classification (NCBI taxonomy): domain Bacteria; kingdom Bacillati; phylum Actinomycetota; class Actinomycetes; order Propionibacteriales; family Nocardioidaceae; genus Nocardioides; species Nocardioides marmoribigeumensis. The sequence goes on from NZ_JAVDYG010000001.1 coordinate 3,336,643, forward strand.
ACCAGCCCGAGACCGCCAGCCGTGAGGAGGTCGGCCTGGTCGCCGAGGCCGGCGACGGCATCGCGCGCGTGTCGGGTCTGCCCTCGTGCATGGCCAACGAGCTGCTGGAGTTCGAGGACGGCACCCGCGGCCTGGCGCTCAACCTCGACACCCGCGAGATCGGTGTCGTCGTCCTGGGTGACTTCGAGGGCATCGAGGAGGGCCAGACGGTTCGCCGCACCGGCGAGGTGCTCTCCGTGCCCGTCGGCGACGGCTTCATGGGCCGCGTCGTGGACCCGCTCGGCGTGCCGATCGACGGCATGGGCGAGATCGAGGCCGAGGGGCGTCGCGCGCTGGAGCTGCAGGCCCCCGACGTGATGCAGCGCAAGTCGGTGCACGAGCCCCTGGCCACCGGCATCAAGGCGATCGACGCCATGACCCCGATCGGCCGCGGCCAGCGCCAGCTGATCATCGGTGACCGCCAGACCGGCAAGAGCACGATCGCGATCGACACGATCATCAACCAGAAGGCCAACTGGGAGTCCGGCGACCCGGACAAGCAGGTGCGCTGCATCTACGTCGCGATCGGCCAGAAGGGCTCGACCATCGCCTCCGTGCGTGGCGCCCTCGAGGAGGCCGGCGCGATGGAGTACACCACCATCGTCGCCTCCCCGGCCTCCGACAGCGCGGGCTTCAAGTACCTCGCGCCCTACACCGGCTCGGCCATCGGCCAGCACTGGATGTACGACGGCAAGCACGTCCTGATCGTCTTCGACGACCTGACCAAGCAGGCCGAGGCCTACCGTGCGGTGTCGCTGCTGCTGCGTCGCCCGCCGGGCCGCGAGGCGTTCCCCGGGGACGTCTTCTACGTCCACTCCCGCCTGCTGGAGCGCTGCGCGAAGCTCTCCGACGAGATGGGCAAGGGCTCGATGACCGGTCTGCCGATCATCGAGACCAAGGCCAACGACGTCTCGGCGTTCATCCCGACCAACGTCATCTCGATCACCGACGGCCAGATCTTCCTGCAGTCCGACCTGTTCAACGCCAACCAGCGCCCCGCGATCGACGTGGGTGTCTCGGTGTCCCGCGTGGGCGGTGCGGCGATGACCAAGGCGATGAAGGCGGTCACGGGCTCGCTCAAGGTCGACCTGGCGCAGTTCCGCGCGATGGAGGCGTTCGCGATGTTCGCCTCCGACCTCGACGCGGCCTCGCGCCAGCAGCTCGACCGCGGCCAGCGCCTGATGGCGCTGCTCAAGCAGCCGGCCTACTCGCCGTACTCCCTCGAGGACATGACGGTCTCGCTGTGGACCGGCACCAGCGGCAAGCTGGACCGCGTGCCCACCGAGGACGTCCTGCGCTTCGAGTCCGAGTTCCTGGACTACCTGCGTCGTCAGGAGTCGGGCATCCTCGAGGGCATCCGCGAGAGCCGCACCTTCACCGACGACACCGAGTCCTCGCTGGAGAAGGCGTTCGAGAAGTTCGCCCAGCAGTTCGAGACCTCCGAGGGCGGCTCGATCAAGCCCGGTCACGAGGAGCACGAGGCACTCGAGGACGAGGACGTCGAGCAGGAGCAGATCGTCAAGCAGAAGCGAGGCTGACGGTGGCCGTATCGCTGCGCGAGTACCGCGCCCGGATCAAGTCGGTCGAGTCGACCAAGAAGATCACCCGGGCCATGGAGCTCATCGCTGCGTCCCGCATCATCAAGGCGCAGCAGCGGGCCCAGGCCGCCGCGCCCTACGCCCGTGAGCTCACGCGGGCGGTCTCCGCGGTGGCGACGTTCTCCAACGTCGAGCACCCGCTGACCACCGAGAAGGACGACCCGAAGCGGGCCGCGATCCTGGTCGTGACCAGTGACCGCGGCCTGGCCGGGGCCTACTCCTCGAGCGTGCTGCGCGAGGCCGAGCGCCTGGTGGAGAAGCTCAAGGAGGAGGGCAAGGAGGTCGACCTCTACGTCTCGGGTCGCAAGGGCGTGGCCTACTACAAGTTCCGCGGCCGCGAGGTCGTGGAGACGTGGACCGGCCACTCCGACCAGCCGACGTACGACGTGGCCCGCGAGATCGGCGCCACGCTGATCAGCGCCTTCACGATGGAGGAGGGCGACGAGGGCAGGGACGCCGACGGCAACGGCATCCCGGTCAAGCCGGTCGACGAGGTCCACGTGGTCTACACCCGCTTCCGCTCGATGCTGACCCAGGAGCCCACCGCCGTGCGGATGCTGCCCCTGGAGATCGTCGAGGGCGAGACGCCGCCGGAGAAGGACGACGTCCTGCCGCTCTACGAGTTCGAGCCGAGCGCCTCCGACGTCCTCGACGGGCTGCTGCCGAAGTACGTCCAGTCGCGCATCTACTTCGCGCTGCTCCAGGCCGCGGCCTCCGAGCTCGCAGCCCGCCAGCGGGCGATGAAGTCGGCGACGGACAACGCCGAGGACCTGATCAAGAAGTACAAGCGGATCGCCAACCAGGCTCGCCAGGCGGGCATCACCCAGGAGATCAGCGAGATCGTGGGCGGCGTGAACGCCCTGGCCGACGCCAACGCCGGTTCCGACTGAGCCTTATCGATTCCGACTGAGGAGAACGAAGAGAATGACTGCCACCCTGAACGAAGAGGCCACCGGGACCACCGGCGGCAGCGTCGGCCGCATCGCCCGAGTGATCGGGCCCGTCGTCGACGTCGAGTTCCCCAGCGACTCGATGCCCGAGATCTACAACGCGCTCACCGTCGACGTGACGCTGGGCGACGACACTCAGACCATCGTCCTCGAGGTCGCCCAGCACATCGGTGACGGCATGGTCCGCTCGATCTCGATGAAGCCGACCGACGGCATGGTCCGCGGCTCGCAGGTGACCGACACCGGCGGCCCGATCTCGGTGCCCGTGGGTGACGCGACGCTGGGCCACGTGTTCAACGTGACCGGCGACTGCCTCAACCTCGAGGAGGGCGAGAAGCTCGAGGTCAAGGAGCGGTGGGGCATCCACCGCAAGGCGCCGGCCTTCGACCAGCTCGAGTCCAAGACCGAGATGTTCCAGACCGGCATCAAGGTCATCGACCTGCTCACCCCCTACGTCCAGGGCGGCAAGATCGGCCTGTTCGGTGGTGCGGGCGTCGGCAAGACCGTGCTCATCCAGGAGATGATCGCGCGCGTCGCCAAGGACCACGGTGGTGTGTCGGTGTTCGCCGGTGTCGGCGAGCGCACCCGTGAGGGCAACGACCTGATCGCCGAGATGGACGAGGCGGGCGTCATCGGGCAGACCGCGCTGGTCTTCGGCCAGATGGACGAGCCGCCGGGCACGCGTCTGCGCGTGGCCCTGTCGGCCCTGACGATGGCGGAGTACTTCCGCGACGTGCAGAACCAGGACGTGCTGCTGTTCATCGACAACATCTTCCGGTTCACCCAGGCGGGCTCCGAGGTCTCCACGCTGCTGGGCCGCATGCCGTCCGCGGTGGGCTACCAGCCCAACCTGGCCGACGAGATGGGCGTCCTGCAGGAGCGCATCACCTCCACGCGAGGCAACTCGATCACCTCGATGCAGGCGATCTACGTCCCCGCCGACGACTACACCGACCCCGCTCCGGCCACGACGTTCGCGCACCTCGACGCCACGACGGAGCTCTCGCGTGAGATCGCCTCGCTCGGCATCTACCCCGCGGTGGACCCGCTGACGTCGACCTCGCGGATCCTCGACCCGCAGTACATCGGCAAGGAGCACTACGACGCCGCGATCCGGGTCAAGCAGATCCTCCAGCGCAACAAGGAGCTGCAGGACATCATCGCGATCCTCGGTGTCGACGAGCTCTCCGAGGAGGACAAGGTCACCGTGCACCGGGCGCGCCGCATCCAGCGCTTCCTGTCGCAGAACACCTACGTCGCCAAGCAGTTCACCGGCATCGAGGGCTCGACGGTCTCCGTCGAGGACACCATCGAGGCGTTCAACAAGATCAGCGACGGCGAGTACGACCACGTCGCCGAGCAGGCCTTCTTCATGTGCGGTGGCCTGGACGACGTCGAGCGCAAGTGGGCGGAGATCCAGAAGTCGACGGGGTCCTGATGAGCGACGCCACGATGCAGGTCGAGCTGGTCGCCGCCGACCGGCTCGTGTGGTCGGGCGAGGCCACGATGGTCATCGCCCGCACGACCGAGGGTGACGTGGGCATCCTGCCCAACCACGCCCCGATGCTCTCGCTCATGGTCGACGGGGTGGTCGACGTGACCACCGCCGACGACGAGACCTGGATCGCCGCGGTCGACGCGGGGTTCCTCTCGGTGGCCGGCAACCGGATCTCGATCCTGGCCGAGCACGCCGAGATGGCCCACGACATCGACCTCGAGAACGCCCGTCACGACCTGGAGCGCGCCGAGCACAACGGCGAGAACACCGACGAGGCCCACGAGGAGGCCGAGCGGACGGCCGCTCGCGCGTGGGCGGAGGCTCGGATCCGGGCTGCCGAGAAGCGGTCCTGACCCGTGCCCTGGTGGCAGTGGTTGGCCGATGTCGCCGGCCTCTGCCTGCTGCTGCTCATCCTGTACGCCGCCGCACTCCTGGTGCGGCGGCGTCTGCTCACCCGGGCCGGGGGCACCTTCGAGGTCAGCCTGCGCACCCGGGCCGACCGCCCCGGTCGTGGCTGGGTGCTCGGGGTCGGTCGCTACGCCGGTGACCAGCTCCAGGTCTTCCGGCTCTTCTCCCTGCGGATGAGGCCCCTGCGTGCGCTCGAGCGCCACGGCCTGGAGGTCGTGGGACAGCGCGAGCCCGAGGGCATGGAGGTCTACTCCCTCTACGCCGGCCACCGCGTGGTCGAGTTCCGGGCCGAGGGCCGGCCGGTGTGCCTGGCGATGGCCCCGGAGGCCGTGACCGGGCTGCTGGCCTGGCTCGAGGCGGCGCCTCCCGGCCGCCGTCCGCGGGCGATCTGAGCCCTGGAGCCCCGCGGTGCGGACCCACCCCCTCGGGCGTCTGACGCGGGGACCCTGGTCCCAGCAAGTGGGGACCAAGGGGTGGTCCTGGACCAGTCGGCATGGTCCACCTTCAGCCCTTCTGCCCGTTCCGCTTGACGCGGCGCTGTCCACGTCCGAGTCTGGCGCTTCAGGTGGTGCACGTGGGGTGACGACCGGGCGTGATCACGGCATGGACGATGGGAGCAGCCGTGAGTGTGGTGAGCGCGGACGAGCGCATGGCGAGACTGGCGCGCGCGGGCAACGAGAGCGACGGGTTCGGACCCTTCGCGCGTGAGGCGCTGCCGCTGGTGGCCGCGCTGACCGGCTCGGGCGGCGCGGCCGTCGTACGCCGCAGCGGCGAGGGCTGGGTGGTCGACGCGAGCACCGGGGCCCCCTACCCCGGCGAAGGTCCCGATCCCTCCCTCGTCGGGTCGCTCGAGGACGGCACCGAGGTCGCCGGCTGGGGCGGCGCCCGGACCAGCCGGGCGGTGACCCTTCCCGGTGAGGGCCTCGTGCTGCTGCTGGCCGACCCGACCGATTCCGAGGACGCCGCACCGTGGGCCACCGCGGCGCTGGACGCCTTCCGTGCCGCGTGGGGCCGCCTGGTCGCCGAGAGCCGGCTGGCCGACCTGACCCAGCGGGTCGACAACGCCCAGCAGCTGGCCAACATGGGTGACTACGACTGGCACATCCCGACCGACACCAACCGGTGGTCCGACCAGCTGTTCCGCATCTACGGCCACGAGCCGGGCTCGTTCAACGCCTCCTACGAGCGCTTCCTGTCGATGCTGCACCCCGAGGACCGCGAGCGGATCATGGCCGTGCACCAGGCGGCCTACGCCTCGGGCGAGCCCTACCAGATGATCGAGCGCGTGGTGCGCCCCGACGGCGAGCTGCGCTACCTGTCCTCCAACGGCCAGGTGATCATGAACGACGAGGGCGTGCCCGTGCGCATGCGCGGCACGTGCGTCGACATCACCGACCGCGTCCTGGCCGAGCAGGAGCGCGAGCGCAGCGCCGCCCGCTTCCGGCTGCTGGTGGAGTCCAGCCCCGACGCCGTGCTCGTGCTCGACGCCGACGGCCGGGTGCTCCAGGCCAACGCACGCGCCGACGAGATCCTCGGCGGCGACCCGGTCGGCCACGAGATCGGCGAGATCCTGCCCGAGCCGGCCCGCGTGGGCGGGGAGGCCGTCGAGGCCCGTGGGATCGACGGGCGCGAGCTGCGCCTCGACGCCGCCATGGCCAACCTCGCCGACGCCTCCGAGCCCGGCCTGACCGCGGCGTTCCTGCACGACGCCGCGCCCCGGCTGGCCGCCGAGGAGACCGCACAGCGACTGCGCGACTCCCAGCTGCGCCGCCGGCAGGCGCTGGAGATCAACGACAACGTGGTCCAGGGCCTCACCATTGCGGTCTACGCGATCGAGGACGGGGACTACGATCGCGCCGTGTCCTACCTCGACCGCACCCTGGCTGCCGGTCGCAAGATGATGAACGACCTGCTCGAGCCCCTGGACCACGGCACCCTCGCCCCCGGCGAGCTGGTGCGCTCGGTGGCCACGTCCCTGGACGAGGTCCCCGGACCGCCCGCGCCGGCGGAGGTCGCCCCGTGACCCGCTGGCGCACCTGGACGCGCCGGCGCAGCCGGAGTGAGGGGTGACCGGTCCCGTGAAGGTGCTCATCGTCGATGACTCGCGTGACCTGCGCGACCTGCTCGGGATCAAGGTCGAGATGTGGGGCGGCTACCAGGTGGTCGGTCTGGCCGCCGACGGCGAGGAGGCGGTCGACCTCGCCCGCACCCGCCAGCCCGACCTGGTCCTGCTCGACCTCGCCATGCCCAAGATGGACGGGCTGCAGGCGCTGCCCCTCATCCTCGAGGCCGCGCCCGGCGTGCGCGTGGTCGTGCTCTCCGGCTTCGACAAGGGATCGATGGCCGAGCGGGCGCTGGCGGCCGGAGCCCACCGCTACGTCGAGAAGGGCCTCTCCACGCGCGAGCTCGGCACGGTCGTGGCCGAGGTGCTCGCCTCCGCGTGAGGCAGGGCTCAGCGCTCGCCGCCGGGCTGCCAGAGCACGTCGCCCTGCCGCCGGTTGGCGTGCCGGGCGAGGATGAAAAGCAGGTCGCTGAGCCGGTTGAGGTAGGTGATCGCGACCGGGTTCATCGTCTCGCCGTGCACCTCGTGCGCGGCCCAGGCGGCGCGCTCGGCGCGGCGGGCCACCGTGCGGCACACGTGCAGCGCCGCCGCCCCGGTCGAGCCGCCGGGGAGGATGAAGGAGCGGAGCGCGGCCAGGTCCTCGTTGTAGTGGTCGCAGCGCTGCTCGAGGCGCTCGACGTACGCCGGGAGGACGCGCAGCGGCGGGAACTCCGGGTCCGCCACGACCGGGGTGCACAGGTCGGCCCCGACGTCGAACAGCTCGTTCTGGACCAGCCGGAGCAGGTCGGCCACGTCGTCGTCGAGGTCGCCGAGCGCGAGGGCCAGGCCGATCTGGCTGTTGAGCTCGTCGACGTCGGCGTAGGCCTCGAGCCGGGGGTCGGTCTTGGTGGTCACGCTGTTGTCCCCCAGCCGCGTGGTGCCCGTGTCGCCGGTGCGGGTGTAGATGCGCGTCAGGTTGACCATGCCCGACAGCCTAGGCCCGGCCGCGGGGCGCCCCGGTGTCGCTATGGTCACAGGATGCTCGCCACCGACCACGACGTCGACGCCGCGCGACGTGTGCTGGTCGTCGGGGTCACCGGGTCGGGCAAGTCGACCCTGGCCCGGCGCCTGGCCGAGGCGCGCGGCGTGCTGCTCGTGGACGGGGACGAGATCGGATGGCTGCCGGGGTGGGTCCAGCGCGACCCCGACGAGCAGCGCTCGATCGCCGCGCGGCTCCTCGCCGCCGAGGACTGGGTGCTCGCGTCGGCCTGGAGCGCCTGGTCGGACCTGGCCCTGTCGCGCGCCGACCTCGTCGTGGCGCTGGACCTGCCACGGCTGGTCTCGCTGCGTCGCCTGGTCGTGCGCACGGCTCGCCGGCTGTGGACGGGTGAACGGGTCTGCAACGGCAACACCGAGTCCCTCCGCGCGGTGCTCTCCCACGACTCGGTGGTCCTCTGGCACTTCCGCACCTTCGCCCGCAAGCGGGCCACCGCCCGGGAGTGGACGGCCGACCCGACCGCGCCGCCGGTGCTGGTGCTGCGATCGGCCGCGGAGGTCGAGGCGCTCGCCGCACGCCTGGTCGTCGTGAGGGCCGGGTGATGGAGGGCTTCCTCGTGCGCTCGCCCGGCGGGCAGGGCCGCCCGCTCCGGGGCGAGGTGCGCGTCGGCGGGGCGAAGAACAGCGCGCTCAAGCTGATGGCGGCCAGCCTCCTCGCCCCCGGCACGACGACCATCACCAACCTGCCCGACATCCTCGACGTCGACGTGATGGCCCGGCTGCTCGACGAGCTGGGCTGCACCACCCGGGTCGACCACACCCGCGCGGTGGTGGAGATCGACGTGCCCGAGGAGCTCGCGCACCACGCGCCCTATCAGCTGGTGCGCCGGCTGCGGGCGAGCATCAGCGTGCTCGGCCCCCTGCTCGCGCGCTGCGGGCGCGCCGAGGTGGCCCTGCCCGGCGGCGACGCCATCGGCTCGCGCGGGCTCGACATGCACCTGGAGGGGCTCGAGCGGCTGGGTGCCGAGAGCCGCATCGAGCACGGCTACGTCGTGGCCGAGGCCACCGCCGGCCTGCACGGGGCCGAGGTCGGGCTGGAGTTCCCCAGCGTGGGCGCCACCGAGAACATCCTGCTCGCCGCGACCCTCGCCGACGGCACCACCGTGCTGGACAACGTGGCGCGCGAGCCCGAGATCGCCGACCTGTGCGGGATGCTCGTCGCGATGGGCGCCCGCATCGACGGGATCGGCTCGGGGACCCTGCGCGTGGAGGGCGTACGACGGCTCTCGCCGGTCGAGCACGCCACCGTCGGCGACCGGATCGTCGGCGGCACGTGGGCCTTCGCCGCCGCCATCGCCGGCGGCGAGGTCGAGGTGCACGGGGTGGACCCCGCCCACCTCGGCATCGTCCTCGACAAGCTCGACCGTGCCGGGGCACAGGTCACGCGGCACGAGCACGGGTTCGGCGTGCGCGTCGAGCGTCGGCTGCGGTCCTTCGACGTGGTGACGCTGCCCTTCCCGGGGTTCCCCACCGACCTGCAGCCCTTCGCCATGGCGCTGGCCGCGGTCTCCGACGGCACCGCGATGGTGACCGAGAACGTCTTCGAGGCGCGGTTCATGTTCGCCCAGGAGCTGGCCCGGCTCGGGGCCGACGTGCACGTCGACGGCCACCACGCCGTCGTACGCGGTCGTCCACGGCTGTCCGGCGCCGAGGTCGTGGCGCACGACATCCGCGCCGGGGCGGCGCTCGTGCTGGCCGGGCTCGCCGCCGAGGGGGAGACAACGGTCGCGGACTCCTTCCACGTCGACCGCGGCTACCCCGGTTTCGTCGAGCAGCTCACCGGCCTCGGCGTCGACATCGAGCGGGTCGAGCTGGCGGACCTCGACGACCGGTGACACCTGTCACGGGTTGGTCGGCTGACCAACTATTTGTGCGCGAAAGTCCGGGCTGTCAGGCAACCGATCGCGCTCGTGGTGCGTCACTATCAGTGAGCAGGCGGCGGAGGGGAACCCCCACGACCCGAGAGTGACTCCGCCGGGAGGGGAGCCGGATGTTCATGGCCAACGAGGACAGTGCGATGGCGTTGTCCGGCCGTCTGGACGGCCGGCACGCCGCAGAGGTGCGGGAAGCCCTCTACGAGCGCATCGAGGGCGAGCAGGGCGACGTGGTCGTGGACCTCACCGAGGTGGAGTCGATCGACGGCACGGTCCTCAAGCTCCTCGCCGCCGCCGCGCTGCGACTGCAGCGCACCGGGCGCCAGATGGTGCTCCGGGGCTGCTCCCCGGCGCTGCGCCGGGTCTTCGCGTTCGGCGGGCTGCGCAGGCTCTTCGCCTGGGACCGCGGCTGAGGGGGGACCGGCCGAGCACAGCGACGACGGCGGGTGGGGTGCAGGTGCACCCCACCCGCCGTCGCTGTGCCCGGACCGGCCCGGACCGGCCCGGACCGGCCAGGACCGGCCAGGACCGGCCCGGACCGGTCGTGGTCAGACGCAGACGAGCTTCTTGGCCTTGCGGGCCACCGCCTCCTGGGCGGTCAGGTCGCAGCGCTGGCCGCCGCTGGCGGGGTAGCCGTAGCTGCGGAACGACCCGGTCCTCCACTCCACGACGCCGACGTAGGTGGGCATGCCGGAGTAGTGGTGGCAGAAGGAGTAGTCGAACTTGCCGCCCACGTGACGCCAGCCGCGGAACCACGCCACCGACTTGCCGCCGGGGATGGTCATCGTCGTCTTGGCGAAGACGTAGTAGGCCTCCTTGGTCGTGGAGGAGAAGGACGACTTGAACGCGGTGCGCCCGCTGATCTCGCCGTAGAGGTTGATCACCTTCTTGAGCATCGCGCTGGCGCCGAGCGTGGCGGAGCTGCTGAAGGAGACCGCGACCTTGAGGTTGCTGTTGCGGTGCAGCTCGACGCGCTGGCCCTGGGTGATCCTGGTGCGACCCGGGTAGGTGATGCCCTCCAGGCGGGTGATCCCGATGGACTGGGTGCCGCGGACGTTCTTCACGCGGGTGCGGTACTCGTCGGTCATGCAGCTGTTGGCGCGGGGCGCGACGGTGGTGGCGCTCGTGCCCGAGGTGGTGAGGGCCTGGCTGGCCGGGGCCACCAGGGCGCTGCTCAGCAGGGCGGCGGTGAGCAGGGGGAGGATGCGGAGAGGTCTCACGGGTGCTCCAGGGTTCCGAGAAGGGGAGAAGAGGCCACAAACTACCCCGAGGTGTGACGTGTTCGCGCGTGTTGAACACTTCACAAGTTCGCTACCCGGGGGTAGCCCGGGCCTACGCTTGGCGGCTATGAGCGAGCAGCCCGAGACTCCCACGCCCCCCACCGCGACGCGGCCCGAGCGTGACCGCCCCTGGGTGATGAGGACCTACGCCGGCCACAGCTCGGCCGCGGAGTCCAACGCGCTCTACCGGCGCAACCTGAGCAAGGGGCAGACCGGTCTCTCGGTGGCCTTCGACCTGCCGACGCAGACCGGCTACGACCCCGACTCCACCCTCGCGCGCGGCGAGGTCGGCAAGGTGGGCGTGCCGATCCCGCACCTGGGCGACATGCGCAAGCTGTTCGACCAGATCCCCCTCACCGAGATGAACACCTCGATGACGATCAACGCCACTGCGATGTGGCTGCTCGCGCTCTACCAGGTCGTCGCGGAGGAGCAGGCCGGGGCGACCACCGACGAGGAGATCGAGGCCGTCCACAACAAGCTGGCCGGCACGACCCAGAACGACATCATCAAGGAGTACCTCTCCCGCGGGACCTACGTGTTCCCGCCCGAGCACTCCCTGCGGCTGACCACCGACACGATCGCCTACACCGTCAACCACATCCCCAAGTGGAACCCGATCAACATCTGCAGCTACCACCTGCAGGAGGCCGGCGCGACGCCCGTGCAGGAGCTCGCCTACGCGCTGTGCACGGCCATCGCGGTGCTCGACGCCGTGCGTGACTCCGGTCAGGTCGCGCCCGAGGAGATGGGCAAGGTCGTCGGGCGCATCTCGTTCTTCGTCAACGCCGGTGTGCGCTTCGTCGAGGAGACCTGCAAGATGCGGGCCTTCGTCGAGCTGTGGGACGAGATCACCCGCGAGCGCTACGGCGTCACCGACGACAAGATGCGCCGCTTCCGCTACGGGGTGCAGGTCAACTCCCTCGGTCTCACCGAGGCCCAGCCCGAGAACAACGTGCAGCGCATCGTGCTCGAGATGCTCGGCGTCACACTGTCCAAGAACGCCCGTGCCCGCGCGGTCCAGCTGCCGGCGTGGAACGAGGCCCTCGGCCTCCCGCGGCCCTGGGACCAGCAGTGGTCGTTGCGGCTGCAGCAGGTGCTCGCCTTCGAGTCCGACCTGCTGGAGTACGACGACATCTTCGAGGGCTCGCACGTCATCGAGACCAAGGTCGCCGAGCTGGTCACCGGCGCGCGCGCGGAGATCGACCGCGTGCAGGCGATGGGCGGCGCGATCGCGGCGGTCGAGTCCGGCTACATGAAGCAGGCGCTGGTCTCCAGCCACGCCGCCCGCCGCGCCCGCATCGAGGCCGGCCACGAGGTCGTGGTCGGCGTCAACAAGTTCGAGACCACCGAGGAGTCGCCGCTGACCGCCGACCTCGACGCGGCCATCCAGGTCGCCGACCCCGAGGCCGAGCGCGCCGCCCAGGCGAGCGTGGAGCAGTGGAAGTCCCAGCGCGACCAGGCCGAGGTCGACGCGGCGCTCCAGCGCCTGGTCGAGGACGCCAAGTCCGGCGCCAACCTGATGGAGGCGACCCTGGCCGCCGCCCGGGCCGGGGCCACCACCGGGGAGTGGGCCGGCACGCTGCGCGAGGTGTTCGGCGAGTACCGCGCCCCCACCGGCGTCTCCGGCGCGGTCGGCGTGGCCGAGGCGGGCGCCGAGCTGACCGCGGTGCGCGACGCCGTGAAGGCGACCGGCGACGAGCTCGGCGGGCGCCTACGCCTGCTGGTCGGCAAGCCGGGTCTCGACGGGCACTCCAACGGTGCCGAGCAGGTCGCGGTCCGGGCGCGCGACGCCGGCTTCGAGGTGATCTACCAGGGCATCCGGCTGACCCCGGAGCAGATCGTGTCCGCGGCGGTGGCCGAGGACGTGCACTGCGTCGGGCTCTCGATCCTGTCCGGGTCGCACATGGAGCTCGTGCCGGCCGTCCTCGACGGGCTCAGGGCGGAGGGCATGGACGACGTGCCGGTCATCGTCGGCGGGATCATCCCGTCCTCGGACGCCGCACGGCTCAAGGAGCTCGGGGTCGCCGAGGTGTTCACGCCCAAGGACTTCGGGCTCACCGAGATCATGGCCGGCATCGTGCGGGTGATCCGGAGGGCCAACGGCCTGGACTGACCGGGTCCCGCCTCAGCGGCCCTTCCAGACCGGCTCGCGCTTCTCGGCGAACGCGGCGACGCCCTCGACGGCGTCCTCCGAGACCAGCGCGACGCCGGCCAGGTCGCTCTGCCGGTCGAACTCCTCCTCGGTGGACCAGTCGGGCGACTCCTCGACGATGCGCTTGCTCATCGCCACCGAGAGCGGCGCGTTGGCGACGATCTCCGCGGCGAGCTCCAGCGCGGCGTCGAGCACCTCGCCGGGCTCGGCCAGCCGGTTGACCAGCCCGAGCTCGGCCATGCGGGTCGCCGGCATCGGGTTGCCGGTGAGCGCCAGCTCCATCGCGACGTTGCGCGGCAGGCGCTGGGTCAGCCGCATCACGCCGCCGGCCGCGGCGACCAGGCCCCGCTTGGGCTCGGGGATGCCGAACTGGGCCTCGCGCGAGGCGATGATCAGGTGGGAGACGAGGGCGAGCTCGCAGCCTCCGGCCAGGGCGTGGCCCTCGACGGCGGCGATCAGCGGCTTCTCGACCCGGCGCGCGGCGATGCCGAGCGGCCCTCCTCGTTCGGTCATCGCGAAGCTGCCCTGCGCGGCCGCCTTGAGGTCCATGCCGGCGCTGAACGTGCCGCCGGCGCCGGTGAGGATCGCGACGCGGATCTCGTCGTCCGACTCGACGAGGTCGACGACCTGCTCGAGCAGCTCGGCGGTGGCCAGGTCGATGGCGTTGCGGCGCTCGGGCCGGTTGAGCGTGATCACCGCGACGCCGCCGCGGCGGTCCAGCAGCACGGGCATGGGCGGGGGAGCGGGCAGGTCGCTGCGGCTGCGGTCGGTGAACGACACCTCCTGGCCGGCCACCTGCACGGTCCACCCGAGCAGGTCCTCCCCGAGCGCCGCCCGGGCGACCTCGGGCTGCTCGCTGCGGACCAGCACCCTCGCCCCGGCGGGGGTGAGCAGGCTGAGGATCGTCGCGCGCGGGTCGCCCGACCGGTCCACGTCGACGGTGTAGGACTCGACGACGGCCGGGCCGTCGTAGCTCTCGGGCGCGGGGCGCTTGGGGGTCGGCTCGAGGACGGGGTGCAGCGAGCAGAAGCGCCGCGCCGGCGGCGTGGCGGAGTAGATCCCCAGGGCGTGCTTCGTGGCGAACCACCCGAGCGAGGTGGTCAGGCCGTAGGCCGTCGGGTCCGCGCGCAGCAGCGGCACGATCGAGGCGATGCCGTGGCCGCCGTAGTTGTTGCCGGGACCGCCGGCGAAGGTCAGGCCGCCGGTGACCGTGAGCGGGCGCCCGGGGTCGCCGACCGGCAGGCCGAGCTCGGTCGCGGCGATCTGCACCGCCGCGGGGAAGCACGAGTAGAGGTCGACCGGGCCGAGGTCGTCGACGGTGATCCCGGCGTGGGTGAGCGCCTTGTCGCCGATGGTGCGGATGGCGGGGGACGCGGCCAGGTCGCCGCGCTCGCTGACGAACCACTCGTCGTACGCCGCGGCACCGGCGTGCACGAAGACCCACCGGTCCTGCGGCACCCCGGCGGCCTCGGCGGCCGAGGCGCTGGTGAGGACCAGCCCGCTGGCGAGGTCGACCTGGAGGTTGGCGCACAGCAGCTTGGGATAGGGCGTGCTCACCATGCGGTTGTCGGCGTCCGCGGTCGCGAGCCGCTCGGCGCCCTGGGCCTCGGGCTGCCAGGCGAAGGGGTTGCCGGCGGCGACCTCGGAGAACGTCGACCAGAGCCCGGTGATGCGCGCGGTGTGCTCCTCCGGCGTCGTGCCGAGCTTGCCGCGCAGGGCCTGCTCCATCAGCGCGTAGGTGTGGACGGGCAGGTTGAGCCCGGCCGAGACCTCGGCCGGGGTGTTGGCGTCGCGGTCGCTGCCGATGACCGAGTCGGGTGCGAGGTCGGCCGGCTGCTCCGGCCAGCCGGGGTCGACCCCGGCCTTCTGCGCGTGCGACAGCGTCGCTCCGGCCTCCGCGCCGCAGACCAGGACCACGGCCGCCTCGCCGTCGACCACGGCCTGGGCGGCCTCGTTGACCAGGGCCTGGCCCGCGTCGCCGCCGAAGCGTGCGGACATGACCGTGCGGTGCGGCGCGACGCCGAGGCGGTCGGCCACCGCGCGGCCGAGGTCGCGGTAGGTCCAGCTCGCGCTCGCGACGGCGTAGACCGAGTCGGCCTGGGCGAGGAGCGCCGGGACCCCGGCGTCCTCGGCCGCACGCTGCAGGGCGTGTGCCGCCAGGGCCGCGGGGTCCTCGAGCCGGTCGGTGGAAGGCTCGCGCTCGACCACCTGGCCCACGCCGACGATGACCGGCGTCCGTCCGTCGATGGTGCGCCCCGAGGCGTGGTGCAGCACCGGGAGCGCGGCGAACCGGGGGGCGTCGTCACCCTCGTCCCCGGCCTGCTCCTCCAGGAGCCTGGCCAGCTCCTCGAGGGAGGACTCCAGGGACTCCTGCATGCTGCGGACCACCGAGCCGCCCAGCGGGCCGCTGACCGGGTCGCCGCCCACGCCGGCGTCGACCACCACGACGGTCCCGCCCGCCGCGGGCAGCAGGCTCACCCACATGCCGATGACCAGGCCCATCGGGCCCGTGCCGCCCAGGCCGAGCCGCTGCTCGGTGGACTCGGTCACCGTCCAGGAGACGTCGGCGGGGATGCCCATGAGCTTGACCTTCTGGACGAACCTCACGCCCTCCGCCGCGCCGGTCGGCGCCTCGCCGCGCCAGCCCTGGTGCAGGGCCAGCCAGTCGCCGATGCGGCCCAGGTCGGTGACGGTCCGGTGCGTGCGGGCGGGGTCGGTGGGCACCTCGCGGACCGCCCGAGCCGTGCGGGAGTAGTCGGCGAGCCCGGCCGGCGGCTCGTGGGCAGCCTCGGCAGCGGCCGCGACCGGCCCGGTGGAGCGCTGGGGGAGCAGGCCCTTGGCCGCGTCGATGAGGACCTCGGGGTGGTCCTTGAGCCACTTGGCGGTGTTGACCAGCCGCGCGAAGGGATCGGGTCGGTCGGCCACGGCGTACCTCCTGGGAACGGGTGGCCCCATCGTGGCAGCACGAACTGTCACGGTGCGTGACCGGCACCGGTCGCGGGTCCTCCCACAGCCTCGTCGGGCGGGAGTCACGGTGTCGCCTCAGGGTGAGGGGGCACGATGGAGTCATGAGCATGCAGAACGCCGTCCCCGCCGCCGCCCAGAGCTCCAGGCTGGCCCTTGAGTTCCCGCAGTCCCTCGCGGTCTACGACGACTACGCGACGGCCCAGAAGGCGGTCGACCACCTCTCCGACGAGGAGTTCCCGGTCGAGAACCTGATGATCGTCGGCACCGACCTCAAGCAGGTCGAGCGCATCACCGGCCGCTTGACGACCGGCAAGGTCGCGGCCGCCGGTGCGCTGTCGGGGCTGTGGCTCGGTCTCTTCGTCGGGGTGATCTTCTCGCTGTTCGGGCAGGGCAACCAGCTCGCCACGATCCTCTCGACGGTCGTGATGGGCGCGCTCTTCGGCCTCATCTGGGCCCTCCTCGGCTACGCCGCGACCAAGGGGCAGCGCGACTTCTCCGCCGTCTCGGCGGTGGTGGCCACCCGCTACGAGGTGCTGGTCGAGCACAAGCACCTCGCCCGCGCGCAGGAGCTGCTCCAGCAGCGCGCCGACCTCCGGCCCCAGCCGACCTTCTGACGGGCACCTGAGGCGGCCTCCTGCGGCGGACGCCGGATCTTGCGATGATCGGGCCCGTGAGCGAGCGCGTCGTGGTCGTCGGTGCCGGGGTGATCGGCCTGACCTGCGCGGTGCGCCTGCTCGAGCGGGGCCACGACGTCGCGGTGGTCGCGCGCGACCTGCCGCAGGAGACGACCTCCGCCGTCGCGGCCGCCCTGTGGTACCCGCACCGCGCCTACCCCTTCGAGCGCGTGACCGCCTGGGGCGCCACCACCTACGCCGCCCTCACCGACCTGGCCGACCGGCCCGGGACCGGCGTGACCCTGCGCCGGGGGACCGAGGTGCTGCGCCGCACCGGCCCCCGCCCGTGGTGGGCCGACGCGGTCCCCGAGCTGGCACGGGCGACCGCCCTGCCCGCGGGTTACGCGGACGGCTGGACCTTCGTGGCGCCGGTGGTGGAGATGCCGGTCCACCTCGACTGGCTGCGGTCCCGCGTGGACGAGCTGGGCGGCACCCTCACCCGTATGGCCCTCTCGGCCCTCCCGAGCGCAGGCACGGTCGTCGACGCCAGCGGGCTCGGCGGCCGGCTGCTCGGCGACGACGGCTCGGTGCAGCCCGTGCGCGGCCAGGTGGCCTACGTCGAGCAGGTGGGTCTCGACGAGTGGTGGCTGGACGCCGGTGCTGACGGGCCTGGGCCGACGTACGTCGTGCCGCGCGAGCACGACATCGTGGTCGGCGGCACCCAGGACGAGGGCGTCTGGGACCGCTCGTTCGACCCCGCGGCGGGGAAGGAGATGCTCGCCCGGGCCCGCGAGCTCGTCCCGGCGATCCGCCGCGCGCAGGTGCTCGGCACCCGAGTAGGTCTGCGACCCGCGCGCCCGCAGGTGCGGCTGGAGGCGGAGGAGCGCGACGGCCGGCGAGTGGTCCACTGCTACGGCCACGGCGGCGCCGGGGTGACGTTGTCGTGGGGCTGCGCCGACGAGGTCGCCGACCTGGTCAGTGGCTCGGGGCCAACCCCTCCAGCCGGGTGAGCTGGGCGGTGAGCCGCTCGCGCTCGGTCTCGACCTCCGGCGAGCGCGGCAGCAGGTCGAGCTCGGCCCGGAGGACCTCGAGGTCGCGGGCGAGCCGGGCGAGCACGTCGCCGGTCGCCTTGTCCAGCAGGAAGCGGTAGGTGCGCAGCACCTTGGCGGCCTGTTGGTGCTGGCGGGACTCCCGCGCCACCACCGCGGCCGAGTAGAGCGCGTCGAGGAGGTCGTCGACGTCGCGGTCGGGGTAGACGACCGCGACCGCGTCGGAGGCGGGCGCGCGCTCACCCTCCGCCACCCAGCGTGAACCGAGGTCGCGCAGCGCGTGAAGGGCCTGCGCGGCGATGGCCGGGTTGTGCTTGGAGGTCGACCCGCTGCTCCACCCGATGTTGCTGATGTCGCGGACCGCGGTGCTGGGGTCCACGTCGATGTCGGGTCTCGGGCTGATCTGGACGGCTCGGGGCAGCGCCTCACAGATCCTGCGGGCGGTCGCCTCCTCCGGGTGTCGCACCACCGCCAGCAGGTCGCCGCGCACGACCTCGTCGCCGATCGTGAAGCGCATCTCGACCTCGCCC
The DNA here is from genome assembly GCF_031458325.1 of Nocardioides marmoribigeumensis. Classification (NCBI taxonomy): domain Bacteria; kingdom Bacillati; phylum Actinomycetota; class Actinomycetes; order Propionibacteriales; family Nocardioidaceae; genus Nocardioides; species Nocardioides marmoribigeumensis. Next base: position 3,354,702 of record NZ_JAVDYG010000001.1, read on the forward strand.
TGCCCGTCGGAGAGGACTCCGGACAGCTGGTCGAGGTCGACCGACTCGACGTAGCCGAAGGTCGGGCAGCGGTGCTCGGCCCGCACCGGGGCGGAGCACGTCGAGCGCCGACGTGTGCGGCACACGGTCGCGCCCTCGTGCGCGCGGGCCCGGACCGCCCGGTCGTGCAGCTGGCGCATCACGTTGTCCGGCCGCATCTGGTCGATCGTGGAGTAGACGAGGACCAGCAGGCACCCGAGCGCGACGACGGTGAGCGCGGTCGCCACGAAGGCCCCGATGATCGGCGGGGTCTTGGGCTGCACGGCCGCCATCACCAGGTAGGAGTAGAGCGCGAGCCCGACGAACAGGCCGAGGTAGAGCTGGTTGCCCCGCCGACGGACGAATTGGTCGAAGACGACGGGCGAGAGGCTCGAGGCCGTCTGCTGGACGGCGAGGAGGAGCACCGAGAACGTGATCGAGGTGACCGTGACCAGCCCGGTCGCCACCGCGCCGAGGGTGTCCGCCGCGGTCTGCTTGCCGATGTAGTGCCCCAGGAACGTGCGAAGCCCCCGGACGAACGGCCCGTGCGCCTGGTCGCCGATGATCGAGGCGGCCGCCAGGACGACGAGCACCACGACGACGGCGAGCGGGACCGCTGCGAACTCGCGGAGCGCCCGGGGCACCCGCAGGCGCAGAGGCGGTGAGGCGCTCGGCCTGGTGCGCCTGCTGTGCATGACTGACCCCCGAAGATGAGCCGGGCTCGGACGATGTATGCCTACCCGCATGGAGTTTGGGGTATGCGCATCCGCGTGTGGGACCCGACGCTGAGCCCGGCCGCCGTGCTGCTGCACCTCCTCGGCGGCGCGGCGGTGGTCGGCCTCGCCCTGAGCGACGTGTTCGCCACGGTCCTGCTCCCGGGGAGCGGGCGGGGCCCGGTGCGTCGGCCGCTGTCCAGGTGGGTCCGAGCGGTCTTCCGCTGCACCCGGCACCTCTCGCCCGGCCTGAGGAGACGGCTGCTGGCCTACGCCGGCCCCACCGAGGTGACCGCGAGCCTGCTGGCGTGGTTGGTGCTGCTGCTGGTCGGGTGGGCAGCGATCTACCTCCCGGCGCTGGGTGGCGCCGTCACCGCGGCGCAAGGCCCGACGGAGCGCTCGTGGGGCACGGCGCTGTACTTCAGCGGCTACGACCTGACCACCCTGGGCCTGGGGGACCTCGTCGCCACGACGGCGGCGTACCGCATGCTCGTCGTGGGGGAGGCGGCCACGGGCTTCCTGACGTTCACGATGGCGATCTCCTACTTCATCTCTGTCTACGGCACGCTCAACGGGCGCAGGACCTTCGCGCTGGCCCTCCACCAGCGCAGTGGCGGGACCGGGCACGGCAGCGAGGTCGTGCGGGCGCTGTGGGAGGAGGGGCCGGTGGCCGCCGCGGTCGACCTCGCCGCCATGGCCTCCGACCTGCGGGAGGTCGTCCAGACCCATCGCGCCTACCCGGTCCTGCGCTCGTTCCACGACCCGGCCGGGTGGGACGCGTTGCCGCAGGTCCTCCTGACCTCGTGGGAGACCGTCACCCTGCTGCGCACCTCGGTGGACCTCTCGCAGGCGGACCGGCCGGAGCTCGGGGGCTCCGCGCTCCGCGAGATCGAGATGGCGGCCACCGCCCTGACCGAGAGCCTGGTCGGGCCCGTCGACGCGGACCCGTCCCCCGACCGCCGCGCCGGGTGGTGCCGCGACCACGGGCGGACCCTGGCTGACCTGCGCCGGGCCGGGGTGCCGGTCATCGAGGACTCGTGCGCGGGGTACCTCGACGCGCGGGCCCGCTGGGACGGTGCGCTCCAGCGACTGGCCGAGGAGCTGCTCCACGACTGGCCCGGCGGGCTTCGTGGGAGCGACTGAGCCGCCCGTCCGCGGTCAGGCCGGTCGCGCGAGGATCCGCGACACCACGCCGTCCGCGGCGAGGGAGGGCCTCCGGTGGCTCAGAACAGGCGGGCGGTGGGGTCGTCGATCCCGCGCAGAGCGTCGTAGTCCACGACCACGCACCGGATGCCGCGGTCCTCGGCGAGGACCCGGGCCTGGGGCTTGATCGCCTGGGCGGCGAACACGCCGCGCACCTGGCCCCTCGTGGTGAGCAACGGGTCGCGGTTGAGCAGCTCGAGGTAGCGGGTGAGCTGCTCGACCCCGTCGATCTCGCCGCGGCGCTTGATCTCGACCGCGACGCACAGGCCCTCGGCGTCGCGGCACATCAGGTCCACCGGACCGATCGCGGTGGGGTACTCCCGCCGGACGAGGGTCAGGCCCTCGGCGAGGGTCGCGGGGTGGTCGGCGAGGAGCTCCTGCAGGTGCTTCTCGACCCCGTCCTTCTGCAGCCCCGGGTCGACGCCGAGGTCGTGGGAGGAGTCGTGGAGGACCTCCTCGAGCAGGATGCGCAGGGTGTCGTCGGACTTCGGGTTGCTCACGACCCACTCGACCTGCCCGTCGTCGGTCACGCCCTCGCGGACCGTGCACGGGGGAGACATCCAGTTGAGCGGCTTGTAGGAGCCGCCGTCGGAGTGGACCAGCACCGACCCGTCGGCCTTGACCATGAGCACCCTGGTGGCCATGGGCAGGTGGGCGGTCAGCCGTCCCGCGTAGTCGACCTGGCACCGCGCGACGACGAGTCTCACGCGCGGCACGCTACCAACCGCCGTACGTCGGCCCGCGACCCGGCGGGGCGCGTGGCCAGGGTCACAGGGCGACCGGTCCGCGGGACCCTGTTACCGAGAGGTAACAACGTGGGATCATCCAGCACATGTCTGAGATCCACGACCTCCTCGTGCTGCCCTACCTCAACCACGCCGTGCGCATGTACGAGGCCGACTACGCCTCGCGCGCCGACATCGACGCCGCGATGCGCTTCGGGTGCGGCTACCCCGAGGGCCCGCTGACCGTGATCGACCGCATCGGGCTGGACGTGGTCCGGGACCGCCTGGCCGCGCGCTTCGAGCAGACCGGGGACCACCTGCACCAGCCGGCCGACCTGCTGGAGAAGCTGGTCGCCGAGGGTCGCACCGGTGTCGCGGCCGGGCGCGGGTTCTACACCTACGCCGACGGTGCGGTCGCCGCCGACGAGGAGACCCCCTCGGCCGACGACGCCCCCCAGCTGCGTCACGACATCGCCACGGTCGGCGTCGTGGGCACGGGCACGATGGCCAGCGGCATCGTCGAGGTGTTCGCCAAGGCCGGCTACGACGTGGTCGTCGTGGGCCGCAGCGACGACAAGCTGGCCGGCGTGGTGAAGGGCATCGAGAAGTCGCTGGACCGGGCGATCGAGAAGGGCCGGCTGGACGCGGCCGCCAAGGAGCAGGTGCTGGGCCGCCTGACCGGCTCGACCTCCCGCGAGGCGCTCGCCGACGTCGACCTCGTGGTCGAGGCGATCGCCGAGGACCTCGCGGTCAAGACCGAGCTGTTCGGCGACCTCGACCGCATCTGCAAGCCGGGCGCGATCCTGGCGACGACGACCTCCTCGCTGCCGATCGGCGACTGCGCCGCGGCGACCAAGCGTCCGGAGTGGGTCATCGGCATGCACTTCTTCAACCCCGCCCCGGTGATGAAGCTGGTCGAGGTCGTCACGACCGAGCAGACGCTGCCCGAGGTGGACGAGACCACCAAGGCGCTGTGCGCCGAGGTCGGCAAGGTCGCGGTCTCCTGCGGCGACCGGGCCGGCTTCATCGTCAACTGCCTGCTGTTCCCCTACCTCAACGACGCGGTGACGCTCTCGGAGTCGGGCGTCGCGCTGGACGAGATCGACGCGGCGATCAAGGCCGAGGCCAACTTCCCGATGGGGCCGTTCCAGCTCCTCGACGTGGTGGGCAACGACGTCTCCCTGGCGATCCAGGAGGAGCTGCTCAAGGAGTTCGGCGAGCCCGGCTTCGAGCCCGCGGCCACCCTGCGCGACAAGGTCGCGGCGGGCGAGCTGGGTCGCAAGACCAAGAAGGGCTTCCACGACTACTCCTGAGCGGAGCCTGAGGGCCCTGGACCTGCGGGTCCGCGGGTCCTCGACTGTGGATCGGGTGGGTCAGGCCTTGTGGCGCCCGGGAGCGGCGTCGTCACTGCTGGGCCGCGGGCCGGTGGAGGCGTCGGACTCGGCCTCCTGCGCCGCGGCCTCGCCCTCCTCGTCGGTGTCGGGGGACGCGTCGTCCTGGGCGTCGTCCTGGGCGTCGTCCTTGACGTCGCTCGCGGAGCCCGCCTGGGCCTCGGGGTCGGGCTCCTTCTGGCCGATCCCGTCCTGGGCGTCGTTCTCCGAGATGTCGCTGTCCTCGAAGCGGGCCTCCTCCGGGATGAAGGTGCGCTGGGTGTTGTCGACCTCGGCGTTGTCGGGTCGGTTGTCGGGGTCGAGGCGCTCCTGGCGCTCCTCCTCGATCGTCTCCAGCAGGTCCTTGTCGACGTCGTCGGGGGAGCTGGCCTCCATGATGGCCCGGGTCTCCTCGCGGGAGTTGTTGGTCGACTCGTAGGGGGTGTCGTCGAGACCGACGGCGTCCGCGGGCTCGGCCGACTCGGTCGACTCAGCCGACTCGGTCGCGTCCTCCCTCGAGTCGTCCTTCGCCTTGATGTCGTCGCTCAACGTGGGCTCCCTCGGGTCGGTCGGGACAGGGTCCGAGTGGCCCTGCCGCTCCTGGGATGCATTACCGTTCGGACCCACCCTCAAACGCGAGGCGCTAGCGAGCCTCCTGCCGGGGCACCCAGACCTCGCGGAGCAGGAGCAGCAGGGCGGCCGCCGTGGGGATGGCCAGCAGCGCCCCGACGACCCCGAGCAGGGCGGCCCCCGTGAGCGCGGCGATCACGGTGACCGCGCCGGGGACGTTGACCGAGCGCGACATCACGCGGGGGTAGATCAGGTAGTTCTCGACCTGCTGGTAGACGACGTAGAAGATCACGCAGACGATGCCGGTGCGGACGTCGGTGGCCAACGCGATGGCCGAGACGATCGCGGCGCCGATCGTGGCGCCGATCATCGGGATGATGTCGAGCAGCGTCACCACCGCGGCCAGCGCGACGGCGTAGTCCTTGAGCCCGACGACGGCCAGGAACACCAGCGAGGAGATGCCGGCGCACGAGGCGACGACGACGGCGCCCGAGACGTAGCCGCCGATGCTCTCGAGCATGCGGTCGCCCAGGTCGCGCACACGGTCGCGCCTGCTCGCCGGGGCCAGCTCGTAGATGGCGCTCTTGGTGCGCTCGAGCGAGGCGAGGAAGTACAGCGTCAGCACGATGACGATGAAGGCGTTGCCGAGGAACCCCAGCACGGCGACGGTCACGCCGAGCACGCCGCCGAACACGCCCCGGGCGAACGTGCCGTTGCTGATGAAGGCCTGGGCCTTCTCGATGAAGTGGAAGTGGTCGTCGAGGGACTGGATCTGCTTGTTGCGCTGGAGCTGCTGCAGCCAGTCGGGGGCGTTGGACACGATCGCGTTGACCTGGTCGGTGATGACCGGGACCAGGGCGACCACGAAGAGCACCAGGGCCGCGAGGAAGCCGAGGATCACCGCCAGGACCGCCCACGGCCGTCGCAGCCCTCGACCGGTGAGCCAGCGCACCGACGGGTCGAGGCCGGCCGCGAGGAAGAACGAGACGACGACCAGGATCAGCACCGAGCTGATCGAGACGAGCAGGCCACCGAGGACCTGGGCGAGGAACCAGCCCAGGCCCACCAGGAACCCCAGCGCCACCGGGCTGTGGTGGACCCACCGCGGGACGGCGGGGCGCCGTGCCCCGGCAGCAGGTGCCGGGGCCGAGCCGTCGGTCACTCGGAGGCGGGGGCCTGGTCGGTCGCCGTGCCCGCGAAGCCGCCCATCACCTCGCGCAGCGCGTTGAGCTGGGCGGCGATCGCGTCGCGGCGCTTGGTCAGGGCGTCGACCTCGTTGGTCAGCTCGACCAGCTGACGCTCGGCCTCGGCGTGGCCGGCGTCGATGAAGGTCTGGGCCTGGGACTGGGCGGCCGCGACGACCTGCTCGGCCTCGCGGCGGGCGCGGGACAGCACCCGCTCGGCCTCGGTGTGGGCGTCCTGGCGCGCGACCTGCGCGGCCTGGATGGCCTCGCGCGAGCGGGTCTCGGCGGCGTCGGCGCGCTCCTCGGCCTGCGCGAGCAGGGCGTTGGTCTCGGCGATCGCGTTGGAGTGGTTCTCCGCGGCCTCACGGGTGAGGCGCTCCTTCTCGACCGCGAGCGTGCGCTGCATCTCGGAGACCTCGCGCTGGGCGGTGGCCAGCGCGGTCTCGGCCTCGCGGCGCGCGGAGGTGAGCAGACCCTGGCTCTCCTGCTCGGCGGCCATGCGGCGCTGCTTGGCGTCGCGCTCGGCCGCGGCGAGCATGTCGGCGGCCTCGGTCTCGGCGGTCGTGCGCAGCCGCTCGACCTCGCTCATCGCCTTGGAGCGGGCCTCGTCGAGCTCCTTGAGCTGGGTCATGCGCATGTCGTCGGCGTCGCGGGAGGCCTGGTTCTTCAGCGCACCGGCCTCGTGGTTGGCCTTGCGCACGATCTCGTCGGCGCGGGTGCGGGCCGAGGCGAGGACCTCCGAGGCCTGCTCCTCGGCGAGCCGCAGGATCTCGCTGGCCTTGCCGCCCAGGCCGGCGAAGGTCGGGTTGTCGCGCTCGGAGGCGTCGGTCTTGAGGGACTCCAGCTCCTGGGCGATCTCGGCGTTGCGCTTCTGCAGCTCGGCCACCTGGGAGGTGAGCAGCTTCTTCTCGGCGGTGATCGTCTGGAACAGACGGTCGACGCTGGTGGTGTCGTAGCCACGGCGGGCGACGGGGAACTGCGGGGAGGCCCCGGCGACCGGGACGACCGGCTGGGTCTGGGTCGCGGTGGCGCTCGCGCCGCCCTGCCCGGCCGCGGGCCTGGCTGCGCCGGCCTTCTGCGGTGCGGCGGACCCTGCGGGCGACGCGGGTGCTGCGGTGCCCTGCTTGTTCTGGTTGTCCTCGAAGATGGACAGTCCGCGCTCACTCATGGGGGTTCCCTCTCTCCTGCTGGTGCTGCGGCGACGCCCCTAGTCTCACCCAGGCAGGGCACGACGACGGGGCGCCACCCCGTCGTGTCGACGGATTTGGTGGCGCCCCGATGTCGGGAGTGGCTCTGACCAGCCGGTTCAGACCCCGCGGAAGGCGTTGATCTGGTCCAGGTGCTGGGACCGCAGCTCCTCGTCGCGGACCCCGAGGCCCTCCTCGGGCGCCAGGCAGAGGACGCCGACCTTGCCCTGGTGGGCGTTCTTGTGGACGTCGAGCGCGGCCTGGCCGACGTCGGCCAGCGCGTAGGACTTCGACAGGGTCGGGTGGATCTTGCCCTTGGCGATGAGGCGGTTGGCCTCCCACGACTCGCGGTAGTTGGCGAAGTGCGAGGAGATGATCCGCTTGAGGTTCATCCAGAGGTAGCGGTTGTCGTACTCGTGCATGTAGCCGGTGGTCGAGGCGCAGGTGGTGATCGTGCCGCCCTTGCGGGTGACGAACACCGAGGCGCCGAAGGTCTCGCGGCCCGGGTGCTCGAAGACGATGTCGATGTCCTCGCCGCCGGTCAGCTCGCGGATCTTGGCCCCGAAGCGCTTCCACTCCTTGGGGTCCTGGGTGCGCTCGTCCTTCCAGAACCGGTAGTCCTCCTCGGAGCGGTTGATCACCAGCTCGGCGCCCATCTTGCGGGCGATCGCGGCCTTCTCCTCGTTGGAGACCACGCAGATCGGGGTGGCGCCGCCGTTGAGGGCGTACTGCGTCGCGAAGCCGCCCAGGCCGCCCGAGGCGCCCCAGATCAGGACGTTGTCGCCCTGCTTCATGTTGCCGCCGTTGGTCGAGACCAGCTGACGGTAGGCGGTGGAGTTGACCAGGCCGGGGGAGGCGGCCTCCTCCCAGGTGAGGTGCGCGGGCTTGGGCATGAGCTGGTTGGACTTGACCAGCGCGACCTGGGCCAGACCACCGAAGTTGGTCTCGAAGCCCCAGATGCGCTGCTCGGGGTCGAGCATCGTGTCGTTGTGGCCGTCGGGGCTCTCCAGCTCGACCGAGAGGCAGTGCGCGACGACCTCGTCACCGGGCTTCCAGGAGTGCACGCCCAGGCCGGTCTTGAGCACGACGCCGGCCAGGTCGGAGCCGACCACGTGGTAGGGCAGGTCGTGACGCTTGGCCAACGGCGACATCCGGCCGTAGCGCTCGAGGAAGCCGAAGGTGGAGACGGGCTCGAAGATCGAGGTCCACACCGTGTTGTAGTTGATCGCGCTGGCCATCACCGCGACCAGGGCCTCGCCCGGCCCGAGCTCGGGCAGCGGCACGTCCTCGACGTGCAGCGACTTGCGGGGGTCCTTGTCGCGGCTGGCGAGCCCCTCGAACATCCCCTGCTCGTCCTTCTTGACGAAGGCGGCGGTGTAGTGGTCGGGGACCTCGAGGGCGGCGTAGTCCTCCGAGGAGGTGTCACCGGCCATGATCGCGTCGAGGATGTGCTGCACAAGGGCTCCTGGGTGTCGAGGAAGGCAGACAGGGTTCGCAGGAGGTTACCGGCGGGTCACCGCGTGTGGCACCTGCGTGTGACCAATCCGACGAGGGGGGAACGCTGGTCCCATGAAGCTCTCTCGGATCGTGTCGGGCGTCGGAGCGGCGCTGGCGGGGGTCGCCGCCCACGACCTCCTCCAGCGCCGGCACTCCCTGCTGCGGGCCTTCCCGGTCCTCGGGCACGGGCGCTACCTGGTGGAGATGGTCGGCCCCGAGCTGCGGCAGTACGTCGTCGCCTCCAACGACGAGGAGCGGCCCTTCAGCCGCGACCAGCGGCGCTACATCTACGCCTCGTCCAAGGGAATGGACAACTACTTCGGGTTCGGGACCGACAACGACCTCGAGCACTCGCAGGACTACCCGATCATCAAGCAGCGGACGTTCAGCGACGTCGTCCCCTCCAGCACCCAGGCCCACCACGGGCTCGACGCCTGGATCCCCGGCGCCAAGGTGCTCGGCGGCGCCCGCGGACGGCGTCACGCCTTCCGGCCCCAGTCCGTGGTCAACACCTCGGCGATGAGCTACGGCAGCCTGTCCGGACCGGCCGTCGAGGCGATCAACCGCGGGGCCGCCCTGGGCGGCTTCTGGCAGAACACCGGCGAGGGCGGCCTCTCGGCGCACCACCGCCACGGCGGCGACCTGATGCTGCAGATCGGCACGGCGTACTTCGGCTGTCGCGACGAGGACGGCCGCTTCGACCTCGACCGTCTGGTCGACCTGGTCGGCTCGGCGCCGGTCCGCGCGATCGAGATCAAGCTCAGCCAGGGCGCCAAGCCCGGGCTGGGCGGCGTGCTGCCGGCGGCCAAGATCACCCCGGAGATCGCCGAGATCCGCAACGTGCCCCGCGACCGCGACTGCGTGAGCCCCTCGCGTCACACCGCGTTCCACGACGTCGACTCGATGCTCGACTTCGTCGAGACGATCGCCGACGCCACCGGCCTGCCCGTCGGCATCAAGTCCGCGGTCGGCGACGAGCGCTTCTGGGAGGAGCTCGCCGCCACGATGGCCGACGGCCAGCGCGGGGTCGACTTCGTGACGATCGACGGGGGCGAGGGCGGCACCGGGGCGGCTCCGCTGGTCTTCGCCGACCACGTGGCGCTGCCCTTCCAGGCGGCCTTCCCCCGCGCCTACTCCGCCTTCGCCCGGCGGGGCATCAGCGACCGCGTCGTCTTCATCGGCTCGGGCAAGCTCGGCCTCCCCGAGAACGCCCTGATGGCGTTCGCGGTGGGTGCCGACCTGGTCAACGTCGCCCGCGAGGCGATGCTGGCCGTCGGCTGCCTGCAGACCCTCAAGTGCCACGAGGGCACCTGCCCGACCGGCGTCGCCACCCAGAACCCGTGGCTGACCCGCGCCCTCGTGCCCGAGCTCAAGGCCGAGCGGGTCGCGAGGTACGTCGGGGCGTTCCGCCGCGACCTGAGCAAGCTCGCCGAGGCGGTCGGCGTGGCGCACCCGTCGCTGGTCACCGCGGAGGACGTCGAGCTGCTCGACGGGCGCGCGACCTCCCGCACGCTGCGCGAGGTGCTGGGCTACCAGAGCGGCTGGGGCCAGCCGAGCCAGGCCGACATGGACGAGGTGGCCCGGCTGGTGCGGGGGCCGCACCCCCAGCACCGCGTGCCCGAGCGCCGGCCCGGCTGGGCGGTCGACCGCTCGTGAGCACCCCTCCTCCCGGGCCGCCGGACGGGCCGCGCCACCTCAGCCCCTGGTCGGTGCTCCGCAGCACGATCCACGTCCTGGTCACCCAGGATCCGTCGACCGGCCGCCTCGCCCTGGTGCACGGCGCCACCGACGCCGGCGAACCGATGGCCGTCGCGTTCACCGACCCGGCCTTCGGCCGCGCCCAGGCCGCGGCCAACCCCGTGGCCGGCACGCCCCAGGAGGTCAGCGCCGCGACCGGCTACGAGATCGTCGCGCTGCTCCCGCAGGGCTGCGGGCTCTGGATCGACCCCGGCACGCCGGGCTGGACCACCCTCACCCCGGCGACGGTCGAGGACCTGCGCCCCTACGCCGTGCCGGTGCCCGACGGCGTGCACCTGGTCTGGGAGGACTTCCCGCCGATCCCCGCGGTCAAGGAGCTCACCGCCGGGGTGCGGCGGGCGGCCAGGGCCCACGAGGGGGTCGCCGCGGTGTGGATGCTCGGCATGCAGGTCGGCGACGCCCCGCGCGAGGGGCTGCTGGTCGTCGGGTCCGAGGACGTCGGCCCGGCCCTCACCGCAGTCGCCGACGCCGTGCGCACCGCCCTGCCCGACCCCGCCGCACGAGGGGCGGAGATCCGGCTGGTCGCCTTCCCCGACGTGCCCCCGCGCGTGCAGGAGCTGCTCGCGACGCGACGGCCGACGTACTCCCGCATCGGCAACCCTCCGCCGACCCCGCACGCGCGCAGCACGGTCGACCACCTGCGGATGGTCGTGGTGCTCGAGGAGGCGCGCGGCAACAGCGTGGTCAGCGGCGACGGGGCGCTCGTGGACGGGCGCCCCGCCGTGGTGATGAAGCACCACCTCGACGTCGACGCGCTCAGCCTCGAGCTCGCCCTGCAGGAGGGGCATCGGCTGGTCGATCTCGGCGACCGGTGGGCGGTGGTGTGCGACCACGGCAGCCCCTCGGTGGTCGGCGGCACGGCCGAGCGCGGGCGGCTCGCCCAGCGCCTCCAGCGCACCTGGTGGAAGCGCTGGAACAAGAAGCCGCGCGACCCGATCCCGTTGTAGGGCTCAGTGACCGCCGTCGGAGGCCGGCTCGACGAGCTCGACGAGCACGCCGCCGGCGTCCTTGGGGTGCAGGAAGTTGACCCGGCTGTCGGACGTGCCGCGCTTGGGAGCGTCGTACAGCGTGCGGACGCCGCGCTCGTTGAGGATCGCGGCGACCTTCTCCACGTCGGTGACGCGGTAGGCCAGCTGCTGCATCCCCGGCCCGTTGCGGTCCAGGAACTTGGCGATCGTGCTCGTCTCGTCGAGCGGGGCCAGCAGTTGGATGCACGAGCCGGAGTCGCCGACGCCGACCATCGCCTCGCGGACGCCCTGCTCCTCGTTGGTCTCCTCGTGGAGGACCTTCATGCCGTAGACGTCGCGGTAGAACGCCATCGCCTCGTCGAGGTCGGGCACGGCCACGCCGACGTGGTCGATCGCGATGAACAGGTGCTCGGGGATCTGCAGGGAGGCGTCGCTCATGCCGCCATCGTCGTACGACGGCCGCGCGGGCGTCCACGGCGCAGGCGCGACTGTGACCTGTCCCTCAGACACCAGGGCCGGTCACCCCTGCCGCCGACCGGCTACCCGTCGGTATCGTCGGTGAGTCCGCCACGTCCCTCCAGGAGGCACACATGTCCGGTTCCGTCATCGTCGCTGGGGCTCGCACCCCGATCGGTCGTCTGCTGGGCGGTCTGAAGAGCCTGTCCGCCGCGGACCTCGGCGGGGTCGCCATCAAGGGCGCCCTCGAGAAGGCCGGCGTCTCGGGCGACCAGGTCGACTACGTCATCATGGGCCAGGTCATCCAGGCCGGTGCCGGCCAGAACCCCGCCCGTTCGGCCGCGGTCGCCGGCGGCATCCCGATGAGCGTCCCGTCCATCACGATCAACAAGGTCTGCCTCTCCGGCGTCAACGCGATCGCGATGGCCGACCAGATGATCCGCGCCGGCGAGCACGACATCGTCGTGGCCGGCGGCATGGAGTCGATGACCAACGCCCCGCACCTGCTGCCCAAGTCCCGCGAGGGCTTCAAGTACGGCGACACCAAGCTCGTCGACTCGATGGCCTACGACGCGCTGTTCGACCAGACCACCGCCCAGGCGATGGGCCTGCTCACCGAGGAGTGCAACGCCGCGGCGCAGAAGCTGACCCGCGGGGAGCAGGACGAGTTCGCCGCCCAGTCGCACCAGAAGGCCGCGACCGCGTGGAAGAACGGCGTCTTCGACGACGAGGTCGTCCCGGTGACGATCTCCGGCCGCGGCGGCGACACCCAGGTCACCACCGACGAGGGCGTGCGCGGCGACACCACCGCGGAGTCCCTCGGCAAGCTCCGCCCGGCGTTCTCCAAGGAGGGCACGATCACCGCCGGCACCTCCTCGCAGATCTCCGACGGCGCCTGCGCCGTCGTCGTGATGAGCAAGGCCAAGGCCGAGGAGCTCGGCCTGACCTGGCTCGCCGAGATCGGCGCGCACGGCCAGGTCGCCGGCCCCGACTCGACCCTGCAGCTGCAGCCCGCCGCCGCCACCGCGAAGGCGTGCGAGAAGGAGGGCATCGCCCCGGCCGACCTCGACCTGGTCGAGTTCAACGAGGCCTTCGCCGCCGTGGGCATCGCCTCGGCCCGCGAGCTCGGCCTGTCCGACGACAAGGTCAACGTCAACGGTGGCGCGATCGCGCTGGGTCACCCGGTCGGCATGTCCGGCGCCCGCATCGTGCTGCACCTGGCGCTGGAGCTCCAGCGCCGCGGTGGTGGCGTCGGCGCCGCCGCGCTGTGCGGTGGCGGCGGTCAGGGCGACGCCCTGATCGTGAAGGTGCCGTCGGCCTGAACGTGGTCTCGACAGGCTCGACCACCGGAGGTGGCCTGAGCACACGCAGAGTCGTCGCCGTCCCCGAGCTGGTCGACCAGGCCCGCTCGGGGAAGGCGCGCGCCGTCGGACGGCTGATCTCGCTGGTCGAGGACGGCTCGCCCCAGCTGCGTGAGGTGATGGCCGCGCTCGCGCCGCACGTGGGTCGGGCGCACGTCGTGGGCGTCACCGGCGCCCCGGGCGTGGGCAAGTCGACCTCGACCAACGCGCTGGTCCGCTCCTGGCGGTCCCAGGGCAAGCGGGTCGCGGTCCTCGCGGTCGACCCCTCGTCGCCGTACTCCGGGGGCGCGCTGCTCGGCGACCGCGTGCGGATGGGCGACCACGCGACCGACCGCGACGTCTACATCCGCTCGATGGCCTCCCGCGGCCACCTCGGCGGCCTGGCCTGGGCCGCGCCGCAGGCGGTGCGCGTGCTGGACGCGGCCGGCTTCGACGTGGTGCTGCTCGAGACCGTCGGCGTCGGGCAGAGCGAGGTCGAGGTGGCCGGCGCCGCCGACACCACCGTCGTGCTCCTCGCCCCCGGCATGGGCGACGGGATCCAGGCGGCGAAGGCCGGCATCCTCGAGGTCGGCGACGTCTACGTGGTCAACAAGGCCGACCGGCCCGAGGCGGCGACCGTCCGCCGCGACCTGCGCTCGATGCTCGCGCTGACCGAGCGGCGTGACGCCGCCTGGCGGCCACCGGTCCTGCTCATGTCGGCCCAGTCGGGCGAGGGCGTCGAGGAGGTCACCGAGGCCCTCGACCGCCACCTCGCCCAGGCCCAGGAGAGCGGCGACCTCGAGCGCCGTCGCCTGCGTCGTGCCCGGGCCGAGGTCGAGGCGCTCGCGGTGGACGCCCTGCGCAGGCAGTGGGAGGGCGTCGGCTCCGACGGACGCGTCGACGACCTGGCCGCCCAGGTCGCCGAGGGACGGCTGGACCCCTACGCCGCCGCCGACGCGCTGCTGGGATGAGGCCGAATCCCACTCCGCCCGGCTGGACCGTCGCTAGGGTCGTCGGGACTCTCGAGGGAGGACGGGGAGCCCATGAAGGGGATCATCTTCAACCTGGTCGAGGAAGCCGTGACGGCCCGCCACGGTGAGGACGCCTGGGACCAGGTGCTCGACCGCGCCGGCGTCACCGGCGCCTACACCTCGCTGGAGCTCTACCCCGACGAGGAGCTGCGGGCGCTGGTCGCCTCCGGCGCGGAGCTGCTCGACACCGACCCGGGCGAGCTCACCCGCTGGCTGGGCCACGAGGCCCTGCTGGGCCTCGCCGAGCGCTACCCGCACTTCTTCGCGCCGCACGCCTCGACGCGGCCGTTCCTGCTCACGCTCAACGACGTGATCCATCCCGAGGTCCGCAAGCTCCACGTCAACGCCGACCCGCCCGACTTCGGGTTCGACGAGGGGGAGGGGGACGCGCTGCTCCTCACCTACGCCTCGCGCCGCCGGCTGTGCGACCTGGCCGTCGGCATGATCGACGGTGCCGCGACCCACTTCCGCGAGACCTCCCGGCTGACCCACGACGTCTGCATGAAGGACGGTGCCGAGGCCTGCGTGCTCACGGTGTCGTTCGCGCCGGCGCATGCTTGACGGGGTCCAGGGGGGACCGGTCGAGGCGGAGCGGGCCTCGGAGGTCGCGCGCCTGCGCCAGCGGCTGACCCGCGAGCGCGAGGCGCGCCGCGCGGCGGAGCGCACCGGCGAGGCGGCCACGACCGCGTTGTACGACGCGCTGCAGGACCTGCGCGCCGCCCAGGCCGACCTGGTGGAGCAGGCGGGCCGCGAGCGGCTCGTCGCCGAGCTGGTCCGCGACTTCCGGCAGGACCTCGACCCGGTCAAGCTGCGCGACCGCGCGTGCACCGGGCTCCAGGCGGCCCTCGGGGTCGACCGCTGCGAGGTGCTCGCCCATCCGTGGGTGGACCACCCCGCCCTCGCCACCCGGCTGGCGGCGCTCACCGAGCCCGCCGACGGGCTGTGGGTCGACGACCTCGAGGACCTCGAGGACGACCCCGAGCTGTGGGAGGACATGGGGGGCGCGGCGCTCGGCTGCGAGCCGATCCTGGTGGGCGCGGACTACCAGGGCTGGCTCCTGGTCGTCTCGTCGACACCGCGGACCTGGGCCGGTCGCGACCGCGCCCTGCTGCGCGGCATCGTGCGCGACCTGGGCGCCTCCCTGGTGCAGGCCGACGCCTGGGAGCAGCAGGCGCAGACCATGCGCCGCCTGCGGGAGCTCGACCAGGCCAAGACCGACTTCGTGGCGACGGTGTCGCACGAGCTGCGCACCCCGCTGTCCAGCATCCGGGGCTACAGCGAGCTCCTGCGTGAGGGGATGCTCGGCGCGCTGTCGTCCGAGCAGGACCGCGCCGTCGAGGTGATCGACCGCAACGCCGACCGGCTGCTGCGGCTCGTGGGCGACCTGCTCACGCTCGCCGAGGTCGACTCGGGCGCGGGCTCGCACCACGAGGCGCTCGAGCCGGTCGACCTGACTGCCGTCGTGCACGACAGCCACCGCTCACTGCTGCCGATCCTCCGGGCGCGGCGGCTCGAGGTCGTGCTGCCCGAGCGCGGGCTCGTGCCGACGGTCCTCGGGGTCGCCAGCCACCTCGACCGGGTGGTCCTCAACCTGCTGAGCAACGCGGTGAAGTTCACCGAGGACCTCGGCCGGGTGGTGGTCGAGCTGTGCCTCGCCGACGCGCCCGACCCGACGCGGCCGGCCCACGTCGTGCTCAGCGTGCGTGACTCCGGCATCGGCATCTCCCGGGAGCAGCAGCACCGGCTCTTCGAGCGTTTCTTCCGCTCGGTCGAGGCCCAGCAGGCCGCGATCCAGGGCACCGGGCTCGGCCTGGCGGTGTGCAAGGCGATCGTCGACGCCCACGGCGGCACGATCCACGTCGACTCCGAGGTCGGCGTCGGCACCACCGTCACCGTCTCGCTGCCCACCGCCGTCTGAGCGCGGACCTCACGACCGGCCGAGGGTCGTTGCGAGGAACGCTTAACGCGGCCGCGACGCCACCGGCCACGACCCGAAACACGGTCCGGCTTGTCTGTGCGTCACGAGGTCCCGACGGGGGGCCCGTGGACGACGGGAGACAGCCGTGGCGGCAACCGACGTGGTCTCGGCAGGGACCACCCAGACCGGAGCGGCGACCGGCGCCGGGCGGTGGATCGAGCACTGGGACCCCGAGGACGAGGTGTTCTGGGAGACGACCGGGCGCCGGGTGGCCCGGCGCAACCTGGCCTGGTCGGTCCTCGCCGAGCACCTCGGCTTCTCGGTGTGGGTCCTGTGGAGCGTGAGCGCCGCCCTGCTGGCGAAGGCCGGCTTCGCCTTCACCCCGCAGCAGCTGTTCTGGCTGGTCGCGGTGCCCAACCTGGTCGGCTCGCTGCTGCGCCTGCCCTACACGTTCGCGGTGCCGCGCTTCGGCGGCCGCAACTGGACGGTCGTCAGCGCGCTGCTCCTGCTGGTCCCGACGCTGCTCTTCGCCTACGTCGTCCAGCAGCCCGGGACGCCGTACTGGGTGTTCGTCGCGATCGCCGCGACCGCCGGCGTCGGCGGCGGCAACTTCGCCTCGTCGATGGCCAACATCAACCACTGCTACCCGGTGCGCCGCAAGGGCGCGGCGCTCGGGCTCAACGCGGCGGGGGGCAACGCGGGCGTCGCGGTGATCCAGCTCTTCCTGCCGGTGGTGGTCGGGGGTGCGGGCCTGTTCGGCCTGGTCAAGGGGTCGGAGGCGCTGGACCTGCCGCGGGCCGGGTTCCTGTACGCCGGCCTCGCGCTGGTGGCGGCCGCCGCGGCGTACTTCTTCATGGACAACCTGCGCACGGCCCACTCCACGCCTCGCGAGCAGCTGGCCGTCGTGCGCTACCGGCACACGTGGGTGATGGCGTTCCTCTACATCGGCACCTTCGGCTCGTTCATCGGCTACTCCTCGGCGATGCCGCTGCTGATCAGGCTGAACTTCTGGAACCAGCCGGTCCCGACGGTCCCCGGCATCGGCATCAACTTCGTGTACTACGCGTTCCTCGGGGCGCTCGTCGGCTCCGCCGCACGGCCCTTCGGCGGCTGGCTGGCCGACCGCTTCGGCGGGGCGCGGGTCACGTTGGCCGGCTTCCTGGCGATGGTCGTCGGCACTCTCGCGGTGCTCGCCACGCTGGTGCAGCTCAGCCCCGTGCCCAAGCCGACCGGCGTCCCGGACCCGGCCACCTTCGAGTACTCCGACGCGGTGCGCGCGGCGGTCGACGACAACGCGGCGGTGTTCCCCTTGTTCCTGGCGGCGTTCCTCTTCGTCTTCGCGGCGACCGGCATCGCCAACGGGTCGGCCTACCGGATGATCCCGGCGATCTGGAAGGGCCACTACGCCGCCCGCACCGGCGCGCCCGGCTCGCCGGAGCGCCGGCTCGCCGAGCGGCGGGCGGCCAAGGAGTCCTCGGCGGTGCTCGGCCTGGTCGGCGCCGTCGGCGCGATGGGTGGCTTCCTCGTCCCGATCACCTTCGGCGCCCCCTGGGTGTCCGACCCGGTCGCCGCCACCAAGAGCGCGTTCGTGGTGTTCACGGGCTTCTACGTCGTGTGCCTGGCGGTCACCTGGGCGGTCTACCTGCGCAAGGGCGCCGCGCTGGCGGAGGTCCGCGTGTGAGCGAGCCCGTCCGCACGCACTGCCCCTACTGCGCGCTGCAGTGCGCGACGACCCTCCACGCCGTCCCCGGCGGTGGCGTGGAGGTGTCGCCGCGCGACTTCCCGACCAACCGGGGTGGCCTGTGCCAGAAGGGCTGGACGGCGGCCGAGGTGCTGCGCGCACCGGACCGCCTCACGCACCCCTGGGTGCGCCGCGACGGGGCCCTCGTGCCGGCGTCCTGGGACGAGGCGCTCGGGCTCGTCGCCTCGCGGGTCCGGTCGCTGCAGGCCGAGCACGGCCGCGACTGCGTCGGCGTCCTCGGTGGGGGCGGCCTCACCAACGAGAAGGCCTACACGCTGGGCAAGTGGGCGCGTCTCGCGCTGGGCACCCGGATGATCGACTACAACGGCCGCTTCTGCATGTCCGCCGCGGCCGCTGCGGGCAACCGGGCCTTCGGGATCGACCGCGGGCTGCCCTTCCCCGTCGCCGACATCGACCGCGCACAGGCCGTGCTCCTGCTGGGCAGCAACGTGGCGGACACGATGCCGCCGTTCGTCCAGCACCTCGCCGGTGCCCGGCGGGCCGGCGGCCTCGTGGTGGTCGACCCCCGCCGGTCGGCGACCGCGGCGCTCTGCGCGGACGGGGGCGGCCTGCACCTGCAGCCGGTGCCCGGGACCGACCAGGTGCTGCTGCTCGGCCTGCTGCACGTGCTCGTGCGCAGCGGCCGCGTCGACGCGTCGTACGTCGGGTCGCGCACGACGGGCTTCGACGCGGTCGCACGCTCGGTCGCGGACCTGTGGCCGGAGCGGCTGGCGTCGCTGACCGGTGTGCCCGCGCCGCTGGTGGAGCAGGCCGCGCACCTGCTGGCCGACGCCGCCCCGGTCCACGGGGGTGGCGGCGCGATGGTGCTCAGCGGCCGCGGCGTGGAGCAGCACGTCGACGGCAGCGACACCGTGGCCGCCGCGATCAACCTCGCCCTGGCGCTCGGCCTGCCGGGTCGCCCGGCCTCGGGCTACGGCTGCCTGACCGGCCAGGGCAACGGGCAGGGCGGCCGCGAGCACGGGCAGAAGTCGGACCAGCTGCCCGGCTACCGCTCGATCTCGGACCCCGGTGCCCGTGCCCACGTGGCCGCGGTGTGGGGCGTCGAGGAGTCGGCAGTCCCCGGGCCGGGCGTGCCGGCCGTCGAGCTGCTGGCACGGTGCGGCTCGTCGGTGCGGGCGCTGTTCGTGCACGGCAGCAACCCGGTCGTCAGCGTCCCCGACGCCTCGGCGGTCACCCGCCGGCTGCGGTCCCTCGACCTCCTGGTCGTGAGCGACCTCGTGCCCAGCGAGACCGCGCTCCTCGCCGACGTCGTGCTCCCCGTGCCGCAGTGGGCGGAGGAGGAGGGCACGGTCACCAGCCTCGAGGGCCGCGTGCTGCGCCGGCGCCGCGCGCTGGCGCCCCCACCCGGCGTACGCGACGAGCTGGAGGTGCTCGCCGACCTGGCCGCGCGGCTGGGGTGCCCGGTGCGGTTCGAGACCGAACCGGCGCGGGTCTTCGACGAGCTGGCGCGGGCCTCGGCCGGTGGGCGTGCGGACTACTCGGGGCTGAGTCACGCGCTGCTCGACGACGACGAGGCGCGGTTCTGGCCGGTGGCCGACGGCGTGGGCACACCGCGGCTGTTCGCCGACCGCTTCGCCCACGAGGACGGGCTCGCCCGCTTCCACCCCGTGCGGCCGGGCGACCCGGCCGAGGACCTGCGACCGGACGCGCCGGTCCACCTGGTGACGGGCCGCGTGCTCGCGCACTACCAGTCCGGCGCCCAGACCCGCCGGGTCCCCGCGCTCGCCGAGTCCGCGCCGGGACCGTTCGTCGAGGTGCACCCGCGCCTGGCCGAGCGGCTCGGTCTGCACGACGGCGAGCCGGCCGAGGTCGAGTCGGCGCGGGGCGTCGTCGTCGTGCCGGTGCGGGTGACCACCGCCGTGCGGCCCGACACCCTCTTCATGCCCTTCCACTGGCCGGGCTCGGCCAACGTGCTGACCACCGACGCGACCGACCCCGTCTGCGGGATGCCGGAGCTCAAGGTCTGCGCGGTGCAGGTGCGGCCGCTGTCCCCCTCGCGGGAGGCGGCCGCCGAGATCGAGGAGGTCCTCGTATGACGACCCGTGTGGTGGTCGTGGGCGCCGGGATGGTCGGGCACCGCCTCGCCGAGGAGCTGTGCCGGCGCGACCCGGAGGGGCGGCTCGACGTGCGGGTCGTGGGCGCGGAGGCCTACGAGCCCTACAACCGCGTGCTGCTGAGCGAGGTGGTCGCGGGCCGAGCCGCGTGGCGCTCGCTGACGCTGCCCGAGCTGCCTGCGCGCGTGGAGGTGCGACGCTCGGTCGCCGCCTGCTCGGTCGACCGGGAGGCGCGGACCGTGCTCCTCGACGACGGCACGGCCTGGGGCTGGGACCACCTGGTGCTCGCCACGGGAGCGGCGGCGTTCGTGCCGCCCGTGGCCGGGCTGGAGGAGCGGCCACGCCACGTGCACGTGCTGCGCGACCTCGACGACGTGCGCGCGGTGGTGTCCCGCTCGGCCAACGCCCGGCACGCGGTCGTCCTCGGTGGAGGGGTGCTGGGCCTGGAGGTCGCGGCGGGCCTGCACCACCGCGGGGTGGGCGTGACCGTCCTCCAGGTCGACCCCTCGCTGATGACCGGCCAGCTCGACCCTGCCCCGGCCGCGGTCCTCGCGCGCCGGCTCGAGGAGTCGGGGGTGCGGGTGCGGACCGGCACGAGCGTCGCCGAGGTCCTGCAGGCCTACGGCGAGCTGGTGGCGGTGCGGCTCACCGACGGCACCGTCATGTCGACCGACCTGCTGGTGATGAGCTGCGGGGTCCGTGCCCGCACCGGGCTGGCCGCGGACGCCGGTCTGCCCGTGGACCGCGGGATCGTGGTGGGTCGCGACCTGGCCAGCCCGGCCGACCCCCGCGTGCACGCGATCGGCGACTGCGCGCAGGAGCCCGGGTCCGTCCCGGGGCTGGTCGCGACGGGCTGGGACCAGGCGGCCCGGCTGGCCGCACGGCTCGTGGGTGCGCCGCTCGAGGAAGCGCCCGCGGTCGACGACGGGTCCGGTGACATCAGGCTCAAGGCCGTCGGGGTCGACCTGGTCGCCCTCGGGGTCCGGGCGTCGGCGGCGCTGCCCGAGGACCGGGTGATCACCGTCGACGACCCCTCGGGCGGGCGGCACCTCAGCCTGGTCGTGCGCGGGGAGCACCTGGTCGGGGCCACGGTCCTCGGCGCCCCCGCGGTCGCCGCGGAGGTCTCGGTCGCGCTCGACCGTCGTACGCCCCTGCCCCGCGACCCCCTCGCCCTGCTGACCCCCGAGCGCACGGGGGAGTCCACCTCGCCGATGCGCATGCCGGGCGCGACCACCGTGTGCCGGTGCAACTCGGTCACCAAGGCGCAGGTCGTCGAAGCGTGGGAGGCGGGCGCCGACTCGGTCGAGAAGGTCGCCGCCCGCACCCGGGCCACGACCGGTTGCGGTGGATGCCGGGAGGTGGTCTGCGGGCTCGTCGACTGGCTCGCGTCGGTCGACCCGCTGGAGCCGGTGCCCGTCCCCGTTACATCGGCGTAACGCCACGTCACCGTCACAGAAACCAACGACTGGAAAGGTCCCTCACATGTCTCACGACTCCGCCCTGCCGCCGACGGCCCGACGACGCCTGGTCGTCGTGGGCGGCGGGATGGTCGCCCACCGGCTGGTCGAGGCGCTCGTCGCCCGCGACAGGGCCGGCGAGTGGCTGGTCGACCTCGTCTGCGAGGAGGACGTCGCGCCCTACGACCGGGTCGCGCTCACGTCGTACTTCTCGGGCCGGACCGTGGAGGACCTCCTCCTCGGCGACGCCTCGCTCTGGGACGACCCGGCGGTCACCCTGCACCTGTCCGCACAGGTCACCTCCGTCGACACCGACGCCCGGCGGGTGGTGCTCGCCGGCGGAGGGACGCTCGCCTACGACGCGCTCGTGCTGGCGACCGGGTCCTCCGCCTTCGTCCCGCCCGTCCCCGGGAGCGAGCTGCCGGGCGTCTTCGTCTACCGCACCGTGGAGGACGTCGTCGCGCTGCGGACCTGGGTGATGGGCCTCGCCGGCCGGCCGCTGCGCGGCGCGGTGATCGGCGGCGGCCTGCTCGGGCTCGAGGCGGCCGGCGCCCTCACCGGGATGGGCGTCGACACCACGGTCGTGGAGCTCTCCGACCGGCTGATGCCGATGCAGGTGGACGCCGGCGGTGGTGAGGCGCTGCGCCGCATCGTGGAGGGCCTCGGTGTCACCGTGCGGACCGGCGTCGGCACCTCGGCGATCCGGGCCGCCGCTGACGGGTCCGTGGGGTCGATGGCTCTCAGCGACGGCACGACCGCCGAGGTCGACGTCGTCGTGATGGCCGCCGGCGTGCGGCCGCGCGACGAGCTCGGACGCGGGGCCGGCCTCCCGGTCGGCGAGCGTGGCGGCGTGGTCGTCGACGAGGCCTGCGCGACCCCGGTCCCGGGTGTCCACGCCGTCGGCGAGGTGGCCTGCGTCGACGGTCGGTGCTGGGGCCTGGTCGGGCCGGGCAACGCGATGGCCGAGGTCGTGGTCGACCGGCTCCTCGGGGGCAGC
Source organism: Nocardioides marmoribigeumensis (assembly GCF_031458325.1). Lineage (NCBI taxonomy): Bacteria > Bacillati > Actinomycetota > Actinomycetes > Propionibacteriales > Nocardioidaceae > Nocardioides > Nocardioides marmoribigeumensis. The sequence continues at coordinate 3,376,910 of NZ_JAVDYG010000001.1, forward strand.
GCCGTCTTCCCCGGCGCCGACACCTCCACCAAGCTCAAGCTCCTCGGGGTCGACGTGGCCAGCTTCGGCGACGCGTTCGCCACCACTCCGGGCGCGCTCGAGGTGGTGTACGCCGACCCGGTCGCCGGTGCGTACAAGAAGCTCGTGCTCTCCGACGACGCCCGCACGCTGCTGGGCGGGGTGCTGGTGGGCGACGCGTCGGCGTACACCACGCTCCGCCCGCTCGTCGGCACGGCCCTGGAGGGCGACCCCAACGCCTGGCTGCTGGGCAACGGCCCCGAGCGGCAGGGCGACCTGCCCGACGAGGCGTCCGTGTGCTCGTGCAACAACGTCAGCGCCGGCGCGGTCCGCTCGGCCGTCTCCGAGCAGGGTGCGTGCGACCTGGCCGCGGTGAAGGCCTGCACCCGGGCGGGCACCAGCTGCGGGTCCTGCCTGCCGCTGGTGAAGAGCCTGATGGGGGCCGAGCTGGCCAAGCAGGGCGTGACCGTGAGCAACGCGCTGTGCGAGCACTTCGAATTGTCACGAGCACAATTGTTCGACGTGGTGCGCGTGACGGGCCTGCGGACCTTCAGCGAGATCATCGCCGCGCACGGGCGCGGTCGGGGCTGCGACATCTGCCGCCCGGTGGTGGCCTCGGTGCTCGCCTCGCTCGGCACGGGGCACGTGCTCGACGCCGACCAGGCCCGGCTGCAGGACACCAACGACCACGTGATGGCCAACCTGCAGAAGGACGGCACCTACTCGGTCGTCCCGCGCATCCCCGGCGGCGAGATCACCCCGGAGAAGCTCATCGTGATCGGCGAGGTGGCGCGCGAGTTCGAGCTCTACACCAAGATCACCGGCGGCCAGCGCATCGACCTCTTCGGCGCCCGGCTGGAGCAGCTGCCCTCGATCTGGCGGCGCCTGGTCGACGCGGGGTTCGAGTCCGGGCACGCCTACGGCAAGTCGCTGCGCACGGTGAAGTCGTGCGTCGGCTCGACGTGGTGCCGCTTCGGCGTGCAGGACTCGGTCGCGCTCGCGATCGACCTCGAGCTGCGCTACCGCGGGCTGCGGGCGCCGCACAAGATCAAGCTCGGCGTCTCCGGGTGCGCCCGCGAGTGCGCTGAGGCCCGGGGCAAGGACGTGGGCGTCATCGCCACCGACAAGGGGTGGAACGTCTACGTCGGCGGCAACGGCGGCTTCACGCCCCGGCACGCGAGGCTGCTCGCGGAGGACCTCGACACCGAGACCCTCGTGCGCACGGTCGACCGCTTCCTGATGCTCTACGTCCGCACCGCGGACCGGCTCCAGCGCACCGCGGCCTGGGTCGAGGAGCACGAGGGCGGCCTGGACGCGATCCGCGCGGTCGTCCTCGAGGACAGCCTGGGCATCGCCGAGGAGCTGGACCGCGCGATGGCGGAGCACGTGGGCAGCTATCGCGACGAGTGGGCCGCGACGCTGGCCGACCCGGCCAAGCTGGCGCAGTTCTCCTCGTTCCTCAACGCCCCCGACGTCGCCGACCCGGACCTGGCCTACGTCGACGAGCGGGGCCAGCGACGACCCGCGCGGCCCGACGAGCGACCGCTGATCGCCGGCGCGACGCTGGAGGTGCGGTCATGACGTTCACCGCCGTGTGCACCGTGAGGCAGCTCGTCCCCGAGCGCGGGGTGGCGGTCCTCGTCGGCGGCCGTCAGGTCGCGCTGTTCCTCGTGAGCGGGGAGAGCGGCTCGTTCGTCCACGCCGTGGGCCACCGCGACCCGTTCAGCGGGGCCAACGTGATGGCCCGCGGGCTGCTCGGCAGCGTCGGCGACCGCGACACGATCGCCTCGCCGATGTACAAGCAGGTCTTCGACCTCGTCACCGGCGAGTGCCTCACCGACCGGTCCGTCCGGCTGCCCGTGCACCGCACCTGGGTCGCCGGGGGAGTCGTCCACGTCGAGGACGCCCCTCGGTCCGTCGCCGAGCCGACGCGGGTGGAGGTGGTCGCGGGGTGATCGAGCTCGCTCCGGTCCTCGCCGGGTGCCGCATCCTCGTGACCGCCCAGCGGCGCAGCGAGGAGCTGGCGTCCGCCCTCGAGCGCCGCGGCGCCGTGGTGGACCGGGTGCCGGCGCTGAGCGTGATCCGGCACGTCGACGAGCCGGAGCTGCTGCGCCGCACGGTCGAGCTGCTCGCGCAGCCGCCGGACATCCTGGTGGTGACCACCGCGATCGGCTTCCGCCAGTGGATGGAGACCGTCGAGGCGGCCGGGCTCGTCGAGCAGGTGCTGGCGACGCTCGACTCGGCCTACCTCGTGGCCCGCGGGCCCAAGGCGCAGGGCGCGCTGCAGAGCTTCGGGCTGGCCGCCGACCGCGTGGCCGAGTCCGAGACCTCCGCGGAGATCCGCGAGTTCCTGGTCGCCGACGGAGTGGCCGGCCGACGGATCGCGGTCCAGCACCACGGCGCCCTCGACCACGCGCTCGACGACGCCTTCCGCGCGGCCGGCGCGGCCGTCGTACCGCTCGCGGTCTACAAGTGGGGCCCGCCCCCCGACCCGGAGGCGGTCGCGAGGTCCGCCCGCGGCCTCGGCGAGGGGGAGTACGACGCGGTGACGTTCACCAGCGCCCCCGCGGTCCTGGCCTGGCTCGACGGCCTCCGCGCCCACGGCGTGGAGGAGCAGGTGCGGGCCCGGGTCGGCACCGGCGAGCTGATGCTCGCAGCCGTCGGGTCGGTCACGGCCGAGCCGCTGGGCTTCGCCGGCCTGCTGGCCCGGCAGCCGACCCGCCCGCGCATGGGGGCGCTGGCGCGCCTGGTGATCGAGGAGCTCGGCCACGGCAGGCACGTGCTGCACACCGAGGGAGGCAGCCTGCGCGTGCGTGCCGAGGTGGCCACGCTCGACCACCGGCCGCTCGCGGTGCCGCCGACGAGCCTGGCCGTGCTGCGCCGGCTCGCCGCGACGCCCGGTCACGTGGTCTCCCGCGACGCGCTCCTGGACGCGCTGCCCGGCGGCTCGGACGACCCGCACCGCGTCGAGGTCGCGGTCGCGAGGCTGCGGGAGTCGCTGCGCGCGGCGGGCGTCGACGCCGCCCTGGTGCGAACCGTCGTGAAAAGGGGATACCTCCTGGCAGGGAAGAGGTGAGGTCATGGATGGTTCGCTGGTGCTCTGCGCCCACGGGACGCGGTCGGACACCGGCCGCGCGGCCGTGCAGGCGCTGGTGCAGCGCGTCGCTGACGTGTGGCCCGCCCCGGTCGAGGAGGCCTACGTCGACGTGCACGGCCCGACGCTCGGCAGCGTGCTGCGGCCCGGGGCGACCGTCGTGCCGCTGCTCCTCTCACCCGGCTTCCACACCGAGGTCGACATCGCCGGGGCCGCCGCCACGGTCGGTCGCGTCCACGTCACCCCGCCGCTGGGCCCCTCCACCCGGCTCGTGGCGCTGCTGCACCAGCGGCTCGTCGTGGCCGGAGTGTCGCCGGGGGACGCGGTGGTCCTCGCGGCCGCCGGGTCCAGCCGTCCCGAGGCGGCCGAGGCGGTGGCGCGCACCGCCGAGGACCTGGCCCTGCTGGTGCGCCGCCCGGTCACGGTCGGCTACGCCGCACCGTCCGCGTCCTCGCCGGTCCCGTCGGTCCCCGAGGCGGTCGCCGCGGCCCGCGCCGCCGGTGCGCGGCGGGTCCTCGTGGCGTCGTACCTCCTGGCCCCGGGGCACTTCCAGCAGCGTCTGCGCGAGAGCGGCGCCGACGTGGTGACCAGCCCGCTGCTGCACCCCTCCCGGGTGCCCGACCTGCTCGTCGAGCTGGTCCTCGGCCGGGCGGGGGACACTTGTGACAACGCCCGTTTCCTGTTGCAATGGGCGCGTGACCAGCGCCGCCGCCCCCACGCGCCCCTCCTCGCCGGCTGAGCCCCCGTCGTACGCCCCCCGGCTCGGTGAGCCCCTCGGCCCCGACAGCCTGACCTGGCGCACGCTCGGCGACTGGCGTCTGGCGCTGGTCGGGATGCGCGCGGGGGTCCTGCAGACGATGCACCCCGCGATCGAGAAGGGCGTGCGCGACCACAGCGACTACTTCAAGGGGCCGTTCGACCGCATCTGGCGCTCGGTGCCGCAGATCGTCGGGGTCGTCTACGACGCCGACCGGCTCGGGGTCGCGGCCAAGGTGCGCGACTACCACAAGCCGATCAAGGGGTCGCTGGACGACGGGGAGCGCTACCACGCCCTCGACCCCGAGACCTACTACTGGGCGCACGCGACGTTCTTCGAGGCGCAGATCGCCGCGATGCACTTCTTCGGGGAGGAGCTGAGCGACGCCGACAAGGAGCGGCTCTACCAGGAGTCGGTCCAGTGGTGGTCGCTCTACGGGATGTCGATGCGGCCCGTGCCGCCCGACTACGCCGCGTTCTGCGACTACTGGGACCGCATGTGCGCAGACGTGCTCGAGCACAACCGGTTCAGCCGCGGCACCTTCAAGAAGCGTCGCGGGGCCTTCGGACCGTCGCCGTCGCGGTGGGTCCCGGGGCCGGTGTGGCGGGTCGCCTCCGACGCGGCGTACGACGCCGGGGTGTGGATGATCCGTGGCACCCTCCCGCCCGCCCTGCGCGAGCGGATGGGGCTGGAGTGGTCGGCGGCCGACGAGCGCCGGCTGCGCCGGATCGGGTTCCTCACCCGCCACACGATCGGCCGCCTGCCGCTGCGCTGGCGGCTCGCGCCGCAGGCCTCCTCGGCGTACACCCGGGAGGGCGTCCGCCCACCGGGCTGGTGACCCCGACGCCCGGAGGGGGTCACCAGACGACGCCCCGGTCGACGACCAGGTTGGACCCGGTGATCGAGACGGCGTGGTCGGAGGCGAGGAAGAGCACCGCGTCGCAGACGTCGGAGGGCGGCATGAACCCCGGGAAGGCGCTGGAGTGCCGGGTGAGCAGGTCCCAGTCGATGTCCTCGGGCAGCTGGGCGGCGGAGGTGTGGGGCATCGGTGTCTCGATCCCGCCGGGGGAGACGCAGTTGACGCGCACGCGCACCTTGGCCAGCTCGATCGCCATCGACCGCATCGCCATCAGCAGGCCGGCCTTGCTCGCGCAGTAGACCGAGTTGTAGCCCTGCGCGGTGACCGCCGAGATCGAGGCGATCGTGACCACGTTGCCCCGTGACTCGGCGAGCGCGGGGACCAGGGCCTGGGTGAGCAGGACCGGGGCGACGAGGTTGACGTCGAGGTGCAGGTGGAGCGCGTCGGCGGTGATGTCGCCGACCTGTGCGAACCGCTGGACCCCGGCGACGTTGCACAGCACGTCGACCCCGCCGAGCCGGTCGACCGCCGAGGCGGCGAAGGCCTCCACCGCCGTGGTGTCGCGCAGGTCGACCTCGAGCAGGTCGGGGTCAGTCGACGTCGTGACGTCGCAGCCGACCACCCGTGCGCCCTCGGTCCGGAACATCTCGACCAGCGTCGCGCCCACGCCCCCGGCGGCCCCGGTCACCACGACCCGCTTCCCCGCGAAGCGGGCAGGACCAGAACGAGAACGTGTTTCAGTCACGGGGGGAGTGTAGGGCCACGGCGCGCCTCGGTGCACCCGCCCGGCGTACCTGCTACCAATGGCCCAGAACTGTCGTACCCGCGGCAGTGTGGCGGGCGGAGCCCGACAGCCTCGCGTCGTGCAGAGCCCCGCCCGACGACGGACGACCGGACGGAGCAAGCCCGTGAAGTTCCTCGTGATCGGCGTCGTCGCGCTGTTCCTGGGCTACTGGATCGTCCAGGACCCCGCGTCGCTGGCCGGCCTCACCCAGGACGCCCTGGCGTGGACCTGGGAGATGGCCCAGACGGTCTTCGGCGGCATCATCGACTTCGCCAAGCAGCTGCTCGCCTAGCCCCCGAGGGCTCCGCGCATGGCTCTCCGGCTCGAGCTCCGGCCCCGGCACCGCATCGAGGACCAGCTCCTCGAGCAGCTGGGCGAGGAGATCGTGCGCGCGATGCCCCACCACCCGATCGCGTTCCTGCGCGGCGGTCTGTGGCTGCTGCTGTCGGCACTCTGGACCGTCGCGGTCATGATCACCAACGGCCCGGTCGGGGCACTGCTGCCGGTGTTCCTCTTCCTCCTGCGCGGGGGATGGCTGCTGCTCGCGGTCTACGAGGACTGGTTCGTCATCACCGACATGCGGATCTTCCGCATCCGGGGCGTCCTCAACCAGCGGGCGGCGGCGATGTCGCTGAGCCGCATCGTCGACTTCACCATGGAGCAGCCGCTGATGGGCCAGCTCCTCGGCTACGGCCACTTCGTCTTCGAGAACGCCGCCCAGGACCAGGGCCTGCGCGAGATCCGGATGCTGCGCGACGTGGTGGCCGTCAACAACCTCATCCAGCAGCTCGTGTTCGAGGCCGGTGGTGGCCCGGCCAAGCACAAACGCGGCAAGGTGCCCGAGTCGGTCGCGGTCGCCCCCGGCGCCGAGGGCGGGCCGCTGGTGCCCCAGGAGCCGCTCGGCGACCCCGTCGTCGGGTGGGGGACGTACGACGACCCCGACGCGACCGGCCAGATCCCTCACGTGCGCGACGAGGACTGAGACCGTGGGACGCACCCCCGACCCCCTCCCGTTCGACCCGATCGACGAGGCCGCCCGGCAGTGGGCGCTGCGCTGGGAGGGCGTGCCCCAGATGCACGCGGTCACCTCGCTGATGCGGGTGCAGCAGCTGGTCCTGGCCGGCCTCGACGAGACGCTCAAGCCGCACGGGCTGACCTTCGCCCGCTACGAGGCGCTGGTGCTGCTCACCTTCACCCGCGCCGGCTCGCTCCCGCTGGGCAAGATGGGCCGCCGGCTGCAGGTGCACCCGACCTCGGTCACCTCGATCGTCGACCGGCTCGAGCGGGCGGGCCACGTGCGCCGGCGTCCCCACCCCGACGACGGGCGCACCGTCCTGGCCGAGATCACCCCCGAGGGGCGGGCCGTCGTGGAGGCTGCGACGGCCGACCTGGTGGCCGCCGACTTCGGTCTCGGGGCGATGGCGGTCGAGGACCTGGCCCGGCTCTCGGAGATCCTGCGGCCGGTGCGGGCCGCCGCGGGCGACTTCTGAGGGGTGGGCGCGTGACCGGCCCGACCGGCGGCTTGGGATGATCGGGTCATGACGATGCCGTTCTCCCGTCCTGGTGCGATCGACCTCTCCGCGCTGAAGCAGCCCGCCCCCCGGCCCAGCGCCCCCGCGGGTGGCCCCGGCGGGACCGGTGGGTCGTTCTCCGTCGACACCGACGAGCAGAACTTCCAGACCCTGCTCGAGGCCTCGATGACCGCGCCCGTGGTCCTCGTCGTGCACAGCGCCTCCCGCATGCCGGCCAGCGTGCAGCTCGCCGACGACCTCAGCACGCTGGCCGAGGAGCTCGACGGTGCGATCGCGGTCGGTCGCGTGGACGCCGACCGCCAGCCCTCGATCGTGCAGGCGATGCAGGTCCAGTCGATCCCGTTCGCCGCGATGGTCCTGCAGGGCCGCCTCGCCCCGCTGCTCCAGGACGCGCCGCCGCTGGCCGAGCTGCGCCCGATGATGCAGCAGCTGGTCCAGCAGCTGGCGAGCCAGGGGATGAGCGGGCGCCACCAGCCCTTCGGTGCCGCGGCGCCGGCGGCTGACGAGGGCGAGGAGCCGGCCGGCGACCCGCGCTACGCCGCGGCCGAGGACGCCCTGATGGCCGGTGACCTCGACACGGCGGTCGCGGAGTACGAGCGGCTCCTCTCCGAGAGCCCCGCCGACGCCGAGGCGCAGGTCGGGCTGTCCCGCGCGCGGCTGATGCAGCGCACCGCCGGCGCCGACCTCGCCGCCGCCCGGGAGGCCGCGGCGGCCCGTCCCGACGACGTCGAGGCCCAGGTCCTCGTGGCGGACCTCGACCTGCTCGGGGGCCACGTCGAGGACGCCTTCCGGCGACTGCTGGACGTCGTACGCCGGACGTCGGGCGACGAGCGCTCGGCCGCCCGTCTCCACCTGCTCGAGCTGTTCGCCGTGGTCGGCAACGAGGACCCGCGCACGCTGCGCGCCCGCCGCGACCTCGCCTCCGCCCTCTTCTGACCCGGCCGGCGCCCCGTCCTGGCCCGCCTGCGCCAGGTCGGCCGGGACCTAGGTCCTGCGGTGTGGCATTCGGGTCACGAGGCCCGCTCCGCACCCAGGAGGATGACCCGGTGAGCCCTGAGACCCGGGCCGGCCTGGGGTCGATCGTCGTCCTGCTCTTCGAGGTGCTGTGGTGGGGCGGCCTGGTCGGCGTCGCGGGCCTGCTCGTGACCAGCCTCCGCGCGCGGCGCGCGGAGCGCCGTCCCGTCCCCATCGGCCCCCCACGTCAGCCGGCGCCGCCGGGCGAGCAGTGGCCCCTGCGCGTCGCGGTCGCCCTGGCGGCCGCCGCCGCGGTCCACCTGGTGATGGTGCTCGCCCACGCCGCCGACGGTCCGGCCCACCAGGCGTTCTTCCTGCTCACCGGGCTCGGCCAGCTCGTGCTCGCGGTGCTGGTCCTGCTCGCCCCCTCCCGCCACCTGCACACGGTCCTGTGGTCCGGGGTCGGCCTGGTCGCGCTGTGGGCGGCGAGCCGCACGGTCGGCGTGGCCGGACCCCGCGAGGCGGTCGGGTCGTGGGACCTGTGCGTCGTGCTCTGGCAGGGCTACACCGTCGTCGAGGCGCTCCGGCGGCTCCCGTCCCCGCTGCCCACCACCTGGCGTCCGGCGGTCCCGCGGGCCTGGACGCCCGAGACGTACGGCGTCGCCGGGCTCACCGGCCTCGTGCTGGCCGTGCTCCCCTGGAGCGGGGGGCACGGATGACCGGGTCACGACCGAGGAGGTCCTGATGGAGTGGTGGCAGGCCGGCATGGTCGCCAACGGCGTGATCGCAGTGGCGTACTTCCTCATCTTCGGCGCGATCGTGCTCCCGCTCGTGCGCGGCCGGCAGCTGCGCAAGAACCCGCTCGGCACCGCGACGGCCGCGATCTTCCTCACCTGCGCGGTGCACCACGGCGTGCACGCGGTCCACATGGTGATGCCGGTCTTCGGCCTCGACCTCGTGCAGGGCAACGCGATGCGCGCGGCGTGGACCTGGCAGCTGGCGGTGTGGGACGTCGTCGGGGCGGTCGTGGCGACGTACTACTGGTCGCTGCGGCGCACCTACGGCTCCCTGATGCAGGGCGCGCAGCTGTTCGAGGACATGAAGCGCCGCGAGGAGCAGGCGCTGGAGATCAACGACACGATCCTCCAGGGCATCGTCGTGGCCAAGATGGCGCTCGACCTCGGCGACCGCGACCGCGCGATGAGCGCCTTGGACAGCTCGATCAGCTCGGCCAGCCACCTGGTCACCGACCTCCTCGGCCCCGGGCACCTGCCGGCGTCGCGGATGACGCGCAGCCAGGCCGCCACGATCCAGCCCTCTCCGCGCGACGGGGACGGCGGGTCGCGCGGCGGGTGAGCGGACAGCTGCGGGTCGTCATCGTCGACGACACCCCCGACATGAGGCTCCTGGTGCGGCTCAGCCTGGAGCTCGACCCCCACATCGACGTGGTCGCCGAGGGCGCGGACGGCCGGGCGGCGATCGACCTCGCCGAGCGGCACCGGCCCGACGTGATGCTGCTCGACCTCGCGATGCCGGTGATGGACGGCATGCAGGCGCTGCCGCAGGTGGTGCGCCGCAGCCCCGGGACCGCGGTGCTCGTGCTCTCCGGCTTCTCCGCGACGGCGATGCGCGACGAGGCGCTCGCGGCCGGGGCGGCCGGCTACGTGCAGAAGGGCATCGTCGCCGAGGAGCTGTGCGAACGCGTCTGGGCGGTCAGCGGCCGGGAGCGTCCGGCTCGCGGTCCCGAGGTCATCCCCACGCTGCCGCTCCCGGCCGAGCCACGGGTCGAGGGAGCCGACCGGGTCGAGGTGGCCGCCGCTCGGGCCGCCGAGGCCGCCCCGTCCGGCCTGGTCGTCCTCGACGCCCCGGCGGACCGCCCTGCCGCGTCCTGGACGGTGCGCTGGCTCAACGACCGGGCCTCCGAGCTGCTCGGCCTCGCGACCGGCCCGGCCGGCGCCCGCGTGGGCGACCTGCTCCCCGACCTGGCCGGGGTCCTCGACGGGCTCGTCGCCCGGCCGCGTGAGGACGCCCGGGTCGGAGCGGTGCGGGTGCGGGCGAGCCGCACGGGGGACGAGGTGGTGCTCAGCCTGGACCCGAGCGCCTCGGACGTGGACCGCGACGACGTCGAGCGCCTGCGCACGGCCCTGGCCCGCACGGCTCACGAGCTGCGCAACCCGGTCGCGGTGCTGGTCGGCATCTCCGAGGCCGTCCGCGTCGGCTACGACCGGCTCTCCGACGGGCAGCGCGACCACCTGCGGGCGGCTCTGCGTCGCCAGTCCGACATCCTCCAGCGGCTCACCAACGACCTGGTGACCGCGGTCCAGGTGGAGCGCGGCGGGCTGTCGGTCGAGCTCGAGGCCGTCGACGTGGCAGCGGTGGTCCGGGCCTGCCTCGACCAGGAGCCCGCCGACCAGGGCAGCCCGGTCACGGTGCGGGTGGACGGCGAGGTCACCGCCCTCGCCGACCCGGCCCGCCTCACCCAGGTCGTGACCAACCTGCTGAGCAACGCGCGGAAGTACGCCGACCCGCCGTACGACGTGCGCGTGGCCCGCGAGGGCGACCAGGTCGTCCTCTCCTTCGCCGACCGCGGCGACGGGGTGCCGGAGGCGTTCCGGCCCCGGCTGTTCGAGGAGTTCACCCGCGCCGGGACCGACGCCCGGGGGACGGGGCTCGGGCTGTTCGTGGTCCGCTCGCTGGCCGAGGCCCAGGGCGGGTCGGTGGACCACCGCCCGCGCGAGGGCGGCGGGTCCGTCTTCACGGTGCGGTTGCCCGCGTCCTGACCCGCTCGCGCGCCCACGGGGTGCCGGGCGGACCGTCTGGTTCGGCCACGATGGGGCTCCGTCGGACCGGGCAGGAGGAGGCGAGCATGGTGCGGGTCGCGATCGCGGACGACGCCCCGGACATCCGGCTGCTCGTCCTCGACCTGTCGATGCCGGTGATGAGCGGCCTGGAGGCCCTGCCGCACGTGCTGCGCGCGAGCCCCTCGACCGGGGTCGTGGTCCTGTCGGGGTTCTCCGCGAGCGTCGGCCTCCTGACCCGACGCGGTCAGACGGGCCGCCCCGACTCGGTGTAGACCGGGCCCTCGCCCGCCGCCAGCGAGGCGAGCGCGGAGTCGATGCGGCGTGCGGTGAAGTCGGCGCACAGGTGGTGCACCTCGGCCGTCGTGCACCAGGCCGCACGGCGGATCTCGCGGGCCTGCGGCCGGATCCGGTCGGCCAGTGACGCGTCGTGCACCCCGCCGTCGAAGACCAGGCACACCGCGTCGTCCCAGCCGCCCCACGGCGGCAGCCAGTCGGTGAGCAGCAGCGCGCCGGGCTCGACCCGCAGCGCGAGCTCCTCCTCCACCTCGCGGAACGCCGCCAGGAGCGGCGACTCGTTGACCTCGACCACGCCACCGGGCAGGTCCCAGTCCTGCTTGTAGGTCAGGTTGCACAGCAGCACGCGGCCCTCGGTGTCGCGCAGCAGCACCTGGGAGATCGCCCGCTTGCGCGGCAGGAACGAGTTGAGCAGCGCGCGGAACCCGCGGCCGCCCCGGCTCACCGGTGCGTCGGTGTGGAGGCGGGCGAAGACCACGCGGTCCAGCCGGCCGTCGTCACCCTCGACCGCGCCTCGGCGCACGCCCTCGCGCTGCAGGCCCGACCAGGTCGCGATGCGCGCCGCCTGCTCGTCGTCGGGGTCGACCAGCGCCTCGACGCGCGCCTGCTTGAGGTCCTCGAAGGCGATCCGGACCTGCTCGCGCACCGCGGCGCTCGCGGTCTCGAAGCCGGCGTCCTGGAGCCGGTGGGTCCAGCTGACGCGGGTCACGCCGTTGCCGACCGGTTCGAGGTGCACGCCGTCCTGGGTCACGCCCCGACCCTAGCCCGGCCCGGTCAGCCGACGTGGCGCAGCCAGACCGCGCTCATCGCGGGCACCATCACGCGCGCCGAGGCCGGGAGGCCGTGGCTCGGGGTGTCGGTGGCCTCGACCCCACCGAGGTTGCCCTCGCCGCTGCCGCCGTACGTCGTGGCATCGGTGTTGAGCACCTCGGTCCACCTCCCCGTGTGGGGGAGACCGACGGTGTAGCCGTGGTGGGGGGAGCCGGAGAAGTTCGTCACGCAGGCCAGCAGGTTGCCGTCCTGGTCGCTGCGCAGCCAGGAGAAGACGTTGCCGTTGGCGTCGTTGGCGTCGATCCACCGGAAGCCGGCCGGGTCGGAGTCCAGCCGCCACAGCGCCGGGTTGTCGCGGTAGCGCGCGTTGAGGTCGTCGACCAGCCGCAGCAGCCCCGCGTGCTGCGGGTCGTCGAGGTGCCACCAGTCGAGGTCGCGCTCCTCTGCCCACTCGCGGTCCTGGCCGAGCTCGCAGCCCATGAACAGCAGCTGCTTGCCGGGGTGGGACCACATGAAGGAGAGGTAGGCGCGCAGGTTGGCCAGCTGCTGCCAGCGGTCGCCGGGCATCTTGCGCAGCAGCGACCCCTTGCCGTGCACGACCTCGTCGTGGCTGATCGGGAGGCAGTAGTGCTCGGAGTAGGCGTACATCATCGAGAACGTCATCTGGCCGTGGTGGTAGGAGCGGTGCACCGGCTCGTGCGCGACGTAGCCGAGGCTGTCGTGCATCCAGCCCATGTTCCACTTCAGCGAGAAGCCGAGGCCGCCGAGGTGGGTCTCCCGGGTGACGCCGGGCCACGAGGTCGACTCCTCCGCGATCGTCATCGCGCCGGGGTTGCGGCGCAGGGCGGTGGCGTTCATCTCCTGCAGGAACGTGACCGCCTCGAGGTTCTCGCGGCCGCCGTAGATGTTGGGCGTCCACTCACCGTCCTTGCGGGCGTAGTCGAGGTAGAGCATCGAGGCGACCGCGTCGACGCGCAGGCCGTCGGCGTGGAACTCCTCGAGCCAGTAGAGCGCGCTGGCGACCAGGAAATTGCGCACCTCGGCGCGGCCGAAGTCGAAGATGTAGGTGCCCCACTCGGTGTGCTCGCCGCGCTGCGGGTCGGGGTGCTCGTAGAGCGGGGTCCCGTCGAAGCGCGCCAGGGCGAAGGCGTCCTTGGGGAAGTGCGCCGGCACCCAGTCGAGGATCACGCCGATGCCCGCGGCGTGGAAGGCGTCGATGAGGAAGCGCAGGTCGTCGGGGCTGCCGAAGCGCGAGGTCGGTGCGAAGTACGACGTCACCTGGTAGCCCCACGAGCCGCCGAACGGGTGCTCCATCACCGGCAGCAGCTCGACGTGGGTGAAGCCCCGGTCGCGGACGTAGTCGACCAGCTCGGTGGCCAGGTCGCGGTAGGAGCGACCCTGCTTCCACGAGGCGAGGTGCACCTCGTAGACCGACATGGCCTCGCGGTAGGGCTCCTTGGTGGCGCGCTCGGCCAGCCAGGCCTCGTCCTGCCACTCGTAGGTCGACTCGAAGACCACGCTGCCGGTGGCCGGCGGCACCTCGGTCGCCGTCGCCAGCGGGTCCGCCTTGTCGCGCCACTCGCCGTCGGCGCCGAGGACGGAGTACTTGTACGTCGTGCCGCCGCGCACGCCGGGCACGAACAGCTCCCAGACCCCCGAGACGCCCATCTGGCGCATCGGGTGCTCGCGGCCGTCCCAGGAGTTGAAGTCGCCCTTGACCCGCACGCCGCGGGCGTGGGGCGCCCACACCGCGAACGACGTGCCGGTGATCGTGCCGAACGGGGAGTCGTAGTGCTGCACGTGCGAGCCGAGGACGTCCCACAGCTGCTCGTGCCGGCCCTCGTTGATCAGGTGCAGGTCCATCTCGCCGAGCGTGGGGAGGTAGCGGTAGGCGTCGTCGACCACGTGGGGCACGCCGTCGCCGTAGACCACCTCGACGCGGTAGTCCGGGACCTCCGTGGTGTCGAGCTCGCCGGTCCACACGCCGTGCTCGAGGTGCGTCAGCTCGACGCGCTCCTCGCCCAGCACGACGCTCACCCGCTCGGCCAGCGGCTTGAGCACGCGGACGGTGACGCCGCCGGCGTGCGGGTGGGCGCCCAGCACCGAGTGCGGGTCGCCGTGGCGACCTTCGACGAGCAGGGTCAAGGAGTCGGGGGACGGAGCGGGGGCGGGCATGTCGGACCTCCGGGTCAGGACGGGTCGGTGGCGGCCAGTCGCCGCAGGGCGGCGAGCGGGATGGACAGCCACGTCGGGCGGTTGCGTGCCTCGTAGACCGCTTCGTAGACGGCCTTGTCGACGGCGTAGGCGGTGAGCAGCGCCTCGTCGAGGTCGTCGGCGCACACCTCGTCGTAGCCGGCGAGGAACGCGTTGACGTTGCGCGCGGCCCACTCGCGGGCGCCTTGGGCGGCGGAGGAGTCGATGTCGCCGACCGCCTCGAGACGGTCCTGCAGGCTGCCCTCGGCGGCGTAGTCGAAGGACCGCAGCATGCCGGCCACGTCGCGCCACGGGCTGTCGGGCCGGCGGCGCTCGGCCAGCGGCTTGGCGGGCTCGCCCTCGAAGTCGATGATCTTCCACCCGCGCACCGTGCGCAGGGTCTGGCCGAGGTGCAGGTCGCCGTGCACCCGCTGGATGGTCACCGGACCCTCCACCCGGCGTACGCCGTCGAGCAGGGGACGCAGGGACGGCGCGAGCTCGGCGACCTCGGGCACGGCAGCGGCTGCGGCGTCGAGGCGACCGACCATCGTGTCGGCCAGGGCTGCGAGGTCGTCGGGACCCCACTGCTCGGTGCCGAAGGCGCCCGCCATCGTCTCGTGGACCTCGGCGACCGCGACGCCGAGGCGGTGGGCCTCGGCGGCGAAGTCCCCGCCCGAGCTGCGTGGTGTGTCCACGTCGTCGGCGAAGAGGGTGCGCAGGCTCGACAGCGCCAGTCCCCAGCCGTCGCTGGCGGTGGTGAGGAACTGCTGGAGGATGCCCAGCTGCAACGGCTCGTCGTCGGTGCCCAGCGCGGGGGCGTCCATCCAGCCGTAGAGCGTGGCGACGTGGTCGCTCCCGGCCTCGGTCAGGGCGGCGAGGATCTCGATGTCGGGGTTGACGCCGGGGGTGACGCGCCGGAAGAGCTTCATCATCGCGGTGTCGCCGAAGAAGACCGAGCTGTTGCTCTGCTCGCCGCTGAGCAGCGTCGAGCGGGCCTCGGGGTCGAGGTCGGGCTCGCCGACCACGTGGAAGTGCACGGCCTCCCGGTCGTCGGGGGCGGTGGCGGCCGCACCGGCGTCGGTGAAGCCGCGCAGCCACAGCGCCATCGCGTGGTGGTCGTGCACCGCGTCGTAGGCGTGCACCTCGCCGAGCTGCTCGTCGGTCCACGACCCGATCAGGGCGTGGGCGAGGTCCTCACGCGGCTCGGGGTAGTAGGACAGCGGCACGTGGTAGTGGTCGCGGCCCGTGCCGTCGGCCGAGGTGACCTCGACGACGAACACCCGCACCGCGGGGTCACCGGCGCCCGGCATCGTGAGGCGCCGCACGCTGTGGATCTCCACCTCGCGCCCCTTGCCGGCGTACCACCGGGCCGTGGAGAGGTAGGCCGCGAGCTTGGCGGTGCGTTCTGCCTGGTCGGTGACGGTCACGCAGGGCCACCTCCGGCCTCGATGCGGGCCGAGGACGGCAGGCGGAACCAGTAGAAGCCGTAGCCGCTGAGCGTGAGCAGGTAGGGCAGCTCGCCGATCTGCGGGAACCGCGCGCCGCCGAGCAGCTCGACCGGGACGACGCCCTCCCAGCGACGCAGGTCGAGCTCGACCGGCTGCGGGAAGCGCGACAGGTTGTTGACGCACAGCACGGTGTCGCCGTCCCACTCCCGGGCGAAGGTCAGCACGCTGGGGTTGGAGCCGCCGAGGTCGCGGAAGCCGCCGAGCCCGAAGGCCGGGTGGTTCTTGCGGACGTGGAGCATGCGGCGCATCCAGTGCAGCAGCGAGGAGGCGTTCTCCATCTCGGCCTCGACGTTGACCCGCTGGTGACCGAAGACGGGGTCCTGGATGACCGGCAGGTGGAGCTTGCCGGGCGTCGCCTTGGAGAACCCTGCGTTGCGGTCGGCGGTCCACTGCATCGGCGTGCGGACGCCGTCGCGGTCACCGAGCCAGATGTTGTCGCCCATGCCGATCTCGTCGCCGTAGTAGAGCACCGGCGACCCGGGCAGCGAGAGGAGCAGCGCGTTGAACAGCTCGATCTGGTTGGTGTCGTTGTCGAGCAGGGGAGCGAGCCGGCGGCGGATGCCGATGTTGGCCTTCATGCGGGGGTCCTTGGCGTACTCGCCCCACATGTAGTCGCGGTCCTCGTCGGTGACCATCTCGAGGGTCAGCTCGTCGTGGTTGCGCAGGAAGATGCCCCACTGGCAGTTGTCCGGGATGGCCGGGGTCTGCTCCATGATCTCGGAGATCGGGAAGCGCGACTCGCGTCGCACCGCCATGAAGATGCGCGGCATCACCGGGAAGTGGAAGCACATGTGGCACTCGTCGCCGCCCTTGTCGAAGTCGCCGAAGTAGTCGACGACGTCGGCGGGCCACTGGTTGGCCTCGGCGAGGAGCACGCGGCCCGGGTAGTTGGTGTCGACGAACTCCCGCACCCGCTTGAGCGCGTCGTGGGTCTCGGGGAGGTTCTCGCCGTTGGTGCCCGGACGCTCGTAGAGGTAGGGCACCGCGTCGAGGCGGAAGCCGTCGAGGCCCATGTCGAGCCAGAACGCCATCGCCTCGAGCATCGCCTCCATGACCTTGGGGTTGTCGAAGTTGAGGTCGGGCTGGTGGTGGAAGAAGCGGTGCCAGAAGTACTGCTGGCGGACCGGGTCCCAGGTCCAGTTGGACGGCTCGGTGTCGACGAAGATGACCCGCGCCTCGGAGTAGAGGTCGTCGGTGTCGGACCAGACGTAGAAGTCGCCGTAGGGACCCTCGGGGTCCTTGCGCGACTCCTGGAACCACGGGTGCTGGTCGCTGGTGTGGTTCATGACGAAGTCGATGATCACCTTGATGCCGCGCTCGTGGGCGGCGTCGAGGAAGGCGTGGAAGTCCTCGGTGTCGCCGATCTCGGGCAGGATCGCGGTGTAGTCGCTGATGTCGTAGCCGCCGTCGCGCAGCGGGCTGGCGAAGAACGGCGGCACCCAGAGGCAGTCGACGCCGAGCCACTGCAGGTAGTCGAGCTTCTCGGTGAGGCCCTTGAAGTCGCCGGTGCCGTTGCCGTCGGAGTCGTAGAACGAGCGGACCAGCACCTCGTAGAAGACCGCGGTCTTGAACCAGTCGGGGGTCTGGTTGACCGGTTCGTATGTCGGGCTCGGCGCGGCGACCGGCTGGTCGGGGTGGTCGGGGGTCGGGATGGTCGGCTGGTCTGCCATCAGGCCGAGGCGCTCCTCACGGTCAGGATGTGGGCGGGTTCGTGGAAGGGGTCGAGCCGCACGTAGTTGTGCTCGCCCCAGGTCCAGTCCTCTCCGGTGACCTCGTCGTGGACGACGAAACGGTCCTGCCAGTCCATCCCGAGGGACGGCAGGTCGAGGTGGACGGTGGTCTCGTGGGTCTGGTGCGGGTCGACGTTGACGACCGCGATGACGGTGTCGCGCACGCCGTCGGTCACCGTGCTTTTGGAGAACGCGATCACCGAGCCGTCGTCGGACCCGTGGACGCGCAGGTTGCGCAGCTCGTGCAGGGCGGGGTGCGCCTTGCGGATCTCGTTGAGCCGCGTGATGTACGGCGCGAGGGTGCGCCCCTCGGCCTCGGCGGCCTTCCAGTCGCGGATGCGGATCTGGAACTTCTCGGAGTCGAGGTACTCCTCGGCCCCGGGGCGCAGCGCGACGTTCTCGCACAGCTCGTAGCCGGCGTACATCCCCCACGACGGGGAGCCGAGGGCGGCGAGGACGGCACGGACCTTGAACGCCGGCC
Source organism: Nocardioides marmoribigeumensis (assembly GCF_031458325.1). Taxonomy (NCBI): domain Bacteria; kingdom Bacillati; phylum Actinomycetota; class Actinomycetes; order Propionibacteriales; family Nocardioidaceae; genus Nocardioides; species Nocardioides marmoribigeumensis. The sequence continues at coordinate 3,394,686 of NZ_JAVDYG010000001.1, forward strand.
GGCCGCCGTCCTGGAGGTAGCCCGGGAGGATGTCGGGGGTGTTGACCCAGAAGCTCGGGCGGAGCACGTGGGCGGTCTCCTGCGAGACCTCGCGGAAGTACTCCTCGATCTCCCACCTGGCGTTGCGCCAGGTGAAGTAGGTGTAGCTCTGGTGGAAGCCGACCATGGCCAGCGCGCGCATCATGGCCGGCTTGGTGAAGGCCTCGGACAGGAAGATCACGTCGGGGTCGGTCTTCCGCACCTGGCCCAGCAGCCACTCCCAGAACGCGACCGGCTTGGTGTGCGGGTTGTCGACCCGGAAGACGCGGACGCCGCGGTCCATCCAGACGCGCAGGACGCGCAGCGTCTCGGCGTAGATGCCCTCGGTGTCGTTGTCGAAGTTGATCGGGTAGATGTCCTGGTACTTCTTCGGCGGGTTCTCGGCGTAGGCGATGGTGCCGTCGACGCGGGTGGTGAAGAACTCGGGGTGCTCGGTGGCCCAGGGGTGGTCGGGCGCCGCCTGGAGCGCGAAGTCCAGCGCCACCTCGAGGCCCACCTCCTTGGCCCGGGCGACGAAGAAGTCGAAGTCGTCGAACGTGCCGAGGTCGGGGTGGATGGCGTCGTGGCCGCCCTCGTCGGAGCCGATCGCCCAGGGCGAGCCGACGTCGTCGGGGCCGGGGGTCAGGGTGTTGTTGCGGCCCTTGCGGTTGACCTTGCCGATGGGGTGGATCGGCGGCAGGTAGATGATGTCGAAGCCCATGTCGGCCACCGCGGGGAGCCGCTCGGCGGCCGTGCGGAAGGTGCCCGAGACGACCTTGCCGGTCTGGGGGTCCTGGGTCGCTCCCTCGGAGCGCGGGAAGAACTCGTACCACGCCGAGAACAGCGCGAGCGGCCGGTCGGCGAAGACCGGGAACGGCCCCTCGACGGTGACCAGGTCGCGCAGCGGCTGCTTGCTCAGCACCTCGTGGACCGAGGGGGAGAGGCCGGCGCCGAGACGGACGGCGTCCGGACGGCCGGAGTCGGACAGCCCGGTGATCGCGTCCTGGAGCACCTTGGCCGAGGCCGGGTCGGCCGCGCCCTGCTCGTCGATCCAGCGCTGGAGGAGCACCTGCCCCTCGGTGAACATCAGCTCGGTGTCGATGCCCGCGGCGATCTTGATCTCGGCGTTGTGCTCCCAGGTGCCGAACGGGTCGCTCCAGCCCTGCACCTCGAAGCCCCACGCCCCCTCCTCGTCGAGGGTGACCGTGGCGCGCCAGCCGTCCGGCGCGTGGGCGGGGTCGCGCTCCATGCGCACGGGGGGCCGTCGGCTGCCGTCGGGTGCGACGAGGACCACCTCGGCGCTGAGCGCGTCGTGTCCCTCGCGGATCACCGTGGCAGTCACCTCGAAGGGCTCACCCACCGCCGCCTTGGCGGGGTAGGCGCCTCCGGCGAGCTGGGGCATGACGTCGAGGACCGGGATTCTTCCGACCATGGGCTCACCCTGCCCAACTCAGGGGAGAGCATGCAACGCCGCCCCCGGCGAGGGTCAGCCGCCGAAGACCTCCAGCTCGGCGGCGTGGACGATCGAGCCGCGGTCCGAGGCCGACTTGCAGTCGGTGTCGTTGGTCGGGTCGTTGTCGATCTCGCCGGCGTAGCCCGCGAACCCGGTGCACTGGTTCTCCAGCGCGACGAGCCGCACGTGGGTGGCCCGGACCGCCGAGCGCAGGCGGAACACCCGGGCGTTGAGCGTCGGCGCCGTCGGTCGCGGGCGCACGCTCGGGAACGCCGAGCCGCTGCTGGTGTAGACCCGCTTCCAGACCGCGCCCGAGGTGGTGCACGCCTTGGTGCACACGTCGATGCCGAACTTGCGCAGCGCGGTGAAGCGCGACCCCGAGTCGGGGTCCTGCGCGAGCGGCACGTCGGTCGGACTGGCCGGGGCCGGCCGGAGCATCGCGCTGACCAGGAACCGGGTGATCCGCTGCGAGTGCGAGCCGGCCAGGTCGACCACGACGAACGGGTGCTTGCCCTTGTCGTCGACGTTGCCGCTGCCGACGACGCCTGCCCAGTTGGTGCCCTCCGTCGCGTCGATGAGGTACGACGGGTTGAGGCTGCCGCTGCTGGACCGGACCACCTTGGCGCCGTTGGCCTGGCCGGCGAGGTTGGGGTGGACGGTGAACCGCACCGCCTGGGTGCCGCGGCCGGCGCGGACGGTGAACCGGACCCGCTGGAGGCCGGTCCGGGCGCTCTGCACGAGGCCGCGGTAGGTGCCGGGGGCGAACCTGTCGACCGCGTCGCGGCCGGTCTTGCTCAGCGTGTCGGCGACCGGGGTGGCGCGCGCCTCGTAGGTGCCGACGTACACCTTGCCGGCGACGGCCTTGCCGCTCGGCAGGCGCAGCCCGAAGCGCACCGAGCGGTGGCCGGTCGGCGTCGCGAAGCTCGGCGTGGGGTTGCTGCTGTCGGCGTCGGGCGTCCTGGCGCGGGTGCCCATGCCGCTGCGGGCGAAGGCCTTCCACAGCACCTTCTGGTCCGCACCGCCGAAGCGCATGCGGTCCGCGGCGAGCATGGCGTCGCGGGCGTCGAGCATGCTGGTGGCCCCCTGCTGCAGCAGGAAGGCGTCGAAGACGAGCTGGATCCAGCGGCGGTTGCCCGGGCAGCGCGACGCGGGCAGCGGCGACTGGACGCCCTTCCCCCGAGCGCAGCGCAGCTGCAGCGCCTTGTCGGAGTAGGGGTACGTCGCGTTCCACTTCCGGACCAGCGCCTGGCGGACGCGCCAGTTGGTCGCGTTCCAGATCTCGCCGTCGGCGTGGACCTCGGGCCCGGTGGAGTCGAAGCCGTACTCGCCGTAGGTCAGCGGGTTGTGGTTGATCGAGTAGTCGCGGATCGCCACGGACTTGTTGCCGGTCGCGTAGAGGCCGACCGCCCACGGGTTGCCGCCGTTGCGGTAGCCGTTGCTGAACATGTACTCGCCGGCGGTCAGGTCGCCCCACGACTCGCCCATGGCGCCGCCCTGCTCGGAGGTGAGCCCCTCGTCGGGGCCGCCGACCATGCGGTTGCTGATCGCGTGGGTGTACTCGTGGCCGACGATCCCCATGTCCATCCCGCCGTCGGTGCAGGGGGAGTAGAACGACCCTGCGATCGGCTGGAAGAGGTACTGGTTGGTGATGCCTGGCACGCCGTCCTGCAGCGCGATCTGGTTGGCGTTGTCACGACCGAGGTAGGACGGCTGGCCGCCGGTGAGCGCACCGGCCTGCGTGTTGCCGATCTCGGCGTCCCCGCCGGCCCCACCACGACCGAAGTTGCTGGACTGCAGGTTGTAGTTCCGCTCGGTGAAGCCGAGGAAGTAGGCGTAGTCGTGCATGCGGTTGTGCGCGACGAACAGGTTGGTCACCGAGGCGAGGATGTCGTTGCCGCCGGGGACGAGCTGGGTCGGGTCGCACTTGGAGTTGTTCCACGCGTCGGTGAACTTCGTGGTGTAGTCCCGCTGCGGCGACTGGGGTGCCTGGGCGGTGCCACCGGGGGTCAGGGGGCTGGCCCACGCCTCGTGGGTGTTGGCGTTGTTGCCGATGGTCGTGCCGGTGGTCTGTCCCGTGGACGGGTCGGCGTCCCACGGCAGGCGCGAGGCGAGGTTGTCCCACGGGCCCGTGGGCTCGGTGCACCCGGCACCCTTGACGAAGCAGCCCACGACGGAGTTCTTCGGAGTGGTGCCGTCGAAGACGGGGGTCGGGTTGGCGTCGAAGTAGCGCCAGCGGGCCTGGGTGTCGGGCGTCGTGCTGGGGGTCTCCTGCTCGCTCAGGCTGACCGAGGCGGCGTACTGGTCGGGGCCGACGAACGGCACGGTCGGGTCGTCGAAGGGGCAGACCTGGACGGCGTAGGAGCCCTGCGGGAGCGCGCCGCCGGGGGCGTAGCTCGCGGTCTCGGGGCTGGTGCCGGTGTCACCGGTGGTGAGCAGGGTCCCGCCGGGGCCGAACAGCTTGAGCTCGATGTCGTTGGTGGCGATCGCCACGCCCGCCGCGGCGTCGATGCGCTTGGTCGCGTTGTCGGAGATCGCGAAGGCGTGCTTGGGGCCGCAGTCGGTCGCGGTCAGCGTGCCCTGGAAGGTCTTGGTGTCGGTGGCCTGGTCGACCTTGTTCTCGCGGTAGAGCACCGCGCCGGTGACCGCGTCGACGAGCGAGGTGTACGCCGCGACGGCCGATCCCTGCACGTCGACGACGTTGGCCTCGACGACGGGGCGCACCGACCCGTCGGCCAGGGCGAGCGAGCGGGGCCGGGCCATCTGCACCTGGGCGAAGCCCGGCACGGCGAAGCGCGTCCAGCCCTGGGAGACCCCGGTGCGCGTGGGCAGCGAGACCTGGGCGCCGAGGTCGCGCGCGGCCCGGAGCCACCCCTGGGCCGGACTGAGGCGCGCGGCGGCGGGCGTGCCGGAGGCCTTGACCAGCGAGGAGGTGACGAGCTGGATGCGTCCACCGGCCACGCCGACGGTGACCATGCTGCCGAGCGCGGTGGGCAGCCCGCCGAAGCGCTGGCGGAACAGCACGGCCCGTGCCCGGCTCTGGGTGAACGGCTGGGCGCCCACGAGCTCGAGGGCGTCGACCTGGGCGGCGCTGAGGCCGAGGAGGGAGGCGTGCTGCCGCAGCCAGGTGCGCGCGGCGACCGCGGGGTCGCTGCTGCTCGCGCGGCCCAGCGACCCGGTGCGGGGAGAGATCACCGCGGGGGTGCCGAAGCGGTTCCAGCGCACCTGGGCCGAGATGGCCGAGGACAGGGCCGAGGCCGCACGGCGCTGCGTCGCGCTGGGCAGCGCGCTGCCGCGGCGGTCGAGGTCGGGCATGGCGAGTGGGGTGTCACCGAGCACGCGGACGTCCGCCGCCCGGTCGACGGTCGGGTGCAGACCGGGGACGCCGGGCAGGTCGAGGGCGCCTGCCGGTGCGGCCAGCCCCAGTGCGACGGCGCCGGCGACCAGGCCGGTGGTCGCGGTGAGGGCGAGGCGGGGACGTGGGACTCGTGCTGACGCTCGTGCTGGCACCGGGGGCTCCCGAGGGGTGAGGGGGCGGTCTGAGCCGCACCTGAGGGGGTCGAGGTGCAGCCGCCCCCACAACGAGGGAGCCCGCACAGTGTTACGACACCTGCTCAGATTTTCTTTACCTCTCGGCGCGCGTCGCAGGAGGGGAGTGCGGAGCCCGAACTGGATCGGTCCGGGTGTGACGAAGGCTTGGATCGATCCAACAATCTGGGCTAGCGTGACGCCGTGCGCGCGATCCGACGATTCACCGTCCGACCTGTCCTGCCCGAGGCCCTGCTCCCGCTCGGCGAGCTGGCCGGCAACCTGAGGTGGTCCTGGCACCCCCCGACCCAGGACCTCTTCGCCTCGATCGACCAGCAGCTGTGGACCCGCAGCCGCCAGGACCCGACCCGCATGCTCGGGCTGGTCCCGACCGCGCGGCTCGAGGAGCTGGCCGAGGACGCCGACTTCCGTGCGCGCCTCGAGGCCGTCCACGCCGACCTGCGCGACTACCTGGAGAACCCGCGCTGGTTCCAGGGCCTGCCCGAGGGCGCCCCGCGCGGGATCGCCTACTTCTCCCCGGAGTTCGGCATCACCGCCGCCCTCCCGCAGTACTCCGGCGGCCTCGGCATCCTGGCCGGTGACCACCTCAAGTCGGCCAGCGACCTGGGCGTGCCGATCATCGGCGTGGGCCTGCTCTACCGCCACGGCTACTTCAAGCAGTCGCTGTCCCGCGAGGGCTGGCAGCAGGAGCGCTACCCCGTCCTCGACCCCGACGAGCTGCCGATCTCGGTCCTCCGCGAGGCCGACGGGTCCCTGGCCAAGGTCACCGTCGGCATGCCGGAGGGCCAGACGGCCACCGCTCGGGTCTGGGTGGCCAACGTCGGCCGCGTCCCGCTGCTGCTCCTCGACACCGACGTGGAGGAGAACAACGAGGTCCTGCGCGACATCACCGACCGTCTCTACGGCGGCCAGACCGAGCACCGCCTGCGCCAGGAGATGCTCCTCGGCATCGGCGGCGTGCGGGCGATCCGCACCTTCACCCGCCTGACCGACCGCCCCGCGCCCGAGGTGTTCCACACCAACGAGGGCCACGCCGGCTTCCTGGGCCTGGAGCGCATCCGCGAGCTCACCGAGGAGCAGGGCCTGGAGTTCGACGCCGCGCTCGAGGTCTCCCGCGCCGGCACCGTCTTCACCACCCACACCCCGGTCCCGGCCGGTATCGACCGCTTCCCGCGCGAGCTGGTGGCGCAGTACTTCGGCGGCGACAACGCCCAGCCCGGCGTGCCGGTCGAGCGCATCCTCGCCCTGGGCGCGGAGAGCTACGAGGGCGGCGACCCCGGCGTCTTCAACATGGCCGTGATGGGTTTCCGGCTCTCCCAGCGCGCCAACGGCGTCTCGCAGCTGCACGGCCACGTCAGCCGCGGCATGTTCGGCGGACTGTGGCCCGCCTTCGACGAGTCCGAGCGGCCGATCGGCTCGATCACCAACGGCGTGCACGCGCCGACGTGGGTCGCCCGCGAGATCTTCGACCTCGCCCGCGAGATGGGCGTCGACCCCGACAGCTCCCCGCAGGCCGACAGCCCCGAGCGCGTCTTCGAGGTCGCGGACCAGGTGCCGGGCAAGCGCGTCTGGGAGATCAAGCGCATCCTCCGCGAGCGCCTCGTCCTCGACGCGCGTCGCCGGCTCAAGGAGTCGTGGCTCGAGCGCGGTGCCAGCTCCGCCGAGCTCAAGTGGGTCGACAGCGCCCTGGACCCCGACGTGCTCACGATCGGGTTCGCGCGCCGCGTGCCGTCGTACAAGCGTCTGACGCTGATGCTGCGCGATCCCGCGCGCCTCAAGGCGCTGCTGCTCGACCCCGAGCGCCCGATCCAGCTGCTCATCGCCGGCAAGGCCCACCCGGCCGACGACGGCGGCAAGCGCCTGATCAACGAGATCGTCCGCTTCGCCGACGACCCCGAGGTCCGCCACCGCATCGTCTTCATGCCCAACTACGACATCGCGATGGCCCAGCCGCTCTACCCCGGCTGCGACGTGTGGCTCAACAACCCGCTGCGTCCCTACGAGGCGTGCGGCACCTCCGGCATGAAGGCCGCGCTCAACGGCGGCCTCAACCTGTCGATCCTCGACGGCTGGTGGGACGAGTGGTACGACGGCAACAACGGCTGGGCGATCCCGTCCGCCGACGGCGTCGAGGACCCCGACCGCCGCGACGACCTCGAGTCGGCTGCGCTCTACGACCTGATCGAGAACGACGTCGCGCCGCGGTTCTACGACCACGACGCCGACGGCGTGCCGCAGCGCTGGCTGGAGATGGTGCGCCACACTCTGCGCTCGCTCGGCCCCAAGGTGCTCGCCGACCGCATGGTGCGCGACTACGTCACCACGCTCTACCAGCCCGCCACCGAGTCCGCCCGCACGCTCAACGACGACTACAAGGGCGCCCTCGAGCTCGCCGCCTGGAAGGACCGCGTCCGCAAGGCGTGGCCGGGCGTGCGTGTCGACCACGTCGACTCCAGCGGCATCGGCGACGCCCCCGAGGTCGGCGCGGTCATGAAGGTCCAGGCGTTCGTCACCCTCGCCGGCCTCAGCCCCGACGACGTCGACGTCCAGGTGCTGCACGGTCGGGTCGGTGAGTCCGACACGCTGCGCGACCTCACCGTCTCGCCGCTGCAGCTGGCCGAGTCCTACGAGGCCGACCGGCACCGCTACGACGGCGAGGTCCGGCTCAGCACGAGCGGCGCGTTCGGCTACACGCTGCGCGTCGTGCCCCGCAACAGCCACCTGGCCTCGGTCGCAGAGCTCGGACTGGTCACGCTGCCGAGCTGACCCGTGCACCAGGCCGGGCCGGGGTGAGGACGGCGCCCCCCGGCCCGGCCTGTGCGTGTCTGTGGTCTATGCCTTGACGCGTCTCAAGCGGCGGAAGGACGCACCCTTTCGAGGTGCCCGACTCTGCCGATGGTCGCTCGCGAAGAAAGGTTCGGCGGATCGGGTCCGAGTTCGGCGGATGCCGACATCCGACCACGGACAACCGGTGTCCGGATCCGCCGAACAGTGCACGGATCCGCCACACATCGGCGGGCCGTGCCCATCATCCGTGAGAACGGGAAACGACTGATCCCCGATCCGCTGGGCGACTGGGTACGGATCGGACCCCGCAGCGAGGCCCGAGTCGCACCCAACCTCCTGCCCGACCATGCCGCGATCCGAGCGGTCAGGAGTGCGGCCGATCGGGGTCGATGGGTGCTGATCCGGCCGTCTTGTACCTGCTCGACGAGAACGGGATCTCGTACGTTATCCATCTCCCATGACCCTGTACGCGGACCTGACTGAGCAGCAGGCGGCGGCTGCTCTCGAGGAATTCCTGGAGGAGCGGCCCGCCGCCCTGCGGCATCTCGTGCTCTCCGTGGGCGATGCGGTCGAGTTGGACCACTCGGTCAGGAGCCTCGAGCCGCTGTGGGTGTGGGTGAAGGAGAGGCTCCGGCTCGGGCCGTCCGGGCAGCAGCCCTCCTGGTCGAGGTTGGGGGTGGGAAGTCACGAGCGACTCGATGCGGGCTCTCTCCAGCTTCTCGACGGACTGATCTCTTACGTGGTTGACATCGTCACGATCGCCGTCCCGGAGGCGACGTGGGAGGTGGCGACGGATCCGCACCCCAAGTTTCTGCACAAGAACCAGCCAATGCTGAGGGCCGGGGCCTGGGAGCAGGTGCCGGCTTGGACGATCGGCAACCTGGGGCGCCAAGTGTTCAGCGACTGGCCGCCGGCCGATGACCGACTCGCGTCGATCGTCGACTTCTGGCTCTTCTGCCTCGCGGAGGTCGCCAACACCTGATCAGGGAGTCAGGGGTCGCGGCGTTCAGTCGATGGTGGCGCCTGCCGTCATGAGACCGCACTCTCGAGAACTCGGGTCTGGCGTCGGTGCCCGGACCGGCTGAGCGCAAGCGCGGGTTGTGCGGGAGTAGTGGCCAGCGGTGACCGGGACATCGCGTATTGACGAACTCGCAAAGTTCTCGTGCTGCACCGGAGTACTGGAACAGGGCCTGGTCGACGTCCAAGGCCTTGAGTTCGCCGTTGCGAATGCGGTCGGCCGCGTTGGAAGCCAGCCGACCGCTCATGCCGCGTAGCGTGCGCCCGCGGCCACTCGCACATGCCGCTGAGAACTCGGTCCTGCCGACGAGCGGGCGGCTCCCATGATCGGCGGCGTCGGTCCTGCACTACCGTCCACACCCATGCGCACCCTCGGTACGGCCGCGTCTGCGGCCCTGGTCCTGGTCCTCCTCGCCGGCTGCGGCGGCAACGACTCCAACAACACGAGCTCGCCGAAGCCGACCGCCCAGAGCGCCGCCCTGGTGGTGAAGGCCCAGGTCGATGAGGTGAGCGAGGCGATCGCGGTCGACGAGAACAACGACCCCAACAACCTCATCGGGCGCCCGAACGGCTACACCGCCGCGACCGTCCTTGTCGACGACCGAGCTGGCTGCGACACCACTGATACCAGCAGCACCGGCGACTTCGGGGTCGATTGCGGCGCCACCATCGAGCAGTGGCCCTCCGACGACGACGCCCAGAACCGCTCCGAATACATCCAGGAGCTCCAGGACGGCAACAGCATCCTGGGCAGCGAGTACGACACCGTGCGCGACAACCTGCTGCTGCGCGTCAGCGGAGACCTCAAGCCGTCGGAGGCCAAGGAGTACGCCGAGGTGTTCAAGTCGGCCGACCTGGCGAAGAAGGTCACCGACGATACGTCCGTACAGACGGGCGAGGAGGCCGGCGACCCGTGGAAGCTCATCGACGCCGGCTTCGGGTCCCAGTACGGGTACGCGTGGGTGATTGCACGAGTGCGGAACAACGACGACCACGCCGGACACACCGTGACCGTCAACTTCAACCTGCTCGACAAGGCTGGTGAGCTCGTCTCCAGCGGCTCCCAGGTCTCCCACTTCAGCTGGCCCGGGCAGGTCCTGCCAGTCGCCACCCAGGTCGACGTCCCCAAGGGCCGTAAGCCCGTCCGGGTTGAGGCGACCCTCGACGTCAAGGACGATGGCACCTTCGACGACCAGACCTCAGGGGACCTCGGCACCGTGCGCGGCAAGATCTACCGGCCGGAGTTCTCCGACTCCTTTGGTGCCCGCTTCGAGGTGGCCAACCCGACCGACGAGCCGCTCGAGGGGCCCTCGCTGGAGGTCGTGTGCACGAATAGGGCCGGCAAGATCATGGGCGGCGCCGGTGAGTATCCCGACCTCATCCCCGCCTCCGGACGCGTCCTGGTCGACGTGACCTCGCTCTACACCGCGGCCAGGCCGGCCAAGTGTGTCGGCTACCTCGCACCCTGGATGTAGGGACGCTCCCGCACAGGGCACCCCCGTCGCGAGCGGATCAGGCCGGCGGCGCAGTCCGTGGAGGTACGGGGTTGGCTACTCGAGCAGAGTCGCCGAGCCCCGGTAGTAATCGTCGGAGTCCAACCGCACGTCACAGGTCCAGTCCGCTCGGATGTTGGCACCGAAGCCGTTCTCCGCGTCTACGTAGCCAGTGACTGTCCAGGGTCCGGAGCCGCTGACCTCGACGTCGCCGAAGTCGGCTGTCGATGGTGACTTGAGCTGATCCTCAACCCAGTCCTTGCAAGCGGATTCCGCGCCATACGAGTCCCCAGAGCCGCCACCACTGTCGTCACCGCCGCTGCACATGCTTGACAGGCCGCCTACGACCAGCACGACAGCCACCAGACCAAGACATCCACTCGACCCTTCGGCCATAAGTTCTCCCCCGAGATTCAGCTGATACCGCGGCTATCAATATCAGCGAATGTCCCGCACCGGACTTGAAGCGGACGGCGGGGTGCCGAATGGCGACTAAAGGCCCCCTGGGAGTGGACCTATCGCCCAGTGCGGCGACGACCACGCCCTACGGCAGCCATTCCCAACGGTACGAGCCGTCGCGCGAGAACGTGAGCTCGACAGCTGCGGTGCCTTGCTTGTCGCGGGCGTAGCAGATGGTGGTGTCGCCGTCGCGGCGGACGTCGTCCACGTCCGGGCAGGAAACCCTGACCCGCCCCCCGCCCTCCTCGCGAATCGCAGTCGCGAGACCACTCTCGATGGCCCAATCGAACACCTCAAGCTGCCTCACGTAGGCATTCCCAATGGCGGCGAGCGCGACGACCGAGACAAGCCAAGCGACCGGGATCAAAGGTGTCCCTCGCAGCTTGATGGTGCGGAGAAGCAGGTACGCCGGCGACACCAGCAAAAGGCTGGCCGGGAAGATGATGGAGCCGGAGCGGGGCTCACCCCAGAAGGTGCGCCAGTCAAGGAAGCCCAGCACGAGCATCGCGATCCCGACGGGTGGCCCTATGGTCTCCCACTCGGGGTCGGCGGCACTCATGGCGTACAGGAGCCCACCAAGCGGCGTCAGCGCTGCCAGCCAGCCCCAAATGTCCTGAGACGTGTCCCGGTTCGCTCGCGCCACAGCAGGCGCGGGCTTAGGCTCCGCGTGTACCACCGGCGGTGGGGGCGGAGGTGGGGGTGGAGCTGGCGGGGTCGGGACGGCCCTCTTGCGTGGCCGGATGGTCGGATAGTGGGTCTGCTGCAGGGGTCGGTGACATCTGATCTGTGGTGCCGAGAGGTGCCGCTGGAAGGATGTGCACCATGCCCAAGCCCTATCCCCAGGAGTTCCGCGACGATGTCGTGCGCGTGGCCCGCAACCGGGAGCCAGGTCAGCATCTGAAGCAGATCGCGGCCGACTTCGGGATCAGCGAGTCGTGCCTGACGAACTGGATGGCCAAGGCCGATGTCGAGGACGGCACCAAGCCCGGGGTGACCGCGGCCGAGAACGCCGAGCTGCGTGAGGCCAGGAAGCGGATCCGGCTGCTGGAGCAGGAGAACGAGGTCCTGCGTCGTGCGGCGGCGTATCTCTCGCAGGCGAACCTGCCGGGAAAGTGATGTACCCGCTCGTCCGCGAGCTGGCCGAGGACGGGATCCCCGTCACGGTGACGTGCCGGGTGCTGAAGATCGCTCGCCAGCCCTACTACCGCTGGCTGGCGGGCCCGGTCACCGAACGCGACCTGGTCGAGGCGCACCGGGCCAATGCCCTGTTCGACGCCCATCGCGACGACCCGGAGTTCGGCTACCGGTTCCTGCTCGACGAAGCCGTCGAGGCCGGTCAGGACATGGCCAGCAGGACTGCGTGGCGGATCTGCTCGAGCAACGGCTGGTGGAGCGCGTTCGGCAAGCCCAAGCGCGGCAAGAACGGCCGGACGGGGCCGCCGGTGCACGACGACCTGGTGGAACGCGACTTCACCGCTGAGGTCCCCAATGAGCTGTGGCTGACCGACATCACCGAGCACCGCACCGCCGAGGGCAAGCTCTACCTCTGCGCGATCAAGGACGTCTTCTCCAACCGGATCGTGGGCTACTCCATCGACTCGCGGATGAAGTCACGCCTGGCCGTCGCTGCCCTGGACTCAGCGGTCGCCCGACGCGCCGCCGAGGGCTACTCGGCGGCGGGGTGCATCGTTCACTCGGACCGCGGGTCGCAATTTCGCAGCCGGAAATTCGTCCATGCCCTGAACCGGTACGGCTTGGTCGGATCGATGGGCAGGGTGGGCGCGGCTGGCGACAACGCCGCCATGGAGTCGTTCTTCTCGCTGTTGCAGAAGAACGTCCTGGACCGACAGAGCTGGGCCACTCGCCAGGACCTGCGGATCGCGATCGTGACCTGGGTCGAGAGGACCTATCACCGTCGTCGCCGACAAGACGCGCTCGGTCGGTTGACCCCCATTGAGTACGAGACCATCATGACCACGCCAGCCACTCAGGCTGCGTGACCCAACCTGTCACCCGTCCCTGCAGCAGACCCAGAGACGGTCGCTGGCTTGTAGCGACGCTCCTCCTGCATCCAGCGCACGAACAACTCGATGTGGACACGCTTGGCCTCCACCGGATCGAGCTGATGCTCCGCACACCACATCAGGTACGAGCGGAGGTCGGACTCAGCATGTTGACGGGTCAGTCCCTTGTACTGCGCGAGGTATGCCGCTGCAGCGCGCCAGGTCCGGTCCTGACCGGGAACGATGAGAGAGGAAATGAGGACTGCATTCATCTGATGAGTCCCGCACCGCCACCCCCTACAGTCAACCGGCCCGAGTGGCACGGGGCTACGCCATGCAGTCGCGACTCCGCCCCGACAGCGGCATGGTCGGGCTCCGCCCCGACAGCGGCATGGTCGGGCTCCGCCCCGACAGCGGCATGGTCGGGCTCCGCCCCGACAGCGGCATGGTCGGGCTCCGCCCCGACAGCGGCATGGTCGGGCTCCGCCCCGACAGCGGCATGGTCGGGCTCCGCCCCGACAGCGGCATGGTCGGGCTCCGCCCCGACAGCGGCATGGTCGGGCTCCGCCCCGACAGCGGCATGGTCGGGCTCCGCCCCGACAGCGGCATGGTCGGGCTCCGCCCCGACAGCGGCATGGTCGGGCTCCGCCCCGACAGCGGCATGGTCGGGCTCCGCCCCGACAGCGGCATGGTCGGGCTCCGCCCCGACAGCGGCATGGTCGGGCTCCGCCCCGACAGCGGCATGGTCGGGCTCCGCCCCGACAGCGGCATGGTCGGGCTCCGCCCCGACAGCGGCATGGTCGGGCTCCGCCCCGACAGCGGCATGGTCGGGCTCCGCCCCGACAGCGGCATGGTCGGGCTCCGCCCCGACAGCGGCATGGTCGGGCTCCGCCCCGACAGCGGCATGGTCGGGCTCCGCCCCGACAGCGGCATGGTCGGGCTCCGCCCCGACAGCGGCATGGTCGGGCTCCGCCCCGACAGCGGCATGGTCGGGCTCCGCCCCGACAGCGGCATGGTCGGGCTCCGCCCCGACAGCGGCATGGTCGGGCTCCGCCCCGACAGCGGCATGGTCGGGCTCCGCCCCGACAGCGGCATGGTCGGGCCGGGCTCCGCCCCGACAGCGGCATGGTCGGGCTCCGCCCCGACAGCGGCATGGTCGGGCTCCGCCCCGACAGCGGCATGGTCGGGCTCCGCCCCGACAGCGGCATGGTCGGGCTCCGCCCCGACAGCGGCATGGTCGGGCTCCGCCCCGACAGCGGCATGGTCGGGCTCCGCCCCGACAGCGGCATGGTCGGGCTCCGCCCCGACAGCGGCATGGTCGGGCTCCGCCCCGACAGCGGCATGGTCGGGCTCCGCCCCGACAGCGGCATGGTCGGGCTCCGCCCCGACAGCGGCATGGTCGGGCTCCGCCCCGACAGCGGCATGGTCGGGCTCCGCCCCGACAGCGGCATGGTCGGGCTCCGCCCCGACAGCGGCATGGTCGCGCGGCTGTCAGCTCGAGGCTAGTTGCCCTGCGAGTCTGATCTCTATTCCATGAGTCGACGAGGCCGCTCTGCGGCTTGGGCACGAGTGGGCTCGTGGCCCGCTGACCCACCTACGCTTGGCGTCCTCGGTCACGCTCAATCGGACTGTCGAATCGGACAGGTAGCGTGTCGAACCGTGCTTAGTGGAATTCTGCCCGGGCTCAGGCAAGTCAGAGCCCCACTCATTTCTGGCGCCATTTACTTCGTTGTGGTGTGGGTCGTGATCGACGGCAAAGACCGGCTGTCAGACCTTGGACACTCGACGGGTCTGGAAAGGATCGCAGAGCTTGCGCAGACTGTAGGCCCAGGCGTGACGCTCGCTGCTGCGGGACTCGCGGCTTACCTGCTCGGAACCTTTCTCGTCATCCGTGACTGGCCTCAGTTCCTCACACTGCAGCACTGGAGACTCCTCCCATCGACACTGACGGAGGAAGAGATGGCCAACTGGCGCCGCTTGGACCCACTGCGCCGGTTCTTACGGAATTCCTGGAATGCGGTGGCTGCCATCTGGCGCGGATATCGATCAATCGAGATGTCAACGATGGAGTTCACCGAGTGGCGCCGTCGTGAGTACCCGTACAACCATGACCGATTCGATCCCGTTTGGAGTTATGACCGCGCGGACGGGCTTGGCACCGAGATGTCGGCCAGGCGAACCCACGAGTGGGCTGGTCGCCTCGACAACTGGGTGTACCGCCAAATGGACAACCTCCACAGGACCTTCACCTACAAGGACCTAAAGTCCATTGATCCTCCCGACGACTTCTGGGGAGAGGTATATAGCTCGTGGAACGACTTTCGCGACTTCCAGTGGAGGCGTGCTAACAATGAATGGCAATATCGCGGTGGTGACTGGGAGGGTGGCCTGCGGCTTGAGGACAACGAAACCGTCAGCCTTCCATCACACTATTTTCCGCTGCGAAGCGATCAGATCCCGCCATGGGCGCCGACCCCTGATGGCTGGGAAAAGAATCCAGAGCACGAGTGGTGGGATTTTGACCGCAACCTCCATGAGGACGTTCACCACATCGTTCTGCGCGAAGCCTTTCTGGCAAACCTAAGCGAAGAGCGGCAGCGTCTCGTTGCGAAACTCAAGGCGGATGGCGGGGTGCACTTCGGCGAGTATGATCGAGCCAAGGCTGAAGCCGAGTTGCGCTATTCAGCCGCGCCGCCTCTACTTCTACTAATCGTCGTGTTGGCGGTGCTGTGGTCGCCAGTAGTTCTGGTGGGTGTCGTGCTCCCGCTACTAATGATCAAACAAGGTTTAAGTATCGAGCTCAGTGGTGTCGTCGATTTATACATGGCGCTCCAGTACGGCGGAGTCAAGTCGCCGACGATGGCCTTGCTTTACGAATGTCGGGCACGTTCACGCCCTCCCCAAACGGAGAACAGCGACCTTGCGGCGAGCGAAGTCAACCAATCGGTTTGACGACTTCTGCGCCCAACTCCTGTCGTGCTATGAGTCGAGCGTGTCCCGATGCCCGACCATCGGCAGAGTAGGGCACCTCAGGGCGGCATCGGACCGACCCACAGTGGGCGGAATGCCGCTCGTTACAGGATCGGTGGCGCTTACGACTTCCGCAGGACTCAGCGGCGGAGGTTGATCTCGACAGACAGAGGCTGGTCAGGGAAGTAGAGCTCGACCTGCTCGCCGGCCCCGAGCATCTGCCGAGCCTCATCGGGGTCGATGCGTCGTGACCCGCGGTGGTCGACCAGGAATGCCAGGCCGTGAGGGGTGAGCCAGACGTAGCGGCCGTGGCCGCACTGCCGGGAAGTGAAGCCCGCACGAGTCTTCCAGCGGTGGTGTCGCCGACCGAGTGGGCCGGAGTTGTGGGTGCCTGTCTGGGGCGGGTGGTCCGGTGGTGCCCCCGGTCTGTAGGGGGTGGGATGGTCGTAGTCCACGCCCCGGCCGGTGGAAGAGGCGTAGGGCCAGTAGTCACCGCCGGTGATCAGGTGCACCCGCTCCTTGATCGACTCCGGGTGCTCGTAGGCGGTGGTGCGGACCCGGTCGGAGAGGTCGATGACCGGTTGGACCACCACGTTGTGCCGAGCCAGGAGGACCTGGAGCTCGGAGAGTGTCATGGCGCCGAGGCCCTCGACCCGGGCGACCCCCTCCTCGCCGAGCAGGACGGCTTCGTGGAGGTGGACGTAGAGCTTTGCCTGAGGGGCGATTCGTGCGGCGATCGCCGGGTCACGCAGCAGGTCCAGCACGTCGGCCGGGATCGCGAGGGCGCGGGCGATCGCGTCGGGATCGGTGTTGGGGTCGGTGGTCGGGTCCACGCCGCGGAGCAGGAGCTCGAACAGCTGCCCGAGGCGACCGAAGTAGCCCATCGCCATCGATCGCCGCTCATCGAGCGTGGCGTCGGGGTGGGAGGTCAGGAGGGCCTCGGCCACCCGCTCGAGGACCGCGTCGATGCCGGGCCCGTCGGCGGCGTCGATCCGCGCCACGACCATCCGGGTCCCGTCGTCCTCGGTCTGCCCGACCGCGGCGAAGCCGCGCTGCTTGGCCTCCGCGACCTCGTCCTCGTGGGTGCCGGTGTCGGCCTCGATGATCTTGGCGTCCGCCACGTCGAGGATGCGCTTGATCGACTCGGTCGCGATCATCCGGGCCACAGCCTGGTCGACGATCCACATCCGGTCCGCCGGGACCCTGCGAGAACGGGAGGCGACCGTGCGGGCCACCCACACCTCGGCATCGCCGGCCAGGCAGACCGCCCACGTGAGCGGCATCCGGTGGACCAGGTCGAGCACGTCGGCCATCGCGGACCGAGTGGCGTTGACGTGCTCCTCGCGAGCCAGCGCGATCTCGCCCAGACAGAAGTCCTGGACCCCGGGGGTGCCTTCACCGCCGAGCTGACGCAGGACCTTGCCGATCGCGCGCGCGTGCTCGCGGCCACGAGCGTCGAGACCGTCCAGCGGGTCCGCGCCGTGCATCGCCACCCACTGCTCCAGGACCCGCAGCTCCTGGACCTCCAGGAGCCGCCGCGTCCGGAGCGTGCTCGTCGCTGCGTCGAGCACGTCGCGCGCGGAGAGGTCGCGGAGGTCTTCGGGCATGAGTACAGCCTACCCGGCCATGACGATATCCGCACGGGTGTTCGGCACCCTGTGGAGACGACGCCCAGGGGTGCGTGAGGGGGATCAGTGCTGGCGAAGGAGCACCAGCGAGCGCGCGGACATCGTGAGCGTGTCGCCGGCCTGGACGGCGGTGCCGACGGGGTTGTCGGGACAGGTGGAGAGGACGACCTCGCCGCTGCCGACCCAGGGGTTCTCCATCTGCGTCACGTCCACGGGCTCGTCGCGTGCGTTGAACCACACGAGGAACGACCGGTCCCGCTGCTGCTCGCCCTCGGGGCCGGGGGAGCGGAGGGGGTCGCCGGAGACGAACATGCCCACGGTGCGCAGGCGGCCGTCGTACCAGTCCGGCTGGGACATCTCGCGCCCGTCGGGGTGCAGCCAGGCGAGGTCCTTGGGGCCGCCGGCGAGCGTCGGGGTGCCCTGGAAGTGGTGCCGTTGCCGCAGTGCGGGGTGCTGCCGGCGCAGCCGCAGTGCGGCCCGGGCGACCTCGTAGACGTCGAGCCAGGCATCGTCGGCCCGCCAGTCGACCCAGGAGATCTCGTTGTCCTGACAATAAGCATTGTTGTTGCCGCGCTGCGTGCGTCCGCGCTCGTCGCCGGCGGTGATCATCGGGGCCCCGGACGACAGGCAGAGCGTGACCAGGAGGTTGGCTGCCTGGCGCCGGCGCAGCGCGCGGATCTCCTCGTCGTCGGTCTCTCCCTCGACGCCGTAGTTGGAGGACAGGTTGTTGTCCGTGCCGTCGCGGTCGTGCTCGCCGTTGGCGTGGTTGTGCTTGCGCTCGTAGGAGACCAGGTCGCGCAGCGTGAAGCCGTCGTGGGCGGTCACGAAGTTCACCGAGGCGTACGGCGAGCGCCCGTCGTCGGCGTACAGGTCGGAGGACCCGGCCAGCCGTGAGGCGACGTCGCGGACGCCGGTGCCGTCCCCGCGCCAGAAGCTGCGCATCGTGTCGCGGTAGCGGTCGTTCCACTCCACCCACGGCGGCGGGAACGATCCGACGAGGTAGCCGTCCATGCTCGCGTCCCACGGCTCGGCGATGAGCTTCACGTGCCGCAGCACGGGGTCCTGGCTGATCGTGGTGAGGAAGGCGCTGCGCATGTCGACCGCGTGGCCGGTGCGCGCGAGCGCCGAGGCGAGGTCGAAGCGGAAGCCGTCGACGTGCATCTCGGTCACCCAGTAGCGCAGCGAGTCGAGGATCAGCCGCAGCGCGCCGAGGCTGGTCGAGTCGACGGTGTTGCCGCACCCGGTGACGTCCCAGTAGGCGTCGCCGACGGTGCCGGCCCGCTTGTAGAAGCCGAGGTCGTCGAGCCCACGGAAGGAGTACGTCGGCCCGTCGGCTCCGCCCTCGGCGGTGTGGTTGTAGACCACGTCGAGGATCACCTCGAGCCCGCGCTCGTGGAACCGCTTGACCATCTGCTTGAACTCGGTGACCTGCTGGCCGAGGTCGCCGGAGGAGGAGTACGCCGCGTGGGGGGCCAGGAACGCCAGGGTGTTGTAGCCCCAGTAGTTGCTCAGCCCCCGGTCGACGAGCGCCCGCTCGCTGACGAAGTGCTGGACGGGCAGCAGCTCGACCGCGGTCACCCCGAGGTCGGTGAGGTAGTCGAGCACGTGGTCGGTCGCCAGGCCGGCGTACGTCCCCCGCAGGTGCTCGGGCACCCGGTCGTGCAGCTGGGTGAACCCCTTGACGTGCAGCTCGTAGATCACGGTGTCGCGCCAGCGGCGGCGCAGCTGGGTGTCGCCCTGCCAGTCGAAGTCGTCCTTCACCACCACGCACTTGGGCATGTACGGCGCGGAGTCGACCTGGCTGCGCCGCCGCGGGTCGCCGGGGTCGTGGGCGAGGAGCTCGTGGTGGCCCCACACGCTCCCGGTCAGCGCCTTGGCGTAGGGGTCGAGCAGCAGCTTGTCGCGGTTGAACCGCAGCCCGTGGTCGGGCGCCCACCGGCCGCCGACCCGGAACCCGTAGCGCTGCCCGACCGGCACGTCGGGCAGGGCGCCGTGCCACACCCCGAGCGTGTGCTCGGTCAGCTGGTGGCGGGTCTCGGTGCCGTCCTCGTCGAACAGGCAGACCCACGCGGCCGTCGACTCGGGGGAGAAGACCGCGAAGTTCGTCGACCGCTCGGACCACGTCGCCCCGAGCTGCTGGTGGTAACCCGGCCACACGGGGGCTCGCTCGTCCAGGGCGCTCCAGCTCCAGGTGTTCGTCGGCACGGGTCGATTGTGGACTACGGTGACGCAGGTTCGTGGAGGTGCAACCGAGAGGACGGTCCGGCGTGGGTGAGTTCGTGCGGCTCGAGGTCGAGGACGGTGTCGGGACGATCCGCATCGACCGACCCAAGATGAACGCGCTCGACGTGCAGGTGCAGGAGGAGATCCGCGCCGCGGCGCTCGAGGCCACCGACCGCGACGACGTCCGCGCGGTCGTCGTCTACGGCGGCGAGCGGGTCTTCGCGGCCGGCGCCGACATCAAGGAGATGGCCGACATGTCCTACCCGGACATGGTCAAGCGCTCCGGGGCACTCCAGTCCGCCTTCACCGCGGTCGCCCGCATCCCCAAGCCGGTCGTCGCGGCGGTCACCGGCTACGCCCTCGGCGGCGGCTGCGAGCTCGCGCTGTGCGCCGACATCCGCATCGCCGCCGACAACGCGACCTTCGGCCAGCCCGAGATCCTGCTCGGGATCATCCCGGGCGCGGGCGGCACCCAGCGGCTCACCCGCCTCGTCGGGCCGAGCAAGGCCAAGGACCTGATCTTCACCGGCCGCTTCGTCAAGGCCGACGAGGCGCTGGCCATCGGCCTCGCCGACAAGCTGGTCCCCGCCGACCAGGTGTACGCCGAGGCGGTCGCCTGGGCGCGCCAGTTCACCAAGGCCGCCGCGCTCGCCGTACGCGCGGCCAAGGAGTCGGTCGACCGGGGCCTCGAGGTCGACCTCGAGACCGGCCTGGAGATCGAGCGGCAGCAGTTCGCCGCGCTGTTCGCCACCGAGGACCGCACCATCGGCATGCGCAGCTTCCAGGAGAACGGCCCGGGCAAGGCCGAGTTCGTCGGTCGCTGAGCCAGCGACCTCCCGGACCCAGGCATCAGCCGGGTCAGGTTGGATAACCTCCCTGCGGGAAGCAGCATCGGGGTAGTCGGGTGACAGGAGCCACCAGTGAGCGAGTCGGAGACGGCGGGCAAGCGCCGCGCTGAGACACCGCGTCGGGACGGACTCAACGCGGGGTCCCGCAAGGCGCGGTCGACCATCGCCTCGGTGGTGTGGCTCGTGGCCGTCGTGGCGGCCGCGGTGCTGGCCGTCGGCGCCCTGCTGGTCGCGCTCCGCTTCAACCTGGACAACGCGGTGGTCAAGGCGATCACCGACCTGGCCGACAAGATCGACTTCGGCGAGCTCAAGAGCTTCGAGGTCAAGAAGGGCGCCGGGGCCTCCGCCCGCCAGGACGCCGTGGTCAAGTCCGTGCTGGTCAACTGGGGCGTCGCGGCCCTGATCTACCTCGTCGCGGGCAAGGTCCTGGACCGCGTGATCCGCCCGCGCGGCTGACCCGGACCGGGCGGGCACCGAGGTGTAACTCGGTGTCACAGTCTGTGACTGATCGCACCTGCCCCATCTCGTGCGACCGCTGTGGCTCGCGGGTAGCCTCTTGGCATCCCGAGACCCGAGGAGGGGCCCGCTCAGGGCTTTGCCATGAACATTGTCGTATGTGTGAAGTACGTCCCGGACGCGACCGGTGACCGCAAGTTCGAGTCCGACAACACCGTGGATCGTGACAACGTCGACGGCCTGCTCTCGGAGCTCGACGAGTACGCCGTCGAGCAGGCGCTGCAGCTCAAGGAGAAGCTCGGCGACGACACCGAGGTGACCGCGCTGACCATCGGGCCGGCCGACGCCGAGACCGCGGTGCGCAAGGCGCTGCAGATGGGCGCCGACAAGGGCGTCCACGTCGTCGACGACGCGATCGCCGGCTCCGACGCGCTGGCCACCTCGCTGGTGCTCGCCGAGGCGCTGAAGAAGACCGACTACGACCTGGTCATGTGCGGCATGGGCTCGACCGACGGCGCCATGGGCGTCGTCCCGGCGATGGTCTCCGAGCGCCTGGGCATCCCGGGCATCACCTTCGCCTCCGAGCTGAGCGTCGAGGGCGACACCGTCAAGATCCGCCGCGACGGCGACACCGCGACCGTCATGGTCGAGGGCACGCTGCCCGTCGTCCTGTCGGTCACCGACCAGACCGGCGAGGCGCGTTACCCGTCCTTCAAGGGCATCATGGCCGCGAAGAAGAAGCCGGTCGAGACCTGGAGCCTGTCCGACCTCGGCGTCGACGCCGAGCTGGTCGGCCTCTCCGCCTCCTGGTCGCAGGTCGAGGGCACCGAGGAGCGTCCGCCCCGCAGCCAGGGCGAGATCGTCACCGACGAGGACGGGTCGGGCGCCACCGCGCTGGTGGACTTCCTGGCCTCCAAGAAGTTCATCTGACCGCCCTCCGGCCCTGACTGAGTTCCTGAAGGAAGAGCAACCACATGTCTGAAGTCCTGGTCCTGGTCGACCACGCGGGCGGCACCGTCCGCAAGACCACCAACGAGATGCTGACCATCGCCCGCAAGCTGGGCGAGCCGTCCGCGGTCTTCATCGGCAAGCTGTCCGACGAGGCCACTGCCGCGCTCAAGAAGTTCGGCGCCGCCAAGATCTACGCCGTCGACGGCGGTCACGTGAACCCCTACATCGTGGCCCCCAAGGCCGAGGTGCTCGCCGACCTGGTGAAGAAGACCTCGCCCGCCGCTGTGCTGATCGCCTCGTCCGCCGAGGGCAAGGAGATCGCGGCCCGCCTCGCGGTCAAGACCGAGTCCGGCCTGATCACCGACGCCGTCGACGTGGCCGAGGGTGGCGTGACCACCCAGTCCGTCTTCGCCGGCAACTACACGGTGCAGGCCAAGGTCACCAAGGGCACGCCGATCATCGCGGTCAAGCCCAACTCCGCCACCCCGGAGGAGTCCGAGGGCGCCGGCGCGGTCGAGGAGATCACTCCCGAGATCTCCGACGTCGCCAAGGGCGCGCGCATCGTGGGGGTCGAGCCCAAGAAGTCCTCGGGTCGACCCGAGCTCAACGACGCCGCCATCGTCGTGGCCGGTGGCCGCGGCACGGGCGGCAACTTCGAGCCCGTCGAGGAGCTCGCCGACTCGCTCGGTGCGGCCGTCGGCGCCTCGCGTGCGGCCGTGGACTCGGGGTGGTACCCCCACTCCTTCCAGATCGGCCAGACCGGCAAGGTCGTCTCCCCGCAGCTCTACATCGCCAACGGCATCTCCGGTGCGATCCAGCACCGCGCCGGCATGCAGACCTCCAAGACGATCGTCGCGGTCAACAAGGACGAGGAGGCGCCGATCTTCGAGCTCGTCGACTTCGGCGTCGTGGGCGACCTGCACTCGGTCCTGCCCAAGGCCACCGAGGAGATCAACAAGCGCAAGTGACCGCTGCCCGCGTCCCCGGTTAACGTCGGGGGCATGGACGGGCGAGATCATCGGACGGACCGTCGCCTGCGGGCGGCGGTCCGTCGCGCGTTGCAGCGCACGGGCTGGGACGTCCGCGGCCTGGGCGACCGCGCCTGGGTCGTGCGGCACAGCACGAGCCGCCACCGGGTCGTCCCCATCGGGGGCGACGCGCTGAGGGCCACCCTGGTGTGGGACCGGCGCCGGGTCCGGGCGCGGCCCGCGCGCCTGCAGCAGCGCCTGGCGCAGGTGGCCCAGCGCGAGCTGGTGATGTGGGTCCTGCGGGCCGGCGAGGTCGACTGCGTGGTCGACGCCGGCGCCAACACCGGCCAGTTCGCCCAGGGCCTGCGCCGCGCGGGCTACCGCGGACGCATCGTGTCCTTCGAACCGGTGCGCTCGGCGTACGACGGGCTCGCGGCGGCCGCGCGCGACGACGACGCGTGGTGGGTGCGTCACTGCGGGCTCGGGTCGAGCGACGGCACCGCCACGATCCACGCGATGCGCGGCACGATGAGCAGCCTCCTGCCGCCGAGCGACTTCGGGCGGGAGTGGGCGGCGGGCCTGCGCAACATGACGTCCGAGGAGGTGACCATCCGCCGCCTCGACGGGCTGATGCCCGAGATCCTCGACGGGCTGGACGCGGGCCGGGTCTACCTCAAGATGGACACCCAGGGCTACGACCTCGAGGTGGTGCAGGGGGCGGGCGAGGCCCTCGACCGGGTCGTCGCGCTCCAGGCGGAGCTGTCGTGCGTGCCGATCTACGACGGCATGACGCGGCTCCCGGAGCAGTGGGTGGCGCTGGAGGCGGCTGGGTTCGAGAGCGCGGGGGTGTTCCCGGTGTCCTTCGACCACGAGACCGTCCGGGCGATCGAGTACGACGTGGTGATGGTCCGCGCGCGGGAGATGCGCGGGCTCTAGCGGGGCCGCAGGGGGCAGCCCGTGGAGCCACGCCGTACGCTTGAGGGCGATGTCCGCTCCGCCCCGACCCGCCTACCTCGACCACGCGGCGACCACGCCGATGCGTCCCGAGGTCGTGGACGTCTTCTCCGAGCACCTCACCCGCACCGGCAACGCCAACAGCCTGCACGGCGCCGGGCGGGCGGCCCGTCGTGTCGTCGAGGAGTCGCGCGAGCGCATCGCCGCCGCCCTGGGCGCCCGGCCCGGCGAGGTGCTCTTCACCTCCGGCGGCACGGAGTCGGACAACCTCGCGGTCAAGGGCGTGACCTGGGCGCGGCAGTCCACCGACCCCGGCCGCGTCCGCGTGCTCAGCGCCGCGACCGAGCACCACGCGGTGCTCGACCCACTCGACTGGCTGGCCGAGCGCGGGTCCAAGGTCGAGCTGGTGCCGGTCGACGGCAACGGGCGGGTCGACGTGGGGGCCTACGCCCACCTGCTCACCGCCGACGCCGAGTCGGTCGCCCTGGTCTCGCTGATGTGGGCCAACAACGAGGTCGGCACCGTGCAGCCGATCGCCGAGCTGGCGGCGGTCGCGCGCGAGCACGGCATCCCGTTCCACACCGACGCCGTGCAGGCGGTCGGCGCCGTGCCCGTCGACTTCGCCGCGAGCGGCGTCGACGCCCTCACGCTCACCGCGCACAAGATCGGCGGTCCCTACGGCGTCGGGGCGCTGGTCGCCTCCCGCTCGCTCGAGATGTCGCCGCTGCTGCACGGGGGCGGCCAGGAGCGCGGCGTGCGCTCGGGCACGCTCGACGTCCCCGCGGTCGCCGCCTTCGCCAGGGCCGTCGAGCTCGCCGTGGGCGACCAGGAGTCCTACGCCGCCCGGGTGCGGGGGCTGCGCGACGACCTGGTGCAGCGCGTGCGCGCCGTCGTGCCCGACGTGGTGCTCAACGGCGACCCGATCGAGCGGCTGCCGGGCAACGCCCACCTGACCTTCCCCGGCTGCGAGGGCGACTCGCTGCTGATGCTGCTGGACCACCAGGGCGTGCAGTGCTCGACCGGGTCCGCCTGCTCGGCCGGCGTCCCCCAGCCGAGCCACGTGCTGCTGGCGATGGGCCGCACCCCGGCCGAGGCACGCGGCTCGTTGCGCTTCTCGCTGGGCCACTCCTCGACGCCCGCCGACGTCGACGCGGTCGTGGCCGCGATCGGGCCGGCGGTGGAGCGGGCGCGGGCGGCGTTGCTGTGAGGGTCGTCGCCGCCATGTCCGGAGGGGTGGACTCGGCGGTGGCCGCGGCCCGCGCCGTCGAGGCCGGCCACGAGGTCACCGGCATCCACCTCGCGCTGTCGCGCAACCCCGCCTCCCACCGCACGGGGGCCCGCGGCTGCTGCACCATCGAGGACGCCAACGACGCCCGCCGCGCGGCCGACGTCATCGGGATCCCCTTCTACGTCTGGGACCTGAGCGAGCGGTTCCATGACGACGTGGTCGAGGACTTCCGGTCGGAGTACGCCGCCGGCCGCACCCCCAACCCCTGCCTGCGCTGCAACGAGAAGATCAAGTTCGCCGCCGTCCTCGACCGCGCCCTGGCGCTGGGCTACGACGCGGTGGCGACGGGCCACTACGCCTCGGTCCGCCAGGGGCCCGCCGGCCCCGAGCTGCACCGAGCGGTGGATGCGGCCAAGGACCAGTCCTACGTGCTCGGGGTGCTCACCCAGGAGCAGGTCGCGCACTCGCTCTTCCCGCTCGGCGACTCGGTCAAGGCCGACGTGCGCGCCGAGGCGGCCCGGCGCGGACTGCTCGTCGCGGACAAGCCCGACAGCCACGACATCTGCTTCGTCGCCGACGGCGACACCGCCGGCTGGCTGCACGACAGGCTCGGCTCGTCGGCCGGGTCCTTCGTCGACGAGTCCGGGGCCGTCGTCGGCTCCCACGACGGCGCCTTCGCCTTCACCGTCGGCCAGCGGCGCGGGCTGCGGCTCGGCACGCCGGCCCCCGACGGGCAGCCACGGTTCGTGCTCGACATCGAGCCGGTGTCCGGGACGGTGACCGTCGGCCCGCGGGAGGCGCTCGCGATCGACGGGCTGACCGGCATCCGGCCGCGCTGGTGCGGCGCGGCTCCGGCACGCCTGGAGTGCACCGTCCAGCTGCGGGCGCACGGCGCCGAGCACCGGGCCGTGGTCCACGTCGACGGCGACTCGGTCACGGTCGACCTCCTCGACCCCGCGTCCGGCATCGCCCCGGGGCAGGCCGCCGTGGTCTACGACGGCACCCGGGTGGTCGGCTCGTGCACGATCGCCTCGACGCACCGGACGTCGCGGTCATGACCGTCGCGTCCGGGGTCGGGTCGCATCCCGGCGACGACCAGCACGCCTACGACGAGGCGCTGCGCATCGTGCTCGACCTGCTCGGCGGCGACCTGCCCTACCTGCCCGAGGTCCCCGGTCGTGGGGCGGTCGCCGACCTGACCGGTCGCAGCCTCGCGCTGCTCGACTCCCTCGGTGCCGACCTCCAGCCGGCGGGGTGGCGGCTGACCGGCTCCGGCGGCGGCGTCGACCACCGGCGCGCGGTCTCGCTGCTCGCCCAGGACCTCGACGCGCTGGAGGAGCGGACGCAGGACTTCACCGGCTCGTTCAAGGTCCAGGTCGCCGGCCCCTGGACGCTCGCCGCGATGGTCGAGCGGCCGCGCGGCGACCGGGTCCTCGCCGACCACGGCGCGCGGCGCGAGCTGGCCCAGTCGCTCGCGGCGGGCCTCACGACCCACCTGGCCGACCTGCGCCGCCGCGTGCCCGGCGCCTCGCTGGTCCTCCAGGTCGACGAGCCGCTCCTGCCCGCGGTGCTCGGCGGCGGCGTGCCCACCGCCTCGGGCTTCAGCCGGCACCGGTCGGTCGACGCTCCCGCGGCGGCGGCGCTGCTCGAGGAGGTCTTCTCCGCGGCCCCAGCCGACGACGTGGTGGTCCACTGCTGCGCCCCCGAGGTCCCGTTCGTCCTGCTCGCCAGGGCCGGCGACCCCGGCCTCTCGGTCGACCTCGCCGTCCTCACCCCGGGGGAGTACGACGCCCTCGCAGCTGCCGCCGAGCGCGGCCGGCGGGTCCACCTCGGCGTGGTGCCCGGCCTCCGGCCCTCACCCGAGCCCACCGCGTCCTCGGTCGCCCAGCGCGCGGAGCGGTTCTGCGACCTGGCCGGGATCGACCCGGCCTCGCTGGTCCTCACACCGGCCTGCGGGCTCGCCGGCGCGGACCCGGCGTGGGCACGGACGGCCCTGGCCGTCGTACGGGACGGGGCGCGGGCGCTCGGCTGACCCTCGGCCGGAGGTCGCCGCTCAGCCCGTGCCCGTCGCCTGACCGGCCACGACCTCGCCGGTCAGGCCGTCGACCAGCTGGGTGCCGTCCGGGGCCGAGCGCAGGGCGCGCAGCGCGATCGCGCGGCGGTCGTACGACGGGGCGTCGGTCCCGCCCTGGGGTCCGGCCAGGATCCAGCGCCGGGGTGGCCGGGCCGTCCGCGCGGGCCGCTCGGGCGGGGGCTCGCGGTCGGCCGGGCCGACGTACTCCCCGTGCAGGGCCTCGAAGAGCCGGGCGGCCCGGACGCGACCGATGCCGGGGTGGGCGAGGAGCCCGTCGGGGGCCGCGGCGGCGACCGCCGAGAGGCTGCCGAAGGAGTCGAGGAGGCTGCGCGCCATCGCGGCGCTGATCCCGGGCACGACGGAGAGCATCAGCTCGGCCTGGGCGGACGGGTGTCGCGGTGCGCGGCGGCGACCCTCGGTGCGGGTGGTCGGGGCGGACCGTCGCGCCCGCTTGGCGAGCCGGACGACCCACGCCGCGCTGTCCTCGGCATCGAGGCTGTGCAGCACGGTGACGCCGTCCTCGATCAGCCGGCACACGGCACCGCGCCAGGCGTCCTCGCCCATCCCGCGCGGCTCGCCCTCGATCAGCAGCACCGCCTGCGGGAACGCCGACTGCAGGCGGACGGCCTGGTCGAAGATCCGCCCGTCGCGGATGGAGGCGCCCAGGTCGTGGGGTCCCTTCCGCTCCACCGCCAGCCCCGGACCGAGCACGTAGTCGCCCACCGGCAGGTCGGTCAGGCGGACGTCCAGCCCCGCCTCGGCCAGGGCCTCGGCGATCCCGCTCTCGCGCTCCCGGTGGTCGACCAGCACCGGGCCCGTCTCCTCCGTCGCCATGGGACGAGCCTAGGCAGACTGCGTTCACGGTTTTCCGGGACGCGGCTCCCGGTCGGACCTAGCGTTGATCCGGATCTCGGGGGGTGCGCGGTGACGCGACAGTTGTCGTTCGGACGAGAAGAGCAAGGTGGCAGGGGGGCGGCCCGCCGCTCGAGGGGTTCTGCGCGAGCAGTCGCCCTCTGCCTGGTGGCGGCGGGGGTGGCGTTCGGGAGCGGGTCCGGCGCCCTGGCGGGGGCCACGTCCGTCCCGTCCGTCGCCCAGAGGGTCCAGCAACCGCGGCCCAACGTCGTCATGATCATGACCGACGACATGCGCGACGACGACCTGCGCTTCATGCCCCTCACACGGCGGCTGGTCGGCGGCGCCGGGGTCCGGTTCCGCAACAGCTTCTCGCCGTACCCCCTGTGCTGCCCGGCACGCGCCTCCGTGCTCACCGGCCGCTACACCCACAACCACCGGGTCCTCGACGTGGAACCCCCGTGGGGCTTCCCGTCCTTCGACGACCGGTCGACGATCGCCACCTGGCTCAACCGGGCCGGCTACGCGACCGTCTACCTCGGGAAGTACCTCAACGGCTACGGCAAGTGGCCCGCGCCCCGCAGCTCCGGCGGCCGCTCCCTGCACTACGTGCCGCCCGGGTGGAGCGACTGGCGAGCCTCCTTCGACGGAGGGTTCAGGCGCGGCTCCCGCTACGACGGCGGCACCTACCGCTACTTCGACACGACGCTCAGCGCCGACGGACGCGGGTTCACGCCCTACCCGGGCCGCTACCAGTCGCGGGTGTACGGCGACCTCAGCGAGCGGATCATCCGGTCGCGCGCCCGGTCCGACCGTCCCTTCTTCCTCTATGTCAGCTACTCCGCCCCTCACCACGGCCTGCCCGACGAGCCCGACGACCCGCGTCCGGTCCGCCGCGTCGACGGCCAGGTCAGCCGGTTCCCGACCCCCGCCCGCCCGGACGGCGTGAAGGGCAGGTTCGACGCCCGGGTGCGGGAGGCTCCGGGTGCCTCCTGGTCGGACCCCGACTTCAGCGACAAGCCGGGCTACCTGCGCAAGCCGCCGCTGAACCGTGCCGAGAAGCGCGCGCTGCTCGAGGTCACGCGGCAGCGTGCGGAGGCGCTCGCCGTCGTCGACCAGCAGGTGGGCCGGACGATCCGCGCGCTCCGGGTCAGCGGCGAGCTCGGACGCACGCTGGTCGTGTTCACCTCGGACAACGGCTTCTTCCTGGGTGAGCAGCGGATCCGGGAGGGCAAGGTCCTGCCGCACGAGCCCTCGCTGCGCACGCCCCTCCTGGTGCGCGGACCCGGCATCCCGCGCGGAGAGGTGCGTCGCGACCCCTTCATGTCGGTGGACTTCGCCCCGACGATCGCCGCCGCGGCCCGCGTCACGCCGCCGACCTGGACCGACGGCGTCTCGATGCTGGGCGTCGCCCGGCACGGCGACTCCGGCTGGCAGCGGGGAGTGCTCACCGAGACCGGCCCGCGCGGCACCGTCCGCCGGTCCACCGACTGGTCCGGCGAGCCGCTCACCGACGGCGGTGACCGGGACCTGCGCTACCTGATCGGTCTGCGCACCTCGCGCTACCTCTACGTGGACGTGGCCACCGGCTCCAAGGAGCTGTACGACGTCGTGGCCGACCCCCGCGAGTACGTCAACCTCGCGCGCGACCCGTCGTACGCCGGCCTGATGGCGAGCTTCGCCGAACAGCTGAAAGGGTTGCGCAGCTGCAGGGGAGCGGCGTGCCGGACGCCCCTGCCGGACGAGCTGTCCGCGCCGCCGGCCAGCTGACGGGCCGGGTATTTCTCCACATTATCGAACACGCGTTCGTTTGTCGTCGTCACGGGCTAGGGTGGGGGCATGTCCATCGACCTGCGTGAGGCGACCCCGGCCGGCCTGCTGGCCCAGGCCCACGACGCCGCCCGCGCACGCCGGTTGGCGGAGGTCGCCGACCTGGAGGTCCTGGCGCAGTGGGCCGCGATCCACGACACCGACCCCCTCGAGGGACTCTCCCCCCACGAGCAGGACCACGCCCGGCGGATCGGCAAGGTCCTGCGTCAGGTCGGCGGCCCCGGCACACCCGGGGTGCAGGACTTCTGCCTCGGCGAGATCGCCATCGCCCGCGGCGCGGGCCAGACCGCGACCCGCCACACGATGGCCGACGTGCTCGACCTGATCCACCGCCTGCCCCTGACCTGGGCGGTCCTGCAGACCGGGGACGCCGAACCCTGGGTCGCCTGCAAGATCGCCACCCTGTCCCGCCACCTGCCCGCCGACCGGGTCTGGGTCGTGGACCAGGCCGTGGCCCGGGCCATCGCCCACGAGTCGGTCTGGCGCACCCTGGACCTCGCCCGCGCCAAGATCGTCGAGGCCGACCCCGCCGCCCACGAGCAGACCCGCGAACAGGCCGAGCAGACCCGCTTCGCCACGGTCGGGCAGTCCGAGGACGACGGCACCCGGATGGTCGTGGCCAAGGTCAGCGCCGCCGACGGCGCCGGACTGGAGGCCATGATCGAGGCGATCGCCGCCCACGTCCTGACCACCCACCTCGACACCACCCTGGACGAGCGCCGCTCCATCGCCCTGGGCTACTTCGGTCGCCTCGGCCAGCTCCTGCTGCTCCTGCTGACCGGCCTCGCCACCACCACCCCACCCACCGACCCAGCCGACCCCGGCGACCCGACCGAGGACCCGGGAGAGAACCCGGGAGAGGTCGCTCGGGCGTTCGCGATCCCGGCCGAGGTGCTGCAGCTGCTGCGTGACCCCGCGATCGCTTCTCGGATCGCCCCCCAGGCGGTCCTCTACGTCCACCTGCACGAGACCACGCTCCTGACCGGCGAGGGGGTCGCCAGGGTCGAGGGCTTCGGGGCGATGACGCTGTCCCAGCTGCAGGTCCTCCTCGCCGGCCACACCGTGACGGTCAAGCCCGTCATCGACCTGTCCGACCGGGTCCGCACCACCGCCTACGAGCACCCCGAGACCCTCAAGGAACGGGTCCACCTGGTCACCGGCGGGGACTACTGGCCCTACGCCACCTCGACCGCCCGGACCGTGGACTACGACCACCCCACCCCCTACCGACCCGGCGCCCCACCCGACGACCCGCCCCAGACCGGCACCCACAACTCCGGCCCCCTGGGCCGACGACACCACCGGTGGAAGACCCACGCCGGCTACCGCGCACGCCAGTGCGGCGCCGGCCGCTACCTCTGGCAGACCCCCCACGGACTGACCTACCTCGTGGACCACCGCGGCACCCGTACGATCGACCCCGACCACGCCCGCCAGATGTTCCACGCCGGCGACGGCATCGAGCTCTACTTCCCCGAACAACCCCTCACCATCGAGATCGACCTCGACCCCTGACCGCGGCGGAGGACAACGCCTCGGCCCCGTGCATCAGAGGCGCGGTGGGGAGGATCAGTGAGCGGCGGGAGCAGCCCCGGGGCCGCCGCCGGAGCCGAGGTCCTGGTGCTTGATCCGGTTGAACGCGATCGAGATGACACCGGCCGCGGCGAGCATCACCGAGCACCAGAAGAACCCGGTCGTCGCGCCGTGGACGAAGCCGACCCCGAGGACCTCCTGCGAGGGGCCCTTGGCGCAGGTGCCCTGGGCGGCGAGCCCGCGGCACAGCTGGGCGACCTTGTCGTCGCTGGAGTTGAAGGCGATCGTCGCCAGGGTCGCGAGGCCGAGGGCGCCGCCGACCTGCTGCATGGTGTTGAGCACGCCGGAGGCGATGCCGCCGTCGGCGGGGCTGACCCGGTGCAGCACGCTCATCGTGTTGGAGATGAACATCAGGCCCATGCCGACGGGCATCAGCATGATGAACGGCAGCACGTCCTTGGCGTAGGAGATGTCGACGCCGACCCCGCCGGCCAGCGCGTCGTCGTACGGCATGCGGGACATGCCGAACACCGCGACGGCGGCGACGAGCCCACCGATGCCGGCGAGGATGCCGGGGTTGACCTTCTGGACCAGGCGCGAGACCACGACGGCCCACACGACCATGACGACGCTGAACGGCAGGAACATCAGCCCGGTGCGCATGGGCGACTCGCCCATCACGTTCTGGATGACGAGGGTGAGGAAGAAGAACATCGTGAACATCGCGGCGGGCGCCAGCATCATCACGGAGTACGCCGCGGCGCGGTCGCGGTTGGCGAGGATGCGGCCGGGCAGCATCGGCTGCGCGACCCGCATCTCGACGACGACGAACGCCGCGAGGAGCGCGCCACCGACGACCAGTGCGGTGACGGTCCACTGGTCGCCCCAGCCGTAGGACCGGTCGCCGGCGCGGGTGATGCCGTAGACCAGCGACAGCAGGCCCGCCGTGGCGGTGAAGGTGCCCGGGATGTCGAGCCTGCCGGGGTGCCGCTCGCTCTCGGAGAGGACGAACAGCGCACCGAACGCCGCGGCGGCGCCGATCGGGACGTTGATCAGGAAGGTGAGGCGCCAGCCGTCGATCACGGTGCCGAACACCTCGGGACTGGAGCCGGTGAGCCAGCCGCCCAGGAGCAGGCCGACCGCGGCGCCGACGCCCGACATCATCGCGTAGACCGCGAACGCCCTGCTGCGCTTGGGACCAGGCTCGAACGTCGTGTTGATCAGCGCGAGCGCGTTGGGGGAGGCGAACGCGGCGCCGAGGCCCTGCAGGGCGCGGGAGCCGAGCAGCATGGCCTCGTTCTGCGCGAAGCCACCGATCAGCGAGGCGACGGCGAACACGGTCAGGCCGAACACGAACGCCTTGCGGCGCCCGAGCATGTCGCCGACCTTGCCGCCCAGCAGCAGGAAGCCACCGAAGGTGAGGGCATAGGCCGTGATGATCCACGGCAGCGCGTGCGCCGAGAAGTCCAGGTCGGCCTGGATGTAGGGGAGCGCGATGTTGGCGATCGTGGCGTCGAGCACGACCATCAGCTGCGCGGTGCAGATGATGGCCAGCGCCCAGCCCAGGTGCCGGTGGCCGTGGCCCGTTGCGTCGGCGGGGGCGTCGGTGGTGGTCTCGGAGAGGTCGGTCACGGGGTCTCCTGGTCGGGTGAGTGGGGGGTGCTCGCGACCGGTTCGCACCCGGCGGCGGGGAGGATGATCGTGTCGACGATCTCCTCGAGCGTGGAGTGGTCGACCGGCTCGCCCAGCACGAACGACCGGTGCAGCACGATGCCGGCCAGGCTCGCGGTCAGCAGGCCGCCGTCGACGTCGCTGGTGATCTCGCCGCGCTCGCGGGCCCGGTCGATGACCGCCTCGCCCACGCGTCGGCGCTGGTCGACGAACCTGGTGCGGAACTCGGCGGCGAACTCGGGATCGGTGAGCAGGGCGGTGAAGACCGCGGCGACGGCCCGGGTCTCGCGCTGGCCGGGCCCCACCGCCTTGCCGGCCTTGGGGGCGACGAGGGCGAGCAGGTCGGCGCGCAGGCTGCCCTCGTCGGGCACCCGGGCGTCGGTGGCTCCCTTGTGACGCAGGATCGCGTCGACCACGAGGGCCGACTTGGTCTCCCAGCGCCGGTAGAGCGTCGCCTTGCTCGCGTGCGCCCGCTTGGCCACGGAGTCGAAGGTCAGCCGGTCGTAGCCGACCTGGAGCAGCTCGCCGAACGTCGCCTCGAGGATCTCGTCCTCACGCTCGCCCGCGACGCGAGGACGCGTCTGCGGTGAGCGGGGCGTGCTCGACAGCGACATGCAGGGACTCCAGGCGGGGGGATGGAACGGTACGGTTCCGTTTCATCCAGGGTAGCCCGGGTGATGGGCTCCGGTCACGCTGGTCTCGACAGGTCGACCACCGGTGGGATCCCCGTGGCTCAGTACACGGTGGTGACGAAGACGTCCCAGGTGTGGTTGTCCTTGGTGACGGTGTCGAGGTTGGTCGCGCGGGACTGGAACGCGGCGTACTTGCCGTTGGGGCTCAGCGAGGGCGCCGTGGAGTCGCCGTTGCCGGGGACGCCGCCGCTGCCCGAGAGCAGGCGGACCGACCCGTTGCTGCGGTCGCGCAGCAGGATCTGGCCCTGGTCGGAGGCCTGGGCGGCGATGCCGGTGAGGTCGGCGTCCGAGGCGAAGGCGACGTAGCGCCCGTCGCGGGAGATCGACGGTCCCCACGAGCCCTCACCGCGCGCGCCCTGGACGCCCTTCTTGGACACCGAGATGCGCGCGGTCGACCCGCGCTCGCGCACGAACACGTCGCGGACGCCGTTGGTGTCGTTGCCGACCAGGTTGCTCGCCGTGGAGGTGAAGACCACGGTCGGGAAGCAGGTGCCGTCGAGGCAGCGCTTCGCGACGGCAGCGGACCCGGAGGCGCGGTTGGCGATCTTCTCGTCGCGGCTCTGCGAGACCAGGGACGTGCGACCGGCGGTGAGGTCGCGCAGGTAGACGTCCGACCACGTGTTGGTGTCGCGGGGCACGGCCCGCCCGCGGGTCGAGAAGGTGACCAGCTGGCCGTCGGCGCTGATCGAGGGGTGGTCCGAGGGGCTGCCCAGCTGGGCGCCGGAGCTGCTCACCGAGACGCGGGTGACCGCGCCGCTTCGGACGTTGGCGACGAAGACGTCGCGCACGCCGTTGGTGTCGTCCTTGACCCAGTTGCTCGCGTCGGAGGCGAACGCGACCCACTTGCTGTCGGCCGAGAGCCGCGGGTGCATCGAGTCGCCGTCGGGCTCCATGCCGCGCGCGACCCAGCCGACGGAGAAGCACGTGCGCGTGCAGGCGTAGATGTCCTTCTTCTCGTTGTGGTCGGAGTTCCACAGGTTGGAGGCGTCGGTGGCGAAGGCGACGGTCTTGCCGTCGGCGGAGACCTGCACGTCGCTGCTGGCCCCGTCGGCGTCGCCCCCGCCGGGCGGGGTCGAGATCTTGGTGGTGACCCCGTCGCGACGCCGCCAGAACGCGTCGGCGGCCCCGTTGGCGTCCTTGCCGACCACGTCGGTGGCGCTGCTGCCGAAGAAGGCGCGGCCGCCCCCGTCGGGCACCGTCGGGCGCCCGGAGATGCCGGAGGCCTCCTTGCTGACCGCCCAGACGTCCCCCGCCGCGGCGAAGGTCGTGCCCGAGGAGAGCGCGAGCGGGACGCCGACGGCGGCCGCGGCCAGCATGAGCAACGGGGTGCGGGGGAGACTCATGGGGCGATTGTGACTCAGAAGCACCGGTGGTGGCACCG
This sequence comes from Nocardioides marmoribigeumensis, assembly GCF_031458325.1. Lineage (NCBI taxonomy): Bacteria > Bacillati > Actinomycetota > Actinomycetes > Propionibacteriales > Nocardioidaceae > Nocardioides > Nocardioides marmoribigeumensis. Next base: position 3,429,721 of record NZ_JAVDYG010000001.1, read on the forward strand.
AAATCGGACGAACCGGTGATGCCTCAGCGCAGGTACATCGCCAGCACCTGCCGGCGCACGGTCGCGTTCCAGCTGGTCAGCCCGTCCATCATCGTGTGACCGCGCGCGCCCATGTCGACCATCTCCACGTGGGAGGCGACGCCCACCGCGCGCTGGAGCAGCGCCTCGGTCTCGGCGTACGACGTCACGCTGTCCTCGCGACCGTGCAGCGCCACGAGCTCCTTGCCCCGCACGGGCTCGACCGGCTCCCCGAGGGGGAACCACGGCGCCATCCCGACGACCCCCCGCACGAGCGGGTCGTCGGCGACGGCCAGGGCGGTGCGGGCGCCCATCGAGTGGCCGAGCAGGACCACGCCGCGGGGACGGGGGTAGCGACGGCGGGCCTCCTCCAGCGCCCAGCGGGCGTCCCGGACCGGGGCCGGGCACGGGTCGCCCGGCCCGAGGTTCCAGCCGACCTGGCGGTAGCGCAGCATCCACAGGTCGAGCCCCGCGCGGTGCAGCCCCGGCGCGACGTGCCGGGCCAGCAGCCGGGCGCGCAGCCAGGGACGACTGCTCCAGGTGACCCGGGCACGGTCCTCCTCGGCCCCTCCGTGCAGGAGGAGGACGAGCCCGCGCGGCGTGCGCCCGACGTGGTGGCGACCCGGCCGCTCCAGGAGCAGGGGAGCCTGCTGCGGGTCGTCGGTCACGCTCCATGTGTACCGGACGCGCCCATGTCGGTGGCGGTGGGCAGGATGGGGCCATGCCCGACGACGCCCAGCAGGCCGAGCCCGTGACCGACGTCTCCGCCGAGGTGCGGTCGGAGCACCGCGAGCTCGCCGAGCAGGTGGACGACGCCCGGTGGCGCTACTACGTCCTCGACCGGCCGACCGCCTCCGACGCGGAGTTCGACGGCTGGATGCGACGGCTCGAGGAGATCGAGGAGGCCCACCCGTCGCTGCGCACGCCCGACTCCCCGACCCAGCGGGTCGGCGGCGCGGTCTCGACCGAGTTCACCGCCGTGGACCACCTCGAGCGCATGATGAGCCTCGACAACGCCTTCAGCCTCGAGGAGCTCCAGGCGTGGGAGGCCCGGCTGCGCCGCGAGGGCGTCGGGGACGCCGACTACCTCTGCGAGCTCAAGGTCGACGGCCTGGCGATCAACCTGCTCTACGAGGACGGCCGGCTGGTCCGTGCGCTGACGCGGGGGGACGGTCGCACCGGCGAGGACGTCACCCCCAACGTCCGCACGATCGACAACATCCCCGACCGGCTCACCGCCACCGAGGAGTTCCCTGTGCCCGCGCGGGTCGAGGTGCGCGGCGAGGTGTTCTTGTCGGTGGCGGCCTTCGAGCGGCTCAACGCCTCGTTGCTCGACGCCGGCAAGCCGGCCTTCGCCAACCCGCGCAACTCCGCGGCCGGCTCGCTGCGCCAGAAGGACCCGCGGGTCACCGCGAGCCGCGAGCTCGCGATGGTGTGTCACGGCATCGGCTTCCGCGAGGGCTTCGAGGCGCAGCGCCAGTCCGAGGCCTACCGCGCCCTCGAGGCCTGGGGTCTGCCGGTGAGCACGCACACCTTGGTGGTCAAGGACCTCGCAGCCGTCATGGACTACGTCGAGCACTACGGCGAGCACCGCCACGACGTCACCGAGCACGAGATCGACGGGGTCGTCGTCAAGGTCGACCAGGTCGCGCTGCAGCGCCGGCTCGGCTCGACCTCGCGGGCCCCGCGGTGGGCGATCGCCTTCAAGTACCCCCCCGAGGAGGTCAACACCGAGCTCCTCGCGATCGAGGTCAACACCGGCCGCACCGGCCGGGTCACGCCCTTCGGTCGCATGCGGCCGGTGGTCGTGTCCGGGTCGACGGTCGAGATGGCCACGCTGCACAACGCCTCGGAGGTCAAGCGCAAGGACGTGCGCCCCGGCGACACGGTGATCCTGCGCAAGGCCGGCGACGTCATCCCCGAGATCGTCGGGCCTGTGCTCGACCTGCGGCCCGAGGGGCTGGCGGAGTGGGTGATGCCCACCGAGTGCCCGTCGTGCGGCACGACGCTGGCCCAGCAGAAGGAGGGTGACGCCGACCTGCGCTGCCCCAACCACCGCTACTGCGAGGCCCAGGTGCGTGAGCGCGTCTTCCACGTCGCGGGGCGCGGTGCGTTCGACATCGAGGGGCTCGGCTACGAGGCGGCGATCGCGTTCCTCCAGGCGGGGGTGATCGCCGACGAGGGCGACGTGTTCGACCTCGACGAGGCCAAGCTCAAGCAGACCGACCTGTTCACGCGCGCCCCCAAGAAGGGGGAGGAGGGCCCGCAGCTGTCGGCCAACGGCCGGCGCCTGCTCGACCACCTCGCCGAGCGCAAGGACGTGCCGCTGTGGCGGGTCCTGGTGGCGCTGTCCATCCGCCACGTCGGGCCGACGGCCGCCCGCGCGCTGGCCACGTCGTTCGGCTCGCTCGACGCGATCCGCGCGGCGTCGCTGGAGGAGCTGGCCGGCGCGGAGGGGGTGGGCCTGACCATCGCCGAGGCGGTCAAGACGTGGTTCGAGGAGGACTGGCACGTCGACATCGTCGAGAAGTGGCGCGCCGCGGGGGTCTCGCTGGAGGACGAGGTCGACGAGTCGACCCCCCGCACGCTCGAGGGGCTCTCGGTCGTGGTGACCGGGTCACTGGGCGGCTGGAGCCGCGACGAGGCCAAGGAGGCGATCCTGGCCCGCGGCGGCAAGGCCGCCTCGTCGGTGTCGAAGAACACCGCGTTCGTCGTCGTCGGCGACGCGCCCGGGTCGAAGTACGACAAGGCGCTCAGCCTCAAGGTGCCCGTCCTCGACGAGGACGGGTTCAGGGTCCTGCTCGAGCAGGGTCCCGAGGCGGCACGGGAGGTCGCCCAGGTCGGCGAGTGACCCGTTCGGACCGGGCGCACGCGTCAACTGGGTCATCTGTCCTAGTTTGTCGCGCAAACCGCTCCGCGGCGGCTCCCGGCGGACGATCATGGGACGGACACAGGTGCTCCGTGGGGTTCGGCGCGCCTGTCTCGGGTTGGGAGGCCCTCACATGTTCCGTGCGTCCGCACGCGCGCTCGTCGCACCCGTCCTCGCCACCGCGCTCGGCACCGCCGGCCTGGTCCTGGCGCCGCCCGTCGACGCGATTCCCGTCGTCGCGCAGTCCGAGGGCCGGTTCGTCTCCGGCACGGCCGGCGCGACCGACCTGACCACGCTGCCCGACGCCTCGTCGGCGCTGGCGATCGTGCCCGGCACGCCCGGCCCGGTCGTCGTGCCCGTCGGCGCCGGCAGCCTCGACGCCGCCCCCGGCCTTGCCGGCGTGGTGCGCTACGGCGCGGCCAACCAGGTGGCGGGGGCCTCGGCCTCCGGCTCCTCCTGGTCGGCCTCCGGCGCGGTGACCGACGCCGGCGACATGGACCTCGGGGGGCAGCACCCGGCCTCGGTCTCGCTCGACCTCGCACCGTTCCTCGCCGACGTCCCCGCGGTCGGCTCCGCGCTGAGCGGTCTCCAGGTCAGCCTGGCCGGTGTGGCCGCCAAGGCGACCCAGGCTGCGGGCACCGACGGCGCCCAGTCCGGTGACTACGCCATCAAGGGCGGCCGCCTCGTGCTCACCAGCCCGACGCTGGCCGACCTCCCCGGCACGGTCAGCGCCGCGGTCGCCCCCGTGCAGGCGGCCGTCGACGGGCTCGCCGGTCCCACCGGCGGCCTGGCCACCGCGCTCTACGGCATCCCGGTCGTCTCCGACGTGCTGGGCGCGCTCACCGGCGCCCCGACGACGGTCTCGACCGTCACCGCCGACCTGGACGCCGTCGTCACCCCGCTGCTCGGCGCGCGCACCTCGACCGACGGCCTGGTCACCTTCGACCCGGCCACGGGCAAGGTCACCGTCGACCTCGGCGCCCTGACCGGCGGCGCGGACGGGCTCAACGGCCTGCCGGTCGACACCGAGGTGATCACCCCCTCGGTCCTGGCCGCCGTCACCAGCCGCCTGTCCACGCTGGTGCAGGACCTGGTCGCCGACGTGCAGTCAGCGGTGGAGTCCGCCGTCGCCGGAGCGCAGGTCAGCCTGACGTCCACGCAGGGCGTCGTCACCGGCCTCCTCGCCACGGGCATGGCCCTCACCACCACCGGCACGCTGGGCCAGGTGCTCGACGGCACCGCGACCACGACCCAGGTGCTCACGCTGCTCGGCGTGACCCAGACGCTGTCCAAGGCCACCCTGCTCACCGCGCTCGCGGGCCCGGTCACCTCCGCGCTGACCGACGGGGCGCTCCCGGCGCTGGTGACCGACCTGCTCGACGGCGTGCTCACGCCGCTGACCGACCTCGTCCTGCCCGGCCTCGACGCGCTGCCCGACCTGCTCTCGCTCGTGGTCAACCACCAGGAGACCGCCTCGGGCGCCTTCACGCAGTCGGCCGCGGTCGCGACCGTGCTGCCGTCGGCGCCGACCTCGCCGGGCAAGGCGTCCTTCGCCAACGCCAGGACGGGCAGGAACAACGGCCCCGCTCCCGACGCGGCGCCGGTGCTCGACACGATCGACCCCTCATCCGGCCCGACCGCCGGTGGCCAGTCGGTCTCCCTCACCGGCTCCGGCTTCGAGGCGGGGATGGCCGTCCGCATCGGCGACAACGACGTGACGGGCTCCTCGGTGGAGGTCACCTCGCCCAACGCCCTCACCTTCACCACGCCGGCCCACGCCGCCGGTGACGTCTCCGTCACCGTCGTCGCCAGCCACGGCACGAGCAACGCGCTCTCCTACCGCTACGTGCCGCCGCCCACCCTCACCACGGTCGCGCCGATCGCCGGGCCCGCCAACGGCGGCGCCAAGGTCCACCTGCTCGGTGGCGGGTTCGTCCCGGGTGGCACCTCGGTCGTCCTCGGCGGTCTCACGGTCGGCCCGTCCGCCGTGCACGTGGTCACGCCCCAGCGGCTGTGGCTCCGCTCGCCGCGGCACGGTGCCGGCATCGTCGCCGCGACCGTCTCCACGATCGGCGGCACCAGCGGCACGAAGCCCTACGTCTTCCTGCCCAAGCCGACGCTGACCCGCATCAAGACCAGCGGCGGCGGGTCGACCGCCGGCGGCACGGTCGTGATCCTGCGCGGCTCGGGCTACCGCGCCGGCGCCACCCACGTGCTGGTCGGCTCGCAGGTCGTCCCGGCCACCTCGGTCGACGTGCGCTCCTCGACCGAGCTGCGCTTCACCACGCCGGCCCACCCCCGTGGCGGCGCGCAGCTGCGGGTGGTCAACCCGGCCGGGATGAGCGGCTACAAGACCTTCACCTACACCCGCGGGTCCGCGGTCAGGCCGCGGCTCACCCGGCTCAACCGCTCCGCGGTCAGCACCACGGGCGGCCAGCTCCTGGTGCTCAGCGGCTCGGGCTTCGTGCCCGGCAGCACCTCGGTGCGCTACGGCGGGACGACCGTCGGGCCGGCATACGTCCGCGTGCTCTCGCCCTCCCGCCTCTCGGTGCTGACCGCGGCAGCCGGCGCGGGTGCGGCCAAGGTCTCCGTCGTCACGCGCGGCGGCCGCTCGGGCGCGCGCCAGGTCTCGGTCCGCGCGCCCCGGCCCCGGGCGGCGCTCAGGCCGACCTTCGGCGGGCCCACCCAGAGCCCCGACCTGGCCCCGCTGTTCACCGGTCGCGGTCGCCCGGGCGCCACGGTCACGGTGTACGCCGACGGGCTGGCCTGGTGCTCGACCACGGTCGGCGCCGACCGCAGGTGGCAGTGCGTCGGGTCCCGGCCGCTGCTGCGCGGTGTCCACCGGGTCGCCGCCCGGCAGGTCCGCGACGGCTGGTCGCCCTCGCAGCTGACCGGCTGGCTGAAGGTGACCGTCGGCCCGGCGTGACCTGCCTCAGGCGACCGGCCGCGGCCTGAGGTCGACCGGCAGGCCGTCGGAGGGGAACGGCAGGGACGTGTAGTCGATCGGGCAGACGTAGCCCGGGTCGACCCGCCACTCGAAGCGGCGCAGGAGGTGGCTCATCACGGTGAGCACCTCCGCGCCGCCGAAGTGCATCCCGAGGCACTTGTGGACGCCACCGCCGAAGGGGTGCCACGCGTAGCGGTGCACCTTGTCCTCGCGCCGCCCCTCGGCGAACCGCTCGGGGTCGAACCGCTCGGGGTCGCGCCAGACCTCGGGGCTGTGGTGGGTGAACAGCGGCGCGGTCATCACGAAGCTGCCGGCCGGGATGCGGTGCCCCAGCACGGCGGTGTCCTTGACCGCCTGGCGCGCCACGACCGGCACGGGGGTGACCAGGCGCATCGACTCGCGCATGACGAGGTCGAGCGAGGGCAGCGCGGCGTGGTCCGCGCGGGTGGGGCGCGACCCGAGCGCGAGCACCTCGGCACGGCAGCGGTCCTGCCAGTCGGGGTGCTGCCCGAGGTGCTGCATCATCGCGCTCAGCGTGATCGTCGAGGTGTCGTGGGCGGCCATGAGCAGGAAGATCATGTGGTTGACCACGTCGGCGTCGGTGAACACCTCGCCCTCCTCGGAGCGGGCGTGGCACAGCGCGCTGAACAGGTCGTCGGTCTCGACCGCCCGCGCCCGGGGCAGGTGCTCGCGCAGGAAGTCCTCGAGCAGGATGCGGCCGCGCAGCCCGCGCCGCCACCGCGTGCCGGGCAGCGGCACCCGGACCACCGACGTGGCCGCCTGCACGCAGTCGACGAAGGCCCGGTTGAGGGCCGCCATCCGCTCGGGCGAGGCGTCGGTGCCGCCCATGAAAAGCCGGGTCGCGAGGTCGAGGGTCAGCTCCTTGAGGGCGGGGTACGCCGCGAAGCCGCCGGTCGGGCGCCAGGTGTCGAGCGAGGCGTCGACGGGCCCGTGCATGGCGTCGGTGGAGCGGGCGATCCGGTCGGCGGTGAACGCCTGCTGCATGATCCGGCGGTGGCGGTGGTGCTCCTCGCCGTCGAGCAGCATCAGGCCCCGGTCGAAGAACGGCCCGACCAGGTAGCTCCAGCCCGGCCCGCTGGCGAAGGCGTGGTCTGCGTTGCGGAACACCGCCTCGGAGGCGTCGGGGCCGAGCAGGCAGGTCCAGCGGCGACCCGCCGCGCCCAGCCAGGAGACCGGGCCGTGCTCGGCGTACACCTCGTCGAAGAGGCCCAGCGGATCGCGGACGTAGCGCAGGGTGTGGCCGATCCACGGCAGCCCCTGCCGGCCGGGCGGGAGGGGGAGCGTGGCGGGGTCCTGCACCGTGCGGCTGGGGCTCATGGCACCTGATCATCAATCTGACAGGAGGCCCTGTCAACATCCGCCGCGGCTGCGACACGGCATGACAGGGCAAGATGCGCCCATGGGAGCAGGAGAGGGTCGGGCCTACCGCGGCGTGAGCGCGGGGGACCGCACCGCCGCGCGGCGGGCCGCGCTGCTCGAGGCCGCCCTCGACCTCCTCGGGGGCGACCCGCCGGCCGCGGCCACGATGACTGCCGTGTGCGAGCGGGCCGGGCTCACCGAGCGCTACTTCTACGAGAGCTTCCGCAGCCGCGACGAGCTGCTCGTGGCCCTGCTCGACCAGGTCGCCGGCGAGGTGCTCTCGGCCACCGTCGCCGTGCTCGACGAGGAGGGCGGCGCCGACGTGCTGGTCCGCCGCGGCCTCGAGGCGCTGGTCGCCGTGCTCGGCGGCGACCCGCGCAAGGGCCGCTTCGCGCTGGTCACCTCGCTCGAGGTGCCGGTCCTGCGCGAGCGCCGGGCGGTGCTGCTGACCGACTTCGAGCACCTGCTCGCCGAGCGCACGCGCCGGCTGTACGGCGACCGCGCCTGGGTCGCGCCCGACGACCGGATCGAGGCGCTGCTGTTCGTCGGCGGGCTGGCCGAGCTGCTCGCGGCGTGGCTGGCCGGCACCGTGCCGGCGACGAGGGAGCAGGTGGTCGCCGCGGCCGCCCGCCACTACGAGGCGACCGCGCACCGCTGATTCACCGGCCCGGAACTCCTTCCGTGGCTACGATCCCGCCATGGCCCGACCCGTCCGACCCACCGCGCTGGTCCGGCTCCCCGCCACCGCCCTGCGCACCGGCGCCCGCGTGGGGCTCGGGGTCGCCGGGTGGTGGGAGCGGCAGACCATGTCGCTGCTGGGCTCGCGCATCGACCACGCCCGCGAGCGACGCGAGCTCGCCGCCGGGCCGAGCGGGCCGTCGTACCCCCCGACGCGGAAGGACGCCGACGAGCTCGGGCCGCGCATGCGCGCCCTGCTCGACCGGGCGCTGGCCAACACCCCGGCCGACAGCAGCCTCGACCTCTACCACCGCATCCTCGACCAGATCGGCCCCGACGAGGCGCGCATCATCGGGGCCCTGTCCGACGGGCACGCCTCGGCGCTGCTGCACGTGCGCCCGCTGTCACCGGCCGGGATCCTCGGCGACCCCACGCTGGAGAACGCCTCGCTGATCGGCAAGCTGGCCAACGTCTCGCTGCCGCAGCTCACCCCGCAGTACGTCACGCACCTGCTCGCCCTCGGCCTGGTGCAGATCGGGCCGGAGCGGTCCTCGCTCAAGGACGACTACCAGATCCTGATGGCCGACCCGGGCGTGCTGAAGGCCTCCAAGCGGGCCAGCCGCGGGCCGATCGCCCCGCGCTACGAGAAGCACACCCTGCGGCTCTCGCCGCTGGGCCGGTCGCTGTGGGAGGCCTGCTTCCCCGACCCCGGCTCCGGTACGGCGGACGCGTGAGCGCCGACGTCGTCCTGCCCTACCTGCAGTCGTGGTCGCAGATCACCCACGACGTGGGGCGCTACTGGTACGTCTACGCCTCCATGCCGCTCATCGCGGCCCTCATCGGCTACGTCACCAAGCTCGTTGCGCTGGAGATGCTCTACCGCCCGCTGGAGTTCGTCGGCGTCGGGCCGTTCGGCTGGCAGGGCGTCGTCCCGCGACGGGCCGGCAAGGTCGCGGCGATCACGATCGAGCTGCTCACCGAGAACCTCCTCAAGCCCGAGGAGCTGCTCGACCGCTTCGACCCGCACGAGGTCGCGGAGGAGCTGCGCGGCCCGCTCAACGAGGCGGTCGAGGAGATCGCGCGGGAGGTGATGGAGGACTACCGGCCCGGCCTGTGGGACAGCCTGCCCGCCGCCGCCCGCAACGCCCTGGTCAACCGTGTGCACGCCCAGGCCCCGCAGATCATCGACAACCTGATGACCCAGATGCGGGCCCAGCTCGACTCCGTGGTCGACCTGCAGTTCCTCACCGTCACCACCCTGGTGCGCAACAAGGCCCAGCTCAACGAGCTGATGCGGCGTACGGGCGGGTCGGCGATGGCGTTCGTACGCCGCAGCGGCGTCTACTTCGGCTTCCTCATCGGCCTGGTGCAGATGATCGCGTGGGCCACGATCCACAACATCTGGATCATGCCGGTCTTCGGCTTCATCACCGGCTTCGTCAGCGACTGGCTGGCGCTCAACATGCTGTTCCGGCCCAAGCAGCGACGCTCGTTCCTCGGGATCTCGTTCCAGGGCGTGCTGCAGGTCAAGCGCGAGGAGATCACCCGCGACTACGCCGAGATCATGGCGACCGACCTCTTCGCGCCGTCCGTGCTGTTCGAGGCCGTGCTCAACGGCCCGGGCGCCGACCGCCTGTTCCACATGGTCCAGCGCGAGGTCGCCCAGGCGATGGACCAGCAGGGCGGCACGCTGGTCCAGCTGACCGTCGGCACGCAGCGCTACCGCGCGCTCAAACAGAAGATCTCCGACCGCGTGATCGCGCGGATGACCGACAGCTTCGCCGACTTCGAGGCCTACGCCGCCCGCAAGCTCGCGGTCGAGGAGCTGCTGCAGGAGAAGATGGACCAGCTGTCCAACGACGAGTTCGAGTCGATCATGCGGCCGGTCTTCAAGGACGACGAGTGGCTGATGATCTCGGTCGGGGCGATCCTCGGCTTCCTGGTCGGCGAGCTCCAGGTGGAGATGATCCACCTCCTCACCGGGTAGCCACCTCCGTGACGGGGTAGGACTGCCTCGTGCCCGAACGCCTCGCCGACCAAGGTGCGGAGAACCTCGCCGGTGGCGGTGAGAGCACCCGCACCGTCATCATCGCCTTCTTCGCCAACCTCGCCATCGCCCTGGCCAAGAGCGTCGTGGCCGCGATCAGCGGCTCCGCCTCGATGCTCGCCGAGGCGGCTCACTCGTGGGCCGACACCGGCAACCAGGTGCTGCTGTTCATCGCCGACCGGCGGGGGCGCAAGGACCCGGACGCCACGCACCCGTTCGGCTACGGCCGCGAGGCCTACGTCTGGTCGATGTTCGCCGCCCTCGGGCTGTTCACCGTCGGTGCCGCGGTCTCGGTGTGGCACGGCATCGACCAGCTGATCGCGGGTGGCGGGGAGGGGGAGTACACCTGGGCCTACGTCGTGCTCGGGGTCTCCTTCCTGTTCGAGGGCGCGTCGTTCCTGCAGGCCTTCCGGCAGACGCGCAGCGAGGCCGACCACCTCGACCGCGAGGTGCTCGACCACGCCCTGCGCACCTCCGACCCGACGCTGCGCGCCGTCTTCGCCGAGGACTCCGCCGCCCTGGTCGGCCTGGTGATCGCGGCCGTCGGTGTCGGGCTGCACCAGCTGACCGGCCAGGCCGCGTGGGACGCGATCGGCTCGATCCTGGTCGGCTTGCTGCTCGCGGTCGTCGCCCTCGTGCTCGTCCGCCGCAACCTGCGCTTCCTCACCGGGGAGGAGAGCGACCAGCGGCTGCGCCAGGCGGCGATCTCCACGGTCAAGTCGATGGACTCCGTCGAGCGCGTGACCTACCTCCGCATGGAGTACGTCGGCCCGCGCAAGGTCCTGCTCGTCGCCGCCGTCGACATCCACGGCGACCAGGCCGAGCCCGACGTGGCCCGCCAGCTGCGGGCCGTCGAGGCCGAGCTGGAGAAGGACCCCAACATCGTCGACGCCGTCCTGACCCTCAGCACCCCCGACGAGCAGTCCCTCTGACCCACCTACGATGAGGGCCATGCCCGACATCACCCGCGACGACGTCGCGCACCTGGCGGGGCTCGCTCGGATCCAGCTGGACGACGCCGAGCTGGACCGCCTGGCGGCCGAGCTGCCCAAGATCCTCGACTCGGTCGCGACCGTGACCCAGGCGCTCGAGGGCGCCGGCGACGTGACGCCCATGAGCCACCCCACGCCGCTGACCAACGTCTTCCGCGAGGACGTGGTCCGCCCGAGCCTGTCGCCCGAGGACGCCCTGGCCGCCGCTCCGGCCAGCGAGGAGCAGCGCTTCCTGGTGCCCAAGATCCTGGGGGAAGAATGAGCCTCACCGACCTCACGGACCTCACCGCCGCCGAGGCCTCCGAGCGCCTCGCCTCCGGCGACCTCAGCTCCCGCGACCTCACGCAGGCCCACCTCGACGCGATCGCCGCGCACGACGAGACGATCCACGCCTTCCTCCACGTCGACCCCGAGGGCGCGCTCGCCGCGGCCGACGAGGTCGACCGGCGCCGCTCCGCCGGTGACGCGCTCGGCCCGCTGGCCGGCGTACCCATCGCGGTCAAGGACCTGCTCTGCACGGTGGGCCAGCCGACCACCTGCGGCTCGCGCATCCTCGAGGGCTGGGTGCCGCCGTACGACGCGACCGTGGTCACCCGCCTGCGCGAGGCCGGCCTGCCGATCCTCGGCAAGACCAACCTCGACGAGTTCGCGATGGGCTCCTCGACCGAGCACTCCGCCTACGGCCCGACCCGCAACCCGTGGGACACCGAGCGCACGCCCGGTGGCTCCGGCGGCGGCTCGGCCGCGGCCGTCGCCGCGCGGCTCGCCCCGCTCGCGGTCGGCACCGACACCGGCGGCTCGATCCGCCAGCCCGGCGCCCTGACCGGCACGGTCGGCGTGAAGCCGACCTACGGCGGGGTGTCGCGCTACGGCATCGTCGCGATGGCCTCCTCGCTCGACCAGGCCGGCCCGGTCACCCGCACCGTCCTCGACGCCGCCCTCCTGCACGAGGTGATCGGCGGCCACGACCCGATGGACTCCACCTCGATCGACGCCCCGGTCCCCGGTGTGGTCGAGGCGGCGCGGCGCGGTCACGCCGACGGCGTCGCGGGCCTGCGCATCGGCGTGGTCCGCGAGCTCGGCGGCGAGGGCTTCCAGACCGGTGTGCAGCAGCGCTTCGACGAGGCCGTCGAGCTGCTCACCAAGGCGGGCGCCGAGGTGGTCGAGGTGTCCTGCCCGAGCTTCACCCAGGCGCTGGCGACCTACTACCTGGTCATGCCGAGCGAGGTCTCGTCCAACCTCGCGCGCTTCGACGCGATGCGCTACGGCCTGCGGGTCAGCCCCGACGGCGTCGCCGACCCCAGCGCCGAGCAGGTGATGGCCGCGACCCGTGACGCCGGCTTCGGCGACGAGGTCAAGCGCCGCATCATCCTGGGCACCTACGCCCTGTCCAGCGGCTACTACGACGCCTACTACGGCTCGGCGCAGAAGGTCCGGGCGCTCGTCGCCCGCGACTTCGACAACGCTTTCGCGCAGGCCGACGTGCTGGTCTCCCCGACCTCGCCGACCACGGCGTTCAAGATGGGGGAGAAGCTCGACGATCCGCTGGCGATGTACCTCCAGGACGTCGCCACCATCCCCGCCAACCTCGCCGGCGTCCCGGGCATCTCGCTGCCCGCGGGCCTGGCCGAGGACGGCCTGCCGGTGGGCGTGCAGTTCCTCGCGCCGCTGCAGGCCGACGACCGGCTCTACCACGCGGCCGCCGCGCTCGAGCGGATGCTGCTCGAGCAGTGGGGAGCGCCCCTGACTCCCGGAGGTGTCGCATGACTGCCACGCTCGTCCCGTTCGAGGAGGCGATCGAGCGCTACGACATCGTCATGGGCCTCGAGGTCCACGTCGAGCTCAACACCGCCACCAAGATGTTCTGCGGCTGCCCCGCGGTCTTCGGCGGCGAGCCCAACACCCACGTCTGCCCGGTCTGCCTCGGCCTGCCCGGCGCGCTGCCGGTGGTCAACGGCAAGGCGGTCGAGTCCGCGATCCGCATCGGGCTCGCGCTCAACTGCGAGATCGCCGAGTGGTGCCGGTTCGCGCGCAAGAACTACTTCTACCCGGACATGCCGAAGAACTTCCAGACCTCGCAGTACGACGAGCCGATCGCCTTCGAGGGCTTCATGGACGTCGAGGTCGAGGGCGAGACCTACCGCATCGAGATCGAGCGGGCCCACATGGAGGAGGACACCGGCAAGTCGACCCACATGGGTGGCGCGACCGGTCGCATCCACGGGGCGGACTACTCCCTGCTCGACTACAACCGTGCGGGCATCCCGCTGATCGAAATTGTCACCAAGACAATCGAGGTCCCGTCGCACCTTGCCCCTGCGGTGGCGCGCGCCTACGTCACCCAGCTGCGTGACCTGGTGCTCGCGCTCGGGGTCTCCGACGCCCGCATGGACCAGGGCTCGCTGCGGTGTGACGTCAACCTGTCCCTCAAGCCCACCGGCTCGTCCACCTTCGGCACCCGGTCGGAGACCAAGAACGTCAACTCCTTCCGCTCCGTCGAGCGGGCGGCACGCTACGAGGCGACCCGTCACGCGGGCCTGCTCGACGCGGGTGAGCGCGTGGTCCAGGAGACGCGTCACTTCCACGAGGACACCGGCACCACGAGCCCGGGCCGCGAGAAGTCCGACGCCGAGGACTACCGCTACTTCCCCGAGCCCGATCTCGCGCCCGTGGCGCCGAGCCGCGAGTGGGTCGAGGAGCTCCGCGCGACGCTGCCCGAGCCGCCGGCCGAGCGGCGTCGCCGTCTGCAGGCCGACTGGGGCTTCTCCGACCTCGAGATGCGCGACACCGTCGGTGCCGGCGCGCTCGAGCTGGTGGCGCAGACCGTCGAGGCGGGCGCGAGCCCCCAGTCAGCGCGCAAGTGGTGGCTCTCCGAGCTCGCTCGCCGGGCCAACGAGCAGGGCGTCGAGCTGGCCGAGCTGGCGATCACGCCGGCCCAGGTCGCCCGCATCCAGGCGCTGGTCGACGAGGGCACGGTCAACGACAAGCTGGCCCGCCAGGTCTTCGAGGGTGTCCTCGCCGGTGAGGGCGACCCCGACGCCGTCGTGCAGGCTCGCGGCCTGGCCGTGGTCAGCGACGACGGCGCGCTCTCCGCGGCGGTCGACCGCGCGATCGAGGCCAACCCCGACGTCGCCGACAAGATCCGCGACGGCAAGGTCGCGGCCGCCGGCGCGCTCATCGGCTCGGTGATGAAGGAGATGCGCGGCCAGGCCGACGCGGCGAAGGTCCGCGAGCTGATCCTGTCCAAGCTCACCTGACCCGGTCGGCGCGTTCGCCCGCGGGCGGACGCGCCGGTGCGACATACTTCCCGGGTGACCGGCGCCGCGAGGTGCCGGGCTCGCGGACGTGGTGTAGTTGCAGCGCGCTTCTCTTCCAGAGAAGAGGTCGAGGTTCAAATCCTCGCGTCCGCTCCAGTCTTCAGAGGGACAGCGCGTCCATCGCGCCGAGGACCGCCCGCACGTGGGCGACCTCGTGCACGCGGTAGAGGTGCGCGCCGCCCAGCGCGGCGAGGACCGCGAAGAAGCCCTCGGCCTTGCGGTACTCCGCACCGAACAGGTCGAAACTGTGCGGCAGGGAGTGGCACAGCGGCGCGCCGAGCGGACGTAGCCGGAACGTCTGGGCGAGCATCCGTGCCTGCCATCCCGCGCGCTCGGCGGGGGTGGTCAGGTTGGCGTAGGTGAACCCGAGCCCGGGGTCGAGCACGACCTCGCGCACCCCCACCGAGCGGGCGTGCTCGAGGCGGGGACCGAAGTGGTCGAGCAGCGCCGGCAGCGCGTCGTCCCCGGCGGGCGCCGACGACGCCGACTCGCGGACGTCGGCCTCCTCGCCGAAGCACATCACCACCGTGGCGCCGTGGTCGGCGGCCAGCCGCAGCATGGTCTCCTCGTCGCGCCGCCCGGTCAGGTTGAGCACGCGCGCGCCGGCCTTGAGGCAGGTCTCGACGACCTCGGGGTGGTAGGTCTCCACCGAGACCACGACGTCGTCGGCGAGCGCAGCGACCACCTCGCCGAGCACGGCGCTCTGCTCCTCGGCCCCGACGCGTCGGGCGTGCGGTCCGCTGGACTCGGCGCCGACGTCGATCACGTGGGCGCCCTGGGCGGCGAGCACCCGGCCCATGCGGACGGCGGTCTCGGCGTCGACCGCCACGCTGTCCTTGTAGGTCGAGTCGCGGGAGAGGTTGACGCACCCCATGAGGGCGGGGGAGCCGTCGCCGATCACGACGTCGTCGCGCGGTCCGGCGACCGTCACAGGCGTCACCGGAGCGGCCAGCGCGTCGGCGTAGCGGTCGTGGAGGGAGGCCAGGTCGGCCAGGGAGATCACGCCCGGAAGTCTAGGGAGCCGCGTGCAAGACTGACCGCGTGACCGACGTCCTCGCCCTGGCGGACCTGTCCGACGAGCAGCTGCGCGAGGTGTACGCCGCCCCGCGACGACCCTGGACACGCGTGCTCTTCGTGGCCACCGTCGACGGGGCGACCCAGGGCGCCGACGGCCTCAGCAAGAGCATCAGCAACGACGCCGACCAGCGGGTGTTCCAGACGCTGCGCGACCTCGCCGACGTGATCGTGGTGGGGGCCGGGACGGTGCGCGAGGAGGCCTACGAGCCCAACCCCAAGCCCCTGGTCGTCGTGTCCCGGTCGGGCCGCGTCCCCGAGTCCCTGCAGGCCGGAGACCTCTCCCAGGTCTTCCTCGCGACCGGCTCCGACGCCGAGGCGATGGACCAGGCGCGCGAGCTCCTCGGTGACCGCGTGCTGGTGCTCGGCAAGGAGGGCCCCGAGCTGTCGCAGCTGCGCGACGCCCTCGTCGGGCGCGGCTTCACCGACCTCCTCTGCGAGGGCGGCCCGAGCCTGGCCGGCGACCTGTGGGCACAGGGACTCGCCGACGAGCTCGCGCTCACCGTCGTGCCCCGCATCGTGGGCGGCGAGCACCGGCGGCCCGTCCAGGGCGCCGACTCCGACGTGGAGCTGCGTCTCGCCTCCCTGCTGACCGCCGGCGACACCCTGGTGCAGCGGTGGGTGGTGGCATGACGGAGGAGCACGAGGTCGTCGTCGTCGGCGCCGGTCTCGCCGGCCTCGTCTGCGCCCGCGAGATCGCCGGCGCCGGCCGCGACGTGCTGGTGCTCGAGGCCTCCGACGGCGTCGGCGGACGCATCCGCACCGACCGGGTGGACGGCTTCCTGGTCGACCGGGGGTTCCAGGTGCTCAACACCGGCTACCCCGCGCTGACCGACAACCTCGACCTCGACGCCCTCGACCTGTGCCGTCTCGACGACGCGGTCGACGTGCGCCGCGGAGGCACGATGCACACCGTCACCAACCCGCTCGCGCAGCCGGCCGGGCTCCCGGGACTGGTCTCCACCGACCTCCTCCCGCTGGGCCAGAAGCTCCGGCTCGGGGCGTACGTCGCCCAGTGCGCCGCGCTGCCCGTCCCGCGGCTGCTCGCCCGCGACGACGTGCCGGCCCGGGAGGCCTGGCGCCAGGCCGGGCTGACCACGCGCACCCTCGACGTGGTGCTCAAGCCGTTCTTCGCGGGGCTGGCCCTCGAGCCCGAGCTGAAGACCTCACGACGCTTCGTCGACCTGATGATCCGCATGTTCGCCCGCGGTCGCTCGACCGTGCCCGCCCGGGGGATGCAGGCGATGCCCGAGCAGGTCGCGGCGGCGCTGCCGGCGGACGCGGTCCGGCTGTCGTGCAAGGTCGACGCCGCCGACGCGACCGGGGTCCGGACGCCCGGCGGCCGGATCAATGCCCGCGCCGTCGTCGTCGCCACCGACCACTGGACGGCGCACGAGCTCGTCCCCGACCTCGGACCCGTCCGCGGGGCCGGTGGCGTCACCACCTGGTGGCACCGCACCCCGGTGTGGGAGGGCCAGCGGGGCCGGCTGGTCACCGACGCCGACGGGTCGCCCGTCGCCAACACGGTCGTGATGTCGGCGGCCGCGCCGTCCTACGCCCCGCCCGGCGCCGGGCTGGTCGCGACGTCGGTGATCCACCGTCGCGGGCAGAAGCTGCCCGACGACCGGCGCGTGCGCGAGCTGGCCACCCAGCTGCACGGGCAGCCCGACGAGGGTTGGGAGCTGGTGGCCCGCCACGACGTGCCGCGCGCGCTGCCGCTGATGATGCCGCCGCACGACTTCCGTCGCCCGGTGCGGGTCGGCACGGTCTTCGTCTGCGGCGACCACCGCGACACCAGCTCCATCCAGGGGACGCTGGTCTCCGGCCGGCGCACGGCCGCTGCCGTGCTCACCCGGCTGCGCTGAGCACCTTCTCCACCAGGTCGACGGTCAGGTCCGAGACGTCCTCGACCACCGCGTCGGCCCCGGCCAGCTCGCCCTCGCCGAAGCCCCCGGTGAGCACCGCGATGCACGGGATGCCGGCGCGGTGCGCCGACTCCACGTCGTACGGCGTGTCCCCGACGAGCAGCGCGCGCTCGCCCCCGTGGTCCTCGCGGACCCGGGTCCACGTCGTCTCGACCAGCTCGGGGTCGGGCTTGGACTCCTCGGCGTCGCTGCTCGTGGTGAGCTCGGTGACCACGTCGGCGAGGCCCAGGTCGTCGACCGCCTTCTCGGCGAACCGGCGCTCGCCCGAGGAGGCCAGCGCGACGACGTAGCCCTCGTCGACCAGCCGGCGCACGGCGTCGGCAGCCCCGGGCACGGGCCGCACGCGGTCGGCGACCTCGGCGTACTCCTCGGCCCACGCGTCGCGCAGCGCGTCGCCCTCCGACTCCTCGACCTCGTCGCCGGCCGCGGCCGCGACGAGGCGGTCACCGCCCATGCCGATCAGCCGGTGCAGGCGGTTGACGGTGAGGTCGTGGCCGTGCCGGGTGAAGGCGCGGTGCCAGCACATGGCGTGGTGGTAGGTCGAGTCGACCAGGGTCCCGTCGATGTCGAACAGCAGGACGTCGGGCATGTCAGCCCTCCTCAGGACCTCGGGATGACGCGCCCTCCTGGAGGTGACGGGCGCGCCGGGTGCAGTAGACGAATCCGAATACCCCCAGACCCAGCCCCGCGAAACACGTCCACAGCCACCACAGCCGGTCGGTCTCGCGCATCCAGTCGAGCTGGAACACCAGGAGGTAGAGCGTGGCGCCGAGGAACCCGGCCGTCCCGACCCCCACGGTCCGCAGGCCGGTGACGTCGAGGGGCTGGATCGGCGCCTCGACCACCTCGCCGCGGGTCATGCGCGCCTTGATCGGCTGCGCGACCGGGCCCGGGGCGGGCTCCTGCTCGGGGGAGTGCACGGTCAGAACCTACCGGGCGGTCGCGTCGGGTCCGGGTCACGCTCCACCGCCGGGGTGAACCTGAGAGATGCCTGACCACCTGGGGTCCTTGGTCCCTGTCGCGGGCCGGGCCACCGGCGGTAGAACGGCCGAGCCACGCCATCCCCCGGCGCGGCACCCGCCGCCGTCGCCCCGCGGCCCGTCCTGGAGGACCCACCATGTCCCAGGCCCACCGCTCCACCATCTCCGGGCTCGCCGCCCTCAGCCTCGGGCTCGCGGGCCTCGCGGCCGTCGCCGTCACGGCCGTCCCGGCCGCCGCGGCGCCCAACGGGAACGGTCACGGTCTGGGCAAGCACGACCGCGAGCTGCTCGCCGACGCGGTCGCGAGCGGCGACCGGACCGTCACGCTGCTCATCGCCAGCCGGCCCGGTGCCAACCGGACGGTGGTCAGCGGGATCACCGGCCTCGGTGCCACCGTCGCCAAGCGCGACGACGACGTGGGCTACCTGCGGGCCGTCGTACCGACCGGCAAGGCGGAGCAGGCCGCCCGCCTCGCCGGCGTGCAGGCGGCGGACCTCGACGAGGTCGTGCCGCTCGACGACCCGGCGCCGGGTGGCTCGCAGGCACCCACCCCCCAGACACCTCCCTCGGCCTCGACGCCGAACGACAACCCCTACCTGCCGATCGGCGACACGGGTGCCTCGCAGTTCATGGCGGCGCACCCGACCTGGGACGGCCGCGGCACCACGATCGGCATCCTCGACACCGGCGTCGACCTTGACCACCCCGCGCTGCGGACCACCACCACGGGGCTGCCCAAGGTCACCGACTGGGTCACCTACACCGACCCGTTCGCCGACGACGACCCCACCTGGGTGTCGATGGCCGACCAGGTCAGCGGGTCGTCCTTCACCTACCAGACGGTGACCTACACCGCGCCCGCCGCGGCGTCCTACCGCATCGGTCTGTTCAACGAGCGTGACCCGCGCCTGGGAGGGGAGGTCGGCAGCGACGTCAACCGCGACGGCAACCCGACCGGCAGCAGCGGCCTCTTCGCCGTGCTGTGGAACACCGCGACCAACAACGTCTACGTCGACACCGACCAGGACCGGTCGTTCGCCGACGAGCAGGCCATGACCGACTTCCGGGTGCGCCGCGACATCGGGCACTTCGGCAAGGACGCCCCGGACACGGACGTCCACGAGACGATGCCGTTCGTCGTCCAGACCGACGGCAAGGACAAGGTCGTCAACATCGGCATCGTGTCGGGCGAGCACGGCACGCACGTCGCCGGCATCGCGGCCGGCAACGGCCTGTTCGGCGGGGCGATGACCGGCGCGGCCCCGGGTGCGCAGGTCAAGTCCGTGCGCGTCTGCATGTTCATCGCCGGGTGCACCGCGCACGCGCTCGTCGAGGGCATGATCTGGGTGGTCAAGCAGGGCAACGTCGACGTGGTCAACATGTCGATCGGCGGCCTGCCGGCGCTCAACGACGGCAACAACACCCGTGCGGTGCTCTACAACCGGCTCGTCGACCAGTACGACGCCCAGATCTTCATCTCGGCCGGCAACAACGGCGCCGGCCTCAACACCGTGGGCGACCCGGCGGTCGCGAGCAAGGTCGTGGCCAGCGGTGCCTACGCCTCCCAGGAGTCGTGGCAGAAGAACTACGGCTCCGACTCCGACCTCGCGGACACGATCCAGGGCTACTCCTCGCGAGGGCCGCGCGAGGACGGTGGCTTCAAGCCGGAGGTCCTGGCGCCGGGCTCGGCGGTCTCGACCACCCCGATGTGGCAGCCGGGCGGACCGGTGGCGGGGACCTACGACCTGCCGGCCGGCTACGGCATGCTCAACGGCACCTCGATGGCCTCGCCGCAGAGCGCGGGTGCCGGTGCGCTGCTGGTCAGCGCGGCCAAGCAGGCCGGCGTGCAGTCCAAGCCCGCGCAGCTGCGCCAGGCGCTGTTCTCGTCGGCGCGCTTCCTCCCGGACTACGGCGCCTACGAGCAGGGCAACGGCCTGATCGACGTCGGCGCCGCGTGGGACGTGCTGAAGAAGACCGTCAAGCCGGTGAGCATCACCTCGTCGGTCGCGGTGCACTCGGTCCTGTCCGGGTTCCTGGCCACGCCGGGCACCGGCGTCGGGATCTTCGACCGTGAGGGCGTGAAGGCGGGCGACTCCTACACCCGCACCTACACCTTCACCCGCACCAGCGGCGGCGCCAAGGCGATCACCTACGCCGCGAGCTGGGTCGGCAACGACGGCACGTTCAGCGGCCCGGCCTCGGTGTCGCTCCCGCTCAACACGCCCACGACGTACGCCGTCACCGTGCACCCGCAGAGCGCCGGCGCGCACTCGGCGATCCTGAATCTCGACGACCCCGCTACCCCAGGAGTCGACGAGCAGACGCTCAACACGGTCGTCGCGGCGGAGAGCTTCACCGCCGCCAACGGCTACTCGATCACCCACGCCGGCACGATCGGCCGCAACCGCACCACGTCGTACTTCTTCGACGTGCCGGCCGGGACGCCCGCGTTCAAGGTCGACCTGACCGGCGGCGGCAGCACCCCGGGGGCCGGGCAGATCCGCTTCCTGCGGTTCCACCCCTACGGCCTGGGGCTCGAGGACAACTCCAGCCTGAGCTGCTACAACCCGTCATCGGGGAGCTGCTCGGGGTCGCCGACCTCGCGGACGACGTCCAACCCGCAGGCCGGGGTGTGGGAGGTCGTGGTGGAGGCCCGCCGCACCTCCGACGTGGCGGAGGCGCCCTACAGCCTGACCGCGTCGATCCTCGGCGCGTCGGTCTCGCCGAGCACCGACACGATCGCCTCGGCCACGCTGGGTGTCCCGGTCGCCCGCAGCTACACGCTGACCAACCTGTTCGGCACCTTCACGGGCCGCGCGGTCGGGACCACGCTGGGCAGCGCCAGGTCGGCCACGCCGACGATCACCACCGGTGTCCTGCAGCAGCGCCTGGTCGACGTGTCCGCCGGCTCCACCAGCCTCCGGGCGACGATCGGCGGGACGTCGGACCCGGGTGCCGACCTCGACCTCTACGTCTACAACTGCACCACCGGCACCTGCCTGCTCGCCGGGCAGTCGGCGGACGGGGACTCCGAGGAGTCGGTGACGATCGCCAACCCGGCCGCGGGTGCGTGGGTCACGCTCGTCGACGGCTACGCCGTGCCGTCGGGCTCCACGACCTTCGGCTACACCGACGTCTTCACCAACCCCGCCTTCGGGTCGGTCTCGGTGACGGACGCCAACGCCTCCCGGCCGGCCGGGTCGTCGTGGACGGCGCCCGGGACGGTCACGGCCGCCGCCGCGCCCGCCGCGGGCCGGGTGCTCCTGGGCAACGTCCAGGTGCGCACGGACGGCAACGTCCTGGTGGGCTCCGGCGACGTGGTGGTGCAGTCGGTCACTCCCTGAGACCAGGACGACGGACGACGCCGTTGTGGGACGGCGTCGTCCCACGTTCTAAGGTGCTCCCGTCATCCAGGGCGAACAGACGGGAATCCCCACAGCGTGGACACGTTCTTCAAGATCACCGAGCGCGGCTCGACGGTCGGCCGTGAGGTCAGGGGTGGCATCGTCACCTTCTTCACGATGGCCTACATCATCGTGCTCAACCCGCTCATCATCGGCACGCAGACCGACGGCGCGGGCAAGTTCCTCGGCGGGGGCGACGCGCCCAACATCCCGCTGGTCGCGCTGGCGACGGCGGTGGTGGCCGGCGTCATGACGATCCTCATGGGGGTCGTCGCGCGCTACCCGCTCGCCCTGGCCACCGGCCTGGGCCTCAACGCCTTCGTGACGTTCTCGATCGCCAAGGTCTACACCTGGAACCAGGCGATGACCTTCGTGTTCCTCGAGGGTGTGATCATCCTCGTCCTGGTGCTCACCGGCTTCCGGACCGCGGTGTTCAGGACCGTCCCGGCCTCGCTCAAGACCGCCATCAGCGTCGGCATCGGCCTCTTCATCGCGCTGATCGGCCTGGTCGACGCGGGCTTCGTGCGCCGGACCGGCGCCGGACCGGTGCCGGTCGAGCTCGGCATCGGCGGCCTGCTCGACGGCTGGCCGACGCTGGTCTTCGTCGTCGGCCTGTTCCTCGTCATCGCGCTCTACTCGCGCGGCGTCAAGGGCGCGATCCTGATCTCGATCATCGCCACCACCGTGCTGGCGATCGTCGTCGAGGCGGTCGCCAAGGTCGGCCCCACGTTCATCTCGCCGGAGAAGTCCAACCCCGAGGGCTGGAACCTCAACGTCCCCAAGCTCCCGAGCGACGTGGTCACCTCGCCGTTCAACAAGCTCGACGACCTGTGGCACCTGTCGATCTTCGACGACGTCGGCAAGCTCGGCGACACCATCGGGGGGTACGACGCCGCGGCGTTCATCGCGATCGCCCTGCTGATCTTCACCCTGCTGCTGGCCGACTTCTTCGACACGATGGGCACGATGACCGCGATCGGCGCCGAGGCCGGGCTGCTCGACGCCCAGGGCATCCCGCCCAAGAGCGAGGCGATCCTGATCGTCGACTCCCTCGCGGCCGCGGCCGGTGGTGCCGCGTCGGTGTCCTCCAACACCTCCTACATCGAGTCGGCCTCGGGTGTCGGCGAGGGGGCGCGCACGGGCCTGGCCTCGGTGGTCACGGGCGTGATGTTCCTGCTCGCCACGATCTTCACGCCGCTGGTCGAGATCATCCCCAACGAGGCGGCCACCCCGGCGCTGGTGCTGGTCGGCTTCCTGATGATGACCCAGGTCAAGAACATCGACTGGGAGGACCTCGAGATCGCGATCCCGGCGTTCCTGACGATCGTGCTGATGCCGTTCACCTACAACATCACCGTCGGCATCGGCGCGGGCTTCATCGCCCACGTCGTCGTCAAGCTGGTCCACGGCAAGGCCCGCGAGATCGCCCCGCTGATGTGGGTGGTCGCGGCGATGTTCGTGGTCTACTTCGCGATCGCGCCGATCCGCCAGCTGCTCGGCGTCGGCTGACCCCCGCACGACGACAGGAGGGGACCCCCGGGCGGGGGTCCCCTCCTGTGCGTCCGGTCAGCCGGTCAGCTCTTCTTGCCCCCACCCGGGTGGGTGCCGTTCTCGGAGCAGTACGTCTCGACGCTCTGGTTCGCCGCAGCGGCGGCGGCCTCGAGGCCCTGGAACGGCGGTGCCTGGTGCTTGTGGTCCTGGCCGGTCTGCGAGCCGGCGAAGTACGCCGTGCACAGGCCGAAGGTGTTGTGCCCGTTGGGGCCGGGCTCGCCGGCGGAGGCGAAGCCGACGGCGCCGAAGCTCAGGGCGAGGGTGGTGACCGCAGTGGCCGCGAGGGTGGGGACCCGCATGGTGGTTGCCTTTCGAGGAGTCCTGCTGTGGTGTGGGGGGCGGAGTAGTCTCGGCCCGCCGCCGACCCTCAAGGACTGTTCCGTGAGACCCCGCACCGTTCCGACACTGCTCCTCGTGGCCCTCCTCCTGCCCGGCTGCGCCGTGGGGGAGGAGCCGACCTCCTCGTCGGAGACCGGACTCCACCCGCGGATGACGCCGGAGAAGCGGAAGGCGGGACACCCCCACCCGGGCCGGAGGTCCGGCAAGGGGCGTTCCGACCACCAGAACGACCGGCCGAAGCGGCGGGTTACGCCCCCGGCGGCAAAACCTGAGAAGTCGTCAGCAATGGACGCGTCACCTACCTCGACCGCCCGCTCGGAGCCGACGGCCCAGCCGACCGTCCGCGCACCGGCGGGCCCGCCGAGCGCCTCGGTGCGCGACCGCACGGGGGACGCGCGTGGTGTCGGCGTGCCGGCGTACGCCGACCTGACCGGCGCCTCGCTGCGCCGCGACGGTGACCGGTTCACCCTCCGGGCCGGCGCCGCGGCGGACTTCCCGACCTCCTCCGAGGAGGTCGAGCACGTGATCCTCTTCGCCGACACCGACGGGGACGGCCAGGTCGACTACGAGATCTGGGCGACGCTCGCCGACGACGGCTGGAGCGGCACCTGGCGCTACCCCGACGGGGCGAGGTTCGGCTCGGG
The DNA here is from genome assembly GCF_031458325.1 of Nocardioides marmoribigeumensis. Classification (NCBI taxonomy): domain Bacteria; kingdom Bacillati; phylum Actinomycetota; class Actinomycetes; order Propionibacteriales; family Nocardioidaceae; genus Nocardioides; species Nocardioides marmoribigeumensis. The sequence continues at coordinate 3,453,886 of NZ_JAVDYG010000001.1, forward strand.
CAGCGGGGTCGACGTCCAGCCCCGGGGCCGCGACCTGGTCGTCGGCTTCGACGCCTCGCGACTCGGTGGGGCGTCGTCGTTCCGCTGGCTCGTCGGTGCCGAGCAGGGCACCGCCGAGCAGCAGTCGACCGGGACGCTGTCGGAGGACTACGCCCCGGACTCGGGTGCGGTGCGCTTCCCGGGCTGAGCCCGGTGGTGCTCGGCCGGGTGGCCCCGGTGCGCGGGACCGGCGCGGTCGTGCCGGGCCCGGTGCACGGGCCGCGCGTGCGGCGGCCGGGCCCTGCGCGTCGCCCGGGCGGCGGACCGGGCGTCCACCCCGTCGCTGACCAGGCCGGGGGCCTCACCCGCGACCCACACGCGCATCTGCCCGCGGGGATGGGTCACCACCGAGGCCGTGCCGTCGGACGTGGTGACCCCGCGCGCCAGCAGGACCGGAGGGGCGCCCTTGCGCTGGCCCCACCAGGTGACCGGCAGGCCGACCACCGGGGCGCCGCCGGGCAGACGGAGCGTCGAGGACAGCGCCACGGTGCCCCACGGCCCACGCGTGGTGGTCGGGCGGGTGAAGGCGGGCGCGGCGGTGAGCGTGACGGGCGCCTCGGCGCTCGCGGTGCGGCCGTCGGCCTGCACCGCGGTCACCTGCACCGTCCGCACCGAGCCGGCCGTGCCCACGGCGCACAGCAGACGGGCCTGCGCCTGCTGGGTCCCGCTCGGGGTGATGGTGCAACCGTCGGGGGCCCGCCAGCGGTGGGTGCCGCCGCCCGGGCCGAACGTCGAGCGCACCCGCAGCTCGAGGGGGAGGCCGGCGGGCACCGAGGCGGGGGAGGGCAGGACGGCGTCGATGGTCGGAGCGGCCGGCTCGGTCACCGCGGCGAGGTAGCCGGTGCGCAGGCCGTACTGGTCGAGCCGGTCGACCCCGACGCTCATCCGCAGCGCCGAGCCGGTCTCGCAGACCACCTGGATGCTCGGGCCGTCGGAGGCCCCGAGGACGCGGCACTGGCCCCCGTTGGCGACGTCCCAGGAGTAGCGGAGCCCGGGCCGGTCGACGGAGTCGGTCACCCGCGCGGTGAGGGTGACCGGCGTCCCGGCCGGGATCGAGGTCGGCCCGTCGATGCTCAGGCCGGTCAGCGTGTTGGGGGCGATCGAGGGTCCGGTGGTGAGGAACACCGAGTCGGCGACGTTCCAGTGGGTCGCGAGGTAGGACCTGGGTGCCGGCGTGGCCGTCGAGTAGTAGTCGTCGTGGCCGCAGTCGAGCAGCATCGGCCGGTCCGGCACGCAGGAGTCGGCACCGGTGCTGCCGGCTCCGTCACCGTCCCGGACGCACATCAGGTCGCCCGCCGTGGTGCAGTGCCCGTCGGAGGTCGCGTGCGGGGCGTCGGGCTGCACCGCGCCGAGCACGTGGACCAGCGCGTGGGCCAGGCGGGTCGGCGTGGTGCGACCGTCGTCGCTGTAGCAGCTGACGACCAGCCGCGCGGGCCCCGGATCGGTCGTGCCGGTGCCGACGGGCGCCTGCGAGCACCAGCCCTCGGTGCCCGGCAGCGAGGACCAGGGGAGGAAGACCGCGTAGCGGCGGTCGTCGCGGGTCAGGTCGAGCGCGGCGAGCGCCGTGTCGAGCGCGCCGGGGTCGGAGAAGTAGTCGTGGGTCGGGATCGTGCGGTGGGACACGGTCGGCGCGCACTGCGCGTCGGTCGCCCAGCGCACGCGCCGCGCCGTGCCGGGTGACGGGGTGGAGGCGGCGAGGGCGTCGTCGGTGCGGGCGGCCTGCTCGCGGATGCGCGCGACCAGCGCGGGGGAGTACGACGTGTCGCCCTCCTGGGTGACGACGACGAGCTGGACGCGCGGCCCGGACTGGCCGTCGTCGACGCACGCGCTGCTGGCGTGACCGACGAGCTCGCCGGCAGGCGGCGCCTCGGTCGCCGCGGTGCGGTGGGGCTGGGCGGTCGCGGCGACGCCCCCCAGGGTGCCGAGCGCGAGGGCGGCGACGGACGTGCCGACGACAGCAGCGAGGCGCATGTGTGATTCCCCCGATTCACGAATGGGCTTGTGGCCGCCGCCACTGTACGACGGGGCACGCGAGCCGGGCACCTCCGAACGGCCGATGGTGATTTTTGTTAGCAAAGGTAATGACCTAGACTAAGGACATGCCTGCTGCTGTCGAGACCCGCAACGTGTCCCCGGCGCTGGCGTCCTCACTCCGCGTGGCGATCGCCCGGGTCAACCGCCGTCTGCGCGCCGAGCGCCTCCACGGCGCCGAGGTGAGCCTCGGCCAGATCGGGGTCATCGCGCGCCTGCACTGCGACGGTGACCAGACCATCGGGTGGCTCGCGGAGTCCGAGGGCGTCAAGCCGCCGTCGATGACCCGCACCATCGCCTCCCTCGAGGCGCTCGGCCTGGTCCGGCGCCGTCCGCACCCCAGCGACGGACGCCAGGTCCTGGTCACCCTGACCCCCGAGGGCAAGGACACCCTCCTGGCCGACCGCCGCCGACGTGACGTCTGGCTGGCGCGGGCCCTGGCCGACCTGACCCCTGAGGAGCGCTCGACGCTCGCCGCCGCGGCGCCGGTGCTGGAGAAGCTCGCCGGGAGCCGCCGGTGAGCCCGACGTTCCGCAGCCTGGCCCACCGCGACTACCGGCGCTACGCCACCGGCGGGTTCGTCTCCAACGTCGGCACCTGGATGCAGCGGGTCGCCCAGGACTGGCTGGTGCTGGTCGTCACGGGCGGCAGCGCCTCCGCGCTGGGCATCACCACCGGCCTCCAGTTCCTGCCGATCCTGCTCTTCTCGGCGTACGCCGGGGCGCTGGCCGACCGCTTCCCCAAGCGCACGATGCTGATGATCACCCAGGCCTCGATGGCCGTGCCCGCGGCCGTGCTGGGGGTCCTGGCGCTGACCGGCTCGGTGCAGGTGTGGCACATCTACGCCATCGCGTTCTCCTTCGGCATCGCCACCGCGTTCGACGCCCCTGTGCGGCAGTCGTTCGTCAGCGAGATGGTGGGACCGGACGACCTGGCCAACGCGGTGAGCCTCAACTCGGTGTCGTTCAACGCCGGTCGCATCGTCGGGCCCGCGGTCGCCGGCCTGATGATCGCCGCGCTCGGCTCCGGGGAGTGGGCGACCGGGGTGGTCATCCTCGTCAACGCCGTCTCCTACCTCGCCGTGCTCACCGCGCTGCTGGGCGTGCGGGCCGGCCGCCGTGATCCCGCGCGGGACCGCAACGCGCCCAAGGGCCGCATCCGCGACGCGGTCGCCTACCTCCGCACGCGTCCCGACCTGATCCTGGTCATCTGCGTCATGGGGTTCACCGGCACCTTCGGCCTCAACTTCCAGATGACCTCGGCGCTCATGGCGACCCAGGTGTTCGACAAGGGCGCGGGGGAGTACGGCATCCTCGGCACCACGATGGCCTTCGGCTCGATCGCCGGCTCACTGATCGCAGCCCGCCGCGAGCGGCCGACGGTGCGGCTCGTCGTGGTCGCCGCGGTCGTGTTCGGCTCGATCGAGGTCGTCTTCGGGCTCATGCCGACCTACGCCACCTTCATGCTGATGACCCCCCTGATCGGCATCACCGCGATGACCACGATCACCTCGGCCAACGCGGTCACCCAGCTCACCGCGCCCGCCCACCTGCGCGGGCGGATCATGGCGATCTACCTGATGGTCTTCATGGGCGGCACCCCGCTCGGCTCGCCGCTGATCGGCTGGCTCGCCGACCAGTTCGGCGCGCGCTGGTCGCTGATCGGCGGCGGCATCGGCACCCTGGTCGGCACGCTGGGCGTGCTCGCCCTCCTGGTGGCCCGGCACGGCAAGGACGCTCTCTACAATCCTGTGGGTGAACCCCCGCTATCGACGCCTGGTGATCCCGGGCGCACTGGTCCTGCTGATCGTGATCGTGCTGGTCAGCGCCCTGACCCGTGGGTGAGCGACCCGGCGGACACCACCGACCCGGCGGCAGCGGTGCCGAGGCAGGTGCCGGTGCCGGCGCGGCGGAGGTCCGCCTAGCCCTCCTCGACGACAGCGACGCCACGGGCCTGCACCGGGCGGTCGCGTCGGGCAGGCAGCGGGGCCGCGAGCCGCGGTGGCGGCGGGTCGAGCTGAGGTACGTCGACCTCAAGGCCGGCCGCCGCCTCCAGGTCACGGCGTACGACGACACGCAGGCGTTCACCAGCAACCACGACGCCGGGTCGGCCCCGGGCGCGGTGGACGAGCTGCTCGCCGAGGGCTTCTCCAGCTGGCACGTGGAGTCGGTGACCGGGACCCTGCAGGCGCGGGTGACCAAGAAGGGACGGCTGCTCGTGCACCGCAGCGGCGCGGCCGCGCCGGCGCCCGACCGCAGCCACGACCGGACCAAGCAGCGGCTGCTCCCCGAGGACGACCCGGTGCTGCGTGAGCTCGGCATCACCGACGCCCAGGGACGGGTCAAGCCGAGCCGGCAGGCGAAGTACCGCCAGGTCGAGGAGCTCCTGCGCGCCCTGGACGCGGCGTTGAAGGACGCCACCGCGGCCGGGGCGGTCCGGACCCCGACCCCCGACGACCCGCTGCGGGTGGTGGACCTGGGCTGCGGCAACGCCTACCTCACCTTCACCGCCCACCGCTACCTCACCTCGGTGCTGGGGATCCCGGTCCGCACGACCGGCGTCGACGTCAAGGCGCAGTCCCGCGAGCACAACACCGCTGTCGCCGAGCGCCTCGGGCTGGGCGACGTCACCTTCGTGCAGGCCGGCATCGACGGGTGGACCCCGCACCAGCGGCCCGACGTCGTCCTCGCGCTGCACGCCTGCGACACCGCCACCGACGACGCCCTCGCCCAGGCGGTCCGGTGGGAGGCGCCCCTGGTGCTCGCCGCCCCCTGCTGCCACCACGACCTCTCGGCACAGCTGCGGGAGGTGACCCCGCCGCCCGGGGGTGCCGCCCTGCTGCGCGACGGCATCCTGCGGGAACGCTTCGCCGACACCCTCACCGACGCGGTCCGGGCGCTGCTGCTGCGCACCCGGGGCTACCGCGTCGACGTCGTCGAGTTCGTCGACAGCGCCCACACGCCGCGCAACACGCTGCTGCGCGCGGTCCGCACGGGCGCGAGCGGCGCCGAGGCGCAGGCCGAGCTCGACACCCTGCTGGGCCAGTGGCCGGTGCGACCGGCGCTGGCGGAGCGGCTGCGGTGATCGCGCTCGCCCTCTCGCTGGCCCTCGCCGGCCCGACGCTGACCGACGACCTGTTCACCCTCCACGACCCCGCGATCACGGAGTCAAGCGCGGTCGTCGAGGTCGGCCGGGGACCCGACCACCGCGTGCTGACGATCAACGACTCCGGTGACGGCCCGGTCGTCTACGTGCTCGACCCGCGCACCGGCCGCACGGTCGGCCGCTCGTCGTACGACGGCGACGCGGTCGACGTGGAGGCGCTCGCGCCCGGCCTCGGCGGCGAGGTGTGGGTGGGCGACATCGGCGACAACGGCGCGGTGCGGGCCGACGTGCAGCTCTACCGCCTCCCGGCGCTGAAGGACGGCGACCGCGAGGTGCCCTCGACGCGCTACGACCTGGTCTACCGCGGCGGCGCGCGCGACGCCGAGACCCTGCTGGTGCAGCCGCGCACGGGCCGGGTCTTCGTGGTGAGCAAGTCGTTCTTCGGCGGCAAGGTCTACGCCGCGCCGCGGGACCTGCGCGCGGACCGCCCCAACCAGCTGGTGCCGGTCGGGCCGGCCCCGGCCGTGGTCACCGACGGGGCGTTCTTCCCCGACGGGCGGCACGTGGTCCTGCGCGACTACTCCCGCGCTTACGTCCTCGACACCACGCGCCTGCCCTGGCGACGCGTCGACAGCTTCGAGCTGCCCGACCAGCCCCAGGGCGAGGGCGTCGCCGTACGCCGCGGCGGCAGGTCGCTGCTGGTCTCCACCGAGGGTGAGGCTCAGCCCGTGCAGGTCGTGCCGGTCCCGGCCCGCGTGCTGGCCGAGCTCGAGCCGCCGACGCCGACCTCCACGCCGCAGGTCCGCGACGAGGAGCAGCCCAGCCGGCTCGAGGCCCTCACCCAGGACGGCGCCGTGCCGTGGACCCTGGTCGGCGGGATCGTCGGCGTCTGCGCCCTCCTGGGGCTCGGGTTCCGGCTGCGTCGGGTCAGAGCTGCCCGACGACGTAGTCGATCGACGCGGTGAGCGCCTCGACGTCGGCGGGGTCGATCGCGGGGTACATCGCGATGCGCAGCTGGTTGCGGCCGAGCTTGCGGTAGGGCTCGGTGTCGACCACTCCGTTGGCGCGCAGCACCTTGGCGACCCGGGCGGCGTCGATCGACTCGTCGAAGTCGATGGTGCCGATCACCAGCGAGCGGTCGGCCGGGTCGGTGACGTAGGGGGTGGTCCACGACGTGCGCTCCGCCCAGCCGTAGAGCGTCTCGGAGCTCTGCGTGGTGCGGTCGACCATGCCCTTGAGGCCGCCCTGGGCGTTCATCCAGTCCAGCTGCTCGGCCATGAGGAACAGCGTCGCCACCGACGGGGTGTTGTAGGTCTGGTTCTTGAGCGAGTTGTCGATCGCGGTCGGCAGGTCGAAGAACGCGGGGATCCAGCGCCCGGACGCGTCGATCTCGGCGGCCCGGTCGAGCGCGGCGGGGGACATCACCGCGAGCCAGAGGCCGCCGTCGGAGGCGAAGCACTTCTGGGGGGCGAAGTAGTAGGCGTCGACCTCGTTCAGGTCGACCGGCAGACCGCCCGCACCCGAGGTCGCGTCGACCAGGACGAGCGCGCCCTCGTCGGCGCCCTGGACCCGCTGCACCGGGGCCATCACGGCGGTGGAGGTCTCGTTGTGGGCCCAGGCGTAGGCGTCGACGCCTGCCTCGGCGACCGGGTCGGGCCGGCTGCCCGGCTCGCTGCTGATCACCGACGGGTCGGCGAGGAACGGCGCCTGCTGGGCGGCCTTGGCGAACTTGGAGCTGAACTCGCCGAAGGTCAGGTGCTGGCTCTTCTCCCGGACCAGGCCGAAGGTCGCGATGTCCCAGAACGCCGTCGCGCCGCCGTTGCCGAGCACGACCTCGTAGCCCTCGGGCAGCGAGAACAGCTCGGCGAGTCCCTCACGCACGCGGCCGACGGTGTCGCGCACCGGCGCCTGCCGGTGGCTGGTGCCCATGAGAGACGTGCCGGTGGCGGCGAGCGCGTCGAGCGCGCCGGTGCCGACCTTGGACGGGCCGGCGCCGAAGCGGCCGTCGGCGGGCAGGAGGTCGGCGGGGATGGTGATGGCGTCGGACACGGGTCCTTCTCTCGCTGGGGACGTGGAGGGCACTGGGTGCGGGGCCTGACGACGCTGTCAGCACGTGCGCGGCGAGCCGCTCGTGGGCTGTCTATTGTGGCATCCCCGACCGCCGTCCCCAGGAGCCCGTCCACGTGACCACGACCCCGTCGGCCCCGTCCTCCGGGGAGGACCGCAGGCGCGCGATCTCGCGAGTGGCCGGTCTCGTGCTGGTCGCCCTCGGGGTGCTGGCGGTCGGCGCGGCCGTGGTGGACCTCGTCGGTGGCTTCGACCGCACCGTCGCCGTCGTCCCGGTGGAGGGGCTGCCCGACCGGGTCGCGGTCGACAACGGGCCCGGTCTGCTGTGGCTGGCCTTCCTCGGCATCCCGATGGTCCTCGTCGGCGGCGCGGGGCTCCTCTACGGCTACCTCGGCCCACCGCCGACCACCCCGCTCGAGCCCGGCACCTGCCGGGCCTGCGGGCGCCACAACGGCCCCGAGGCCACGTTCTGCGACAGCTGCGGCTCCCGGCTGGTCGCCGCGTGAGCGTGCGCGTCGAGGAGACGGCGTACGACGACCCGCGCGTGCAGCGCCTGGTCGAGGCGGTCCAGGCGGAGTACGTCGAGCGCTACGGCAGCCCCGACGACAGCCCCATGGAGGCCGGCGCGTTCGCGCCGCCCCGGGGCCGGTTCTTCGTCGCGCTCGCCGGTGACGAGCCGGTCGCGATGGGCGGGTGGCGCCTGCGTCCCGACCTGGTCGACCTCGGGGGCTCGCGCGCCGCGGAGGTCAAGCGGATGTACGTCGCCCCGGCCGCCCGCCGCAGCGGCCTGGCCCGGCTGGTCCTGCGCCGGCTGGAGGACTCCGCCCGCGAGGACGGTTGTGACCTGCTGGTCCTCGAGACCGGGCTCATGCAGCCGGAGGCGATCGAGCTCTACGAGTCCTCGGGCTACGTCCCGGTCACGCCGTTCGGCCACTACAAGGACTCGCCGCTCTCGCGCTACTTCGGCCGGCGTCTGGTCGACTGGTCCGGACCTGAACCTAAACCGTGACCTCGTTCACATTGGCTCGTTGACGGCCCTGGAACACGTTCTAGTCACCAGGAGCGGTCGTCGTGAGAGCTCGTCGTCCCCGCTGGGTCGCGCCCGTCGTCGTCGGGCTGACCCTGTCCCTCGCCGGGTCCCTCGCCGCCTGCGGGTCCCAGCTGGACCCCGACACCGTCCGGGCGGCCAACGGCGGTGGCGCGGGGGTCGCCGGCGACGGCCGGCTGGGTGGCGACGCCGGCGCGGCCGGGACCACCGGCACGACGGGTGACTCGGGGGCCGCGGTCGGCGACGCCGGTGGGGGCGCGGCCGGCGCCGCCGGGCCCGCGGGCGGCGGGACCACAGGGAGCGGGACGGGCGGGACCAGTCGCGGCGGCAGCGCCGCGGCCGGCGAGGACCCGCCCCCGGTGGCGGCGCCCAAGGGCGTCAGCTGCGACGGGTTCAAGAACGGTCCCGGCATCACCGACAAGACGATCACCCTCGCCAACGTCTCCGACCTCAGCGGTCCCGTGCCCGGCCTCTTCCAGCCGGCGTACGACGGCGCCAAGGCGTTCATCTCCTACTTCAACGCCACCTCCGACATCTGCGGGCGCAAGCTGCAGCTGCAGAGCTACGACAGCCGCACCGACGCCGGGGGCGACCAGCAGGGCTACGCCAAGGCGTGCGACAGCGCGTTCGCGGCGGTCGGCTCGATGAGCGCCTTCGACTCCGGGGGCGCCCAGACCGCCCAGTCCTGCGGACTCCCCGACATCCGTGCCGCCGCCGTCACCGCGGCCCGGGCCGCCTGCTCGACCTGCTACGGCGCGTCGTCGGTCAACGCGGCCACGTTCGAGAACGCGGTCCCCGACTACGTGCTGAAGAACTACAAGGCGGCCGGCCAGAAGGCCGCGATGATCTACCTCAACGCCGGAGCGGCCGCCGAGAACGGCAAGGGCCAGGTCAACGCGATGACCCGACGCGGGATGAAGTTCGTCTACGTGCAGGGCGTCGACGTCTCGGAGTTCAACTACGCGCCGTTCGTGCAGAAGCTCAAGGAGAAGGGCGCGCGCTACGTCCAGGCGCTCGGCTCCTACCAGCACGGCGTCAAGCTCGCCCAGGCCATGCAGCAGGCCGGCTACAAGCCCGACCTCTTCATGATGGACGTCGTCGCCTACGACCCCGGGTTCGTCCAGTCCGGCGGCTCCGCGGTCGAGGGCACGACGGCGTTCATCAACTTCGTGCCGTTCGAGCAGGCCGGCTCGAACAACGAGATGGGCCTCTACCTGAAGTACCTCCAGCAGGTCTCACCCGGCGCCAAGCCCAATTTCTTCGGCGTCTTCGGCTGGTCCGCCGCGCGACTGTTCGTCACCGAGGCGGTGTCCCTCGGCGGGCGGCTCAGCCGCCAGACCCTGCTCGACAAGGTCCGCGGGGTCGACAAGTGGACCGCCAACGGCATGCACGCACCGCAGTACGTCGGCTCCAAGCAGACCGCCGACTGCTGGCGGTTCCTCCAGCTGAGCAAGGGTCGTTGGGTCCCCAGGACCAACGGCTACCTCTGCAACGGCGTCTCGTCGTCGAAGTGAGGCCGTGATGGAGTCGTTGCTCACCTACACGCTGACCGGGGTCTTCACCGGCGCGGCCTACGCCATCGCCGCCTCGGGGCTCGTGCTCACCTACAGCACCACCCGCGTCTTCAACGTCGCGCACGGCGCCTTCGGGATGCTGCTGGCCTTCGTCTTCTGGGACTTCAGCACCCGGCAGGGGCTGCCGCCGGGCATCGCCCTGCTGCTGGTGCTGTTCGTGGTCGCGCCGCTGGTCGGCCTCCTGGTGCAGCGGTTCCTCGCCCGCGGCCTCGGCGAGGCGCCCGTCGGGGTCGGCATCGTCGTCACCGTCGGGCTGCTGGTCTCGCTGATCGGCGTGGCCCAGCAGATCTGGCCGCCCGACGAGATCCGGCAGGTGCCGCAGTTCTTCCAGGGCCACGGGGTCCACGTGTTCGGCACCTTCGTCACCGCCCACCAGCTGATGACCATCGCGCTGTCCGGGGTCGTGGCCGGCCTGCTGTTCCTGCTGCTCAACCGCACCCGCATCGGTGCCGCCATGCGGGCCTCGGTCGACAACCCCGACCTGCTCCGGCTGTACGGCGGCCGCCCCGACACGGTGGCCGCGCTCGCCTGGGCGATCGGCGTCAGCCTCGCGGCGCTGGGCGGCATCCTGCTGGCGCCGACGATCGGCCTCAACTACTACGACCTCACGCTGCTGGTGATCAACGCCTACGCCGCCGCGATGCTCGGCCGGCTCAAGAGCCTGCCCATGGCGTTCGCGGGGGCGATGGGGCTCGGCGTGACCCAGGCCTACCTCGTCGGCTACCTGCCGAGCAGCTCGGCGTTCGGGGGCCTGCGGGCCGTCGTACCCACGCTGTTCCTGTTCATCGTCATCGTCCTCATGCCGCAGGCGCCGCTGCGCATCGGGCAGGTCAAGGGGCTCAAGGCGGCGCCGGTGCCGACCGCGGTGCGCTCCACCGCCGCGGGCGGCGCGCTGATCGTGGGCGTGGCCGCGCTGGCGATGGTGCTCGGCGAGGCCGACCTGCTGCTGCTCGGCACGGCCATCACCTACGCGATCGTGATGCTGTCGCTGGTGCTGCTCACCGGCTACGGCGGCCACGTCTCGCTGGCCCAGTTCACCTTCGCGGGGGTCGGCGCGCTGGCCTACGCCAAGCTCGACTCGCCCACCCTGCTGGGCGTCGTGCTCGCGGCGCTGGTCGCGGCCGCCGTCGGCGCGCTGGTGGCGCTGCCCGTCCTGAGGCTGACCGGCCTCTACCTCGCGCTCAGCACGCTGGCGTTCGCGCAGCTGATGGACAAGCTGGTCTTCCAGTCCGAGTTCGGCTTCGGCTTCAACGGCTCGCTGGACGCGACCCGGATGTCCTTGCTGGGCGTGCGGATCAGCGACACCGGCGCCTATGCCACGCTGATGTCGCTGTTCTTCGTGCTCACCGCGGTCGGCGTCCTCGCCCTGCGGCGCGGCACCATCGGCCGCCTGCTGATCGCGATGCGCGACAGCCAGGCCGCGTGCGGCACGCTCGGCCTCAACATGCGCTGGTTCCGGGTCGGGCTCTTCGCGCTGTCCGCCGGCATCTCCGGCATGGCGGGCGCGCTGTTCGCCGGGCTGCGCGGCACCTTCGGCGCCGCCGACTTCCAGTTCTTCGCCAGCCTCCTGCTGCTGCTGATCGCGGTCGTCTGCGGGGTCACCTCGGTCACCGGGGCGGCCATGGGCGGTGTGCTGCTGATGTACCTGCCGGTCGCGCAGTCGGCCAACCCGGCGGTCGCGGGCCTCGCCTTCGTGGTCGTCGGCGGAGGCGCGGTCGTGCTGGGCCGCGACCCCAACGGTCTGGCCAACCGCCTGTTCACGTTGGGCAGACGGCTCGAGCCGTACGTCGCCGCGCGGGTCCCCGCGCTCCTCGCGCCGGGGCTGTCCCGCGTCCGGCCGGGCTCCGACCGACAGGGGGTGACCGACGATGTCGCTGTTGCAGGTTGAGCACGTGGTGGTCCAGTTCGGTGGGGTGACCGCGGTCGACGACGCCACCTTCTCCGTCGAGCCGGCCACGATCACCGGGCTGATCGGACCCAACGGGGCGGGCAAGACGACGTGCTTCAACGTCATCTCCGGCCTCCAGCGGCCGACCAAGGGGCGGGTGCGCTTCCGGGACCAGGACGTCACCTCGCTCAGCGTCGACGGCCGCGCGCGACGGGGGATGGGCCGCACCTTCCAGCGCCTCGAGGCCTTCGGGTCCCTGTCGGTGCGGGACAACGTCATGGTCGCCCTCGACATCAACCGCGGGCTGCGCGGGCTGTTCACGAACGGCCGCAAGGACGCCGACGCGCTGCTCGAGCGGGTCGGCATCGCGTCGTACGCCGAGGAGCGCGCGGACTCCGTGCCGACCGGCACCGCGCGCCTGCTGGAGCTGGCCAGGGCGCTGGCCTGCGAGCCCAGGCTGCTGCTGCTCGACGAGCCGTCCTCCGGCCTCGACGAGGCCGAGACCGACGACTTCGGGTCCCTGCTGCAGGAGCTGGCCGCCTCCGGGGTCGCGATCCTCATGGTCGAGCACGACATGGACCTGGTGATGGCCGTCTGCCAGGAGCTCCACGTGCTCGACTTCGGCCGGATCATCGCCTCCGGGACGCCCGCCGCGATCCGGCAGGACCGCACGGTCCAGGAGGCCTACCTCGGCTACTCCGAGGAGGTCGTGGCGTGATCCCCATCCTCGAGGTCGTCGACCTCCACGCCGCCTACGGCCGGATCGAGGTCCTGCGCGGCGTCGACCTGCGGGTGCCCAAGGGCGCCGTCGTGGCGCTGCTCGGGCCCAACGGCGCGGGCAAGTCGACGCTGATCAAGGTGATCAGCGGACAGATGAGGCCGACGTCCGGCGAGATCCACATGGCGGGCGTGCACGTGAAGGGCGCCGGTCCCGACGAGCTCGCCCGGCTCGGGCTCACGACGGTCCCCGAGGGCCGCAGCGTGTTCCCCAACCTCACCGTCGCGGAGAACCTGCGCCTGGTCTCCTACGCGGGGGTCCCGGCGGCCCAGGTCTACGACACCGCCTACACCTACTTCCCCCGGCTGCACCAGCGGCAGGACCAGCTGGCCGGCACGCTGTCCGGGGGCGAGCAGCAGATGCTCGCGATGGCGCGGGCGCTGGCCAGCGACCCCGCCCTGCTGCTGCTCGACGAGCTGTCGATGGGACTCGCGCCGCTGATCGTCGAGGAGCTCTACCGGACCGTCGCGCAGATCGCGGAGTCCGGGGTCTCGATCCTCGTGGTCGAGCAGTTCGCCCGCACGGCGCTGGCGGTCTCGGACCACGCCGCGGTGATGAGCGGGGGCCGCATCGTGGCCACAGGTGAGCCCGACGAGATCGGCCGGCAGATGGCCGACGTGATGCTGGGAGGTGCCGCATGAGGCGGTTGCTCGTGAGCGGACTGGGGGCCGGGGTCGCCGCGCTGGCGGTGCCCGTCGTGGCCACGGCGCCGGCGACGGCCGGGCAGGAGCTCGGTGGCTTCGTCACCAGCGCGACGGCTACGCCGCTGCGCGTCGAGGTCTACGAACGGACCATCCCGCTGCCGACCGAGCCGCAGGGGGAGGTCAACCTCGCCTACACGCGCTCCAGCGGGACGAGCGGCCCGCAGGGACAGGGGCGCGCGTCGTACCTCTGGCCGGGCGCGGCGGTCGGCGACGGGTTCAAGACGATCGCCGACCAGCTGCAGCTGCCGCCCCAGGTCGGGGAGCAGGGCTACCCGTTCCAGGTCAACTCCACCTATCCCGGCGGCGCGGCCAAGGACAAGGACGAGCCGTTCCCGGGCACGGTCATGCGTACGAGCTCCGACGGCACCGCGACGGTCGCCAAGGCCGGCTTCTCCACCACCGGCGACGTGGCGGAGGAGGGTGACCAGCCGTCCTCCTCGCCTTCCCCGGGGCCGGGCCTGCCGACCGGGCTCCCGGGGGTGCCGGGCGCGCCGAGCCCGAAGGCCAGGGCCGCGGGCGACCCCCCGAACGACGGTGGCCTCGGCGCCCTCTCCGCGCTGGTGCAGGTGGGCTCGGCGACCAGCGTGAGCCGGTCCTCCTACGCCACCGACACGATCACCTCGGTCGGCACCGCCCGCCTGGTCGACCTGTCGATCCTGGGAGGCGTCATCACCGCCGACCAGCTGCGGCTGACCGGCCGCACCTCCAGCAACGTCGAGCGCTCCACGAGCCGGCGGACGGTGGCGATCTCCGGGCTGGAGGTCGCGGGCACGCCGGTGACCCTCACCGAGAAGGGCCTGGTCGTCGGTCCCCAGGGCGGTGACCTGCCGTCGCTGGGCGAGGAGCCCGACAAGGCGCTCGCCGAGCTCGGCATCGCGGTCTCGCTGCCGACCGTGACCACCAGCAAGGGGCGCGACGCCCAGGAGGTGCGCGGCATCCAGGTCTCGATCGACCTCGCCAAGCTGCGCGACCGGGTCGACACCTCGCCGCTGGACGGTCCGCTCGGGCAGGTGGTCTCGCAGCTCCCCGACCAGCTCGGCCCCCTCAAGGGCCTGCTCGGCGCGCCGACGCAGGCGCGGCCGCGCCTGGTCCTCGTGCTCGGCGACGTCCTCACCGACGCCGCCGCGTCGCCCGCCATCCAGGTCGACCTGCCCTCGACCGGCGCCCCGGTCAAGGCCGGGAGCGGCGGCGGCGCTCCCGCGCTCAGCGGGGGATCACCCGGTGGTGGCGTGACGGGGGGAGGAGCCCCGGCCGCAGTACCCGCGCCCCTCGCCGGCGGCCAGACGCAGGAGGTCGTGCCCACGACCAGCGCGGCCCTGGAGCCGGTCGCCTCGGGCCTGCCGCCGCTCGGGAGCGTGCCCGGGATGCTCCTCCTGCTCGGGGTCGCGGTCGCCGGCGGTGCCGGCTGGTGGCTGCAGAAGGTGGGTGGCGTGGTGCTCGGCGCCGGTGCCGCCTGCCCCCACGGACTCGACTCCGGCGTACCCGACCTCCGAAAGGCCTGACATGACGACGACCGCTCCCGAGACCCGCCTCACCCTGCCCAAGGTCGGCACCCGCAGCGGGTCCGGCATCGCGCCGCTGCGCGGCAACGGCGCGGCCACCCTCCAGCTGGTGCTGTTCGTCGGCGGAGCGGTGATGCTGCCGCTCGGGCTGGTGGTGATCATCCTGGGGTGGTACGGCGCGTCCAACACGCCCTACCAGTACGACCAGCTGTCCTACCTCGTCTCCGGTGGCCTCTTCGGGCTCGGCCTCACGTTCTGCGGAGGCTTCCTGTACTTCGGGGCCTGGCTCGCGCGCATCGCCGCCGACCAGCGCGAGAGCGCCAAGCGGCTCGCCGACACGCTGCTGGTGCTGGCCGACGTGGTGTCGGCCCCGGGTCCGGTGCGTGAGCCGGGCTCGGTCCTCGTCGTGGCCGGGGGTGGCGCGACGGTCCACCGTGCGGACTGCGCCCTGGTCGCCGGCCGCGACGACGTCGCGCCGGCCGGTGCCGACGGGGCGGACCTGCACCCCTGCCGGGTCTGCCGCCCGGGGGCCTAGACGATCCCGACCCGCCTGCCTGCCTGCCTGCCTGGCGCGACCTGCCACATTCACCCTTCACGACGAGGGCGGAAGGCCCGGGTCGTCGGGACGAACCTCCCCATCTCGGGCGACAGTGGGGGAAACGCACACCGCTGCCGTCACACTTTACTTCCGTGATGAGGTCGCGAACGCTCGGACTGGCCACCGGCAAGGCGCTCGGTGATGCCTCGGTGCACCTGTTCGACGGGGACGAGGGGCACGCGCTGTGCGCGCGGCCCCGCCTCCCCGCGACCCCGTCGGAGGGCTTCCGCACCGCTCCCTGCGGGGAGTGCCTCGGACGCGCGCTGGCGCGCGGCCACCTGAGCGCTCGCGACGGGGGCGAAGCGTTCATCAACCTCCGCCGGGTCGGCCTGCCTGCTTGACCCGGAGGACGTCACACCTTGGGGCAGGCATGCGACCGGACGTCGGCGGGAAGAGATGTTTGCGTGAGCGCATCGATCTCCACTGCCTCGTCCACCACCTCCGCCACCACCCGTCCCGACGGCGGCATCGGCCTCTGGTCCTGCGTGGCCTTCGCCGTCGGCACGATGGTGGGCGCCGGGGTCTTCGTGCTCTCGGGCCTCGCGGTCGAGCGCGCCGGTCCGGCGGCCCTGGCCTCCTTCGTCCTCGCCGGGGTCCTCGTGCTCCTGTCCGCGCTGTCGTTCACCGTGGTGGCCAGCCGGGCGGGCCAGGGGGAGTCGGGCTACGCCTACGTCGGCCGCGCGCTCGGCGGCTACTGGCGGTTCTTCGCCCTGTGGGCCTTCTACGTCGGCGGCGTCATCGGGGTGGCGTTCGTGCTGGGCGCCTTCGGCGCCTACGTCCACGACTTCTTCGTCGACGGGGTCCCGGCCCTGGTGTGGGCGGTCGCGGGCGCGGTGGTCCTGACCCTGCTCAACCTCGGCCCTGCCGACCTGATCGGGCGAGCCGAGACCGCGCTGGTCGCGCTCAAGGTCGGGATCCTGGCCCTCCTCATCGTCTTCGCGTTCATCCACCTCGACCGGGCGAGTTTCACGCCGTTCGCGCCGCACGGGGCGTCGTCGGTGGTGACGACCAGCGGGCTGCTGTTCGTGGCCTACCTGGGGTTCAACGTCGTGTGCAGCATGGCGCCCGAGGTGCGTGACGCGCGCCGGACCATCCCGCGGGCGATCGTGCTCAGCATGGCCATCGTGGTGGTCGTCTACCTCGGCGTGGTGGTCGCCCTGCTGGCCGGCGGCATCACGACGTACGACGAGGCGTCGGTCGGCCAGGCCGCGGAGAACCTGATGGGCTCCTGGGGCGGGGTGCTGATCCCGGTCGCGGCGCTGGTCTCGACGCTGTCGGCCGCCAACGCCAACATCCTCGGCTCCTCGGAGATCATGGTGCGCCTGGCCGTCCGCAAGGACGTGCCCACCGTCCTGGGCCGGATGTGGCACGGGCACCCGGCGGTGAGCGTCCTGGGTGGTGCCGTGCTCTACGTCGTGCTCCTGCTCACCGGCAGCACCGACAGCGTGGTCTCGCTGGCCAACGTCGCGGCGATCGCGGCGATGGCGGTGGTCAACGTGGGGGCCTACGCCGCGATGCGCCACGACCCCCGCGGCGGGGTCCGGCTGCCGGGTGGCCCGGTGCTCCCGGTGCTGGGCCTGGTCACGGCCCTGAGCCAGCTGTTCTTCCTGGACTGGGTCCCGGTGCTCGTCGGCGCCGGACTGCTCGCGGCCGGGTCCGTGCTCTACCTGGTCCGGCACCGCTTCCACCACCCGGTGGACCACGCCGCGCTCCAGCACGAGGTCGACCACGGCCGGACCCCGGGGGTCCGAGCCGTCGGCGGTCGTCGACGGGTGCAGGCTCAGCCCGAGGCGTCGGCGGGGTAGACGAGGTCCTGCCCGACGACCGTCGCGGACTCGGGTGGGACGTGGACCGTCCTCCTGCCGTCGTGCCCGAGGTGCTCCACCTGCAGGCCGTGCAGGAGGACCGCGGCGTCGGCGACCAGCCGCCGGTGGCACCGCCACCACAGCGACTCGCTGCACATCACCGCGGTCAGCGGGTCGGCGGCGGGCAGCACGGCGGCGAGACCCTCGCGGAACTCGTCGGTGCGCATGTGGGCGGCGTACGCGCGGAAGGCCGTCACGCGCCACCACCGGTCGCGGTCGTCCTCGGCGACCGGGATCCTCCGCCGCCCGCCCAGCCGCGGCTCCCATCGGTAGGCGATGCCGGCCGCGGGCAGCCAGACCTCCATCGCCTCGCGTGCGAGGTCCGGCTGTCGCCGGCTGCCGGGGAAGCGGCGCACGTCGACGACCCGCCCCACGCCCGCGTCGCTCAGCAGGGCGACCAGGTCGTCCGGCGTGGCGGTCCCGTGGCCGAAGGTCAGCAGCATGCGTCCTCGGTGCCCAGGGTGAGCCCGCGCAGCCGCACCGACAGGCAGGTCACGCTCGACTCGCGCTTCTCCAGCTCGGAGATGTCGACCGCGACCAGCTCGTAGCCCCGGTCCACCAGCATCTGGGAGGTCCGCGGCGCGCTGGTCGAGACCAGCAGCCGGTCGTCGCCGAGCAGCACCACGCGCCAGCCGTTGCGCTCGGGCACCGGCGTGAGGTTCGGGAACGCGTCCGGCTCGTCGAGCAGCGGCACGTAGCCGAGCAGCGTCCCGTCGGGCAGCGCGGTGACCGTGGTCTTGAGGTGCAGCGCGCGGGACGTGCGCACCGGGACGACGCGGATGTCCAGAGGGGCGACGAGGTCGGCCAGCTGACGGGCTCCTTCGTGGCTGGTGCGACCGCCCACCCCCACGAACCACGACGACCCGAGCTTGAGCACGTCGCCACCGTCGAGCGTGGCGGGCGCGGTGATCCGCTCGATGCGGAACCCGAGCCCCGCCAGGGCGCGCTCGGTCCCGGTGGTCTCGGCCAGGCGCTCGCGCGCACCGGGTCGCGCGACGACCGCGAGGTCGTCGACCACCACGACCGTGTCCTCGACGAACGGCGCGTCGGGCAGGTCGTCGGCGGGCTCGACCTCGACCGTGGCCCAGCCGCCGGCCCGGAACGCGGCGACGTAGTCGGCCCACTGCCGCGCTGCCAGGTCGGGGTCGACCGGCACGCGGTCGATGTGGGTGGTGAGCCCGTCGTCGAAGCGGGGGCCGGGCCGGCGCACGAGCGCCGTGCCCGGTCGGTGGTCGGGCACCTGGGCCGGGGACATGGGCGCAGGCTAACGGGGGTAGGACCCCGCCATGACCGAGGCACCTTCTCCTGCACCCCTGACCGTCGCCGTCACCGGACCCACCGGCACGTTCGGCTTCGGGCTCATGCCCCTCCTGCAGGACGACGAGCGCGTCGGCAAGGTCGTCGGCATCGCTCGCCGGCCCTTCGACCCCGGTGAGCACGGGTGGTCGAAGATGGTCTACCGCCAGGGCGACGTGCGCGACCCCGACGCGCTGGCCGAGGCCTTCGCCGGCGCGGACGCCGTGGTGCACCTGGCCTTCCTCATCGTCGGCGGGTCCAAGGAGACGACGCAGGCGATCAACGTCGAGGGCACGGTCAACGCCTTCCGCGCCGCGGCCGAGGCCGGCGTGAAGCGGTTCGTCTACTCCTCGTCGATCGCCGCCTACGGCTTCCACCCCGACACCCCGGTCGGCATCACCGAGGACTGGCCGACCCGTCCCGCCGACCGGCTCTTCTACGCCCAGGAGAAGGCCGAGCTCGAGCGCCGGCTGGGGGAGGAGGCGGCGCAGCACCCGGAGATCGACGTCTACCTGCTGCGACCCCCGATCGTCCTGGGCCCGCACGCGGTCGGCGCCAAGGTCGTCCTGCCCGCGCCCCTCGGTGCCCTGGCCAAGGCGATGGCCGGTGGGTGGAAGCGCCTGCCGGTCCGGGTGCCGGTGGTGGTCGCGGACGTGCCCATCCAGTTCATCCACGAGTCCGACGTCGGCCGGGCCCTCCTGCAGTGCGTCGTCGCGGCCGGCCCGCCCGGGGCCTACAACATCGCCGCCGACGACGTGGTCAGCAGCGTGCAGATCGCGCGCGAGGTCGGCGCCCGGCCGATCCCGCTCCCGGGCCGGCCGCTGCACGCCGCGGCCCGCGCGCTGTCGCGCGTCCCCGGCCTGCCGTCGGTGACCGGCTGGGTCGAGGCGCTCGCGCAGCCGATGGTGATGGACACCACCAAGGCGCGCACGGAGCTCGGGTGGACCCCCGAGCACTCCGGGCTCGACGCCCTGCGCGACACCCTGGGCTGATCAGACCTTGCCGCGCAGGATGCGGTGGAAGTAGACGCGGGGGAGGCCGTAGCGGTCGAACAGCCAGGTCGATCGCCTCGGTCGGGTCAGGTCGGGGAAGGGCGTGCTCGGTGCCGGCCGACCGTCCCGGTCGACCTCGACGAGCAGCAGCCTGCGCCGGCCGGTCGTCACCGGCATGACGGTGTAGCCGTCGTACGCCCGGAGCGCGGTGCCCGCCCGCGCGGCGGCGAGGTTGTGGGCCAGCACGTCGACCTGCGGGCGGAGCGCCCCGCCGGACGGGCGGGTGCCGAGGTCGGCGCCGTCGCCGATCGCCCAGACCTCGGGGTGGCGGCGGTGCCGCAGCGTCTCCGGGTCGACGTCGACGAGGCCGGTCTCGGCGCTCGCCAGGCCGCTGTCGGCCACCCACCGCGACGCGCGGTAGTGCGGCACCACGTGGGCGAAGTCCACCTCGAGCACCCGGTCGCCGCCCGGCGAGGCGACGGCGACGCTGCGGTGCTCGTCGTCGAGCCCCGTCACCCGGGACTCGCGCAGCACCTCCACGCCGTACGACGCGAAGGCGCGCTCGAGCGCCTGGTCCGCCCCCTCGTGGCCGGTCGCCGTCTGCCCAGGGAGGACGAGGCGCACGTCGAGCGAGCCCAGGTGACCCTCCCGCCGCCAGTGGTCGCAGGCCATCAACAGGGGCTTGAGCCCGGTCACCCCACAGGGAGCCGGCTCGGGAGGCACGGTGAACAGCACCGAGCCGGCACGCCGCGCGGACAGGTGCCCCCAGACGCGGCCGGCCGAGGGGATGACGAAGGTGGAAGCCGCCCAGCCCGAGGCGTAGGCCGCCTCGAGCCCGGGCGTCGCGTCCCAGTCCTCCTCCAGACCGGTGCAGAGCACCAGCGAGTGCCAGCCGATCGCGAGCCCCGACCCGGTCGTGAGCGTCGAGGTCGCCGGGTCGACGGAGGTGACCCGGTCACGGACCCAGACCGCACCCTCGGGCACCACGTCGGCCATCGGGCGCTCGAGCGACGCCATGGACGCCTCACCCGCGCCGACGTAGTTGAGCAGCGGGCGGTAGCGGTGCACCTGGTTCGGCTCGACGACCGCCACGTCCCGGGCGCCGTTGCGCAGCAGGCGCGCCGCCAGCGAGATCCCGGCGTTGCCGCCGCCCACGATCACCACGTCGTGCTGCTGCACGTCCACCTCAGCTCCCTCGGGCCCGACCTCTGGTCCAGGGCTCAGCCGACCCGCGAGCTCACTCGTCGGCGCCACCCACGAGCTCGTCGGCCGCGGACGTGTCGCCCCAGGCCTCGTTCCAGCCCTCGATCTCGCTGGCCGGCCGTGTGCTCGGGCCGGTGTAGATCGCGGAGGGCCGGATCAGGCGCCCGGTGGTCTTCTGCTCGAGGATGTGGGCCGACCAGCCACCCGTGCGCGCACAGGTGAACATCGAGGTGAACATGTTGGCCGGCACCTCGGCGAAGTCGAGGACGATGGCCGCCCAGAACTCCACGTTGGTCTCCAGCACACGGTCGGGGCGGCGCTCGCGCAGCTCCTTGAGCGCGGCCTGCTCGAGCCGCTCGGCCACCTCGTAGCGGGGCGCACCCAGCTCCTTCGCCGTACGACGGAGCACGCGGGCGCGCGGGTCCTCGGCGCGGTAGACGCGGTGACCGAAGCCCATCAGGCGCTCGCCGTCGTCGAGCAGCTTCTTGACGTAGGCGTCGGCGTCGCCGGACTTCTCGACGTCCTCGATCATGCCGAGCACGCGCGAGGGCGCGCCGCCGTGCAGCGGGCCGCTCATCGCGCCGATCGCACCGGAGAACGCGGCCGCGACGTCGGCGCCGGTCGAGGTGATCACGCGGGCGGTGAAGGTGGAGGCGTTCATGCCGTGCTCGGCCGCGCTGCTCCAGTAGGCGTCGATCGCCTTGACGTGCTTGGGGTCCGCCTCGCCCTTCCACCGGGTCAGGAACTTCTCGGCCAGCGTCGAGCCCTTGTCGACCTCGGCCTGCGGGACGATCGGCTTGCCGAGCCCGCGGGCGGCCTGGGCGGCGTACGACAGGACCATGACGGCGACGCGGGCCAGGTCGGTGCGCGCCTGCTCGTCGGAGATGTCGTAGGTCTGGCCCATGCCCAGCATCGGCGCGAGCATCGCGACCGCGGACTGCACGTCGGCCCGGACGTCGCCGGTGTGGATGGGCAGCGTGTAGGGCTCGGCGGGCGGGAGACCGGGCTCGAACTTCCCGTCGATGAGCAGGCCCCAGACCTTCTCGAACGGGATGCGGCCGACGATCTCCTCGATGTCGACACCGCGGTAGCGGAGCGCGGAGCCCTCCTTGTCGGGCTCTGCGATCTGGGTCTCGAACGCGACGACGCCCTCGAGCCCGTGGTGTACCTCGGTCATTCCGCCTCCTTGGCAGTTTGCGTGACGCTGGGCATTCTGCCCCACGACTACATTCGGCGACATGGCCGACGCCTCCGAGGACCTGAGCCCCGACGACCTGCCCGCCGCCGGCACCCACCGGTCCGCGGACCTCCGGGCCGTGCGCGAGGACTACTCGCTGGCCGGGCTGTCCGAGGAGGAGGCCGGCGACGACCCGTTCGCGCTGCTGCGGCGGTGGATGGACGACGCGATCGAGGCCGACCTCTACGACCCCACCGCGATGGTGGTGAGCACCGTCGGCGACGACGGGCGACCGTCCTCGCGCATGGTGCTGTGCAAGGGGTTCGACGAGCGGGGGCTGGTGTTCTACACCAACCAGCAGTCCCGCAAGGGCCAGGAGCTGGGGGAGCACCCCGACTGCGCACTGCTCTTCCCCTGGCACCCCCTGCAGCGCCAGGTGCGCATCGAGGGCACGGCCTCGGTGGTCGACGCGGGGGAGAGCGACGAGTACTTCGCCTCCCGTCCCCGCCCCTCCCAGCTCGGCGCCGTCGCCTCCCCGCAGTCGCAGCGGGTGGCGTCACGCGAGGCGCTGGACCAGCGGCTCGCCGCCCTCGAGGAGCAGTACGACGGCCAGGACGTCCCGCGGCCGCCGCAGTGGGGCGGCTACCGCGTCGCCCCGACGTACTTCGAGTTCTGGCAGGGCCGCAAGGGGCGCCTGCACGACCGGGTGGTCTTCGAGAAGTGCGACGACGGCTCCTGGGAGCGCTACCGCCTGGCTCCCTGAGCGCGCCGTCCCTCCGGTCCCGGGTAGTAGATCGGAGCTTCATCCGGCGTTGTGCCACGTGCGAAGCGACCACAACCTGCAGAAAGCAGTGTCAGGAAAAGTTGACAACCTGCAGTACGTCAGGTTTACTTGACGCATGGACGACGCCCGAGGACTCTCCGACGCCGCCGCCGACGCCGTGAGCGGAGACCCGGAGACGGGTCTGGCCGCGGTGCGCGCCCTCCGGGCACTCGCCGACCAGCTCGAGGACATCCAGGTCCGCAACGCGCGGGCCCGGGGCATGAGCTGGCAGGCGATCGCCGACGTGCTGCAGGTCAGCCGTCAGGCCGTCCACCAGAAGCACGCCCGCGACTGACGACGCGCCCGGGACCCCGGTGTCGCGCCCGCGGGCCCCGACCTGCCTTCAGGAGGCACCCATGTTTTCCCGACTCGACAACACGACCCGCATCGCCCTGATGCAAGCGTCCGAGGAGGCCCGCGACCTGGGTCACCCGACCCTGGGACCGGAGCACCTGCTGCTCGGTCTCCTCTCCGACCGGCGCAGCTCCGTCGCGGACCTGCTGCTCGCGCACGGCCTCTCCTTCGAGGGGTGCCGCGAGGCGGTCGTCACCTTCCACCGCGACCACCCCGCGCTCGACGAGGCACCCGCCTCCGAGGAGCCGGCGGGCGAGTCGCCCGACTCCGGCCCGGCCCAGGCCTACGAGGAGGACCGTGAGGCCCTCCGCGCCCTGGGCATCGACCTCGACCGCGTGCGCGAGGCGGTCCGCTCGACCTTCGGCGGCGACCTCGCCGAGGGCTGGGGCGGTCGCCCGGACCGTCGCGGCCGGGGGCGCGGTCGCGGCCGCGGTCCGTACGCCGGCCCGCACCGTCACGGTCACGGCCGTGGGCGTCGCGGCCCCCGCGGGGGCGGCGGCCCGTTCGGCCGGCCCTTCCGTGACTCGCTCAAGGACGTCCTGCGCGACACGATGCGCTCGCTGGCCGTGGAGCGCGTCGAGGAGCGGATCGAGGGACGCTTCGAGGGGCGGCCCGAGCGGGGGGAGCGCGGCCCCGGTCGCGGTCGCCGCGGGCCAGGTCGGCTCGACGTCGAGCGGGTGCTGCTCGCGCTGCTCGACAACCCCGACCCGGCGCTACGGGCCGCGGTCGCCGGGCTGGACGTCGACGGCGTACGGCGGGCGCTCGGCACGGTCGACGCCTGAGGTTTCGAGGCTCGGCTAGCGCCTCGCACCTCAACCAACGCCGAGGACGACCTACTTGTGAGTGAGCGCTCACTCACTTACGCTGGGCGGCATGTCACCCCGCGCCACCCCGATGCCCCCCGAGGAGCGTCGCCGCGCACTCGTCGCGGCGACGCTCCCGCTCCTGATGGAGCACGGGCGGTCGGTCACCAGCCGTCAGATCGCCGACGCGGCCGGCGTCGCCGAGGGCACGATCTTCCGGGCCTTCGCGTCCAAGGACGACCTGCTCGAGGCGGCGGCGCTGAGCGCGCTCGACCCGTCCCCGCTGGTCGAGGCGATCGGGCAGATCCCGCTCGACCAGTCGCTGCGCGACCGGATGCTCGCGCTCACCGAGCTCTACCGCGAGCGCTTCCACCGCGTCGGCGGCGTCATGCGCGCGATGGGGTGGATGGGCCCGCCCGCGATGCACCTGCGCAAGCACCACGGCGCCCCGGCGTCGTGCAGCCCCAGCCAGCAAGAGGTCAGGTCCTGGCGCACCGCCGCCGACGGGGCGATCGACCGGCTCTTCCTCGACGACGCGCAGGAGCTGCGGGTCAGCCCGCACCAGGCGGGGCGACTGCTCTGGATGCTCACCTTCTCCGGCTCCCACCCCGAGCTCTCGGGCGGCGAGCCCCTCACCGCCGACGACATCGTGGACACCGTCCTCCACGGCGTCCTCAAGACGCCCGACCGAGTCTCCCGGGAGGCCCTGTGAACCTCGTCCGTCTCGCCCGCGACTTCCTCGCGCCCTACCGCTCCGCGGTCACCGCGATCGTGCTGCTCCAGCTGGTCAACGTCGTCGGCATGCTCTACCTCCCGAGCCTCAACGCCGACATCATCGACAAGGGCGTGGTGACCGGAAACACCGGCTACATCGTCCGCACCGGCGGCTGGATGCTGCTGATCTCGCTCGCCTCGATCGTCGCCGCGGCGTCGGCGGTCTGGTTCGGTGCGCGCACCGGCATGGGCGTCGGACGCGACCTGCGCACGGCGCTGTTCCGCCGCGTGGAGTCGTTCTCCACCCGCGAGGTCGAGCACTTCGGCGCCCCGTCGCTGATCACCCGCACCACCAACGACGTGCAGCAGGTCCAGATGCTCGTGGTGATGGGGCTCAACATGTTCGTCTCGGCCCCGATCATGCTCGTCGGCGGCGTCCTCATGGCGATGCGCGAGGACCTCGGCCTCTCGTGGATCGTGGCCGTGCTCCTGCCCACGCTGATCCTGGCGCTGGGCTTCATCGCCTCCCGGATGGTGCCCTCGTTCCGGGCCATGCAGGAGCGGATCGACCAGGTCAACCGGGTGCTGCGCGAGCAGATCACCGGCATCCGCGTGGTCCGCGCGTTCGTGCGCGAGCCCTACGAGCGCGAGCGTTTCGCCCGCGACAACCAGGACCTCACCGACGTCTCGATGCGCGCCGGGCGCTGGTTCGCCGCGATGTTCCCGACCGTCTTCACGATCCTCAACCTGTCGATGGTCGCGGTGCTGTGGTTCGGCGGCCACCGGGTCGACGCCGGCACCACCCAGGTCGGCCAGCTGACGGCCTTCCTGTCCTACCTCGCCCAGATCCTCATGTCGGTGATGATGGCGACCTTCATGCTGATGATGGTGCCCCGCTCGGCGGTCTGCGCCGACCGCATCACCGAGGTGCTCGAGACCGAGTCCAGCGTGCCCGAGATCGCGGGCGAGCCGTTGGCCGTGGCCGGCGAGGGCGTGCTCGAGCTCGACCACGTCTCGTTCTCCTACCCCGGCGCCGAGGTGCCCGTCCTCCGCGACGTCTCACTGACCGCCAGGCCGGGCCGCACGGTCGCCGTGATCGGCTCCACCGGTGCGGGCAAGTCGACGCTGGTCAACCTCGTCCCCCGTCTCTTCGACGTGACCGCCGGCGCGGTGCGGGTCGACGGCGTCGACGTACGCCGGCTCGCGCCCGAGGTGCTCTGGCGCACGGTGGGCCTCGTCCCCCAGAAGGCGTTCCTGTTCTCCGGCACGGTGGGCAGCAACATCCGGCACGGCAAGCAGGACGCCACCGACGAGGAGGTCTGGGAGGCGCTGCGCATCGCCCAGGCCGACGACTTCGTCGAGCGGATGGGTGGGCTCGACGCGGCGGTCGCGCAGGGCGGGACCAACGTGTCCGGCGGCCAGCGGCAGCGCCTGGCGATCGCGCGAGCACTGGTCGGCCGGCCCTCGATCTACCTCTTCGACGACTGCTTCTCGGCCCTCGACGTGGGGACGGAGGCGAGGCTCAGAGCGGCCCTTCGGCCCCTGGCCGCGGACGCCACGGTCGTCGTCGTGGCGCAGCGGGTCTCGAGCATCCGCGAGGCCGACGAGATCGTGGTGCTCGACGACGGCGAGGTGGTCGGGCGCGGGCGCCACGACGAGCTGCTCGAGACCTGCGAGACCTACCAGGAGATCGTCGCCTCCCAGGCGAGCGCGGAGGAGGCGGCGTGACCAAGGAACACACTTCTCCTCAGACTGACAAGAAAACGCTCAAGGTCACCGAGCGTGCCGTCGGCGGCCCGATGCCCGGCCGCCCGGGCGGCGGCATGGTGGGCCAGAAGGCGCACGACTTCAAGCCGTCCGCCCGTCGCGTCCTGGGGCTCATGCGGCCCGAGCGCGCGCTCGTGGTGCTGGTGGTGGTGCTGGCCGCGGGCGCAGCGACGCTCAACGCCCTCGGCCCCAAGATCCTGGGCCGGGCCACCGACCTGATCTTCGAGGGCGTCGTCGGTCGGAGGCTCCCTGCGGGCGCGACCCAGGACCAGGTCGTCGAGGGGCTGCGCAGGCAGGGGGACGAGCAGCAGGCCGACCTCCTCTCCGGCATGCAGCACCTCGTGCCCGGGCAGGGCGTCGACTTCGCTGCCGTCCGCGAGGTCCTGCTGCTCGTCGTGGGCCTCTACGTGCTCTACGCGCTGGTGGCGTTCGCGCAGGGCTACCTGATCAACGAGGTCGTCCAGCGCACGATCTACCGTCTGCGCAGCGACGTCGAGGACAAGGTGCACCGGCTCCCGCTGGAGTACTTCGACCGCCAGCCCCGCGGCGAGCTCCTGAGCCGGGTCACCAACGACATCGACAACCTCGCCCAGAGCCTCCAGCAGACGATGAGCCAGCTGCTCAGCTCGCTGCTCATGCTCGTGGCGGTGCTCTCGATGATGTTCTGGATCTCACCGACCCTGGCCCTGGTCGCGCTCGTCTCCGTGCCCGTGTCGGTGGTGGCGACCTCCCAGGTGATGAAGCGGTCCAAGGACCAGTTCATCAGCCAGTGGCGCACCACCGGACGCCTCAACTCCCACATCGAGGAGTCGTTCTCGGGCCACGCGCTGGTCAAGGTCTTCGGTCGCCGCGACGAGGTGCTGCGCGAGTTCGACGAGCACAACGCCACGCTCTACGACGCCTCCTTCCGGGCGCAGTTCGTCAGCGGGCTGGTGATGCCGATCCTGATGTTCGTCGGCAACCTCAACTACGTCGTGGTCGCGGTGATCGGTGGTCTCAAGGTGGCCGGCGGCTCCATCAGCCTCGGCGACGCCCAGGCGTTCATCCAGTACACCCGCCAGTTCGGCCAGCCGCTCACCCAGATCGCGTCCATGGCCAACCTGCTGCAGTCCGGCGTCGCCTCGGCCGAACGCGTCTTCGAGCTGCTCGACGCCGAGGAGCAGGTGCCCGACCGGGCGGACCCGTCGTCCCTACCGGTCGGCGGGCGCGGCGAGGTGCGGTTCGAGCACGTCGCCTTCTCCTACGACCCGGAGCACCCCCTCATCGACGACCTGTCGCTGGTGGCGCGCCCGGGCGAGACGGTCGCGATCGTGGGGCCGACCGGTGCGGGCAAGACGACGCTGGTCAACCTGGTCATGCGTTTCTACGAGGTGCAGGGCGGCCGCATCACTCTCGACGGCGTCGACGTCGCGAGCCTGCCGCGGTCCGAGCTGCGCAGCCGCATCGGGATGGTCCTGCAGGACACCTGGCTGTTCGGCGGCACGATCCGGGACAACATCGCCTACGGCCGCCCCGGAGCCACCGAGGAGGAGATCCTCGAGGCGGCGCGGGCGACGTTCGTCGACCGGTTCGTGCACTCGCTGCCCGACGGCTACGACACGGTCCTCGACGAGGAGGGCACCAACCTCTCGGCCGGCGAGAAGCAGCTGCTCACGATCGCCCGGGCGTTCCTGGCCGACCCGGCGCTGCTGATCCTCGACGAGGCGACCTCCTCGGTCGACACCCGCACCGAGCTCCTGGTCCAGCACGCGATGGCGTCCCTGCGCCAGGACCGCACCTCGTTCGTGATCGCCCACCGGCTCTCCACGATCCGCGACGCCGACCTCATCCTGGTGATGGAGGACGGGCGCATCGTTGAGCAGGGCACCCACGAGCAGCTGCTCGCCGCCAAGGGCGCCTACGACCGGCTCTACCAGTCGCAGTTCGCCGCAGCGGTCGCCTGAGCGGTCTGCCGCCCAGGCGACCGAGGGGTCAGAACCGCACGCTGTCGGTGTACGACGTGCAGCCGACCCAGCGGGTCCTGCACGCGTTGTCGGCGGTGGTGCTCGGCACCACGACGGTGTAGGCGAGCAGACGGCCGGTCGAGTAGTCGGTCCACGTCACCAGCTGCATGACCCGGTAGAGCTCGCGGCGCTCGAGGTAGGTCGGAGGGCTCCAGGTCCACTCAGGGAACCCGGCCCACTGGCTGCCCCCGGCGTAGCGGCTGACCTCACGCGCCGCGATCGTGGTCCAGCGTGAGTAGTCCCAGCGCTGCACCATCGACCGCACGGTGACCGTCTGCCAGCCGCTCGAGGAGGGGCTCGGGGCCACGGAGAGCCCCCCGGCCGTGAAGTGCTTGGAGTAGGAGTAGTAGCCGTTGGCCATCTGCCTCGCGAGGTCCGAGGCGGCGAGGCGGGGACCCTGGAGGCTGATGCTGCCCAGCCGGCCCGACGAGGCGGACAGGTAGGCAGCGTCGGCCCGCGCGGGGAGCAGGGCCGTGAGGATCGCGAGGGCGAGGGCGAGGATCGCGAGCGCGACGACGTGGGCCGGGCGGGCCGGGCGGGCCCGGCGGGCCCGGCGGGTCAGTGCGGTGGTCATGGGCGAGTTCCTCTCGTCGGGGCCCGGCGGGCCCGGTGAGAGGAGAGTTCGGGAGGTGGGTTAGCGGTCGCTTAGCGCCACACGTCCGGCGTACGAGCGGAGAATTGGACGACCCGCAGGCGTTGGTCTTCCCCCGGTCGGACTTGTCGGGGCGCCTGCGGGTCGGGTGGCTGCCGTTGGATTCACCAGCCGCGCGGCCGACGCGCGGTCGAGCCGGCTGGTCGGTGCGCTGCTAGCGGGCAGCCACCTCACGTGTCCGATAAGAACTCATTCTCTGGACCACCTCCTTCCTCGTGTGCGACCACGATAGGTCGGCCCGGCAAGGCCGGACAACGACATTTCGACGGCCCGGACGACCACATCTGAGACGGTCGCGACACACACAGCGACCGGTGGTCCGTTTGATTCGGTGTGGTGTGGGTCACCATGGGGCCATGGCACGACGAGCGCTGTTCACGCGCCGCTACCGCCCCTCGGGAAGCCGCCGCACCGGTCACGGTGAGCCACTGCTCCTCATCCACCCCTTCATGCTGTCGCACCACTCGTGGCGGCCCGTGGCCGAACGTCTCCCGCAGTACGACGTGCTGGCGGTCTCGATGCCGGGCCACTACGGCGGGCCGGGGGTGTCGCTGACGGCGAGGTTCGACGACCTGGTCGACCACCTCGAGGCCGAGATGGACCGGCACGGCTGGGACACCGCCCACGTGGTGGGCAACTCGCTCGGCGGCTGGGCCGCGCTCGAGCTCGGCCGTCGTGGTCGTGCCCGGTCGGTCACCGCGATCGCGCCGGCCGGGGGCTACGACTCGCTGACCCTGCGCGACGCGGCCATGGTCGCCTCGTTCCTGGTCGCCGCGGCCGGACGGCGGCCCGCGCGCCTGACCAACGTGCTGCCGCTGCTGCCGGCCGTCGCCTCGCTCGGTCTGCGCGCCGTCGCCCACGACCCGCGGCAGATCGTGCCGGCCGACGCCCGCCACGTGATCCGCACCGCCCTGGGCGCGACCCATCCCGTCCGGGTGCTCCTGGCGTGCGCCCGCTCGATCCCCGCTCCGGGCATCGAGACCATCCCGGTGCCCGTGCACCTGGTGTTCGCCGACAAGGACGTGGTCATCCCGCCGCGGCGCTACGCGCCGTACTTCACCGACCGGCTGCCGCACGCCAAGGTGACCACGCTCCAGGGCGTTGGCCACTGCCCCCAGGTCGAGGTGCCGGGGCTCGTCGCCGAGATGGTGCACGACTTCGTGGTCGCCAGCACCGCTCCGGTCGCCGCCACCGCCTGACCTCGGTCGTGCAGATCGGAGTGACGACGCCCGCTGAGCGGCGGTGACTCCGATCCACAGCTGGTGGGTCAGCGCAGCTCGCGCTTGAGCACCTTGCCGGTCGGGTTGCGGGGCAGCTCGTCGAGCACGACGACCTCGCGGGGCACCTTGTAGCGGGCGAGGTTCTGGCGCACGTAGTCGCGCGCCTCCTCCTCGTCCAGCGAGGCGCCCTCGTGCAGGACGACGAAGGCCTTGAGGCGCTGGCCGAACTGCTCGTCGGGCACCCCGATCACCGCGCACTCGACGACGGCCGGGTGGCGCTCGAAGAGCTCCTCGACCTCCTTGGGGAAGACGTTCTCCCCGCCGCTGACGATCATGTCGTCGTCGCGGCCGTCGACGTGGAGCAGGCCGTGCTGGTCGAAGTGGCCCACGTCGCCGGACGACATCAGCCCGTCGACGAGCTCCTTGGTGCCGCCGCCGGTGTAGCCCTCGAACTGGATCGAGTTGCCGACGAAGATCCGGCCGGTCTCGCCGCGCGGCACCTCGCGGCCCTGGTCGTCGACCAGCTTGACCATCGACCCGCGCAGCACGCGCCCGACGGTGCCGGGGTCGAGCGCAAGGTCCTCGGGCGACGCGACGGTGGCGACCGCGACCTCGGTCGAGCCGTAGAGGTTGTAGACCACGGGCCCGATCCGTCGCAGCGCGCGCTCGGCGAGCGGGGCGCCCAGCTGCGATCCGCCGCAGAGCACGACCGACAGCGAGGACAGGTCGGTCCGCGAGCCCGACTCGTCGTCCTGGTCGAGCATCCGCGCCAGCATCACGGGTACGACGACCAGGTTGTCCGCGCGGTGCTCGGCGACGTCGGCCAGGCAGGTGGCGGGGGAGAACCGGCGCCGCAGCACCACGGTGTCCCCGAGCGCGATGCCGAGCATCATCGTGGCGAAGCCGAGGGAGTGGAACACCGGCGCCGCGACGACCATCGTCTGCCCCGAGTGGAAGGGCACCTTGCCGAGCAGGCCGCCGATCGGGCCCAGGCTCTTGGGGGTCGGGCGGTTCGCGCCCTTGGGGGTGCCGGTCGTGCCGCTGGTGAGGATCGTGACCTTGAGCTCTGCCGACGGCCGGGGCGGGGCCTTCCTCGAGCTCCGCGCGACCAGGGAGGCCAGCGTGCCCGCGGCGTCCCCGGCGTCGGTCCCCTCCTCGACCCACGCCCGCCAACGGCCCAGTCGCACGTCGACGCCGGCGAGCAGCTCGGCGTACTCGTCGTCGTGGACCAGCAGGTCGGTGCCCTCGCGCTCGGCGACCTCGCGCAGCTGCGGGGCGGCGAAGTCGGTGTTGAGGAGGATGACCTTGGCGCCGACCTTGCCGCCGGCGAAGAACGCCTCGACGAAGTGCCGGTGGTTGCGGCACAGGATCGCCACGCCGTCGCCCGCCCTCAGCCCGCGCGCGATCCAGCCGTTGGCGATCGCGTTGGCGTGGGCGTCGAGCTCGGCGTAGGTGATGGTGCCGAGCTCGTCACTGATCGCGACCCGGTCGCCGTAGGCGAGGGCGGCGGCGTTGAGCAGGCCCGCGACGCTGCCGTGGGTGACCAGCCCGAGACCCATGCGGGCCAGGCGGATGGGCGGATGGGGGCGCAGGATGCCGCGCTGGGCCAGGGCCCCGACGAAGTAGACCTCGTCGGCGGCGCGGCGCGCGAGCGCCAGCGGGTCGGGCAGGTTCACGGGCAGCCGGTGACGTCGCACGGCCCGAGGATAGGGGTCGCCGGTCAGCCGCGCCGGGCCTTCTCGTAGCGCGACAGCGCCTCCTGGCGCTCGGCCTTGTGGTCGACGATCGGCGCGGGGTAGCCCTCCACCCCCGACGGCTCGTGGATCTCCTTGGCGGACAGGTCCTTCAGCTCGGGGACCCAGCGGCGGATGTAGTCGCCGTCGGGGTCGAACTTCCTGCCCTGCAGGGTCGGGTTGAAGACCCGGAAGTACGGCGCCGCGTCGGTGCCCGTGCCGGCGACCCACTGCCAGCCGTGCTGGTTGGACGCGAGGTCGCCGTCGGCCAGCCGCTCCATGAACCACGACGCCCCGTGGCGCCACCACACGTGGAGGTCCTTGACCAGGAACGAGGCGGTGATCATCCGCAACCGGTTGTGCATGAAGCCCGTCGCGGCCAGCTGCCGCATCCCGGCGTCGACGATGGGGAATCCGGTGCGACCGGCCTTCCAGGCCTCGAAGCCCTCGCCCGGGTCGTCGTACCGCAGCGTGGACAGCTCGGGGCGCAGGTCCTCCCGCGCGCTGTGCGGGTGGTGGAACAGCACGTCGGCGTAGAACTCGCGCCAGGCGATCTCCTGGCGGTAGGTCGTCGCGCTCGTCGAGGACTTCTCGGCGAGGTCGGCCAGGATCGTGCGCGGGTGGATCTCGCCCCAGCGGAGGTAGGTCGACATGCGGCTCGTGCCGTCGCCGCCCGGGATGTCGCGCGCGTCGTCGTACTCCGACAGGGCGTGGTCGCGGAAGCGGAACCACGCCTTGCGGGCGGCCTTCTCGCCGGCCTCGACGATCTCGGTGCCCCTCGGCAGGTCGGCCGCGGGGATCTCCGCGCCCTTCATCTCGGCCCACGACGGGTCGCGCGGCGCGTCGACCGGGCCCCGCCAGCCGTGCGCGGCCCACGCCTTGGAGAACGGCGTGAAGACCTTGAACGGCTGGTCGCTGCCGTTGCGCACCCGGCCCGGCGACACGGCGTACGGCGACCCGGTGCGCTCGAGGGTGACGTCCAGCCCGGCGAGCGCCTCCTCGACGGCCTCGTCGCGCCTGCGGCCGTAGGGGTTGAAGTCCTCGGCGACGTGCACGCTCTCGGCCCCGATGTGCTCGGCGACCTTGCGGACCTCGTCGGCCGGGGCGCCCCGGCGTACGACGAGCGCGCCGCCCATCGACTCGTCGAGCGCTCGCAGCGACGCGGCGAGGTAGGACCGTCGCACCGGGCCGGACCGGCCCCACAGGGTCGGGTCGAGCACGAAGAGAGGCAGGACCTCGCCGCAGGACAGGGCGGCGAGGAGCGCGGGGTTGTCGTGCAGGCGCAGGTCGCGCCGGAACCACATGACGGCAGCCATGCCCCCACCCTCCCCGACGCGGGAAGGGCGAACCGCCGCCGGTTTGGGAGGATGGCCCCTGTGAGCGACCTGATCGACACCACCGAGATGTACCTCCGGACCATCTACGAGCTGGTCGAGGAGGGCGTCGTGCCGTTGCGGGCCCGGATCGCCGAGCGTCTGCACCAGAGCGGCCCGACGGTGAGCCAGACGGTCGCACGGATGGAGCGTGACGGCCTGCTGACCGTCGAGGGGGACCGCCACCTCGAGCTCACCGACGAGGGCCGCCGCCTCGCGACCCGCGTGATGCGCAAGCACCGGCTGGCCGAGCGGCTCCTCACCGACGTGATCGGCCTGCCGTGGGAGCTGGTCCACGCCGAGGCCTGCCGCTGGGAGCACGTGATCTCCGAGGCCGTCGAGCTGCGGCTGATGGAGCTGCTCGATCACCCGACCGAGTCGCCGTACGGCAACCCGATCCCGGGTCTCGACGAGCTGGGCGAGGCGATCGCGGGCGAGTTCCGCGAGGGCGTCCGGCCGCTGTCGGAGATGCGGACGGGCCCGGAGGAGGTGCGGGTGCGCATCGGCCGCATCGGCGAGGAGGCCCAGAAGGACGAGGCGCTCATGGGCGCCCTGCGCCGGGTCGGCGCCCTGCCGGGCCGCGAGGTCTCGGTCCGCGGGACCGACGACGGCTGGCTGGTCGGCTCGGGCGGCGAGACCGCCGAGCTCGACCAGGCCGCGGCCGACCACGTGTTCGTCCTGCGCTGACGGTTTCACTAGGTACCTAGTGATGTTGTCGCCCCCCGAGCGAAACTTCGCTCGGGAAGTGACAGGTTCACTAGGTACCTAGTGAAACCGCGCCCCTACGCGTACCGCGTGGCGGCGCGGGCCCGCGCCTTGGCCGCCTCGACCTCGCGGTCCTTGGGCGGGGCGGTGGTGGTGAGCGCGTCGAGGAGGTGCTGGGTCGCGTGGGCGACCTCGCGTACGGCGGCCGCGAACGCCTCCTCGTTGGCCTTGCTCGGGCGGGTGGAGCCGCTGACCTTGCGGACGTACTGCAGCGCGGCGGCCTCCACCTCCGCCGAGGTGGCCGGCGGCTCGAAGTTGTGGAGCTGGCGGATGTTGCGGCACATGCCGCCACCCTAGACACGGCACAGCACCACCTCAGGGCACCCGCACCACCTGCACGCCCTCGCCGACCAGCGCGACGCGCCCGTCGCCGAGGGGGAGGGCCCGCGGGGTCGCCGGCCCGTCCACGGCGTACGACGGCCCGAGGGTCCACGCCCGGCCGCGGGCCAGCGACCCGTCGGGCCCCACACGCAGCTCGAGCACCGAGGGCCGGCCGTCGATCGAGGAGGACGCGCCGGCCAGCACGGTCCCGCCCGAGCCGGAGCCCGACGGCAGCCAGGTCAGCGCGCGGGGGTCGTACTCGGCCAGCAGCATCGCGCCGTCGACCGGGAGGCGGGACAGCCGGCGAGGGGCGGCCAGGTCGGAGAGGTCGAACACCGAGACCTGCGTCCCCCGGGTCACCCCGGAGGCCGAGGCGTCCTGGCCGACGCCGAGCAGCCGCCCGCCGCCGATCGGGTGGAGGTAGGTGGAGAAGCCCGGGACCTTCAGCGCGCCGAGGGTGCGCGGAGCCGACGGGTCGCGCAGGTCGACGGTGTAGAGCGGGTCGGTCTGCCGGAACGTGACCACCACCGCGAGGTCGTCGAACCACCGCACCGACTTGATCTCCTCGTCGAGGCCGAGCCCGCGCACGGATCCCAGCTGTCGCAGCGTCGAGCCGTCCTCGCGCAGCGTCACGACCCCGTTGTCGGCGGTGCCGCGGAGCGCGACGGCCAGCCGCAGGACGCCGTCGTGCTCGTCCATCGCCCACCGGTCACGGACCGTCCCGTCGACCGTCCCCGAGGCGGCGTAGCGGGTCGCCGACCCGTCCAGGGAGAAGGCGTGCACGTCGGTGGTCCCGTCGAGCCCGCTCAGCGCGACGTAGAGCCGGTCGGGGGAGGAGTAGACGGTCTCGGCGCCCGTCGTCACCCCCGTCGCGTCCGTCGAGGTCGGGTCGCTGAACGGCAGCGTGACGATGCTCAGCGTGCCGAGGTCGGAGCCGGGCACCGACCAGGAGTCGGTCGACGTGCTCGGCGAGGGCAGGTCGCGGGCCAGCGGGTGCCGGACCTCGTCGCAGTCGAGGAGGGCCTCGGTGCCCGACCCGTCCGTGTCCCGCACCTGGGGCAGCCAGTCGGCGAGGGTCGAGCCGCGCACCACGCGCCGGTTCGCCTCGGTCGCCTCGGCCTCCGACCGGCTGCGGTTCGGCTGGACGAAGTCGAGCGTCGGGGCGCCGGTGTGCAGCACGAGCCGCACGACCGACCCGCCCGCGGCGTCGTACTGCCGGGCCGAGACCAGGCTGCCGCCGTGCGTCCGGTCCGACAGCACCCGCGGCGCCGCCGGGTCGGTGAGGTCGACCTCGACGACGCGGCTCGAGTCCGGGCTCGGCGGAGCGAACGGCAGCACGCGCGCAACCGGCGGCTCGGGCCTCGGCAGGGGCACCGGCTCACCCGGACCGGGGAAGCCGGGCGCCGCCAGGTCCTCCGACGGTCGCGGCAGGGGCATCACGTCCACCTGGGGCACGACCCGCCGGGGGGCGTACGACGACCCGACGACCAGCACGCGGGTCCCCGACAGCAGCAGCTCGGAGGCCCGCAGGTCCTCGGGCAGCCCGAGCGCGCCGACGTCCTCGACGGGGCCGACCGGGCCGTCGCCGACCCGGGCCACGAGCAGCCGGTCC
The DNA here is from genome assembly GCF_031458325.1 of Nocardioides marmoribigeumensis. Lineage (NCBI taxonomy): Bacteria > Bacillati > Actinomycetota > Actinomycetes > Propionibacteriales > Nocardioidaceae > Nocardioides > Nocardioides marmoribigeumensis. The sequence goes on from NZ_JAVDYG010000001.1 coordinate 3,489,893, forward strand.
CCGCGCACCCGGACCACGAGCTCGCCGTCGGTCTTGGCCAGGTCCGGCTCGTCCACGCGGGTCTCCTGCACGTTGGTGCCGGTCCCGCTCGCGACCTGCCCGGTGTCGGCCGCGTCGCGGGCGGCCGGCATCGGCACCGGCATCCCGGACGTGTCGGAGGGTGACCCGGCCGATCCTGAGGCGGCCCAGCCGGACCCTGCCGAGTCCTCCATCGCGCCGTACACGATCGGGCCCCCGCCGAGGCCGTAGGGCCCGACCAGCGGGAGCGCGCGATCGACGTACCACCGGAGCAACTCGTCGCACCCGCCGAACGCCGGCAGGGGCGAGGCGCTCGCGGCGGGGGAGCCCGCGAGGGCGAGGGAGAGGCCGATCCCGAGGCCGAGGGCGCCGGCGGTGGTGCCGACCAGGGCGGTGCGTCGTGTCGTGCTCATGCGGGTGGGACGCGCCGGCGGCCTGACCGGTTCCGGGGATGGACGCCGAATTGGCCGTGCCTGGGTGCGACCCGTCAGAATGATCCGGCCCCCGCGCACCGTGAGCGGGCCCGCACGACAGGAGCTCATGTGGCCTCCAAGGACGCCCAGCAGGACCGGCCCTACGACATCGTCCTCTTCGGGGCGACGGGCTTCACCGGCGGACTGACCGCCGACTACCTCGCCGCTCACGCCCCGGCAGCCTGCCGCTGGGCGCTCGTGGGCCGCAACAAGGCCAAGCTCGAGCAGGTCCGCGAGCGGCTGGCCGCCGACCACCCGGGGTGCGCCGACCTGCCGCTGCTGGTCGCCGACGCCACCGACGCCGACTCCTTGCGCGAGGTCGCGGAGTCCGCCCGCGTCGTCGTGACCACGGTCGGTCCCTACCTCGAGCACGGCGAGCCGCTGGTCGCCGCCTGCGCGGAGGCCGGCACCGACTACGTCGACCTGACCGGCGAGCCGGAGTTCGTCGACCGGATGTACCTCGCCCACCACGACCGCGCCTGCGAGACCGGCGCGCGGCTGGTCCACTGCTGCGGGTTCGACTCGATCCCGCACGACCTGGGGGCGCAGTTCACCCGCCAGCACCTCCCGGCCGACGCCCCTGCGACCGTGCGCGGGGTGGTCCGCTCCAACGCCGCGTTCTCGGGCGGCACCTTCCACTCGGCCCTCGGGCAGATGTCGCGCGGGCGCCAGATGCAGAAGGCCTCCTCCGAGCGTCGCGCCAAGGAGCCCCGGCCCGAGGGCGGGCGCAAGGTCCGCGCGCAGGGCGGCCGCCCGCAGCGCGACCCGGTGCTGGGCTACTGGCTGCTGCCGCTTCCGACGATCGACCCGTTCGTGGTCAAGAGGTCCGCGGCGGCGCTGGCGGACTACGGCCCCGCCTTCACCTACTCGCACTACGCCGGCTTCAAGACGCTGCGCTACGCCCTCGGGGCGGTCGCCGGCATGGCGACGATGATGGGCGCGATCCAGGTCCCGCCGCTGCGCGAGCAGCTCAAGAAGCGCGTCCCGCAGGGCAGCGGTCCCAGCGAGACCAAGCGTGGCCGCTCGTGGTTCACCGTCGAGATGGTCGGCGAGGGCGGGGGTCGTCGTGTGGTCACCGAGGTCGCCGGAGGTGACCCCGGTTACACCGAGACCGCCAAGATGCTCGCCGAGTCCGCCCTGTCCCTGGCTTTCGACCCTAATCCTGTGACCTTCGGACAGGTGACGACCGCCGTCGCGATGGGAGACAATTTGCGTGAACGCCTGACGAAGTCAGGCATTTCGTTCACCTTGGTCAAGGACGAGCCGATCAGGTAGGACGAGGCCCGACCGGCCGCTCACGGGGGTCAGCCGCCATCCGGGTCTCGCGACCGGCCGGCGGCGGGCGAGCGTCACGGGCCACACCCGCACACACACGCACGACACACGCACGACACACGCACGACATTGGGGATGACAACGGTGTTGAGCACGCTTCGCGCCCACCGCGAAGGATCTCGGAAGTCCGTCGACCGCACCCGCACCCGCCGCCACCTGCTGGTGGCCGCGGTTGCCGGGAGCACGCTGGCCGCAGGGGGCGTGGCGCTCGGGGTCGGCGCCGCGCTGGCGGCAGCGGGCGGTGAGCCCGACCTGGCGTCGGTCGCCGACTCCGCCGAGGCGCCGCCGCCGGCGGAGCCACAGGTGACGATGGTGCAGAAGGTGATGGCCCCGGTGGTGATCCGGTCGGTCCGCGACCCGCGGTCCAGGCTCAGCGCCAACGGCCGCGACCTGTGGGCGATCAGCAGCGAGGGCAGCTACGACGTCCCCTCCGCCGCCCTCCGCGCCTACAAGCACGCCGCCGAGACCGTCAACGCGGCTCGTCCCGGCTGCCAGATGCCCTGGACGCTGCTGGCCGGCATCGGCCGGGTGGAGTCCGACCACGGGAGGTACGGCGGCTCGGTGCTCGGCACCGACGGCCTGCCCCGCCCGGCGATCGTCGGCATCGCGCTCGACGGCCAGGGGCCGGTGGCCGCGATCCACGACACCGACGGCGGCGAGTGGGACGGCGACAGCGTCTGGGACCGTGCGGTCGGGCCGATGCAGTTCATCCCGGGCACGTGGTCCTCGTCGGGCCGCGACGGTGACGGGGACGGCATCGAGAACCCCAACGACATCGACGACGCGGCGATGGCCGCGGCCTTCTACCTCTGCCCCTCCAGCGGCAGCATCCAGTCGGGCTCGGCGATGGACGCCGCCATCCGCAGCTACAACAACTCCGACTACTACATCGACCTCGTCGAGGCGTTCGCGCACGGCTACGAGACCGGCGTGTTCGTCATCCCGTCGCCGCCCCCGGCCCCCGGGGTCAGCGCCGACGCGCCCAAGGTGAAGCCGGCGGTCGTCAAGGTCGACAAGCACGGCAAGCCGGTGAAGACCGGCAAGGGCGCCAAGGGTGGCAAGGGCGCGACCGGCAACCACCACGGCACGGCTGGCACGCCCGGCACCACGGCCGGTCACCAGCCCAGCTCTCCGAGCTCTCCCAGCTCGTCCGGCTCCTCGGGAGCCTCGGGCGGAGCGACCGGTGGCAGCACGGGAGGCGGGTCCACCCCGAGCGGGACGCCCACCCCGACCCCGACCCCCGAGCCGACCCCGGAGTTCACGACCTACACCGGCGCGGTCGCCGCGTGCGGCAGCGGCTACTGCGTCGACGGCAAGGCCCTCGTCTGGGGCCCGCTGAGCGCCCAGGCGTCGTACGACGTCGACGGCGACGGGACGGTCGGGACGCGGGGCCAGGAGCTCAGCGGCGCGGTCGGCAAGAGCGTGGCGGCCGACGTCTTCTACGGCACCACCAGGGTCGCCCAACTCGACGGCCACCCCTGGTGACCTGACCCGCCGCGGTCTGCCTGATCAGGCCGTCGGGTCGACCAGGACCTTGGCGTGGTGCTCGGCCGAGCCGAGGTCGTCGAAGGCCTGGGCCACCTCGCCCAGGCCGACGGTGCCGGTGTGCAGCGGGGACGGGTCGACCGCCCCGGAGGTCAGCATCCGGAGCGTGTCGGCGTACTCCGCCGGGTCGTAGGCGAAGACGAACTGCAGGGAGATCTCCTTGTTGATCGCCATCACCGGGGTGATCCGGTCGGGCTCCATGCACACGCCCACCACGACGACGCGGGTGTAGAGCGGGGCGCCGGCGATGACGTGGTCGAGGACGCCCGGCACCCCGACGCACTCGAAGACGACGGGACCCTGCTGCGGGCTCTGGCCCGCGAGCTCGGCGGCGCGCACGAGCCGGGTCCACGGCAGGAACGGCACCTTGCGCAGGTCGCCGATCGCCTTGTGGGCGTAGTCCAGCAGGGGAGTGGCGTCGGTGCGGTAGCGCTTGTGGCCCTCGAAGGTCGACCACGGCGAGGTGGCAGCGGGGTCGACCACCTCGTCCGCACCGCACCGCTCGGCCAGCGCCCGGCGCGCGGCGGAGTAGTCGCTGGCCACGACGTGACGCACCCCGCGGGCCTTGAGCATGAGGATCACCGCCAGCCCGATCGGTCCGCACCCCACGACCACGGCGGTCTCGCCCTTGCCGATCCGCGACTTGCGGACCGCGTGGTGGGCGACGGCCATCGGCTCGGTCAGCGCGGCGAGCTCGGGGCTGTAGCCGTTGTCGACCTCGAACAGGAAGGCGTCCTCCACCAGCACCTGCTCGGCGTAGGCGCCGGTGCACCTGGGGGACAGGCCGATCATCTGCATCGCCCCCTCGCGCCGCACCATCGGGAACGCCACGACCGGCGTGCCCTCGGCGTAGCGCTTGCGCGTCCCCGGGCCGTACGACGCGACGCGGCCGCTGAACTCGTGCCCCATCACGACGGCGTCGGTGGTCCGCATGATGTCGGTCATGCCGATCGCCGAGGAGACCTCGGCCAGCTCGTCGGCGTGGAACCTGGCGTGCAGGTCCGAGCCGCAGATCCCGGCCCGCACCACCTCGAGGACGACCTGGCCGGGCCCCGGCTCGGGGTCGGGGAGGTCTCGGACGGACAGCTCGGTGCGCTCGCAGACGACGGCCTTCATGAGGACGACCGTAGCGATGTCGGCGGGCGAGCTTGTCGAGACCAGGAATGGGACGGGCACCACTGGGCCAAGATGCCTCCGTGCACATCCCGTTCCTCGGTCCCGCCGTGAGCGCGGCGACCGCTCCCGCGCGAGGCGTCGTCTCGGCGCTGACGCCCCGCTTCCGTCCCGGCGACCTCGACGACCGCGACCCCGACTTCATGCGCGAGCTGCTGCCGGGCCTGTGGCTGCTGGTCAGCGCGTGGTACCGCCCCGACATCCGTGGGCTGGAGAACATCCCGCGCGAGGGCCCGGTGCTCGTCGTCGGCAACCACAGCGGCGGCACGTCCTCGCCCGAGGTGTTCATCTCCCAGCTGGCGATCAGCACCTACTTCGGCGTCGAGCGCCAGCACTTCCAGCTGGCGCACCGCATGGTGCTCAACTCGCCGCTGGGGTGGATGCTGCGCCGCTTCGGCACGATCGAGGCCGACCACGGCAACGCCGAGCAGGCGCTGGACGCGGGGGCCGTCGTGACGGTGTTCCCCGGCGGGGACTACGAGGTCTTCCGGCCCAGCTGGCAGTCCGGGCGCATCGACATGGGCGGCCGCAAGGGCTTCCTCCGCCTCGCGCTGGCCAAGGGGGTGCCGGTGGTGCCGATGGTCTCCCTCGGCGGCCAGGAGACCGCCCTGTTCCTCAGCCGCGGCGAGGGGCTGGCGCGGCTGCTGCGGCTCGACCGGTCGATCCGGCTCAAGACCCTGCCGGTGATGCTCTCGCTGCCGTTCGGCCTGCAGGTCGGTCCGCAGCCCCACCTGCCGCTGCCGGTCAAGGTCGCGATGCGGTTCCTCCCGCCGGTCGACCTGGCCGAGCGGTTCGGCGACGACGCCGACGTCGACGAGGTGTACGACGCGCTGGTCGCCGAGATGCAGGCGGCACTGACCGAGATGCAGGGCGAGCGCCGCTTCCCGGTGCTCGGGTGAGGGGGCGGGCATGAGGCTCGAGGAGCAGATCGTCGTGGCGGCGCCCCCGGAGAAGGTCTGGGACGTCGTCGCCGACCCGTGCCGCATCGGCCGGCTGGGCGACCGGTTCATCGTGGAGGAGCTCGCCCCCGACACCGTGCCCGGTCCCGGGGCGCGCTATCGCGTGCTGCTCAAGGTCGGCGCGGTCCCGGTCGGCGGCAACGTCGAGGTGATCGAGCACCTGCCGCCGCGCGAGCTGACCTGGACCACGATCACGGGCGTGGACCACCGGCTCCGGCTCCGGCTGCGGCCCCACGGGGACGGCACCCGGGTGGTCCTGCGGTTCGCCTACGACTCCCCGGGCCTGCTCGGCACCGCCGCCGACCTCGCGGCCTACCTCCCGGTCCGGCGCGCCCTGCGGGAGCTCCTCGAGAGCGTCGCCGAGCAGGTCGGCTGACCCGCCCGGGCGCGGACGGGAAGGGCGGGGGGTGCCCCAGGCCAGAGTCGAACTGGCGACCTTTCGCTTAGGAGGCGGCTGCTCTATCCACTGAGCTACTGGGGCGGGGCGCGGGTCCGGGGTGCAGCGACCCACGCCGGGCCGAGTCTAGTGACAGCGCTCAGGTGACCCGGCGCGCAGGTGGGATGCCGTGCGGCGGGTTGGCGCGCAGCAGCCAGACCGGGTTGCTGGAGCCCAGGAGACGTCCGCGCTCGTCGAGCACCTGGACGCGGAAGAACTGCGAGGCCGATGTGTCCAGCGTGACCGCGGCCGTGTCCCCGCTGAACGACGAGGGGCTGAGCGTCGCCACGACCGAGGTGGCGGGGTCGGGGTTGCCGGCGTAGTCGACCGGACCGCCCACGACCTGCACCGCACCCCCGGGCGGCAGCTGCGTGGCCCAGACGGCCAGCGACCGCGAGCCCTTGTCGCTCACCGAGACCGCTCCCATCGGCACCGAGTCGTCGACCAGCAGGTCGAGCGCACCCGACCACTGACCGGCGTGGGCGACGTACACCCTGCCGGCCGCCAGTGCCCGGACGACGTCGGCCCGCCCGGTGGAGGGCGCCCAGATCCCGGTGGCGAACCCGTTGGGCTTCTCCGCCCAGCCCTTGCCGGAATGGTCGTCGGTCACGCCGTTGCCGGTGAGGAAGTTGCCGTTGCGCGAGAACGTGTCCCACAGCGCCAGGTGGGTCGGGCAGTCGACGTTGCCGCGCACGTTGTAGCCCACCTCGAGGATGTCGGCGTCGAAGCGGCCGACGGCCTGCATGTCGCGGAAGATCTTGCGCCGCCGCGCCGCCTGGTCGGCCGGGCTGAGCAGCGGACCGAGGTGCGCCCCGAACGGGTGGTTGTAGGAGATCAGCCCTCCCATCGCGTGCACCTTGTCCGAGATCTGCTGGTGGTAGGTGACCCGGTCCTGCGACATCGTCGAGTAGTCGGGGATCCACGGCGGGATCCCGAAGGGGTTCATGTCGGGGAGCGTGCGGCTGGTCTCGATGAGGGCCTGCACCGTGAGGGACGGGAACCGCGGTCGGTACCTCGCGAGCATGGCGGCCTGGTCGGCGATGACGGCGGCCGCGGTGCTGCGCGAGCGACCGAACCGCACCGACCGCACCCTCACGTCGCACGCGGACCCACGGCGAGGACTCCTGGCGCGGAAGGCCAGGCCGTAGCTGCTGTTGTCGATGGCCATCATCTCAGGCCAGATCGCGGCGATGTCCTTGACCGGGACGAGGGTCTGGGTGGTGCCGGCCCCGGGCCTCGGCAGGCCGACGACGCCGGTGAAGCCGCCGTTCTCGGTCCGACGGCCGGGGTGCGCGCCGAACCGGTAGACCAGCTCGTACTGCCCGGCCGGCCGGCCCGCCAGCGCCGGGTGGTGGGAGAGGGTCAGGACCACCTCGTAGCGCGCGCCGGTGCCCAGACGCACCGAGTCGACGGTGTGCTTGATGGTGAGTCCGGAGACGGAGGTCCGGAACCTGGTGCGGCCGTAGATCGGCATCGTGACCGAGGCCGGGAGCGTCAGGGCGGAGCTCTCGGCGAGCAGGTGGAAGGAGCCCCGGTCGACGCTCGCCGCGAGCCGGGTCAGCCGGCCCGTGCTCGTCACCGGGTCCCACTCCATGCCGGTCAGCGAGGTCGCGTAGCCCATCGCCAGCGCCCGACGGTCGTGGTCGGTGAGGTAGAGCAGGTCGTAGCCGTTGGTCGCGGCCTGGTGCAGCTGCGCCTCCCAGCTCCCCTCCTGCTCCGACCAGCTGCCGTGCACGTGCATCGCCGCGCGCAGGGGCCGGCCGGCCCCGAAGCCCCTCGTCGCGAGCGGCTCGGCGGCGGCGTACGGCGTCCAGAGGCCCGTCGGGACCGCCATCGCCCCGGCGGCGATGCCGGCGGCCTCGAGGAACCGGCGACGGCTCAGCGCCGCGGTGCCCCCCGTGGCCCGGTCGCCACCGACGACCTCACCCACTGCGTCACGCATCGCGACACCCCACGTCCTGCCCGAAGAGATCGAGGACGGTGGTCGGCCCGAGACCAGGCGAACTGCCAATCCCCCCCCTGCGTCCGTCCTATCGCCCTGACGCAGCGAGGCACAGGGCAGTGAGGCACCCGGCCAGGGGCTGGGTGACACGTGCGTGCAAGGACCAACTACCCCCTCCGCGCGATGCCGTCCGGGTGGTCGGCGTCACCGGAGGTCTTCCGGCGTTCGCCCCCCGGATGGGGGCGATCCTGGTTTCATCGGCGTGTCGACGGGACAGGATGCCCAGGTATCCTTCTCGGTCGCGGCCGACCACCTCCTCCGGGGTGGTGGCCTGACGGGGTGACATCGGTCCGAGGGGTCGGACCGACGAGCGAGAAGCGAGGATCGTGGCGTACTACGGCAAGCACCTGCAGGGGCGTCGCCATCCCGTCGTGCGGGCCGTCGCGGTCTCGACCGTCATGGTGCTGCTCGCGCTCGGGTGCAGCGGCTACCTCGTCTACCGCCACCTCGAGGGCAACGTGACGGTGTCCAACGCCTTCGACCAGATCACCGGGCCGCGACCCGATCGCGAGGCCGTCAGCGGCCCCAAGGAGCCGCTCAACGTGCTGGTGCTGGGCAACGACTCCCGCGCCGGTCAGAAGGCCGTCGCCGGCAGCACGCCCGGTCTCTCCGACACCACGATCCTGCTGCACCTCTCGGCGGACCGGAAGCGCGCCTACGGCGTCAGCGTCCCGCGTGACCTCATGGTCGAGCGGCCCGCCTGCACGGACAAGCACAGCGGCGACCGGGTGCCGGCCCAGGACGCGGTGCAGTGGAACGACGCGTTCGCGGTCGGCGGCGAGTCGTGCACGATCCAGCAGTTCGAGCACATGACCGGCGTCCGCGTCGACCACTTCCTGGTCGTCGACTTCGCCGGCTTCAAGAACATGGTCGACGCCCTCGGCGGCGTCCCGGTCTGCCTGCCGCAGGAGGTCAACGACCCGATCGGTCGCATCTACCTCCCGGCCGGGTCCTACACAGTCAAGGGCGAGCAGGCCCTCGACTACGTCCGCGTGCGCCACTCGATCGGCACGACCGACACCGGCGACATCGGTCGCATGAAGCGTCAGCAGACCTTCCTGGCTGCGATGGCCAACAAGGCGCTGGCCGCGGGCACGTTGTTCAACCCCAAGCGTCTCTACGACTTCCTCAACGCCGCGACCAAGTCGCTGACCACCGACCGCGGCCTCCACAAGCTCACCGAGATGGCCTCGCTGGCCAACCAGGTCAAGGGCATCGGCCTCAAGCGGGTGCAGTTCCTCTCGATGCCGTTCGAGGCCTACGAGCCCGACCCCAACCGCCTCCAGGCCGCGCCCGACGCCAAGCAGCTGTGGCGCCTGCTGCGGGCGGACAAGCCGCTGCCCAAGAAGTTCACCGGCAACGCGGCCAAGGCCTCCGACCAGACCCCCAAGCCCGGCCAGACCCCCTCCCCGAGCAAGGACCCGACCCGCGCCGCGGAGGCGGCCAGGGCCGGCCTCTGCGCCTGAGGGCCCGACCCCCGATGAGCCCCCGATGAGCCCCCGATGAGCCCCCGATGAGCAGCGTCGGCCTCGTCACCGGCACGTCCTCCGGGATGGGCCTGCACACCGCCGTGGAGCTGGCCCGGCGAGGCATGGTCGTGGTGGCGACGATGCGCGACATGGACCGGAACGGCCACCTGCTGGCGGCGGCGCAGCGGGCCGGCGTCGAGGTCGACGTACGCCCGCTCGACGTCACCGACCACGCTGCGGCCCGCGCGTGCGTCGACGGCGTGCTCGCCGACCACGGACACCTCGACGTCCTGGTGAACAACGCCGGTCGCGGCGCCGTGGGCACCGCCGAGCAGCTGAGCCTCGACGAGGTGCGCGCGCAGCTCGAGGTCAACTACCTCGGCCCCGTCGCCCTGACCAAGCTGGTGCTGCCGCACATGCGTGCCGCCGGCTCGGGCCGGGTGCTCACCGTGACCAGCGTCGGCGGGGCGGTTGGCCAGCCGTTCGCCGACGCCTACTGCGGCGCGAAGTTCGCGGTCGAGGGCTTCATGCAGTCCCTGGCCACCGTGGTGCTGGCCCACGGTGTGTGGGTCTCGGTGATCGAGCCGGCTGCGGTGTCCAGCGAGTTCGTCGGCAACGTCGATCGGCCCGAGGTGTCCGACGAGGACCCCTACGCCGCCCAGCTGCGGGCCTACGTCGCGCGCACCGAGGGCGCGTTCGCCGCGGCGCAGAGCGCAGTCGACGCCGCCCGGTCGATCGCCGAGGCGGTCACGGCCGACGGCTACCGCTTCCGGTGGCAGACCTCGGAGGCCGCGGGCGCGTTCGCGGGCCTGTCGCTCGGCGACCTGGACGGCAGCCGGGTCCTCGGCGCCACGCGTGGCTGGATCGAGTGATCAGCGACCCGCGCGGGTCGGGGTCCTGATCGCGAAGTCGTCCACGGACGCCAGGTCGTAGGTCCCCGCGTCGGTGCCCACCCCGCCGACGACCTGGGCTGCCGTCGCGTTGCCCAGGACCGCGGCCTGGGCCGGCGTACGCCCTCCGGCGACGCCCAGCAGGAAGCCGGCGCTGAACGCGTCGCCGCAGCCGGTGGTGTCGACCACGTCGACCTCGAAGGCCGGGACCCGCTCGACGCCCGCGGCCGTGGCGACCAGCGCGCCGTCGCCGCCGCAGGTCACCGCCACGCACCCGACGCCGCGGTCGAGGAGCACGCGGGCGGCCTCGCCGAGGTCGTCGAGTCCGGTGAAGCCGCGCAGCTGCTCGTCGTTGGGCAGGAGGTGGTCGACGTGGGGCAGGCAGGCGCCGACCCACTCGAGCATGTCGGGGTCGCCGGGCGCGAGGAGGTCGACCGAGGTCGTCGCACCGGCCGCGCGCGCGGCCTCGAGCAGCGCGCCGGCCGCCTCGCCGCCGAGGAACTCAGGGCCGCCGAGGTGCACCACGTCGTAGTCGCCGAGCGTGGTGAGGTCGAGGTCGTCCAGCGTGTAGGAGCCGTTGGCGCCGATGCAGTGCCAGGCCGGGCGGGCGCCGTCGGGCCGCACGGGCAGCACGCTCGCCGAGGTCTGGACGTCCGGCCGGGTGACCAGGCGGGTGGTGTCGACCCCGTGGTGCTCCAGCAGCTGCCGGAGCACGCCGGCCAGCGGGTCGCGTCCCAGCGCCCCGGCGCTGTGGACCTCGGCCCCCAGGCGGCTGAGCACCACCGCGGTGCCGCCGGCCGTGCCGGCGGGGGACACGCGGATCTGGTCGACGATCTGTCCCTCGGACCCCTCGGGGATCGACTCGACGTGGCGGACGTGGACGTCGAGGACGTGGACCCCGACGGCCAGGACTCGGACCGGACTCATGCTGCTTCCCCCTACGTGCTGGTGGTGCTGGTGCTGCCGGCGGCTCGGGTGGAGCCGTAGGAACGGGTGAGGGCGGCCTCGACGACCGCGGTCTGCTCGGCCTCGGTGAGCGGGCGGGGCGTGCCCATCAGGCAGGCGTCGCGGTGGACGGTGCACAGCCACTCGAGCAGCACCGCGTGGTCGAGGGCCGTGGCGAGCGAGGGTCCCCAGGCGACCGACCCGTGGTTGGCCATGAGCGCGGCCTGGCGGCCCTCGAGGGCGGCGTGCACGTGGGCGGCCAGCTCGGGGCTGCCGAAGGGGGCGAACGGGGCCACCCGGACCTCCCCGCCGAGCAGGAGCTGCTGGTAGTGCAGGACGGGCAGCGTGTCGGTCACGGTGGAGACCGCGACCCCGACCGGCGCGTGGGTGTGCACCACCGCGACGGGCTCGTCGTGTGCCCGGTGGATCCCGAGGTGCAGCTCGAGCTCGGAGGTGGGCTCGAGGTCGCCCTCGACCAGCCGCCCGGACCGGTCGACCAGGACGACGTGCTGCTCCTCGAGGGTGGCGAAGTCGGCTCCGGTCGCGGTGATCGCGACGTGGTCGCCCACGCCGAGCGAGACGTTGCCGGCCGTGCCCACGACCAGCCCCTGCGCCGCGGCGCGGCGGCAGGTGGCGACGACCTCGGCTCGCGCCGAGGCCCAGGGCGCCTGGGTCACACCTCGATCCCGGTCAGGCCGGCCGGGGTGGCGTAGCGCTGCAGGTAGGTGGTCAGCAGGGTGACGGCCTCGGAGATGATCGCCGGGTCGCCCTCGAGGGTCTCCTCGTAGGCCAGCTGGAACAGCCGGTCGCCCATCTCCACGGCGAGCTCGGCGATGAGGACGGTCACCTCGGGCATCGTCAGGCCGAGGTCGGCGGCGAAGCCGAACAGCATCGCGGCGACCTTGCGGTTGTGGTCGCGGCCGTAGTCGCGGATCGCCTGGTTGGTGCGCCCGCGCAGGTAGATCATCACGAAGGCCGGCCGCTCGGCGTAGACCTGGGTGAAGGCGCTGATCGTGGCCTCGACGAGGCTCTCCAGGCTGATGCGTCGCAGGGCCCCGACGTGGGCCGCCACCCGCTCATCCATTTCTGCCATGTCTCGCTCCACGAGGGCGAGCAGGATGTCATCCTTGTCGGCGAAGTACTGGTAGAGCGAGGCCACCGGGACGCCAGCGAGATCCGCGATGCTCCGGGTGCCGACGGCGTCGACCCCTTCCGCGACCACGATCCGGGCGGCTGCGTCGAGGATGGCCTCGACCCGCCGGCGGCTGCGCTCCTGCTGGGGCACCCGCCGCATGCGCGGCTCGCCGGGGTCGACCGCAGGGGCGGTCTCGGAGGTCGGTGGCGTCATGCGAGAAGCGTAGCAATCTGGACGGGAACCTGACAGGTGTTTATATTTATTTCCTCCAGATCGCTCTGACCCGGCCCGCCGGGAGACAAGGGAGGCACCATGACCGAGCAGGAGCCCACCTCGGGAGAGCTTCCCACGGTCCCGGCGCTGAGCCGGCGCGCGCTCGTCGGTGGGGCCGGCGCGCTCGCCGCCACCGGCGCGCTGACCGTCGCCGGAGCCGTCGAGGCCGACGCCGCCACCTCGGGCGGCAGGCTGCCGTCGCGCGTCGACGTGGTCGTCGTCGGTGGCGGGCTCTCCGGCCTCGTGGCCGCCCGCAAGATCCGCCACGCCGGGAAGTCGGTCCTCGTGGTGGAGGCCCGGGACCGGGTGGGTGGCCGGCTGCTCAACCACCGGCTCAGCACGGGCCACGTGGTCGAGGCGGGCGGTGCGTTCGTGGGCCCGACCCAGGACCACGTGCTGCGCCTGGCCCGGCAGCTCGGGGTCGACACCTTCCAGGAGTACATCAAGGGCAACAACGTCTACATCGACTCCCTCGGCCAGCGGGAGGAGTACACCGGCACCGTCCCGACCGGCGACCCCGCGATCGCCGACGCGCTCAAGCTGATCAACGACATCAACAGCTACGCCGCCGAGATCGACGTCAGCGCCCCGTGGACCCACCCCAAGGCCCGGGAGTGGGACCGGATGACCCTCGACGAGTGGGTGCGCCGCAACGTCGTCGTCCCGCCCAAGCCCGGGCAGATGAACTCCCAGACCCAGAAGCTGCTGCTGGCCTACCTCCAGGCCGCGTTCGGCAACGACGGGCTGGAGATGTCGTTCCTGTTCTTCCTCTGGTACACCGCGTGCTCCGGCAACGAGCGCCACGTCGGCACCTTCGACCGCAACTCCGGCACCGACAACGCCGCCCAGGACGCCCGCTTCGTCGGCGGCTCCCAGCTGCTGCCCATCCGGCTCGCCCGGATCCTCGGTGACCGGGTGGCGCTCAACGCGCCGGTCCAGCGGATCCGCCAGACCTCGTCGTACGTCGACGTGCACACCTCGCGCGGCGTCGTGCGGGCCAAGCGGGTCGTCGTCGCCGCTCCGCCGGCCGCGGTCCTGGGCATCGACTGGTTCCCGATGATGCCGGTCAAGCGCATGGCGATGCTGCAGCGCATGCCGATGGGCACGCTGATGAAGTGCGACGCGGTCTACGAGACCCCGTTCTGGCGCAAGGCGGGCCTCTCCGGCTCAGGCCTCAACACCTCCGGGGCCGTGCTCACCTGCTTCGACAACTCCCCGCCGGGGGCCGACGCCCCGGGCGTGCTGCTGTCGTTCGTCGGCGGGTCCACGTGGCGTCGCTACGGCACGATGACGCGGGCCAAGCGACGTGCGGCCGTGCTCGAGGGCTTCGCCAAGATCGTGGGCGACCAGGCGCTCAAGCCGATCGAGTACACCGAGCACGACTGGACCCACGAGCGGTGGACCTACGGCAGCCCGGTCGCCTCCATGGCGCCGGGTGCGCTGACCACCTACACCGACGCGCTGTGGCGGCCGTTCCGCCGGGTGCACTGGGCCGGCACCGAGACCTCGACCTACTGGACCGGCTACATGGACGGTGCCGTGCGGGCCGGCGAGCGCGCCGCCGTCGAGGTCCTGGAGCGGCTGTGAGGCGCGCGTTCGCGGCCGCCGCCGCGCTCGCCGTCCTCGTGCCACTGGCCGGCTCGGTCCCGGCCACCGGCGCCGCCACCCGCGCGAAGTTCGACACCCGGGTCTTCGCCCGGGTCGCCCGGCCCGGCTACCCGGCGTACGTCCACGTCAGCACGACCACCGGACGCGTCTACGCCGGCACCTACACCAACCCGCAGGGCGACACGCAGCGCTCGCGTGTCTACGAGTGGACGCCGTCGGGGGCCCTACTGCGCTCGTGGACCGTCCCGGGCCAGGACCTCAGCCAGGAGCACGGCGTCCAGGTCGCCACCAACGACGCCGCCGGCCGGCTCGTGCTGCTGGAGAAGTCGACGCGGCGGATCATGCGGCTGAACGTGCGCACCGGCCGGTTCTCGACGTACTCCCGCCTCCCCTCGGGCTCGATCCCCAACTACGCCGCCTGGGGTCCCACCGGCGCGCTCTACGTCACCGACTACGCCAAGGGAGTCATCTGGCGGGTGCCCAGGGGCGGCGGCACGGCGCGGGCGTGGTTCCGCGACCCGCGGCTGGCCGGCAACGAGTTCGGCACCACGGGCATCGTGATGGGCCCTGCCCGCAAGGCCTTCTACCTCACCCAGCAGACGACCTCGGCGCCCGGCTTCGACCCGACCAAGGGCTACCTCTTCCGCCTCGGGCTGCGCGCCGACGGCCGGCCCGGGGCGCTGCGCCTCCTGTGGACCAGCGGCTCGACTGACCTGCCCGACGGGTTCGGCATCGGCAGGTCGGGGCGGTTCTACATCTCGCTGGCCGGGCTGACCAACCAGCTCGCCGTCGTCGCACCGGACGGCACCGAGCTGCGGCGGTTCCCCGGGACCCCGTTCACCGGTGACAACGGCTCCGCGATCCCGTTCGACACCCCGTCGAGCGCGACCTTCAGCGGGCGCCGGGTCCTGGTGGCCAACCAGAGCTTCACCGGCGACACCACCCACCACGCGATCCTCGACGTGTACGTCGGCGAGGAGGGCATGCCGATCTACGTGCCCCGGAGCGCCGGCGTGCGCTGATCCCCTCGGCGGTCGAGCCTGTCGAGACCACGCCGCCGATCCCATCGTGCCTACCATGGCGGCAGGGACGGGGAGAGCGACGGGAGCGCAGATGACGACGACCACGGGGACCACGTCGGGACTGTTCGACGAGGGCACGGCCCTCTCGAGCCAGGAGCACATCGCGCTCACCGAGCGCTACGCCGCGCACAACTACCACCCGCTGCCGGTGGTGCTGGCCTCCGGCGAGGGCGCCTGGGTCACCGACGTGGAGGGCCGTCGCTACCTCGACTGCCTCGCGGGCTACTCCGCGCTCAACTTCGGCCACGCCCACCCGCGGCTCGTGGCCCGCGCCGAGACCCAGCTGCACCGGCTCACCCTCACCTCGCGCGCCTTCTTCAACGACCAGCTCGGGCCGTTCGCCGAGGCCCTGGCCCGGCTGACCGGCAAGGAGATGGTCCTGCCGATGAACAGCGGCGCGGAGGCGGTCGAGACCGCGCTCAAGGTCGCCCGCCGCTGGGGCTACCAGGTCAAGGGCGTCGCGCCCGAGCAGGCCTCGATCGTCGTCATGCGCGGCAACTTCCACGGCCGCACCACCACGATCGTCAGCTTCTCCGACGACGCCGAGGCCCGTGACCACTACGGTCCCTACACCCCGGGCTTCCGCGTGGTCGAGTACGGCGACGCCGCGGCCCTGCGCGCCGCCGTCGACGACACGACCGTGGCCGTGCTCCTCGAGCCCATCCAGGGCGAGGGCGGGGTGGTGATCCCGCCGGAGGGCTTCCTGCGCGAGGTCCGCCGGGTCTGCTCCGAGGCGCGGGTGCTGATGGTGGCCGACGAGATCCAGTCGGGCCTCGCCCGGACCGGCCGCACCTTCGCCTGCGACCACGAGGACGTCGTCCCCGACGTCTACGTCCTGGGCAAGGCCCTCGGAGGTGGCCTCTACCCCGTCTCGGCGGTGGCCGCGGACCGCGACGTGCTCGGCGTGATCACCCCCGGCTCCCACGGCTCGACCTTCGGTGGCAACCCGCTGGCCGCCGCGATCGGCCACGAGGTCGTCCTCATGCTCGAGACCGGCGAGTTCCAGGAGCGCGCATCCGTCCTCGGGGCCCGCCTGCTCGCCGGCCTCCAGCCGCTGGTCGGCGACGGCCTGGACGCCGTACGCGTGCGCGGGCTGTGGGCCGGTCTCGACGTCTCCCGCGGGATCACCGGCCGCGCGGTCTGCGAGCGGCTGATGGACCGCGGGGTCCTGGCCAAGGACACCCACGGCAGCACCATCCGCCTCGCCCCGCCGCTGGTCGCCTCCGAGGACGACGTCGACCTCCTGCTCGAGGCGGTCCGGGCCTCCATCGCCTGACCCACCCGCCTCCACCTGCCACCGGCTTCCCCGGGCGGGCGGGTCAGGGCAGGCGGCCGACCGCGTCGTCGTACGCCTTGGCGGCGGCGGCCCAGGGCCCGACGGGCGGGTGGTCGCCGAGACCGAGGAGGTGGGGGGTCAGGTCGGCGGAGAAGGTGATGCTGGCCTCGCGGGGGAGCAGGGACGGCAGGTTGTCGACCGCGATGACGTCCATCCAGCCGCCCTCGGGGCCGGTCACCCGGCGGACGGGGGACTCCCACGAGGTGATCGAGGTGTTGACCGGCAGCATGTTGGTGTCGGAGGTGACGTCGCAGGTCACGTCGGCCAGCACGCGCAGGCGGCGGCGCCGGTCGAGGTCGTCCCTGGTGACGAACGGCGTCGTCGGCACGGTGGTGAGCACGCAGTTGACCAGCAGGTCGTGTCCGAGCAGGTGGGAGACGTCGCGGGTGCGCGACTCCGAGCGGTCCCAGCGCATCGGGGCGAGCCCGGCGACGGCGAGCGCGTCGACCGCGCCCCGGCCCGAGCGGCCGCGGGCCCCGGTCACGACGGTCAGCGTGTCGACCGGGTCGAGCCCGGTGGCCTTCACCGCGGCGTCGAGGGTGGGCTGGTCGGTCGGCGCCAGCGGCGTCTCGAGCGCCCCGGCGAGCTCGAGGACGCCCAGGGCGGCGCCGACGTAGCCCGCCCAGTAGCCGAACGCCACGACGCGGCGGCCGTTGTCGTCGGTGAGGTACTCGATGTCGAACAGCTGCCCGCGACCCTTCTCGAACCGGGTCAGCGTGTCGACCGCCTCGTGCTGGCCCTTGAACGAGTGCGCGAAGTAGATGTGGCGGTGGTGCAGCTCGGCGGGTTCGTCGGGCAGCTCCTTGATGCCGAGCACCCAGGCGTCCTCGGGGGCGTCCACCCAGGACCCGGTGGCGGCGGTCGACGCGCCGGCCTCGGCGTACTCCTCGAGGTCGAAGACGCGCTGGGGCGACTCCTCGACGGTGACGCGCAGGCCCGAGGCGACCAGGCGGCGTACGTCGTCGGGGACGACCGGCGCGCGGCGCTCGGTCGAGCGGGTCTCGTGGCGGACCCAGACGTGCGGGGACAGGGACGAGCGGGAGGGCATCAGGCCATTGTCGGGGAGGGCCGGTGGCTGCCCAAATCGGCTACTTCTCGATCACGTGGCCCTTGCCGATGACGGTGATGCCGCCCTCGGAGACGCTGAAGCCCCGACGCCGGTCCTCGTCGTGGTCGACCCCGATCAGGCAGCCGTCGGGGACGACGACGTTCTTGTCGATGATCGCGTTGCGCACCACCGCGCCCTTGCCGATCTGGACGTTGTCGAGCAGCACGCTGCGGAAGACGGTCGCGTGGTCGGCGACGTAGCCGTGGATCCCGACCACGCTGGCGTCGACCGAGGCGCCGGAGACGATCGAGCCCGCGCAGACGATCGAGTCGCGCACCGCGGCGCCGGAGACGAACTTCGCGCCGGGCAGCTCGCTGTGGTGGGTGAAGATCGGCCACTCGGTGTTGTAGAGGTTGAACACCGGGACCGCGGAGACCAGGTCGAGGTGCGCCTCGTGGTAGCTGTCGATCGTCCCGACGTCGCGCCAGTAGTCGCGGTCGCGCGGCAGCGAGCCGGGCACCTCGTTGCGCTTGAAGTCGTAGACCGCGGCGCGGCCGTCGTCGACCATCATCGGGATGATGTCGCCGCCCATGTCGTGGCGCGACGAGGGGTCGGCGGCGTCCCGCTCGAGCGCCTCGACCAGCGCCTTGGCGGTGAAGACGTAGTTGCCCATCGAGGCGAACGACTCCTCGGGGGAGTCGACCAGCCCGGGTGGGTCGGCCGGCTTCTCGAGGAACTCGTCGATCGAGATGCCGTCCTCGCCGGTCTTGATCACCCCGAACTGCCAGGCCTCCTTGCGCGGCACGCGGATGCCGGCGACGGTCACGTCGGCCCCCGACTCGATGTGCGCGGCGACCATCTGCGAG
Source organism: Nocardioides marmoribigeumensis (assembly GCF_031458325.1). Classification (NCBI taxonomy): domain Bacteria; kingdom Bacillati; phylum Actinomycetota; class Actinomycetes; order Propionibacteriales; family Nocardioidaceae; genus Nocardioides; species Nocardioides marmoribigeumensis. The sequence continues at coordinate 3,508,486 of NZ_JAVDYG010000001.1, forward strand.
GCGTCCATGCGATAGACGTGGTCGGCACCGAAGACGACGATGTACTCCGGCTGCTCGTCGCGGATGAGGTTCATCGACTGGTAGATCGCGTCGGCGCTGCCCTGGTACCACCGCGGGCCGCGACGCTGCTGGGCCGGCACCGGGGCGACGTACTGCCCGAGCATCGGGGCGAGTCGCCAGGTCAGCGAGATGTGGCGGTCGAGCGAGTGCGACTTGTACTGCGTGAGGACCGCGACGTGGCGGAACCCTGCGTTGACCAGGTTGGACAGGGCGAAGTCGATGAGGCGGTAGGACCCTCCGAACGGCACGGCCGGTTTGGCCCTGTCCTCCGTCAGCGGCATCAGCCGCTTCCCCTCGCCTCCGGCCAGCACGATGCTCAAGACGCGAACCATGTCCTCAACCTAGCCGCGCGACTACGTTGAAGCCATGCGCGCAGCGATCCTGACCCGCGAGTTCCCTCCTGACGTCTACGGCGGAGCCGGTGTCCACGTCGACTTCCTGGTCCGCGAGCTCCGCCGGCTGATCGACGTCGACGTCCACTGCATGGGCGAGCCACGCGAGGGCGCGACCGCCCACTCCGAGAAGGATCCGCGCCTCGCGGGGGCCAACGCGGCCCTGCAGGTGCTCAGCACCGACCTGGAGATGGCGGCGGCCGTGTCGGAGGCCGAGGTCCTCCACGCGCACACGTGGTACGCCGGGATGGCGGGACACCTCGGCAAGCTGCTGTACGACGTCCCGCTGGTCATGACCGCGCACTCCCTCGAGCCGCACCGGCCGTGGAAGGCCGAGCAGCTGGGCGGCGGCTACCAGGTCTCCACCTGGGCCGAGCGGACGGCGTACGAGAACGCCGACGCGGTCGTGGCGGTCAGCCACCAGATGGCGGCCGACGTGGTGGACGCCTACCCGGCCGTCGACCCGTCGAGGGTGCACGTGATCCACAACGGCATCGACACCGACTTCTACCGCCCCGACCCCGACCGCTCCGTGCTCGACCGCCTGGGGGTGGACCCCGACCGCCCCTACCTCGCGTTCGTCGGCCGGATCACCCGCCAGAAGGGGGTCCCGCACCTGCTGCGCGCCGGGCTGCACCTCGACCCGTCGATCCAGCTCGTGCTCCTCGCCGGGGCCGCCGACACCCCGGAGCTCAAGGCCGAGACCGACGAGGCGATCGCGGACCTGCGGGCCTCCCGCGACGGCGTCTTCGTCGAGTCGACGATGCTGCCGCGCGAGGAGGTCCGCCAGGTGCTCACCGGGGCGGCGGTCTTCTGCTGCCCGTCGGTCTACGAGCCGCTCGGCATCGTCAACCTGGAGGCGATGGCCTGCGAGACCGCCGTGGTCGCCTCCCGCATCGGCGGCATCCCCGAGGTGGTGCAGGACGGCGAGACCGGGCTGCTGGTCGACCTCGACCCGCAGGACCCGGCCGGGTTCGAGCGCGCGTTCGCCGAGGCGGTCGACGCGGTGGCGCTCGACCCCGTCCGCGCCGAGGCGATGGGCACCGCCGGACGGCGGCGCGCGGTGGAGCAGTTCGCCTGGGCGCAGATCGCCGAGCAGACGGTCGCTCTTTATGATTCGGTGCGTTAGCGGTGCCATGGCGCGGAAACATGCGTCACATGCGTCGCAGGCCGCAGGAATTGCGTGACGAACACCACGTGGCGGGCTTGCCGTGACCAACCTGTTACCGCATGATGGGGCGGATTTGTCCCGACCAGGAGGTTGCGCTTTGAGGGTGGCCGTCGCCGGCGCCGGCTCCGCAGTGGGGTGCTGTGCGGTCCCGTGGCTGCAGGACGCGGGACACGAGGTGGTCAGCCTCGGGCGCTCGATGCGCAGCCTCCTCGACGTCGACCGCATGGCAGGTCTGCTGAGCGGCTGCGACGTCGCGCTCCACCTCACGCCCCCTGCGCCGCCGGGCTTCTCCGTCGCCGCGTGGAGCCGTGACTGGCGGCTGCACGACCTGACCCTCACCCTCGGCGTCCAGCGGCTGCTCGAGGCCGCCCGGGCTGCCGGCGTACGCCGGGTGGTCGCCCAGAGCGCCTCCCTGGTCTACGCCGACCAGGGCGAGGACTGGATCACCGAGGGCTCGCCGGTCTGCGTGACCTCGGCGACCGAGCCCGCCTCGGAGGGCGAGCTGGCCGTGCAGGAGTTCGCCGCCGAGCCCTGCCACACCGGCGTCATCCTCCGGATGGGCCAGCTGGTCGGCGACTGCCACCACACCGAGCACTCCCTGCGCAAGGCGGCCAGGGGCAAGGCCGTCGCGGTGGGGGAGCCCGAGGGCTTCGTCCACCTGATCCACAGCGACGACGTCGGCCCGGCGATCGAGGCCGCGATGACCATCGGGTCGGGGGTCTACAACGTGGGCGCCGACCCGGTCCGGCGCAGCGAGCTGGCCGACCGGCTGGCCGCGGCGGTCGGCCGTGACCGCGGTGCGTTCCTGGGGCCCCTGCGCCGCCGTCTGGGCGGGGACCGCCTCGAGCCGCTGCAGCGGTCGCTGCGGGTGAGCTCGACGAGCTTCACCCACGCGACCGGCTGGATGCCGCGTCGCAACTCCCTCGACGCCACGTGGTTCGAGCTCCCGCCGCGCGCCGGCGCCCTGCGGTGAGCGGCGAGCCCCGCGACCGGCCGGGCGAGGACGCCGCCCTCGACGCCGAGGAGGCACGCCGGCGCGCGCGTCGACGGGCCGAGGTGTTCGGCGAGGTGCTGCCCGAGTCGACCCGCGACGACCGGGACCCCGAGCAGCCCGTCGAGTCCCGCGACCGCGACGCCGAGCTGAAGCGCAACGTCCCGCCCCACCACGGCTGAGCCGCGTGGGACGGGACGTCGAGGGTCTCGGTCAGACGCCGGCAGGCGGGATGCCGCCGGTGGTGCCTCCGGTGGTGCCGCCCTGGGCGACGAGCACGTCGCGGATCTGGGTGAGCAGCGCGATGTCCTCCGAGACGCCCTCCTCCTGGACCTCGGTGGGGAAGAAGCGGTCCTTGGCCTTCTGGTAGGGCAGGACCACGAAGAAGTAGACGACCGCGGCGAGGATCACGAACGCGATCAGCGCCGTGAGGAACGCACCGACGGGGAGGTGGCCCGGCTTCCACTTGGTGAAGTCCGGGTTGCCGCCGGCGATCTTGGCGACGATGCCGAGGATCAGGGCGGTGAAGGCGGTCACCACGGTGGCGAAGGCGCCGCCCATGATGAACGCGACGGCGAGCTCGACGAGGTTGCCGCGCAGCAGGAAGGCCTTGAAGCCACTCATGAGTGTTCCCCCTGGGATGGGTGGGGTGGGTAGGACACCAGCACACTAGCCACTCCAGGTGACCGTGAGCAGCCGCGACCCGGCCGCCGCCACCAGGCTCTCCACCTGCTCGGGTGGGACGGCCAGGACCACCAGGCCCCCGCCCACCGCCTCCACCGAGGAGGCCCGCCCGGTGTCCTCGTCGGGGACGGTGACGACCTGCGCGTCGGGCGCGACGACCCAGGCCCGGCCCGCGCCCTGGACGGGCGCGGCGAGCACGTCGACGCTGTCGCCCGGGCGGAGCAGTCTCAGGACGCCCGCCTCGGCGACCCGCACCGGGACCGCGACGAGCCCGGGGTAGCCCGCCACCAGCGACGGGGCGACGAACCGCCGGTCGGTGAGCACCTCGCCGGCGCGGACGGGGGCGGCGAGGGTGCGTCCGGCCAGGTCGGCGACGACCGCCGTGGCGCCGGACGGCACGGCGTCCGCCGGGAGCCGGCGTACGACGAGGTCCCCGGCCCCGAGCGCGCCGCCACCGGGCAGGTCACGGGCCGCGACGACGACGGACCTGGTCGGGGGAGGTGGGGGATCGGTCCCGCGGAGGCCCACCAGCACCGCGAGGCAGGCGAGGCCCGCGGCGAGCCACCGGCGGCGCAGCACCACGAAGCGGTGCAGCCGACGGCGGACCGAGGACGAGGCGAGCGGCCCGGTGGGCGACGTCGTGGGCGGGGTGGAGGGGGCCATGGAGCGGACGCTAGGAGCCCCCGGCGACGCCCGCCCGGTCTCTCCACAAGGGGATGATTCCCGGCCCTGCTGATTGTTTGGGATCATGTCCCAGCGCCCACCCCGTCGACCCGGAGGACCCCCGTGCCCACCTACCAGTACTCCTGCACCGAGTGCGGTCACTTCTTCGAGCAGGTGCAGAGCTTCACCGAGGACTCGTTGACCGTGTGCCCGGAGTGCCAGGGCCGGCTCCGCAAGGTCTTCAACGCCGTCGGCGTGGTCTTCAAGGGCTCCGGCTTCTACCGCACCGACAGCCGCGGCAGCAGCTCCGCCACCGAGCCGAGCACGGGCGGCACGACCACCGCCTCCGGCTCCACCACCGGTGGCTCCTCCGGCTCGAGCGAGAAGAGCAGCACGACGGGCACGCCGTCGGGCTCGGGTTCGGGCTCGGGTTCGGGCTCCTCCGGCGGGTCGACCGCCGGCGCCGGCGTCGGCTGAGCGGGCCGGGGTGAGCCCGGACGAGGCACGACCCTCGCCCCTTCCTCGTCGCACGTGGCTCGGCCGTCCGCGCTGGGTGCGCTGGTCGGCGTACGCCTCCCTCGCGGTGGCGCTGCTCCTGGTCGCCGGCAGCGTCTCGGCGGTGCGGGCGGTCCGCGCCTCGTTCCCGCAGACCACGGGGACCCTCGACCTGCCCGGCCTCGACCACGAGGTCCGCGTGCTGCGCGACGACGCCGGCGTCCCGCAGGTCTACGCCTCCACGCCGCACGACCTGTTCCTCGCGCAGGGGTTCGTGCAGGCGCAGGACCGGTTCTACGAGATGGACGTCCGGCGCCACCTCACGGCCGGCCGGCTCTCGGAGCTGTTCGGCTCCAGGACGCTCGACGCCGACAAGGTCGTGCGGGCCCTGGGGTGGCGGCGCGTCGCGGAGCGCGAGGTGGCCCAGCTCGACCGCGACACGCAGGCCCACCTCGCGGCGTTCAGCGACGGCGTCAACGCCTACCTCGCCGACCGCTCACCGGGCGACATCGCCCTGGAGTACACCCTGCTGTCCCTGGGTGGCCTCGACTACTCGCCGGAGGCGTGGACCCCCGCCGACTCCGTCTCGTGGCTCAAGGCGATGGCCTGGGACCTGCGCGGTGACATGCAGGACGAGGTCGACCGGGCGCTCATGTCGACCCGGCTCGACCCGGCTGAGATCGACGAGCTCTACCCCGACTACCCCTACGACCGCCACGCCACGGCCATCCCGGGACGCGCGGCGGGCCGCCCGGCTCCGGCCACGACGGCCGGACGCGTCCCGGCCCTGGCCGCGCTCGTCCGCGTCCGGGACGCGCTCGACCACCTGCCCGTGGCGGTGGGTGCCGGCGCGGAGATCGGTAGCAACGCCTGGGCGGTCGACGGGACCCACTCCGCCACCGGCGAGCCGCTGCTGGCCAACGACCCGCACCTGACCACCAGCCTGCCCGGTGTCTGGTACCAGATGGGGCTGCACTGCGAGCCCTACGGCGACGCCTGCCCGTACGACGTCAGCGGGTTCACCTTCGCGGGGTTCCCGGGCGTGGTGATCGGCCACAACCGCGACATCGCCTGGGGGATGAGCAACCTGCGGCCCGACACCACCGACCTCTACCTCGAGGGCGTGGACGGCGACCGCTACCGCCGCGGGGCGCGGTGGGTCCCCTTCGCCCGCCGCACCGAGACGATCCGGGTGGCGGGGGAGGACGCCTACACCTTCACCGTCCGGTCGACGGTCCACGGCCCCGTCCTCTCCGACGTCGGCCAGACCTACGCGACGGTCGGCGCCAACGCGCCCGACGGGGGCTTCGGCAGGCCGGGGTCCACCGCCCCCGACGGCCCCTACGCGGTCTCGCTCGCCTGGACCGCACTCCGGCCGTCCCGCACCGCCGCCTCGATCCTCGCCCTCGACCGGGCCACCGACTGGGAGTCCTTCCGCGAGGCACTGCGCGGGTTCGCGGCTCCGGCGCAGAACGTCGTCTACGCCGACCGCGCGGGCCACATCGGCCTCCAGGTCGCCGGGCGGCTCCCGATGCGCCCGCGGGACGTCTCCGGTGCGGACGCCAAGCCCGGCTGGCTGCCGCGACTGGACTGGTCGCGTCGCACGGTCCCGTTCGACGACCTGCCCTCCGAGCTCGACCCGGCCGACGGCCTCGTGGTCTCGGCCAACCAGCCACCGCTGACGCCCCCGACGCTGCCCGGGCTGGTCACCACCAACGGCTACGGCTACCGCAGCCAGCGCATCCGCGACGTGCTCGAGGACCTCGGCACGGGGGGCAAGGTCACCGCCGACGACCTGCGCGCGCTCCAGCTCGACTCCCGCAACGACTTCGCCGCGGTGCTCGTGCCCTACCTGCTGCGCGTCGGGGTGGGCGGCCCTTACTACTCCGCCGGCCCCAGGCTGCTCGAGCACTGGGACCACACCCAGCCGCGACGGTCGCCGGCCGCCGCCTACTACAACGCGGTGTGGAGGCAGCTGCTGCTGCTCACCTTCGGCGACCAGCTCCCGGCGTCGGTGCCGATCAACGGCGGCGAGCGGTGGTTCGAGGTGGTGCGCTCGATCCTCGACCAGCCGCGCAGCCACTGGTGGGACGACGTCCGCACCGACGTGGTGGAGGACCGTGACACGGTGCTCCGCGAGGCGATGCGCGCCGCCCGAGACGAGCTCACCCGGCTGCAGTCGCGGCGGGCCGCGCGCTGGACCTGGGGCCACCAGCACCGTCTCGAGCTGCGCGACCAGACCCTCGGCGAGTGGGGCAACGGGCTGGTCCGGCGCCTGCTCGACCGCGGTGGGTGGCACGTCGGGGGCGGTCCCGGGACCGTCGACGCGACCGGGTGGGACGTGCGCGAGGGCTTCACGGTCACCGCGGCCCCGTCGATGCGGATGGTGGTCTCCCTGGCCGACCTCGACGACTCCTCGTGGGTCAACCTGACCGGTGCCAGCGGTCACGCGTTCTCCGCGCACTACACCGACCAGACCGACCTGTGGGCCGCCGGGCGCACCCGCCCGTGGCCGTTCACCCCCCCTGCGGTCCGGGCCGCCGCCGAGGACGTGCTGGTGCTCAGGCCCGCCCGCAGGGACTGACCCCGCCCGGAGTCGCCACGGCGGTGACCCGCCGGTCGTGCGGGTCGACGGGCACCTCGAGCGGCCACTCCCCGTCGTACAGCAGGGTGCAGGTGAAGGTGCCGACCGGCACCCGGCCCAGCGCTCGGTCGTAGGAGCCGCCTCCGCGCCCCAGCCGGTGGCCCTCGGTGGAGACCGCGAGGCCGGGGGTGAGGACGACGTCGGCGGTGCCGATGCTCTCCGGGCCGAGCCGGCGGGTCGCCGGCTGGAGCGTCCCGCGCCCGCCGCTGACCAGGTCGTCCGGGCCGGTGTACTCGGCCCAGTCGAGGTCGTTGTCGCCGAGCAGCACCGGCACCACGACGCGCTTGCCGGCCGCCCGGAGGCCGTCGATCAGGGGGCCGGTCCCGGGCTCGCGCCCGACGGAGACGTAGGCCGCGACGGTGGCGGCCCGGCGCACGGGGGTGCAGGCCAGGAGGTGGCTCGCGATCGCCTCGGCGTCCTCGCGCTGCTGCAGCAGCGAGCGGCGCCCGCGGGCGGTCAGGATCTGGTCGCGCAGCGCCGTCTTGGCGGCCGCGGCGCCGTGCTCGAGTGCCACGCCCGCCAACCTAGCCCGCGCCCCTAGGCTCTCCCCATGAGCGACGAGGGGCTGGAGCAGGCGCGGGCCAAGATGCAGGCCGAAGGAGTCGACGACACCGCGATCGAGGTGTTCGCCCACTACTACCGCCTGGTCGAGAGCGGCGAGTCCGGCATGGTGCCCGAGGACACGATCGAGCCGGTCGAGATGGACTCCCTGGCCGACGTCGAGGTGCCCGAGGACGAGGCCGCCCGCGCGCTGGCCGGCACGGTCGTGATCAAGCTCAACGGCGGTCTCGGCACCTCGATGGGCATGGACCGCGCCAAGTCGCTGCTCGAGGTGCGCGACGGGTTGTCCTTCCTCGACATCACCGCGCGCCAGGTGATCTCGCTCCGGGAGAGGTACGACGTCCGCCTGCCGCTGCTGCTGATGGACAGCTTCCGCACCAGTGACGACACCCTCGCCGCCCTGGCGCAGTACGACGGCCTGGAGACACCCGACCTGCCGCTGGACTTCCTGCAGAGCAAGGAGCCCAAGCTCCGCTCCGACGACCTGACACCGGTCGAGTGGGAGGCCGACCCGTCGCTCGAGTGGTGCCCGCCCGGGCACGGCGACCTCTACCCGTCGCTCCGGTCGAGCGGCCTCCTGCAGCGCATGCTCGACGCGGGCTACGAGCGCGTGTTCGTGGCCAACGCCGACAACCTGGGCGCGGTCGCGGATCCTCGCGTCGCGGGCTGGTTCGCGCAGAGCGGTGCGCCCTTCGCCATCGAGGCCGTACGACGGACGCCGAGCGACCGCAAGGGCGGTCACTTCGCGCGGCGCAAGGAGGACGGCCGCATCGTGCTGCGAGAGACCGCGCAGACGCTGCCCGAGGACCAGGAGGCGCTGCAGGACCTCAGCCGCCACAAATATTGTTCGACCAACAACTTGTGGTTCGACCTCCGCGCGATGGTCGACCTGCTCGACGAGCGCGACGGCGTGCTCGGCCTGGCGATGATCAAGAACACCAAGACCGTCGACCCCTCTGACGCCGACAGCCCCGAGGTGATCCAGATCGAGACCGCGATGGGCGCGGCGATCGAGGTGTTCGAGGGCGCGGTGACGATCGAGGTCGGACGCGACCGGTTCGTGCCGGTCAAGACGACCGACGACCTGCTGGTGCTGCGCAGCGACTGCTACGAGCTCGACGAGCACCACGTGCTGCAGCAGGTGCCCGAGACGATCCCCTTCGTCGACCTCGCCCCGTCCTACAAGCTGGTCGAGGGCTTCGAGCGGCTGGTCGAGGAGGTGCCCTCGCTCAAGGACGCGAGCAGCCTCCGGGTCGAGGGGGAGTGGGCGTTCGGGCCGGGGGTCCGCGTGGTCGGGGACGCGACCCTCCCCGCGGAGGGCGGGCGCGTGGAGGACACGGTCCTCGGAGATGCCGGGGACCCCGGGGACTCCGCGGACGAGGGCTAGGGTCCCGACCATGGCGTTCGAGCCGCACGACCGCGAGCCGCTGGGCACCGTCGAGGAGCACCTCCACCGGGTGCTGGAAGGGATCGAGCCGCTGCCTGCCTTCGAGCAGCCGCTGATCGACAGCCTCGGCCTGCCGGTGTGCCGACAGATCACCTCGCCGATGGACGTCCCGTCCTTCGACAACTCCTCGATGGACGGCTACGCCGTGCGCCGTGAGGACCTCGCGGGCGCGTCGGAGGACTCGCCCGTCCAGCTGCCGGTCGTGGGGGAGTCCGCCGCCGGCCAGAGCAAGATCCTCGGCATGTCCGGCGGCTCGGCCGTCCGCATCATGACCGGTGCCCCGCTGCCGCAGGGGGCCGACGCGGTCGTGCCGGTCGAGTGGACCGACGCAGGGTCCGCCAGCGTGCGCATCCGGCGGCAGCCCGACGCCGGCCAGCACGTCCGGCGCCGGGGCGACGACATCGCCGAGGGCGAGCTGCTGATGGAGGAGGGCGCCCTGCTCGGTCCGCGCCAGGTCGGCCTGCTCGCCGGCGTGGGCATGGCGCGGGTGGCCACGCGCCCCCGGCCCCGGGTGGTCGTGATCTCCACCGGCGCCGAGCTGCGCGAGCCCGGCGGACGGCTGTCCCACGACACCATCTACGACTCCAACTCGTTCATGCTCGCCGCCGCGGTGCGCCAGGCCGGGGCGATCGCCTACCGCGTCGGCATCGTCAGTGACGACCCCACCGAGTTTGCCGACGCCCTCTCCGACCAGCTGGTGCGCGCCGACGCGGTCATCACCAGCGGCGGGGTCAGCAAGGGGGCCTACGACGTCGTCAAGGAGGTGCTCAGCCAGACCGGCACGGTGTGGTTCGGCGGCCTACGCATGCAGCCCGGCAAGCCCCAGGGGTTCGGCCACGTCGGCGAGGACCGGGTGCCGATCTTCACGCTTCCCGGCAACCCGGTGTCGTCCTACGTCTCGTTCCAGGTCTTCGTCCTGCCCGCGCTGCGCAAGATGATGGGCCGCACGCCGGTCAGCCGGCCGCGCGTGCGGCTGCGGATCGACGAGGGCTTCCGCTCCCCGGCCGGCCGCGAGCAGTACGTCCGGGCACGGGTCCGCCCCGCCCCCGACGGGGGCTCGACGGTCAGCCCCGTCGGCGGTCACGGGTCCCACCTGCTGGGCGACCTCTCCGCGTCCGACGCGCTGGTCGTCGTACCCGCGGACACCGAGGTGGTCGAGGCCGGCTCGACCGTCGACGTCCTCCTGCTCGACCAGGACTTCTGATGGCTCCGTCCGAAGGACCCCGCCTGACCCACGTCGACGAGTCCGGCGCCGCGCGCATGGTCGACGTCTCGGCCAAGGACGTGACCACCCGCCAGGCGGTCGCCACCGGGCGCGTCCTGGTCAGTCCCGAGGTGGTCGGCCTGCTCCGCGGTGAGGGCGTGCCCAAGGGCGACGCGCTCGGGGTGGCCCGGGTCGCCGGCATCATGGCCGCCAAGCGCACCCCCGACCTCGTGCCGCTGTGCCACCCGCTGGCGATCAGCGGGGTGGTGGTCGACCTCGACGTGGCCGACGACGGCGTGGACATCCGCGCCACCGTGCGCACCAGCGACCGCACCGGGGTGGAGATGGAGGCGCTGACCGCGGTGTCGGTCGCCGCCCTCACGGTCGTCGACATGGTCAAGGCCGTCGACAAGGGTGCGGTGATCACCGACGTCCGGGTCGAGTCCAAGTCGGGCGGCAAGAGCGGCGACTGGGAGCGGTCGTGAGGGCGGCCGTCGTGGTCGCGAGCAACCGCGCGGCCCGGGGGGTGTACGCCGACACGACCGGCCCGCTCATCGTCGAGGCCCTGCGCGCGGCGGGGTTCGAGACCGGCGACCCGGTCGTCGTGCCGGACGGCGAGCCCGTGGGGGAGGCGATCCGTCAGGCCGTCGGCTCGGGCGCCCGGGCGGTGCTCACCACCGGCGGCACCGGCCTGACCCCCACCGACCTCACCCCCGAGGTGACCAGGGCGCTGCTCGACCGGGAGGTGCCGGGCATCGCCGAGGCGGTCCGGGCGCACGGCGTCGCCAAGGGGGTCCACACCGCGGCCCTCTCGCGCGGGGTCGCCGGCGTGGTCGGACAGGCTCTCGTGGTCAACCTGCCCGGCTCGCGGGGCGGTGTGAAGGACGGGCTCGCCGTCGTCCTGCCCCTACTGCGGCACGCGGTCGAGCAGATCGTGGGCAGCGACCACCCCCGGGACGACGGCCAGTGAGTGCCGCGCCGCTCGGGTGGCCGTCGGTCACGCTCCGGCACGGCCACGTGGCCCTGCGACCGCTCGCGGGCCGGGACCGCCGCGCCTGGACCGAGACGCGCATGCGCAACCGAGGCTGGCTGGAGCCGTGGGAGGCGACCCGACCGGCCGAGGCGCCCCCGGGCCACCAGTCCTACCGCAGCATGCTGCGCGACCTGCGTGCCCAGACCCGGGAGGGCAGGTGCCTGCCATTCGCGCTGACCGTCGACGAGCGGTTCGCCGGGCAGGTGACGGTGAGCAACGTGGTCGCGGGCTCGGCGCTCTTCGCCTCCGTCGGCTACTGGATCGACCAGCGGCACGCGGGGCACGGCTACATGCCGCTCGCCGTGGCGATGACGGTCGACTACTGCTGGGAGCAGGTCGGCCTGCACCGCATCGAGGTCGCCATCCGCCCGGAGAACGTCGCGTCGTTGCGAGTGGTGGAGAAGCTCGGCTTCCCCGAGATCGGCTACGCCCCCAAGTTCCTGCACATCAACGGGGCCTGGCGCGACCACCGGTTGTTCGCGCTGTGTCGTGAGGACGTCCCCGGCGGGCTGCTGCGGCGACTTCTGTCGTCCTGACAAGAAGTCCTCGGGCGGCTGACCGGGCCGCTCAGGACCCGAAACCTCAGCAGTCACACGAGTTCCCCTGCGACACACCCTCCGCGATCCCGCTCTGCGGCGTTCGTCCCTCTAGCGTTCTCCTATGCTCTCCGGCGTCATCTTCGTGGCACTCGCCCTCCTCTGGGCCCTCTTCCTCATCCCCAAGGCGCTGCGGTCCCACGACGAGGCCGCGCGCCCGCGCTCGGTCGAGAGCACCTCCGACCACGCGCGGGTGCTCCACCGGCGCGACGGCGTCGCCGACCCGGTGACCGGTGCCGTGACCGACGCCGTGACCGAGGTCCCCGCCGCACCCGTCGCCGGGTCCCGCCCGGCGCCCCAGCCCGTGACGGTCCCCGAGCAGCGTCGACCCTCCGCCCGGGCGCTGACCGAGCGGCGGCGTCGCCAGGCCGCGGCCGCGGCCCGCCGTCGCCGCCGTGTGCTGGGTCTGCTGCTCGGCGTCACCGTCGTCGTCGCAGTCCTGGCCGGCACCGGCGTGCTGCTGCCCTGGGCGCCCGCCGTCCCAGTCGTCGTCGTCGCCGGCTTCCTCGTCGTGGCCCGGGCGACCGTGCGCGGCGAGCGTCGCCGCTGGGAGTCGGTCCGCACCGGCCTCGCCGAGCACGGCGCGCAGACCATGGAGCCCACCGAGCAGACCACCTCGCAGGTGGCCGAGGCCGCGCAGCCCGTCCTCGAGGCGGCGGCGACCTGGCAGTCCGGCCCGGTCCTCGTCCCCGTGCCGCGCAACGAACAGGGTGTCGCGCTGGTCAGCGACGTCGAGGACACCTCGGCGTTCAGCGCCGCCGCGCTGGCCGAGGCCGTCGGTGCCTCGGGGCAGACCTCCACCTTGTGGGACCCGCTGCCCGTCACCCTCCCGACGTACGTCGGCAAGCCGCGCGCGACGCGCTCGGTCCGCACGATCGACCTCAACGCTGCCGGCGTCTCCAGCTCCGGCCGCAACGCCGCCGACAGCGCCCTGGTGGCCGAGTCGGCGACCGCGGGCCGCGACGAGCAGGGCGGTCAGGGACGGCGGGTCGTCGGCGGCTGAGACCACCGACGGGCGGGCCCGCGGCCGGTGCCGGAGACGCCGCCGGACCCTGGTAATCTTCCCGTCGTCCTCACGGACATGGGGCTGTGGCGCAGTTGGTAGCGCGTCTCGTTCGCAATGAGAAGGTCAGGGGTTCGAATCCCCTCAGCTCCACCACCGGGCCGCTGGGCGGCCCGCCCCCACCCCAGGGGAGGGGATTTTCGAAAGATCGCGATTCCGGCCGGTGTTCGGTTGGTGATTGCCTCCCGCAGGGCGTACGGTCGAGAGACCGGGAGCTTCTCGGCGATGCGTACCGCGTCACCGTTTCCGGTTGGAGTTATTCGGAGCTCGTCCTCCGAAGTAAGGGCCAAGGGTGATCCATGGCTGAGATCCGAACCTTCCAGCACCCGCTCGTCCCGTTCGCCGTCAGCAGTGACATGCACGACGGCCACCTCGCACTCGACCTCTCCGGTGAGCTCGACCTCGCCTGCACCGATGCTCTCGACCGTGACGGCCACGAGGACGACCTGTCGGTCTCGGACGTGACGGTCGACATGTCCCACCTCGAGTTCATCGACACCGCCGGCGTCCGCGCCCTCGTCGAGGTCAAGAACCGCCACCTCGACCGCGGCCGGAGCGTCCAGATGGTCAACCCGGTCACGCTCGTCCGCAAGGTCGTCGGCCTCTACGGCCGCGCCGACCTGCTCGCGGGCTAGGAGCGACCCGGCAGCCGGTCGCCCGACTCAGTCGGCGACCGGCAGCCCTGCCGCCCTCCAGGCGGCGAAGCCACCGACCACGTCGGTGGCGCGGTGCAGCCCGAGGCTCCTCAGGGCGTCCGCAGCCAGTGACGAGCTGTAGCCCTCCTGGCACAGCACCACCACCCGCGCGTCGTACGACGCCTGCGGAAGCCGCGCCTCGCAGCGCGGGTCGAAGCGCCACTCCAGGTGGTTGCGCTCGACCAGCAGCACCTCGACCGACGGGGCGACCTCGCCCTCCTCCGCCCGTTGCCAGCCCGGCCGGATGTCGACCAGCAGCGCCGCCCCGCGGCGCACCTCGTCGTGGGCCTGCTCGACGGAGACGCGCTCGAGCCGGGACCGGGCGTCGGCCAGCATGGCGTCGACGCCGTCGTGCTGCGGCGGCAGGGGGGTGCTCACGTGCTCATTGTCGGGCACTGCGCCACGAGCCCCGCCCTGCGGGTGCGGGACGGGGCTCGAGGAGCGCGAGGGCCGGTCAGCCCTCCAGCGCGGCGTCCAGGGTGATGTCGACCGCCTTGAGGGCCTTGCTGATCGGGCAGCCGGCCTTGGCCTCCTCGGCCGCCTGCACGAAGCCGGCCTCGTCGAGGCCGTCGACCTCGCCGCGCACGGTGATCTTGATGCCGGTGAGCTGGAAGCCGCCGGCCGGGTCGGGCCCGAGCTCGACATCGGCTCGCACGTCCAGGGACTGCGGGGTGCCGCCGGCCTTGGCGATCAGCGACGAGAGCTGCATCGCGTAGCAGGAGGAGTGCGCCGCGGCGACGAGCTCCTCGGGCGAGGTGGTGCCGTCGGCGTCGTCGGCCGCGCGCTTGGGGAAGGAGACGTCGAACGTGCCGACCTTCGAGCTGGACAGCTCGACCTGGCCGGATCCGTCCTGCAGGCCGCCGTTCCAGGCGGTGCGGGCTGTGCGAGTGGGCATGAAGGGGTCCCTTCGAGTCTGGGCACGTGGTCACTGCCCAGCCTGCCCCGGCCGGACAAGCCGCGCCCGGGAGGTCCGGCGGCCGGACAGGGTCAGGCGCGGGGAGCGGAGGCGCTCGCGAGCACCCGGCGTACGGCGTCCCAGCGCTCGAGGCTGCGCACGCCCTCGTCGTGGAAGGACCGCAGTGCCGGGTCGTCGCCGGGGTCGAGGGCCGCGGCCTCCTCCCACATGCCGCGCTCCTGCCGGCGCCAGTCGGGCCGCTCGATCACCACGACGTCCTCGAACCCGGCTCGGGCGAGGCCGCCCGCCAGGTCGACGGACCGGAGCCGCTCGGGGAGGAGGACGTCGCCGCGGTCCACCGGCTCCCAGCAGGTGAGCACGACCCGGCCGCCGGGTCGCAGGACGCGGCGGAGCTCGGCGTACGCCGCGGCCGGGTCGGCGGCGAACTGGATCGCGTCGATGTACACCACGGCATCGGCGCCGGCGTCGGGGAGCCCGGTGGCGGCGAGCTCGCCGGTGGCGAAGGTGGCCTCGCACGCCCAGCCTCGAGCCACCTCGCGGGCCTGTCGGAGCGCCTCGTCGGAGAAGTCGACCCCGGTGAGCCGCGCCGCCGCCCGGGTCGCGAGCTCCAGGCCGTAGCCACCGCGTCCGCACGCGAGGTCGACCAGGTGGCCGCCGGCGGGGAGCCGCAGCAGCCCGTGCACCTCGGCGACGCCGTCCCAGGTCAGCAGGCTGTTGGAGGGCAGCCGCTCGGGGAGTCCGAGGTGCCGCCGGTGGACCTCGTCCTTGTCCACCGCGGCGGTCCGCAGGTCGCCGGGACCGGGCGCACGCAGGTCGGCGTACCAGCGGTCGAAGTAGTCGGCCAGGGCGCGGGTCTGCTCGTCCATGGAGGGCAGTATCCCCCCCAGGGGTGGGGACCGCACCCGCATCCGGTTTGTCCGCGTGGGGTGCGGGTAGGTGTTCGGTATCCCCTGATCGGAGGAGAGACCCATCATGGCCATCTTCAGACGAGGCTCCGGCACCACCACGGAGCCGACCACCACCGGCACCACCACTACCACCGGCACCCCCGCCGGCACCCGGACGGTCGAGCGCGACCGGGAGCTGCGCGACGAGCACGCCGCCCACACCTCCCACGTCGTGGGCGAGGACCGCGCCGAGCGCGCGGCCATCGCCCGCGAGAACGCCCACGAGCGCTTCGGCGGGATCAACTGGGGCGCGGCGTTCTTCGGCTGGCTGGTGGCGGTCGCGGTCACGGTCCTGCTCACCAGCATCATCGGCGCGATCGTCGCCGCGGTGAGCGACTCCACCAACGTCACGCAGACCGAGGCCGACCGCCAGGCCGGCACGATCGGGCTGGCCGCCGCGCTCACGCTGATCCTGGTGCTCGCGCTGGCCTACTACACCGGCGGCTACGTCGCCGGCCGGATGTCGCGCTTCGACGGCGCGAAGCAGGGGCTGGCCTCGTGGCTGGTCGGCCTGTTCGCGACGATCCTCGCGGTGGTCATCGGCTGGATCGCCGGGGACCAGTACAACGTCTTCGACCGCGTCGACCTCCCGCGCATCCCGATCCCGACCGACCAGGTCACCTCCGGTGGCGTGGTCGTCGCCGTGGCGGTGATCGTGCTGACCATCCTCACTGCCGTGCTCGGCGGCAAGGTGGGCACGCGCTACCACCTGCGCGTCGACCGGGCGCACACCGTCTGACGGACCGACCCGCACGCTCCAGGACCCCGGTGGCCACGGCCGCCGGGGTCCGGTGCGTCCGGGCGGGGTCGGGCTCAGTGCTCGAGGATGCGGTCGAGCCGCGAGCGCAGGAGGTCGGCCCGGTGCTCGTTGCCGTGCAGCGCGAGGTAGCGCTCGCCGAAGATCGCCAGCAGGCTGTCGTCGAGCCGGCGGACGGCACCGGGTGGGTACTTGTAGCCCATGTGCGCGGTGACCTCCTCCTCGTCGACGGAGTCCAGGACCACGGCCAGCGCGGCGATCGAGGTGATGCCCAGCTCGAGCAGCAGGCCAGAGACCCACTCGTAGTGGTCGGGGCGTGACCAGCCGGCCTCGATGTAGCGCTCGGTGAGGAACTGCGCCAGGTCCTCGGTGCCGATGCCCAGGGAGCTCGGCAGCCCCGGCGGCGGGGTGTAGGACGACCCCTGCAGCCGCTCGTGGATCGCGGAGAACTCCTGGTCGGCCAGCTCCAGCAGACCGGCCGCCAGGGTGAAGCGCCGGTCGAGGTCGCGCACGTGTTCGTCGGGGACGACCCCCTTGTAGCGCGTGGCGTGCTCGAACTCGGCCCACGCGTGCTGGAGCACGGTGCGGACCTGGACCTGGGCGGGCCGGGCCCGCATCTCCTCGGTGCCCTCACCCTCACGCAGGCGTACGACGAGGTGGCGGCTGGCGTAGCCGAACCGACCCTCGCTCGCGGTCTGCAGCCCCAGGTCGCGGTCGTCGAGGACCTCGAACTCGCCGTGCAGCACCCGGGCGACCACGTCGACGTCGCCGCGGAGGTAGGTGATCACCCGCAGGCCGATCTGGTCGGTGATGTCGTGCAGGGGGTCGGGGAACATCGGGCGGCCCTCGCGCAGACGACCCGCCTTGGCGGCGAACGACGCGATGCCCTTGGCCCGGCCGCTGACGCTGAGGTAGTTGATCCCGGACTGGTCGAGCAGGTCGGTGAGCATCGCGACGAAGCCGTCGGTGGCGCTCTGCAGGGAGGAGTGGCCGGCGGCGTAGCTGCGCACCAGCCTGGTCATCGCGTCCTCGTCGGGCAGCACCACCGGAGTCTCCGGCACGACGCCGCGCGGGTCCAGGGGCGCCGCCTCGTGGCCCTCGGGGAGCGTCGGGGTGACGATGTAGCCGGTCTCACCGTCGCCGTACACCGTGGTGCGCTCCGGGACGGTCTGGCGGTAGAGCGCGAGGTAGGCGCACAGCACCGCGTCGACCTGGTCCTCGGCGCGCCGCAGGTCGACCTTGCGCTCGGCCTCCTCGAGGGAGCGGACCAGGTCGAGCCAGCCACCGTGGTGCTCGAGGTGGAGCGGGACCTCGGCGTCGGCGAGGGAGCGCAGGTGCCCGACGAGCTCGAGCAGCGCGGAGCGCATCTCCTCCATCGTGCGCCCGGGGCGGTTCTTGTACTTCAGCGTCCGGCCGAGCCGGAACAGCGAGATCGTCGCCGGGTGCGGGTAGACCTCGATCGCGCGGCGGTGGGCCGTCGAGCCGGGCGCCAGGTCGAGACCGAGCCGCTCGCACAGCCGGGCCGCGCGCGTGCCGTCGGCGAACTCCGGCTTGCCCGTGTTGGCCGGGTGGCAGCCGGCCTCGAACCGGCCGAAGTCGGCGTTGAGCGCCGCCTCGCAAAGACGGTTGCCGGTCGGGTTGACCACGATGAGGGGGGCGTCGATCGCCACCAGGCAGTCCACGTCGTCGTACGGCGCGAGGGCCGCGGCGATCTCGTCGTCGGTCACGCGGGAGGCCACCTCGAGCAGCCGCCCGTCCCCGTCGAGGACCGCGACGCCGGTGGGTCGCTTCTCACCCCAGGCGAGGTCGAGTCCGATGTAGTGCACGTGCCCACCCTGCCGCATCGGTCCGCCTGCCCCCTGGAGCGCCACCGCTCAGATCCAGCGCCGGAACCAGATCCGGTCGAGCCACTGGGGCGTGGTGAGGAGCTGGTCGGTGTAGATCGGCCAGAACCACGCGAAGTTGGCCATCACCAGCACGACGATGGCGCCGGCGAGCACCGCACCCACGGTGCGGCGGCGGCGCGAGGCCAGCTCGCTGCCCAGGACCCGGCCGACCACGAGGGTCAGGGCGAGCACGGTGAACGGCAGCGTGACGACGGCGTAGAAGGAGAAGATCGGCCGCCCGGCGTAGGGCAGGAACGGCAGCCAGGTGGTGAGCACCCCGACCACGACCAGGCCGAAGCGCCAGTCTCGCCGGGCGATCCAGGAGTACGCCGAGTAGAGCAGCGCGGGCACGCCCATCCACCACAGGGCGGGGGTGCCGAGCAGCAGCACCTGGCGCAGGCACGTGGAGTCGGCCGGCGCGTTGCAGCCCTGGGTGCCGGGCTTGATGCCGAGGTCCGCCGCGACGCCGACGGGCCGGTTGAGGATCAGCCAGCCGCCCGGGTTGGAGGCGTAGACGTGCGTGACGCCGTCGAGGCCGTGGCTGTGGAACGACCAGACGTCGCGGTGGTAGTGGTAGAGGCTCCGCAGCCCCTGGACCAGGCCGTCGACGAAGCCGTGGGCCTGGACCTTGGTGTAGCTGCCCCAGTAGGGGCCGTAGTTGTTGTCGCTGAGGTGGACCTCGTAGGTGTGGGCGTGCAGCAGCCACCCGGTCCAGGTGGCGACGTAGACCACGAGGGCGACGCCGACGAGGTAGCCGAAGGCGAGCAGCCCGTCGGCCACCGCGGCCTTGACGAAGGCCCAGCGCACGCCGATCGAGCGACGGACCCCGGCGTCCCACACGACCACGAGCAGGCCCAGGCCCGCGAGGGGGACCAGGGCGCTCCACTTGGACCCGATCGCCAGGCCGAAGAGGACGCCGGCCGCGAGACGCCACGGCCGCCACCGCAGCCCGCGCACCGGCCCGAAGCCGTCGCCCGGGGCGTAGCCGGGCTCGACCAGCGTCGCCATCCGGGCGCGGCCCCAGTCCCGGTCGGCGACCAGGCACGAGACCGCGGAGAGGAGGAAGAAGGCGACGAAGATGTCGAGCAACGCCAGGCGGGACAGCACGAACTGGAGGCCGTCGAAGCAAAGCAGGAGCCCGGCCACGCCGCCCAGCAGGTTGGAGCGGGTGATGCGGCGCGCGAGCCGCACCATCACCAGGACCATGAGCGTGCCGACGACCGCGCTGGCGAGCCTCCAGCCGAGCGAGTCGAAGCCGAGGAGCTTCTCGCCCGCCCCGATCAGCCACTTGCCGACCTCGGGGTGGACCACCATCGAGGGCGTGTCCTTCTGCATCGACGGGTTGTAGCGGCCGTCGACGATCGCGTCGTTGACCTTGTCGACCCAGTCGCGCGCGTAGCCGAACTTCCACAGCGAGAAGGCGTCCTTGGCGTAGTACGTCTCGTCGAAGAGGAACTGCTTGGGGTAGCCGAGGTTCCAGAAGCGCAGCACGCCGGCCAGCAGGGTGACGCCCGCGGTCACCAGCCAGCCGACCAGCCGGTCGTCCGGTGCCCGTCCGGCGAGACGAGTGCGGGCCGTTGGGACCTCGCGACCGTCGGCGGTGCGCGAGAGGCCGACGGTGGCAGGGCCGGGTGGGGAGGGGGTCGTGTCCGGGTCGGCGGTCGGGGCGGTCGCGGTCACCGGGTCAGCGTACGCAGCCAGGACCTGTCGTCCCCACAGGCGAGGGACAGGCGGCGCGGGCACCGTGGAGGACATGGATCACATGGACGGCACGGAACAGAGCGACACGCCACCGGACAGCCCTCGGTCCCGCGAGGAGCGCCGTCGCCGACTGCGGCGCGGGCTCCTCGGCGGGGTCCTCGCCTCCTCGCTCGGCCTCACGGTCGCCTACGGCGCCGTGGGCGCCACCACGGCCACCGGCCACGCCTCGACCGGTGCCGGCGGGTCGGCCTCCGCCTCGTCGGGCTCGTCGTCGTCCTGGTGGTCCAGCGGCGGCGGCGTGGGCCCGGCGAGCGCCGGCGGGTCCACCCACGCCGCGTCGAGCGGGTCGTGATGGCCGGCCCTGGCCCGGCGTACGACGACTGGTCGCTGTGGAGCACCTCGGCCCGCCTGGTCGTCACCGAGGCCCGGCCGGTGTGGCGCACGGTGACCGTCGCCGCCCCCACCTGCCTGCTGGCCAACGCCGCCTCGACCGCGTCCGTGGTGCTCGGCGAGGACGCACCGGCCTGGCTCGCCGAGCGCCACCTCGACGCGCGGCTGGTCGGTGCCGACGGGCGGGTCGTCCGGGTCGGCGGCTGGCCGACCCCCGGCGACAGGGTCCACGCCGCCTGACCCGCCCTGAGAGACTGGCCGGCATGGAGACGGCCGAGCGCGAGGAGGGGCTCCTGGTCCTCGCCGGGACCCCGATCGGGCGCGTCGCCGACGCCCCGCCCCGCCTGGCCGAGGAGCTCGCGAGCGCCGACGTGGTGGCGGCCGAGGACACCCGCCGCCTGGCCCGGCTGGCCGCCGAACTCGGGGTCGAGGTGACCGGTCGGGTCGTGTCCTACTTCGAGGGCAACGAGGCCCAGCGGACGCCTGCGCTGGTCGAGGCCCTGACCCGCGGGGAGCGCGTGCTCCTGGTGACCGACGCGGGGATGCCGTCGGTCTCCGACCCCGGCTTCCGGCTGGTCGCGGGCGCGGTCGCGGTCGGCGTGCGGGTCACCGTCGTGCCGGGTCCGAGCGCGGTGCTCACCGCCCTCGCGCTGTCGGCCCTCCCGGTCGACCGCTTCTGCTTCGAGGGGTTCCTCCCGCGCAAGGCGGGGGAGCGGGCACGGCGCCTGGCCGAGGTCGCCGACGACCCACGCACGCTGGTCTACTTCGAGGCCCCCCACCGGACGGCCGCGGCCCTGGCCGCGATGGCCGAGGCCTTCGGGCCGGACCGGCCCGCTGCGGTCTGCCGCGAGCTCACCAAGACCTACGAGGAGGTCGTGCGCGGCCCGCTGTCCGAGCTCGTCGCCTGGGCCCAGGGCGAGGTGCGCGGCGAGGTCACGCTCGTCGTCGGCGGTGCGCCGGCACCGGACACCTCCGACCTCGACTGGGCCGCCCTGGTCGAGGCCGAGACGGCTACCGGGGTGAGCCGCACCGACGCGGTCAAGGCCGTCGCCCGGAGGCACGGCGTCCCCAAGCGCACGGTGTACGACGCCGCGCACCGACCCTCAGGAGGCCCCGCGTGAGCGCCCCGAAGGACCCCCGACCGCCCGCCCCCGAGCCGCTGCCGCACCCCGTCGTCGACAACCACTGCCACCTCGACATGACGCTGGACGGCTGCGGGGAGTGGTCGCCCGAGACCGCGCTGGCCGCGGCGGCCGAGGTCGGCGTGACGCGCATCGTGCAGATCGGCTGCGACCTCCAGGGCGCGCGCTGGGCCGTCGACGTGGCCGACCGCGTCCCGGGGATCGTCGCGGGCGTCGCGCTGCACCCCAACGAGGCTCCGCGACTGGCCGAGCAGGGGTGGCTCGACAGAGCCTGGGGCGAGATCGAGCAGCTGGCCGAGCACCCGCGCGTCCGGGCCGTGGGGGAGACCGGGCTCGACCACTTCCGCACCGGCGAGGAGGGCCGCGCCGCCCAGGAGGACTCCTTCCGGCGCCACGTCGACCTGGCCAAGCGCCTGGACCGCACGCTGGTGATCCACGACCGTGACGCGCACGCCGAGGTCCTGCGGGTGGTCGACTCGGAGGGGCCGCCGGACCGGGTGGTCATGCACTGCTTCTCCGGTGACGCGGCCTTCGCCCGCGAGTGCCTGGACCGCGGGTTCTGGCTGTCCTTCGCCGGCACGGTGACCTTCAAGAACGCCGTCGGCGTGCGCGAGGCGATGCAGGCCGCGCCCCGCGACCGGGTGCTGGTCGAGACCGACGCCCCGTTCCTGACCCCCACGCCGCACCGCGGCCGTCCCAACGCCTCCTACCTCGTGCCGCTGACCATGCGGTTCATGGCCGAGCACCGGGGGGAGGACCTGGCCGAGCTCTGCGCCCGGGTCGAGGCCAACACCTTCGCCGCGTTCGGGGGCGAGTGGGAGCCCGCCGGCCCGTGAGCCACCCCTGAGTCGTAGGTCCCGATCCGGCCGAGGCCCAACGTCCCGAACCGGCACTCGTCACGACGGGCGGGCGGCGGTCTGGACCGATCGGGCACCCGCTCCGCGTGAGGTGCCTCACCCCTGACCTGCGGTGATCCGCCTGACCCCGGCGTGTCGCGCCGTCCGCGTGTGGCGTGTGCCACAGGCGCTTTTGTTGGGCACGTGACCAACTTGTTACGGTCGTCCGGACAGCCGGGAGCGGATCGCACCACCTGCACCGAGCCGGGACGTCGACCCCCCGCGCGTGACCGGACGGACCGGCCACGACCTGCCCACCAGGGCGGGGGACGCGACGGACCGGCCCCGTGGCCCGGAGAGCGCGAACATTGGAGAGCCGTGGCCGCCGACGCGACCCCGACCACCCCCACGACCAGCACCACCGGCACCACCCCCGAGACCACCGGCGAGACCCCTGGCGCCCCGCGCCGCAGGAAGCGTCTCGCGATCGTCCTCTCCACCCTCACCCTCGCGCTCGTCGCGACCACGGTCGGCTTCGCCGCCATGGGTGACGAGATGACCCTCAGCATCGACGGCCGGGCCACCCAGATCCGCACCTCGGCCGCGACGGTCGGCGAGGTCCTCGACGACCAGGGCGTCGAGATCGGTGACCACGACGTCGTCGTCCCCTCCCTCGACACCCCGGTGAGGTCGGGCTCCCGCATCGCGGTGCGCTTCGGCCGCCCGCTCCAGGTCAACGTGGACGGCAAGAAGTCCTCCCACTGGGTGACCGCCACCAGCGTCTCGAGCGCCGTCCGCCAGATCGGGCTGCGCCTGGGCGAGGCCCGGCTGTCGGCCAGCCGCTCGGCCTCCATCGACCGCGACGGCATGTCGCTGACCGTGGTGACCCCCAAGAAGCTCAGCCTCGTGCTCCTCGGACGCAAGCCGGTCCGTCGCACGATGACCGCGCTCACCGTGGGCCAGGCCCTGCGCATGCAGGGCGTGCAGGTCGACGGCAACGACCTCGTCCGTCCCTCGCGCGGCCGCCTCGTGCACGACGGCGACCGGATCACCTTCAGCCGGGTCACGATCACCCGCCACCGGGTGAACGACGAGCGCATCGGCTACACCACGATCACCCGGTCCGACTCCTCGATGGACAAGGGCGACACCGAGGTCGTGCGCGCCGGCCGAGCCGGCAGCCGCGACGTGGTCTACCGCCTCCGCAAGGTCAACGGCAAGGTCGTCGGACGCCAGGCGCTCAAGGTGAGCGACCGCCACGCGCCCGTCGCCGCGATCGTCAAGGTCGGCACCAAGGAGCCCGCTCCCGCCCCGACCGCCAACTACGCCTCCGGCGGCACCGTCTGGGACCAGATCGCGCAGTGCGAGTCCGGCGGCAACTGGGCGATCAACACCGGCAACGGCTACTACGGCGGCCTGCAGTTCAACCTCTCGACCTGGCACTCCTACGGCGGTTCGGGCTACCCCAACCAGAACAGCCGGGAGACCCAGATCATGATCGCCGAGCGGGTCCGCGCGGCCACGGGTGGCTACGGCTCCTGGCCGGGCTGCGCGTCCGCCCTGGGCCTGCCCATGTGACGCGTCACGCCCACTAGAGTCGGACGGTCATGACCCGACCGGCCGATCATCCCCAGCAGCAGCACTCCGCCGGTCCGAGACTCCTCGGGCCGGCGGAGGTGCGTTCGCTCGCGGACGCGCTCGGCGTACGCCCCACCAAGCAGCGGGGCCAGAACTTCGTCATCGACGCCAACACCGTCCGCCGCATCGTCCGGGCAGCCGGGGCCGGCCCGGAGGACTGCGTGCTCGAGGTCGGTCCCGGGCTCGGCTCGCTGACCCTCGCCCTGCTCGAGGTGGCACGCCACGTCGTCGCCGTCGAGATCGACGACGTGCTCGCCGGCGCCCTGCCCGCCACGGTCGAGCGCTTCGCCCCCGAGCAGGCCGACCGCTTCTCCCTGCTGCACGCCGACGCGATGCGGGTGACCGAGCTGCCGGGGCCCCCGGCGACCGCGCTGGTCGCCAACCTGCCCTACAACGTCTCCGTGCCCGTCCTGCTCCACCTGCTCGAGCACGTGCCGACCCTCGAGCGCGGGCTGGTCATGGTGCAGTCCGAGGTCGCCGACCGGCTCGCCGCACCGCCGGGCTCGCGCACCTACGGCGTCCCGTCGGTCAAGGCCGCCTGGTACGCCGACGTACGCCGCGCGGGCGCGGTCGGCCGCAACGTCTTCTGGCCGGCGCCCAACGTCGACTCGGGGCTGGTCGCGTTCACCCGGCGCGAGCCGCCCGCGCACCGCAGCGGACGCGCGGAGGTGTTCGCCGTCGTCGACGCGGCGTTCGGCCAGCGGCGCAAGGGGCTGCGGGGTGCGCTGCGCGTCCTCGCGCCCGTGGAGCAGGTCGAGCGCGCTCTCGAGGCGGCCGGGGTCGACCCGCTGGCCCGCGGCGAGGCGCTGGACCTCCAGGCCTTCGTCCGCATCGCCGACGCCCTGCACGACCTCCGGCAGGAGGGGCAGGCATGACGAGCGAGGTGCGGGTCAGCGCCCCCGCCAAGATCAACCTCCACCTCGGCGTCGGCCAGGTGCGCCCCGACGGCTTCCACCCGCTGGTGACGGTCTTCCAGGCCCTCGGGCTGTACGACGAGCTGACGCTGCGTCCGGCGCGCACGTCCAGCCTCACGGTGTCCGGCGAGGACGTCGACGTCACCGCGGTGCCGACCGGCTCCTCCAACCTGGTGCTGCGCGCGGTCGAGGCCCTCGCGGCCCACCACGGGCGCACCGACCTCGCGGTGAGCTGCCACCTGCGCAAGCGGATCCCGGTCGCCGGTGGCCTGGCCGGGGGCAGCACCGACGCGGCCGCGGCGCTGGTGGGGGTGGACTCGCTGTTCGAGCTGCACACCCCGCGCCAGGAGCTGCACGACCTCGCGGCCGGCCTCGGCAGCGACGTGCCCTTCTGCCTGCACGGCGGCACCGCCCTGGGCACGGGCCGCGGCGAGGAGCTGGCGCCGCTGATGTCGCGCGGTGACTACTGGTGGGTCCTGCTGCCCGACGACGAGGGCCTCTCGACCCCGGCGGTCTACTCGGCCTACGACCTGCTCGGGCACCACGCGGAGCCCGAGCCGCCGACCGAGCTGCTCGCCGCGCTGCGGGTCGGCGACGTCGCGCGGGTCGGCGAGCTGCTGCACAACGACCTCGCCCCGCCGGCCTGCTCCCTTCGCCCCGACCTGGCCGAGGTGGTCGCCGCGGGCGAGGAGTGCGGGGCGTTCGGCGGCCTGGTCTCCGGCTCCGGACCGACCGTGGCGTTCCTGTGCGGCGACGCCGAGCACGCCGCCTATGTCGACGGCCGGCTGCAGGAGACCCTCGGCACCGCGCCTGGCATCGTGGTCAAGGCGCCGGCCCACGGCGCCCGCGTCGTCGGTGCCCGCGTGGGCGGGATCTACCAGTGAGCGAAGCGCGCCGACGGCCACTCGTGGCTCCGCCGCCCAGCCGAGCGAGGGCGGTGGACGAGTGAGCACGGTGAACCTGGTCAACCTCGAGCGGGTGTCGCACTCCTACGGCATCCGCATGCTCCTCGACGGGGTGAGCCTCGGGGTGGGGGAGCGCCAGCGCATCGGCGTCGTCGGCCGCAACGGCGACGGCAAGAGCACGCTGCTCGACATCCTCGCCGGGGTCACCGAACCCCAGGAGGGGCGCGTCTCGAGGTCGCGCAGCCTGCGGCTCGGGCACCTGGTCCAGGGCGACCCGTTGGTGCCCCACGAGACCGTCCGCGACGTGGTCCTCCAGGGCCGGCTCGAGCACGAGTGGGCCGCCGACAGCACCACCCGCGAGGTCGTCGAGGTGCTGCTCGCCGGCATCGACCTCGACCGCCTGGTCGACGGCCTCTCCGGTGGCGAGCGACGGCGCTGCTCGCTGGCGCGGCTGCTGCTGGAGGACCACGACCTGGTGCTCCTCGACGAGCCGACCAACCACCTCGACGTCGAGGCGGTCGACTGGCTGGCCCGCCACCTGGTCGCTCGTGAGCTGGCGCTGGTCGTGGTCACCCACGACCGGTGGTTCCTCGACGCGGTCTGCGACCAGACCTGGGAGGTCCACGACGGCACGGTCGACGTCTACGACGGTGGCTACGCCGCGTTCGTCCTGGCCAAGGCCGAGCGGCAGCGCCAGGCCGCGGCCTCCGAGTCGCGCCGGCTCAACCTGGTCCGCAAGGAGCTGGCCTGGCTGCGCCGCGGCGCGCCCGCCCGCACCTCCAAGCCCAAGTTCCGCATCGACGCCGCCAACGAGCTGATCGAGGACGTCCCGCCCCCGCGCGACCGCCTCGAGCTGCAGAAGTTCGCCACGCAGCGGCTCGGCAAGGACGTCGTCGAGCTCGAGGACGCCGACCTCGTCCGGGGTGACCGGACGCTGCTCGAGCACGTCACCTGGCGCCTCGGCCCCGGTGACCGCGTCGGTCTCGTCGGGGTCAACGGCGCGGGCAAGACCTCCGTCCTGCGCCTGCTGGCCGGCGAGCTCGAGCCGACCCAGGGCCGCGTGCGCACCGGGCGGACGGTCGCGCTGGCCCACCTGACCCAGCAGGTGACCCTGCCCGACGCCGCCTCCGACGTGCGCGTCCTGGACTCCGTCGAGCGGATCAAGCGGGTGACCCGCACCCGCGACGGGGAGGTCACCGCGAGCTCGATGCTCGAGCGCTTCGGGTTCACCGGCGAGCGGCTCACCACCCGCGTCTCCGACCTCTCCGGCGGGGAGCGCCGGCGCCTCCAGCTCCTCCGGCTGCTCCTCGGTGAGCCCAACGTGCTGCTGCTCGACGAGCCGACCAACGACCTCGACATCGAGACCCTCAACGTCCTCGAGGACTTCCTCGACGGCTGGCCCGGCACCCTCGTCGTGGTCAGCCACGACCGCTACTTCCTCGAGCGCGTGTGCGACACCGTCCACGGCCTCTACGGCGACGGCACGCTGCGGCTGCTGCCGCGCGGGGTCGAGGAGTACCTCGAGCACCGCCGTGCCGCCCTGGCCGCCGAGCCCGCGGCCGCGCCCGGCGGCCCTGCCGCCGCACCCGTGACGGATGCGGCGGCCCAGCGCGAGGCCCGCAAGACGATGGCGCGGCTGGAGCGCCAGATCGACAAGCTCCAGGCCGACGAGACACGGCTGCACGACGCCCTGGCCGCCCACGCCTCCGACTTCGAGCGCCTGGCCGACCTCGACCGCGAGCTGCGCGAGGTCGTCGCCCGCCGCGAGGCCCTCGAGGAGGAGTGGCTCGAAGCCGCGGACGGGAGCTAGGCAGGGAGTCTCGGGTGTGGTCAGGGAGGCGAGCAGACCGCTCAGCTCTCCACCGCGACGGACAGCTGGCGCAGGAGGCTCGCGAGCCGCCGTCGGTCGCCGACGCCGAGGGCGGACAGCAGGCCCTGCTCGCGGTCGAGGAGCCCGGCCAGGGCGCCGTCGACGGCCTCACGGCCGGCGTCGGTCAGCCGGACCAGGACGCCGCGCCGGTCCTCGGGGTCGGGCAGGCGGGTGACCAGGCCGCGTCCGACGAGGCGGTCGACCCGGTTGGTCATCGTGCCGCTGGTCACGAGCGTCTCGCGGATCAGCCGCCCCGGTGACAGCTCGTACGGCGCCCCGGCCCGCCTGAGTGCCGCGAGCACGTCGAACTCCCACGGCTCGAGGTCGTGCGCGGCGAACGTGCCGCGTCGCAGCTGGTCGAGGTGGTGGCTGACCCGGGTGACCCGGCTGAGCACCTCCATCGGCGAGAGGTCCAGGTCGGGACGCTCCCGGCCCCACGCCTCGACCAGCCGGTCGACCTGGTCCGCGGGCCGGTCGGAGGCGGAGGGCTGGGGCATGCGGCCAGGGTAGTCCCGGATCGGCCCCGTCAAGATTCTTGACGTCGAAAGACCTGGGCGGCGGCGTAGGTTCGCCTCATGCAGCTCGGCGTCCACTACGCGAACTTCACCCACCCCGACTGGCAGTCCCGGCTGGCCGACCGGCTCGACGAGACCGCGCGGGTCGCCGACCAGGGCGGTGTCTCGCTGCTCTCGGTGATGGACCACTTCTTCCAGATGGAGATGCTCGGCGGTCCGCCCGAGCCGATGCTGGAGGGCTACACCACCCTGGGCCACCTCTCCGGCCTCACCGAGCGGGTCCGCCTGACCCTCCTCGTCACCGGGGTGACCTACCGCCACCCGGGCCTGCTGGCCAAGCAGGTGGCGACGCTCGACGTGCTCTCCCGCGGGCGGGCGGTGCTCGGCCTCGGCGCCGCCTGGTACGAGCGCGAGCACCTCGGCCTCGGAGTCCCGTTCCCGCCGCTGGCCGAGCGCTTCGAGCGGCTCGAGGAGACGCTGCGCGTGGTCCACCAGATGTGGGGCGACGACGACGGCGCCTTCGAGGGCACGCACTACCGCCTCGCGGAGACCGTGTGCGTCCCGCCGCCGGTCCAGCGGCCGCACCCGCGCATCCTCCTCGGCGGCAGCGGGGAGCAGAAGACCCTGCGCCTGGTCGCGAGGTACGCCGGTGCGTGCAACCTCTTCGGCGCCGAGACCGACGTGATCGGGCACAAGCTCGACGTGCTGCGCCGCCACTGTGAGGTCGAGGGCACCGACTACGACGCGATCGAGAAGACCGTCCTGGTCAGCCCCGACGCGGAGGGGTGGCAGGGCCTGGTCCGCCGGGCGGAGGCGCTGGCCCCGCTCGGGGTCGACACGGTCGTGACGATGCCCGGCAGCGACGACCCGGTCGCCGAGGTGACCACGCTGGTCGAGGAGGTCGTGCCGAGGCTGGCCGACCTCGGCTGATCGAGGTGCCGGCCGCGGGGCCGCGGGACCCGGCCGTTCGGCACTTCCCCCGGACCCCGGCGGCAGGGGAGCATCCGGCCATGATCAAGCTCGAGCTCGCCTTCGGACTGCTCGTCCTGGCGCTCTGGGTCTTCTCGGTGATCGACGTCATCACCAGCGACGAGGGGGCCATCCGCTACCTGCCCAAGGTGCCCTGGCTCCTCCTGGTGCTGTTCTTCCCGCTGGCCGGCTCCGTCGCGTGGCTCGTGGCCGGTCGTCCCGCCGGTCCTCCCACGCCCCGGCCCTACGAGCGCGCCGCCCCCGCCTACCCGGAGTACGACCGTCCCGGCCGCGCCGCCGCCGGCAGCCCGGGCGAGGACGAGGCCTTCCTCGCGCGCGTCCGCGAGCGGGCCGAGGAGCAGCGGCGCGCCTACGAGCAGCGCCGACGGCCGGAGGAGGCCGGCGGGGCCGAGGGCGCCGGCGGACCGGGCGGGGCCTGACTCGTGGGGTCCCTGCTCCCGGGCCACCTGCCCGGGCATCACGGTCAGCATGCTGGCGACCGGGTCGTCGTACGGCCTGGTGGTGCTGGCCGGCATCCTCGCCGGGCTGTGGCTGCGCGGGCGCGTGGAGCGACGGGAACCAGGTCGCGCCCACGTTAGGCTGAGCGCCTCCATCCCCGGTTGGTCTGTCGGCAGGGCCCGCCGCACTTTGAATGCGGACAAAGCGACGTAGGTTCGACTCCTACCCGGGGAGCGACCGGTCCCGATCCACCCGTCCCTCGATCGACCAGGAGATCCCGTGGCGCGTCCTGCCGCCGTCATCGTCCTCGCCGCCGGCAGCGGCACCCGCATGAAGTCCAAGACGATGAAGGTCCTGCACCCGATCTGCGGACGCTCGATGGTGGGGCACGTGCTGACCGCCGCAGTCGCCGTCGACGCCCGCCGGGTCGTCGCGGTCGTGGGCCACGGCCGGGAGCAGGTCGGCCCGCACGTGCAGGAGCACGTGCCCGGGGCCGTGCTCGCGGTGCAGGAGACCCAGGAGGGCACGGGGCACGCGGTGCGCATGGGCGTCGAGGCCCTGCTCGCCGCCGACGCCGAGGGCACCGACGGCACGGTCGTGGTGATGACCGGCGACACCCCGCTGCTCGAGGGCGCCACCCTCGTCGACCTGGTGGCCGACCACGACGCCGCCGGCCGCGCGGTCACCATCCTCACCGGCGAGCTCGACGACCCCTTCGGCTACGGCCGGGTGGTGCGCGACGAGGCCGGCGAGGTCCTCGCCGTGGTGGAGGAGAAGGACGCCACCGACGAGCAGCGCGCGGTCCGCGAGATCAACTCCGGCATCTACGCCTTCGACGGCCGCTTCCTCGCCGACGCCCTCGGCCGGATCACCAACGACAACGCCAAGGGCGAGTACTACCTCACCGACGTCGTGGCGATCGCGCGCGCCGACGGTGCCTCCGTGGGCGCCCACGTCACCGACGACGTGATGCAGACCGAGGGGGCCAACGACCGCGCCCAGCTCGCCGCGCTCGGCGCGCACCTCAACCGCCGCACGCTCGACCACTGGATGCGGGAGGGCGTCACCGTCGTCGACCCGTCCACGACGTGGATCGACGTCACGGTCACGCTCGAGCGCGACACGACGGTCCTGCCCGGCGTCCAGCTCCTGGGTGCGACCACGGTCGCCGAGGACGCGGTCGTGGGCCCCGACTCCACGCTCAAGGACTGCGAGGTCGGGCCCGGTGCCAAGGTCGTGCGCACCCACGGCGAGCTCGCCGTGATCGGTGCGGGGGCCAACGTCGGGCCGTTCTCCTACCTGCGACCTGGCACGGTGCTGGGGGAGGGCGGCAAGATCGGCGCGTTCGTCGAGACCAAGAACGCCCGGATCGGCGACGGCGCCAAGGTGCCCCACCTGTCCTACGTCGGCGACGCCGAGATCGGCGAGCAGACCAACATCGGTGCGGGCACGATCTTCGCCAACTACGACGGGGTCGCCAAGCACCGCACCACGGTCGGGCGCCACGCCCGCACGGGCAGCAACAACACCTTCGTCGCCCCGGTCACGATCGGGGACGGCGCGGTGACCGGCGGTGGCACCGTCGTACGCCGGGACGTGCCGGCGGGCGCGCTGGCCGTCAACGACGTGCAGCAACGCGTCGTCGAGGGCTGGGTCCAGGAGCGGCGACCCGGCACGCCGGCCGCAGAGGCGGCTGGGGCTGCTGGGGCGGCCGTGGCGGGCGCCGACACCGGACGTGACCAGACCGACACGTCCCAGGGGGCGACCCGTGACGACGGATCACCTACCCCTGGGTGAGACTAGACGTGGCACACCGGCGGACCCAGACCCAGGAGACCCACGCGTGACCAGCATCAAGCGGACCACCGAGAAGAACCTGATGGTCTTCACCGGCCGAGCGCACCCCGACCTGGCCGAGGAGGTCGCGTCCCTGCTGGGGATCACGCTGGTCCCGACCACCGCCTACGACTTCGCCAACAGCGAGATCTACGTGCGGTTCCAGGAGTCGGTGCGCGGCTCCGACGCCTTCGTGATCCAGAGCCACACGGCACCGGTCAACGAGTGGATCATGGAGCACCTGATCATGGTCGACGCGCTCAAGCGCGCCTCGGCCAAGCGCATCACGGTGGTGATGCCGTTCTACGGCTACGCCCGGCAGGACAAGAAGCACCGCGGCCGCGAGCCGATCTCGGCCCGCCTCATCGCCGACCTCTTCGCCACCGCCGGCGCCGACCGGCTCATCGCCGTCGACCTGCACACCGCGCAGATCCAGGGCTTCTTCGACGGCCCGGTCGACCACCTGATGGCGCTGCCGATCCTGGCCGACTACGTCAGGGACCGCTACGGAGACCAGCAGCTGGCCGTGGTCTCGCCCGACGCCGGCCGGATCAAGGTGGCCGAGCAGTGGTCGAGCCGCCTGGGTGGGGCGCCGCTGGCGTTCATCCACAAGACCCGCGACATCACGCGCCCCAACGAGTCGGTGGCCAACCGGGTCGTCGGTGACGTGACCGGCCGCATCTGCATCCTGGTCGACGACATGATCGACACCGGCGGCACGATCGTGAAGGCCGCCGAGGCGCTGATGAACGACGGCGCCGCCGGCGTCGTCATCGCCGCCACCCACGCGATCCTCAGCGACCCGGCGCTCGACCGGCTGAAGAACTCGCCGGCGGTCGAGGTGGTCGTCACCAACACGCTGCCGATCCCCGACGACCGCCAGTTCGACAAGCTCACCGTCCTGTCCATCGCACCGCTGATCAGCCGGGCGATCCAGGAGGTCTTCGAGGACGGGTCGGTCACCTCGCTGTTCGACGGCCAGGCCTGAGGCCCGCGGGCGGTTCGGGGCCCAGGGCCCGATTCGCCTGCCTGCGGCGGCCCCGCTAAGATCGTCAGGTTGCCTCGGCGAGGGAGACACCCCGTCACCTGTGAACCACGACAGGGTCCCTCCGTGATCGACGCGGTCGCGCCCTCGGGTGCGCGCGCTCACGTCTCGCCGGCAGCCGGCCGGTGTCGCTCAGCGGCACCACACACGCAGACGCAACCGAGCTGAGGAGTTCCCCCGAGATGTCCGAGACCAAGCTGACCGCGGAGACCCGCACCGAGTTCGGCAAGGGCGCCGCCCGCCGCATTCGCCGCGAGCACAAGGTTCCTGCCGTCCTCTACGGCCACGGCACCGACCCCGTGCACATCACGCTGCCGGGCCACGACACGATGCTGGCGCTCAAGCACGGCGGCACCAACGCGCTGCTGGCGATCGACGTCGACGGCAAGGAGACCCTGGTGCTGCCCAAGCAGGTCCAGCGGCACCCGGTCAAGGGCGAGCTGGAGCACCTCGACCTGCTGATCGTCCGCCGCGGCGAGAAGGTCGTCGTCGAGGTCCCCGTCCACGTGGTCGGCGAGGCCGCGTCCGAGACACTGGTGACCGTCGACCACGCCACCTTGTCGGTCGAGGCCGAGGCCACCCACATCCCCGACTTCTTCGAGGTCTCGGTCGAGGGTGCCGAGGCCGGCACCCAGATCCTGGCCAAGGACGTCGAGCTGCCGTCCGGCTCGGCCCTCATGACCGACGCCGAGGCCCTCGTGGTCAACGTCTCGGCCGCCCCGACCGCGGAGGAGGTCGAGGCCGAGCTCGCCGACGCCGAGGCCGAGGCCGGCATCGAGCACGAGGCCTCCGACAAGGAGCTCGAGGCCGAGGCTGCCGCCGAGGGCGAGTCCTCCACCGACTCCGGCGACGCGGCCGAGGGCTCCACCGAGGAGTGACCTCACCGTGAACCTGCGACGGGCCGGGGCCGCCGAGCCGTCCGACACCTGGTTGGTGGTCGGGCTCGGCAACCCCGGCCCGTCCTACGCCCGCACGCGCCACAACGTCGGCTACCGCGTGGTCGACGAGCTGGCCGACCAGGTCGGCGGGCGGCTGCGGCGCCACAAGTCCCAGCACGCCGACGTGCTGGAGGGGCGGCTGCAGGTCGGCGGCCCCCGCCTGGTGCTCGGCCGGGCCCGCACCTACATGAACGAGTCGGGCGGTCCGGTGAAGTCGCTCATGACCTTCTACCGGGTCCGGACGGACCACCTGATCGTGGTCCACGACGAGCTCGACCTGCCGTTCGGCGGGCTCCGGGTCAAGCTGGGTGGCGGGGACAACGGTCACAACGGACTACGGTCGATCAGAAGTGCCCTCGGCAGCGGCGACTACCATCGGGTGCGAGTGGGCATCGGGAGGCCAACGGGCCGGCTGGTGACGTCGGACTACGTTCTGGGGCCGTTCAGCCCTGGTGAGGAAGCCGAGCTTTCTTTACTGTTGGACCGTAGCGCCGAGGCTGTCGCCTCGTTGATGGAGCAGGGGTTGGAGAAAACCCAGCAGAGCTTCAACAACGCCAGGACGTAGGGGGCGGGGCCGCAGCTCGCGAGGGGTGAGCCGGTCCCGACAAATGAACAGATGCCGTCCCGTGGGGGGACGGCCGCAACCACCTACCAACCTTGGGGAGCTGGGGGACATGCCGACGATGCCTTCGACGGGCACCGCCACGACCGCGCGGGGGATGCAGCGGTCCGTCGCCCGCTCGGTGCCTGCCGAGCAGCGACGACGAGGCGCGATCCACCTCGAGGTGGGTCTTGCCATGATGGCGGCCGCCACGACGGCTCTCACCATGACCACCGACGCGGTCCTCCTCTGCGGCCAGCTGGTGCTCTGGGGCACCCTGGCCTACCGCCGCTCGGTCCCGCTGGCCGGACCGCCGCTGCGCCAGGTCCGTCCGCTCTTCCAGTCCCTCGGCATCGTGCTCGCGCTGACCTCGCTCGGCATCGCGCTGGGTCTCAACGACCTGGCCGGGCCTGCGCTCGCGCTGCCGATCTGCGCCGCCGCCCTCGCGGCGGCGGTCGGGCGGCTGCTCATGCTCCGACTGGCCGGCCCGATGCGCGTGCTGGTCGTGGGGGACCTCATGGCCGCCTCCCGGGCCGGACTGACCTGGCGGGGGAGCCGCCAGGTGAAGGTCGTGGGCAACATCGTCGTCCAGCCCGAGCAGACCTCGGCCGAGCCGCTCAAGGAGCTCCTGGGCGTGCCCGTGTGGAGCGACCTCGACCAGCTGCCCGCGCTCGCCGAGGCCAGCCAGGCCGACCTCGTGGTCCTGGCGCCCGGCACCGGGCTCACCAGCGCCGACGTACGCCGGATCACCTGGGCGCTGCAGGACCACCACGCCGGTGTCGCGATGCTCGGCCTGTTCGACGCCGTCGCGCCCGAGCGCATCCGCGCCGGCCGCCTCGGCAACGAGACGCTCTGCGAGATCGACCCGCCCAAGGGCTCGCCGGTCGCGACGTTCCTCAAGGGCGCCTTCGACCGCCTCGCCGCGGCGCTGCTGCTGGTGGTGGCCGCGCCCGTGATGGCGGCGGTCGCGCTGGCGGTCAAGCTCGACAGCCGTGGACCCGTGCTCTTCCGCCAGACGCGGGTGGGGCGGCACGGCGCGCTGTTCACCGTCCTCAAGGTCCGCACGATGCGCTCCGACGCCGAGGAGGTCAAGGCCGAGCTGATCGACTCCAACGAGTTCGACGGGGTCCTGTTCAAGATCAAGCGCGACCCGCGGGTGACCCGGGTGGGCCAGTTCCTGCGGAAGTTCTCCCTCGACGAGCTGCCCCAGCTGCTCAACGTGCTGCGCGGCGAGATGTCGCTGATCGGACCGCGCCCGTTCCTGCCCGCCGAGACCGCCCAGATGGCCGCCGACGACCTGCGGCGCCTCGCGGTCAAGCCCGGCATCACCGGGCTGTGGCAGGTCAGCGGTCGCTCCGACCTCGACTGGGACGAGTCGGTGGCCCTGGACACCTACTACGCCGACAACTGGAGCCTCGGCTCCGACGTGCAGATCGCCCTGCGCACGGTCGGTGCGGTGATCAACGCCAAGGGCGCCTACTGAGGCACGTGGCCCCGTGAGAGGGTGACCGCGTGACCGACCACGAGCCCGAGCAGGCCCTCTCCGACGTCGTCTCCGGGTTCGACCCGGGCACCCCCGCGCCAGGCCTCGACGACCACGGTCTCGCCGCCTGGCTGGCGACGGCGGCGGGCGACCTCCTCACCCAGGTGCGGGCGACCGGGCTCGAGGGCAAGGCCCTCAAGGACGCCGGTGACGGCGCCGCGCACGATCTCCTGATGCGGCTGCTGGCCGAGCACCGCCCCGGCGACGCGGTGCTGTCGGAGGAGGGCAAGGACGACAAGGTCCGCCTCACCTCCTCGCGCGCCTGGATCGTCGACCCGTTGGACGGCACGCGCGAGTTCTCCGAGCCCCCGCGCGAGGACTGGGCGGTGCACGTCGCTCTCTGGGAGGGGCACGACGGTGAGGGCGACCTCGTCGCCGGCGCCGTGGCGCAGCCCGGCCTGGGCCGCACGTTCCACACCGGTGAGCCGCCGGTCGTGCCCGAGCGCACGTCCGAGCGCCCGCGCATCGCGGTCTCCCGCACGCGCCCACCGGCCTTCGTGCAGGCGCTCGCGGAGGAGATCGGCGCCGAGCTGGTCCCGATGGGGTCGGCCGGGGCGAAGGTGATCTCCGTGGTGCGCGACGTCTCCGACGCCTACGTCCACGCCGGCGGCCAGTACGAGTGGGACTCCGCCGCGCCGGTGGCGGTCGCGCGCGCCGTGGGCCTGCACACGAGCCGCGTGGACGGCAGCCCGCTGCGCTACAACCAGGACGAGGTCCTGCTGCCCGACCTCGTCGTGTGCCGCCCCGAGCTGGCCGAGCCCATCCTGGCCTTCGTCCGCCGCCACGGCACCGAGTGAGCGCACCGCGGCCCGCAGCGGTCCTGTGGGACGCCGACGGGGTGCTGCAGACCGTGCCCCGGGGGTGGGAGCACACGATGCGTCCCGTCGTCGAGGGCCACGTCGACGACGTCGAGGCGTTCCTGGTCGAGGCGTTCGAGGCCGAGGCGCCGTCGTTGCGTGGCGAGGTGCCCTGGTCGCGCCAGCTCACCGACCTGCTCGAGCGCTGGGGGGTGCCGGAGCTGCACGACCGCGCCCTGGAGGTGTGGTTCACCATCATCCCCGTGACCGGGTCGCGCGACCTGGTCCGCCGCGTCCGCTTGGGCGGGACCGGCTGCCACCTGGCCAGCAACCAGGACCGCACCCGGGCCGAGCACATGGTCACCGAGGTCGGCTACGACGAGCTGCTCGACGGCTGCTTCTTCAGCTGCTTCCTCGGGATCGCCAAGCCGGAGCCGGCCTTCTTCCGCGCGATCCTGGACGAGCTCGCCCTCGTGCCGGAGCAGGTGCTGTTCGTCGACGACAACCCGGTCAACGTCGCGGCCGCGGAGGGGCTCGGCATCCGGTCCCTGTGCTGGAACGACCGGGAGGACCTCGACCTGCTCGAGTCCTGGCTGCGTGGGCAGGGCGCGCTGGACGACCGAGGTCCCGCCCACGTGGCCCCCGCACGCACAATTTCAGGCCCTTGGGCCTAACCCCGGGCCCGGAGGTCCGTTGGTAAAGAAAGCGTGATTTGCCACGATTCACGCAGGGGGTCTGCTACAGGCTCCGTCCTGGGGGATCGAGGGGTTCGTGTTCCGTTCACAGCTGCTGCGCTGGCTCGTGCTGGCGGTCGGTCTCGCCACGATCTGGGGGGCCACCTCCCTGGTCGTCGCCCAGGCCGCCGTCCAGGTCAGCCCCAGCGCGTCCCCGAGCTGGCGGGTCAACGGCAAGGTGTCGGCGACCGTGGTCAGCGGCGACACCCTGGTCGTCGGTGGCAGCTTCACCACCGCGACCGCTCCTGACGGCACGACCGCCCCGCGGGCCAACCTCGCGGCGTTCTCCATGTCGACCGGCGCGCTCCTGACCGGGTGGCGCGCCGACACCGACGGCAAGGTGCTCGCCCTGAGCGTCACCGGCACGCGGGTCTTCGTGGGAGGGTCCTTCACCACCGTGGCCGGCCAGTCCCGCCCCCACCTCGCGCGGGTGAGCCTCGCCGACGGCGCGCTCGCGGCGCCCTCCTGGCAGCTCGACGGCGACGTGATGTCGCTGGAGTCGGCGGGCGAGACGGTCTACGCGGGCGGTTCCTTCCTCACCCTGGGCGGGCTCGACCAGTACCGCCTGATGAAGCTCGAGGCCGGCACCGGCGCCGTCGACCGCACGTTCTTCCCACGCACCAACGGACCCGTGCAGGCGCTGCAGCTGGCTCCGGACGGCAGCCGGCTCTTCGTCGGCGGCTCGTTCACCACCCTCAGCGGCCTGAGCCGCAACGGTCTCGGTGTCCTCGACCCCGCCACCGGCGAGCCGACCGCCACCGTCTTCCCCTACTCCGTGTCGCCCACCCTCAGCCTGGCCATCGACGACACCGGCAGCCGGATCTTCGCCGGCTCCGCCAACGTCAACAACGTCATCAGCGCCTACAGCACCGCGACCGGTGCCTTGGCGTGGCAGCACGTCGCCGACGGTGACATCCAGGCGGCCGACTACTACGACGGCACGGTCTACTTCGGCTTCCACGAGGGCGACGGCGGTGACACGACCGTCCGGATGCTCGCCGCCGATGCGGCCACGGGCGCGATCGACACCGCCTTCCGGCCCACCTTCGACGCGTTCTACGGCGTCTTCGCCATCGACGCCGGACCGTGGGGGATCGCGGCGGGCGGCGTGTTCACCAGTGTCTCCGGGGTGCCGGCCCAGGGCTTCGTGCGCTTCACCACGCCCCGGACGTCCGCGACCACCACGCTGCTGCCCTCGGGCTCCACGTGGCGCTACCTCGACACCGGCCAGGTGGCCGCGGGGTGGCAGACCGTGGGCTTCGACGACCGTGGCTGGTCGAGCGGGCCGGCCCAGCTCGGCTACGGCGACGGTGACGAGCGCACCGTCGTCAACAGCGGGCCCTCCACCGGCCACTACCCGACGACCTGGTTCCGCACGACCTTCGACGGGGGGTCCACCGCGCCGACCTCGCTGGTCCTGTCGCTGATGGCCGACGACGGTGCGGTGGTCTACCTCAACGGCGTCGAGGTGGCGCGGGACAACCTGCCGACCGGCACGATCACGGCCGACACCTGGGCGCTCACGGCGCGGGCGGGTGCCGAGGAGTCGGCGTTCCGCGACGTGCAGCTGGCCGACGGGGTGGCCCGTGCGGGCACCAACGTGGTGGCGGTGGAGGTGCACCAGGAGAGCGCCTCGTCCTCCGACGTCAGCTTCGACCTGGCGCTGCGCGGGGCCACCACGGCCTCGTCGCCCTCCAGCTCCCCGACGAGCCCGGTCAGCTCGCCGACCAGCCCCACCACGTCGCCGACGAGCCCGACGACCTCGCCGACCTCGCCGACCTCGCCGACCTCGCCGACCAGCCCCACCACGTCGACCACCAGCCCCACACCGCCGCCGCCCACGACCTACGTCCCGGCCGGCACGGCGTGGCGCTACTGGGACAAGGGGACGCGTCCGACCGGGTGGTCGGCGACCTCGTTCAGCGACACCACCTGGGCCTCCGGCAACGCCGAGCTCGGGTTCGGTGACGGTGACGAGGCCACGGTGGTCTCCTCCGGAGGTCGCAAGTCGGTCTATCTGACGTCGTACTTCCGCCGCACCTTCAGCGTCCCGGTCCTGCCGACGGTCGACCTGCGGCTCTCGATGGTGATCGACGACGGCGCGGTGGTCTACGTCAACGGGCGCGAGGTCGCCCGCGACAACATGCCGACGGGCACCGTGAGCAACACGACCAGGGCCTCGACGGCGCGTGCCGGCGCCGCCGAGCGGGCCTGGCGGGACTTCACCGTGCCGCGGTCGGCGCTGGTCGCGGGGACCAACCTGATCGCCGTCGAGGTGCACCAGGACAGCACGTCCTCGAGCGACCTCAGCTTCAACGCCCTGCTGCGCACCCCCTGAGGCGGCTCAGCTGGTCTTCAGCATCCGGAACATCTTGAGGTCGAAGCGCACGTCGGACGAGCTCCGGTCGGCGTTGTGGATCTCGACCGCGATCACGTTCTTGCCCTTGCGCAGCAGCCGGCTGGAGAAGCTGCGGCTGAGCCAGGTGGTCTCGGCGTCGATGTCGGAGATCGTGGTCCGCGCCGGCGTGCCCCAGCTGAAGCCGCTGGGCAGGTTGTCGGTCCAGACGCGACGGTTGTTGACGTAGACCGCGATGGCGTCGTCGCGCTGCACCTGGAGCCAGAAGCGGCTGGTGGCGCCGGGCTTGGCGATCCAGAGGTTCTTGCGGAACGCGTAGGTCATGCGCGAGGCGTGCACCCGGGAGCGCAGGCCCTCGTCGCCGTAGCCGAGCACCGAGGTGCCGGTCTTCCAGGAGCGGGCGTTGAACCGGATCTTCTTCCAACCCCAGGCCTTGCGGCCGGAGTCGTTGAACTTCCAGCGCGACCCGCTCGGCACGAGCGTCTGCCGCCGCATCGTGGGGATGATCCGAGGCTCGGACG
Organism: Nocardioides marmoribigeumensis; assembly: GCF_031458325.1. NCBI lineage: Bacteria > Bacillati > Actinomycetota > Actinomycetes > Propionibacteriales > Nocardioidaceae > Nocardioides > Nocardioides marmoribigeumensis. The sequence continues at coordinate 3,548,401 of NZ_JAVDYG010000001.1, forward strand.
TGGGGTCGGAGGTCGGGGCCGTGGTGGGGGTGCTGGTTGGGGTGCTGGTGGGGGTGCTGGTCGGGGTGCTGGTCGGGGTGCTGGTGGGGGTGCTGGTCGGAGACGCGGTGGGGCTGGTGGTGGGCAGCTGGACGGTGCCACGCAGGACCTTGAAGAGGGGGAGGACCGCGCGCGGGGTGAAGTCGCGCTTCATCAGGCCGTAGCCGTCCTGCTGGGCGTTGCCGGTGTTCTTGTCGCGGCTGTTGTACCAGATCATCGTCTCGACCTGGGGCCAGCGCTTCTGGGTGAGGGCGACGGCGCGCTGGAAGTAGTCGGCCTGGGTCGCCTCGGTGACGCCGCGGTTCCACGGCTCGGTGGTCGAGCTGTTGTCGTGCACCGACCAGCCGAACTCGGTGAACCAGATCGGCTTGGCGGAGTCGCCACGGGTGGCCATGAGGGAGACCAGCGTGTCGGTGTACATCATCGTCCAGATGTTGCCGTTGGCCGGCGTCTCGGGGGCGGCGTCGGCGGGGCCCATGTAGGGGTGCACGGCCATGGTGTCGAAGTAGTTCTTGGCGCCGGCGTCGTAGGTCTTCTGGATCCAGGGCGTGTCGACGTACATCGTGCCGCCGAAGACGATGTTGACGCCCGGGTCGGCGGCGTGGGCCGCGGTGTAGCCCGCCTTGAGCAGCGCCGTGTACTTCGCGGGGTCGGCGCCGACGAAGAAGTCGGCGGAGTTGGGCTCGTTCCAGATCTCCCAGGCGTCGACCTTGCCCTTCCACAGCGACACGAAGTGCGCCAGTGCGGTGCCGTAGGTCCGGGGGTCGGTCGGGGCGGCGAGGGGACCCTTGCCGCCGTTGGCCCAGTCGGGCGTGCGCCAGAAGGTGACCAGGACCTTGAGGCCGCGGGCCTTCGCCGCCTCGATCTGCTTCTGGACGAAGGGCACGGCCCAGCCGGTGTCGTAGGTGCCGGCCTGGGGCTGGAGCATCGCCCAGCCGACGTCGATGCGCACCCACTGGACGCCGTTGGCCGACATCGCGTCGAGCTCCTTGGCGCGGTCGGTGTCGGTCTGGTCGGACCAGGTGGCGTGCCACTGCGCGCCGAGACCGGGGCCGGTCGTGGTCGCCGCGCCCGCGGGGGATGCGGTCGAGGCGGTCGCCACGGTGACCAGCAGCGCAGCCAGGACGGCCGACGTCACGGTGGCCACCAGGGCCTTCAGCAGGGTGTGCGGTGCTGTGGGGCGCACGGCAGCAACAGTCATCTCGAGGTCCTCCCAAACCGCGAATGGAATCCGGGCCGGCCTCTCCCAAAGCAGCGGCCCAGGACTTAAGTGTGCACTGTTATGGGACCTAGGTCCCGAAAAGGGGGCAATAGGGCGATTCTTTTTACGCTGCCCCTGTGACGAGGTCGTGACCGGTCGGTGGTGGCGACCGGTCACGACCTCGGTGGCGGGGGCACAGGCCCCGCCGGGGGCCCTGCCTCAGCGCTCCATCTTCAGGTTGAACTTGATGTCCGAGGAGGTCGTGTCGGCGTTGTGCACCTCGACCGCGATCACGTTGGTGCCACTCACCAGGAGGCTCGTGGGGAGCGTCTTGGAGATCCAGGTGGACTCGACGGCGTTGTCGTAGATCGTGGTGGCCGCCGGCGTGCCCCAGCTGAAGCTGCTGGGCAGGTTGTCGGTCCAGGCGAGCCGGCCGTTGACGTAGACGGCGACCGCGTCGTCACGCTGCACGGACAGCGTGAACGTCGAGGTCCGACCCGGGTCGGTCACCGAGACGGTGCGCCGGAAGGCGTAGGTCATCCTGCCCGAGGCGACCCGGGTCACGATGTCGCTGTCGCCGTAGCCCAGCTGGGCGACGCCCTGCTTCCACCTGGAGTCCTTGAAGCTCGTGGAGCTCCAGCCCCTCTGCATCGACCCCGAGTCGTTGTAGCGCCAGGTCGCTCCGGAGGGGATGAGCACCTGGGTGGGGGCCGTCGACGTGGTGGTCGACGTGGTGGCGGTGGCCGTCGCGGTGGGGGTCGCGGTGGCCGTGGCGGTGGGGGTGGCCGTGGCGGTCGCCGTGGGCGTGGCCGTGGCGGTCGCCGTGGGCGTCGCGGTGGCGGTCGGGCTCGTGGTGGTGGTGGTGGTCGTCGTGGCGCCGGTGGAGCCCGCCAGCTGCCCGAACAGCGGGAGGATCGTGCGCGGGGTGAAGTCGCGCTTCATCAGGCCGTAGCCGTCCTGCTGGGCGTTGCCGGTGTCCTTGTCGCGGCTGTTGTACCAGATCATGTTGGTGACCTGGGGCCAGCGGCTCTGGGTGAGGGCGACGGCACGCTTGAAGTAGTCGGCCTGGGTCGCCTCGGTGACACCGCGGTTCCACGGCTCGGTGGTCGAGCTGTTGTCGTGCACCGACCAGCCGAACTCGGTGAACCAGATCGGCTTGGCGGAGTCGCCACGGGTGGCCATGAGGGAGACCAGCGTGTCGGTGTACATCATCGTCCAGATGTTGCCGTTGGCCGGCGTCTCGGGGGCGGCGTCGGCGGGGCCCATGTAGGGGTGCACGGCCATGGTGTCGAAGTAGTTCTTGGCGCCGGCGTCGTAGGTCTTCTGGATCCAGGGCGTGTCGACGTACATCGTGCCGCCGAAGACGATGTTGACGCCCGGGTCGGCGGCGTGGGCCGCGGTGTAGCCCGCCTTGAGCAGCGCGGTGTACTGCACCGGGTCGGCGCCGACGAGGAAGTCCGAGGAGTTGGGCTCGTTCCAGATCTCCCAGGCGTCGACCTTGCCCTTCCACAGCGACACGAAGTGCGCCAGCGCGGTGCCGTACGTCGCCGGGTCGGTCGGAGCGGTCAGGGGGCCCTTGCCGCCGTTGGCCCAGTCGGGCGTGCGCCAGAAGGTGACGAGCACCTTGAGGCCGCGGGCCTTCGCCGCCTCGATCTGCTTCTGGACGAAGGGCACGGCCCAGCCGGTGTCGTAGGTGCCGGCCTGGGGCTGGAGCATCGCCCAGCCGACGTCGATGCGAACCCACTGGACGCCGTTGGCCGACATCGCGTCGAGCTCCTTGGCGCGGTCGGTGTCGGTCTGGTTCGACCAGGTGGCGTGCCACTGCGCGCCGAGGCCGGGGATCGGGTTGGTGGCGGCACCGGCGGGGGCAAGGCCGGTGCCGAGGGTGACGAGGATTCCGGTGACGACGGTGGTCACCAGGCTCGCGACGAGCGCGCGGGCAGGCAGCTTCATTCGGGGTCCTCCCAAACCTCGATGAAATGGTGGGTGTCCGGACGGGCTCTCCCAAGCGCGACCAGGACTTAAGTGTGGGGGGACCCGGGACTTTGGTCCCGGAAACGACACCGAACGGACGGATCCTTTACTCACCCGTCTGGACAGGGGTGGTTCGGCGGACGTCCACGGCGGTGCCCGGCATACTGATCCGCGGCGTCTGCGCGGCGCCGAGGGCGACCACGGAGGTGTCGTGATGGGGGGCTCCCGGACGGGGCGGCGCCGGCTGCGACCCCGGGGTCGGTCGCCGGTGGTGCTGCTCTACCACGGCTTCACCGACGTCCCCCGCACGGACGACCCGGAGAACCTCTACGTCACCGGGCACGACTTCGCCGCCCAGCTCGACCACCTGCTCGCCGCCGGCTGGAAGCCGCTGGACCTCGACCAGTACCTTCAGGCACTGGACCGTCCCGGTGCCCACGGCCGCAGCTTCCTGGTCACCATCGACGACGGGCTGGGCTCGGTCGGTGAGATCGCGGCCCCCATCCTCGAGGCGAGAGGGATTCCGGCCGTGCTGTTCGTCCCCGCGGGGCTCGCGGGCGCCACCGCCGAGTGGCTCCCCGAGCCCGCCGACGAGCCGATCATGTCCCCCGACGACCTGCGCGAGCTCGCCGCCACGACCCGGATCGAGATCGGCGGCCACGGCTGCCGGCACGTCCAGATGGTCGACCTGACCGACGGCCAGCTCCACCAGGAGACCACCGAGGTCAAGGAGACCCTGACCCGCATGCTCGGCCGACCCGTGCGGGCCTTCGCCTACCCGTTCGGCGACCACGACGCCGCCTCGGTCCGGGCGGTCGAGGAGGCCGGCTACGAGGTGGGCTTCTCGGTGCACCGCGACCTCGGCCGCTTCGCGATCTCGCGCGTGGACGTCAACGCCAGGGACAACGAGCGCACGTTCCGCCTCAAGCTCATCCCGTGGTACCGCGTGTGGTGGCGCCTGCTGGAGTACGTCCCGCTCGTCCGCCGGACCGCCAACCTCCTGCTGACCCGCCGCGGCGGCAACGCGCGAGCACCACGCGGATGACCCCCGAGCGCACCTCTCGGACCGGTCACACCGCGCGGGTCGCCGCGCTCAACGTCGTCGTCCGCGGCTCCGCGGAGGTCTTCGGCAAGGTCGCGACGTTCGTCTGGACGATCTTCGCCGCTCGCCAGCTCACGCAGGGCGAGTTCGGCGCGGTGTCCTACGCCCTCACGCTGATGCTCGTGCTCAGCGCGCTGCCCAACGGTGGCTTCGAGGTCGGGCTCGTGCGCCAGGGGAGCGCGAGGCCCGAGCTGCTCAACCGCGTCTTCAGCCAGACGCAGGCGTGGAAGTCGCTCCTGGGGGTCCCGGTCTTCGGGGTCGCGGTCCTGGTGACCGTCCTGACCGAGCCGTCGCCGACGACCGCCCTGGTGGTGGTGCTGTTCCTGGTCGCGGGCTTCCCCGAGATGTGGAGCTCGACCCTGCGCAGCGCCTCCACCACGATCCAGAAGCCCTGGGCGTCCTCCTCCGCGCTGGTCCTGCAACGCATCGTCACCGCGGTGCTCATCGTGGCGGTGGCGTGGGCCAACCCGACACCGCTCGGGGTCGCGATCGGCTTCTGCCTGGGCACCTTCGTGGGCTGGGTCGCCCACGTGGTCGCGCTGCGTCGTGCAGGCGTGCACCTCGTCCCCTCGGAGATCCACCGCGCGGGGCTGGTCGACCTGCTCAAGGACACGTGGGTCGTCGGCATCAGCGGCATGGTCCTGATGGCGCTGTTCCGGCTCGACGCGATCCTCCTCCAGGCCATGGTCGGCTACGAGGCGGTCGCGAACTACTCCGTGGCCTACCGCATCCTCGAGACGGTGCTGTTCGTGACCTTCTCGGTCAACCAGGCGATCTTCCCGGTGATGAGCGCCACCACCCAGATCGAGCGCATCCGCAACGCCTACGAACGCGGGCTCGCGGTCATCGGGTTCGTCTACCTGCCGTTCGCCACCGTCTGCGTCGTCGAGAGCGGCGAGGTGATCCAGCTGCTCTTCGGCCCGCGCTACGTCGACAGCGCCACGCCGATCCTGCAGTGGCTCGCACCGGCGCCCATGTTCTACGCCGTCGCGTTCTTCGGGGCAGCGGTGCTCTACTCACGGCAGCGGCAGGTCGAGACGCTCGCCGCGGCCGTGACGGCGACCGTGGTCAACGTGACGGCCAACCTCCTGCTGATCCCGAGGTGGGAGGGCACCGGCGCGGCGGTCGCCACCTCGCTGAGCTACCTCGTGCACGGGTCGATCATCCTGGTCGCCGTGCGGCGTGCGGGCATCAAGGTCGGCGTCCTGCGGCCCCTCCTCGAGTCGGGCGTGGCCTCGGTCGTGCTGGTCCTGCTGCTGCTCGCCCTCTCGACGCCGCTGCTGGTCGAGCTCGCCCTGGGGGGCGTCGTCTACCTCGCCGTCTGGACCGCCCTGTGCCGGGTGACCGCTCCTGAGCAGCTCGAGGTCGTCGGCTCCCTCCTCAACCGGGTGCGGTCCCGGTGAGCCGCACGACGGCGGCCTCGTCGTACGCCGGCTCCTACGCGCGGGTGCGTGCCCCCCGCCCGACCGTCTTCGACGCCTCCTCGCCCGTGCCCGCCCGCTACCTCGCCCGGCTGCTCGACGCCGAGCTCAACCACGGGATGCCCGCCCAGCGTCGCCTGGGCCGCGTGCTCTCGGCGGCGGGGCGACACAGGCTCCCCACGCGGCTCCTGGGTCAGGTCGTCCGGGTGCGACGGCGCCGCCCCCGGCCCGACCTCGACGACCTGCTCGGTCAGGTGGCCGCGGCCTGGCCCGGCCTGGCGGCCCGCACCGATCGACTGCCCCCGACCCCGCCGTTGCTGCGGTGCGCCCTGGTGGAGCGGTCAGCGGTGGGCATGGTGTTCGTGTTCGGCGAGGGCGAGCTCCCCCTGCTCGTGCTCAAGCGGGCGCTGGGCGAGCGGAGCCTCGCGGGCCTGCAGCGCGAGCGTGCGGCCCTGGTCGCGCTCGCCGGTCACGGCCTCGCCCCCCTGCACCTCGGCGAGGTCGGGGGTCACTGGGTCCAGGAGGCGCTGCCGGGGCTGCCGCTGCGGCTCTCGCCGGTCCGGCCGGGCAACGCTCCCACCCTGCTGCGACCCGCGCCCTTCGCCGACCTCGACCGGGCGCTGGAGGGGATCGCCGCGCTCACGGCCAGGCCCGGCCCGCCGCCGGAGACGCTGGTCGCGCTGCTGGGGCGCGCCGCGGCCCACCCCCTGTCCCCGACCGCCGGACGCGCGGTCGCCTCGGCGATCGTGGAGCTGGAGCGCCTCGGGGTCACGGTCCTGCAGCACCAGGACGTCTCGGCCCAGAACTGGATCGTCGACGGGCAGCAGCTCAGCGGGCTGATCGACTGGGAGACCTGCTCCCCGACGGGCACGCCCGGCATCGACTCCGTGGAGGCAGCCGTCTCGGTCCTGGAGCACGGCATCGCCCTCGAGCGGTGGTCCGACGAGCTCGTGGTCGAGGTGTTCGGTCCGGCGTGGGAGTCCTCGGCGTACTTCGAGGGGACCCGAGAGGCGACCGCACGCGCCGTGCAGGCAGCCGGCCTGGCTGCCGGACTCGCCGAGCCGTTCACCGTGGCGTACTTCGCCGGCCGGCTGGGTCGGAAGCTCGCCGAGCCGGCGAGCCAGAGCCTGGGGGCCGGCGCGCTCGCCGCGATGCTGGAGACCGTGGCGCGCAGCTTCTCCTGAGCCACCTGAGCCGCCTGAGCCGCCCGAGCCGCCCGAGCCGACCGAGCCGCCCAGGGCCCCCTGGCGGGGTGTCTCAGCCGCGCAGCCGCGCGGTGGCGGCCACCGCGGCCCTGCCCCGGGCGGTGCGTCCGAACGCCAGGCTGTGCAGCGGCGAGGGGTCCTTGGTGAAGCGCGCCTTGTAGCTCTCGTCGCCGCGCAGCAGCCGGAACTCGGTCCGGCCCTCCTCGAGCGCTGCCTGCAGGGCGTGGCAGTACATCACGAAGCCGAGCGAGTGCCGCTCGAGCTCGGGGTCGCGTCCCCCCTGGTAGAGCGCGTGGGCCGGGCCGAAGCTGTAGCAGTGCAGGGCGGCGACGACCGTGCCCTCGGACTCCATCACCCACAGCCGGAGCCAGCCACGCTCGAGCGCGACCGCGGCGAAGTCCTCGTGGAAGGCGCGCTCCGCGCCCGTGGCGTACGCCGCGTCGTCGCCCCAGGTGAGCCGGTGCAGCCGGAACAGCTCGGCCAGGTCGTGCCGGAGGGTCTCGGCGGTGGCCAGCCGGATGGTGAACGGCATCGCCCTGGCCAGCTGACGGGGGCGACGACGGACCTGGGAGCGGAAGTTGTGGCTCATCGTGGCCAGGTGCTCGTCCCAGGTGGAGCCCTGGAAGTGGACGACGGGGCTCGGGGTGACCCGCACCGTGGTGCCCCCGGGCAGGAGGTCCTCCCAGCCGTCGGTCACCGGGACGTCCTGGAGCAGGAAGACGTCGGCGCGCACCTCGGAGCCGCCGAGCACGCGCTCGCGGATCATCCGGGCCGCGAGGGGGCGGTCCTCGGGCGCGCACACCGGGCCGAGCTGGTCGGCGGGACCGTTGCCCAGGAAGCGCACCTGGCGCAGGACCCGTCCGGTGCGGTGCAGGGGGAGGAGCACGCGTGGGTGGGCGGGGTCGTCGAGCAGGACGTGGGTCTCGCCCCCGCCGCCGAAGTGCCGCAGCCAGGTCTCGGCCCACTCACGGGTCGAGAACAGGTTGCCCGACCGCAGCGCGAGGTCGTCCCAGACCTCACGGTCCGGCCAGTGCTCGGTGAGGCTCATCGGCGCTCCTGCGGGGTCGTCGTCGGGTCGTCGCTGGTCACCGGCACCTCACTCGGGCCGGGCGAGGGGGCCGGTGCGGCCCAGCCAGGTCGCCTCGACGACGCCGGTCATCTTGCCGACGTCCTTGACCAGCTGCGCGGCCGGGAGGAGCGCGAGGGCGCGGGGGTCCTCGCGGCGCCGGACCAGGCGCGCCGCGGGGAAGCCGAGGATCGCGACCGCCCCGGCCCCGGCGACCCGGCGGTGCCCGGGACGGGGGGAGACGGCGAGGGCGGCGAGGCCGACGTAGCCCACGCCGCGGACCAGGTCGACGCGCCGCTGGGCGGGCGACCCGCCGGCCGCGGCGCCCCGGCCGTAGCCGCGGAACTGGCGGAAGGCGAGCCGGGCCGAGCTGCGCTGGAACCACACGACCGTCGCGTCGGGGACCAGGGCGTGATGGGCGCCGCCGGCGATCGCGTCGCGGCCGAAGGCCTCGTCCTCGGCGGTCAGGAGGTCCTCGCGGAACCCGCCCGCCGCGTCGTACGCCGAGCGGGTGAAGGCGACGGAGCGGCCGTCCACGCGGTCACCGGAGTACTGCGGGCCGATCGTCCGCAGCCACAGCCGCCACGGGAGGCTGGCCCGGCGCAGCTCGCCGGCGTCGGGCCACGCGACGGCGGCGAACGCGGCCTCGAACAGCCGGTCGCCGACGTGGGCGGCGTAGACCCCGGTGAGCAGCGTCGGGTCCTCGACGTCGTCGAAGGCGCCCCGGAAGGCCTGCAGCCAGCCCGGGTCGACCCGGCAGCCCGCGTCGGTGCAGGCGACCAGGTCGTGCCGCGCCTCGCGGACACCGTGGTTGCGGCTGCCGGCGATCGTGCAGGGCTCGACCTCGACCAGACGCACGCGGGGGTCGCGCTCGGACTAGGACCGCAACCTGTCGCGGGTGCCGTCCACCGAGCCGGAGTCGACCACGAGGACCTCGTCGTCGGGGGTCAGCTGCGGCAGCAGCGGCTCGAGCACCTGGTCGATCACGCGCACCTCGTCGAGCGCGGGGACGACGACGCTGACCGGACGGCCGCCCTGCGCCCCGCGCCCGGGCCGGCCGGCCAGCAGGGCCAGGTCGCGCGCGGTGGTGGCGGCGTCCGCCACCTCCAGGGGGCGTACGCCGAGGCGCCGGTCCAGGCGGTCGGGCGCGGCCGGCGCGACGGACCCGGTCGACCGGGCCCGGACCAGGCGGAGGCCGAGCCACCACGCCGCCAGCAGCGTCGCGGTGGGGCGGTGGCCCTCGACGAGGACGAGCACGTCGGGGGAGAGGGCGCGCAGCTCGGCCGGGCCGGCGGTGCGCCGGGTGGCGAGCACCTCCACCCGGCCGGAGGAGACGAGCAGGTCGGCGAGCCGGGTCGTGGTCGGTCCGTCGCCGAGGAGGAGGCAGCGCAGCGGCGCGCGAGGCGTCACAGGTCGGTCACCGTCCGCTCAGCCGCCGAGGCCGAGGTCGTGGTGGGCGGCCACCGTCTCCGGCGAGAGCTGGTGGAGGTAGACGGCGAGCTCGTCGACGGTGCCGGCGTAGTTGCGCTGAGCGGGCTCCTTGGGCCAGCCGGCGAGCCGGTCGCCGCCCACCTGCCACGACCCGGCGTAGGCCGAGGTGGACCGCTTGGTCGAGTCGCCCGCCACCCGCCGGCCGTCGAGGTAGAGCACCGTCCCGGCGTCGCCGTGGGTGGCGACGGCGTGGTGCCACCGGTCGTCGTCGACCCGCGCCCCGCTGCGGACGACGTGCGGAGCCCGCGACCCGTCGTACATCCCGAAGACGAGCCGGCCGTCGGTGTCGACGTAGAGGTGCCGGTCGGCGTAGGAGCTGAGCGTGGTCTGGCTGGAGCCGTAGCCGACGATCTTGCCGGTGCCCGACCCCTTGAACCAGACCTCGACGCTGAACGTCGACGGGGCGGCTGTCCGGGAACGTCCGCGCGCCATGCCGAGCACCCCGTCGAGCTGGACCGCGGTGTCGTCGGGGACGCCCTGGAGCGCGCCCGGGACGCCGCGCGTGACGCCGCCGGAGGTGTAGCGCCCGCCCCCGCCGGCCGGCACGAGCGTGCCGGCGACGCGGTCGGCCTGGTCGTCGAACGGCCAGTAGAGCTGCGGCCGGTCCGCGAGGACGCGCCGGCGGTAGGCGTCGGGGCCGGAAGCGACGGTCACGGTGGTCGCGGTGGAGGGCGCGCTCGCCACACCGGCGCCGTCGGTGGCGACCACGCGGTAGCCCACCCGCGAGCCGGGCGTGAGGCCCGTGTCGAGGAACGACATCGTGGGACGCGGGGTGTCGTGCGACGAGGTGGCGCTGCGGGTGGCGACGACCGTGCCGCCGCGCAGCAGGGAGTAGCCCAGCGTCGCGTTGTCCCAGTCGTCGGTGGCCTCCCACGTCACGCGGACGCGGCCGGACGCGTCGCTCACCGCGAGCGGAGCCGAGGGCTGCTCGGGGGCGATCGAGGGGACGCCGGGGTCGCGGGCCGGGCCGAAGCGGGTCAGGCCCTGCTGGGGATCGCCGTTGACGGTGGTGAACTCGCCGCCGGCCCACAGCACGTCGGCGGTCGGGGAGTAGGTGAGGTCGCGCGGGCCGAGGGACCCGACGATGCCGCCGTCGGTGGTCGGCATCCAGTGCAGGAGGCGGGGTGCCCCGGAGCCGACCACCTCGGCCTGGAAGCGGTGGTAGTGCTCGTCGCCGGGCTTGTCGAGGAGGTGGCGTGCGGTCTCGCGGAAGCCGCCGGGGACGGCGTGGCAGTCGTGGGCGTGGGAGCCGGTGTAGAGGGAGGAGCCGACCCGCTCGATCGCCCAGGTGGCACCGAGGCAGGTGTTGCGCCAGCGCACGACCCCGTTGGTCGGGTTGATCGCCAGGCGGCCGTCGAAGACGTGCTCGCCGAGACCTTCGGTGGCGACGTAGACCGTGTCGCGGTCGACGGCGAGGTCGGTGACGTAGGAGCGGCGCCCCCCGTTGGTGCCCCGGAGCGGGTTGCCGGACCAGGCCGTGTTGGCGCCGGTGGCCGCGCTGACGGCTCGGACGCCCCGCCGCAGCTGGCCGTTGACCCGGTCGAAGTCGCCGCCGATGATCACGCGCTTCTGGTCGGCGGTGATCGCCATCGCGATGACGTAGCCGTTGACCCGAGGAGCCCAGGAGGTCAGCGCGCCGTTGTCGGTGCGGACCGCGGCGACCTTGTAGCGCCTGCGCCCGGAGACCTGGGAGATCTGCCCCCCGATGTAGAGCCGGGAGGCGCTCGGCACGAGCGCGCGGACCCGTCCGTAGACGCGGTCGACGCGGAACGAGGTCAAGGCCCCGGAGCTGACCCGGAACGCCGCCACGTTGCCGCGCACGCGTCCGTCGACGGTCTGGAAGTCACCGCCGACGAAGATGCGCGAGCGGTCGTGGGAGGCGCGGATCTCGTAGACCGTGTCGCAGGTGTAGGTGCCGGCCCTGGCGCCCCTGGAGCACTCCTTGTCGTAGACACCGGAGGAGGGGATCGGGTAGCTGGGCGCCCGGAAGGCGTGCGAGAAGGGGAGCAGCGCCCCGGTCGTGGCGTTGAACGCCGCCATGTTGCGCCGGGCGACCTCCCTCGTGCCGGGAGCCGCGCCCGGGGGGCGGACCTTGGTGAAGTTGCCGCCGACGTAGACCACGTTGCCGACCGCCTCGACGGCGTAGACGACCCCGTTGGTCTGGTAGGTGGGCAGCGGCTGGGCGGTGAAGCGGGTGTCGCTGGTCGGCGTGGGATCGGTGGCACGCGCCCTGAGGGCGGCGCCGGTGGCGGTCGTGCCCGGCACCCAGGCGAGGAGCGGGACGAGGAGGGCGCCCAGCGCGGCGCCGAGCAGGCCGGACCGGGTCCTCACGGGAGGCTCCGGCGCCGGACCGCGGCCCCGACGACGGCGGCGCCGGCGAGGGCCAGGAGAGCGCCGGCCACCAGGGCCTGCGGGACGGTGGGCACCGACGGGGAGTCGGGGGTCACCGCCGACCCGATCAGACGGCCCTTGACCAGCCCGTCCTGCGCGACCTCGTCGAGCAACGCCGTGGCGAGGGCCTGGGCGCTGCGCGCGGCGGTCGCCGGGTCGTCGCTGGCGAACCTGATGTCGACCACCAGCGTGGTGGCCTCGATCGTGGCCCGGCTGCCGTCGAGCAGCGCCTTGGAGGTCGTGCCGGCGTCACGAGCCGCCTTGGCCAGCACGTCGGGGTTCTCCAGGAGCGTGAGGTAGCGGGGGCCCAGCAGCAGCATCGTGTCGGCGGAGGTCGCGATCGGGTCGCGCGGGGTCAGGGAGACCAGGGCGGTGCTGGAGTAGCCGCCGGCCACGCGCGGCACGCCGACCAGGACCAGGGCGAGCAGGACCATCAGGACCGCGACGGCCGAGGACCACCACGCGCGTCCGAGGTGGCGCCACGACCCGACGGTGAACGAGGTGCCCTGCGCCCGGGCCCGGCGCTGGGCGCGTGCGTTGGCGGCCCCGACGGCCAGGGAGGTCGCCAGGACGACGGCGAGCGCCAGGGGCACCCACCAGCACCACTGCGGCACGTCGGTCATGAGTCGGGTCCCCCTCGGTCGGGCGGGTGGAGCTCGCTGTCGTCTGCGTCCGGCTCGAGGCCGGCGTCAGCTCCGGCGTCCTCGCCGTGGCCCCCCGCGGTGGCCCAGTCGAACCGCCTCCCCAGCGTCTCGAACAAGGCCTCGTTGTGAGGATCGTAGTAGGCGGTCAGGCGCCGGCGCAGGTCGTCGTCCCAGCCCCTGGGGGGAAGCAGGTGGTGGTGCTCGAAGCGGATCCCGTCGTGGTGGGGCAGGCCGAGGAACTCCTCGACCTGCGCGAACACCGCCGGTGGGTCGGCGTACATGTCCTCCGAGCGCAGGACGAGCACCTGCTCGCCGCCCAGGTGCTCCAGCCAGCGGCGCACCTGCTCGTCGTACCTCCCGCGCGCGAGGTAGGTGTGGTTGTCGTGCTCGTAGGAGTAGTACGCCGGGTCGCGCAGCAGGCGCTCCACCTCGCCCTCGAGCCGCCGCGGCTCGGCGTCGATCGCGGCCGCGAAGTCGGTGAGGTCCTCGGCGTCGCTGCCCCTGCGCTCGCGGAAGTTGGAGAACGCGCGCTCGACCGGGTCGCGCAGCAGCATGATCACCTTGGCGTCGGGCGCGGTCGCCGCCACGCGCTCGGGGGCGAGCGGGTGGAACATGTAGTAGGGCGAGGCCTCGCCCACGACGGGGTGGTAGCCCAGGCGGGCCTCGGCGCGGGCGACCGCGGACCGGGTGGGGAAGTGGGAGCGGTACCACCGCTCGCCCCTGGTCCAGTTGATGTCGAAGTAGTGCGGGCTCTTGATCTGCTGGACCGCCGGGAACATCGGCAGGACGCCGGGGTGCTGCTGGAGCCACTTCCACAGGCTCGTGGTGCCCCCGCGCTTGGCCCCGGCGATGAGGAAGTCGGGCACCACCCGACGACCTGCGGTCGCGATCGCATAGCGGCGTACGGCGGCGCGGCCGGCGGCCTTGACCTGGGGCGGCACCTTGCCCTTGACCGCCCGCAGCCGGTCGGGCACCTCGACGTGCCGCTGCGGTGTGGCCTCGCTCATGTGGTCCCCCTGCTGGTCGGGGCGGGCTCGCGGCCCGCCGGACGTCGGCCCCCCGGCCGTCGGTCGGTCGTCGGTGGGGGCACCAGCCCCAGGGCGGCCACCAGGCCGGCGACCATCGCCACGAACACGAGCACGTAGGCGTTGCGCAGCGCGTAGTCGACGGTGAGGTTGGCGAGCACGACCCCGGCGGTGGTGCCGAGCCCGTAGGCCAGCAGGTCGGTGCGGACCTCCTCACCGAAGGTGCCGCGCCGCTTGCGGCGTGCGCGACGCACCCGGTCCAGGCCGAGGCCGAGCGCGACCGCCACGACCACCACCGCGACCCCGCCGATCGCGCCTTCCTCGGCGAGGGTGGTGAGCAGCCCGTCGTGACCGTGCTCGACCGGGTTGGCCCAGATCGGCGAGGGCGGGCTGGCGTTGAGGCTGCGGTAGGCACCCGGGCCCCAGCCCAGCAGCGGGCGCTCCCAGAAGTAGCGCAGCGCCTCGGACCAGATCTCCGGCCGGGTGTCGTCGGGGTTGACCGCGCCGTCGAGCGAGCTGACGCGCGCGACGACAGTCGAGAACGGAAGCGCGACGCCGGCCGCCTGGGCGAGCAGGAGCGGCACGACGACCGCGGGGACGACGCGCGCGACGATCAGCCGGCGGAAGGTGCGGTTGAACAGCAGGACGACGACGCCGAGGGTGAAGGCCAGCCACGACAGCCGCGAGAACGACAGCACCAGCGCGGCGCCGCAGGCCAGGCTGGCGGCGATCCCGACCAGGCGCTGGGAGCGGCGCTCGGTGGCGACCGCGAGCGTGATCGAGAGGAAGAACGTGACCGCGGTGTAGAAGCCGAGCTCGTTGGGGTCGGCGAAGGAGCCGACGGCCCGGCCGCTCACCACCGCCCCCGCGAGCTGGGCCCGCACCTGGGAGCCGCCGAGCAGCGCCGGAACGGTGGACCCGAAGGAGCCGATCGCGGTGCACGTGAGCAGGAGGCGCAGGTCGGCGGTCGTGCGCGTGACGAACAGGACGCAGCCGGCGTAGAGGATCCCGACGAGGGTGGTGATCGTGATGCCGGCGTAGTCGGAGAGGAAGGGGCTCAGCAGCGCCGAGGCCGCGACGGCGGCGCCGTAGACGACGGTGCCGCCGACCGCCACGGCCGGTGCGCCGCGCAGCCGGCTCCAGTCCCGGTCGTCGCCCAGGACGAGCCGGCTCAGCAGCACCGCCCCGACGGCCACGACCACCAGGACGTGGGCGTAGTTGAGGTTGCCGGGCACGCCCGGCAGCGCCTGGGGCCCGACGCCGGCGCCGAGGGGCACGACGGCGACGGCCCACAACGGCCTGCGGGCGAGGAGCACGACCAGGCCGGCGACGACGGCCAGGACGGCGGGCAGCGCGACCCAGGTCACCGGTGCCGTCTCCCCACGGCGTCACGGAGGACCCGGACCAGCCGGGCCGCGGCGACCTCGGCGGTGTCGAAGAGCTCCGGGGCGAGCCGCAGCGCCTCGGCCCGCAGCGCCTCGGCGCGTCCCGGGTCGGCCAGCTCGCCGAGCGCGCGGGCCACGGAGCCCGGGTCGAGCGCGTCGACCAGCAGCCCGCCGCCCCGACGCACGCGCCGGCCGACCGGGCCGCCGTCGTCGGGCGCCAGCACGGGTACGCCGGCCAGGGTCGCCTCCATCGCGGCCATGCCGAAGCCCTCGCGCCCAGGCGTGCGGGGCCCGGCTGGCCGGGTGAGCACCGCCAGCGCGTCGGCCCCGCCGAGCAGCTCGGCCGCGTCGGCGACGTGCCCGGCCAGGTGCACCCGGTCGGCCACCCCGAGGTCGGCGGCGAGCCCGGACAGCCGGCGCCCCTCGCCGGGCTCGGCCGGGTCCTCACCGCCCATCACCAGCAGGTCCCAGCCCTCGGCGCCCGGCGCGGCGAGCGCGCGGATCGCGGTGTCGATGCCCTTGTAGGGCGTGAAGCGGCTCAGCATCACCAGGAGCCGGCCGACCGGACGTCCGACCCGGTCCTCGACCTGCTTGCGGGCGAGGTCGCGGGGGAGCGCCTGCCCGACCGGCTGCGGCGGGTGGATCACGGTCACGTCGGCCCGACGCGTGGCCGGCACCAGCTCCTCGGTGGTCGCGACGACCTCGTGGGCCACGCGCGCCACGACCGGGGTGACCCAGCGGTCGAAGCTGTGGTCGTGCTTGACCCACACCGTGGGCAGCCGCAGGACCCGGGGCAGGGGGCCGAGGGCGACCTGGGCCTTGACCCCGTTGGCGAGCACGACGTCGGGAGCGCTCGCTCGCAGCGCCCGCCGCAGCGGCCCCCACGAGCGCAGCACGTCGACCGGCCGTCGACCGACGGGGAGGACCCGCACGGCGACGCCACGGGACTCGAGCTCGGGCCGCAGGGGGCCGTCGCGCAGCAGGACCGCGTCGACCTCGAGGTCGTCGGTGGCGTCGAGCAGCCGCAGCAGCCAGTACTCCGCGCCGCCGAGCTCGCCGAACGGGTTGAGCACGGTGACACGCAGGCGACCGGGAGCGGGACCGGCCATCTCAGGCCCGGCCCAGCAGCTCGGCGTACAGCTCGAGGACGCGGTCGGCGGCGCGCGGCTGCTGCGCGAGGTCGTCGCCGCAGGCCCACGCCACCGCCTCGGCCTCGGCGCGCGCGGCGGGGTCGGCGAGGACCTGGTGGAGGGCGCCGGCCAACGCGTCCGCGTCCTCGACGGGTACGACGACCCGGGCCGGCCCCCAGCCGCCCTCGCGGACGCCCTCGACGTCACTGGCGACGACGACCCGGCCCAGCGCACCGGCCTCGATCGGCACCAGCGACATCCCCTCGTAGCGGGAGGGGCAGGTGACCACGTCGGAGGCGACCATCCACGCGACCGAGGTCTCGCGCGGGGCGTCGCCGAGGAAGCGGACGTGCTCGACCCCGCGGGCCTGGCGGCGCAGCGCCTCCTCGTCGGGTCCGCCGCCGACCAGCACCAGGCGGGCCTGCGGCTCGGCCGCGACGACGGCGGGCCAGGCCCGGAGCAGCACGTCCTGGCCCTTCTGGTGCGCCAGGCGCGCGCAGCAGACGACCAGCTGGACGTCGTCGTCGACCTCGAGGAGCTTGCGCGCCTGTGCGCGGTCGACCGGGGCGCCGGCGCGCAGCGCCCCCACCTCGACGTCGTTGGGGATGAGCCGCAGGTCGCCGGTGATGCCGACCGCGCGGCCCTCGGCCCGCTCGGACTCGCTGACGCAGCAGGTCACCGACCAGCGCGACCCCAGCCGTTCCCACGCCTGGGCGGCGCGTCGGGTGCGGCCCTGCGCGGCGAGCCAGGACCACGCGTGGGGGGGTGTAGACGGTCGGCAGGCGGCCACGCAGGGCCAGGCGACCGGCGAGCCCGGCCTTGGCGCTGTGCAGGTGGACCAGGTCAGGTCCCCAGGAGCGCACCACGCGGCGCAGGCCCGCGACCTCGCGCGGCAGCAGGCGCGGGTCGGGCTCGCGCGCGGCGGGCCAGTCGAGGACCTCGACGCCGAGACCGCGCATCAGCGCGGCCAGGGTGCCGCCGGGGCACGCCACCGCGACCTCCCACCCGGCCTCCAGCTGGCGGCGGACGTAGTCGTCGACGACGTAGGGGACCCCGGTCTCGGTCGACTGGCTGACGTGCAGGACGCGTCGTCGCGCATGGTCCATGCTCGGCAGCTCCTCCACCCCCTGCACCTGTTCACCCGTGTCCCGTGCGCCCCAGCAATCGCAGCACGAAGGCCAGTATGACGACGCCCCCCTGGCTATGCTGCACCTTCAGGGAGTTGACGGGCGGGGAGGCCTCAGTGGACGACGCACGCGGGGGCGCACCCCGTCGCACCCTCTGGGTCGTCGTCGGGCTGGTGGGGCTCGTCGCCCTGACCGCCGGCCTCCTGATGAGCGCCCAGCCCCCGGCCTACACCTCGCACGCGGTCGTGTCCCTCGAGCCCAAGCCGGGCCGCAGCGTGCCCCCGGCCTCGACGATCAGCCTCCTCGCCGCGCCCTACGCCGCCTACGCCTCGGCGGACAGCACCTTGAAGGAGGTCGCCGACAGCGCGGGCCTGACCCTGGACGAGGTCCGCTCCGCGGTCGCGGTGAGCCTCCCCGCGGGCTCCACCAACGTCGAGGTCGACGTCACCGCCGGCACCTCCGCCGACGCGGTGGAGATCGCGGGCCGGGTGGCGTCCAAGGTCGCGACCTTCGCCGCGGACGACGCGGTGCTCCGCGCCGCGATCGCCATCCCGCCCACCGACCCCAAGCAGACCCTGGTCTCCCGTGCCCAGCCGGTCCTCGCCCCGCTCGGGCTGGGTCTCGGCGTGGCGCTCCTGGTGCTCGCCGTCTTCATGCTCTCCGCACCCGCCGCTCGCCGCCGCCTGGACCGACGCCGGTCGAGCCGGCCCGACCCGGTGGACGCCGAGGCCCCGGGGGACCCGCTGACGCCTGAGGAGCGCGTCGCACCGGCCGGACCCGTGGCCGGTCCGCGGGATCAGGGCGCCGACATCCGGTAGACGGGGCTCCGCTCGCCCTCGCTGCCCACCAGCACGTGGTCGCCGTCGCGTCCGAACGCCACCGACTCGCCCTGGGCCAGTGGTGGCTTGGGTCGTCGCACCGGGGAGGTGCCGCCGAGGTGGCGGTAGAACCACGCGTCGGCGTAGTCGACGAGGACGAACCGGCGGCCGTCGGGCGAGAACGACGCGCCGGTGACCACGGGGGGCGCCCACGCGACCCGGCGCAGCAGGTTGGTGCGCGTGCGCGAGAGCGTCTCGGGGGCGCGGTAGACCGCTCCGCCGGCGGAGTCCTTGGTGACGACGAACAGCCGCCCCGTCGTGGGGCGGACCATGAGCGCCTCGGCGTCGTGCCGGCCGTCGGGGTAGCGCAGGTCGAAGCGGGTCGCGTCGACCGCGCGGCCGGCCAGCGTCCGCGGCTCGACGAAGCGGTAGACCGAGACGTGCCGGCGGGAGTGGCCGTTGTCGCCGATGTCGCCCACCCAGATCTGGTGCCCCCGGCCGGCGGCGACGTCCTCCCAGTCGACGGCGGTCGCACCCCGCAGCCGCACCACCGCCCGCGTGCGTCCGTCACGGTCGACGGCGAAGAGACGGGGGAGGTCGCCGCTGTCGTTGTGGGTCCAGACCGTACGGCGGGGGTAGGTGCTCCGGGCCAGCCCCGAGGACTCGACGATGCGGGCGTCGAGCAGGCGCCGGTCCAGCCGGGCCTGCTGACGGGCCTCCTGACGGGCCTCCTGACGGGCCTCCTGACGGGCTTGGTCACGGGCTTGGTCACGGGCGGGGGTGACGGCGCCGGCGGTGGGTCCGACCGCGAGGGGCAGCGCGGCGAGGACGGCGACGGCGCCTCGGCGTGGTGCGCGCACGACGGGGCCTTTCGGTGGGGGTGGGGACCCTCCCGAGGCTACGCGTCCGGTCCGGCCTCCGGCTCCTCCGGAGGAGGCTCCTCGCCCTCGGCCTCGTCCCGCTCCGCCCACTCCAGCAGCGGGGCCAGGTCGAAGACCGCCTCGTCGATCCCCTCGTGGAGGTCGCCGAGCTCGGCGAACCGCGCCGGCACCGTCGCGATGGTCAGCTCGCGGGGCTCGACGTCGTCGACCTCGTCCCACCGGATCGGCGTCGACACGGTCGCGTCGGCGTTGCCGCGCACGGAGTAGGCCGCGGCGATGGTGTGGTCGCGGGCGTTCTGGTTGTAGTCGACGAACAGGGCGGCCGGGTCCCGGTCCTTGCGCCACCAGGTGGTCGTCACGTCGTCCGGTGCGCGGCGCTCGACCTCGCGCGCGAACGCGAGCGCTGCCCGGCGTACGTCGGGGTGGCCGTGGTCGGGCTGCACCCGCACGTAGACGTGCAGGCCGTTGCCCCCGCTGGTCTTGGGCCAGCCCACGGCACCGAGCTCGTCGAGCACCTCGTGGACCACGTGGGCGACGCGACGAACGCGGTCGAAGTCGCACTCCGGCCCGGGGTCGAGGTCGATGCGCCACTCGTCGGGCTTCTCCGGGTCGTCGCGGCGGCTGTTCCAGGGGTGGAACTCGACGGTCGACATCTGCACCGCCCAGATGACGGCCCCGAGCTCGGTGACGCAGAGCTCGTCGGCGGTGCGCTTGAACCGCGGGAAGAACAGCTCGACGGTCTCCACCCACGGCGGAGCGCCCTGCGGGAGCCGCTTCTGGTGGACCTTGGCCCGGGGGTCCCCGGTCACGCCCTTGGGGAAGCGGTGCAGCATGCACGGCCGCTCGAGCAGCGCGCGCACGATCCCGTCGCCGACCGAGAGGTAGTACTCGACCAGGTCGAGCTTGGTCCACCCGTGCTCCGGGAAGTACACCCGGTCGGGGTTGGTCACCTTGACCACGCGGTCGTCGACCTCGATCTCGACCGCCTCGCCGTGGGAGCTCGCCATGCACGCCACCGTAGACTGGGCCCACACCCCCTCCCGCGCGTCGAAGGGGGCTGCTGTGCTGTCAGCAGTGGGTGATCGAGCCGGCAGCACGGTGATCGAGCCGGTCGAGATCAGAGGAGCGACGTCGCATGGGCCTGTCAGGACTGGCCGAGTGGGTGCTCAGCGAGCCGGTGCTCGCGGGGGCGCTGGAGCACGCCGCGAGCACCCGCACGCTCGACCTGACCGGGCCCGCGGCGCTGCGGCCCTTCGTGGCCAAGGGGCTGGTCGACGCGGGCCGCACGGTCCTGGCCGTCGCCGCCACGACCCGTGAGGCGGAGGACCTCGTCGAGGGGCTCGGCAGCCTGGTCGACCCGCACCGCGTCGCCATGTACCCCTCCTGGGAGACGCTGCCGCACGAGCGGCTGTCCCCGCGCAACGACACCGTCGGCCGTCGCCTCGCGGTGCTGCGCCGCCTCGCCCACCCCGGAGACGACCCGACCACCGGACCCCTCTCGGTCGTCGTCGCCCCCGTCCGCTCGTTGCTCCAGCCGCAGGTCAAGGGGCTGGCGGACCTCCGGCCCGTCGAGCTCGTCGCGGGTGGCCGGGCCGACCTCGACGACGTCGTCGCCCGGCTCGCCGCCGCGGCGTACACCCGGGTCGACCTGGTCGAGCGGCGCGGCGAGTTCGCCGTCCGCGGCGGCATCGTCGACGTCTTCCCGCCCACGGAGGAGCACCCGCTGCGCGTGGAGTTCTGGGGCGACGACGTGGAGGAGATCCGCACCTTCGCCGTCGCCGACCAGCGCACGCTGGACAAGGTCGAGCGGCTCTGGGCGCCACCGTGCCGCGAGCTGCTCCTGACCGACGAGGTGCGCGAGCGCGCGCGGCGGCTGGGGGAGCAGCACCCGGTGCTGCGCGAGATCACCGACAAGATCGCCGAGGGCATCGCGGTGGAGGGCATGGAGTCCCTCGCCCCGGTGCTGGTCGACGAGATGGAGCTGCTCGTCGACCTGATGCCGGAGGACACCCACGTCCTCGTCATGGACCCCGAGCGGGTCCGCAGCCGCGCCCACGACCTGGTCGCGACCAGCGAGGAATTCCTGGCCGCGTCGTGGGCGACCGCGGCCACGGGCGGCCAGGCGCCGATCGACCTCGGCGCCGCGTCCTACCGCAGCATCGGCGACGTCCGCGGGCACACGCTCGAGTCGGGGCGCGCCTGGTGGAGCCTCAGCCCGTTCGGCCTCGACACCGACCCGGTGGTCGAGCCTGTCGAGACCACGGACGTGATCTCGACGAGCTCGATCACCAGGGGGGGCGTCGAGAGCCGCAGCATCGGGTTCCGGCCCGGCACCGTCTACCACGGCGAGGTCGACCGGGCGGTCGCCGACATCCGCGCCTGGCTCGCCTCCGGCGGGCGCGTGGTCACCGTCTACGAGGGTCACGGGCCCGCCCAGCGCATGGTCGAGCTGCTGGGCGACGCCGACGTGCCGGCGCGCTTCGACGAGCACGTGGACTCCACCGCCGACGTCCCCGGCGGAGTCGCGGTCGTGACCTGTGGCAACCTCGCCCACGGCCTGGTCGACGAGACCCGGCGGCTGGCGCTGGTCACCGGGGACGACATCGTCGGGCAGCGGTCCTCCACCAAGGACATGCGCAAGATGCCCGCGCGCCGCAAGAAGCAGATCGACCCGCTGGAGCTCAAGTCCGGCGACTACGTCGTCCACGAGCAGCACGGCGTCGGCCGCTACGTCGAGATGAAGCAGCGGGTCGTGCAGGGCGCCACCCGCGAGTACCTCGTCCTGGAGTACGGCGCCTCCAAGCGCGGCGCCGCTCCCGACAAGCTCTACGTCCCCACCGACCAGCTCGACCAGGTCACGAGGTACGTCGGCGGCGACATGCCGAGCCTGGACCGTCTCGGGGGCGGGGACTGGGCCAAGCGCAAGGGCCGCGCCAGGAAGGCGGTCAGGCAGATCGCCGCCGAGCTGATCAAGCTCTACGCCGCCCGGCAGGCCACGCGTGGCCACAAGTACGGTCCCGACTCCCCGTGGCAGCGCGAGCTCGAGGACGCGTTCCCGTTCACCGAGACCCCCGACCAGCTGAGCACCGTCGAGGAGGTCAAGCGCGACATGGAGCGCGAGGTCCCGATGGACCGGCTGGTGTGCGGCGACGTGGGCTACGGCAAGACCGAGATCGCGGTGCGCGCGGCGTTCAAGGCGGTGACCGAGGGCAAGCAGGTCGCCGTCCTGGTGCCCACCACCCTGCTCGTGCAGCAGCACTTCTCGACGTTCGCCGAGCGCATGACCGGGTTCCCGGTCAACCTCAGGGGCCTGAGCCGCTTCCAGACCGACAAGGAGGCCAAGGAGGTCCTCGAGGGGATCAAGGACGGCAGCGTGGACATCGTGATCGGCACCCACCGCCTGCTCAATCCCGACATCGCCTTCAAGGACCTCGGGCTGGTCATCGTCGACGAGGAGCAGCGCTTCGGCGTGGAGCACAAGGAGAAGCTGCTCCAGCTGCGCACCTCGGTCGACGTCCTGGCGATGTCCGCGACCCCGATCCCTCGCACCCTGGAGATGGCGGTGACGGGCATCCGCGAGATGTCGACGATCACGACGCCGCCGGAGGAGCGGCACCCGGTGCTGACCTACGTCGGCGCCTACGAGGACCGCCAGATCGTCGCCGCGATCCGACGCGAGCTGCTGCGGGAGGGCCAGGTCTTCTACATCCACAACCGGGTGCAGTCGATCGAGAAGGCCGCCGCGCGCATCCGCGAGCTCGTGCCCGAGGCGCGGGTCACCACCGCGCACGGCCAGATGGGGGAGCACGCCCTCGAGCAGGTGATGGTCGACTTCTGGGAGAAGCGCTACGACGTGCTGGTGTGCACCACGATCGTCGAGTCGGGCCTCGACGTCTCCAACGCCAACACGATGGTCATCGAGCGGGCCGACACCCTGGGCCTGAGCCAGCTGCACCAGCTGCGCGGGCGGGTCGGCCGCAGCCGCGAGCGGGCCTACGCCTACTTCCTCTACCCGCCGGACAAGCCGCTGACCGAGACCGCTCACGAGCGGCTCGCGACGATCGCCCAGCACTCCGACCTCGGTGGGGGCATGGCGATCGCGATGAAGGACCTCGAGATCCGCGGTGCGGGCAACCTGCTGGGCGGTGAGCAGAGCGGCCACATCGCCGACGTCGGGTTCGACCTCTACGTCCGGCTCGTCGGCGAGGCGGTCAACGAGTTCAAGGGCGACGGCACCCCGGAGCCGGCCGAGATGCGCATCGAGCTGCCGGTCGACGCGCACCTGCCGCACGACTACGTGCCGAGCGAGCGGCTGCGGCTCGAGATGTACAAGCGGCTGGCCGAGGTGCGCACCGACGACGACGTGGACCTGCTGCTCGAGGAGATGCGCGACCGCTACGGCGACCCGCCGTCCGCGGTCGCGAGCCTGCTCGACGTGGCGCGCTTCCGCGCCCGCTGCCGCCAGGCCGGGCTGACCGAGGTCACCGTGCAGGGCACCAACGTGCGCTTCGCCCCGGTGGAGCTGCCCGAGTCGGCGCGCCTGCGGCTGCAGCGGCTCTACCCGCGCAGCCTGGTCAAGGAGGCCGCCCGTACGATCTTGGTGCCCCGGCCCAGGACCAAGCCGGTCGCGGGCGAGCCGATCCGTGACGCCGAGCTCCTGGCCTGGTGCCGCGAGGTGGTCGACTCGGTGATCGACCGGGCGCCCGTGGCCGCCGCCACGCCGCGCACCTGAGGCCCCGCATGCTTGCCCTGCCGCCGCAGACGAAGGAGAGTGCCCCCGTGCTGTCATTGGTCGAGTCATCCCGCCGCCGCCTCGCGGTCGTCGCCGTGCTCGTGCTCCCCCTGTCCCTGTCGGCCTGCGGCAACGGGGTGGGCCCCGGTGACGCGGCCGAGGTCGACGGCCACGCGATCAGCGTCCAGCAGGTCGACGACCTGGCGCGCGTGATCTGCGCGACCCAGGGCGGCCAGCAGGGCCAGGGCGGCAAGACCCCGACGGCGTCGGTCCGTGCGATCGCGCTCAACGTGCTGATCGGCATCGAGGTGGGCGCCGGCATCGGCGACCTGGGCTCGGTCGACCAGCAGCAGGTCTCGCAGAGCGTGCAGTCCGCCGCCCAGGCGCGGGCGATGGTCGACGAGGCCGACCGTGAGCTGTTCGACCGCGTGGTCAAGGACTCGACCCGGTCCCAGCTGGTCCTCGACGCCGAGGCCGCCAAGCGGCTGCAGGCCTCGGGCGGCGACCCCACCGACCAGAACGCCCTGCAGGCCGAGGTCGCCAAGGTCCAGGCCGACTACGTCAAGGGAGCCGACGTCAAGGTCGCGCCCCGCTTCGGTCGGATGCAGGACGGTCAGCTCGTCGCCGGGGACGGCTCGTTGTCGGTGCCGGTGTCCAAGGGTGCGCTGGCCTTCAAGGGCGGCTCCTCCGACGACCCGTTCGGCACCGCCAGCACCGCGGACTTCCCTGCCTCCCAGCGCTGCAGCTGACCCGGTGGGGTCCGAGGCGGCGGGGACCGAGCCGGCCCTGCTGCGCCTGGTCGAGGTGATGGACCGGCTGCGTCGCGAGTGCCCGTGGGACCGCGAGCAGACCCACACCTCGCTCACGCGCTACCTCCTCGAGGAGACGCACGAGGTGCTCGAGGCGATCGACACCGGCGACCTCGACCACCTGCGCGAGGAGCTCGGCGACCTGCTGATGCAGGTCTACTTCCACGCCCGCATCGCTCAGGAGACGCCGCGCGACCAGGGCGGCTTCGACCTCGAGGACGTCGCGGCCGGCATCGCCGACAAGCTCGTGCGCCGCCACCCCCACGTCTTCGCGGGGGTGGAGGTCGCCGACGCCGACGAGGTCGAGCGCAACTGGGAGGCGATCAAGGCCCAGGAGAAGCAGCGCTCCGGCCCGACCGAGGGCATCCCGGCCTCGCTGCCCGCGCTGGCCTACGCCGACAAGGTGCTCGGACGGCTCCACCGGCAGGGCGCCGACGTGACGCTCCCCGAGGACGCGGGGATCGGCGCTCGCCTGCTCGCCCTGGTCGCCGAGGCCCGGTCGCAGGGGCTGGACCCTGAGACGGAGCTGAGAGTCGCGGTGCGTCACCTCGTGGAGGCCTTCCCGGGGTGAGGATGGGCCCCATGCTCGGGACCCACTCCTCCTGGCGGCTGCTCGCCGCGCTCCTCCCCGGCCTGGCCCTCCTCCTCGGGGCCCTCACGGTGCCGGCGGAGGCGGCCACCGGGCCGACGCTCGCGCTGACCGGGCCCGCGACCGCGAAGCGCGGCTCCACCGTCTCGCTGCGCGCGACGCTCACCAGCGCGTCGGGTGCGCCGCTGGAAGGCCAGCCGGTCCGGCTCGAGACGGCCGACGGCACCACGGTCGCCACCGCGGACACCGTCGCCGACGGCACCGTGGTCCTGCGGGCGACCCTGGCCGCGACCACGGCCTTCCACGCCGTCCGGGACGCGGTCGGCGACGGGTCGGGCGACGGGGCCGCCGCCACCTCGAGCGAGGTCACCGTGCGCGCCTTCGACGCCCGGACGACGCTCGGCCTCACCGGACCGGCCTCCGGCTACGTCGACACCTTCCGCACCCTGACCACCACGCTCACCCGGCAGGACACCTCGGCCGGGGTCGCCGACGAGCAGGTCCGCCTCGAGCGACGGGTCGACGGGGTGTGGCGCCTCGCGCAGTCGGCGACGACGACCGCGGACGGCACGGCGACGTACTCCGTCAAGGTGCTGCCCGGCGACAACACCTTCCGCACCGTCTACCCCGGCCGCTCCGACCGCCCCGACGGCACCGACAACCTGCTCGGCGCGCGGAGTGCGGAGGTGACGCTGAGCGCCCTCAAGCGGGCGACCACGCTGAGCCTGACCGGACCGGGGCGCATCGTCGACGAGACGTCGGTGCTGCTGCGGCTGACCTGGAAGGCCGGCAACGGCACCGCCGTCCCGGGCCGGGTCGTGGTCCTCCGTCGCCTCGTCGGAGGGGACTGGGCACGGTACGACTCGGTCGCGCTCGGCTCCGACGGTGCGGCGAGCCTGCGCGTGCGACCACGGGTCGACAGCCGGTGGAGGGCGGTCGGGTCGGAGGGTCGCTGGTGGAAGGCCGACACCTCGGAGGTCCACGTGCTCGACAACGTGCCGCCGGGGTCGCCGGTGGTCTACCCGGCCGCCGCGCCGCGCCCGGCGATCCGCATCGCGCCCAACGCGCGCGCCACGGGGGCCGGCGCCAACCCGACGGTCGGCCGCCTCCCCGACGCGATGTGGCGCACGATGGTGGGCCGCACCTGGCACTCCGGCTGCCCGGTCGGTCGCAGCCAGCTGCGGGTCGTGCGCGTCAACTACTGGGGGTACGACGGCTACCGCTACCGCGGCGAGATCGTGCTGCGCGACTCCGTCGCCGACCGGGGCGCGACGATGTTCGCCTCGATGTACCGCCAGCGGCTGCCCATCTTCCGCATGTTCCGCGTCGACCGCTTCGGCTGGAGCTCGACGCTGCACGGCGGCAACGACTACAGGTCGATGCGGGCGGGCAACACCTCGGGCTTCAACTGCCGTGGCGTGACCGGCAACCCCAGCGTCACCTCGCCGCACTCCTACGGCCGCTCGATCGACCTCAACACCTGGGAGAACCCCTACCGCTCCCAGCAGGGGCTCGTCCCCAACTCCTGGTGGCAGTACCACTCCCACCCGCGCATCGCCTGGCGCTCCCGCTCGCACCCGGTGGTGCGCACGATGGCCGCCCACGGCTTCCGGTGGACCTACGGCCTGGGAGACACCCAGCACTTCGACGGCTGAGCGGCTCGCGGTGGTCGAGCCCGCCCGCTGACCACGACCGTCGCGGTCCGGGGGCGGGTCGCCGCCGGGCGAGCGGCCCCGCGCGGTCTAGGCTGAGGCGGACGACGAAGGTCAGCAGGAGACCGGCAGCGAGCACGTAGGAGCGCAACACCGTGGCGGCGATCGAAGCAGTTGGAGCACGCGAGATCCTCGACTCCCGAGGCAACCCCACCGTCGAGGTGGAGGTGGCCCTCGACGACGGCACGGTCGCTCGCGCGGCCGTGCCCTCCGGCGCCTCGACCGGCGCGTTCGAGGCCGTCGAGCTGCGTGACGGCGGCGACCGGTACGCCGGCAAGGGCGTGACCAAGGCGGTCGACGCGGTGCTCGACGTGATCGGTCCCGAGCTGGTCGGCTTCGAGGCCTCCGAGCAGCGGCTGGTCGACCAGGCCCTGCTCGACCTCGACGGCACCGACAACAAGGCCAAGCTCGGCGCCAACGCCATCCTCGGCGTCTCGCTCGCCGTGGCCCGTGCCGCGGCCGACTCCGCCGACCTGCCGCTGTTCCGCTACGTCGGCGGTCCCAACGCCCACGTGCTGCCCGTGCCGATGATGAACATCCTCAACGGTGGCTCGCACGCGGACTCCAACGTCGACGTGCAGGAGTTCATGATCGCCCCGATCGGCGCGGCGACCTTCCGTGAGGCGCTGCGCCAGGGCGCGGAGGTCTACCACGCGCTCAAGTCCGTGCTCAAGCAGCGCGGCCTGGGCACCGGCCTCGGCGACGAGGGCGGCTTCGCCCCCGACCTCGGCTCCAACCGCGAGGCCCTCGACCTGATCGCGGAGGCGGTCTCCGCCGCCGGCCTCTCGCTCGGCACCGACATCGCGCTGGCGATGGACGTCGCGGCCTCGGAGTTCTTCGGTGACGGCGCCTACTCCTTCGAGGGCGGCCGCAAGTCGGCCGAGGAGATGACCACCTACTACGCCGACCTGGTCTCGGCCTACCCGATCGTCAGCATCGAGGACCCGCTGGACGAGGACGACTGGGAGGGCTGGAAGGCCGTCACCGACGCGCTCGGCAGCCGCACCCAGATCGTCGGCGACGACCTGTTCGTCACCAACGTCGAGCGGCTCCAGCGCGGCATCTCCGGCGGCCAGGCCAACGCCCTGCTGGTCAAGGTCAACCAGATCGGCTCGCTCACCGAGACCCTCGACTCGGTCGACCTGGCCCACCGCAACGGCTTCCGCTGCATGATGAGCCACCGCTCCGGCGAGACCGAGGACACCACGATCGCCGACCTCGCGGTCGCCACCAACTGCGGCCAGATCAAGACCGGGGCCCCGGCGCGGTCCGAGCGGGTCGCGAAGTACAACCAGCTGCTCCGCATCGAGGAGGAGCTCGACGACGCCGCCCGCTACGCCGGTCGCTCGGCCTTCCCCCGCTTCACGGCGGGCTGACGGCACTCCCATGGCGCAGCGCCGAGGATCCTCCGCCCGCCGGCCCGGTGACCTGGGTCGCGGCGCTCGAGCGCGCCCGACCGGACGTCCGGCCCTCGGCTACGGCTCGGCGGCGCGGGCAGGTCGCGCCCTGCGTCGCGGGGGTGCCGAGGTGGTCGCGCTCCGGTCCCGGCTGACCGGCCGGGCGGCCGTGCTGGTGCTCGTGGTCTGCGCGCTGCTGGTCTCCTACGCCTCCAGCCTGCGGGCCCACCTCGACCAGCGCAGCCACATCCACGCCCTCCAGCAGAGCATCGCCGACTCCCACCGCGAGATCGCCGCGCTCAAGCGCGAGAAGCAGCGCTGGAAGGACCCGGCCTACGTCGAGGCGCAGGCCCGGGCCCGCTTCGCCTTCGGCTTCCCGGGCGAGATCGGCTACCAGGTGCTCGACGACGACGGCACCCCGCTCGACGCCGGCTCGCGCCTCGACCGGCCGGCCGCGGCGTCCGGCGACGGGCGTCCCGAGTGGTGGCAGTCGACGCTGGCCAGCCTCGACGCCGCCGAGAAGCCGCCGCGCACCGAGCGCCCGGGCCCCGCCGTGATCAAGGCGCCGCCGGGTGACGCCCTGAGCGGCACCGGGGACTGAGCGTTGGGGGAGCCCCTGACCCCGCGCGACGAGGCGGTGGTCGCCGAGCAGCTGGGACGCGAGCCGCGCGCGATCCACGAGGTCGGTCACCGCTGCCCCTGCGGCAACCCCGACGTGGTGACCACCGAGCCGCGACTGCCCGGCGGGACGCCGTTCCCGACGACGTACTACCTGACCTGCCCGCGGGCCGCCTCCCTCATCGGCACGCTCGAGGGCAACGGCGTGATGAGCGAGATGACCGAGCGCCTGCGTGCCGACGAGGACCTCGCCGTGGCCTACCGCCGCGCGCACGAGGCCTACCTCGCCGCGCGCGCGGAGCTGGGCACCGTCCCGGAGATCGAGGGCATCTCGGCCGGCGGCATGCCCGACCGGGTCAAGTGCCTGCACGTCCTCGCGGGCCAGTCCCTGGCCCAGGGGCCGGGGGTCAACCCGCTCGGCGACGAGGTGCTCGAGCGGCTCGGCGCGTGGTGGGCGGCCGGTCCGTGCGTCTCGGTGGACGAGCCGTCCCCGGTGGTCGAGCCGTCCCCGGTGGTCGAGCCTGTCGAGACCCATGACTGAGCGTGCCGCCGGCATCGACTGCGGCACCAACACGATCAAGCTCCTCGTGGCCGACCTCGACCCCGACACGGGCGAGCTCTCCGAGCTGGTGCGGACCGCCCGGATGGTGCGGCTCGGCCAGGGCGTCGACGCCAGCGGCACGCTCCACCCCGACGCGCTGGAGCGGGTCCTCACCGCCGTCGACGAGTACGCCGGGCTGCTGCGCGAGCACGACGCCTCGCGCCTGAGGTTCTGCGCCACCAGCGCGGTGCGCGACGCGACCAACCGCGACGTGCTCGTCGACGGGGTGCGCGAGCGGCTCGGGGTCACGCCGGAGGTGCTGTCCGGCGACGAGGAGGCGCGGCTGTCCTTCGCCGGCGCGACCCGGGGGCTCGGTGACGTCCCGGCCCCGGTCCTCGTGGTCGACATCGGCGGCGGCTCGACCGAGCTGGTGCTGGGCCACGGCACGACCGTGGACGCCGCGCACTCGCTCGACGTCGGGTCGGTGCGGATGACCGAGCGCTTCCTCGCCACGGACCCCCCGTCGTCCGAGGAGCGCGAGGCCCTCGTGCGGTCGGTCGACGACGCGCTCGACACCCTGCCGGGCCACGGCGTCGACCTGTCCACCGCGCGCACCGTCGTGGCGGTCTCCGGCACCGGCCTCACCGTCGCGGCCGCGGTGCTCGACCTGCCCGCGCTCGATCGCGACCTCGTCGACCGGCGGGTGGTGCCCGTGGCCGGCGTCCACGAGGCCGCCGACCGGCTGGCCGCGATGACCGTCGCGCAGCGGCGCGCCCTGTCCTACATGCACCCGGGCCGCGCCGACGTGATCGGGGCGGGGGCGCTGATCCTGAGCCGGGTCCTCGCACGCGTGCCGGCCGACGAGCTGGCGGTCTCGGTCAGCGACATCCTCGACGGGATCACCTGGTCGGCGCTGTCGTGACCGACCCGCACCCGCACCCGCACGCCGACCCGCACCCGCTCACCGGCCAGGAGTTCGCCTCCCCGGTCCCGCCGGGCACGGGCTGGCCCGACGACCCCGCCGCCCCGGACACCCCGGTGGCCCACGACGCCGCGTCGATCGAGCACCTGGCCGCCTCGACGTCGCTCGAGGAGCTCACCGCCCGGGTCTCGGTCTGCCGCGCCTGCCCGCGGCTGGTCACCTGGCGCGAGGACGTCGCCGAGGCCAAGCGGGCGTCGTACTCCTCGGAGCCCTACTGGGGCCGCCCGATCGCCGGGTGGGGCGCCCCCGACCCGGCGGTCCTCGTGCTCGGGCTCGCCCCGGCCGCGCACGGAGGCAACCGCACGGGCCGCATCTTCACCGGCGACCGGTCCGGCGACTGGCTCTTCGCCGCCCTGCACCGCGCCGGCCTCGCCGCCCAGGCGACCTCGGTGCACGCCGGCGACGGCCAGCGGCTCCTCCACACGCGCATGGTGGCCGCCGTGCGCTGCGCGCCGCCGGCCAACAAGCCGACGACCGAGGAGCGCGACACCTGCGCGCCGTGGCTCGACCGCGAGCTGGCCCTGGTCGCGCCGTCGGTGCGGGTGGTGGTGTGCCTGGGCTCGTTCGCGTGGGAGGCGGGGCTCAAGGCCTACCGCCGCCAGGGCTACGACGTGCCGCGGCCCAAGCCGCGCTTCGGGCACGGCGCGGAGGTCCTCCTGACCGGGCCGGCCGGGCCGCTCCACCTGGTCGGCAGCTACCACCCCAGCCAGCAGAACACCTTCACCGGCACCCTCACCGAGCCGATGCTCGACGCCGTCCTGCTGCGGGTCCGCGAGCTCGCCGGTCTCTAGTTGCTCGGCACCGGCAGGCGTCGGTCGACGTCGAGCGCGAGGACGCCGTCCGCACCGAGGGCGGCGGTGTCGCGCGGGTCGACGCAGACCGCGAGCGCGGAGACCAGGTCGCGGTGGGTGGTGGTCAGCACGGTGACGAGCTGGGGCACCGCGCGGTTGAGCGCCTCGCTCTGGGACCCCGGCCGGCGCAGCTCCCGGACGGTCGCTGCGACCTTGCGCTGCAGCGGCGCGAGCGCGGTCGCCGCCAGCGCGCGGGTGCAGACCGGCCCGCCGCCCGAGGCCGCCGCGAGCGCCGCCTCGGTCGGCCGGAAGGTGCCCACCCAGGGCTGCAGGAGCCGGACCAGGCAGGCGGCGGTCCTGCCCGGCGGCCGGTTGTAGCAGCCGTTGTAGCCGGCGTAGAGCGTGCGCACCGCCTCGTCGTACGCCGTGACCGGCCCGGCGAGCGTGGCGGCCGCCTCTGGGGGGAGGTACGACGGGACGTCGGCCGTGCGCCTCCCGCGCAGCGCGAGGTGGCTGGTCCCGCCGAACCCGCAGCCGCGGAAGGCGTAGGCGACCCCGCCGCCGAGGGTGTCGCCGTCCTGGACCAGGCGGTAGCGCGCGGTCTCGGTGAACCGGCCGGGCCGGCTGCTGTTGGCGGTCTGCTCGCACGGGCCCGTGCGGCGGCGCTCGCCCGTGGCGAGCGTGTCCCCGGCCCGCAGGGCGACGGTGCGGCTCAAGGCGCCGGTGGAGACGCTGCCGCGCACCAGCAGCCGCTCGCAGGTGTCGTCGGCACAGCCGACCACCAGCGCCAGCCGGTCCCGCGTCCCGCGGGTGTTGCCCGGGCCGGTGAGGGTCGTGCGGTCGACCACCGAGGTGACGTCATAGGTGCCGACGAGCGGGTGGGTGGCCATCGTCGGGCTCGGGGACGCCGCGGGGGAGTCGGCCGTGTGCTGCCTGCTGTCCCCGCTGTCACCGCTGTCCCCGCTGTCACCGGTGCACGCGGCCAGGGTGAGGGCCGGCAGCACGAGGACCAGGGAGAGCACCCGGCGACGTCGCATGGCTCGATCGTGGCACGGTCCACCCCTCAGGGTGGAGCACCTGGGCCGGAAAGGCCGGGGGGTGTCGGCTACGTTGCCGGTGCCGCCCCCGTGGCCCAACGGCAGAGGCAGAGGTCTTAAACACCTTTCAGTGTGGGTTCGAGTCCCACCGGGGGCACGTGCTGACTCGCTCGCTGGTCCTCGCCCTCTCCGGGCCCCTCCTCGCCCACGAGGCGCTGCTGCGCGCCGCCTCGTCGTACGGCGCCCGCACCGTGCAGCTCGGCGTCAGCGACGAGCCGGTTGCCGCGGGACTGCGCCTGACGGTGCTCGACCCGCCCGTGGACGCGTTCGTCGTGGTGACCGGCGACGACGTGGACGGGACCGGCCTCGCCGCCGCGCTCACCGACCTCGGGCAGGTGGTGCGGGGGTGGTGGGCTGAGACCGCGGAGCCGCTCCCGCCCCGCGAGGTCCCCGACGGCGAGCGGCTGGACGCGCTGGCCAACGTCGCGGTGCTCAGGCGCCCGGCCGATCAGTCCGAGGAGGAGTGGGTCCGCTTCTGGAAGGACTTCCACACGCGGGTCGCGATCGAGACCCAGGGCTCGTTCGGCTACGTCCAGCACCGGGTCCTCGAGCCGCTCCCCGGCAGCCCCGAGGTGGCGGCGGTGGTGGAGGAGCACTTCCCGATGGCGGGGCTGGTCGACCTCCACGCGTTCTACGGCAGCGGGGGCGACGACGCCGAGCTCGGCCGCCGGCTGGAGCGCCTCATGGAGTCGGTCTCACGCCTCGGGGCCGACCGCGACCTGGACCTGGTCCCGACGAGCCGCTACCGATGGACCCTCGCCCAGCCCTAGCCGTGCCCAGGCCGCGTCGAGGCCCGTCCGGCCGCGCCGGCGGTAGGCGGCCCGGGCCGCGGGCAGCAGCCGCACCCGCTCGGGCAGGTGCGGCCAGGTGCGCGTGACGACCTTGCGGAACGCCTCGAAGCCGGCCCGCTGGGCGGGGGTCCAGGTGAAGCCGCACAGCTCGCGTGCCCGCGGGGGCAGCGCGCCGACCGCGACGTCGCGCGCCGGGATCCCGCCGACCCGGGTGGCGGCCACCCACAGCGCGCGCGGCAGGTGGTCCTGGCGCATCGACCAGGGCCGGTTCATGAAGTCGACGAGCCCCTGCGCCGCGGGGGTCAGCTCGAGGACGTGCTCGACGTGGTGGTCCCAGTACTCCACGAACGCGTCGTACGTCGGCGGGGCGACCCGCATGGTCAGGCCGTAGGCGCGCCACCACTCCAGGGTCTCGAGGTAGTAGGCCGACCGGCGGGCGTGGTCCATCGACCGGCCGCCGTAGAGGTCGTCGACGCGGAAGGCGACGTCGACGAAGGTCGCGTGGGCCCAGAAGAAGGTCTCGGGGTCGAGGGCGTGGTAGCGCGCGCCGCCGTGGGAGGCGGGCATCTCGCCCCTGATGTCGCGGTGGAAGTCGCGGACCCGGCGGGCCTGCTCGGGGTGCAGGTCGCCGTCGTAGATGATCGAGACGATCTGGGGCACCGAGCGCAGCAGCCGGTCCAGCGGCTCGTCGTAGAACGCCGAGTGCTCCTCCACGCCGCGCCCGAGGGCGGGGTACATCAGCTGGAGCAGGCCGGTGGTGCCGGCGCACAGGAAGCCCAGGCGGTCGCCGTACGACTCGTAGAGCACGGACCCGGGCCCGAAGGGCTGCGACATCCCGATCCCCCTCGAAGTGACGACAGGTGTTGTCAGTCTAACGAGGACGGCGCCCGGGCGTCACGGCTCCTCGCGGGTCAGCTCCACCTCGAGGTCCTCCAGCTCGCAGCCCAGCGCCTGCAGCGCCCGGACGGTGGCCAGGGCCAGCCGCGGTGCGCCGATCAGCTGGGCCTCGCGCTGGAAGGTGGTCAGCTCGGGCAGCCACGGCTTCTCCCAGCCCTGGCGCAGCAGGGTCGCTTCGGTCTCCTCGCTCATCTCCCACGCGCCGCCGATGCGGGTCGAGCCGACGCACTCGGCGACCAGGGCGTTCTGCGCGGCGGTGATCTGGACGTAGCGACGCGGCCCGGGCGGGGGCGGCTTGGGCCCGAAGAGCCGCTTGCGCGGCACCTCCCGGCGCTCGCCGATCACCAGCGAGTCGTGCAGGTCGAGGGCGAGGAGGGCGCCGACGAGACGGCGGTTGAGGTCCTCCCAGGTGCCGTGCACCGGCTCAGCCGAGCCCGGGCGAGGACTCGAGCAGGCGCTTCTTCTCGGCCTCGACGTCGTAGTCGGGGGTCGGCCAGTCGAGCCCGATCGTGCGCAGGGTCTCCAGGAGCAGGTGGGCGACGGCGAGCTTGCGGTACCACTTGCGGTGGGCGGGCACGACGAACCACGGCGCGACGTCGGTGTTGGTGCGCTCCAGCGCGATCTCGTAGGCGGACATGTAGTCGTCCCAGTACTCCCGCTCGTCGAGGTCGGCGGGGTTGAACTTCCACCACTTCGTCGGGTCCTCGAGCCGCTCGAGGAGCCGCTCGGCCTGGCGCTCCTTCGACGCGTGCAGCATCACCTTGAGGAGGGTGTAGCCGGAGTCGACCAGCTCGGCCTCGAACTCGTTGATCGCGTCGTAGCGCCGCTCGATCTCGTCGGCGGGCGCCAGTTCGTGCACCCGCCCGATCAGCACGTCCTCGTAGTGCGACCGGTCGAAGACGCCGATCATCCCCGGACCCGGCAGCGCCTTGCGGATGCGCCAGAGGAAGTCGTGCGAGAGCTCCTCCTCGGTCGGCTTCTTGAACGAGCGGATGTGCAGCCCCTGCGGCTCCATCAGCCCCGCGGCGTCCTTGACGATGCCGCCCTTGCCGCAGGTGTCCATGCCCTGCAGCACCACGAGCACGCGGCGGTCGTCGTTCCCCTCGACCCCGTGGGCGAAGAGCCGCTCCTGGAGGTCGGCCATCTCGGGGCCGAGGACGTCGAGGGCCTCCTTGCCGCCGTCCTTGTCCTCGCGGTCCCAGCCGGGCGTGGCCTTGGTGTCGTAGCCGACCAGGTCGACCGGGCCGGGCAGCACCCGGAGCTCCTCGCGAAATCCCATGGGTCGTACCTACCACGCCGGGGTACGCCGCACACGCGCGTCGGGCGGGCAGGGCGGCCGGGCCTGGCTAGCCTGTGGCCGTGATCAAGTACCTCGGCTCCAAGCGCACGCTGGTGCCGGTGCTGGGGGAGATCGCCGCGGCGGTCGGGGCGCGCACCGCCCTCGACCTGTTCACCGGCACCACGCGCGTGGCCCAGGAGTTCAAGCGGCGCGGGGTCGAGGTGACCGCCAACGACCGTGCGGCCTACAGCGCGGTGCTCTCCGACTGCTTCGTCGCGACCGACGCCGCCACCGTCGACCTCGACGCCCTCGACGAGGCGCTGGCCCACCTCGACGCGCTGCCCGGGCGGCCGGGCTACGTCACCGAGACGTTCTGCCACGCCTCGCGCTACTTCCAGCCCCACAACGGGGCCCGCATCGACGCCGTCCGGCACGCCCTCGAGACCGACTTCGCCGACCACCCGTTGCGGGCGGTGTTGATGACCAGCCTGCTCGTCGCCGCCGACCGGGTCGACTCCACGACGGGCGTCCAGATGGCCTACCTCAAGTCGTGGTCGCCGCGCAGCTACCGCGACCTGCGTCTGGTGCGGCCCGACCTGCTGCCGGGCCCGGGCACGACCCTGCGTGGCGAGGCCGCGGACGCGGTCGACCTCGTGGGGCCGGTCGACCTGGCCTACCTCGACCCGCCGTACAACCAGCACCGCTACGAGACCAACTACCACGTGTGGGAGACGCTCGTGCGCGGCGACGAGCCCGACCACTACGGCGTGGCGTGCAAGCGCGTGGACAGCCGCGACCTCGAGCGCAAGAGCGTGTTCAACATCAAGCGCGCGATGCCGGCCGCGCTGGCCGACCTCGTCGCCCGGGTGCGGGCCGAGGTCGTCGTGGTCAGCTGCAACGACGAGTCCTGGGTCTCGCCGCACGACCTGCAGGGCTGGCTGCAGGACGCCGGCCACGAGCGGGTCGCGCTGCTCGGCTTCGACGCCCGGCGCTACGTCGGTGCGCAGATCGGCGTGTTCAACGCCGCCGGTGAGCGCGTGGGGCAGGCCCGGCGCCTGCGCAACGTCGAGCACCTGCTGGTCGCGGGCCCCTCGGCGCGCGTCGAGGCGGCGGTCGCCGCGGTCGAGGGGGGCGTCTTCCCCGCCCACGTCCCCGCCCTGACCGGCGAGCCGGCCTGTCGAGATCAGGTCCCCGCCACGTAGAACCAGCGCCCGGCCCGCCGCGCGAACTCGCTGACCTCGTGCATCGACCCACCGTCGTGGTCGGCGCGGAACTCCACGACGCCGGTGTCGTCGTCGGGCCCGCCTGCCTCGGTGCGCAGGACGGTCAGCCCGCGCCAGAGGACCCCCGGGGCCGGCTCCACCACGGCCGGTCGCGTCCGCGGGTGCCACGTGCGCCACACGTGGTCGAGGTCCCCGACGACGTACGCCGTGTAGCGCGAGCGCATCAGCTCCTCGGCCGTGGTGGCCTGCCGCTCACCACGCAGGAGCGGGCCGCAGCACGCGTCGTACGACTGGTGGAGGCCCCCGCAGGGGCACGGACCGGTGCCGAGCACGCGGCCAGGGTAGGCGGCGACGCGCCGGTGCCCTTTCTGCGGGGTGTCTCAGCCCGACCTCAGGTTGGATTCCTACGATGGACCCAGCTCACGGAGCGCCCACCTAGGGCGCTCGTCATTCACCTCGAGGATGTGACATGCAGAGCAGCAACCCGGTCTTCAACCGGTCCGAGGGGTTCAACGGACGCGGCCAGACCACCTACGCCGGCAACGGCATGAGCTACCCGGCCTACGGCGCCCCTGCCGAGGCCGGTCAGTGGCAGGGCGGCGGCTACTCCGAGACCCGCCCGATGACGATCGACAGCGTGGTCCAGAAGACCGGCATCACCTTGGCCGTCGTCGTGGTCGTGGCGGCGGCCACCTGGGTCCTCACCCCGCCGATCGACAGCATCGACGCCGCCCGCACCCTGGGCTCGATCGCGATGCTCGGCGCCCTCGGCGGCTTCGCGCTGTCGCTGGTCAACTCCTTCAAGCGTGTGGTCAGCCCCGCGCTGGTGATCGCCTACGCGGCCTTCGAGGGCCTGTTCGTCGGTGGCTTCTCCAAGGCGATCGAGACCCAGTTCTCGGGCCCGAACGGCAGCGGTGGTCTGGTGATCGGCGCGGTCGTGGGCACCTTCGGCGCGGTCGGCGGCACGCTCGCGGCGTACAAGTTCTTCGACATCCAGGTCGGCTCCCGCTTCCGCAAGTGGGCCGTCGCCGCGATGTTCGGGTTCGTCGGCGTCGCGCTGCTCGACTTCGTGCTGGGCATCTTCCACGCCGACCTCGGCCTCCTCGGCTTCGGCCCGGCGGGCCTGCTGTTCAGCATCCTGGGCCTCGGCATCGGCGTGATCATGCTGATCCTCGACTTCGACTTCGTCGAGCGCGGCATCGCTGCCGGGCTCCCCGAGCGCGAGTCGTGGCGCGCGGCCTTCGGGCTGACGGTCACGATCATCTGGATCTACATCCAGCTGCTCAAGATCCTCGCGATCCTCCGCGGCCAGGACTGACCCAGACCCCAGGACCGCTCAGGACCCCTCAGGACCAGACGGAGCCCCGGCCAGGTGGCCGGGGCTCCGTTGCGTCTCGGTTCAGTTTCACTAGGTACCTAGTGATGTTGTCGCTCCCCGAGCGAAGTTTCGCTCGGGAAGTGCCCGTTTCACTAGGTACCTAGTGATTCCGCGTGGGGCTCCACGCCGTCCTCGGTGTCCTCGGGTGCGTGTACGTCGGTCTCGGGCTGGTGGCGGCGGCGGCGCAGGGTGGCGAACCGGCCCGGGCCCCGGCGGCCGGTCTCGTCGGTGACCGGCTCCACGGAGGCGCCGGGGTGGCGGGCGGCCTCGAGCACGGCGATGTCGATGGGCAGGACGGCCTCGCCGCGGTCCCACTCCGGGGTCTCGTCCTCCGGCACGAGGTCGAGCGCGGCCAGCACCGTCGGGAGTACGGCGGCACTCATCCGGGCGTAGCCGGCGGCGGAGGGGTGGAACCGGTCGGGGCCGAAGAGCAGGTGGGACAGCGAGGTGAACTCCTCCCCGAGGATCGACCCGAGGGCGACGGCTCGTGCGTCGGCCTGGACGACCACGGTCGCCTGGGCCTGGGCCAGCTGGCGCGACCACACGCGGGCGATCTGGCGCAGCGGCGGCTGCAGCGGCTCGATCGCGCCGAGGTCGGGGCACGTGCCGACCACGACCTTGACCCCGTGGGACTTGAGCCGGGTCACCGCCGCCCGGAGGAGGCGCTGGGAGGTCTTCACCGGGACCGCGTGGGTCACGTCGTTGCCGCCGATGAAGATGATCGCGACGTGGGGCTCCATCGGCAGGACCCGGTCGATCTGCCCGGCGAGGTCCTTGGACTGGGCCCCGACCTTGGCCACCGACGACAGGTAGACCCGACGGTCCGCGGCCTCCGCGACGCCCGAGGCGAGGTAGGCGCCGGGCGTCTCCTCGACCGTCTCGACGCCGTAGCCGGCGGCGGAGGAGTCACCCAGCAGGGCGATCTTGATCGCAGGGCCGGGGCGGCCGTGGCCGTACCACCCCGACGGGGCGGGCGGGTCGTCCTCCGCGTTGCCGATCTGGCGGCGGGCCAGCTTGGCCTCGGCCACCAGCAGGCCCCAGAGGCCGCCACCCAGTGCGGTCACCCCGCCTCCGGCCACCGCCAGGCCCGTCGCGACGCGCCTGAGGCCGGGGGAGGGGGAGCGGGTCACGTCGGCCACCCTAGCGAGGGGGCCCGATTAACGGTTCGCAGGTGTTCTTGCGTAGACTCCTACGTCGGCCCAACGTGGCTCCGTTTTGTGCTGCCTCGCGGCTGCCCCGGTCTCCTCGCTCCTGAGGACGCCTGATGACCGGGGTCGAGGTGCACGACAAGTCACGAGGTCCACCCCGCGCAGCCACGCGGGGGCGGTTCGCGGGCCACCCGGAAGACACCATCCAACAGATTGCGGAGGACATGCCGAAGAAGGAAGGCGTCATCGAGATGGAGGGCACCATCGTGGAAGCCCTCCCCAACGCGATGTTCCGAGTCGAGCTGAGCAACGGGCACAAGGTGCTCGCGCACATCAGCGGCAAGATGCGGCAGCACTACATCCGCATCCTCCCGCAGGACCGGGTCGTCGTGGAGCTCTCGCCGTACGACCTGACTCGCGGCCGCATCGTCTACCGGTACAAGTAACCAGCCGAACACGACCCGAAAGGGCCTCTGATGAAGGTCAACCCGAGCGTCAAGCCGATCTGTGACAAGTGCAAGGTGATCCGTCGCCACGGCCGCGTCATGGTGATCTGCGAGAACCCCCGCCACAAGCAGCGGCAGGGCTGAGTCTCGACCGGCTCGACCACCCGCGAGCCCGCAGCACACAACTGAACACACCAACAAGTACGTGATCGCTCCTCGTCCCTGACGGACGAGGTCACCGCCGGCCCGGAGGCCGGCGCCCGGTGCCAGGGGCAACGGGACGCGACACGACACGAAACCTCCGGAGAACCAGAGGGCAGAGCCCTCAAGGAAGGCCAACGCATGGCACGCCTCGTTGGTGTCGACCTCCCGCGCGACAAGCGCATCGAGGTCGCACTCACCTACATCTACGGCATCGGCCGTACCCGCGCCCAGCAGGTCCTGGAGGTCACCGGGGTCAGCCCCGACCTCCGCGTGCACGAGCTGGGCGACGAGGAGCTGGTGAAGCTCCGCGACGAGATCGAAGCCAACTTCAAGATCGAGGGTGACCTCCGTCGCGAGGTCCAGGCTGACATCCGCCGCAAGATCGAGATCGGCAGCTACCAGGGCCGCCGGCACCGGATGAACCTCCCGGTCCGCGGTCAGCGCACCAAGACCAACGCGCGCACCCGCAAGGGTCCCAAGCGCACCGTCGCCGGCAAGAAGAAGGCCCGCTGACCCGCTTCGGCGGAGTCCGGCGCTGAGCCCCTCACCACCAGCTTCCTAGAACTACAGGAGTACCAACCGCATGCCTCCCAAGAGTCGTCAGGCCGCGGCCAAGACCAAGGTCCGCCGCAAGGAGAAGAAGAACGTCGCGCAGGGCGAAGCCCACATCAAGAGCACGTTCAACAACACCATCGTCACGATCACCGACCCGACCGGTGCGGTGATCTCGTGGGCGTCCGCCGGCACCGTCGGCTTCAAGGGCTCCCGCAAGTCCACCCCGTTCGCCGCGCAGATGGCCGCCGAGGCCGCTGGACGTCGCGCGATGGAGCACGGCATGAAGAAGATCGACGTCTTCGTCAAGGGCCCGGGCTCGGGCCGCGAGACCGCGATCCGTTCCCTGGGTGCGATCGGCCTCGAGGTCGGCACGATCCAGGACGTCACGCCCACGCCCCACAACGGCTGCCGCCCGCCCAAGCGCCGCCGCGTCTGACACCCGACCGACTGAGAAAGAGAGACATCTGACATGGCCCGTTACACCGGCCCCATGACCAAGAAGTCGCGTCGACTGGGTGTTGACCTCGTCGGTGGCGACCAGGCGTTCGAGCGCCGCCCCTTCCCGCCCGGCCAGCACGGCCGCGGTCGCATCAAGGAGTCGGAGTACCTGCTCCAGCTCCGCGAGAAGCAGAAGGCCCGCTTCACCTACGGCGTGCTGGAGAAGCAGTTCCGCCGCTACTACCACGAGGCTTCGCGTCGTCCCGGCAAGACCGGTGACAACCTGCTGCAGCTCCTCGAGTGCCGCCTGGACAACGTGGTCTACCGCGCCGGCTTCGCCCGGACGCGTCGCCACGCGCGCCAGCTGGTCAGCCACGGCCACTTCCTGGTCAACGGCAAGAAGGTCAACATCCCGTCGTTCCAGGTGACGCAGTACGACGTCATCGACGTGCGCGAGAAGTCGCTGGAGATGACGCCGTTCATCGTCGCCCGCGAGACCTTCGGCGAGCGCCTGGTCCCCGGCTGGATGGACGTCCTGCCCGACCGCATGCGTGTGCTCATCCACCAGGTCCCGGTGCGCGCCCAGATCGAGCTGCCCGTCCAGGAGCAGCTCATCGTCGAGTACTACTCCAAGAAGTAAGACGTTCAGGGGCTCCGCCCCGGAATGCCCCCGGGCGGTGGTCACCACCGCGGCCGCCGTCCGGGAGGACTTCTCCAAGTCCACAACGGAAAAGACCACACCCCCACCCGGGGACTTCGTCCCCGGGAGTCAACCGAAACGGCTCCGCCGTTTCCGTTCGAGACCCTCAAATAGCGGTCGGTCTCGGGAAGGAACACACCAGTGCTGATCTCCCAGCGCCCTGCACTCTCCGAAGAGGTCGTCGACGAGTTCCGCTCGCGCTTCGCCATCGAGCCCCTCGAGCCCGGCTTCGGCTACACGCTCGGCAACTCGCTGCGTCGCACGCTGCTGTCCTCGATCCCCGGTGCCTCCGTCACCAGCATCAAGATCGACGGCGTCCAGCACGAGTTCTCCACCCTCGAGGGCGTCACCGAGGACGTCACCGAGATCATCCTCAACCTCAAGGGCCTCGTCGTCTCCTCCGAGCACGACGAGCCGGTCTCGATGTACCTGCGCAAGCAGGGCCCCGGCCCCGTCACCGCCTCGGACATCGAGGCCCCGGCGGGCGTCGAGATCCACACCCCCGACCTCTTGGTCGCCACCCTCAACGAGAGCGGCCGCCTCGAGATGGAGCTGGTCGTCGAGCGTGGCCGCGGCTACGTCAGCGCCACCCTCAACAAGGGCATGGACAACGAGATCGGCCGCATGCCGGTCGACTCGATCTACAGCCCCGTGCTCAAGGTGACCTACAAGGTCGAGGCCACCCGTGTCGGTCAGCGCACC
Source organism: Nocardioides marmoribigeumensis (assembly GCF_031458325.1). Lineage (NCBI taxonomy): Bacteria > Bacillati > Actinomycetota > Actinomycetes > Propionibacteriales > Nocardioidaceae > Nocardioides > Nocardioides marmoribigeumensis. Next base: position 3,590,330 of record NZ_JAVDYG010000001.1, read on the forward strand.
GACTTCGACAAGCTCGTCATCGACGTCGAGACCAAGAAGTCGATGCGTCCCCGCGACGCCCTCGCCTCGGCCGGCAAGACCCTGGTCGAGCTGTTCGGGCTGGCCCGCGAGCTCAACGTCGAGGCCGAGGGCATCGACATCGGCCCCTCGCCGGTCGACGAGCAGCTCGCGGCCGACCTGGCGCTGCCGGTCGAGGAGCTCAACCTCACCGTCCGCTCCTACAACTGCCTCAAGCGCGAGGGCATCCACACCGTGGGTGAGCTCATCTCCCGCTCCGAGCAGGACCTGCTCGACATCCGCAACTTCGGTGCGAAGTCGATCGACGAGGTCAAGCTCAAGCTCCACGAGATGGGTCTCGCGCTCAAGGACAGCGCCCCGGGCTTCGACCCGTCGCTGGCCCTGGCCAACTACGACGACGACGACGCGTCGTTCGTCGAGGACGAGCAGTACTGAGCTGATGGCGCGAGCGCGTCGGCTTCGCCGCCGCGCTACCGCACGGTCGGGGGCTCCGCCCCCGACTGCCCCCGGCCGTGGTCACTCCGCAGCCGGTCCAACTGAAGAGCAGATCACCGCTTTGCGGTGAACCACGCCGAGGGACTCCGTCCCTCGCCATGACCCGAGTACCTAGTCCGGCTCGGGAGGAACGAGGAACACCATGCCCACCCCCAAGAAGGGCGCCCGTCTGGGCGGCAGCCCGGCCCACCAGAAGCTGATCCTCAGCAACCTGGCGACCGCGCTGTTCGAGCACGGCCGGATCACCACGACCGAGGCCAAGGCGCGCGCGCTGCGCCCGCACGCGGAGCGGCTGATCACCAAGGCCAAGAAGGGCGACCTGCACAACCGTCGCCTGGTGCTGCGCACCATCCGTGACAAGGGCGTCGTGCACGAGCTCTTCACCGAGATCGCCCCGCGCTTCGCCGACCGTCCCGGTGGCTACACCCGCATCACCAAGATCGGCCCCCGCAAGGGCGACAACGCCCCGATGGCCGTGATCGAGCTCGTCACCGAGCCCTACGCGCCGAAGCAGGGCTCGCGTCCGGCCTCCGGTTCCGCGACCACCCCGACCACCGCGACCGCCGCCGCCCCGGCGCCGGCTCCTGCGGACGAGCCGGTCGTGGTCGAGGAGACCGACGCCGCGGCGTCGTCGGAGCCGGCCGAGGTCGACGTCGTCGACGACGAGTCGGCGGTGGCCGAGCAGGTGCCCACCGAGAGCGAGGAGCTCGCTCCCGCCCCGGCCGGCACCGAGGTCGAGGACGAGGCCGTCGAGGCCCCGGCCGCCGACGAGGAGACCGACAAGGCCTGATCGGCTCGCTGCCGACCAGCCAGAGCGCGACGGCCCGTCACCTTGGGAGGGTGACGGGCCGTCGTACGTCTGCGTCGGGCGGCGGCGGCCTCAGGCCGATGCGGCCTCGGCTGCCTCGGCGGCCCGGGTGCCCGGCTGGTGGAGGTCCTGGCGCAGCAGGCGGGCCGCGAGGGCCACGGCCGGACCGAGCAGGACGATCACGACGATCGTGCCGAGCCCGACCGCCGCGCCCTGCCACCACCCGACCAGGGCGCCCAGCAGCTGGGCGGTGTTGTAGGAGACCGCGAACGGCACCGGCGGGTCGAAGCCCAGCGCCGCCGCCTCGACGGGACCGGCGCCGAGCCCGACGCCGAGGTAGAGCGCGATGCCGGCCGCGAGCACCGGGAACGCCGCGACGAGCAGGACCAGGCGCGCCCACAGCGCGTCGGGCTGGTCCACCACCTCGAGCCCGAGGTTGACCACCAGGCTGACGACGGCGACCTGGGTGATCGTGCCGATGCCGGGGCGCACGCCGCGCACCCAGCCCAGGCCGACGAACGCCAGGCCCACCACGACGCTCATCCACAGGAACGACACGTCCAGCCCGATCGAGAGCCCGTTGACCAGCGTCGAGTAGCCGTCGGACCCCAGCCGTGGGACGAGGGCGAGGGTCACGCCCACGCCGAGGACGACACAACCGAGCAGCAGCTGGGCACCGCGGAGGACCGGGTGCCGGCGGGATCGCGTCACCAGGTGAACCTACCGACCGGCTCGGCGCCGGCGGCGGCTGGGAGGATGGCGCGGTGCGTGTGCGTCTGGATCTCTCCTACGACGGCGGCGGCTTCCACGGCTGGGCCGCCCAGCCCGGCCTCCGCACCGTCCAGGGCGACCTCCAGGACGCCCTGCGCACCGTCCTGCGGGAGCCGGACCTCACGGTCACGTGCGCCGGTCGCACCGACACCGGCGTGCACGCCCGGGGCCAGGTGGTGCACGCCGACGTGGCGGAGGAGTCGCTGGCCGCGACGGTCGGTCGCTCCGGCGACGCCCCGGTCGACGCGCTCGCCCGCCGCCTCAACGGCGTGCTCGCGTGCGACGTGCGCGTGCGCCGGGTCTCGGTGGCCCCCGAGGGCTTCGACGCCCGGTTCTCCGCGCTGTGGCGGCGCTACGTCTACCGGCTGAGCGACGCCCCCGGCGTGCCGGACCCCCTCACGCGCGGGCACGTCCTGGTCTGGCCCCGCCCCCTGGACGAGTCGGCCATGCAGGAGGCCGCCGCGGGCTTGCTGGGGGAGCACGACTTCGCGGCGTTCTGCAAGCGCCGGGAGGGCGCGACGACGGTGCGCCGGCTCCTGGACCTCCGCGTCGAGCGTGTACGACGGGAGGGCGGCTCCGGCCTCGACCTCACCGTCCGCGCGGACGCGTTCTGCCACTCGATGGTCCGCGCCCTCACCGGCTGCCTGCTGGCCGTGGGCGAGGGACGCCGTGACCCGTCGTGGGCCGCTGAGGTCCTGGCCGGACGGCAGCGCGACCCGGCGGTGCTCGTCGTGCCGCCGCACGGGCTGTGCCTGGAGGAGGTCGCCTACCCGGCCGACGAGGGGCTCGCCGCGAGGGTCGAGCAGAGCCGACGGGTCCGCACCCTGGCAGAGACGGAGGCCGTGCAGCCGTGAGCGACGAGCACTACTTCACCGCCGACCCCTCGGTGCCGTTCACCCGCAAGCCCGTGCACGCCCGCGTGTGGGGCCACGACCTGGCCCTGGACTCGGGGTCCGGGGTCTTCGCCCAGGGCCGGGTCGACGCCGGCACCGCGGTGCTGTTCCGCGAGGCCGAGCCGCAGGCCGCCGACGGGCCGTTCCTCGACCTCGGCTGCGGGTACGGCGTCGTGGCGCTCGCGCTGGCCGCCGTACGCCCCGGGGCGGAGGTGTGGGCGGTCGACGTCAACGAGCGGGCGCTCCTGCTCACGCGGGAGAACGCGGCGGCGGCCGGGCTCGCGGTGCACGCCGTGGGCCCCGAGGAGGTGCCGCCCGAGGTGCGGTTCTCCGAGATCTGGTCCAACCCGCCGATCCGCATCGGCAAGCAGGCGCTGCACGAGCTGCTGCTGACCTGGCTCCCGCGGCTGGCGCCGGACGGCCGTGCGGTGCTCGTCGTGGGACGCAACCTGGGCGCCGACTCGCTGCACCGGTGGATCGAGGAGCAGGGGTGGGACGTGGCGCGGCTGGGCTCCGCCAAGGGGTTCCGCGTGCTGGAGGTGCGCCCTCGCACCTGAGGGCGGCCGGGTGGGGGCAGGATGAGGTCATGACGACGACGCGGGCGACGAGGTACGTCTTCGACTTCACCGAGGGCGGCAAGGACCAGAAGGACCTGCTGGGGGGCAAGGGGGCCAACCTCGCCGAGATGACCAAGCTCGGGCTGCCGGTGCCACCGGGGTTCACGATCACCACCGAGGCCTGCCGCGCCTACCTGGAGTCGGCGCGTGGGGGCGAGGCCGGCTCGATGCCGGAGGGTCTCGCCGAGGAGGTCTCGGAGCACCTGGCCTCCCTGGAGGAGGCGATGGGCAAGCGGCTCGGGGACGCCGAGGACCCGCTGCTGGTCTCGGTGCGCTCGGGCGCGAAGTTCTCGATGCCCGGGATGATGGAGACCGTCCTCAACGTCGGGCTCAACGACGAGTCGGTGCAGGGGCTGGCACGGCAGAGCGACAACCCGCGCTCGGCCTGGGACTCCTACCGCCGCCTGCTGCAGATGTTCGGCAGGACCGTCCTCGGGGTCGACGCCGACCTCTTCGAGCACGCCCTGGACGAGCTCAAGGTGACCCGCAGCGTCGAGCACGACGTCGACCTCTCCGCCGAGGACCTCGAGGAGCTGGTCGGCACCTTCAAGTACGTCATCGCCGAGCACAGCGACATCGGCTTCCCGCAGGACCCGCGCGCGCAGCTCGACCTCGCGATCGCCGCCGTCTTCGACTCGTGGAACACCGATCGCGCCGCGATCTACCGCCGCCAGGAGCGCATCCCGCACGGCCTCGGCACCGCGGTCAACGTCTGCTCGATGGTCTTCGGCAACCTCGGCGACGACTCCGGCACGGGGGTGGCCTTCACCCGCGACCCGGCGTCCGGGGCGCAGGGCATCTACGGCGACTACCTGCAGAACGCCCAGGGCGAGGACGTCGTCGCCGGCATCCGCAACACCGTGCCGCTGGCGGACCTCGAGCAGATCGACAAGGCGTCGTACGACGAGCTGCTGCGGATCATGCAGCGGCTCGAGGAGCACTACAAGGACCTGTGCGACATCGAGTTCACCGTCGAGCACGGCAAGCTGTGGATGCTGCAGACGCGGGTGGGCAAGCGCACCCCGGGCGCCGCCTTCCGGATCGCGGTGCAGCTGGTCGACCAGGGCCTGATCGACCTCGACGAGGCGCTGCAGCGGGTGACCGGGGCCCAGCTGGCGCAGCTGATGTTCCCGCAGTTCGACCCCAGCGCCGAGCGCGAGCTGCTGACCAAGGGCATGAACGCCTCGCCCGGGGCCGCGGTCGGGCGCGCGGCCTTCGACTCGGCCACGGCCGTCGAGTGGGCCGAGGAGGGCGACAAGGTCATCCTCGTTCGGCGCGAGACCAACCCCGACGACCTCTCGGGCATGGTCGCCGCGACCGGCATCCTGACCTCGCGGGGCGGCAAGACCTCGCACGCGGCGGTCGTGGCGCGGGGCATGGGGCGCACCTGCGTCTGCGGGGCGGACGACCTCGACGTCGACGTGCGAGGTGGTCGCTTCCGCACCTCGGACGGCGTGGAGGTCCACGAGGGCGAGGTCATCTCCATCGACGGCACGACGGGTGAGGTGTTCCGCGGAGAGGTGCCGGTCAAGGACTCGCTGGTCGTGCGGTGGTTCGAGGGCGAGTCCGAGCTCGCGGACGAGGACGACCTGGTGGGCGCGGTCGCTCGGCTGATGGACCACGCCGACCAGGCCCGTCGTCTCGGGGTGCGCGCCAACGCCGACACCCCGGCGGACGCGATGCGGGCGCGACGCTTCGGCGCGGAGGGCATCGGTCTGTGCCGCACCGAGCACATGTTCCTCGGTGACCGCCGCGAGCTCGTCGAGCACCTCATCCTGGCCTCCGACGCCAAGGGGCAGGCCAAGGCCCTCGACGCCTTCCTCCCGCTGCAGCGTGCCGACTTCGTCGAGATCCTCGAGGCGATGGACGGACTCCCCGTCACGATCCGGCTGATCGACCCTCCGTTGCACGAGTTCCTCCCCGGCTTCACCGAGCTGTCGATGAAGGTCGCGGTGGCCGAGGCCGCCGGCAAGCCCAACAAGCGCGACGTGCGGATGCTCACCGCCGTCAAGCGGATGCACGAGGAGAACCCGATGCTCGGGCTGCGCGGCGTCCGCCTGGGCATCGTCATCCCGGGGTTGTTCGGGATGCAGGCGCGCGCGATCCTGGAGGCGGCCGCCATCCGGGTGAAGGCCGGGGGAGACCCGCGGCCCGAGATCATGATCCCGCTCGTGGCGACCGTCCAGGAGCTCGAGCACATGAAGTCCGACGTCGACGCGGTCGCGCGCACGGTCGAGCAGGAGACCGGGACCTCGGTGCCTTACAAGGTGGGGTCGATGATCGAGCTGCCGCGCGCCGCGGTGACCGCCGACCAGATCGCCGAGCAGGCGGAGTTCTTCTCCTTCGGCACCAACGACCTCACCCAGATGACCTGGGGCTTCTCCCGTGACGACGTCGAGGCGGCGTTCTTCAGCCAGTACCTCGAGCGCGGCATCTTCGGCGTCTCCCCGTTCGAGACCCTCGACCGCATCGGGGTCGGAGCGCTGATCCGCGAGGCGGTCGAGCGCGGGCGCCGCACCCGACCCGACCTGCACCTCGGCATCTGCGGCGAGCACGGCGGAGACCCCGACTCGATCCACTTCTTCGAGGAGGTCGGGCTCGACTACGTCTCCTGCTCGGCGTTCCGGGTCCCGGTCGCCCGGCTCGAGGCCGGCCGGGCGGTCGGCGACGCCTGACCTGCCGGGGCCCGGCCCACGCCGGTCCCGATTCGGTCAGGGACAACGACGGGACGGGTGTCAGGTGCGCCCGGGACGCGGGGCCCGGTTGTCTCCTCCTCACCGAGGCGGTCCATCCCGGGCCGCCCTGACCGTGAGGACACCACGATGCGCATCACCACCACCACCCGCCGTACCGCCACCGTCGTCGCCACCGCAGGGGCCGCCCTCGCGCTCGCCGCGGGTGCCGCGTCGGCGCACGACTGCTTCGTCCCGATGCAGAGCCTCAACGCGCCGGTGAGCGCCAACTGGGAGGCGATCAACGCCGAGCAGATCGCCGGCTTCGGGTTCGGCTACGAGGCGCCCTGCGCCGGCGCCTCGAAGGCGGGGTACGCCGCCCTCAAGGCCGCGGGCCTGCCGGTCGGCGTGAAGATCTACGTCGGCAGCAACGCGGCCGGCGAGATGACCATCGGCGGCCACTCGGCCAACCCCAACCTGGCCGACGGTAAGGGCCTGGACAACTTCGAGGCCGGCAGCGAGCTGCCGTTCCAGATCGCCGGGGTGTGGTACGACGCCGCGTCGCACCACGTCTGCTGACCCCGGACGGATATCGGGTCGCCGCAGCAGCACCCGGCCGGGGAGAATCACGCTCATGGGTCATGTCGACGTCTCCGGAGTGCGGTTCGAGCTCCCCGACGGCCGGGTGCTGCTCGACGACGTGTCGTTCCGCGTCGGCGAGGGCGCCAAGGTCGCCCTCGTCGGCGCCAACGGCGCGGGGAAGACCACGCTGCTGCGCATCGTCACCGGCGACCTGGTGCCGCACGCGGGCGCCGTGACCCGCTCCGGCGGCCTCGGCGTCATGCGCCAGATGGTCGGCCGCGAGGACGAGACCGTCGGCGAGCTGCTGCTGTCCGTCGCTCCCGAGCGCGCGCGAGCGGCCGCGGCCGAGGTCGCGCGCCTCGAGCTGGCGCTGATGGAGACCGAGGACGAGCGCACCCAGATGTCCTACGCCTCGGCGCTGGCGGAGTGGGGCGACGCCGGCGGCTACGACCTCGAGGTCACCTGGGACGTCGTGTGCACCCAGGGGCTCGGGGTGTCCTACGAGCGCGCGAAGTACCGCGACCTGCGCACCCTCTCCGGTGGCGAGCAGAAGCGGCTCGTGCTGGAGTACCTCCTCGCCGGTCCCGACGAGGTCCTGCTGCTCGACGAGCCGGACAACTTCCTCGACGTCCCCGGCAAGCAGTGGCTCGAGCGACGCCTCCAGGAGTCGCCCAAGACGGTGCTGTTCGTCAGCCACGACCGCGAGCTGCTCAGCAACGTCGCGACGAGGGTGGTCACCGTCGAGCTCGGGGCAGCGGGCAACACGACCTGGACCCACCCGGGCGGCTTCGCGTCGTACCACGACGCCCGGAAGGCGCGCTTCGAGCGCTTCGAGGAGCTGCGGCGTCGCTGGGACGAGGAGCACGCCAAGCTCAAGGCCCTCGTGCTCCGCCTCAAGATCAAGGCGGAGTACAACGACGGGATGTCCTCGCAGTACAGGGCGGCGCAGACGCGACTGCGCAAGTTCGAGGAGGCCGGACCGCCGACCGGCCAGCCTCGCGAGCAGCAGGTCACCATGCGCCTCACGGGCGGGCGCACCGGCAAGCGAGCGGTGATCTGCGAGCAGCTGGAGCTGACCGGGCTGATGAGGCCGTTCGACCTCGAGGTCTGGTACGGCGAGCGCGTGGCCGTGCTGGGCTCCAACGGCTCGGGCAAGTCGCACTTCCTGCGGCTGCTCGCCGCCGGCGGGAGCGACCCGGACGTCGAGCACCAGCCCGTGGGTGAGACCGAGATCAAGCCCGTCGTCCACACCGGGCGCGCGCGCCTGGGCGCCCGCGTGCGGCCCGGCTGGTTCGTGCAGACCCACGCCCACCCCGAGCTCGTCGGGCGGACGCTGCTGGAGATCCTGCACCGCGGCGACGCCCACCGCGCCGGCATGCCGCGGGAGCAGGCCGCCCGGGCTCTCGACCGCTACGAGCTGGCCGCCTCCTCCGAGCAGCGCTTCGAGTCCTTGTCAGGAGGACAACAAGCCCGCTTCCAGATCCTGCTCCTGGAGCTCTCCGGGGCGACGCTGCTGCTGCTCGACGAGCCCACCGACAACCTCGACGTGGAGTCGGCCGAGGCGCTCGAGGACGGCCTCTCGGCGTTCGAGGGGACGGTCCTCGCGGTGACCCACGACCGGTGGTTCGCCCGCGGCTTCGACCGGTTCCTGGTCTACGGCGCCGACGGCTCGGTCTACGAGTCGACCGAGCCGGTCTGGGACGAGACCCGTGTCCAGCGGAGCCGCTGACCCGCTTCCGCGGTGGTCGGGCGTGGTGTCGGACGACACACGTCGTCCCGGTGCTGAGGACGGCGTGGAGGAGGACGATAGAGGTACCGACAACTCGAGGTGAACCCCATGAGGACGCCCACAGCCCTGGTCCTCACCGCCGCGTCCGCGGCCCTGCTCACCAGCCTCTCCTTCTCCGCCGCCGCGAGCGGAGGTCTGCTGCGGGTCGGAGCTCGCAACGACGCCCGTGCCACGACCTCTCTGGTCAACCACGGGCCCGGCCCGGCACTCCGCCTGGCCAACCGTCCGGGGGCACCGCCCCTGCGGGTCTCCTCCAGCCGGCGCGTCGCCGGGCTCAACGCCGACCGCGTCGACGGCTGGGAGGCGAGCCGCCTGCGCACTCCGGTCATCGTCTACCGCGTCGGAGGGGACGACGACGAAGGGCCGTGGGTGGTCAAGACGTTTCCCGGCCTGCCGGCCGGCTGGTACGTGGCGACCTACCGGGTGCGGGTGACCTTCGAGGCCCCGGCCGACAGCCACGCCGACCTGAGCATCTGGTTCACCACGAGCACTCAGCCAGAGGTGGGCCGGGTCGACGGCTCGCAGGCCGGAGGCGTGCTGGTCCTGGAGGCGACGGCCCTGGTCGACGCACGGACGCCGGTCAGCCTTCGGCTGCACTCGCCGTGGGCGTTCAACACGCAGGGCTCCGCCGTCGACGCCCTGGACTCGCGGGTCACGTTCGTCCCGGCGACGGCGCTGCGCCAGGCCCGGACGACGTACTCGGCGGACTAGCAGCCGGACGCGCCGAAGCCCGGCCCCCGAGGGGGACCGGGCTCCGGGTCTCGACAGGGACCGGTCAGGGGAGCGGGATGCTCGAGATGCCTCGACCGTGCGTCGCCGCGTAGACGTTGCCGTCGTCGGCCAGCTCGACGTCCATCGCCGCGGTGAGCGGCAGGTTGCCACCGAGCTTCTTCCAGGTCGTCGACCTCGCTGGGCGGTAGAGCACACCGAGGTCGGTGCCCAGGACCAGGGCGCCGTCACGGGTCTGCTTGATCGAGCTCGTCGGCACGTCCGGCAGGTTGCCGGAGATGTCGGTCCAGGTCGTGCCGCCGTCGGTGGTCTGGAAGACGTGACCGATCCCGGCCCCCGGTCCCTCGGTGAAGCGGCGGCTGAAGCCGTTCATCGCGAGGTAGGCGTGCTGGGGGTCGGTCGGGTCGACCGCCGCGCCACCGATGTAGCGGTTGGGCACCGCGTCGGGGAGCGTGATCGCCTTCCAGGTCTTGCCGTCACCGGCGTTGGTGGCCAGGCCACGGGTGAAGCCCGAGTTGTTGCAGGGGCCGCACCAGCCGACGTAGCCGATGCCCTTGTCCACCGCGATCGCCGTGGCGGAGTGGCCGGCGCCCAGGTCGAAGGCCTTGGTCCAGTCCGAGCCGGACCGGATCGACCAGCCCTTGGCCCAGGTCCAGACGTAGCGTCCACCGGCGGCCCACGAGTCGGGGTCGGACCGGTCGTACTCGAACGGCGCGATGAACCGCGGAGACGGGTCGGACGGACCGACCTTGCGGGACGACGCGGCCTCCTCGGTGAGGGCGCCGGGGTTGAGCGCGCAGTTCGGCGGTCACCGAGAGCGACAGGTTGAGGAGAATCTCAGCGCCGGGCGCCGCATCACAGGAGGCGTTGCCGGTCGGCCGCAGGTGCCGAACGGCGACGTCAGGGCAGGATGGGGCCATGACCGACAGCCGCGCGGGGCAGCCCGCCCTCCCGGAAGACCTCGTCGACGTCGCCCACCTGGTGACGGCGTACTACACCCTGGAGCCCGACCCCGACGACGTCGACCAGCAGGTCGCCTTCGGCACCAGCGGGCACCGGGGGAGCAGCCTGCGGACCTCGTTCAACGAGACCCACATCGCGGCCACGACCCAGGCGATCTGCGACTACCGCCGCGAGCAGGGGTACGACGGCCCGCTGTTCATCGGGCGCGACACCCACGGCCTGTCGGAGCCGGCGTGGGCCACCGCGCTCGAGGTCCTCGTGGCCAACGACGTGACCGTCCTGGTCGACTCCCGCGACGGCTACACGCCGACCCCGGCCGTCTCGCACGCGATCCTGCGGGCCAACCAGGGGCGCACCACGGGCGGTGGCCTCGCCGACGGGATCGTCGTGACCCCGTCGCACAACCCGCCCTCCGACGGCGGCTTCAAGTACAACCCGCCCCACGGCGGCCCCGCGGACAGCGACGCGACCAAGGTGATCGCCCAGGCGGCCAACGCCTACGTCAGGGCCGGTCTCGACGGCGTACGACGTGTGCCGTTCACGCGCGCACGCGCGGCCGTGTCGTCCTACGACTTCCTCGGGACCTACGTCGACGACCTGCCGCAGGTGCTCGACCTCGACGCGGTGCGTGAGGCGGGGCTGAGGATCGGCGCCGACCCGCTGGGGGGCGCGAGCGTGCACTACTGGGGCGAGATCGCCGAGCGCCACGGGCTCGACCTGACCGTGGTCAACCCGCTGGTCGATCCCACGTGGCGGTTCATGACGCTGGACTGGGACGGCAAGATCCGCATGGACTGCTCCTCACCCGACGCGATGGCGTCCCTGATCGACAAGCGCGACCGGTTCCAGCTCGCGACGGGCAACGACGCCGACGCCGACCGCCACGGCATCGTCACCCCCGACGCCGGGCTGATGAACCCCAACCACTACCTCGCGGTCGCGATCCGGCACCTGTTCGGCGGGGCCCGTCCCCACTGGCCCGACACGGCTCGCATCGGCAAGACGCTGGTCTCGTCCTCGATGATCGACCGCGTCGCCGAGGAGCTGGGCAAGCCGCTGGTCGAGGTGCCGGTCGGGTTCAAGTGGTTCGTCGGCGGGCTGGTCGACGGGTCGTTCGGCTTCGGCGGCGAGGAGTCGGCCGGCGCGTCCTTCCTGCGCAAGGACGGCACGGTGTGGACCACCGACAAGGACGGGATCCTCCTTGCCCTGCTGGCCTCCGAGATCCTCGCGACGACCGGGCGGAGCCCGAGCGAGCACTACGCCGACCTGGTCGCGCGGCACGGCGACCCGGCCTACGCCCGCATCGACGCCCCCGCCGACCGCGCGCAGAAGGCCAAGCTCGCGGCGCTGTCGCCCGACGACGTGACCGCGACGACGCTGGCGGGGGAGGAGATCACCGGCAAGCTCACCGAGGCACCCGGCAACGGCGCAGCGATCGGTGGTCTCAAGGTGACCACCGGGTCCGCGTGGTTCGCCGCCCGCCCGTCGGGGACCGAGGACGTCTACAAGATCTACGCCGAGTCGTTCCGCGGCGCCGACCACCTCGCCGAGGTGCAGGCCGAGGCCAAGGAGGTCGTCAGCGCCGCCCTGGGCTGACCAACCGGGTCAGCCGGGGCCAGCCGTGCCGGCCGGCCGGGGCCGGCCGGGTCCGGTCAGGCCCATCGCTCCTCGCGGGGCACGAAGTCGACGGTGCGGTCGCCGGTGTAGATCTGCTTGGGACGCGCGATCTTCTGCTCCTTGTCCTGGACCAGCTCGAGCCACTGGGCCAGCCAGCCCGGGGTGCGGCCGATCGCGAACAGGACGGTGAACATCTCCGGCGGGAAGGACAGGGCCTCGTAGATGAGGCCGGAGTAGAAGTCCACGTTGGGGTAGAGCTTGCGCTGCACGAAGTAGTCGTCCTCGAGCGCGATCTTCTCCAGCTCCTGGGCGATCTCGAGCAGCGGGTTGACCCCGGTGACCTCGAAGACGTCGTCGCAGGCCTTCTTGATGATCTTGGCGCGCGGGTCGTAGTTCTTGTAGACCCGGTGGCCGAAGCCCATGAGGCGCTCGTCGCCGTCCTTCACGCCCTGGATGAAGTCGGGGATGTTCTCCTTGGACCCGATGCGGCGCAGCATCTTGAGGACGGCCTCGTTGGCGCCGCCGTGCAGGGGGCCGTAGAGCGCCGCGACGCCGGCCGCCACCGAGGAGTAGGGGTCGACCTGCGAGGAGCCGACGGAGCGGACCGCGTTGGTCGAGCAGTTCTGCTCGTGGTCGGCGTGGAGGATGAACAGCACGTCGAGGGCCTTGGCGATGCGCGGGTCGGCGGCGTAGGACTGCTCGCTCATGCGGAAGAGCATCGAGAGGAAGTTCTCGGTGTAGGACAGCTCGTTGTCGGGGTAGACGAAGGGCTTGCCCTGTGCGTGCCGGAAGGCCCACGCGCCGAGGGTCGGCATCTTGGCGATCATCCGGACGATCTGGAGGTGACGGTTGTCGGCGTCCTTGATGTCGTTGGACTCCGGGTAGAACGTCGAGAGCGCGCCGACGGAGGCCATCAGCATGCCCATCGGGTGGGCGTCGTAGCGGAAGCCGTGCATGAAGCCCTTGACGTTCTCGTGCACGAACGTGTGGTAGGTGATCTCGTGCACCCACTGCTCGTACTGCTCCTTGGAGGGCAGCTCGCCGTAGATGAGCAGGTAGGCGACCTCGAGGAACGTCGACTTCTCGGCCAGCTGCTCGATCGGGTAGCCGCGGTACTCCAGGATGCCCTTCTCGCCGTCGATGAAGGTGACCGCGGAGCGGCACGAGGCGGTGTTGGTGAAGCCGGGGTCGTAGAGCGCCAGACCGGGCTCGTCCTCGTCGGTGCGGATCTTGGCGAAGTCCGCTGCCCGCAGCGTCCCGTCGGTGATCTCGAGGGTGTAGTCCTTGCCCGTGCGGTTGTCCCGGACGGAGAGGGACTGGTCGGCGTCGGTCACGTCGGCTCCTGATCTCGGATGCTGGTGAGCTGGAATTGAGGGGGTCGCCCGCCGCCCAACCTATTCCCCCGCCCAGGGACAGGAAACCGAGCCCCCGAGGCGTGAGAACGCGGGGGCGGGCCGCGTTTTGCCCCGCCCGTCGTACGTCGGTAGCATGGCTCGCTGCGGCTCGTGCCGCGTGGCGCCGGCTCCTCGCCGGACCACGCAGATCCGAGACCGGCCCGCCAGGCCGGATCCGGGCAGTGTTCGTCACAGTCGCAGGTCCACCACCAAGCCGCACGCCGCCTGATTCGTCCGAACAGCCGTGCGGTCACGAACGAAGGAGAGGGAGCGCCCGTGCGCACCTACAGTCCCAAGCCCGCCGACATCCAGCGCGAGTGGCACGTCATCGACGCCACCGACGTGGTCCTCGGCCGCCTGGCCACCACCACCGCGAACCTCCTGCGAGGCAAGCACAAGCCGACCTTCGCCCCGCACATGGACGGCGGCGACTTCGTGATCATCGTCAACGCCGACAAGGTCGCGCTGTCGGGCAACAAGAAGAACACCAAGATCGCCTACCGCCACTCGGGCTACCCGGGCGGCCTCTCCGCCACCGCCTTCGGCGATCTGCTGGAGAAGGACCCGCGCAGGGCCATCGAGAAGGCCGTGTGGGGCATGCTCCCCAAGAACCGCCTCGGTCGTCAGGTGCTCAAGAAGCTCAAGGTCTACGCCGGGCCGAACCACCCGCACCAGGCCCAGAAGGCCCAGCCCTACGAGATCACCCAGATCTCCCAGTAATCCCCGAGCACCCAGACTTTTTCGAGTAGCGAGAACAAGGACATCTTCGTGACCGACACGACCACCGAGCAGCCCACCGACCAGGCTGACGAGACCTTCGAGACCAACTCCGAGGGCGTCGCCTACACCTCCGAGAGCGCCCCGTCCGCCGACGCCCCGCAGCGCCCGGCCACCATCGCCCCCTCCGCGGCCACCGGCCGTCGCAAGGAGGCCGTCGCCCGCGTCCGCCTGGTGCCCGGCACCGGCCAGTGGACCGTCAACGGCCGCACGCTCGACTCCTACTTCCCCAACAAGCTGCACCAGCAGGTCGTCAACGAGCCCTTCGTGACCACGGACCTGGTCGGCCGCTTCGACGTGATCGCCCGCATCCACGGTGGCGGCATCACCGGCCAGGCCGGCGCCCTGCGCCTGGGCGTGGCCCGTGCGCTCAACGCCGTCGACGTCGAGGCCAACCGCCCGTCGCTCAAGAAGGCCGGCCTGCTGACCCGCGACGCCCGCGTCATCGAGCGCAAGAAGGCCGGTCTCAAGAAGGCCCGCAAGGCGCCGCAGTACAGCAAGCGCTGATCTTGGCCGGCACGATGGCCGAGCGAGCCGAGCGCAAGCGGGTCTTCGGCACCGATGGTGTCCGAGGGCTCGCCAACGGCCTGCTCACCGCCGAGCTCGCGCTCGACCTGTCCGTCGCTGCCGCCCACGTGCTGGGCGAGGCCGGTGCCTTCAAGGGGCACCGGCCTCGTGCCGTCGTGGGCCGCGACACCCGGCTGTCCGGCGAGTTCCTCGAGGCCGCGGTCGTCGCGGGCCTGGCCTCGGCGGGCGTCGACGTCCTGCGCGTCGGGGTCCTCCCGACGCCGGGGGTCGCCTTCCTCACCGGGCACCTCGACGTCGACCTCGGCGTGATGATCTCGGCGAGCCACAACCCGATGCCCGACAACGGGATCAAGTTCCTCAAGCGGGGCGGCGTCAAGCTCGACGACGAGGTCGAGGAGCTGATCGAGCAGCGGCTGCGCGAGCCGTGGGACCGGCCCACCGGCGCCCAGATCGGTCGGGTCAAGTACCACTACCAGGGCATGCACCAGTACGTCGCCCACCTGGTCGGCGCACTGCCCAACGGCCTCGAGGGGCTCAAGGTGATCGTGGACTGCGCCCACGGGGCGGCCCACGCCTCCGCGCCCGCCGCGCTGCGCACCGCCGGTGCCGAGGTGATCGCGATCAACGCCGCGCCCGACGGGCGCAACATCAACGACGGGTGCGGCTCGACGCACCTGGGCCCGCTGCAGCAGGCCGTCGTGGACCGCGGCGCCCACGTGGGCTTCGCGCTCGACGGCGACGCCGACCGGTGCCTGGCCGTGGACGCGGCCGGCAACGTGGTCGACGGCGACCAGATCCTCGCGATCCTGGCCCTCACCCTGCGCGACCGCGGCCGCCTGGCGCACGACACCGTGGTCGCCACGGTGATGAGCAACCTCGGCTTCGTCCACGCCATGGAGCGCGCCGACATCACGGTCACGCAGACCAAGGTGGGCGACCGCTACGTGCTCGAGGAGATGCAGCGTGGCGGCTTCAGCCTGGGCGGCGAGCAGTCCGGCCACGTGATCCTCAGCGACCACGCCACCACCGGCGACGGCACCTTGACGGCGCTGACGGTCCTGAGCCGCATGGCGCAGACCGGTCAGGACCTGGCCACGCTGGCCTCGGTGATGAAGCACCTGCCGCAGGTGCTGGTCAACGTCGGCGGGGTGGACAAGGAGCGCGCCGGCACCGACGAGGAGCTGCGCGCCGCCGTGGCCCGCGAGGAGGAGCGCCTGGCGGGTTCCGGGCGGGTGCTGCTGCGTCCCTCCGGCACCGAGCCCCTGGTGCGGGTGATGGTCGAGGCCGCGACCCCCGAGGACGCGCGCGAGACCGCCGACCGGCTGGCCGCCGTGGTCAAGGAGCGTCTGGCGCTCTGACCCCGCCGGGGCCGCCGTCGGGGCCGCCGTCGGGGCCGCCGTCGGGTCTGTCGGGATCGTCGTCGGTCGCCTGCTTGCGGCGCAGCCACAGCGTGGACGCCAGGAGCGCGGCGACCACGTAGGTGAGCACCTGGGCGGCCCGCAGGGCGACGACGTGGCGCACCTCCACCCCGTCGCGCTGGATCCCGAGCATGAGCAGCCAGTCGGGCGACCGCGAGCCTTCGTACGGCGACTGGGCGGCCCAGGTGCCCAACGCCGCCCAGGGCACGAGGCACAGCAGGAGCACGAGGAAGACCGCGGCCCTGGCATGGCGCCGCAGGCCCCGGCCACGGACGATGCGGAACAGGCCCAGCGGCGGGAGGACCGCGAGGGGCCCGAGCCCGACGACCACGAGCAGCACCAGCACGTGGCCCGCGACGGTCACCGGGGTCGCGAAGAGCGCGTCGGCCGGGACGTCGACCAGGCACAGCACCAGCATCGACAGGAGCATCGGGGTGAGGTAGCCCAGCCCGACCAGGCGCCACGGGTGCGGCAGCCGCGGCAGGTGGGTCTCACCCTTCGTCTCGCGCCGAAGGTCGGCCTCGAGCACCTCGACGTCCTCCCCGAGGGTGCGCCGCGCCCAGACCACGACGTAGACGAGAGCGGCGAGGCCCGCGAGGACGCCCTGCGCCGTGAGCAGCACCTCGAGCGGCACCCCGCCGTCGTACGACGGGTCGTCGGTGACGTGGGGCACCAGGCCCAGGTTGAGCCCGGCTCCGCCGATCCCCAGCAGCGAGACCGCCGCGGTGAGCAGGCGCTCCTCGGACCGGTCCCTCGTGGTCAGGCGGCGACCTCCTCCGCGTCGAGCTCGGCCAGCATGCGCTTGGCGAACCGGTCGCCCATCTGGTTCATCACCTGGGACATCACGCCCTGGACCATGCCGCCGGCGACCTTGGGCAGGGGGAGGGCCACGCAGATCTCGAGGTAGATGCCGAGCCGGACGCCCTTGGGGTGGTCCTCGAGGGAGTACCACCCCTTGACCGCGGCGGGCTCCTTGCCGCCGCGCGGGGCGTGCTCGTACTCGATGCGCTCCTTGGGGGTCTCCTTCATGCGCTCGGTGAACGTCGGCGCGAACTTCACCGGCAGGCCGGGGATCGAGCCCATGTGCCAGATCCACAGGTCGCCGTCGACCTCGATCCGCTGCAGCAGCGGGGTGAGCCGCGCGACGGTGTCGGGGTCGGTGAGCATCTCCCAGACCCGGTCGCGGTCGGCGGTGATGACGGCCTCGCTCTGCGTGCTGGAGGTGAATCGAGTCATGGCGGGGTCCTACCCGCCCACTCCCGCCCGCACACCGTGACGCAGACCGCGGCGGGCGACGCGGCGCCAGACGAGCTTCTGCACCCACAGGGTGGTGACGCCGGCGACGACGATGCCCAGCACGTTGACGCCGAGCTGGGCCAGGCAGCCCCCGACCTCGCTCCAGAGCCCGGAGGCCAGCGCGACGGCCAGGGTCCCGATCGCGGGCACGGTCGTCACGGAGATGAAGACCCCCACGAGCGGCCCGGACTTGGAGGTGGTGAGGGACAGCACGCCGGCCGACCCGGCCACGAGCGCGACGAGGAACGACCAGATGTCGGGCCGGATGATGAAGTCGGTCTGGGGACCGGTCGAGGCCTCCTCGGGGGTGAACAGCCCGAAGCCGTGGTAGCCCACCGCCCAGCAGAGCGTCGCGAGGCCCAGTGCCATGACGAAGCCGACCGCCAAGGTGGCCAGGGCGCGCGGCACCATGTGCGGCCGGGGTCGCGCCAGCGCGAAGCAGATCGCGGCCATCGGGGTGAACTCCGGGCCCACGACCATCGCGCCCACGATGAGGATCGGTTGGTCGAGGATGCGGCCGGCGCCCGCGATGAGCGTGGCCAGGGTGAGGAAGGCGACGAACGCCCAGGACAGGCGTGACTCCGCACGGAGCCGGTCCTCGATCGCCACCCACACCACGCCGTCGTCGGGCGCTCCCGGGGCGGCCTTCTCGGCTCGGGTCGCGTCGTCGGACAGGACCGTGGAGAGGTCCTCGACGGTGATCGAGCCCTGGTGGTGCAGCCCGAGGTCGCGCAGGGAGCCGATCACCCCGCTGGCGTTCTCCCGCGCGACGTCGGCGAGGACGAGGTCGCCTTCGGGCTTGCGGAAGGCGCCCTCGTGGACCGCCACGTTGGTGACCGTCTCGTCGTCGCAGAGCAGCTCGGTCACCTGCTCCCGGAGGTCGGCGGGCACCCGCAGCCGCAGGTGGATCATGCTCGTCTCACAGCTTGCGCAGCCTGACCCAGGAGACCGAGTGGTCGGCGTTCTTGCGCAGCACGAGGCTCGCCCGCGCCCGGGTGGGCAGGATGTTGCGCTCCAGGTTGGGGCCGTTGATCTCGTCCCAGATGCGGTTGGCCTCGGTCTCCGCCTCGGTGACGGTGAGGTCGGCGTACTTCGAGAAGTACGACGTCGGGTCGCGGAACGCGGTCTCGCGCAGCCGCTGGAACCGCTCGACGTACCACCGGCGGATGTCGCTGGTCGCCGCGTCGACGTAGACCGAGAAGTCGAAGAAGTCGCTCACCGCGAGGCCCGTGCGGCCGTCGGCGCGCACCCGCGCGGGCTGGAGGACGTTGAGCCCCTCGACCACGACGATGTCGGGGCCCTTGACGGTCACCGGGTTGTCGGGGACGACGTCGTAGACCAGGTGGGAGTAGGACGGCGCCGCCACCTCGTCCTTGCCGGACTTGATGTCGATGACGAACCTGAGCAGCGCCTTGCGGTCGTAGGACTCCGGGAACCCCTTGCGGTGCAGGAGCCCGCGGCGCTCGAGCTCGGCGTTGGGCAGCAGGAACCCGTCGGTGGTGACCAGCGCGACCGAGGGGTGGGCCGGCCAGTGGGCGAGCATCTGCTGGAGGACGCGCGCGGTCGTCGACTTGCCCACCGCCACCGAGCCGGCCACCCCGATGACGAACGGGGTGCGCGGCGGCTGGGGCTGGTCGAGGAACGACTCCTGGGCGCGGTGCAGCTGGCCCGCGGCCTCGACGTAGAGGCTGAGCAGGCGGGACAGGGGCAGGTAGACCTGCACGACCTCGTCGAGGTCGAGCTCGTCGCCGAGCCCCCGCACGCGCTCGATCTCCTCGGAGGTCAGCGGCTGCTCGGTCGCCGCGCCGAGGGCCGCCCAGGCACTGCGGTCGAGCTCGACGAAGGGCGAGTGGTCCCGCTCTCGCGCGTGGTCGCGGTCCGCCGAGGCGGCGGACTGCTGGGCCGAGGTCATGCGGAGCATTCTTGCCCACGGGCGTCGCTAGGCTGACCCCATGTGCGGAATCGTGGGGTACGTCGGCCCGAAGTCGGCCGAGCGCGTCATCGTGGAGGGCCTGCGGAGGCTGGAGTACCGCGGCTACGACTCCGCCGGGGTGGCGCTGGTCCACGAGGGGGGCCTGGTCGGTGACAAGCGTGCCGGCAAGCTGACCAACCTGGACAAGGCGCTCGAGGAGCACCCGCTCCCGGAGTCGACGATCGGCATCGGGCACACCCGCTGGGCCACCCACGGCCCGCCCACCGACCGCAACGCCCACCCGCACCGCGGGCAGAAGGAGCGCGTGGCGGTCGTCCACAACGGGATCATCGAGAACTTCGCCTCGCTGCGGCACGAGCTCGAGGCCGCCGGGCACGACCTGCGCTCCGACACCGACACCGAGGTCGCCGCGCACCTGCTGGAGATCGCCGTCGCCGAGGGCGCCGACCTCACCACCGCGATGCAGGACGTGTGCCGCCGGCTGCGCGGTGCCTTCACCCTGGTCGCCGTCGACGCCCAGGACCCCGACCGGGTGGTCGCGGCGCGCCGCAACTCCCCGCTGGTCGTCGGCGTCGGCGAGGGCGAGAACTTCCTGGGCTCCGACGTCGCGGCGTTCATCGAGCACACCCGTCACGCGCTCGAGCTCGGCCAGGACCAGGTCGTGACGATCACCCGCGACGCGGTGGAGGTGACCGACTTCGAGGGCAACCCGGCGCAGGCCCGTGCCTACGAGATCGACTGGGACCTCACCGCAGCCGAGAAGGACGGCTACGACTGGTTCATGCGCAAGGAGATCTTCGAGCAGCCGCGGGCGATCGCGGACTCGCTGCTGGGTCGCCACGACGACAGCGGCAAGCTCCAGCTCGACGAGATCCGTATGAGCGAGGACGAGCTGCGCGACGTCGACAAGATCATCATCACCGCGTGCGGGACCGCGTTCTACGCCGGCCTGGTGGCGAAGTACGCCATCGAGCACTGGACCCGGATCCCGTGCGAGGTCGAGCTGGCCCACGAGTTCCGCTACCGCGACCCGATCCTGACCCGCGACACGCTCGTGGTCGCGATCAGCCAGTCGGGCGAGACCGCCGACACCCTGATGGCGATCCGCCACGCGCGCGAGCAGCGCGCCAAGGTGCTGGCGATCTGCAACACCAACGGCTCGACGATCCCGCGCGAGTCCGACGCGGTGATCTACACCCACGCCGGCCCGGAGATCGGCGTCGCGTCGACCAAGGGCTTCATGACCCAGCTCATCGCCTGCTACCTGCTCGGGCTCTACCTCGCCCAGGTCCGCGGGACGCGCTTCGGTGACGAGATCGCGTCGGTCGTCGACGAGCTCGCCGGGCTGCCGGCCAAGGTCGAGCAGGTGCTGGGCCAGGCCGACCAGATCTACGCCCTCGCGCAGGACCTGCAGGACGCCCGCTCGGTGCTGTTCCTGGGGCGTCACGCCGGCTTCCCGGTCGCGCTCGAGGGGGCGCTCAAGCTCAAGGAGCTGGCCTACATCCACGCCGAAGGCTTCGCCGCCGGCGAGCTCAAGCACGGCCCGATCGCGCTGATCGAGGAGGGGCTTCCGGTCTTCTGCGTCGTGCCCCCGCCCGGTCGCGACCTGCTGCACGACAAGATGATCAGCGGCATGCAGGAGGTGCGCGCCCGCGGTGCCCGCATGATCGTGCTGGCCGAGGAGGGCGACGACGCGGTCGACGACTACGCCGACGTGATCTTCCGGCTGCCCAAGGCCTCGACGCTGCTCCAGCCGGTCGCCGCGGTCGTGCCGCTGCAGCTGTTCGCCTGCGAGCTCGCGACCCTCATGGGCCACGACGTGGACCAGCCGCGCAACCTGGCCAAGTCCGTCACCGTCGAGTAGCCCCGGGAGGTCCGGTGATCGTCGGGATCGGGGTCGACGTGTGCGACACCGCACGGTTCGCGGAGTCGCTGCGGCGCACGCCCACGCTCGCGGACCGGCTGTTCACCGACGCCGAGCGCGTGCTGACCGGCGAGTCCCTGGCGGGGCGCTTCGCCGCCAAGGAGGCGATCGCCAAGGCGCTGGGCTGCCCGGCCGGGCTGGACTGGCACCACGCCGAGGTCGTGCGGGAGCCCGACGGCCGGCCCACCTGGCGCCTGAGCGGCACCGTGGCGGCCGCGGCCGACGGCCTCGGCGCCACCTCCGCGCACCTCTCGCTGAGCCACGACGGCGGCATCGTCACGGCCTTCGTGGTGCTGGAGCGCGACTCGTGAGACGCGCCCACACCGTCGAGCAGGTCCGCACGGCCGAGGAGGCGGCCTTCGCGGTCACCCCCGACGGCGCGCTCATGCAGCGCGCGGCCGCAGGGCTCGCGACCGCCCTGGCCGACCTGCTCGGTCACGTCTACGGCGCCCGTGTCCTGCTCGTGGTCGGGGCCGGCAACAACGGCGGCGACACGCTCCACGCCGGCGCGCGCCTGGCCCGGCGCGGCGCCGCGGTGGACTGCGTGCTGCTGTCGCCCGACCGGACCCATCACGGCGGCCTCGCCGCTCTCCGGGCAGCGGGCGGCCGCGTCGTGCAGACCCCCGGGCCGTCGTACGACGTGGCGGTGGACGGCATCGTCGGCATCGGCGGCTCGGGACCGCTGCGCCCCGAGGCCGCCGCGCTCGTCGGGTCGCTGAGCCACCTCACCTGGGTCGCGGTCGACACGCCCTCCGGGGTCGGGGTCGACGGCGGCCTGGTCGACGGGCCGCACGTGGCGGCCGACCTCACCGTGACGTTCGGGACGCACAAGCCCGTGCACCTGGTGGACCCCGGCGCGCGGGCGTGCGGGGTCGTGCACCTGGTCGACCTCGGGCTCGACCTGCCGCCCGCCCCGGTGGAGGCGCTGCAGGAGCACGACGTCGCGGCGCTGCTGCCGCAGCCGGCGCCGGCGGCGCACAAGTACACCCGCGGCGTCGTCGGGGTCCGGGCCGGGTCCGCCGACTACCGCGGCGCGGGCGTCCTCTCGGTCTCCGGCGCGGCCTGCGGGCTCGCCGGGATGGTGCGGTTCGTGCCCGCCGGCTCGCTGGAGGAGGCCGCGCCGGTCATCGCCCTGGTGCAGGCGGCCCACCCCGAGGCGGTCGTCGGCACGGGACGCGTCCAGGCCTGGGTCGTCGGCTCGGGCGGCGGCGACTCGTCCGCCGAGCAGCTGCGGGCGGCCCTGGCCGACGACGTCCCGGTCGTGGTCGACGCCGACGCGCTGTCCGTGCTCGAGGAGTGCGGGGGAGTCGCGGGCCGGCCCGCGGTCCTCACCCCCCACGCCGGCGAGCTGGCGCGGATGACCGGCGTGCCGCGCGAGGAGGTCGAGGCCGACCAGCTCGGGTCGGCACGCCGGGCCGCGGCGAGGTTCGGCTGCGTGGTGATGCTCAAGAGCCGCCACACGGTCGTCGCCCACCCCGACGGCCGGGTCCGGGTCACCACCGTCGGGCCGCCGTGGCTCGCGACCGCCGGGGCGGGTGACGTCCTGGGCGGTCTCGTCGGCGCGCTGCTCGCCGCCGGCCTCTCGGCGTACGACGCCGCGAGCGTGGGCTCGTGGGTGCACGGCGCCGCGGCCGCCCTGGCCCGGCCCGAGGGACCCGTGAGCGCCGCCGAGGTGGCGCGCGCGATCCCCGAGCTGTGCGCGCGGCTGCTGCGGGAGGGGCCGTGAGCCCTGTCGTGAGGGCCGAGCTGGTGGTCGACCTCGACGCGGTCCGGGCCAACGTGGCCCACCTGCGCGAGGTCGTCGCGCCGGCCGAGGTGATGGTGGTGGTCAAGGCCGACGGCTACGGCCACGGCATGGTCGAGGTCGCGCGGGCCGCCCGCGCGGCGGGCGCGAGCTGGCTCGGCGTGGCGGTCGCGGAGGAGGCGCTGGCCCTGCGTGCGGCCGGCGACACCGGGCCGCTGCTGTGCTGGCTGGCGGTGCCGGGCGAGGACTACGCCCCGGCGCTCGCCGCCGACGTCGTCGTGACCGCCTCCACGGTCGACCAGGTGGCGGCGGTCGCGTCGGCCGCGCGCTCGCTCGGACGCACCGCCGGGCTCCAGCTCAAGGTCGACACCGGGCTCTCCAGGAGCGGCGCCACCGCCGCGGACTGGCCCGGGCTGGTCGCCGCGGCCCGCGCCGCCGAGGAGGCCGGCGACGTCGAGGTCGTGGGCGTCTGGTCGCACTTCGCGTGCAGCGACGAGCCCGAGCACCCGGCCAACGACGCCCAGGAAGCGGCCTTCCGGGCCGCGCTCGAGGTCGCCACCGCGGCCGGGCTGAGGCCGCGCTGGCGGCACCTGGCCAACTCGGCCGCCGCGCTGCTGCGTCCGTCCTCGCGCTTCGACCTCGTGCGGTGCGGCCTGGCGTCGTACGGCCTCTCCCCGGCGCCCGAGGTGCGCGACGCCGCCGGCTTCGGCCTGCGCCCGGCGATGACCGCCCGGGCGACGCTCGCGCTGGTCAAGGACGTGCCGGCCGGCGCCGGGGTGTCCTACGGCCACACCTGGACCGCGCGCGAGGACACCCGGGTCGGCCTCGTGCCGGTGGGGTACGGCGACGGCGTGCCTCGCGCGGCCTCCTCGCGGGCAGAGGTCCTCGCAGGAGGGGTCCGCGCCCGGGTCGCCGGCCGGATCTGCATGGACCAGCTGGTCGTCGACCTCGGGGCCGGCACCGCGGCCACAGCGGGGGACGAGGTCCTGCTGTGGGGCGACGGGTCCCACGGCGAGCCCACGGCGCAGGACTGGGCCGAGGCGTGCGGCACGATCTCCTACGAGATCGTGACCAGGGTGGGCGGCCGGTTCGCCCGTCGTCACCGGGGAGGTGGAGATGCCGAGCACTAGGCAGGTGGCCCGGCTCGTGGGCACGGTCGCAGGGGTCGGCGCGACCGGCTACCTCGCCGACCAGACCCTCGGGCGGCGGCAGCGCAGGCGCGCGCGCCGCGAGGACCCGGACGGCCTCGGCAGCCTGCGCGGCGAGGTCCACCAGGTGCTCACCGACGACGGGATCCGCCTGCACGCCGAGGTCGACGAGGTCTCGCCGTACTCCACCGGACAGGCCGCGCGCCGCCGCACCGACGCCACGGTGGTGCTCGTGCACGGCTTCGCGATGACCCAGGACTGCTGGCACTACCAGCGGGCCGCGCTGCGCGGGCGCCGGCGCATCGTGCTCTACGACCAGCGGTCCCACGGTCGCAGCGAACGCTCGCCCGACGGCCACGCCACGATCGAGCAGCTCGGGCGCGACCTCTTCGCGGTCCTCACCCAGCTGACCGGTGACGAGCCCGTCGTGCTGGTCGGCCACTCGATGGGCGGCATGTCGATCGTCGCCCTCGCCGAGGAGCACCCCGAGCTGTTCGGCGACAAGGTCGTCGGCACCGCGCTCGTCTCGACGACCGCCGGCAGCCTGCACACGCACCGCATGCTGTCGCGCTGGATCCCCGACGCGCTCGGCCGCCGCGTCGTGGAGCGCGGGCTGGTGATGGCCTCGCAGCGCGAGCGGCTGCTGGAGCTGGTCCGCAAGCGCGGCTCGGCGGTCGCCTTCGCGGTGATCCGCGAGTTCGCCTTCGGCGACGGCGCCGTCCCGGCCGCATGGGTGGAGTTCCTCGACCGCGAGATCGCCGAGGTGCCGCTCAACGTGCTCGTGGAGTTCATCCCGCAGTTCGACTCGCTCGACAAGTTCCACGTCGTCGAGGCCTTCGCCCAGGTCCCGACCTGGATCATGTGCGGCACCAAGGACAAGCTCACCTCGATCAGCCACGCGCGCAAGCTGCACTCGCGCATCCCGGGCTCCCGGCTCGTCGAGCTGCGCGGCGGCGGCCACATGTCGCTCTTCGAGTTCAAGGACCGGGTCAACCGCGAGCTCGACGACCTCCTCCTCGCCGCCGACCAGCACGTGCACGCCGCGGAGGCCGCGGCGCTCGGGCCGGGCCGGGCGACCTCGGGAGGCGCGTCGTGACCGGCTCGTCCGGCACCGCCGACATGGCCCGCATCCAGGTCGGCGAGGCCGCGCCCGACCAGGCCGCGGAGGTGGCCGCGGTGATCCACGAGGCCTTCGCCGGCCGCCCCGCGCTCGACCCTCCGGCCCCGGCCCTCACCGAGACCCCGGAGAGCGTCGCCGAGCAGCTGGGCGACGAGGGCGGTCTCCTGGCGTCGGTCGGCGGTGAGCCGGTGGGCGCACTGCTGATGCACCACGAGACGACGGACTGGGGCGAGTCGCTGCTCCTGACCCGGGTCAGCGTGCGTCCCGCGGCCCAGCACCTCGGCGTCGCGCGCACGCTCGCCGCGACCGCCGAGGACATCGCAGCGCGTCGCGGGCTGCCGCGGGTGCACCTGCACGCGCGCGCCGAGCTGCCCGCCACCGTCGACTTCTGGCTGCGGCAGGGCTACCGGGAGGTGTCCCGTGAGGGCACGCTGCTCACCCTGGCCAAGGAGCTCCCGGTCGCCGTCACCGTGCCGACCGGCGACGACATGCAGGCGCTCGGGCGCCGGCTCGCGGCCCTGCTCCGCCCCGGCGACCTCTTGCTGCTGACCGGCGACCTCGGCGCCGGCAAGACCACCCTGACCCAGGGCCTCGGAGAGGGCCTCGGCGTCCGCGGCGCCGTCACCTCGCCGACCTTCGTCATCTCCCGCATCCACCCCGGCCCGCTGCCGCTGGTCCACGTCGACGCCTACCGCCTGGGCGGCCTGGAGGAGCTCGACGACCTCGACCTCGACGTCTCCCTCGCCGACTCGGTCACGGTCGTCGAGTGGGGCGGCGGCATCGCCGAGGCACTCGCCGAGGACCGGCTCGAGCTGTCCCTGCTGCGCTCCGGCACCGAGGACGACGAGACCCGTGTGGTCCGGGTGAGCCCGGTGGGTGTCCGCTGGCTGGGCACCGATCCGGCCGCTGCGGTCGCGCCGGGTCCCGTCGCATAGCCTCGTCCGCGTGCTGCTCGCCCTCGACACCTCGACCCCGCTGGTCAGCGTGGCGGTGTACGACGACACCGCGGGCCACGAGGGCACCGTGCTCGCCTCCCTGACCAGCGACCGGCCGATGAAGCACGGCGAGTCGGTGGCGCCCCTGGTCGAGCAGGCGCTGGCCGGCGCGGGTGTGGCTCGCGGCGACCTGACCGGCATCGTCGCCGGCACCGGCCCCGGCCCCTTCACCGGTCTTCGCGTCGGGCTCGTCTCGGCCCGCGTGTTCGGGCTCGCGCTCGGCGTCCCGGTCCGCGGCGTGTGCTCGCTCGACGCGGTCGCGGCGGCGGTCTCCTCCTCCGAGTCGTTCGTCGTGGTGACCGACGCCCGGCGCAAGGAGCTGTTCCACGCGTCGTACTCCTCCGACGGGCGGCGCCTGACCGACCCCGCCGTCTCCCGCCCGGCCGACGTGCTGGCCGGCCTCCCCGAGGACACGCTGGTCGTCGGTCCCGGCGTCCTGGTCTACCCCGACGCGTTCGCCCGCACCGGCGGCCCGACGACGGTCGACGCCGCGGTGCTCGCCCGCCTGGCCGCGACCGGGGCCACGACCGAGCCCGAGCCGATCTACCTCCGCCGCCCCGACGCGGTCGCGCCCGGACCGCCCAAGAAGGTGTCGTGATCCGCGTGGCCACGATCGAGGACGTCCCCGCCGTGACCGCGCTGGAGGCCGCCGTGTTCGGTCCCGACGCGTGGTCGGCCGCCTCGGTGACCGAGGAGCTGACCGGGCCGCGCCGCCGGGCCTGGGTCGACGGCGACCCCGTGTCGGCGTACGCCGTGACCGCGACCGCGGGCGACGTCGCGGACCTGCAGCGCATCGCCGTCGACCCCTCCCGCCGGGGGACCGGGGTCGCCTCCGCGCTCATGACCACGCTGCTCGACGCGGCCCGCTCGGACGGCGCGGCCCGGGTGCTGCTCGAGGTGGCGGCCGACAACGAGGCGGCCCTCGGCCTCTACGCCCGGCACGGCTTCGCCGAGATCGACCGGCGGGCGGCCTACTACCGCGACGGGCGTGACGCGCTCGTCCTGTCCCTGGAGCTGACCCGTGAGTGAACCGCTGGTCCTCGGCATCGAGACCTCCTGCGACGAGACCGGCGTCGGCATCGTGCGGGGGCAGACCCTGCTCGCCGACGCGGTCGCGTCGTCGGTCGACGAGCACGCCCGGTTCGGCGGCGTCGTGCCCGAGGTCGCCTCGCGGGCGCACCTGGAGGCGATGGTGCCGACGATCGAGCGGGCCTGCGAGACGGCCGGGATCCGGCTCGACGACGTCGACGCGATCTCGGTGACCAGCGGTCCCGGCCTCGTCGGCGCGCTGCTCGTCGGGGTCGCGGCGGCGAAGTCGCTGGCGCTGGGCCTGGGCAAGCCGCTCTACGCCGTCAACCACCTCGCCGCCCACGTCGCCGTCGACCAGCTCGAGCACGGCCCGCTGCCCGAGCCCTGCCTGGCGATGCTGGTCAGCGGCGGCCACTCGTCGCTGCTGCTGGTCGAGGACGTCACCGGCGAGATCGACCCGCTCGGCTCGACGATCGACGACGCCGCGGGGGAGGCGTTCGACAAGGTCGCCCGGCTGCTCGGGCTACCGTTCCCGGGCGGCCCGCACATCGACCGCGCCGCCCGCTCCGGGTCGTCGGTCGCGATCGACTTCCCGCGCGGGCTCACCACCCGGCGCGACCTGGAGCGCCACCGCTTCGACTTCTCGTTCTCCGGCCTCAAGACGGCCGTCGCCCGCTGGGTCGAGGCCCGTGAGCGGTCGGGGGAGCCGGTCCCGGTCGAGGACGTCGCCGCCTCCTTCCAGGAGGCCGTCTGCGACGTGCTCGTGCGCAAGGCCCTCGACGCCGCGGGGGACCGCGGGGTCGAGCACCTGCTGATCGGCGGTGGCGTCGCCGCCAACTCCCGCCTGCGCGCGATGGCCGAGGAGCGCGCCGCTGCGAAGGGGATCCGGGTCCGCGTCCCGCGCCCCGGCCTGTGCACCGACAACGGCGCGATGGTCGCCGCCCTCGGGAGCGAGATGGTCTCCCGCGGCCGGGCTCCCTCGGGCCTCGACGTGCCGGCGGACTCCTCGCTGCCCGTGACGGTGGTGCAGCAGTAGGGGCTCAGTTTCACTAGGTACCTAGTGACTTTGGTGCTTCCCGAGCGAAGTTTCGCTCGGGAAGCACCAGCTCTGCCGCTGGTGTACGGCGGCCCTCAGGCCCCCGCGTCCAGCCGGAGCGGGACCTCGCCGACGTCGCCGCTGGGCATCGGGCCCGCGTCGGCCAGCTCGGCGGAGCCGTCGAGGCCGATCCGGACGAGGCGCCACGCCTTGCCGTCGAACACCGAGGCGAGCAGGTGGGAGTCGTCCTCCCACCCCAGCTGAGGGATGTACGACGGGACGCCGGGCTCGCCCGCCGCGGAGATGGTCAGCAGCGACTTGCCCGTCGCGGCGTCGAGGACGTCGACCGACGCGGGCCCCAGCCCGTCGCCGTACGCCGGGCCGCCGGTCACGTAGAGCCCGTCGGGGCTGAACGTCTCGAGCAGGAAGTCGCAGGTCCTGAGCAGCGACGTGGTCCCCATCGACCTGCGGATCTCCGAGCAGGAGCCCGCGGGCAGCGACTCGGTCTGGCCGGCGAGCCGCTCCTCGTGGGCGCTGTTGACCATGACGAACCCCGGGACCTGGTCGTCGATGCCGTGCGAGGTGGCGTAGCGGGCGTGCCCGTCGGCGGTGCTGTAGAACACCGTGCAGCCGCCGCCCTCGGGCGCCTGCTCCTTGCAGCTGCCGCCGGACCCGAGGAGCGGGCCGAGCTGGACGTGCTTCAGCGGTGCGGAGAAGGTCAGGTCACCGTCGGCCTCGCTCCAGGTGTGGATGCGCCCGTCGGTGCCGACGTACGCCGCGGCCGTGCGGTCGGGCGTCACGGACAGGGCGCCGTCGATGTCGGCCGGCTCCTGGACCTCGACGGACCCGCTCGTGTCGCGGACGACGAACGTGCCGTTGCCGTCACCGTCCCGCTCGAGCGTCACGACGCGCCCGTCGACCAGCGCGGAGTGGACCGCGTCGCTGCCGACCTTGACCCGTGTGCCGTCGGGCAGGAGGACCTGGGAGCCGATCCGCACGAGGATCTTCGGTGCGGCGCCGGTCGGCAGGTCACCGAGGACCGAGACGTCCTGATGCCTGCCGGTGGGGGTGACCGGGTCGGTGGGGCTGGGGTCCAGGGTGACGTCCTGGGTGACCGCCGGGGTCGGGGTGTTGGTCGCGAAGCCCGGGTCGCTGCGGTCGGTGCTGCCCGTCGCGACCATCGCGGTCGGGACGACCACGGCCACGACGGCCGCGGCGGCGACGACCCCGGTGGCGATCCGGCGACGTCGGATGCTGCCGGCGCGGGACGTGACGTCGTCGAAGGAGAGCAGGTGGGGCTCGGTGGAGTCGGCCCGGCGACGCAGCGCGTCGCCCAGCCGCTGCTCGTCGTGGCTGGTCATCGGTCCTCCTGGGTGGTGCCGGCGGTGTCGAACAGGTCGCCGGAGCGGCTGCGGAGCGCGGCGAGCGCGCGGCTGGTCTGGGACTTCACGGTGCCGACGCTGACGCCGAGCACCTCGGCGGTCTCGGCCTCGGAGAGCTCCTCGTAGTAGCGCAGCACGACGGCGGCGCGTTGCTTGCGGGGGAGCGTCTGCACCAGGTCCCACAGCTCCTCGTCGCGGCCACCGGCCGACGACGACGGGGTGGGGGCGGCCTGCTCGGGCACCTGGTCGGTGGCGTGCTCGCGGCGCTTGAACGGCCGCCGCCACAAGGAGTTGTGCTCGTTGACGATCACGCGTCGGACGTAGCCGTCGAGCGACCCGCGGTCCTCGACGCGGTCCCACGCGAGGTAGAGCTTGGCCAGGGCCGTCTGGACGAGGTCCTCGGCCGTGTGCCGGTCTCCGCTGATCAGGTAGGCGGTGCGGAGCAGGCTGGCCTGCCGCGCCTCCATGTACGCGGAGAACTCGGCGTCGCGCTGCGCGCGGTCACCCATCGTCCCCCTCCTCTGCGCGGGTAGGTGCGTGCGCGGCACGGCGACGTGTGTGGTGTCCACGCTCATCGGCGTCTCCGCTCGTGTCCCTCGAAGCCTCCCGCGAGGTGCGGGAGACATCACCAGGACGCGCCGCGGAGGGGAAAGGTTGCATCCGCGCCGGAACGTCTCCTACTCGGGTCGGCCGGTCGCGGCGAGGGCGATCCCGAGCCCGATGATCGAGGTGCCCCCGACCAGGCTGAGGCGGCGCCCGTGCCGCGGGGAGGAGGCGAACCACTCCCGCAACCGCGAGGCGATGACGGCCCACAGCCCGTCGCTGAGGAGGCCGATCGTCACCGCGATCGCGCCGAGGACGAGCATCTGCACGGTCGCGTCGCCGGTCTCCCGCGAGACGAACTGGGGGAGGACGGCAGCCGCCATCGCGAACGCCTTGGGGTTGGTCGCCCCGACCGCGAAGCCCTGGCGGAGCACGGTCCGCCGCGACAGCGCAGGGGCGCCGACACCGCCGGTCTCGTCGGCGAACCGGCCGTGGCGGATGGCCTGGACCCCGAGCCAGACGAGGTACGCCGCGCCGGCCAGCTTGAGCACGGTGAACACGGTGACCGACTCGGCCACGAGGGCCCCGAGCCCGAACGCCACGAGCGTCATCACGACCGCCAGGCCGGCGGTGTTGCCGGCGACGGTCAGCAGGGCGACCCCGCGGCCGTAGGACAGGGCGCGCCCGACGATGAACAGCACGCTCGGCCCGGGGATCGCGATGATCACCAGCGCCGCGAGGGCGAAGCCGAGGAGGTGCTCGGTGGTCACGGGCATGGGTCGAGTCTCCCAGCGCGCCCTCGGGACCGGCCAGCGACTTTCGGCCCGGTCGGCGTCGCCGTCGTACGCCGCGAGCACGGTCGTGCGGCCTCGGGTCACGGCCGCAGCGGCCGGACGCTGAGGACCGTCGCCTTGCCGGCGACGCGGGTGACCACGATGGTCGCCTCCTGGTCGCCGGAGAGCGCGAGCCTCTTGCGCAGCTGCTCGGGGACGATCCCGACGCCGCGCTTCTTGATCGTGAGCCGGCCGACGTGACGCTCGCGGAGCGCGGCGCGCAGCCGCTTCTCGGCGAAGGGCAGCTCCTCGAGGACCTCGTAGCCCACGGCGTACGGCGTGTGGCCGGCCGTGGGCGCGGTGACGTAGGCGATCTGCGGGTCGACCAGCGTGCCGCCGAGGCTGGCCGCGACCGCGGTGACCAGACCGGCCCGGATGACCGCGCCGTCGGGCTCGAAGAGGTAGTCCGACACCGGGCCGGTGCCCACCGCAGCCGGGCCCGGGTCGTCCTCGGCGGTGAGCGTCGCGAGCCCACCGGGCTGGATCACGGTGGCCCGACGGGCCGTGGTGGCCAGGTGGGAGGACCACAGCGCCGCCTCCTTGACCTCGCCCCGGAAGCTCACCCACTCGGCCTCGACGCCGGCGGGCACGCGGTCGTGCGGGATCCCGGGCGCGACCTTGACGACGCTGGGGCGCTGCAGGAGCTGCTCGACCCAGGACCACGGGGGGACGTAGGCGTCGGGGTCGAACGTGCGACCCCGCCCGGTGCGCCGCGCGGGGTCGGCGACGACGAGGCCGAACGGCGCGAGGTCGAGCGTCGTGGCGTCACCGGTCATGACGGCTGCGGACAGGCCGAGCGCCGCGAGGTTGGCCTGCGCCATGGCCGCGCGCACCGGGTCGAGCTCGACCCCGGCCACGGGGGTGCCGGACGGGGCGAGCCTGCGGGCGACGGCGATCAGGTCGCCCCCGATGCCGCAGCCGAGGTCGACCACCGATGACGGCGAGGCGAACGAGATCCGGGCCGCGCGATGGGCCGCCACCTCGGCGCGCGTGCACTGCTCCAGCGCGTCGGGGGTGAACCACAGCCGGTCGGCGTTCTCACCGAGCTTGGCCCGGGCCGCGGCCCGCAGCGCCGCCTGGCTCATCGCCGCCGCGGCGAGCTCGGGGTCGGTCTCGCGCCGCAGCGCGGCACCGGCGCGCACGGGGTCCGCGCCGCCGGCGTACAGCGCCACCGCGCGGGCGGTCACGCGCAGCCCCTCGGGGGAGCGGAGCCGCTCGAAGGTGGCCAGGTCCATGGGGGGATCCTCGCAGGGCAGACACGTTGGCACTCGACTTGACCGAGTGCTAGTCGCGGGCTAGTTTCGGAGTTGGCACTCTCACCCTGAGAGTGCTGAATCGCTCGGCAGTCCAGGCGACCCCCGCGACGGCGTCCGGAGGCCCCGAGCGAGAAGTCTTCCGTACAGCTCTCGACGAACGAGAAAGTGGAGGTCGACGACAGTGTCGGTCAACATCAAGCCGCTCGAGGACCGGATCCTCGTCAAGACCCTCGAGGCCGAGCAGACCACCGCCTCTGGCCTGGTCATCCCGGACACCGCGAAGGAGAAGCCCCAGGAGGGCGAGGTCGTCGCTGTGGGCCCGGGTCGCTTCAACGAGGACGGCGACGAGCGCATCCCGCTCGACATCAAGGTCGGCGACAAGGTCATCTACTCGAAGTACGGCGGCACCGAGGTCAAGTACTCCGGCGAGGAGTACCTCATCCTCAGCGCCCGCGACGTGCTCGCGATCGTCGGCTGACCCCACCGGGGCCAGCCCACCCAGCTTCACCGACACCGCCCCGGGCGGCCTCCGGGCCCTCGGGGCGGTGTCTTCCTGCACCACCCTTCCGACCGAAAGGCAGTGACTCTTCGATGCCGAAGATCCTGGAGTTCGACGAGGGCGCGCGCCGCGCCCTCCTCCGCGGCGTGGACAAGCTCGCGGACACCGTCAAGGTGACGCTCGGCCCCAAGGGCCGTTACGTCGTCCTCGACAAGAAGTGGGGCGCCCCCACGATCACCAACGACGGCGTCACGGTGGCGCGCGAGGTGGAGCTCGACGACCCGTTCGAGAACCTCGGTGCGCAGCTCACCAAGGAGGTCGCCACCAAGACCAACGACATCGCCGGTGACGGCACCACCACGGCCACCGTGCTCGCGCAGGCCATGGTCCAGCGCGGGCTCCACGCGGTGACCGCCGGCGCCAACCCGATGGGTCTCAAGCGCGGCATCGACCAGGCCGCCGAGGCCGTCGGTGAGGAGCTGCGGAAACTCGCCCGCGACGTCGACTCGCGCGAGGACATGGCGGCCGTGGCCACCGTGTCGAGCCGCGACCCGCTGATCGGCGACCTGCTCGCCGAGGCCTTCGACAAGGTGGGCAAGGACGGCGTCATCACCGTCGACGAGTCCAACACCATGGGCACCGAGCTCGAGTTCACCGAGGGCATGCAGTTCGACAAGGGCTACATCTCGCCCTACTTCGTGACCGACGCCGAGCGCATGGAGGCCGTCGTCGACGACCCCTACATCCTGCTGCACCAGGGGAAGATCTCGGCGATCGCCGACCTGCTCCCGCTGCTGGAGAAGGTCATGCAGGCCGGCAAGCCGCTGTTCATCCTGGCCGAGGACGTCGAGGGCGAGGCGCTCTCGACCCTGGTGGTCAACAAGATCCGCGGCACGTTCAACGCCGTCGCGGTGAAGTCGCCGGCGTTCGGTGACCGCCGCAAGGCGATGATGCAGGACGTCGCGATCCTCACCGGCGGCCAGGTCGTCGCCCCCGAGGTCGGCCTCAAGCTCGACCAGGTCGGCCTCGACGTGCTGGGCACCGCCCGCCGCGTGGTGGTCACCAAGGACAACACCACCATCGTCGACGGTGGCGGCGACGCCGCCGCGGTCTCCGGCCGCGTGCAGCAGATCAAGCAGGAGATCGAGGCCTCGGACTCCGACTGGGACCGCGAGAAGCTCCAGGAGCGCCTCGCCAAGCTGGCCGGCGGCGTCTGCGTCGTCAAGGTCGGCGCGGCCACCGAGGTCGAGCTCAAGGAGAAGAAGCACCGCATCGAGGACGCCGTCTCCGCGACGCGCGCCGCGATCGAGGAGGGGATCATCCCCGGTGGTGGCTCCGCCCTGGTCCACGCCTCCGCGGTGCTCGAGGGCGACCTCGGCCTGACCGGCGACGAGCAGATGGGCGTGCGGGTCGTCCGCAAGGCCCTCGACGAGCCGCTGCGCTGGATCGCGGAGAACGGTGGCGAGAACGGCTACGTCGTCGTCGCCAAGGTCCGCGAGGCCGGCCCGGGCACGGGCTACAACGGTGCGACCGACACCTACGGCGACCTGCTCGCCGAGGGCATCCTCGACCCGGTCAAGGTGACCCGCTCCGCGCTGGTCAACGCCGCGTCGATCGCCGGCATGCTGCTCACCACCGAGACCCTCGTGGTGGACAAGCCCGAGGACGAGGACGACGCTCCCGCGGCCGGTCACGGCCACGGGCACGGCCACTGAGGCTCGTCCCACAGCGATCACAGCCCCTCGACCCTCCTGGGTCGGGGGGCTGCGTGGTCTCGACGAGCTCGACCACCTCGGGCACACTCGGGCGGGTGACCTCCCGTGCCCACTGGCTGTCCCGCATCGCCGAGCTCGACCCGGTCGAGGACCACGAGGAGATCTACCGGATCTCGTTCCTCCACGAGTTCCCGTGGGACCTCAACCAGGCGCTGAGCTTCGCGCTGTTCCGCACCTACGCCGTCCCGTCGATCGGCCGCCTGCTCTTCGAGACCGGTGAGTTCACCGAGCGCACCCAGCGCAGGTACGACGACACGGTGCTGCTGCTCGAGGACGCGCTGGTCCAGGGCCTCGGCAGCGAGGCCGGCCGGGTCGCCGTACGCCGGGTCAACCAGATGCACGCGATGTACGCGATCAGCAACGACGACATGCGCTACGTGCTCTGCACCTTCGTGGTCGTGCCGATCCGGTGGATGGACGAGCTCGCGTGGCGGCCGTTCTGCGAGGCGGAGAAGGTCGCGTCCGCGGAGTACTACCGGTCGCTGGGCCGACTCATGGGCATCAAGGGCATCCCCGAGACCTGGCAGGACTTCGCCGAGGCGATGGACGCCTACGAGGCCAGGAGGTTCGCGTACGACGAGGGGGCGCGCCGGGTGGCCGACGCGACGCTCGACCTGCTCTGCACCTTCCCGCCCAACCACCTGCTGCCGGCCGCGGCGGTGAAGCGCTTCTCCTACGCGCTGATGGACGACGCGCTGCTCGAGGCGTTCGGCTACCCGCACCCCTCGGCCGCGATGCGCTGGGCCGCGAGGGCCGGCCTGCGGGCCCGCGGGCTCGGGCTGCGTCTCTCACGCCCGCGGCTCGAGCCGTTCTACGCCGCGGACCTGCCGCAGGTCCGCAGCCACCCCGACGGCCACGACGCCGCCCGGCTCGGCACCTTCGAGCCGCCGCCCGGCTGTCCGGCGCACGTGCTGCGGGGTGCGCCGGTGTGACCCCGCCCGACCGCTCGCCGGGTCACCGCCG
This sequence comes from Nocardioides marmoribigeumensis, assembly GCF_031458325.1. Lineage (NCBI taxonomy): Bacteria > Bacillati > Actinomycetota > Actinomycetes > Propionibacteriales > Nocardioidaceae > Nocardioides > Nocardioides marmoribigeumensis. The sequence continues at coordinate 3,625,877 of NZ_JAVDYG010000001.1, forward strand.
TCGGTGACGGTCAGCCGACCGTCGGGAGCTGCAGCCTGGCCCCGCTCACCTGGACCACGCCGGGCACGCGGCTGCCGTGGCTGGCGAACATGTCGCTGACCGGGCTGACCACGAGGTAGAGGTTCTGCCCTTGGGGGACGTCGACGGCGACCGAGGGGAGCTCGATGCGGCGCTTCGCGCCGGTGACCGCGGTGGGCTCGTTGATCGGCATCATGTTGTTCTGCACGATCCTGGCGTCAGCGGGGGAGGTGCCGACCGCGAGGGCGAGGAAGGCCCGCGCGTCAGGGGTGTAGGTGGTCACCTTGCCGTCGAGGAACGAGCGGCCGGCGATGCGGATCGGGCCGGCGGCGACCTGGGTGGGCAGCGGCGCGCCGACCGCGGTCGTGGACACCAGGTCGGGGAGCGCGACCGTGCGGTCGGGGGCGACCGAGGAGACCGTGGTGCACGTCCCGTCGGCCGTCGCGAGGTGGAAGCGGCCGAAGCCGGTCAGGCCGCGGTCCTTGCCCTGCAGCTTCTCCTGGAGGAAGCGGAGGGCCAGGTCGCCGAACGAGGCGCTGCCGAGCTCGGTGCTGCACGGGTCGCCGGCGACGCCGACCCCGGCGGGGAACACCGAGGGCAGGGTGTGGCCGCCGTTGTAGCCGACGAAGATGCTGCGGGAGCGGGCGCGGTCGGTGAGGGCACCCGCCCAGTTCTTCAGGCCCTGCGTGAGCGGGAAGAGGTTGTCGGTCTCGCCCTGGCCGAACAGCACCGGGATGTCGAGGCGCCGTCCCTGCGAGAGGTGCCACCTCGGGCCGTTCTTCTCGAAGAACCTGTCGAGGTCGGTGGTGCCCGGGGTCGAGCCGTCGGGCCAGTTGCCGCGGGCCGCGCCCTCGGCGACCGAGGCGATGATCTCCTGCGGCAGCGCGTCGCTGGGCAGGCTGGCCGCGGTCAGCGCCGAGACCCACTCGGTGCGCACGACCTCGTCGGGGGCGAGGCTGTCCTTGAGGTCCCACCAGGTGATCTCGGGGGCGAGGGCGTCGAAGACCGGCTTGCCGTGGACCCGCAGCTCCTCGAAGGCGCCGAGGAACTGGTAGCCGCCGCCGTAGGACCCGCCGATCGCGCCGAGGCGCGGGTCGCCGGGGGCGTCCTTCTTCACCCAGCCCTGGCTCGCGATGAACGCGACCAGGTTGCGGACGTCCTTGCCCTCGAACGCGGGGTTCTCGACGTGGGCCTTGCCGCCGCTCTCGCCGAAGCCGCGCTGGTCGAACGACAGGACGCCGAAGCCGGCGTCGAGGTACTTCTGGAACGCGGCAGGGTCGGTGGTGCGGCTGCCGCCCCACCCGTGGCTGTGGATCACGAACGGCACCCGGTGGCTGCTGCTCGCGCCCGCCGGCTTGAACATCGTCCAGCAGATGTCGACCTTGGCCGTGGTGCCCGGCTCCGGGGCGCTCTTGAGGCAGCCGTCGGTCACCGTCGGCGCCGCGGCGGAGGCGGCGGGCGCGGTGAGGACGGCGGTGGTGCCGGCGGCGGCGAGCGTCAGCGCGGCCAGGGCGGCTGCCCCACGGCGGCCGCGGCGAGCAGGGCGGGTCACGGGCAACGGGTTCATGCCTGCCCAACGAGGGCGCGTGGGCCCGGGTCACGGCCTGACCAGGACAAACCGAACATCCCTCGTGTTCTGGGAGGTGAGGAGCGCCACACGCGGTCGGGTGGTGTGCATAGGGAACCTATGGAAACATTGGTGGACGTGGTCAACCAGTTCGCCGACCGGGTCGAGGAGCTCAGCAACGAGCTCGTCGTCCTGAGCGCCCGCCTCGTCCGGGAGGTGCGCCGCCGCCACCGCGACGACGCGCCCGCCGCCATCCGGGTGATGAGCCTGGTCGACGAGCTCGGTCCGAGCACCGTGTCGGTCCTCGCCGAGGCCGACCGGTGCAGCCAGCCGACGATGACCGGCCTGGTCAACGGGCTCGGCGACAAGGGCTGGCTCGAGCGCCTGCCCCATCCCGACGACGCGCGGTCGAGCCTGGTCTCGATGACCACGCGGGGACGCGCCGCGCTGGACGACGTACGCCGGCGAAACGCCGCGATGGTCGCCGAGCGGGTCACCGCGGCCGGCCGCACCCCCGAGGAGCTGGCCACGGCGGTGGCCGTCCTCTCCGACGTCCTCACACCCGCACCTCAGTAACGAAAAGGATCCCCGTGCTCAAGCAACCCCGTGCCGTCTGGGCGGTCGCGTTCGCCTGCGTGATCGCCTTCATGGGCATCGGCCTGGTCGACCCGATCCTCAAGTCGATCGCCGAGCAGCTCGACGCGACGCCGAGCCAGGTCTCGCTGATGTTCACCAGCTACATGGCGATCATGGGCGTCGCGATGCTGGTCACCGGCGTCGTGTCCAGCCGCATCGGCCCCAAGCGCACGCTGCTCTCCGGCCTCGTGCTGATCATCGTGTTCGCCGCGCTCGCGGGCTCGTCGGACAGCGTCGGCGCCGTCGTCGGCTTCCGCGCCGGCTGGGGCCTGGGCAACGCGCTGTTCGTCGCCACCGCGCTCGCCACGATCGTGATGTCGGCACGCGGGTCGACCGCGCAGGCGATCATCCTCTTCGAGGCCGCGCTGGGCATCGGCATCGCCTCCGGCCCGCTCATCGGCGGTCTGCTCGGTGAGCAGTCGTGGCGCGCGCCGTTCTTCGGCGTCTCGGTGCTCATGCTCGTCGCGCTCGTGGCGACCGCGGTCTTCCTGCCGTCCACCCCGCCGACCGGCCGCCGCACCTCGCTGGCCGACCCGTTCCGTGCGCTGCGGCACAAGCCGCTGCTGCTGCTCGCGATCACCGCGATCTTCTACAACATCGGGTTCTTCACGATCCTCGCCGCCGGGCCGTTCGCGCTGCCGGGGGCCGGGATCATCGAGATCGGCTGGATCTACTTCGGCTGGGGCGTCCTGGTCGCGCTCGTCTCGGTGGTCGTCGCCCCGCTCGTGCAGCGCGCGATCGGCACCACCCAGGCCATCCTGGTGACCCTCGCGCTGTTCACCGCCGACCTCGCGGTGATGGCCGTCTGGGCCGACCACCCCACCGTCGTCGCGGTCGGGATCATCGCCTCGGGTGCCTTCATCGGCAACAACAACACGTTGATCACCGAGGCCGTGATGGGGGCCGCGCCGGTCGAGCGGCCGGTCGCCTCCGCGGCGTACTCCTTCGTCCGCTTCTGCGGCGGCGCGGTCGGCCCCTACGTCGCGCTCAAGCTGTTCGGCCTCCCGCCGCACGAGCACGTGCACGCGCCGTTCGTCTTCGGTGCGGCCAGCGTGCTGGTCGGCGTGGTCGTCCTGGCCCTCGGCTTCCGGCCGGTCGCCGCGGCTCTGGCGGCGCACCACGCGGCCCAGGGCCACGAGCGGGAGGACGAGGCCGAGGCCGTCCTCGTAGGCGATCTGGACTGAGGCACGCTGCCGAGCCCACCCTTTCGGCCCGTTTACGGCGGGAAGGGTGGGCACTAGCGTCGCTGACCATGAGGCGCCCGCACGAGAACGTCGCGACCGTCCTGGTCGATCCGGCGGTGCTGCGCGACCTCGAGCTCGAGCTGATGAGCCACGACCTGTGGGTGTGGCCCGTCGCCACCGCCCCGATCTGCCTCGACGGCGAGCGCCAGGCCTTCCAGATCCGGCGCCGCCTGGTCGAGCAGCACCGCGGCGACTGGGACGACGCCGCCGGGTGGACCCCGGTCTGGGTCTCCTTCGGCGACACCTGGCGGCACGGTGACGACCCGCTGCCGTGGTCGGCGCACCAGGCGCTGTGGCACACGCTCGGGGCGTACGACGGCCACGTGCGCTACCGCCTCGGCCTCGGCGGGGTGCCGCGGCTGTCGATCCGCCAGGAGAGCTGAGGCCCGCCGCTCAGGCGGCCTCGGCCGGCACCGGGCCAGCGGGCCGGGCGCGCGGGCGGCGACGTGCGAGCGCGACGCCGAGCAGGGTCAGCGCGCCTCCGGCGTAGGCCAGCGGGGCGGGCGCCTCGGAGAGCAGCACCCACGCGAGCCCGATCGTCACGACCGGCACGAGGTAGGTGGTCACGCCGAGCTGGGAGGCGCTCATGCGGTTGAGGGCGAAGGCATAGGTGGTGAAGCCGATCGCGGTGGGGAACGCGCCGAGGTAGACCACCCACGCCACGGACGAGGCCGGTGCCGCGCGCACGTCGTGCACCAGCTCGCCGGCCCACGGCAGACAGGCGATCGCCCCGATCGTGCACGCCAGCCAGGTGACCTGGATCGCGGGCACGCGGGTCATCAGGGGCTTCTGCACGACCACGCTGACGGAGTAGACCAGCGCCGAGACCAGGCACAGGGCCGCGCCCAGCACCGGACGCGTGCCGGCCCCGGTGGAGTCGCCCGAGAACGCGATCGCCGACACCCCGACCAGGGCCACGACCAGGCCGATCGCCAGCTCGCGGGAGAACGACTCGCCCAGCACCACCGCGGCGAGCACTGCGAGGATCAGCGGGGAGAACTGCAGCAGCAGCGCCGCCGTGCCGGCGTCGACGTGGCGCTCGCCCTCGTTGAGCGCGAGGTTGTAGACGGCGTACCACAGCACGCCGATCACCACGAACCTCCACCCGTCACGCCGCTGCACCGGGGTGAGCCCGCGACTCAGCGCGAGCCCGCCGAGCAGCACGGCCGCCACCAGGCAGCGACCCAGGGACAGCGAGCCCGCGCCGAAGTCGTCGCCCAGGTGGCGGATCGCGACGAACGCCGAGGCCCAGAGCACCAGGGTCACGCCGATCGCCGCGATCGCGGCCCAGTCGCGGGTGGGGGCTGCGGTGGCGGGGTCGGGCGTCGCGGTCACGGGGCGACGCTAGTCCGCGGCACCGACAGCCCCCGACGGGTGGTCAGTCGCAGGCCCGGTCGGCGCGCCAGCGGCTGAGGTTCCACGACCAGAACCCGTCGGTGTGCCGGCCGGTCCGCTCGGCGAAGGAGGTGCCGCGGTCCGCGCAGGCCGTGCGCCGCAACGAGGCGGGCAGGCTCGGGAGGGCGTCCTCCGAGAGCCCCAGGAGGTAGGAGGTGTCGGTCGGCACGCGGCCCTCGCGGGCCAGGTTGTGCTCGGCGATCCGCGCGTCGGGGTCGACCGCCGCGAGGAGGAGCAGCGTCGCGGCCCCGGTCGCGAGGACGGTTCGGGGGAGCCAGGCGGCCCGGGCGAGCACCCCGGCCACGACCACGAGCAGGACCACCAGGCCCAGCCAGGCCTCGAAGAACGCCACCAGCACCCGCAGGCGGGTCCAGCCGTAGGCGTCGTCGTACAGCCCGATGCGCATGAGCGCCGAGGCGACCACGGCCAGGGAGAGCGCGCACAGGACCCCGACCGCGGCACGGACGCGCCAGAGGTCGGCCTCCCGGTCCGCCACGCGCCAGGCGGTGGCCGCGACCGCCAGCGTCAGGACGGTGACCACGCAGAGCTGGCCGAAGCCCTGGTGGACGTACTCGGCGTAGGTGATGCCGACGGTGCGCTCGAGGTAGGACTCCCCGCCGAACATCGCGGTCGCCTGAGCCACGACGAACCCGGCGAGGAGGACGTCGACGAGGGCGACCGGCACCAGCCACTCCCACCCGTGGCGCGTGTGGTGCTGCTCGACCGGCACGAGGTCGACGCGCGGGGGGTTGAGGGCGACGTAGAGCGCGGCGAGCGTCACGCCACCGACGAAGAAGGTGGAGAAGCCGCGGGCGAAGAGGGTGTCGACGCGCAGGTCGGGCACGAGCGAGCCCAGCCAGGAGCCGTAGAGGGCGTCCGCGGAGCCGAGGAGGGTGCCGAAGACCAGCACGAGCGCGAGCGAGACGACCGCGGTGCGGGCGACCCGCCACGACACCGCGCCCCCGCCGGTCTCGAGGCTGCGACCGAGCCAGGGGAGGCCGCGCAGCGCGGCCAGGGGTACGGCGAGCGGTGCGGCCGCGAAGCCGACCAGGGTCCCTGCCCCGGTGAGGGCGACGGCGACGAGCAGCCCGGCGGCGAGGACGCAGAGCGTGACGATCCAGCCGGCGTCGAGGAGGAGCACCGGGAGGGTGAGGGCGAGGGACAGCGCGACCAGGGCCCAGCCGTAGCGGTCGAGACGGTCACGGGCGGTCCAGGCGACCGACCCGACCATCGCGACGACCACCAGCCACCAGCCCAGGCCGACGTCGTGGAAGGGGACCATCAGCCCGGCGAGGACCCCGACCCCGAGGGCGCCGAGGACCACCGACGGGCGGCCCTCGGGCCGCGGCTCGGGCCAGACGTTCCCGAACGCGGCGTCCATCGCGCCGGGCCTCTCGGCCCTGGCGGTCGGCGGGCCTGTCGGGGCCGGGCGAGCTGGGGTCGAGGTCACGGGAGCCTCCTGGGTCGGGGCGGGACGGGACGGTGGGGAGTGCGGGAGCTCGACCCGCACCAGGCACCCGGTGGGGTCGTCGACGACGTGGATGCGGCCGCCGTGCAGGACGGTGACCCAGTGGGCGACGGCCAGGCCCAGGCCGGTGCCGCCGCCCTCGCCGGCGAGGCCGGTGGTGAAGCGGCGGAAGGCCGCCTCGCGGTGCTCGGGCGGGATGCCCGGACCCTGGTCGTGGACCTCGAGCACGGGGCCGGTCGGTCCCGCGCGCGCCGCGAGGGTGACGGTCCCGCCGTCGGGGGAGTGCCGGACCGCGTTGTCGACGAGGTTGGCCAGCAGCTGGTGCAGCCGGCGCGTGTCCCCGGCGAGCGCGAGGGCCGGCTCGGCCTCGGTCCGCACCGTGACGTGGCGGCGGGTGGCCAGCCGGGCCTCGTCGGCGACACGTCCGAGCAGCGCGCCGGCGTCCACGGGGGCCACGTCGAGGGCGACGAGCCCGGCGTCGAGACGGCTGAGGTCCAGCAGGTCCGAGACCACGTCGGAGAGGCGCTCGGCCTGGCGCAGGGGCGCCCCGAGGCTGTCCGCGGTGGGCTCGACCACGCCGTCGGCGAGGTTCTCCAGCGTGGCGCGCAGCGCCGCGACCGGCGTCCGCAGCTCGTGGGAGACCGTGGCGACCAGCTCGCGCCGGCGGCGGTCCTCGCTCTGCAGCTCCTCGGCCATCGCGTTGAACGCCCGGGCCAGGTCACCGATCTCGTCCGCGGCCGCCACCGACACGCGCGTGGAGTAGTCGCCCCTCGCCATCGCGGTCGCGGCGGCGGTCATCTCGCGCACGGGCACGGTCATGCCGCGGGCCAGCGTGTGGGTGAGCACGAGCGCGACCAGCACCGAGACCGTCACCACCGCGTAGGCCGGGGTGCCGGCCGCGGACGCGGCGGTCGTCAGCACCGCCACGACCAGCACGATCACCCCGACCACGGCGGCGAGCCGCACCTTGAACGAGGTCCACAGCGCGCTGGGCCCCGCCGGCCCTGCGGGCCCTTCGCCGCTGGTCCGGACGCCGCCGCCGGGGTCCTGGCTCACGAGGTCTCCCACGCGTAGCCGACGCCGTGGACCGTCCGGATCCGCCCGGCCCCGACCTTGGCGCGCAGCGCCTTGACGTGGCTGTCGACGGTGCGGGTCGAGGCGTCGGGCCAGCCCCAGACCTGCTCGAGCAGGCGGCTGCGGGAGAGCACGGTGCCGGGCTGCTCGGTCAGGCACACGAGCAGGTCGAACTCGGTGCGGGTCAGCGCCACCTCCGCGCCGTCGACGGTGACGCGGCGGGCGGCGACGTCGACCACCACGGGGCCGAGACGGCGGGGGCCGTCCGTACGCCGGGCCAGCTCGCCGGCCCGCTCCACCCGCCGCAGCAGCGCCTGGGCCCGCGCGACCAGCTCGCGCATCGAGAACGGCTTGGTGAGGTAGTCGTCGGCACCCACCCCCAGTCCCACGAGCACGTCGGTCTCGTCGTCCCTCGCGGTGAGCATGAGGACCGGGGTCGGGGTCCGGGCCTGGATCCGCCGGCACACCTCGTGCCCGTCGAACCCCGGCAGCATGACGTCGAGGACCACCAGGTCCGGCTCGTGCTCCTGCGCGGCACTGACCGCGGCGGGGCCGTCGTACGCCTGGGTGACGCGCCAGCCCTCCGCGCGGAAGCGCAGGCTGACCGCCTCGTTGATCTCCGGCTCGTCCTCGACGACGAGCACGTGCGGTGGTGGCTGTCCCGGACCCATGCCAGGACAGTAGGACCCGCGCCGCGCAGGACCGGCGCGCTCGCTGTGAAGGTCCTGTGAAGAACTCCGGTCGCCCTCCGAGGACTGTCGGCCACCGCTCCTAGCGTCCCCCACGTCGAGAGGAGCAAGGCATGAAGGTGCTGGTGACGACGAGGCGGACCAACGGGCTCGTCGAGGGGGACTACGACTGGACGGTCCCGGGTGAGCTGGCGTGGATCACGATGGTGTGCGACACCGACCTGAGGGATCCCGAGGGAGGCTGCGGGTGCGGGCGGGGGTTCGGCGGCATGACCTCGCACCGCGCGACGACCACGGTGGAGTTCGTGGACCTGCCGATGACGTGGGAGGAGCTCGAGGTGGCCGCGCGGACGAGCCTCACCGACCAGGGGTGGATCAACGAGCGGCAGCCCGAGCAGCTCAACCGCGAGATCCTCGACGAGACCGTGAGCAACATCCGCGAGCTGGCCGACATGTTCGAGGTCGGGGACGTGCTCCGGCGTCGACTCGATCACTTCGTGCCCGCGAGGCGGCCGACCTGAAGGTGGCACCGGGAAGGGACGGACCCCTTCGCTCGTTAGGATGGGCACCCACCCCGTCGCCGCGACCGAAGGGCCCCCATGAACCTCTCCCCGGCCGGAGTCCCCGACAAGTTCCTCCCCCTCGGGCTGACGTACGACGACGTGCTGCTGCTGCCGGGCGAGACCGACGTGATCCCCAGCGAGGTCGACACCACGACCCGGCTGACGCGCGGCATCTCGCTGCGGATCCCCCTGGTCTCGAGCGCGATGGACACCGTCACCGAGTCGCGGATGGCGATCGCGATGGCCCGCGAGGGCGGCCTCGGCGTGCTGCACCGCAACCTGTCGATCGAGGACCAGGCCTACCAGGTGGACCTGGTCAAGCGCACCCAGACGGGCATCATCAGCAACCCGGTCACGATCGGCCCCGACGCGACGCTGGAGGAGCTCGACGAGGTCTGCGGGCAGTACCGCGTCTCCGGCCTCCCGGTCGTCGACACCCAGGACCGTCTGCTCGGCATCGTCACCAACCGAGACCTGCGCTTCACCCCCGTCGCGGAGTGGGCCACGACCAAGGTCGACGAGGTGATGACCCAGATGCCGCTCATCACCGGCCCGCCCGGCATCTCCCGCGAGGACGCCACGCTCCTGCTGCGCAAGCACAAGCGCGAGCGCCTGCCGCTGGTCGACGAGACCGGTCACCTCGCCGGCCTCATCACGGTCAAGGACTTCGTCAAGAGCGAGCAGTTCCCCAAGGCCAGCAAGGACGCCGACGGCCGGCTCATGGTCGGCGCGGCGGTCGGCTACTTCGGAGACGCGTGGCAGCGCGCGACCACCCTGGTCGAGGCCGGCGTCGACGTGCTCGTGGTCGACACCGCCCACGGCCACGCCCGCCTGCTGCTCGACATGATCCACAGGCTCAAGTCCGACTCCGCCCTGCGGCACGTCCAGGTCATCGGCGGCAACATCGCGACCGGCGCCGGGGCCAGGGCCCTGGTCGAGGCCGGGGTCGACGCGGTCAAGGTCGGCGTCGGGCCCGGGTCGATCTGCACCACCCGCGTGGTCGCGGGCGTCGGCGTACCCCAGGTCACGGCGGTGTACGACGCCGCGCAGGCCTGCGCCGAGGCCGACGTCCCGGTCATCGCCGACGGCGGCCTGCAGTACTCCGGCGACATCGCCAAGGCGCTCGTCGCCGGTGCCGAGTGCGTGATGGTCGGCTCGCTGCTGGCCGGGTGCGAGGAGTCGCCGGGCGAGCTGGTGTTCGTCAACGGCAAGCAGTACAAGTCCTACCGCGGCATGGGGTCGCTCGGTGCCATGTCGAGCCGAGGCAAGAAGTCGTTCTCCAAGGACCGCTACTTCCAGGCCGACGTGACCAGCGACGACAAGATCGTGCCCGAGGGCATCGAGGGCCAGGTCGCCTACCGCGGCCCGCTCTCCGCCGTCGCGCACCAGCTCGTCGGCGGGCTGCACCAGTCGATGTTCTACGTCGGCGCCCGCACGATCCCGGAGCTGCGGGAGCGCGGCCAGTTCGTCCGCATCACGCCGGCGGGGCTCAAGGAGAGCCACCCCCACGACGTACAGATCACCGCCGAGGCGCCCAACTACACCCGCTGAGCCGCTGGGGTGCGGTTTCACTAGGTACCTAGTGAACCTGTCACTCCCCAAGCGAAACTTCGCTCGGGGAGTGACAACATCACTAGGTACCTAGTGAAACCGAAGCGGCCCCGTCAGGCGCGGGCGGTCACCAGCCGCGCGCGGACGGGTACGTCGACCGGGCCGTCGCCGGTGACTCCGAGCCGCTCGCCGCAGCGCCGCATCAGCGCCTCGCGGTGGGCCTCGTCGAGCGAGGCGACGTAGACCCCCGCCGGCCCGACGCCGAGGGTGAACGGGTGCCACCACTCCTCGAGCGAGGGGAACCCGACGCTCAGGTCGACCGCCTCCTCGGTCACGTCGGCGAGCCCGGCGTCGCGGAACAGCTGGACGAGCTGGCCGGGGCGGGCGCCCGGGAGGTGGTCCTCGTGCGGGCCCTGCGGGTCGAGGTCGTGGACGGCGGCGAAGAAGAAGCCCAGCGGGCCGTGCTCCGGCGCGAGGTTCCACAGCGTCGCGGCCACGGTCCCGCCGCGGGTCACACGGGCCATCTCGCGCAGCCCGGCCACGGGGTCGGCCATGAAGTTGACGACCAGGTTGGCCGTCGCCAGGTCGAACGACGCGTCGGGCCAGGGCAGCGACTCGGCCCCGCCGCGGCGTACGTCGACCCCGGGCAGCCGCGAGCCGAGCGCCTCGACGAACGAGGTGGACGGGTCGACCGCCGCCACGGACGCGGCGCCGAGCCGCTCGACCAGCAGCGAGGTCAGCGCCCCCGGGCCACAGCCGACGTCCACGGCCCGCTGCCCCGGGCCGATCGGCAGGCGCTCGACGAGGGCCCGGGAGAGGGGCCCGGAGAAGCGCCCCATGAACGCGTCGTACGCCGACGCGGCGACCGCGAAGCTCATCGACTCCTCCTCGTGACGCGAGGGTCGCCGCCGGACGGGCGGGCCACCTGCGCACATGGTCGAGCCCCGGGCGTGCGCGGTCAAGGTGCCGTCCGTCCCGCCCGATAGGCTCGGCCCGTGCAGGAGATCGAGATCGGCCGTGCCAAGCGGGCCCGTCGGGCCTGGTCCTTCGACGACGTCGCCATCGTGCCGTCGCGCCGTACGCGTGACCCCGAGGAGGTCTCGACCGCCTGGCAGATCGATGCCTACCGCTTCGAGATCCCGGTCGTCGCGGCGCCGATGGACTCGGTGATGTCGCCGGCCACGGCCGTGCAGTTCGGCAAGATGGGCGGGCTCGGCGTCCTCGACCTCGAAGGCCTCTGGACGAGGTACGACGACCCGAGCGACCTGCTCGCCGAGGTCGCCTCGCTCGACGAGGGACGCGCGACCCGGCGCCTGCAGGAGATCTACGCCGAGCCGATCCGGCCCGAGCTGATCGGGCAGCGGCTCCAGGAGATGCGCACGGCCGGCGTGACCGTCGCGGGCAGCCTGTCGCCGCAGCGCACCAAGGAGTTCGCCAAGGCCGTCGTCGACGCCGGCGTCGAGATGTTCGTCATCCGCGGCACGACCGTGTCCGCGGAGCACGTCTCGAGCCAGGCCGAGCCGCTCAACCTCAAGGAGTTCATCTACGAGCTCGACGTGCCGGTGATCGTGGGCGGGTGCGCGACCTACCAGGCCGCGCTCCACCTCATGCGCACCGGCGCGGCCGGGGTGCTCGTCGGGTTCGGCGGCGGCGCCGCCCACACCACCCGCACGGTGCTCGGCCTCTCGGTCCCGATGGCGTCGGCCGTGGCCGACGTCGCCGCGGCGCGTCGCGACTACATGGACGAGTCCGGTGGTCGCTACGTCCACGTCATCGCCGACGGCTCGATCGGCAAGTCGGGCGACCTGGCCAAGGCGGTCGCCTGCGGCGCCGACGCGGTCATGATCGGCTCGCCGCTGGCGCGCGCGACCGAGGCCCCCGGCCGCGGCTTCCACTGGGGCAGCGAGGCGTGGCACCCGCACCTGCCGCGCGGCGAGCGCATCCACATCGGCACGTCCGGCTCGCTCGAGGAGGTGCTGTTCGGCCCCTCGACGACCCCCGACGGCACGATGAACCTCGTGGGCGCGCTGCGCCGCGCGATGGCGACCACGGGCTACACCGAGCTCAAGGAGTTCCAGCGCGTCGAGGTCGTCCTCCACGGATGACCGGCCCGTGAACGACTGGGAGCCGTGGCTCGTCGCCACCGCCGCGCTGCACCTCGGGTTCCAGCTCACCGTCACCGCCGTGGTCTACCCGGCGCTGGCCGACGTACCGCCCGCGGACTGGTCCGCTGCGCACGCGGCGCACTCGCGCCGCATCTCCTACGTCGTGGCCGCGGCCTACCTGCCCCTGCTCGGCGTCGGCCTCTGGGCGTTGGTCGACGGTCCGGTCGACGTGGGGCTCGTCGTCGCGGCCGTCGGGGCCGCGGTCTCGTTCCTCACCACCGCCGCTGTCGCCGCCCCGACCCACGGGCGGCTCGGCTCCGGCCGCACCGACGCGCTGGTCGCCCGGCTCCTCGTCGCCGACCGGGTCCGCCTCCTCGGCGCGGTCGTGTGCCTGGCCGGAGCGCTGGTCGCCGTGCTCGCAGGCTGAGCGCCCGGATCGGCCGACCGGCGGGGGAGGCCGGCGAGCGACGGTGTCATCATCTGCCCATGAAGGTCGACCTCACCGTCCTGGCGATCCCGGTGTTCTTCGGCTCGATGGGTGCGGAGTACGCCTGGCAGCGGGCCCACCCGGTCGAGCCGGGCACGCGCGCCGGGGACTACCAGCTCGCCGACACCCTGGCCAGCCTCAGCATGGGCGTGGGGAGCCTGGCGGCGCCGTACGTCGCCAAGAAGCTGCTCGACCCGGTGACGCCCGGTGTCGGGAGGTACGGCAAGGCGTTCCTGGGCCTCGGCCTCGCGGCCGCGGTCGCCACGACCGTCGGCGACGTGGTCCGCAAGCGGCTGCGCGACGGCAGGCTGCCCGAGCCGCAGACACTGCCCGACGACGTACGCGCGGTGCAGGACGAGCTCGCCGAGCTGCGGCAGGCCAAGGCCACCCCGCGCGCCGAGCGTCCCCGCCGCACGCGCACGCTGACGAAGGCGCACGGGGCACTCGCGGCCAGCGCGGTCCTCAGCACCGCGCTCACGACGAGCACGGTCTGGGCCGCGCACACGACCGGGCGGGGGCTGTTCGGCCGCGGCCTGAAGGACCTCGGCACCGGCAAGGTGGCCTGGGCGACCGCGATCCTGGGCTGGGACTTCATCTACTACTGGAACCACCGCCTCGACCACGAGTCGCGCTGGCTCTGGGCGATGCACGTCGCGCATCACTCGAGCGAGCGCTACAACCTCTCGACGGCACTGCGGCAGCCGGTGGCCGAGAGCCTCGTGCTGTCGGTGCCCTACGGCCTGCTGGCGTTCCTCGGCGTCCGCCCCGAGCTGATCGAGCAGGCGCGCGGGATCAACCTGATCTACCAGTTCTGGATCCACACCGAGGCGGTGCGCTCGATCGGGCCGCTGGAGAAGGTCCTCAACACCCCGAGCCACCACCGGGTGCACCACGGCTCCAACCGGCGCTACCTCGACCGCAACCACGGCAGCATCCTCATCGTCTGGGACAAGGTTTTCGGCACCTTCCAGGAGGAGGACGAGCCGGTCGTCTACGGGCTGACCAAGAACATCGACTCCTACAACCCGGCGGTGATCGCGACCCACGAGTGGCGCGACATCGCCGAGGACGTCGCCACCGCCGAGACCTGGCACGACCGCTGGTCGTTCCTGCTGCGCGGCCCGGGCTGGGCCTACGAGCGCCGCGACCGCACGGCCCGCGAGGTCGAGGCACTCGTCGCCTCCTGACCACGACCGCCCGGACCGGCACAACCGCGGCGACCCGGGTCCCCTCGCGCCGCGGGGGCGCCCGGCGGCTTGCAGTGTGCCGGTCCGGGAGACCACCCAGGAAATAGTTGACGTGTCACGGTGGTTGCACCGACACTGACCAAGAGAGGTGATCCGCATGCCTGCTGTGACCGTCCCCGACTTCACCGTCCTGCCGCGTGTCGACCGTCCGGGCCTCGACGCCCGCCCGCGCGACGTCGTCCAGGTGACGACCGCGCCCCGCGGCTTCGAGGGCGAGGGCTTCCCGGTGCGCCGCGCGTTCGCCGGCGTCGACCTCGCCCGTCTCGACCCGTTCATCCACATGGACCAGATGGGCGAGGTGGAGTACGCGCCCGGCGAGCCCAAGGGCACGCCCTGGCACCCGCACCGCGGCTTCGAGACCGTGACCTACATGATCGACGGGGTCATGCAGCACCAGGACTCCCACGGCGGCGGCGGCCTGATCACCAACGGCGACACCCAGTGGATGACGGCCGGCAGCGGCCTGCTCCACATCGAGACCCCGCCCGAGGAGCTCGTGACGAGCGGCGGGCTGTTCCACGGCGTCCAGCTGTGGGTCAACCTGCCGCGCACCCTCAAGATGGCCGCTCCCCGCTACCAGGACATCCGCGGCGGGCAGGTCGCCCTCCTCTCGTCGTACGACGGGGCGTCGCTGCTGCGCGTCATCGCCGGTTCCCTGGCCGGCCACGAGGGGCCGGGCTCGACCCACACGCCGATCACGCTCGTGCACGCCACCGTGCAGCCGGGCGGGCGGCTCGAGCTGCCGTGGCCCACGGAGTTCAACGCGCTCGCCTACGTGCTGGCGGGCCGTGGCACGGTCGGCGCCGAGCGGCGGCCCCTGGTCAGCGGCCAGCTTGCGGTCTTCGGCTCCGGTGACGCGATCGAGCTGACCGGCGACCCTCGCGACACAGGCGCGCAGAGCCCGGCGCTCGAGGTGCTGCTGCTCGGCGGGCGGCCGATCCGCGAGCCCGTCGCGGCCTACGGCCCGTTCGTGATGAACACCCGCGCCGAGCTGATGCAGGCCTTCGAGGACTTCCAGGCCGGCCGGCTCGGCACGATCCCGAGCGAGCCGCACCCAGGTCACCTGTCCTGACCCGCTCACTCGGGCGCCGGGGCACACTGGCGGCATGACCGCCCTGAGCCCGGACCAGCGCGCCACCGCCCTCGAGACGATGGCGGCCCCGCCGGGCGGGGAACTGGACGTGCTGGTGGTCGGCGGGGGAGTGACCGGTGCGGGCATCGCGCTCGACGCGGTCACGCGCGGCCTCTCGGTGGGCCTGGTCGAGCAGCGTGACCTCGCCTCCGGCACGAGCAGCCGCAGCAGCAAGCTGATCCACGGCGGGCTGCGCTACCTCGAGATGTACGACTTCACCCTCGTGCGTGAGGCGCTGGCCGAGCGCGGCCTGCTCATCACGCGGCTGGCCCCGCACCTGGTGCGACCGGTGCCCTTCGTCTACCCGCTGACCTCCCACCTCGAGCGGCCCTACGTCGGGGCCGGGCTGGCGCTCTACGACTCGCTGGCCGCGGCGTCGCCATATCCCCGGGGCGTGCCGCTGCACCGCCACCTCTCCAAGCGCAAGGCGCTGCGCGTCGTGCCCGACCTCAAGCCGGAGGCGCTCACCGGCGCGGTGCAGTACTGGGACGCCCAGGTCGACGACGCCCGCCACACGATGATGGTCGCCCGCACCGCGGCCACCCACGGCGCCCACGTGGCCACGCGCGCCAAGGTGACCGGCTTCCTGCGCGAGGGCGAGCGGGTCACCGGCGTGACCGCCCGTGACCTCGAGGCGGGCAGCGACCTCGAGATCCGCGCACGCGTCGTGGTCAACGCCGCCGGCGTCTGGACCGACGACATCCAGGAGCTCGTCGGTGGTCGGGGCGTGATGCACGTCCAGGCCAGCAAGGGCATCCACCTCGTGGTGCCGCGTGACCGCATCCGTTCGCGCAGCGGGCTGATCCTGCGCACCGAGAAGTCGGTGCTCTTCGTCATCCCGTGGGGCCGCCACTGGATCATCGGCACCACCGACACCGCCTGGGACCTCGACAAGGCCCACCCCGCGGCCTCGCGCGCCGACATCGACTACCTTCTCGAGCGCGTCAACGCGGTCTTCCGCGAGCCACTGCGCCACGAGGACGTCGAGGGCGTCTACGCCGGCCTCCGGCCGCTGCTGTCCGGCGAGTCCGAGCCGACCAGCCGGATCAGCCGCGAGCACACGGTCGCCACGCCCGTGCCGGGCCTCGTGCTGATCGCCGGCGGGAAGTACACCACCTACCGCGTGATGGCCAAGGACGCCGTCGACGCGGCCGCCCACTCGCTCGGCGGCGGCGTCCCGCGCAGTATCACCGAGCGGGTGCCGCTGGTCGGGGCCGAGGGCTATGCCGTGCGCTGCAACCAGGTCGACACCCTCGCGCGGCGTGCGGGCATCCACCCCGCTCGCGTGGAGCACCTGCTCGGCCGGTTCGGCGACCTCGTCGACGAGGTCCTCGAGCTCATCGTCGGCGACCACGGGCTCGGCCGGCCGCTCGAGGGCGCGGAGGACTACCTGCGCGCCGAGGTGGTGTACGCCGTCACGCACGAGGGCGCGCGCCACCTCGACGACGTGCTGTGCCGGCGCACGCGCATCTCGATCGAGACCTTCGACCGCGGCATCGCCTGCGCCCGGCCGGCCGCGGAGCTGATGGCCGGCCCGCTGCGCTGGTCGGCCGAGCAGCTGGACGAGGAGGTCGACCACTACCTGCGCCGGGTCGCTGCCGAGCGCGCCAGCCAGGAGAAGCTCACCGACCAGGAGGCCGACGAGGCCCGGGTCACCGCGAGGGACGTCCTGGGGCTCTGACCCGGGCCGTCACGGGATCGTCGTCCGCGCGTTGCCCGGAGTTCGGCGTACGACGGGGCCGTCAGGGCGCATAGTGAGCCCGTGATCAGTCGCAGAACCTTCCTCGGTGCGTCGGCCGGCGGCGCGGCCGCTCTCGGAGCGGGACACCTGCTGGGTGGCGAGGCCCTCGCGGCCACCGGGCTGCCGTCGCCCGCGGCGTCCGGCATCGAGCACGTCGTCGTCGTGATGATGGAGAACCGCTCCTTCGACCACTTCCTGGGCTGGCTTCCCGGCGCCGAGGGCAAGCAGTCCGGGCTGCGGTTCCAGGACCGCTACGGCAGCTGGCACTCGACCTATCACTCGACGAAGTTCTCCACCTGCGGCTTCAACGACCCCGACCACTCCTTCGAGGGCGGCCGCGTGCAGCTCAACGGCGGCCGCAACGACGGCTGGCTGCGCTCGGGGGTCAGCGACCGGGCGGCGATCTCCTACTTCACCAAGCCGGACCTGCCGTTCATCGGCCAGGCCGCCGCGGAGTGGACGACGTGCGACCGCTACTTCTCCGCGATCATGGCCGAGACCTATCCCAACCGGTTCTACCTGCACGCCGCGCAGACCGACCGCCTGCACAACAACACCGACCAGTGCCACCTGCCGACGATCTGGGACCGGTTGAAGGCCAAGGGTGTGAGCGGCACCTACTTCTTCAGCGACATCCCCTTCACTGCACTCTGGTATGACCACCTGCTCGACATCTCCAAGCCCTTCGGCGCGTTCCTCACCCAGGCTGCGACCGGCACGCTGCCGAACTTCTCGATCGTCGACCCGCGCTTCGAGGACGAGGGCTCGGGCACCTCCAACGACGACCACCCGCATGCCGACATCCGCGCCGGCGAGGCGTTCCTCAACCAGGTGTACGACGCCGTCCGCACCAGCCCCGCGTGGGACAAGACCGTGCTGGTCGTGACCTTCGACGAGTGGGGCGGGTTCTTCGACCACGTGGTGCCGCCGCGCGCGGCCGACTCGGTGCCCAACCACCGGCTGCGCGGGTTCCGCGTGCCGACGATCGTGATCAGCCCTCGCGCCCGGCGCCGCCACGTCGCCCACAACACCTACGACCACGCCTCGATCCTCAAGCTGGTCGAGTGGCGCTGGGGGCTCGCGCCGCTGTCGCAGCGCGACAAGTACGCCCGCAACCTGGCCGAGGTGCTCGACTTCTCGTCCCCACCGCGGCTCGCCTCACCGACGTTCTCGGTCCCGCCGTTCGTGTCGGCGGGCTGCCCGACCGAGGACGCGCAGGGCTCGGAGTACGCCGAGTGGCCGGCGTTGAAGAAGCTCGCCCTGAAGCTCGGATGGGAGCTCCCGGCATGACGCGCACGCTCCGCCCCGTCGTCCTCCTGCTCTCCCTGGCCATCGCGGCTGCCGCCGTGCTCGTGCTGGTCGTGACGCCCAGTCGCTCGCAGGCCTCGGTCCGGCCGCTCGGCGTGGCCGCGCGGATGCGCTCCGCCGCCCGGGCGAGCGCGCCCTCGATCAGCCGCTACGTCCCGCCGGTCCGGCACGTCTTCGTGATCAACCTCGAGAACAAGGGCTACGACAAGACCTGGGGGCCGGGCTCCAAGGCGCCGTACCTCGCCACGACCCTGCGTCGCAAGGGCGTGCTGCTCAACGCCTACCACGGCACCGCGCACAACTCGCAGCCCAACTACGTCGCGCAGGTCAGCGGCCAGGGCCCCAATCCCGACATGCAGGCCGACTGCCAGGTCTTCTCCCCGTTCCAGGGCAGCGGCACCGAGGCGCCGGGGCAGTACCGCGGCGTCGGCTGCGTCTTCCCCCGCACGGTCCGCAACATCGGCCGCCAGCTCACCGCCCACTCGCTGAGCTGGAAGGGCTACATGGAGGGCATGAGCCGCGCCTGCCAGCACCCGGCAGTCGGCTCGCAGGACCCGACCCAGAAGGCCACGGCCACGCACGCCTACGCGGTGCGGCACAACCCGTTCATGTACTTCCGCAGCATCATCGACCACCCGGCGTACTGCCGGCGCCACGTCGTCCCACTGGCGCGGCTGCGGACCGACCTCGAGCGGGTGCGCACCACGCCCCACCTGACCTACATCACCCCCGACCTGTGCCACGACGGCCACGACGCGCCCTGCGCCAACGGCGAGCCCGGCGGCCTGGTCTCGGTCAACCGGTTCATGCGGCGGTGGGTGCCGCGGATCCTGCAGTCGCCCGCCTACCGGCGCAACGGCATGCTCGTGATCACCGCCGACGAGGCCGACTCCCCGCAGAGCGACGCCTCGGCCTGCTGCGGCGACGACGGGCCGACGACCAACTCCCCGCTGCCCGGCATCTCGGGCTTCGGCGGCGGCACCATCGGCGCGCTGGTGATCTCCCGCTGGACGCGTGCCAACACCTGGAGCAGCACGCCCTACAACCACTACTCGCTGCTCGCCTCGCTCGAGGAGGTCTTCCGCCTGCCCAAGCTCGGCTACGCCGCCCGCGCCGGCCGCGACCGGTTCGGGCTCGACGTCTACAACAACGGCTGGCAGCTGCGCTGACGCCGGGCCCCGCGTACTCCGACGTACGCGCTGGACAAATCGGACATCAGCAGCAGGTACGTCGGGGTACGCCGGGCGGCGGGGTCAGTTGACCTGGCGGTCGCGGCCCTCCCAGTACGGCGCGCGCAGCTTGAACTTCTGCAGCTTGCCGGTGGCGGTGCGGTCGAGCACCTCGCGGAACTCGACCGACGAGGGCGCCTTGTAGCGCGCGAGCCGGGACTTCACGTAGTCGATCAGCTCCTGCTCGGTCAGCGTCGAGCCCTCGCCGAGCACGACGAGCGCCTTGATCGTCTCGCCCCACTTCTCGTCGGGTACGCCGATCACCGCGACCTCGGCGACGTCGGGGTGGCTGAAGATCGCGTCCTCGACCTCGATCGAGGAGACGTTCTCGCCGCCGGTGATGATCACGTCCTTCTTGCGGTCCTGGATCGTGAGGTAGCCGTCGTCACCGATCACGCCCCCGTCCCCGGTGTGGAACCAGTCGTCGGCCAGGCAGCGCGCGGACTCCTCGGGGTTGTCCCAGTAGCCGTCGAGGCAGACGTTGGAGCGCGCGAGCACCTCGCCGTCCTGGAGCGACAGCGACACCCCGATCGCCGGGGCGCCGGCACGGACCAGCTTGGCGGCGCGCTCCTCGGCGGACAGGTCGTCCCACTCCTGCCTGGTGCGGTTGACCGTGAGCAGCGGCGAGGTCTCGGTCAGGCCGTAGATCTGGATGAACTCCCAGCCGAGCTCCTCCTGCACCCGCACGATCGTCTTGGTCGGCGGGGGAGCGCCGGCCACCACGATGCGCACGCGGCCCCGGCCGGGGACCTCGCCCTCCCAGTCGGGCAGCGCGTCGAGGACCGCGGCGATCACCGCCGGGGCGGCGCACATCAGCGTGACGCCGTGCTGCTTGACGCGTCGCAGGATCTCGGCACCGTCGACCTTGCGCAGCACGACCTGGGGGACGCCGAGGGACGTGGTCACGAACGGCATGCCCCAGCCGTTGCAGTGGAACATCGGCAGCGTGTGGAGGTAGACGTCGCGGTCGGTCACCCCCACGTGGAGGCCGAAGGTCAGCGCGTTGGTCCACAGGTTGCGGTGGGTCAGCTGCACGCCCTTGGGCCGTGCGGTCGTGCCGGAGGTGTAGTTGATCGTGGCGGTGGCGTTCTCGTCGGGTGCGGACCAGGGCGTGGGGTCCTGCGAGCCGGCGAAGAGGTGCTCGTCCTCACCGATCACGAACCGGTGCTCGGCGTTCACCCCGGCGAGGGACTCCTCCACCTCGGGGTCGACGAACAGCACGCGGGCCCCGGAATGCTCGACGATGTAGGAGACCTCGTCGGGGGAGAGCCGGAAGTTGATCGGCACGAGGATCCGACCGTAGCCGCAGATGCCGAAGAACGCGGTCAGCAGGCGGGCCGAGTTGTGCGACACCATCGCGACCCGCTCGCCCTCGGCGATGCCCAGGTCCTCCATCGCGCGGGCCATGCGTCGCGCCCGGGCCGCCAGCTCGGCGTACGACATCTCGCCCAGGGACGGGGCGGGCTGCTGCGGCTCGTCGACGACGCCGGTGCGCTCGCCGTACACCTGCTCCGCGCGGCGGATGAAGTCGTTGACGGTCATGGGGACCTGCACGGGAACCTCCGGGAAGGACGGGGATACGCTGAGGCGCGGTGTGACGGGCGTCTCGCCCCGACCTTAGTCACGAGGTGATGGGCGCCTCTAGGCGTCCTGCCGGATCCCAGATACCCTCGGTATATGAACGCTCCGGACCCGAACGACGGCACCACGACCGAGCTGCGCGACCCCGACCACGACCCCAGCGCGTCGCTGGCCCTCGAGCCGCAGCACGTACGCCGCCTGACCGGCCTCCTGCTCGCCACCAGCGGCGAGACCAAGCCGGCGATCTCCCCGATCAACGGCCAGCCGCTGGGCGACATCCCGCAGTCGACCGAGGCCGACGTGGCGGAGGCGTTCAAGCGCGCGCGCAAGGCGCAGGCCACGTGGGCCCGCACCACGCTCGAGGAGCGCGCCGAGATCTTCCTTCGCCTGCACGACATCGTGCTCGAGCGCCAGGACGAGATCATGGACCTGATCTGCTGGGAGTCCGGCAAGGCCCGCAAGCACGCCTTCGACGAGCCGCTGCACATCGCGCTGACCGCCCGCTACTACGCCCGCACCGCTCAGCAGCACCTCGGCACCACGCGCGTGGCGGGCGTCGTGCCCGGCCTGACGCGGGTCGAGGTCAACCGCATCCCCAAGGGCGTCGTCGGCATCATCAGCCCCTGGAACTACCCCTTCACGATGGCGCTGTGCGACGGACTCCCGGCCGTGATGGCGGGCAACGCCGTCGTCGCCAAGCCCGACGCCCAGACCATGCTGAGCGCGCTGATCGGCCTGGAGATCATGGAGCAGGCGGGCTTCCCCAAGGACCTGTTCCAGATGGTCGCCGGCCCCGGCCGCGTGATCGGCACCGAGATCATCAACCGCGCCGACTACATCTGCTTCACCGGCTCGACCGCCACCGGCAAGCTGATCGCCAAGCAGTGCGCCGAGCGGCTGATCGGCTGCTCGCTCGAGCTCGGCGGCAAGAACCCCATCCTGGTGCTGCGCGACGCCGACCTCGACCGCGCGGCCGAGGGGGCCGTGCGTGCGGCGTTCTCCAACGCGGGACAGCTCTGCGTCTCGATGGAGCGGATGTACGTCGCCGACCAGGTCTACGACAAGTTCGTCCAGAAGTTCGTCGACCGGGTCAACGCGATGAGCCTCGGCGCGAGCACCGACTGGGGCGTCGACATGGGCTCGCTGATCAGCCAGGACCAGCTCGACACGGTCGTCGCCCACGTCGAGGACGCGCGCAGCAAGGGCGTGCGCATCCTCACCGGCGGCAAGGCGCGACCGGACCTCTCGCCGTACTTCTACGAGCCGACCGTCCTCGAGGGCACCACCCCCGACGTGACCTGCTTCGGGGAGGAGACGTTCGGACCGGTGATCTCGATCTACCGGTTCTCCGACGAGGACGACGCGGTCGAGCGGGCCAACGACGGCGACTACGGCCTCAACGCCTCGATCTACAGCCAGGACGGGCAGCGGGCGCGCGAGATCGCCCGGCGGATCAAGTGCGGCACGGTCAACATCAACGAGGCGTTCGGCGCGACCTTCGCCAGCATCGACTCCCCGATGGGCGG
This sequence comes from Nocardioides marmoribigeumensis, assembly GCF_031458325.1. Taxonomy (NCBI): domain Bacteria; kingdom Bacillati; phylum Actinomycetota; class Actinomycetes; order Propionibacteriales; family Nocardioidaceae; genus Nocardioides; species Nocardioides marmoribigeumensis. The sequence goes on from NZ_JAVDYG010000001.1 coordinate 3,648,438, forward strand.
CATGCGCGAGTCCGGCATGGGCCGTCGCCAGGGCGCCGAGGGCATCCTGCGCTACACCGAGCCGCAGGCCGTCGGGACCCAGCGCCTGCTGCGGTTCGCCCCCATGTTCGGCATGAGCGACCAGGCCTACGCCAAGTTCATGACCGCCAACGTCAAGCTCATGACCAAGCTCGGCCGCAAGTGAGAGGCTCCACCCTGTGACCACCAGCACGACCTTCGACTTCGACGTCCTCGTCATCGGCTCCGGCTTCGGAGGGTCCGTCTCGGCGCTGCGGCTGACCGAGAAGGGCTACTCCGTCGGCGTGATCGAGGCGGGCGCGCGCTTCACCGACGAGGACTTCGCCAAGACGTCCTTCGACCTCAAGCGCTACCTCTTCCGCCCCGAGATCGGGTGCTACGGCATCCAGCGCATCGAGGCCGTGCGCGACTCGCTGATCATGGCCGGCGCGGGGGTCGGCGGCGGCTCCCTGGTCTACGCCAACACGCTCTACGAGCCCCTCGAGCAGTTCTACAAGGACCCGCAGTGGGCCGACATCACCGACTGGAAGTCCGAGCTCGCGCCCTACTACGACCAGGCCAAGCGCATGCTCGGTGTCGTCGAGAACCCGCTGCGCACCCCGGCCGACGAGGTGATGGAGAAGGTCGCCAACGACCTCGGCGTGGGGGACACCTTCCACCCGACCCCGGTCGGCGTCTTCTTCGGCGGTCCGGAGGCCCAGCAGGGCGAGGAGGTCGAGGACCCCTACTTCGGTGGCGCCGGCCCCAAGCGCAACGTGTGCATCCAGTGCGGTGACTGCATGACCGGGTGCAAGTACAACGCCAAGAACACCCTGGTGAAGAACTACCTCTACCTCGCCGAGCAGAAGGGCGCCGTGGTGATGCCGCTGACCACGGTCACCCGGATCACCCCGCTCGAGGGCGGCGGCTACGAGCTCAAGGTGAAGTACACCAAGGCCAAGCTGCGCAACGGCAGGTCGGTGACCCGCACCCTCACCTGCGAGCAGCTGGTGATGGCGGCCGCCGCGATCGGCACGCAGAAGCTGCTGCACAAGATGAAGGCGCAGGGCCACCTGCCCGAGCTGTCGGACCGGCTGGGCTACCTCTCGCGCACCAACTCCGAGGCGATCCTCGGCGCGATCGCCCCCGACACCAAGATCGACTACAGCCAGGGCATCGCGATCACGTCGAGCTTCCACCCCGACGCCGACACCCACGTCGAGCCGTGCCGCTACGGCAAGGGCAGCAACGCGATGTCGCTGATGCAGACCGTGCTCACCGACGGCGACGGCCCGGTGCCGCGCTGGCGCACCTGGCTCAAGGAGCTGTGGCTGCAGAAGGGCAGCATGTTCGACCTGTACGACGTCCGGCACTGGTCCGAGCGCACCGTCATCGCGCTGGTCATGCAGACGCTGGACAACTCGATCACGACCTACGCCAAGCCCATCCCCGGCACCAAGAAGTGGCGCCTGACCTCCAAGCAGGGGCACGGCGAGCCCAACCCGACGTGGATCCCGGTGGCCAACCAGGTCGTGCGCAAGATGGCCGACATCATGGGCGGCACGCCCGGAGGTGCGATCGGCGACCCGTTCAACATGCCGATGACCGCGCACTTCATCGGCGGCGCCACGATCGGCCGCTCGCCCGAGGACGGCGTGGTCGACGCCTACCAGCGGGTGTTCAACTACCCCGGCCTGCACATCGCCGACGGCTCGGCGATCTCGGCCAACCTGGGCGTCAACCCGTCGCTGACGATCACCGCCCAGGCCGAGCGCGCGATGTCGTTCTGGCCCAACAAGGGCGAGGCCGACCCCCGCCCGGCCCTCGGCTCGACGTACGAGCGGATCGACCCGGTCGAGCCGGCCCACCCCGCCGTCCCGGCCTCCGCGCCGGCCGCCCTGCGGCTCCCGATCGTCGCAGTCAGCTGAGGGGCGCTGGGTCCAGTTTCACTGGGTACCTAGTGATGTTGTCACTCCCCGAGCGAAGTTTCGCTCGGGGAGTGCCAGTTCTGCCGCACGAGTACGCCGCGCCAGCGGCCCGGGCGGCGTACGGCGAGGGCGGGCTACGCCCGCACGTGCTCGACCAGCCTCCGCGCGAGCTCGACCGAGGCCTCGATCTCGACCCGGCGGATCGACACGCTCTCGACGTTGACCCCGACGGGCACCCCGAGCCCTCGGCAGAACGCGACGAGGTCCACCGCGGCGGCGTAGGCCTGCTCCATCGAGGTGGCGAGCGTGTCGGCGGAGTGGCGCAGGTCGTTCTCGATCCACCGCGGCACCTCGACGCCGAGCCACCGCAGGAACTCCAGGGTCCGCATCGACCCGCAGACCGAGAGGGTGAGGACGACCGGCGCCGGGTCGCCCCCGCGGGCCCGGCACTCGTAGGCGTAGTCCGAGACCAGGTTCTTGGCCGCGTTGGTGTCGAAGACGATCTGGGTCACGAAGAACGCGCAACCGGCCTCCTGCTTGGCGATCAGCCGCAGGTGCTCGTCGCCGCGCCGGTCGTGGCGCTCGGGGATCGTCACCCCGCCGAGCAGCAGGTCCGGGTTGAGGTCGCGGCGCAGCCCGTGCGCCTGGGTGAGCGACAAGGGCGCCACCGCGTCGGCGCTCGCGGCCCCCACCAGAACGGTGGCGACGCGGGAGGGGTCCTGCGACGACAGCCACGAGCCGAGCGAGCCGGCGTCGTACTTCCCGACGGCGCGGTAGACGACCACCGGCGTCGGCCAGTCCCCCAGGTGCGCGGCGAGGTAGTCGGCCGGGTCGATCGTCGGGCTGAACGGGAACGGCCGGTCCACCTCGGTGCGGGAGCTCTCGTCGTCGATGTCGTAGAGCACGAGCCCGTCGAGGTCGAGCGGGCGCAGGCGGTCCATCGTCGCGGCCGCGACCTCGGCCACGCGCGCGGGATCGGTCGAGAGCCGCGGGGGAGTGATCGCGAACAGCACGAACCCGCCCTGCTGCTCCCGAAGGCGCGCCAGCACGTCCACGCCCCCGACCGTAGTGCCCGCGGGCGCACCCGGCAGGCGAGGGTCAGCCGAGGGTCGAGACCACGTCCCGCACGAGCGCACCGAACCGGTCGTCCAGGTCGGGGTCGGGGGTGAACCCCATCCGCAGGACGACCAGCCCCTCGGAGGGGATCACGGCCATGCTCTGGCCGTCATGGCCCAGCGCCTCGAAGGTGTCGAGCGGCATGCGGTCGTCGTACGCCGTCCCGTCGGCCTTGCGGTTGAGCCACCACCCGGCGCCGTACGGCTGGTCCTCCTCGGTCTCCTCGGCCCTCGTCGCGGTCGTCGCCTGACGCATCCAGCCTGCGGGCAGCAGGCGGCGGGGACCGACCTTGCCGTCGTCGAGCGCGAGCTGGCCGATCGCGGCCCAGTCGCGCGGCGTCGCCCAGCCGTACGACGAGCACACCGGTGTGCCCGAGGCGTCCGGCTCGACCACGAAGGAGGAGAGCCCGAGCGGGCCGAAGAGCTGCTGGTGGAGCAGGGAGGCGTCCGAGCCGGTGCGGTCGAGCAGGATGTCGCAGAGGAGGGTCGTGGAGCCGGAGGAGTACTGCAGGTGCTCGCCGGGCGGGTGGGCGAGCGGCTGGGAGGCGACGTAGCCGCCCATGTCGTTCTCGACGTAGAGCATCCGCGTGATCGGGGTGCCGAGCGCGTAGGTCTCGTCCCACGCCAGGCCGCTGGTCATCCGCATCAGCTCGTCGACGGTGATCCTCGACCGGCCGTCGGTCCACTCCTTGCGCAGGTCGTCGTCGTCGACGGAGACGCGGCCCTCGGCGACCAGGCGGCCGACGAGCAGGTTGGTGACCGACTTGGTCATCGACCAGCCGAGCTGGCGGGTGTCGGCGCTGAACCCGTCGGCGTAGCGCTCGGCCACGACGCGGCCGTCCTTCACCACGACCACCGCGCGGGTGCCCAGCGCGGCGCGGTCCCCGGCCGACAGGTCGGACCCGAAGGCCCGGTCGATCGCCGTGTCCAGCTCGGGGGCGGGCGGGCCGTCGGTCACCGGCGAGGCGCCGGTGACGACCGGAACCTCCGGGACGCGGGGCGTGCCGCCGAGCGTGCAGCCGTAGCCGGAGGTGAAGTGGGCCGTCTGCTTGGCCAGGAGCCCCAGCAGCGACCCCGTGACCTTGCCCTTCGACGAGGAGGTCCTCAGGAACGGGACGAGCGGGTTGGGCGGCAGGTCGTCCTGGGGGTCGTCCCGGCCGGCGAGCAGCTCGACCGCGCAGGCGTTGTGGGCGGCGTACCCGGTGCCGGTGAGCAGCAGCGGACGGGCGTAGAGGTAGCCCCCGACCAGCGCCACGACCAGCAGCAGCACCAGCACGAGGAGCACGCGACGGACGACTCGGACCATGGCGGCAATCTAGGCCCGGCGGTCGAGCCCCGGCGGGACCCCAAAACGTGTGTCAGGGCCCGGCGAGAAAGGGAGGGAGAGAGCGCCAGGCCCTGACATGTCCACGCAGCTGCCTGGACCATGACCAGTCCTCGGCCTGGGAGGGAGAGAAACGCCGAGTCTGGTCACTGGCGCAACGACCCGGGCCGGGAAGCGTTACGGGCGGTCACGAAGTTTTTTCGCCGGCGTCCGGGCGCTAGACTCCAAGCCCCCTCCACCGGCCCTGCCCCGGCCACGAAAGGTTGCGTGTGAGCACCTCTCACGACCTGGTCCTCGTCGTCGACTTCGGCGCGCAGTACGCCCAGCTGATCGCCCGCCGGGTGCGCGAGGCGCGCGTCTACTCCGAGATCGTCCCGCACACCATGCCGGTCGCCGAGATGCTCGCCAAGGGTCCCCGCGCCATCGTCCTGAGCGGCGGGCCGTCGTCGGTGTACGCCGAGGGCGCGCCAGGCATCGACCCGGCCCTGTTCACGGCCGGGGTCCCGGTGTTCGGCATGTGCTACGGCTTCCAGCTCATGGCGCAGGCCTGCGGCGGCGAGGTCGCTCCCAACGGTGTCCGGGAGTACGGCCGCACGCCGGTCCGGGTGACCGAGCCCGGCACCCTGCTCGCCGAGATCCCCACCGAGCACCGCGTCTGGATGAGCCACGGCGACTCCGTCGTCGCCGCTCCGGAGGGGTTCTCCGTGCTGGCGACCACCGGCGGCTCGCCCGTGGCGGCCTTCGAGGACCTCGAGCGGCGTCTCGCCGGGGTGCAGTGGCACCCGGAGGTGATGCACTCCGAGCACGGCCAGGCCGTGCTGACCCACTTCCTGCACAAGATCGCGGGGTGCCGGCCCACCTGGACGATGGTCAACATCGTCGAGGAGCAGATCGAGGCGATCCAGAAGCAGGTGGGCGACGGCCGGGCGATCTGCGGCCTGTCCGGCGGGGTCGACTCCGCGGTCGCCGCCGCGCTCGTCCAGCGAGCGATCGGCGACCGTCTGACCTGCGTGTTCGTCGACCACGGCCTGCTCCGCAAGGGCGAGGCCGAGCAGGTCGAGCGCGACTTCGTCGCCTCCACCGGCGTCTCCCTGCACGTGGTCGACGCCCAGCAGCGCTTCCTCGAGGCGCTGGCCGGGGTCAGCGACCCCGAGGAGAAGCGCAAGATCATCGGCCGGGAGTTCATCCGCGTCTTCGAGGCTGCCGAGGCCGAGGTCGTCGGCGAGGCCGCCGAGCAGGGCGACAAGGTCCAGTTCCTGGTCCAGGGCACGCTCTACCCCGACGTGGTCGAGTCCGGCGGCGGCGCCGGCACCGCCAACATCAAGTCCCACCACAACGTCGGCGGCCTGCCCGAGGACCTCGAGTTCCACCTCGTCGAGCCGCTGCGCACCCTGTTCAAGGACGAGGTCCGGCTGGTCGGCGAACAGCTGGGCCTGCCGGCCGAGATCGTCTGGCGGCACCCGTTCCCGGGCCCGGGGCTCGGCATCCGCATCATCGGGTCGGTCACCAAGGAGCGGCTCGACATCCTCCGCGACGCCGACGCGATCGCCCGCGAGGAGCTCACCAGGGCGGGGCTCGACCGCGACATCTGGCAGTTCCCGGTCGTCCTGCTGGCCGACGTACGCTCCGTGGGCGTGCAGGGCGACGGCCGCACCTACGGCCACCCGGTCGTCCTGCGCCCGGTCACCTCCGAGGACGCGATGACCGCCGACTGGGCGCGTCTGCCCTACGACGTGATCGAGACGATCTCGACCCGCATCACCAACGAGGTGCGCGAGGTCAACCGGGTCACGATCGACGTCACGTCCAAGCCCCCGGGCACCATCGAGTGGGAGTAGCTTTCGCGGTGTGAGTGACGTCGTCTCGCACTACACCGGCGAGGGCGACCTGGGCAGCGCGATCCGCGACGCGCTGGCCGCGGCCGGCACCGACACCGACGGCATCTCCACGACCGCGCTGGCTCCGGTCGACGAGTTCCACATCCGCGGCCGCGCGGCGAGGCTGGCGATCATCGCCGCGCTCGCGGTCGACGAGGACGCGGCCGTCCTCGACGTCGGCAGCGGTCTCGGTGGTCCGGCGCGCACCGTCGCGGAGGTCGTCGGCTGCCACGTCACCGGCGTCGACCTGACCCCCGAGCTCTCTGCCTGACCGCGACCGAGCTGTCGGAGTGGACGGGCCTGGGCGATCGCACGAGTTTCGTCACCGGCGACGCCACGGCGCTGCCGTTCGCGGACGATGCGTTCGACGCCGCGATGACGATCCACGTGTCGATGAACATCGCCGACAAGGCCGGCATGCTGCGCGAGGCGCGGCGGGTGCTGAGGCCCGGCGGGCGCTTCGTCGTGTACGACGTGCTGCAGGGTCCGGACGGGGAGATCCACTTCCCGGTGCCGTGGGCACGCGACCCGTCGACCAGTCACCTGGTGACCCCCGACGAGATGCGGGCGCTCCTCGGTGACGCAGGCTTCTCGGTGGTCGAGGAGACCGACTCCTCGGCCGCGAGCCGGGACTGGTTCAGCGCGATGGCGGCGCGCATCGCGGCGTCCGGCCCGCCGCCGGTGACCTTCGCGGCCTTCCTGGGGAACGACTTCGCCGAGATGGCCCGCAACCAGGTGGCCAACCTCGCCGAGGAGCGCATCCGGACCGTGACCTTCGTCTGCACCTGACCGCGCACCAGGGTCGGCTCGTGGCGGCGGAGCGGCTCCCCCTTCGGGGAACGACCGTGACCTGCGGTGCTCCCGGTGGTTCCTGCCGCGCCACGGTGGGGTCCGTGCCACACGCCCGCCCGGTTTCCTTGCAGGGCACACGGGTACCGACAGGACATGGCTATCAAATACACGACCCCCGGACTCGACCAAGCCGACGCCGAGCGCATCATCGCGCTGCTCCAGTCGCGCCTGCACGCCGCCAACGACCTCCACCTGACCCTCAAGCACGTGCACTGGAACGTCGTGGGCCCCCACTTCATCTCCGTGCACGAGATGATCGACCCGCAGGTCGAGGAGGTCCGCGGCTTCGCCGACGACATCGCCGAGCGCATCGCGACCCTGGGCGGCTCGCCCAAGGGCACGCCGGGCGCGCTGGTGCAGGAGCGCACCTGGGACGAGTACTCCATCGGCCGCGCCTCCACCCAGCAGCACCTCGGGGCGCTGGATGTCGTCTACCAAGGCGTCATCACCTCCTACCGCGAGGCGATCGAGGAGGTCGGCAAGCTCGACCCGATCACCGAGGACATGCTCATCGGCCAGACCGACAAGCTCGAGCTGTTCCACTGGTTCATCCGCGCCCACCTCGAGGACCAGGGCGGCGCGCTCGTCACCGAGGGGGCGAGCTCGGAGGTCGAGGGCGCCGCGGCAGGCGCCGAGACGGAGTAGCACCAGCAGCACAGCACCACCAGAGGTCGGGCACACGAGCCACTCGAGGCCGTCGCGGGCAGGTCCCGCGGCGGCCTCGTCGCGCGTCCAGGTGGTCTGCAGGTGCCCGGGGGCAGCATGGGGCAGGGCCGGGGTCGCCCCGGGTCCTTCCCGGGCTTCGGGCGGGGCGCACGTCCTCGGGCGCGTCCCGTCCCTAGACTGGGTCGACACCGGAGCGGACAGGAGGGCGAGATGGTCGGGCTGCTGGACTCCTTCGTCGGTCGTGCCCGCGGCACGGTCACGGACTTCCTGGTCAGACGCACGGGCGGGGTCGACCTCACCCGGGTGGACAAGGTCCCCGAGCGGCTGTCGTGGCCGCTCGTCCGCCACGGGTTCGACCCCGTGCCCCGACTCGACGCCCTGCGGGAGCGCGAGCCGCTGGCCAAGCTGACCTCGTTCCTCGGCATCACGGTCTGGGTCGTCACCGGCGATGCCGAGTGCCGAGAGGTGCTGGCGCACACCACGGCGTACTCCAACGACATCAGGCCCTACGTCGGCAAGGCCGGCGACGCGACCAGCGGCGACATCGGGGGCCTCGGCTTCACCGATCCGCCCGAGCACTCGCGGCTGCGCCGGCTGCTGACCCCCGAGTTCACGATGCGCCGCCTCGAGCGGCTGCGTCCCCGCATCGCCGACCTGGTCGAGGCCCAGCTCGCGGCCACCCGCGCCGGCGTCGGTGAGGACGGCGTGGTCGACCTCGCCGAGCACTTCGCGTTCCCCGTGCCGTTCCTGGTGATCTGCGAGCTCCTCGGCCTGCCCGACGAGGAGCGCGCCCGGGTGCGCGAGCTGACCACCGCGCGCTTCGACGTGACCTCCGGCGGCACGGGCGTCTTCGGCGCCGTGGCCGGCTCCCGCGAGTACCTCCTCGACTTCACCCGTCGCCAGCGCCAGGACCCGGGCGACGGCCTCATCGGCCAGATCATCCGCGAGCACGGCGACGAGATCAGCGACTTCGACCTCGCCGGCCTCGCCGACGGCGCCTTCACCGGGGGCCTGGAGACGAGCGCGTCGATGCTCGCGCTCGGCACCGCACTGCTGCTGGAGCACCCGGAGTGGTTCTCCCGGCTCGCCGACGAGCCCGGCATCGTCGAGCCCGTGGTGGAGGAGCTGCTGCGCTACCTCTCGGTCGTGCAGATCGCGTTCCCGCGCTTCGCCAAGCAGGACATCGAGGTGGCCGGCAAGCGGATCAAGAAGGGCGACGTGGTGATCGCCCACCTCACCGGCGCCTCGCGCGACACCCGCGCCGGCCACGACGGGTCCTTCGACCCGACCCGCGACCACCCCGGCCGGCACCTGGCCTTCGGGCACGGCTTCCACCGGTGCGTCGGGGCCGAGCTGGCGCGCCTCGAGCTGCGCATCGCGTTCCCCGCGCTGGCCCGCACGTTCCCCGACCTGCGCCTGGCCACCGACGTGGGCGAGCTGCCGTTCCGCGAGCGGTCCATCGTCTACGGCGTCGACGCGCTACCCGTCCGCCTGTCCTGAGGCAGGGGTCCCGTCAGGCGCGGGCCGGGACCTCGCCGTACGTCGTGGTGCGCTGGCGCAGGGGGCGCCCGATGCCCGCGGCGATCTCGGCCAGCTCGGCGACCGTCTTGGCCGAGCCGTGCTCGGAGCCGGCCATGCGGGAGATGGTCTCCTCCATCAGGGTGCCGCCGAGGTCGTCGCAGCCGGACTGCAGCATCAGCCGCGTGCCCTCGACGCCGAGCTTGACCCACGACGTCTGCACGTGGTCGATGCGGCCGTGGAGCAGGATCCGTGCGGCGGCGTGGACCGCCAGGTTGTCGCGCAGGGACGGCCCCGGGCGGGCGACGCCGGCGAGGTAAATCGGCGCGCTGGTGTGCACGAACGGCAGCGGCACGAACTCGGTGAACCCGCCGGTCTCGTCCTGGATCCGTTGCAGGACCCGCAGGTGGGTCACCCAGTGGTCGGGGCGGTCGACGTGGCCGTACATCATCGTCGCGCTCGAGCGGATGCCCAGCCGGTGCGCGGAGGTGACGACCTCGACCCACGCGCTGGTGGGCAGCTTGCCCTTGGTGAGGATCCACCGGACGTCGTCGTCGAGGATCTCCGCGGCGGTGCCGGGGATCGTGTCGAGACCGGACTCCTTGGCCTTGAGCAGCCAGTCGTGGATCGTCAGGCCGGTGCGCGCGGCGCCGTTGACGACCTCCATCGGGGAGTAGGCGTGCACGTGCATCTCGGGCACGCGACGCTTCACCGCGGCGGCGATGTCGAAGTACGCCGTGCCGGGCATCTCCGGGTCGATGCCGCCCTGCATGCAGACCTCGGTCGCGCCGAGGCGCCAGGCCTCCTCGGCCCGGTCGGCGACCTGGTCCAGCGAGAGCGAGTAGGCGTCGGCGTCGGTGCGCCGCTGGGCGAACGCGCAGAAGCGGCAGCCCGTGTAGCAGACGTTGGTGAAGTTGATGTTGCGGTTGAGCACGTAGGTCACGTCGTCGCCGTTGACCTCGCGGCGCATCGCGTCGGCCAGGCGGCGGACCTCGTCGAGGTCGGTGCCGTCGGCGGTGAACAGCGCTAGCGCGTGCGCGTCGGTCAGCCCGCGCGGGTCGCGCTCGGCCTGGGCCAGGGCGGCGCGGACGTCGGAGCTGAGCCGCTCGGGAGCGGTCGCTGACGCGACCTCCTCGCGCAGGAGCGCCCAGTCGCCGTACACGTCGGAGAAGTCGCCCCGCCGGTCAGCGGTGCGGCCGGTGGTGTCGATCGTCTCGTGGAGGTCGGTGCGCCCCCAGGCGCCGGCGTCCGCCCCGAGGTCAGGCTCCTGCCAGGGCAGCCCGACGGGGCGTACGCCGTCGCGCAGCAGCCCGGTCTCGTCGGCGAGCGCGGCCACGTGGGGGCGGACGCGGGGGTCGATCCAGGGCTCGCCGGCGCGGGCGTACTCGGGGTGGACGGTCAGGCGCGGCGTCAACGAGAAGCCGGCCTCGGCGGTGACCTCACGGAGGGTGTCGAGGGAGGGCCAGGGGCGCTCGGGGTTGACGTGGTCCGGCGTCAGTGGCGAGACGCCGCCCCAGTCGTCGACGCCGGCGGCGAGGAGGTCGCGGCACTCCGACAGGTCGACCAGGTTGGGCGGGGCTTGGATGCGCATGCGGGGGCCGAGCACGAGGCGGGCGACCGCGACGGCGGCGAGGTAGTCCTCCAGCCCGAGGTCGTCGACGCCACGCATCGCGGTGTCGGGCTTGGCCCGGAAGTTCTGGATGATCACCTCCTGGACGTGGCCGTACTGGCGCGCCACCCTGCGCAGGGTGAACAGCGACTCGGCGCGCTCGGCCACGGTCTCGCCGATGCCGACGAGCAGGCCTGTGGTGAACGGGACCGAGAGGCGACCCGCGTCCTCGAGCACGCGGAGCCGGACGGCAGGATTCTTGTCAGGGGAACCAAAATGCGGTTGGCCCTTCTCGGTGAAGAGCCGCTCGGACGTGGTCTCGAGCATCATGCCCATCGACGGGGAGACGGGCTTGAGCCGGTTGATCTCCTCCCACGACATGACGCCGGGGTTGAGGTGCGGCAGCAGGCCGGTCTCCTCGAGCACGCGCACGGCCATCGCGCGGACGTAGTCGAGGGTCGAGTCGTAGCCCTTCTCGTCCAGCCATTGCCGGGCCTCGGGCCACCTGTCCTCGGGCCGGTCGCCGAGGGTGAACAGCGCCTCGGCGCACCCGAGCGCGGCGCCCTGGGTCGCGATCGCGATCACCTCGTCGGGCGAGAGGTAGGGCTCGCGTCCCTCGCGCGCCGCCTGGGCCGGCGTCTCCACGAACGTGCAGTAGTGGCAGCGGTCGCGGCACAGCCGTGTCAGCGGGATGAAGACCTTGGGGGAGTAGGTCACGACCCCGGGCCGACCGGCGGCCTCCAGGCCCGCGTCACGCACCCGGGCCGCATGGCCCATCAGCGTCCGCAGGTCGTCCCCGCGGGCCTGCAGCAGCACCGTCGTCTCGGCCAGGTCGAGCGTCGCCCCGCGGGCCGCGCGAGCCAGCGCGCGGCGTACCTCGTGGGGGGTCGGTGCGGTCGCGTCTGTCACCGGACGAGCCTAACCACGCCACCGGTGGTGCCGGTCGGTGGTCCAGGGAACCCGACCGACCCCGCCCGTCAGGCCTGCCAGGAGCGCCAGAGGGCGGCGTAGGACCCGTCGCGGGCGACCAGCTCGTCGTGGGTGCCGATCTCGGAGACCACCCCGTCCTCGACGACGGCGACGCGGTCGGCGTCGTGGGCGCTGAACAGCCGGTGCGCGATCGCGACGACGGTGCGGCCCTCCAGCACCGCGGCCAGCGAGCGCTCGAGGTGGCGCGCCTCGCGCGGGTCGACCATCGAGGTCGCCTCGTCGAGCACGAGGGTGTGCGGGTCGACCAGCACCAGCCGCGCGAGCGCGACCTGCTGCACCTGGGCCGGGCTGAGCCCGCGCCCACCGGAGCCGACGCGGGTGTCGAGCCCGTCGGGGAGCGCGGCGGCCCAGTCCTCGGCGTCGACGGCGGCCAGGGCGCGCCACACCTCGTCGTCGGAGACCTCCTCGGGGTGGGCGAGCGCGCGACGTTGTCGCGCAGGGTGCCGGCGAAGACGTGGTTCTCCTGCGTCACGAGCGCGACGCGACGGCGGAGCGAGGGCAGGTCGAGCTCGGTCAACCCGACGTCGCCGACGGTGACCGACCCCGTCCGCGGCGGGTGGATGCCGGCGAGCAGGCGCCCCAAGGTCGACTTGCCGGCGCCGGAGGGGCCGACCACGGCGAGGCGCTCGCCCACACGGAGGTCGAGGGAGAGACCGTGGAGCACGTCGCGCTCGCCGTCGTAGGCGAAGCGCACGTCGGTGGCGTCGATCTTGTCGCAGGCGGGCGCGCGCCCCGTCACCACGCGGTCCTGCGGCACCTCGCGGACCCCGAGCAGCCGCGCGAGCGAGACCGACCCCGTCTGCAGCTCGTCGAGCACCGACATCAGCCGGTCCATCGGGTCGGCGAGCATCTGGACGTAGAGCGTCGCCGCGGTCACCTGCCCGAGGTCGACGTGACCGCCGACGTAGAGCCAGCCGCCGACCAGCACGGTCGCCGCGGTCGGGACCGCGTGGACGGTCGCCTCGAACACCGGGAAGAACCCCGTGCGCAGCCACAGCGTGTAGCGCTCCGCGGCGTACGACGACGCGACGTCGCGCGCGATCCGGCGCAGCCGGCGGTCCTCGAGCCGCAGCGCCTCCACCGTGCGCGCCCCGTCGACCGTCTCGGCCAGCGAGGAGGCGATGAAGGTCCACGACTCGTGCTCGCGGAGGTAGCCGTCGCGGGCGCGGGCGAGGTACCACCGCACCGTCGCCACCAGGGCGGGGAGGCCGAGGGCCAGCGGCAGGGCGACCCACCAGCCCCCGACGACCAGGGCGGCGCCGACGGTCAGCGCGGTCTGCAGCGTCGCCACGACCGCCTCGGGCAGCGACCGCTGGGCGGTCCACTGCAGGGCGTCGACGTCACGGGTGGTGCGGGTGACCAGCTCGCCGCTGCCGGCCGTCTCGACCGCGCCGAGGGGCATGTCGAGACTGTCCTGCACGAACCCCTCGCGCAGCTCGGCCAGCGTCAGCTCGCCGAAGACGAACCCGCGGTAGCGCGCGGCACGGGTCAGCACCGTCTGCGCGGTCAGGGCGACGAGCAGCAGCAGGACGGTGCGGTCGACGTACGCCGTCGTGGTGCCGGAGCGGACCGCCTCGACAAGGCCGCCGATCAGGGCGGGCGCGGCGAGGCCGGCCACTGTCGCCAGGACGTGCAGCACGACGAGCTGTCCGACCAGGCGGCGACGCCGGGAGACCAGGTCGCCGACGTAGGCGAGGACGGCCGACGGCTCCGAGACGGGCAGGTGGGTGCTCACCGGGAGGCCACCTCCTCGCCACGGGTGACGGCCGCGGCGTAGCCCGGGACGTCGCGCAGCAGCTCGTGGTGGCCGCCCTCGGCGACGACGCGCCCGCCGTCGAGGAACACCACGACGTCGGCGCGGTCCAGGACCAGCGGGCTGGTGGTCGTGAGCAGCGTGGTGCGACCGCGACGCGCGGACCCCAGCCGAGAAGCGATCCGGGCCTCGGTGTGGGCGTCGACGGCGGAGGTGGGCTCGACCATGACCAGCACCTCGGGGTCGGCGAGCAGCGCGCGGGTCAGCACCAGACGCTGCCGCTGGCCGCCGGAGAACGCCCGGCCACGCTCGGTGACCTGCCCGTCGAGCCGGCCCGGGAGGGCGTCGAGGACGTCCTCGGCCGCCGCGACGTGCAGGGCCTCGAGCAGCGCCGCCTCGCCCCGCTCGTGCAGGTCGAGCTCGTCACGCAGGCGCCCCGCGAAGAGCACGGCACCCGTGTCGCCGACGACGATGCGCCGCCGCACCTCGGCCAGGGGTACGGCGTCCAGGCGGTCCGCGCCCCAGCTCACCTCGCCCGGGGCGAAGCGGCCCAGCCGGTCGGCCAGCGCCGCCGCGTCCTCCGGGCGGGTGGAGACCACCGCGGTGAGCAGCCCGGACCGCACCCGGACCCCGGACTCGTGGTCGACCAGGTCGCCACCGTCGACAGGGCGCGGGGACGTCGCGACGTCGGACTGCTCCGGCTCGAGGTCGAGCACGCGGCAGACCCGGGCAGCCGCGACCCGGGCGGAGATCGCCTTGCCCAGCACCTCGGTCGCCGTGCGCAGCGGGATCATCAGGAACGCGGAGTAGCCGTAGAACGCGACCAGCTCGCCCACCGTGATCCGCCCCTCGACCGCGAAGCGCGCGCCCAGCCACACCACCACGACGACGAACAGCCCCGGCAGCGCGACCTGCGCGGCGTCGAGGACCGAGTGGACCCGGCCCACCTGGATGCCGGAGTCGCGCACCCGGGTCGACTCCTCGACGTACCTCCGGTGGAAGACGCGCTCCCCGCCGACCCCGCGCAGGATGCGCAGCCCCGCGACGATGTCGGCCGCCAGCGCCACCAGCTCGCCGTAGGCCTCGCGCTGCCGGATCGTGCGCTGCTGCAGCGGGCGCATGACGGGCCAGAGGAGCAGCAGCATCAGGGGCACGCCGACCAGCACGAGCGCGCCGAGGACCGTCGAGGTGCGCAGCAGCACGACCGCGACCAGTACGAAGGACACGACCGAGCCGGTGCCCCGCGCGGTGACGTCCATCAGCTGCCCGATGCGCGCCATGTCGGCGGTCCCGACCGCGACGACCTCGCCGGTGGAGAGGCGGTGCGGCAGGGTGCCGCCGAGCCTGACCGCCTGCTGCGAGACCAGCGTCAGCGTGCGGAAGGCGGAGGTCAGGAAGTTCGCGACCGCGCACCGGTGGCGCAGGATGCTGGACGCCGCCTGGAGCAGCCCGACCGCGAGCAGCACCAGCGCCATGCGGACCAGCAGACCGGTGTCGCGCGGCACCAGCGCGTGGTCGATGGTCCACCCGACCAGGGCCGGCACGAGGGCCTGCGTGCACATCCACACCACGCCGTACGCCATGCCGGCCGCGAGGCTCTGCCACTGGCGGCGGGCCAGCCAGAAGAGGTACGACCCCGGCCCGCGGGAGTCCGCGGGACCGGGGTCGTCGAGATGTCGTGGCCGCACCGCACCAGGCTAGGAAGGACGTGCTTCCCGCGCGTCTCAGTTTCTGCGCAGGGCCCTGCCCAGGCTGGCGACCAGGCCGACCGCCCCGGCGATGACCAGGACGATCGAGAAGGCGACGCCGCCGTCCCCGACCTGCATCACCCCCTGGTCGGTGAGCAGCCACAGCAGGGCGACGCCGACGGCGAGCAGCCCCACCACCAGGTAGCCGGTCTGCAGCGGGTGGAAGCCGGGGTGCCGCTCGTCGTCCGGCTCGACCTCGTGGCTCTGCCACTGCCCGAGGACGGTCGTGTCCTCGGCCTCGAGCGGGGTGGTCTCCTCGTGCTCGGGCATGTCAGCCCCTCCTCACGTCGATGTGGCCGAAGGCCGCGTCCAGGTGGAGCGTCAGCGGAGCGCCGGTGACGCTCGGCGGGCCCTCGTAGGTGCGCCGCACGTCGGTGCCCCACCCGTCGTGGGTCAGGCCGTCGGGGGTGTCGATCGCGCCGCCGTAGCGGACCTCGGCGTCCACGTCGACGTCGACGTCGCCCGGCACGATCACCACGATCTCGCCGGCGTTGACGTCGGCGCTGATCGTGCGGCCCGCCAGGGCCGACGGCTCGCTCAGGTCGGTGAGGTCGATCTCGATGCGGCCGGCGGGGACCGAGTAGCTCGACCTCAGCTGGCTCGTCGTGGTCGGGCGGACCGTGACGTCGCGCGAGCCGTGGTAGGTCGGCTCGCCGACCGCGGTCGCACCGAGCGCGACGAGGGAGACCAGACCGAGCAGGACCAGCCCACCGGCCCGCCCGAAGAACGAGCCGACCACGAGCATCCCGCCCACGATCGCCAGGGCGAGGGCGGCGTAGCCCGCGTCGGGCACGGCGTGGCCGTTGCTGTCGAGCAGCCCCAGCACACCGAGACCGAGCGCCACCAGGGCGAGCGTCGGCATGAACAGCAGGGGGCCGCGGCGCCGGCGCGCCGGGGGGTACGCCGGCGCGGGGCGCCAGGTGCCCGTCGCCCGGTCGTAGCGGCCGGTGAAGGCGGGAGCCGGGGCGTCGTACGACGGCTGCTCAGGACCGCCCGCACCGGTCACCCCGGGTGCACCGGTCGCACCGGTCCAGGTCGCCCGCTGCTCGCGCCGCGACTGCCGGACGAGGTGGAAGGCCAGTGCACCGACCGCGAGCACGCCGAGGAACCACACGCCGCCGCTGTCCCCGCCGACCCCCGTGGTCAGGGCGATCAGCGCGGCGACGACGAGGGCGACGATCACCAGGACGTTGCGCGTGGAGTCGTCGCTCGGCACCACCACGTGGCCGTCCCGCTCGTCGGGCACCAGCAGCCACAGCGCGGCGTACAGCAGGATGCCCGAGCCGCCGAAGAACGTCAGGACGACGAAGATCACCCGCACGAGCAGCGGGTCGACGTCGAGGTGGCGGGCCAGCCCGCCCGCGACGCCCGCGACCTTGCGCTCGGTGACGCTGCGGCGCAGCGCCCGGTAGTCGCCGAGCGCCGCGGTGTTCATCCCGTCGCGCGGTCCGTCCCCACCCGGACCGGGCGGAGGGCCCGACCGGTCGCCCGGCGGCGGGGGAGGCGGGGTGCCGGGCGGCGAGGGGGGAGGAGGGGTGACCGTCTCGTTCATGGCTCCACCGTGGCCCTTCCCTACGCGTGCGCACCATCGGTGACGCCCCTGATCCTGCCCGGGGGAGGATGCCACGGACTCAGGGTGAGGTCAGGGTCGCCACTCATGGGTCAGGGGCTCGCGCTCTGCGACGATTGAGCCGATGGAGCAGACGAGCCAGACCACCCACCAGCCCCCGGCCTCCGGCCCGGCGGGCTCGGCGGGCTCGCCGGTGTGGGTGCCGCGCAAGGCGCACCGCAGCCGTCGCGACAGCTACCTCGGCGGCGTGGCCGGGGGGCTCGCGGAGCACCTGGGCGTCGACCCGGTGCTGGTCCGCGGCTTCTTCGTGCTCTCCACGCTGGCGGCGTTCGGGCTCGTGCTCTACCTGGCGCTGTGGGTGATGCTGCCGATGGACAACCGGCCCGAGCCCTCCAGCCCGGGTCTCGAGTCCGCCACCCGCAGGGGCCTGCGACCGGGGCGCCCCGACTCACGTCGCCGCGACACCGGCATCCTCCTCGCGCTGGCCGCGGTGGTCTTCGGCGTCGCCGGGCTCACCGACGTCGCGACCGGCAGCCTGCACCTGCTCTGGCCCGGCGCCTTCGCCGTCCTTGGTGTCTCCGTCCTCTGGCTGCAGGCCGACGAGGCCCAGCGCGAGCGGTGGCGCCACGCGGGCGAGCGCGTCGGGATCGCCCGCATCCTGCTCGGCAGCGGCGGCGCCGCGGCCTGGGCGCGCCTGGTCGCCGGGGCCGGCCTGCTGGTCACGGCGCTGGTCATCTTCGCCGCCCAGTCCGGCCAGGTCACCGTCGCCCGCGACATGGTGGTCGCCGGGATCCTCGGCATGGGAGGCCTGGCGATCGTGCTCGGCCCGTGGCTGTTCAGCCTGGCCTCCGAGCTCACCGACGAGCGCGCCGAGCGCATCCGCACCCAGGAGCGGGCGGACGTCGCCGCGCACCTGCACGACTCCGTGCTCCAGACCCTCGCGATGATCCAGCGCAGCTCCGGGGACCCGCCGACGGTCGCCCGCCTCGCCCGCGCGCAGGAGCGCGACCTCCGGCAGTGGCTGTACGGCGACCAGGCGGCTCCCGAGGGCACGCTCGCCGCCTCGCTGAGTGCGGTGGCGGCCGAGGCCGAGGACCTGCACGGCGTGCCGGTCGAGGTCGTCACGGTGGGCGACCGGCCCACGACGGCCGAGCTCGTCCCGCTGGTCGGCGCGACCCGCGAGGCCGTGCTCAACGCCGTGCGCCACTCCGGTGCACCGCGGGTCGACGTCTACGCCGAGATGGCCGGCGACCACGTGGAGGTGTTCGTCCGCGACCGGGGCCGGGGGTTCGACCTGGCGGCCGTGCCCCAGGACCGGCAGGGTGTCCGGGGCAGCGTCATCGGCCGCATGGAGCGCCACGGCGGCAGCGCCGAGGTCCGCAGTTCCCCCGAGGGTGGCACCGAGGTCCGGCTCTCGATGCCGGTCCGCACCCAGCCCCAGCAGCAGGTTCCCGAGCAGGCCCACGACCAGGAGGAGACCCGATGAGCCCGGTGACCGTGGTGGTCGTCGACGACCACGCCATGTTCCGCTCCGGTGTGCGGGCCGAGCTCGCGTCGTACCCCGCTCGCGTGACGGTGGTCGCCGAGGCCGAGGACGTCGACTCCGCGGTCGAGCAGGTCCGCGCCCACCAGCCCGACGTCGTGCTGCTCGACGTGCACCTGCCCGGCGGCGGGGGAGTCGAGGTGATGCGCCGCGCCGCGCCGCGCTGCCCGGACACCCGCTTCCTGGCGCTGTCGGTCTCCGACGCGGCCGAGGACGTGATCGGCACGATCCGGGGCGGCGCCCGGGGCTACGTCACCAAGACCATCACCGGGCCCGAGCTGGTCGACGCCATCGACCGGGTCTCGATCGGCGACGCGGTGTTCTCGCCGCGCCTGGCCGGCTTCGTGCTGGACGCCTTCGCCGGCTCGATCGCCGTCGCCCAGGTCGACGAGGACCTCGACCGGCTCACCGAGCGGGAGCGCGAGGTGATGCGGCTGATCGCGCGGGGCTATGCCTACAAGGAGGTCGCCTCCGAGTTGTTCATCTCGGTCAAGACCGTCGAGACCCACGTCTCCAGCGTCCTGCGCAAGCTCCAGCTGTCCTCGCGTCACGAGCTCACCCGCTGGGCCAGCGACCGCCGTCTGCTCTGAGACCTCACGCCTGCCCGGCCCGGTCGAGCGGTTGCCGCCTCCCACTAGCGTGAGGCCATGAGTCCGGGGAGCGCGCACCAGTCCACCGACCAGATCCGCACCGTCCTGGTCGCCGGCGCGACCGGCTTCGTCGGCCGGCGCCTGTGCCCCGCGCTGGAGGACAAGGGCTACGAGGTGCGCGCGATGACCCGCCACCCCGAGACCTACTCGGGGCCGGGTGAGGCGGTGTTCGGCGACGTCCACGACGCCTCGACGCTCACCGACGCGCTCAAGGGCGTCGACGCGGCGTACTACCTCGTGCACTCGCTGGACTCGCCCGACTTCGAGCGGCTCGACCGCGAGGCGGCCCAGGCGTTCGGCCGGGCGGCGGCCGAGGCCGGGGTCCGGCGCATCGTCTACCTCGGCGGCCTCGGCTCCGACGAGGACATCCTCTCGGCCCACCTGCGCAGCCGTCGCGAGGTGGAGAAGCACCTCGGCGACGCCGGGGTGCCCGTCACCTCGCTGCGGGCCGGCATCGTCATCGGCCACGACGGGCTGTCGTGGGAGATGACCCGCCAGCTCGTCGAGCGGCTCCCGATGATGATCACCCCGCGCTGGGTCAGGACGCGCACCCAGCCGGTCGCCCTGAGCGACGTCGTCCGCTACCTCGTCGCCGTCCTCGACGTGCCCGAGACCTCCGGCCGACCGCTCGAGGTGGGCGGCCCCGACGTGCTGTCCTACGCCGAGATGATGCGCCGCGTCGCACGCCACCAGGGCCGCACCATCCTCGTCCTGCCGGTCCCCGTCCTCTCGCCCCACCTGTCCTCGCACTGGCTCAACCTGGTCACCGACGTCGATACCGCCGCCGGCCGCTCCCTGGTCGACTCGATGGTCAACGAGGTCGTGGTCAACGACCACACGCTCGAGCGGCTGGTCCCGCTGGACCTGCGCACCTTCGACGAGGCGATCGGGGAGGCCTTCGAGGAGCGCGAGCGCGAGCTCGCCCAGGCCAGCGGGTGGAAGGCGCGCCTGCGCGCCAAGCTCCCGATGTCCCTGTCCTACAAGGTGCCGATCCGGCACGAGGAGTCCGACGCCGTACGCCGGCACCGGCGCCGGGTGGTCGCCGGCACGTCCCTGGTCGGTGCGGGCCTGCTCGGCTACGGCCTGAGCACCAAGCCCGGCTCGAAGGCGTTCTACGGCGCCACGCTCGCCACCGCCGGCATCTACACCGCCGGGGGGCTGGCCTCCGGCCCCCTCCACCTGGGCTGGATCCAGCTGCAGGACCGGTCGCTCAATCGCCCGATCATCACCCCGATCCTCACCGGCGCGGGTGCCTTCGGCGTCTTCTACGTCGGCGCCCACGTCGTCAAGCTCGTGCCGCCGCTGGGCAAGGCGGTTGCCACCGTCCTCCAGTTCGCCGACGAGGGCGACGAGAAGCTGCTCTACCTCACCACCCTGTCCAACGGGGTCGCCGAGGAGATCTTCTTCCGCGGCGCGGTCTACGCCGCCCTGCAGGACCTGCACCCCACGCTGACCAGCACCGGTGTCTACATGGTCGCCACGATCCCGACGCGCAACCCGATGCTGGTCTTCGCAGCCGGCCTCATGGGCCTGCTCTGGGGGGCCCAGCGACGCGCCAGCAACGGGCTCCAGGCGCCGGTCCTGACCCACCTCACCTGGTCCACCCTGATGCTGCGCTACCTCCCGCCCGTCTTCGCCGACGTCGTGCCCGAGCAGACCCGCGGCGCCCGCGCCGAGGTCGCGCGGCACCAGCCCCGCGCGGTGCGCGCCGTGTCGGCGGCCGTGGAAGCCCCCACCACCGCTCCGGGGCTGCTGCGCCGCTGGCTACGCTGACGCCGTGAAGATCCTCGAGGCCGTCCTGCTGGTGTTCCACCTCCTCGGCCTCGCGGCCGTGGCGTTCGGCCTGCTGCGCCAGCTCAACCGGCCCACCAAGGTCGTCGACGCGGTCATCGCCCACGGGGCGACCACCCAGCTCGTCACCGGCCTGCTCCTCGTCGGCGTGCTGGAGTCCGGCGACGAGGCCGTCAACCACGTCAAGATCGGCATCAAGCTGCTCGTCGCCCTGGTCGTCGTGGGCCTGGCCCACGCCAACCGGCGCAAGCCGAGCATCCCCACCGGCCTGTTCTGGGGCCTGGTCGGGCTCGAGCTGGTCAACGCGGTCATCGCCCTGGCCTGGTAGCCCCGATGCGCCGGGCCGCCCTCGCCCTCCCCGGCCTCGGCCTGGCGCTCGTCCTGGCGGCCTGCGGCTCCGGGTCGCCGCTCGAGCCCCGCACGGCCACGTCGAGCTCCCCCTCTTCCGCCGCGCCGCGCCCGTCGCACCGGCCTCCCGCCACGTCCGCGACCTCGCGACCCTCGCGCACGACCCCGACCCGGCGACCCGTCCTCGACACCTGGCAGGTCGGCGCCCACGTGCTCCCGCGCCGGCCGGACGGCTTCGGCGTCGTACGCCCCACCCCGCCGGAGCTCAGGGTGCGCCGCCTGGCCACCACCGACGCCCTCCCCGGGCCCACCGACGGACGGTTCCACTCCTCCTCGCGGACGATGACCCCTGCGCTGGCGCGACGGCTCGAGCTCGCCTGGTCCCCGGGCTGCCCCGTGGCGCTGGGGGACCTGCGGCTGCTGGACCTGGCCTTCCACGGGTTCGACGGGGAGCTCCACACGGGGCAGCTGGTGGTCCGCGCCGACGTCGCGGGCGAGGTCGTCGAGGTGTTCCGGCGGCTGTTCGCCGCGCGGTTCCCGATCGAGCAGATGCGGGTGGTGACCCAGGCCGACCTCGTCGCACCGCCGACCGGCGACGGCAACAACACCGCCGCCTACGCCTGCCGCGCGACGCGGGGCTCGACCTCGTGGTCCGCGCACGCCTACGGGCTGGCCGTCGACGTCGACCCGTTCATGAACCCCTACACCCGCGACGGCTCCGACCTGGTGCTGCCCGAGCTCGCGTCGTCGTACCTCGACCGCTCCTGGCGACGTCCCGGCATGGTGCTCCCGGGAGGGCCGGTGACCCGTGCCTTCTCCGCGGTCGGCTGGACCTGGGGCGGGACGTTCTCGACCGTCCACGACCCGATGCACTTCTCCGCCGACGGGCGCTGACACCTGCGCCGACCTGTCGGCGCAGCGACATAGGCTGAGCCGGACATGACTTCATTCCCCATCCCAGCCCGGTCCGACTCGGCGAGGCAGTCCCTCACGGATCCCGACGCCGATGCGCTGTTCCCGGCGTCCGACGCCGGGTCCGACCTCGAGGAGCGGCCGCGCCGCAGGCCCCGGGTCACCGCCGACCAGCTGCTGGAGGGGCTCAACGAGCCCCAGCGGGAGGCAGTCGTCCACGAGGGCGCGCCGCTGCTGGTCGTCGCCGGCGCCGGCTCGGGCAAGACCCGCGTGCTCACCCGCCGCATCGCCTGGCTGATCTCCGAGCGCAAGGCCCACCCCGGCTCGATCCTGGCGATCACCTTCACCAACAAGGCCGCCGCCGAGATGCGCGCCCGGGTCGAGGACCTGGTCGGCGGGCGCGCCAAGATCATGTGGGTCTCGACCTTCCACTCCGCGTGCGTGCGCATCCTGCGCAAGGAGGTCGAGCGCTTCGGCTACAAGTCCGGGTTCTCGATCTACGACGCCGCCGACCAGAAGCGGCTCATGGCGCTGGTGTGCAAGGACCTCGAGCTCGACCCCAAGCGCTACCCGCCCAACGCGGTCCTGCACTGGGTGTCCAACCACAAGAACGACCTGGTCGACCACGAGTCCGCCGCCGCCCGGGCCGACAACGACCTGGAGCGCACCTACGCCGAGGCCTACTCGCTCTACCAGCAGCGGCTCAAGTCGGCCAACGCCATGGACTTCGACGACCTCATCATGACGACGGTCCACCTGCTCCAGGCGTTCCCCGACGTGCGTGAGACCTACCGGCGACGCTTCCGCCACGTGCTCGTCGACGAGTACCAGGACACCAACCACGCGCAGTACGCCCTCGTCCGCGAGCTCTGCGCCGAGGACCCGTCGGCGTACGACGCCGGCTCGGACCCCGACGCCGTCGGGCCGGCCGAGCTCATGGTCGTCGGCGACGCCGACCAGTCGATCTACGCCTTCCGCGGGGCCAACATCCGCAACATCCTCGACTTCGAGGAGGACTTCCCCCAGTCGCGCACGATCCTGCTCGAGCAGAACTACCGCTCGACCCAGAACATCCTCAGCGCCGCCAACGCGGTGATCAGCCGCAACCAGGGCCGCAAGCCCAAGAACCTCTGGTCCGACCAGGGCCGCGGCGAGCCCATCGTGGGCTACGTCGCCGACGACGAGCACGACGAGGCGCGGTTCGTCGCCAAGGAGATCGACACCCTCACCGACGCCAAGGCGGCCAGGCCCGGCGACGTCGCGGTGTTCTACCGCACCAACGCACAGTCCCGCGTGTTCGAGGAGGTGTTCATCCGCACCGGCATGCCCTACAAGGTCGTCGGTGGGGTGCGCTTCTACGAGCGCAAGGAGGTCCGCGACGCGATCGCCTACCTCCGCATGCTGGCCAACACCGACGACGAGATCAGCCTGCGCCGGGTGGTCAACGAGCCCAAGCGCGGCATCGGCGACCGGGCGATCGCCTGCGTCGAGGCGATGGCCCGTCGCGACGGCACGACCTTCTTCGAGGCCCTGCAGCACGCCGAGGACGCCCCCGGCATCGCGACCCGCTCGGTGACCTGCATCGCGGGCTTCGTCGCGATGGTCGAGGAGCTCCAGTCGATGGTCGACGCGGGGGAGCGGGCCGACGTCGTGCTCGAGGCGACGCTGGCGCGCAGCGGCTACCTCGCCGCGCTGGAGGAGTCCGAGGACCCCCAGGACGAGACCCGGCTGGACAACCTCGCCGAGTTGGTCGCCGTGGCGCGCGAGTTCGCCGACGAGCCGGTCCCGCCGCCCTCCGACGACCCGGCCGACCTGACTCCGGCGCGCCCCGGCGTGCCCGAGTTCCTCGAGCGCGTCTCCCTGGTGGCCGACTCCGACCAGATCCCCGACCAGGACGACGAGAGCCTCGGGGTCGTCACGTTGATGACCCTGCACACCGCCAAGGGGCTGGAGTTCCCCGTCGTCTTCCTGACCGGGCTCGAGGACGGCGTCTTCCCCCACCAGCGCTCGCTGGGCGACCGCACCGAGCTCGAGGAGGAGCGCCGGCTGGCCTACGTCGGCCTCACCCGCGCCGAGCAGCGCCTCTACGTCTCCCGCGCCCTGGTCCGCTCCGCCTGGGGCGCACCGGCCCACAACCCCGCCTCGCGGTTCCTCGACGAGCTCCCCGACGAGGTCATGGACTGGCGGCGCACCGCCGCCGAGCAGTCCTCGTGGAACCGGTCGGTCATGCCGCAGCTGCCGACCCGCCGCTTCGGCAGCGCCAGCGCCAAGGCCGACGCCGAGGCCCGGGGCCAGAAGCGCGAGGTCCCCAGCCTCTCGCCGGGGGACCGGGTCACCCACGACTCGTTCGGCATGGGCACGGTCGTGGCCGTCGAGGGCGCGGCCGACAAGGCGGTCGCCTCGATCGACTTCGGCTCCGACGGGGTCAAGCGGCTCCTCCTGCGCTACGCGCCGGTCGAGAAGCTCTGAGCCCGACACGCGCGCGGTTGCCGAGGTGGCCGGGCGGGGCTACGGCGTGACGCCGTGGAAGACCAGCGCCTGGTAGGGGTCGACGGGGTCGCCGGCGCCGGGGCGGACCTCGAGGTGCAGGTGGGGGCCGGTGGTGTTGCCGGTGGCGCCGACCAGCCCGATCTCCTGGCCGGAGAACACCGTCTGCCCCGGGCGGACCCCGATCGCCGACTGGTGGCAGTACCACAGCTCGGTGCCGTCCTTGAGCGTCTCGACGGTCCGGTTGCCGTAGGCGCCGGCCCAGCCGACCTGGGTGATGGTGCCGCCGGCCACAGCCTTGATCGGGGTCCCGGAGGGGGCGGCGAAGTCGAGGCCGGTGTGGCAGTGCGACCACAGGCCGCTGCACTGCCCGAACCGCGCGGTCAGGCGGTAGCCCGAGACCGGCAGCACCCACGCGTCCTTGGCGAGCTTCTTGGCCGCGTCCTCGGCGCTCGCCGCGAGCTTGGCGATGGCGGCGTTGGCCTCGCGCGCCTGGCGGGTCGTGCCGGCGTACGCGCTGGGGCCTGCGCCGCCCGTCGTCGCGAGCCCGGCGCCGGAGGAGTCCTCGCCCGGTGACGCCGTGGCGCTGGGGCCGGCGGCCGCCAGGGCCAGCGCCGCGCACGCGACGGAGGCGACCGCCAGCGGCACGCGTCGGCGCGCGGGTCGGGCAGCGGTGGGGCTCACCCCCCGATTGTCCCCGATCCGGGCGCTTCGAGTCCCGCGGTTGACGACAAGACGGGCGGTGGCGCGGTGTCGAGGACGGATCGGTGCGAGATCTCACACACCCCAGGTGCTCCGCAGTGCGGCACCCTCGCACTAACCTGTCGAGAGTGACGACCACCACCAAGTCCCCGGCCGCTCGGGCGCGGTCCTCCACGATCGTCTGGAAGCTGGCAATGGCGCTGACCGGCCTGGTCTTCGTCGCCTACGTGCTGCTCCACATGTACGGCAACCTCAAGGTCTTCGCCGGCCAGGCGTCCTTCGACGGCTACGCCGAGCACCTGCGCGAGATCGGTCAGCCGATCCTCCCGCACGCCGGCCTGCTGTGGATCATCCGTGTCGTGCTCCTGGTCTCGGTCGCCGTCCACGCGACCGCGGCGTACAAGCTGTGGGCCCGTGCGCGCGGCGCGCGTCCCCAGCGCTACGTCGTCCAGAAGGCGGTCCAGGCGTCCTGGTCCAGCCGCACGATGCGGTGGGGCGGCACGGCGCTGCTGCTCTTCATCGTGTTCCACATCCTCAACTTCACCACCCGCACCGTGACCCCGGGCGGCGACTCCGACAGCCCCTACCAGCGGCTGGTCAACGCCTTCCAGCCCGAGCAGTGGTGGGTCGCGGTGATCTACCTGGCCGCGATGGTCGCCCTGGCGATGCACCTGCGCCACGGCGTGTTCAGTGCCGCCCAGACCTTGGGCCTGACTGGCACGGTGGAGAAGCAGCGCCGCTGGAACCTGCTCGGCTACGCCCTCGCGACCGTCGTCGCCGGCGGGTTCGCGCTCGTCCCCCTGTCCGTCCTGTTCGGCATCGTCGACTGACCGACCCAGACCCGGGAGCAACGCATGACTGACCACCAGACCCGTCCGGGCTCGGGGGACGCCGAGGGTTACTTCCTCGAGGGCACCCCGGTCGCCGACACCAAGGCGCCGGCCGGCCCGATCGCCGAGCGCTGGACCAAGCACCAGTTCGACAACCGCCTGGTCAACCCGGCCAACCGTCGCAAGCTCAGCGTGATCGTCGTGGGCACCGGCCTGGCCGGTGGCGCTGCGGCGGCCACGATGGGCGAGCAGGGCTACGAGGTGAAGTCCTTCTTCTACCAGGACTCCCCGCGCCGGGCCCACTCGATCGCCGCCCAGGGCGGCATCAACGCGGCCAAGAACTACAAGGGCGACGGCGACTCCGTCTACCGCCTGTTCTACGACACGGTGAAGGGCGGGGACTACCGCAGCCGCGAGTCCAACGTCTACCGCCTGGCCGAGGTCAGCGCGAACATCATCGACCAGTGCGTCGCGCAGGGCGTCCCGTTCGCCAGGGAGTACGGCGGCCTGCTCGACAACCGCTCGTTCGGTGGCGTCCAGGTGTCCCGCACCTTCTACGCCCGGGGCCAGACGGGCCAGCAGCTGCTGATCGGTGCCTACCAGGCGCTCGAGCGGCAGGTCGCGGCCGGCACGGTGACGACGTACTCCCGCCACGAGATGCTCGAGCTGATCGTGGTCGACGGCACCGCGCGCGGCATCATCGCCCGTGACCTGGTGACCGGCGAGATCGAGACCCACCTGGCCGACGTGGTCGTCCTGGCCTCCGGTGGCTACGGCAACGTCTTCTTCCTCTCCACCAACGCGATGGGCTCCAACGTCACCGCGTCGTGGCGTGCGCACCGCAAGGGCGCCTACATGGCCAACCCCTGCTACACGCAGATCCACCCGACGTGCATCCCGGTCTCGGGCTCGCACCAGTCCAAGCTGACCTTGATGAGCGAGTCGCTGCGCAACGACGGCCGCATCTGGGTGCCGAAGAACGCCGCCGACTGCGACAAGGACCCCCGCGAGATCCCCGAGGAGGACCGCGACTACTACCTGGAGCGGATCTACCCCTCGTTCGGCAACCTGGTGCCGCGCGACATCGCCTCTCGCCAGGCCAAGAACATGTGCGACGAGGGCCGCGGTGTCGGTCCCGAGGTCGAGGGGGTGCGCCGCGGGGTCTACCTCGACTTCGCCGACGCGATCCAGCGCATGGGCCGCCCGGCCGTCGAGGCGAAGTACGGCAACCTCTTCGACATGTACGCCCGCATCACCGGCGAGGACCCCTACGAGACGCCGATGCGGATCTACCCCGCCGTGCACTACGTGATGGGCGGTCTGTGGGTCGACTACGACCTGCAGTCCTCGATCAAGGGCCTGTTCGTCGCCGGTGAGGCCAACTTCTCCGACCACGGGGCCAACCGGCTCGGCGCCTCCGCGCTGATGCAGGGCCTGGCCGACGGCTACTTCGTGCTGCCCAACACGATCCGCGACTACCTCGCCGACGGGCCGTTCGAGAAGATCGACGAGAGCCACCCCGCGGTCGCCGAGGCGCGCCGGTCGGTGGAGGAGCGGATCAACCGCTTCCTGTCGATCAACGGCACCCGCAGCGTCGACAGCTACCACCGCGAGCTGGGCAACATCATGTGGGAGTTCTGCGGCATGGAGCGCACCGAGGACGGCCTCAAGAAGGCGATCGACCTCATCCGCACCCTGCGCGCCGACTTCTGGAACAACGTCAAGGTGCTCGGCGCCGCCGACACCCTCAACCAGTCCCTGGAGAGGGCGGGTCGCGTCGCGGACTTCATGGAGCTCGGCGAGCTCATGTGCATCGACGCGCTCAATCGGCGTGAGTCCTGCGGCGGCCACTTCCGGGCCGAGTCGCAGACCGAGGACGGCGAGGCCCTGCGCCACGACGACGAGTACGCCTACGTCGCGGCCTGGGAGTTCGTGCCGGACACCAGCGAGAGCGCCGACGGCGGACCCGCCGACGCGCGCATGGGGATGCCGATCCTCCACAAGGAGGACCTGGTCTACGAGTTCGTCGAGATGAAGCAGCGGAGCTACAAGTGAGACTCACTCTCAAGATCTGGCGTCAGCCCGACGCCGCCACGAAGGGCTCGATGCACACCTACGAGGTCGACGACGTGTCCGAGGACATGTCGTTCCTCGAGATGCTCGACGTCCTCAACGAGCAGCTCAACACCAACGGCGAGGAGCCGGTGGCCTTCGACAGCGACTGCCGCGAGGGCATCTGCGGCATGTGCGGCCTGATGATCAACGGCAAGGCCCACGGCCCCGAGGTCACCACGACCTGCCAGCTGCACATGCGGTCGTTCAAGGACGGCGACACGATCACCATCGAGCCCTGGCGGGCCGAGGCGTTCCCGGTGATCAAGGACCTGTGCGTCGACCGCGGCTCGTTCGACCGAATGATCCAGGCCGGCGGCTACGTCTCGGTCAACACCGGTGCCGCTCCGGACGCCCACTCGACCCCCGTGCCCAAGCCCCATGCCGACCGTGCGTTCGACGCCGCCACCTGCATCGGGTGCGGCGCCTGCGTCGCGGCGTGCCCCAACGCCTCGGCCTCGCTGTTCCTCGGCGCCAAGATCACCCACCTCGGCGAGCTCCCGCAGGGCCAGGCCGAGCGTGACACGAGGGTGCTGGGCATGGTCGCCCAGCACGACGAGGAGGGCTTCGGCGGCTGCACCAACATCGGCGAGTGTGCCGCGGCCTGCCCCAAGGAGATCCCGCTCGACGTGATCTCCCAGCTCAACAAGGACCTGCGCACGGCGCTGCGCCACGCCTGAGCGGCGAGCGACGACGTACGACGCGACGGGGGTCCGGAGGCCGGGCCCCCGTCGAGCTGTCCGGGCGGGTCGGTCCGCAGGGCGCACGCCCGGCCCGGCGGGCGGCTCGACCTGCGCGGACGCTGGAGCAGATTTTCCCAGCTGCCCGCGATTGATACCTCCTGCGGGCGGGCAGGTGTCCCGGCGGGGCC
Organism: Nocardioides marmoribigeumensis; assembly: GCF_031458325.1. Lineage (NCBI taxonomy): Bacteria > Bacillati > Actinomycetota > Actinomycetes > Propionibacteriales > Nocardioidaceae > Nocardioides > Nocardioides marmoribigeumensis. Next base: position 3,677,631 of record NZ_JAVDYG010000001.1, read on the forward strand.
CGGCCGGGTCGGGCGGCGGTGTGAGATGCGTCGGGGTTGCCGGGGAGGCCTGTGCCCGGGCCGACCCCCGGCGCTAGGGTCGGAGACGGCCCGGACACCGGCGTGACCGCTCCGGGCCCACATCTGAACACTGACGAACACTGACGAACAGAGGCAGACCTCGTGGACCTGATGGAGTACCAAGCGAAGGAGCTCTTCGCCAAGCACGGCGTGACGACCACGCTCGGGAAGGTCGTGACGACCGCCGACGACGCGAAGGCCGCCGCGGAGGAGATCGGTGGCGTCACCGTCATCAAGGCCCAGGTGAAGGCCGGTGGCCGCGGCAAGGCGGGTGGCGTCAAGATCGCCAAGACCCCCGACGAGGCCAAGGCCCACGCCGAGCAGATCCTCGCGCTGACCATCAAGGACCTCCCGGTCAACCGGGTGCTGGTCACCCCGGCCACCCCGCCGGTGGAGGAGTACTACTTCTCGTTCCTGCTCGACCGCTCCAACCGCTCCTACCTCTGCATCGCCAGCGTCGAGGGCGGCGTGGAGATCGAGGAGGTCGCCAAGACCAACCCCGACGCGGTGAAGAAGATCGCGATCGACGCCGGCACCGGTGTCGACGACGCCAAGGCCCAGGAGATCGTCGACGAGGCCGGCTTCCCGGCCGAGCTGCGCGACCAGGCCGTCGACATGGTCAAGGCCCTGTGGAAGGTCTTCGTCGAGGAGGACGCCACCCTGGTCGAGGTCAACCCGCTGGCCCGCCTCGAGGGCGACAAGCTCGAGGCGCTCGACGGCAAGGTGTCGCTCGACGACAACGCCGACTTCCGCCACGAGGACCACGCCGGCTTCGAGATCCGCGAGGAGACCGACCCGCTGGAGGCGAAGGCCAAGGACAAGGGCCTGAACTACGTCAAGCTCGACGGCCAGGTCGGCATCATCGGCAACGGCGCCGGCCTGGTGATGAGCACCCTCGACGTCGTGGCCTACGCCGGTGAGAAGCACGGCGGGGTCAAGCCGGCCAACTTCCTCGACATCGGCGGCGGTGCCAACGCCCAGGTGATGGCCGACGGTCTCGACGTGATCCTCAACGACCCGCAGGTCAAAGCGGTGTTCGTCAACGTCTTCGGCGGCATCACCGCCTGCGACGAGGTCGCCAACGGCATCAAGGGCGCGCTGGAGATCCTCGGCGACGAGGAGAACAAGCCGCTCGTCGTACGCCTCGACGGCAACAACGTCGACAAGGGGCGAGCGATCCTCGAGGAGCTCAACCACCCGCTCGTGACAGTGGTGGACACCATGGACGGCGCGGCCGACAAGGCCGCCGAGCTGGCGAACAAGTAAGGGCCGCAGAGAATGTCGATCTACCTCAACAAGGACTCCAAGATCATCGTCCAGGGCATGACGGGCGGCATGGGGTCGAAGCACACCACCTTGATGGTCGAGTCCGGCTCGAACATCGTCGGCGGCGTCAACGCCCGCAAGGCCGGCACCAACGTCGAGCTCGGCGGCAAGGACCTCCCGGTCTTCGGCTCCGTCGAGGAGGCGATGAAGGAGACCGGCGCCAACGTGTCGGTCGTCTTCGTGCCCCCGGCGTTCACCAAGGACGCCTGCATCGAGGCCATCGACGCGGGCATCGAGCTCCTCGTCGTGATCACCGAGGGCGTCCCGGTGCAGGACACCGCCGAGGTCTTCGCCTACCTCGAGGGCAAGAGCACCCGCATGATCGGCCCGAACTGCCCCGGCATCATCACGCCGGAGGAGTCGCTGGCCGGCATCACGCCGCACACGATCGCGGGCAAGGGCCCGGTCGGCCTGGTGTCCAAGTCGGGCACGCTGACCTACCAGATGATGTTCGAGCTGCGTGACCACGGCTTCACCACCGCCATCGGCATCGGCGGCGACCCGGTCATCGGCACCACGCACATCGATGCCCTCGAGGCCTTCGAGAACGACCCCGACACCAAGGCGATCGTGATGATCGGCGAGATCGGTGGCGACGCCGAGGAGCGGGCCGCGGACTACATCAAGGCCCACGTGACCAAGCCGGTCGTCGGCTACGTCGCCGGCTTCACCGCCCCCGAGGGCAAGACGATGGGCCACGCCGGCGCCATCGTCTCCGGCTCCTCCGGCACCGCCGAGGCCAAGAAGGAGGCCCTCGAGGCCGCCGGGGTCAAGGTCGGCAAGACGCCGTCGGAGACCGCTCAGCTGATGCGGGAGATCCTCGAGAGCCTGTGACCCGCTGGGTTCAGTTTCACTAGGTACCTAGTGACTTTGGCACTCCCCGAGCGAAACTTCGCTCGGGGAGTGCCAGTTCTCCCGCAGGTACGACGGCCACGGGGTCAGGTCACCGCGAGACGACGGGCGTACGCCGGGTCGAGGTGCTCCTCGCTCTCCATCACCGTGACCAGGTGCTCGACGGCGTCCCAGAGGTCGACGTGCCGGACGTAGAGCGGCGCGACCCCGAAGCGGGCGACGTCGGGGGTGCGGAAGTCGCCCACGACCCCGCGGGCGATGAGCGCCTGCACGACGCCGTAGGCGTCGGGGTGGCGGAACGAGACCTGGCTGCCGCGCCGCTCGTGCTCGCGCGGGGTGATCAGCTCGAAGCCGTCGACCCGTGACTCGACCAGCTCGACCAGGTGGTCGGTCAGGGCCAGCGAGGCGGCCCGCAGGTCGGCCGTCGCGACGCCGTCGAAGACCTCGAGCGCGGACTCCAGGGCGGACAGCGCCAGGACGGGCGGGGTGCCGACGACCATGCGCTGGATGCCGGGCGCGGGCTCGAAGTCGCGGTGCATCTCGAACGGTGCGGCGTGGCCCCACCAGCCGGTGATCGGCTGGTCCAACGAGTCCTGCAGTCGTGGGGCCGCCCAGACGAAGGCGGGGGAGCCGGGGCCCCCGTTGAGGTACTTGTAGGTGCACCCGACGGCGAGGTCGGCGTCGGCCGCGGCGAGGTCGACGGGCACGGCGCCGGTGGAATGGCACAGGTCCCAGAGCGTGACGGCGCCGACGGCGTGCGCGGCCGCGGTCAGGCCGGGCAGGTCGAACATCGCGCCGCTACGGAAGTCCACGTGGGTCAGGGCGAGGACCGCGACGTCCTCGTCGAGGGACGCGGCCGGGTCGGCCGGGTCGCACCAGCGCAGCTCGAGGTCGAGCAAGGCCGCGACGCCCTGGGCGACGTAGCCGTCGGTCGGGAACGTGGTCGGCTCGAGCACGACCACGCGCCGGTCGGGTCGCAGCCGCGCGGCGGCCACCATCGCCTTGAACAGCGTGACGCTGGTGGAGTCGCCCACGGTCACGTCCTCAGGGGCGGCGCCGATCAGCGGCGCGATGCGGGCCCCGCAGCGGGCGTTGAGGTGGGTCCAGTCGGCGGAGTTCCACCCCCGGACCAGCTCGCTGCCCCACTCCCGGCGTACGACGGCCGCCAGCCGGTCCGGCACGTGCCGGGGCAGGGCGCCCAGCGAGTTGCCGCACAGATAGACGACGCCGTCGGGCAGGTCGAACAGCTCGCGCCGCCCGCGCAGCGGGCTGGCGGCGTCACGGGCCTCGGCGTCCTCGCGGGTGAGGTGGGTCATGGGGCCACGCTAACGCGGGGGGACGCAAGCCGCGGACGACCGACACTGGCGCCGATGTCGGCCCCCGACGGGCCGGAGTGCCGCATCGGCGCCGATGTCGACCGGCGTCAGCGCGGGGCGCTCACCGTCCTCCGGCTCACCCGGTCCTCGCGGATCTGGGCGCGGGTGAACGGGAAGGCGACCCACTCCTTGCGCGCGAACATCCGGGTCTGGTCCGCCGACCACCGCGACCGGGGATCGGTCGACTGGGAGTAGGTCAGGATCGTGCGCGCCAGCACCCGTCCGGCGTCGAGGAACGAGATCGCCTGGATGTGCGAGGAGCCGTAGGAGACCGGGACGAGGTGGTCCTTGTTGGCCGCCGGGGTCCGCGACGAGGTGACGTTGGCGTTGCCGACGAAGCCGTCGCCGCCGCCGAGCCCGATCGGCGGAGCCCCCTCGTCACCGGCGACCTGCAGCGTGCCCCACGGCGTGGCCGGCGCGACCATCTTCGAGGCGAGGTAGGCCAGCGCGTCGCTCATCGCCTGCACGACCTCGGGGTTGTTCTCGTTGAGGTTGCGCGGGGTGTTCACCGGGTCGTTGGCGTCGAACGGCACCTCCCAGATCGGCGTCGTGGCGTCCAGCGCGCGGAGCATGAACTCCTGGAAGATGTGGGTGCCCACGCTGTCGCGGTCGCTGCGCCCGTCCCACGTGCGGAGCACGTCGCAGGACGCGCCGCCGTCGGCCGCCTCGCAGACGTCGACCAGGTCGTTGTCCTGGCGGGCCAGGATCGCGCCCATGATGCGGTTCTGGTGCTCGAAGCCGCGCAGGGCGCGCGGGGTGACCTTGGCGTGCTTCAGGCGGTCGAGCACGTAGTGGTAGACCATCCGCGTCCGCAGGGTCCGCTCGCACTTCTCGCAGCCGATGATGCGCGCGTAGCCCTCGAGCCGCTGCTTGGGGTTGGGCAGCCAGTAGGAGTCGTTGGCGTTGGCGACCCAGTCCTTGCGGAACGCCTCGGGCAGGTTCTTCGGCCCGAAGATGCCGGGCCGGCTGGCGTCGGCGTCGGTGCCCCACTTGCAGTCGCTGGTGGCGCGGGTGCCGTCGAGGCCGGGGAGGCCGGCGACGTTGAACAGCACCTGCCCGGTGGGCGTGGCGCACTGGTTGACCTGTGCGTTGGTGACGTGCGGGACGACCGAGTGGTCGGCGTACACGACGTCCCCGTTGCGGTCCGCCGCGGTCGTGTTCACCCACGGCATGCCGCCGCCGACGTCCTGCTTGTGCAGCAGGTCGCGGACGTTGCGGGCCTTGCCCATGTCGAGGAACGTGTCGACGGTGCGCAGGTGCTCGGCGTTGGCGTCCTTGAGCGCGAAGAAGCTCACCGGCGTCCACGGCATGAAGGTCGCCTGGTCGGACAGCACGTAGCCCTCACCGGTGCGGTAGAGGTCCTCGCTGACCTTGCCGAGCGAGCCGCCGGGCTTCCTGACGGTGATCGAGACGGTCCGGTGGTCCAGCTCCTTGGGGCCGGAGTCGGTCAGGTAGGTCGTCGGGTTGCCGAGGACCTTGTACTCGTACGGCGTGAAGCGGTAGGCCGTGCTGACCGTGTGGCTCCAGGCCACGTTGCGGTTCCAGCCGATGTTGATCACCGGGGAGCCGATCAGGCTGGCCCCGGCCACGTCGTAGACGCCCGGGATCGTCAGCTGCGCCTGCTCGAAGCGGTAGCGGCCCCGCCACGGGAAGTGGGGGTTGCCCAGCACCATGCCCCGCCCGGTCGAGGTCGCGGCGGACCCGAGCGCGGTGGCGTTGGAGCCGAACGGCTCGCGCGGGTCCTTGCCGAGCGCCTTGAGGAGCGCGTCGCGGTCGGTCACGGTCGGCGCCTTGGCGAAGGAGGTGAGGGCCGCGGTCGGGGCGACCGCCCCGGTCGGGGGAGCGGCGTCGACGATCTGGGGGACGAAGACCCCGGTGGAGGCGAGCAGGTTGGCCGCGTAGACGCCGTACCAGAGGTCGAGGGCGGTCGCGTCCGGCCGGATGTAGCCCCTCCCGCGGCAGGTCGGGTCGGGCACGTTCGTGCGGCCACCGATGTCGCGGATGTACTTGTTCACGCCCGCGACGTAGCCCCGCACCATCGCGCGCGCCTGCTTGCCCGGCCCCCGCCTCGGGTCCGCGAGCAGCTTCTCGACGACCTTGCGGTTGTGGATGTCGGTGAACAGCGCGTCGGTCTGCAGGTTGGTCGCGTTGAGCGTGACCTGGTCGTCGTACCTCCTGTGGGGGCCGAACCACCTCGAGCGCTGGCCACGACCGGTGACCAGGGTGTCGGCCAGGTTGCACAGGTTGGTCTGCGCGGTCGCGTAGCCGTGACCGAACCCCAGCGAGCCCCAGTCGTCGGCGACGACGTGCGGGATGCCGTGCCGGGTGCGCGTGATCGTCGCCCGGTAGCCGGAGTACGACGCGGCGCGCGCGCTGTCGACCGCCCGCGGCTCGGCCCCGGCAGCGGCCGGCGTGCCCTGGGCGGCCAGGACGAGCAGGGGAGCGGCCAGCGAGCCGGCGGCGAGGACCGCGAGGGAGCGGCGGCCGGGACGGCGGGTGGCACGGCTGGTGGCACGGCGGGTGGCACGGCTGGTGGCACGGCTGGTGGCACGGCTGGGGTGCAGGCGCACGGGGGCTCCTCGGCAGGCGACAGGGACCACGCGTCCAACGACGAATGTGAGCCGAAGTTAGGTTCTGCTGGTCGGCGAATCCCGCCCGGATCCAGCGAGGTGCGGCGTGGGAGCCCGCCCGGGACGGCGCGAGCGGAGAGGATGTCGGCGATGACCGACCTGCTCTCCCGCCCGACCCGCGCCCCACGCGACCGCGCCGGCTCGTCCGGCTCGTCCGGTGGTGGCCGCGCGAGCGAGCCGGGCCAGCGGGCGCTCGCCGTGAGCGCGGCCTGGGCCGGCGTGGTGGCGCCGGCGATCCTGCTGGCGGTCTTCTGGGGCGTCGCGCTGGTCGGCTGGTTCTCCTCCGACGGCGGCTCCCACGGCACCACCCGCACCGCCCTGCGCATCGGCGCCGACGCCTGGCTCCTGGCCCACGGGGCCCACCTGCAGGTCGGCGCGGCGACGGTCACCGCGGTGCCCCTCGGCCTGAGCCTGCTCTGCGCCTACGTCGCCTTCCGGGCCGGCCGCTGGGCCGGCGCGACGTCCGAGGTCGAGGACCTCATGTCGCTCGGTCTGGGCGCGGTCGTGCTCGGCGGCACCTACGCCAGCGTCGCCCTCGTCGCGGCGATCCTCGCCGCGACACCGGCGGCCGCGCCCGACCCGCTGCGGGCGTTCCTCGGCGGCGCCGTCGTGGCCGGAGTGGCCGGCGGGCTCGGGCTGGTCGTCGGGTCCGGCCTGCGCGCCGAGCTGCGCGCGCTCCTGCCCACCCATGCCCGCGCCGTCCTCTTCGGCGGCCTGGTCGCCTTCCTCGCGACGTACGCCGCCGGGGCCGTCCTGTCCGGCCTGGCGGTGGCGGTCCGCGGCCAGTCGGTGGCCAACGTCCTGGCCGGCCTCCACCTCGACGGGGCCGGTGCCTTCTTCTCGGTCGGCCTGGTCGCCGTCCTCGCCCCCAACCTCGCCGGGTGGGGCGCCTCCTACCTCCTCGGGCCCGGCTTCGCCCTCGGCACGGGCACGGTCGTGGCGCCCTCGGGCGTCGTGCTCGGCCCGGTCCCCGCGGTGCCCGTCCTGGCGGCCGTGCCGGGCAACGGCCCCGCCCCCGGCTGGGCGCTCGCGGTGCTGGCGGTCCCGGTCCTGTGCGGGCTCTACGCCGGCCGCGCGACCCTGCGACGCTTCCCGACCCGGTCCTACGCCGTGGGGGCTGCTCGGTCCGCCGGTGCCGGGCTGCTCGCCGCGGTCGCGCTGGCCTTCCTCGCCGCCGTGTCCGGAGGGTCGGTCGGGTCCGGCCGCATGACCGACGTCGGCCCGGCCGCCGGCCCGACGCTGCTGATGTCCCTGGCCACCGTCGCCCTCGGCGCGGTCGTGGCCGGGCTGCTCCAGGTGTGGTGGCGCACCCGCCACGGCGACGAGGGCGACCTCGTCGACGAGGGCCCGCTGGACCGGTCCATCCCGTGGCGCGACCGCGAGGCCGCGGCGGGCCGCGCGGAGGCGCGCTCCGACCGACGCCGCGAGCGCCGGGCCCGTCGCCGCGGTGTCGCCGTCGACGACCCCCGGGCCGACGTGCCCGGGTGGGCCGACCTCGGGGTCTGGAGCGCCTCGACCCGGCACGTGCCGCGCCGGTCAGGGCCGTCCGGGGAGACCCAGGCGGTCCACCCGCCCGACGACGGCGAGCAGACGGCCCACGTGCCGCGTCCGGAGTGACGGGTCGGGGCTGACGGGTCAGGCCGTCGCGGTGACGATGACGGCCCGGAGGAGCCCGGCCTGCGTGGCCGCGACGTTGTTGCCCAGCCGCGCGAGGAAGGTCGGCCCGAGCAGGGTCCCCTGGTTGACCGGCCCCGGAGGCGGCCCACCCGTCGTGGCCGCGGTGTGGTCCTCGACGGCCTCGACGCTCAGCCCGGCCGCCTCGAGGTGCCGCTGGTAGTCCTCGGCCGTCTCCACGAACGACGAGCGCTCGTCGTCGGCCCACGGCAGGGGATAGGTCAGGTCGACCGGCCCCGTCGCCATCTGGTCGTAGACCGCGAACCGGCCGCCGGGCCGCAGCACCCGGCGTACCTCCGAGAAGACCGCGGCCTTGTCGGGCACGTTCATCCCGACGTGGACCATCACCGCGGCGTCGAGACTCGCGTCCTCGAGCGGGAGGTGCTCGCCGGGGGAGACCACGAAGCCCGCCCGGTCCCCGAGCCCGACCCGGGCGGTGAGCTCGGTCGCGGACTCGACGAACTCCGGGGTGAGGTCGACCCCGGTCACCTGCGCCCCTCGCAGGGCGGCCATCCGGCTCGTCCCGCCGATGCCGCAGCCGACGTCGAGCAGCGCGGTGCCCTCGCCGACGCCGAGCACCTCGAGGACGTGGCCCGTGGCCGCGGCGCCCCCGGCGTGGAGCTGGTCGACGGGGTAGAGGTCGGCCGGGGTGAGGCGGTCGAGGTCCACCCCGTGCTGGGCGAGGGCTGCCAGCACGCGCTCGGCGAGACTGCCCTCCGAGCCGTAGTAGCCGGTCACCAGGTCGCGCACGTCCATGCCTGCCTCCTCCGCCCGACCCCGGGCCCACCGGGTCGCACGGACGCTATGCCACCCGGGCCCGCAGGACCAGGGCCGCTGGGCCCGACGGGGCTGGGCGCGGTCCGGCCCGAGGCTGGTGGACGGATACCCTGGACGCGTGCCCACTCCCTCCCGTGCCGACCGCGCGCCCGCTCGCCTGGTCGTCCTGGTCTCCGGGGGCGGCACCAACCTGCAGGCGCTGCTCGACGCCTGCGACGACCCGGCGTACGGCGCCACGGTGGTCGCCGTGGGCGCGGACCGTCCCGGTGTCGAGGGCCTGGCCCGGGCCGAGCGCCGGGGCATCCCGACCTTCGTCGAGCAGGTGGCCGAGCACCGCACCCGCCAGGAGTGGGACGCGGCGCTGACCAAGGCCTGCGCCGCGCACTCCCCGGACCTCGTGGTCCTGGCGGGCTTCATGAAGCTGGTCGGTGACGACTTCCTGCGGGAGTTCGGCGGGCGCTGCGTCAACACGCACCCGGCGCTCTCGCCGTCGTTCCCGGGGATGCACGGGCCGGCCGACGCGCTGGCCTACGGCGTCAAGGTCACCGGCGCGACGCTGTTCGTCGTCGACCCCGGGGTCGACACGGGCGCGATCGTCGCCCAGACCGTCGTGCCCGTCGAGGACGACGACGACGTCGAGTCGCTGCACGAGCGGATCAAGGTCGCCGAGCGACGCATGCTCGTCGACGCGGTGGGCCGCATGGCCCGTGACGGCTTCACCATCAACGACAGGAAGGTCCGGTTCACGTGACCCAGGACGCGACCCAGCCGAGCAGCACCGACACCCGCAAGCCGGTCAGGCGCGCGCTGGTCTCGGTCTTCGACAAGACCGGTCTGGACGAGCTCGCCCAGGGCCTGCACGAGGCCGGCGTCACGTTGGTCTCGACCGGGTCGACCGCGGCCCGCATCGCCGACGCGGGCGTGCCGGTGACCAAGGTCGAGGACCTCACCGGGTTCCCCGAGTGCCTCGACGGCCGGGTCAAGACCCTCCACCCGCGCGTGCACGCCGGGATCCTCGCCGACCTCCGCCGAGACGACCACCGCCGCCAGCTCGAGGAGCTCGACGTCGAGCCGTTCGACCTCGTGGTGGTCAACCTCTACCCCTTCACCGAGACCGTCGCCTCGGGCGCGACGCCCGACGAGTGCGTCGAGCAGATCGACATCGGCGGCCCGTCGATGGTCCGGGCCGCGGCCAAGAACCACCCGTCGGTCGCCGTGGTCGTCTCGCCGCAGCGCTACGACGACGTGCTGGCCGCGGTGCGCGACGGCGGCTTCACCCTGTCCGGACGCCAGCGGCTCGCGGCGGAGGCGTTCGCCCACACCGCGTCGTACGACGTGGCCGTCGCCTCCTGGATGGGCGGGGTGCTGACCGACAGCAGCGACGGCACCGGCTTCCCGGCGTGGACCGGCGCGACGTGGACCAAGAAGGCCGTGCTGCGCTACGGCGAGAACCCCCACCAGCCGGCCGCGCTCTACCAGCACTGGCGCGGCGGCCTGGCGGGTGCGACGCAGCTGCACGGCAAGGAGATGTCCTACAACAACTACGTCGACACCGACGCGGCCCGGCGGGCGGCCTACGACTTCGACGCTCCCGCGGTCGCGATCATCAAGCACGCCAACCCGTGCGGCATCGCGGTCGGGGCGGACGTCGCCGAGGCCCACCGCAAGGCCCACGCCTGCGACCCGGTCTCGGCGTTCGGCGGCGTCATCGCGGTCAACCGGCCCGTGAGCGTCGCGATGGCCGAGCAGGTCGCCGAGGTGTTCACCGAGGTCGTCGTCGCGCCCGACTACGAGGAGGGCGCCGTCGAGGTGCTCGCCCGCAAGAAGAACATCCGCGTGCTGCGCTGCCCCGACGACCAGGCGCCCGACCCGGTCGAGTTCCGCGCGATCAGCGGCGGCCTGCTGATGCAGCACGCCGACCGGCTGCAGGCCGAGGGCGACGCCTCGTCCAACTGGACCCTCGCGGCCGGTGAGCCGGCCGACGAGGCGACCCTGGCCGACCTGGCGTTCGCCTGGCGGGCCTGCCGCGCGGTGAAGTCCAACGCGATCCTGCTCGCCTCGGACGGCGCCTCGGTCGGCGTCGGCATGGGCCAGGTCAACCGCGTGGACTCCTGCCGCCTGGCCGTCTCCCGCGCGGGCGAGCGGGCCAAGGGCTCGGTCGCCGCGAGCGACGCGTTCTTCCCCTTCGCCGACGGCCTGGAGATCCTCGTCGAGGGCGGCGTCCGCGCGGTGGTGCAGCCCGGCGGCTCCGTGCGCGACGCCGAGGTGGTCGAGGCCGCCCAGAAGGCCGGGCTCACGCTCTACCTCACCGGCACCCGCCACTTCTTCCACTGACCCCTGCTCCCCACCCCGGGAAGGACACCTGTGACCGCCCAGATCCTCGACGGCAAGGCGACCGCCGCCGCGATCAAGTCCGAGCTCAAGGCCCGCGTGGCCGTGCTGCGCGAGCACGGCGTGGTGCCGGGGCTCGGGACCGTGCTCGTGGGCGACGACCCCGGCAGCCGGTGGTACGTCAACGGCAAGCACAAGGACTGCGCCGAGGTCGGCATCGAGTCGATCCGCGTCGACCTGCCGGCCGACACCCCGCAGGCCGAGGTCGAGGCCGCGATCGCGCGGCTCAACGCCGACCCGGCGTGCACCGGCTACATCGTCCAGCTGCCGCTGCCCAAGCACATGGACGAGAACGCCGTCCTCGGCCAGATCGACCCGTCGAAGGACGCCGACGGCCTGCACCCGACCAACCTCGGCTGGCTGGTGCTCGGCAAGCCGGCGCCGCTGCCCTGCACGCCGGCCGGCATCGTGGAGCTGCTGCGCCGCCACGACGTCGACATCGCCGGTGCGGAGGTCTGCGTGGTCGGCCGCGGCGTGACCGTCGGCCGCCCGCTGGGGCTGCTGCTCACCCGCCGCAGCGAGAACGCCACGGTCACCCTGTGCCACACCGGCACCCGCGACCTGGCCGCCCACACCCGCAACGCCGACATCGTGGTCGCGGCGGCCGGCGTGCCCGGCATCATCCGCGGCGACATGGTCAAGCCCGGGGCGGCCGTCCTCGACGTCGGCGTCTCCCGCGACAGCGAGGGCAAGATCGCCGGCGACGTCGCGCCGGACGTGTACGACGTGGCCGGCTGGGTCTCGCCCAACCCCGGTGGCGTCGGGCCGATGACCCGGGCGATGCTCGTGGCCAACGTGGTGCTCGCCGCCGAGCAGGCAGCCGGGATCGCCTGAGGTGCTTCCCTCCGACGGGTCCCGCGACCCCGACGACGTCCGGGTCGGTCCGGACGTCCGGCCGGTCATCGAGCCGGAGCCCCACCCCGACGCCCCCTCGATCGACCCGGCGGAGGCGGTGCACCCCGTCACCGGGCGTCGCGCCCACAGCCTGCAGCCCCGCCGACCCCGGACCCGGGGTGGCGTCGCCTACCTCATGGTCCTGCTCGTGGCGGCCGCCGGCCTCGCGATGGTCGTGGCGGGGCTGTGGCGCGCGGGCACGATGCTGCTCGGGGTGGCGTTCCTGCTCGCCACGGTCAGCCGGATCGCGCTGGCCGACGAGGACGCCGGCATGCTCAAGCTGCGGCGCAAGGCGATCGACGTGCCCACCCTGCTCGCGATCGGTCTGGCGCTGGTGGTCCTGGCGGCCGTCGTACCCCAGCAGCCGACGCCCTGACCCAGCCGCCGCCACCACCCAGCGCCACCACCCAGCGGCCGCGTGCATGTGCGCACACATGAGCGCGCACTCCGTGCCGGGACGGCGTGTCCCGGTGAATGCGCGCTCGTGTGAGCGACGTCCGACGAGCAGCGGCGGGCTCAGATGAGCCCGAGCTCCTTGACCGCGTCGCGCTCCTCGATCAGCTCGTTGGCGGTCGCCTCCATGCGGCTGCGGGAGAAGTCGTCGATCTCCAGCCCCTGGACGATCTCCCAGTCACCGTTCTTGGTGATGACGGGGAAGGAGTAGATCAGGCCCTCGGGGACGCCGTAGGACCCGTCGGAGACGACGGCCATCGACACCCAGTCGTCGGCCGCGGAGCCGTGCAGCCAGTCACGGGCCGCGTCGATCGTGGCAGACGCCGCGGAGGCGGCCGAGGACGAGCCGCGGGCCTCGATGATCGCCGCGCCGCGCTTGGCGACGGTGGGGATGAAGTCGTTCTCCAGCCAGTCCTGGTCGTTGACCGTCTCGGCGGCGTTCTTGCCGTTGACCTCGGCGTGGAAGAGGTCGGGGTACTGCGTCGCGGAGTGGTTGCCCCAGATCGTCATCTTCTTGATGTCGGTCACCGAGGCGCCGGTCTTGGCCGCGAGCTGCGAGATCGCGCGGTTGTGGTCCAGGCGGGTCAGCGCGGAGAAGCGCTCCTTGGGGATGTCGGGGGCGTTGGTCATCGCGATCAGCGCGTTGGTGTTGGCCGGGTTGCCGGTCACGCCGATGCGGACGTCGTCGGCGGCCACGCTGTTGAGGGCCTTGCCCTGCGCGGTGAAGATCGCGCCGTTGGCCTCGAGCAGGTCGCCGCGCTCCATGCCCTTGGTGCGGGGGCGGGCGCCGACGAGCAGCGCGAGGTTGACGCCGTCGAAGATCTTGTCGGCCTCGTGGCCGATCTCCACGCCGGCCAGGGTCGGGAACGCGCAGTCGTCGAGCTCCATCACGACCCCCTCGAGCGCCTTGAGGGCGGGCTCGATCTCCAGCAGGCGCAGCTCGATCGGCCGGTCGCCGAGCGCACCGCTCGCGAGACGGAACAGCAGGCTGTAGCCGATCTGGCCGGCGGCGCCGGTGACGGCGACCTTGAGGGGAGAGGAGTCGGACACGGAGGTCTCCTTCGCAGCAGGTTCGTGTGCGGCCCGGCAGGTGGGGCCAGGGTCCCGACGCTAGCAGCGTCGGTGCGGGCGATGCCCCCAGCGTCCTACCCTGCAAGCGTGATCCGCACCCCACCTCCGGCCCTGCACGACCTCGCGACGATGGTCGACGCGCCGGCCCTGCTGCTCGGCGACCTCGACGGCCAGCTGCGGCCCGGCGGCGTGAGCGGGTGGTACGTCGACGACGTGCGCCTGCTGCAGCGGTGCGAGGTCTCGCTGGTCGGGGCCCGGCTGGAGCTGGTCCGGCGGGACACGGGACCGGCCGGCCGACACTCGTGGAGCTACGTCACCCGCGAGCTCGCCGAGGGCGCCGACGCCGCCGTACGCCTGGAGCGCGTGCGGCACCTCGGCCCCGACTCGTGGGAGGAGGACCTCGAGCTGAGGGTCTCCGGGCCGACAGCGCTCGAGGTGACCCTGGTCGTCGAGCTGACCGTCGACGACACCGGGATCTTCGTCGTGCGCAGCGGGGGGACGGGGGACCCCGCCGCGCTGTCGGGCGACCTGACCTGGGGTGCCTCGACCACGGCGTCGCTCTCGCTCACGGGCCCCGGGCCCGACGAGCGCACCGTGGACGGCGGCTCGCTGCGGTGCTCGTGGACGGCCACGCTCGAGCCGGGGTCGTCGCTGCGGGTCGGGCTGGCGGCGCAGGCGCCGGGGGAGCCGCTGTTCGGACCCGGGTCCGACCGTGGCTGGGACCCGGTCGTCGAGAGCGACGACCCGCGCATCGGCCGCGTCGTACGCCGGAGCCTGGGGGACCTGCAGGGCCTGCTGATGCGCGACGGCGACGACGACTTCCTGGCCGCCGGGAGCCCGTGGTACCTCACCCTCTTCGGCCGGGACTCGCTCTGGGCGGCCCGCCTCCTCCTGCCGTACGACGACTCGCTGGCCCTGCCGACCCTGCGCGCCCTCGCGCGCCGTCAGGGGACCACCACCGACCCGTCGATCGAGGAGGAGCCCGGCAAGATCCCGCACGAGATCCGGCGCGAGGAGCTGGCCCACCTGCTGCCGCCGGTCTACTACGGGTCGGTCGACGCCACCGCGCTGTGGGTGTGCCTGCTGGCCGACGTCGCCCCGACGGCGCCCGAGGCCGAGGTCCGTGCGCTGGTGCCCGCGCTGCGGGCCGCCCTCGGGCAGGTGGTGGCGACCAGCGAGGCGACCGGCTGGTTGCGCTACGTCGACTCGACGGGGACCGGTCTGGCCAACCAGGGCTGGAAGGACAGCCCCGACTCGGTCAGCCACGCCGACGGCCGCCTGGCCGACCCGCCGATCGCGCTGTGCGAGGTGCAGGCCTACGCCTACGAGGCGGCGGTGCGCGGGCAGTCGCTGCTGGCCTCGCTCGGCGAGGCGCCGGTGCCGGGTCTCGACGAGTGGGCGGTCTCGCTGCGGGAGCGGTTCAACCGGGACTTCTGGACCGGCGACGGCCTGGCCCTCGCCCTCGACGGCGAGGGGCTCCCGGTCGACATCGCCTCCTCCGACGTCGGGCACGTGCTGGGCACGGGCATCCTCGACCCCGACCGTGAGGCGGTGCTGGCCGACCTGCTCGTCTCCGACGAGCTCTCCTCCGGCTTCGGCCTGCGGACGCTGACCACGGCGTCACCGCGCTATGCGCCCCTGAGCTACCACAACGGCTCGGTCTGGCCCCACGACACCGCCATCGCCGTGCGCGGGCTGCTCGCGACAGGTCACACCCGCGCGGCACGTGTCCTCACCGCGGGCCTGCTCCGCACGGCCGAGGCGTTCGAGGACCGCGTCCCCGAGCTGTACGCCGGCGACAGCGCGGCCGAGGTGCCGTCCCCGGCGGCCTACCCGGCCTCGTGCCGCCCCCAGGCCTGGTCGGCCGCGGGCCTGGTGTTCGCCCTGTGGGGGTGCCAGGGGGAGGGTGACGACCTCCTCCCGGCGTACTCCGTGCGCCGGTCCTCGCGTCAGTCCTGAAGTCCGGCCGCCTCGCGCACCCACTCCCACATCGCCTGGCGGTCGGCCTCGCTCTCGCGGGTGCGGCGCGTGAGGTGCTCGGGCCGCGGGCGCCGATCGTGCCAGAGCAGCCCGCCCTCGGGGGCGGGTTCGGCGGCGACCAGCCAGACGCTGGTGTCGGCGCCCTGCGCCGCGTCGCGCAGGATCGGGCCGGTCACCTTGTGGAAGCCGGGCAGCGAGTCGACGACGCCCGGGGTGTCGGCCCAGCCGGGGTGCATCGCGTGGACCGCCACGCCCTTCCACCGCTCGGCGAGGACCGGCAGGAGCGAGACCTGGACCCGCTTGCTGCGGGCGTAGGCGGTCGGCGGCTTGTACTCCCCGCGGGTGTACTCCGGGTCGCGGACCGGCAGGCGCGAGGTGTACATCCCGCCGGAGGTCACCAGCACGACGCGGGCGTCCGGCTCGAGGTGGGGGAGCAGCAGGTCGGTCATCAGCACCGGGCCGAGCACGTGCACGGCCATGGTCTGCTCGTGACCCTGCGGGGACTCGGTGCGCTCGGGCGGCATGACGCCGGCGTTGTGCACGATGCCGGCGAAGGTCAGCCCGGACGCGGCGGCCTCGCCGGCGAACCGGCGTACGTCGTCGAGGTCGCCCACGTCGCACCGCCACAGCCGGAAGCTCGCCCCCGGCACCGCCTCCCGCAGCTCGCCCTCGACCCGCGCGCCCTTGTCGAGGTCGCGCACGACGAGGTGGACGTCAGCGCCGAGGCGCGCGAGCCCCTCGGCGGTGGCGGTCCCGAGTCCCGACGAGGCACCGGTGACCAGCACCTGCCGGCCCGTCAGTGCCCCCGGGGCGGGATCGCGGGGCCAGGACGCCAGGTGACGGCGGACGCCCAGGCCGATCGTGGAGTAGCCGAGGACCACCGACCGGTCCAGGACCGTGTCGACCGCACGGCTCAGGGTGTGGCTCGGGGTGTGGCTCACGAGGAGACCCGCAGCCGGTCGAGCGCCTCCTGCATGCCCTTCTCCGCCTCGTTGCCCAGCTTCTTGAGGGCCAGGCCGAGCACGGGGGACAGCAGCGGGGCGGCCTTGCCGACGAGGCCGTTGAACTGGAAGTCGGCGTGGTAGGTGACCTTGGTGCCGCCGGCGGGAGTGGGCTGGAAGGTCATCGTGTCGGTGGCGGTGACGGTCTTGTTGGTGCCGCGCAGCTGGAACCGCTCGCCCGGGACGAGCTCGGTGACGGTGTACTCCAGCTCGGTCGTGGACCCCATGAACGACGAGGTGTTGTCGTAGACGGTGCCCACGCCGCCGTCCCCGGACCGCCGGCTGGTCTCGACGGTGCCCGGGTCCCACTCCTCGGTGGTGGTGAAGTCGCTGAGGTAGGCGAACACCCGGTCGACGGGCGTGAGGGTCTCGACGGTGCGCGTGATGTCCATGCCCCAGCCTTACCCACCCGCGCAAACTTTGTGCAAACCCTCACGGGTGGATCCGGTGAGAGGAGCGCCACAGTGCCTGCCGGACCGGATCGACCCTCGGCGTGCGAACCGCCCGAGGAGTGGGCAGGATGGGGTCCGTGACTGACTCTTCTGGCTCCTCCGGCTCCACGATCATCTACACCCACACCGACGAGGCCCCGCTGCTGGCGACCTACTCGTTCCTGCCGATCGTCCAGGCCTTCGCCGGCAAGGCCGGCGTCGAGGTCGAGACGCGCGACATCTCGCTGGCGGGCCGGATCATCGCGCAGTTCAGTGACCGGCTGAGCGACGAGCAGAAGCTCGACGACGCGCTCGCCGAGCTCGGCCAGCTGGCCAAGACGCCCGAGGCCAACATCATCAAGCTGCCCAACATCAGCGCCTCGGTGCCGCAGCTCAAGGCCGCGATCAAGGAGCTGCAGGACCAGGGCTACGACCTGCCCGACTACCCCGGCGACCCCAAGACCGACGAGGAGCGCGACGTCCGCGCGCGCTACGACAAGGTCAAGGGCAGCGCGGTCAACCCGGTGCTGCGGGAGGGCAACTCCGACCGTCGCGCGCCGGAGTCGGTCAAGAGCTACGCCCGCAAGCACCCGCACTCGATGGGCGAGTGGTCGCCGGAGTCCAAGACCAACGTCGCGCACATGACCGCCGACGACTTCCGCTCCAACGAGCAGTCGCACGTGATGGACGCCGACGGGTTCCTCACCATCGAGCACACCGACGAGCAGGGCGTGACGACCGTGCTGCGCGAGGGCGTGCCGGTGCAGGCCGGCGAGGTCGTCGACGCGACGTTCATGAGCGTGGCCAAGCTGCGCGAGTTCCTCGCCGCCCAGATCCAGCGCGCCCAGGACGAGGACGTGCTGTTCTCGGTCCACCTCAAGGCCACGATGATGAAGGTCTCCGACCCGATCCTCTTCGGCCACGCCGTCGAGACGTTCCTGCCCGAGGTCTTCGAGGAGTACGGCGTCCAGCTGGCCGAGGCGGGCCTGTCGGCCACCAACGGCCTCGCCTCGATCCTCTCGGGCCTCGACGCGCTCGAGAACGGCGAGGAGATCAGGGCCGCGATCGACCGCGGCATCGCCGCCGGGCCCGAGCTGGCCATGGTCGACTCCGACAAGGGCATCACCAACCTGCACGTCCCGAGCGACGTGATCATCGACGCCTCGATGCCGGCGATGATCCGCATCGGCGGCCACATGTGGGGACCCGACGGGCAGGAGGCCGACACCCTCGCGGTGATCCCCGACTCGTCGTACGCCGGGATCTACCAGGCGACCATCGACGACTGCCGCGCCCACGGTGCCTTCGACCCCTCCACGATGGGCTCGGTGCCCAACGTCGGGCTGATGGCCCAGGCCGCCGAGGAGTACGGCTCCCACGACAAGACCTTCGAGATCGGCGCGGCCGGCACCGTGACGGTGACCGACGCCTCGGGCAACGTGGTCTTCGAGCAGCAGGTCGGCCCCGGCGACGTGTGGCGCATGTGCCAGACCAAGGACGTCCCGATCCGCGACTGGGTCAAGCTCGCCGTCCGCCGCGCCCGCGAGTCCGGCACCCCCGCGGTGTTCTGGCTCGACGAGACCCGCGCGCACGACGCCCAGCTGATCGCCAAGATCAAGGAGTACCTCCCCGAGGAGGACACCGACGGGCTGACGATCGAGATCATGTCGCCGGTCGAGGCCACGACGTACTCCCTCGAGCGGATCCGCAAGGGCGAGGACACCATCTCGGTGACCGGCAACGTGCTGCGTGACTACAACACCGACCTCTTCCCGATCCTCGAGCTCGGCACCAGCGCCAAGATGCTCTCGATCGTGCCGCTGATCAACGGCGGCGGCCTGTTCGAGACCGGCGCCGGCGGCTCGGCGCCCAAGCACGTGCAGCAGCTGGTCAAGGAGAACTACCTGCGCTGGGACAGCCTGGGCGAGTTCCTCGCGCTGGCCGAGAGCTTCGAGCACCTGGGCCGCACGACCGACAACAAGCGGGCCACCCTGCTCGGCAAGACGCTCGACAAGGCGACCGGCAGGCTCCTCGACGAGAACAAGGGCCCCTCGCGCAAGCTCGGCTCGATCGACAACCGCGGCAGCCACTTCTACCTGGCGATGTTCTGGGCCCAGGAGCTGGCCGGCCAGGACGAGGACGCCGACCTCGCCGCCGACTTCGCCGAGCTGGCGAAGACCCTGGCCGACAACGAGGACAAGATCGCCGGCGAGCTGATCGAGGTGCAGGGCAACCCGGTCGACATCGGTGGCTACTACCGCCCCGACGACGCCAAGGCCACGGAGGTCATGCGCCCCTCGGCCACGCTCAACGCGGCCATCGACGGGCTCTGACTGCGGGTCGCCGGTCCGCGGCTCCGGGTGATCGGGGGGAGCCGCGGCCTCAGCGGCTTCGGCGGACGACCCCCCGCAGCGCGGTGGTGAAGCCGAGCTGGGGGAGGGTCACCCGGACCCGGACCACCTCGCGCGGCTCGGGGCTGGCGTCGTGGCGCACGGGCACCCGGACCACCCAGCGGTGGGCCGACGGGTCGTCCAGGGCGTGCTCGGAGAAGGCGGGGAACCCCAGCCGCAGGTCGTCGGCGGTGAGGGACCGGCCGCGGTGCGCGGGCAGCAGCCGCCGCCGCACGAACGGCGCGTAGTCGGTGCGCGGGTGCCACGACACCACCCACACCAGGGCCTCGCCCTCGCGCACGCGGTCGCGCACCGCACGCACCCGGACCCGCGGCGGCGGGTCGTCGTCGAGGACGGTCACCGAGCCGGTGGCCTGGCCCGCGACCACGCCGTGGACGCCGTACGCCGTGACGCGCGTGAGCGACCGCGCGAGGGAGTCGCGGCGGTCGCCACGGACCGGCCAGGCGAGCGTGCCGGACGTGGCCCCGCCCGCGAGGTCCAGGAGGGGCCGGCCGACCGCCCGGCCGTCGAGCGCCCGCAGGCCCCCGAGGCGGAGGGTCGCCGGGGAGGACAGCGCGCCGCGGAGGCGGTAGGGCAGCCAGGCGACCGACCCGTGGTCACCCTCCCGGAGGGTCACCGAGCCCAGGTCGAGCAGGGGCAGGCGTCGGCGGGGCACCGGGGGCAGCGAGCCGTCCATGGCCGAGACGTCCAGCACCCAGACGCGACCGCGGTCGCTGCGGGCGACCAGCGAGACCTGGGTGAGCGACCGCGTGTCGAGGTCGGCCCCGCCGAGGGGGACGCGGAGGGTCTGCGCCCACAGGCGTCCGGGTGACTCGCCGCCGCTGGGCAGCGGGCTCAGCGACCCGTCGCCGGCCGGGGTGACGAGCGCGGAGCGCCCGGAGGCGTCGGTGAGCCGCACGTCGACCTGCACGGGGCCTCGAGCCGGGTCGACGACCGTGCGCAGGTCGAGGGCCTCCGCGGCGCTGACGTCCCAGGGACGGCGCAGCCTCAGGCCGCCGGTCGCCCCGGCGCTCGTCCAGCCCATCTCGAAGGCCGGACGGGTGGGCGCGAGCGCGGGTGCCGAGGCCCAGTGGGGCGGCGGGATCCGCGGGTCGGCGGCGAAGCGGCCGCACGCCCGGGTGGAGGGACCGGCGGGCGTGACGCCGCGGCACAGCTGGGTCCGGGCCCCGGAGGACCGAGCCAGGACGGCGTCGGTGCCGGGTCGGCGCAGCGCGCGTCCGACCCCGACCGCGTGGCTCAGCACCACCGCGTCTCCGGCGCTGGGCGCGGAGACCCGCGACCCGTCGTACAGCGGGAGGAAGGTGGTGCGCCGCGTCGCCAGCAGCCGCACGGCCCCGGCGACGTAGGTGCGCGCTGCGCGGCGCTGCTCCGCGGCGTCGAGCCGCTCGGGCGCGTCGGGCGCGCACGGACCGGTGCCCCCCGACCAGTCGTCCTCGGTCCACTCGCTGTTGAACCAGTCGTGGTTCGCGCCGACCAGCATCACGCTGCTGTGCAGCGCGGTGTCGTCGCGCCCGGCGAGCCCCGGGGCGGCGTCGGTCCAGGCCTGGCCCTGCAGGTCGACGACGTCGCCGTCGCAGGAGGGGAGCAGGGTCACGGTCGGGAGGTACGGCGTCGCGCGCCGGGCGAGGTCGGTCGGCGCCAGGAGGACCAGGCCGCGGACGCGGTAGGGCGCCGACAGGGGGGTCTCGAGCGCGGCGAGGGCCGCCCCCTCGCCACCGCGACCGTGCCCGAGGAGCACGACGTCGGAGAGGTCGGCCTGACGGGTCCCGGAGGCGACCCAGTCGGCCCAGAGGTCGAGGTGGGCACGCAGCAGGCGGGCGCGGGCGAGCGCCCCGCCGTCGTCGGGGGAGCCGTCCTGGGCGTTGATCCCGTCGGCCGACACCGAGACGGTGACGAACCCCTGGGAGGCAAGCCGCCGTTGCAGGTAGTGGAACCCGAGGTGGTTGGCCACCGGCTCCAACCCGTGCGGGCAGGGCCACTCGAGGTCGCTGCGCCCGTCGCCGTCGGTGCAGGTGGCGTGCCGGCCGTGCAGGAGCAGCACGAGCGGGCTGCGGCCGGTGGCGTCGGCGGGAGCCTCGACGTGGCCGACCACCTCGACGGGGTCGGGCAGGCCGGGGAGCTTGATGCCGGGGCGGGTGTAGTCGCTGGTCACGACGGGGTGCCGCCCGGCCACGCCGGGGTCGGCGGTCGTGGCCCGGGCGATCGCGGGTCCGGCGGCGGTGGGGGAGGTCACGGCGTCCTCGACCGGCTCGTCGAGCACCCGGGAGCCGAGCCGCACGTCGAGGTCCTCCGGGTCGGGTGCGGTGCCCCCGGGCACCCGGAGGGAGACGGTGCGGCCCTCGACGGCGGCGTCGCCGAGCACGGCCCCGGCGGGCACGTCGCCGACCGCCGCGGAGAGCACGACCTGGGGCCGGGCGTCGCCGACGGGCAGGGTCTCGGGCGCGGTCCAGGTGACCTCCCAGCCGCCGTGGGGGTCGGGCGCCACGTCCCAGTGCCCGACGTCGGTCGACGGCGCGTCGAGGTCGGTGCTGAGCTGGTCGCGGGGTCCGGGAGGGGCGTCGGGTGCGGCGCTCGCCGCGGGCACCGCGGTCAGCGCGAGGAGGACCGCCAGGGCAGCGGCACGAGCGGCTCGGGGAAGGCGCACCTCAGCACGATAGGAGCCGTTCTGTCCCGTTCCGGGGAGCCCGCGCCGGTGCCCTGCGATCAACGGGCGATCAGGACCGGGCGGCCTCCCACTCCTCGCGGAGCAGGTCGAACGCCACGGCGTCCTCGAGCCCCCGGCGGGTCAGCACGTGCCGGCGGGCCAGGCCCTGGACCAGCAGTCCCGCCGAGGTGAGGACCCCGCGGGAGGCCTGGTTGCCCACGGCGGCGAAGGCGTGGACCTGTTCCAGCCCGAGCGCCCCGTCCTCCCCGTCCAGGAACGCGTGCCGCAGCGCCAGCCGGCAGGCCTCGACGGTCAGGCCCTGCCCCCGGGCGTCGGGGTGCGTCCAGTAGCCGAGCTCCGCGCTGCGCCCGTCCTCCAGGTCGAAGAGGTTGACCGCCCCGACCAGCTGGTCGCTCGCGTCGGCGACCGCCCAGACGACCGCGGTCCCGTCCGCGGCCCGGCAGGCCGACTGGTGCCGCCACGTGGCCGCGTCCCCGGAGGCGTAGGGCGAGGGCAGCTGCCCCAGCCAGTCGCTGGTCGTCGGGTCGCCGCAGGCCTCGACGACGCGCGGGTCGTCGGCGGCACGCAGGGGTCGCAGGTGCACCCGGTCGCCGTGGACCTCGGGCACGTCGAGCCACCGGTGCCGTGGCGCGAGCGGTTCACCCGGCAGCACCGTGCCGACCCACCCGTCGCGCAGCTCGCCGCGCTGGGACAGGTGGCGCCGCACGGTGCCGTCGAAGGTGAAGCCGACCTTCCACGCCAGGCGCCTCGAGGCCCAGTTGCCCTCGTGGGCCCACCACTCGACCACCTGCAGGCCCAGCTGCTCGAAGCCCCAGCGCACCAGCAGCCGCACCGCCCGCTCGGTGACGCCGCGCCGGCGTACCCAGGCGGACGCGCCGTAGGCGAGCTCCGCCCGACCGTCACCGCGTGCGACCAGGCCGATGTTGCCGGCGTACGACGGGACGCCGTCGCGGTCGGCCTCGACGACGAAGACGTGCTCGCTCTCGGACCGCCACCAGCCCGGGATGTCCGCGAGCAGGTAGGTGCGCGCGTCGGCCTCGGTGTAGCCCACCGGCACCGTGGTCCACCGCACCGACTCCGGGTCGAGGCACTGCTCGAGGACGCCGGGCGCGTCGGACTCCCGAGGAGCGCGCAGGGTCACGACCCCGTCGCTCAGGGTCGGGACGTCCTCGGGGAACCGCATGGAGCCAGGGTCGCACCCCTATCCTTCACGCATGAGCGAGGTCCTGCCCTCCATCGGGCTGGTCGTGCTGTTCGTGCTCGTGGGGGGCGTGTTCGCCGCGGCAGAGATCTCCCTGGTCTCCCTGCGCGACAGCCAGGCCCGTGCCCTGGCCACGCGCGGGCGTCGGGGGCGGGTGGTCGCCGAGCTCAACCAGGACCCCAACCGCTTCCTCGCCGCGGTCCAGGTGGGCGTGACGCTGGCCGGCTTCCTCTCCGCGGCGTACGGCGGCGCGACGCTGAGCGAGGACCTCGCCCCCAGCCTGGTGGACTGGGGCCTCCCTGCGGGCGGCGCGGACGCGGTGGCCCTGGTGCTCGTGACGGTCGCGATCTCGTTCCTCTCGCTGGTGCTGGGCGAGCTGGTGCCCAAGCGGCTCGGCCTGCAGCGGGCGGAGGCGTTCTCCCTCGCGCTGGGCCCGATGATCGACCGCCTGTCGCGGCTCTCGCGCCCGGTCATCTGGGTGCTGTCGGCCTCGACCGACGTGGTCGTGCGCCTGCTCGGCGGCGACCCCGACGCCCAGCGTGAGCAGATCACCGACGAGGAGCTGCGCGAGCTGGTCGGCTCCCACCACACGCTGGGGGAGGAGGAGCGCCAGATCGTCGAGGAGGTCTTCGAGGCCGGTGACCGCCAGCTGCGCGAGGTGATGGTGCCGCGCACCGACGTGGCGTTCCTCGACGCCTCGACGCCGGTCTACAAGGCGGCCAAGGAGGCGCTGACGATGCCGCACAGCCGCTACCCGGTGATCCGCGGCTCCTCCGACGACGTCATCGGGTTCGTGCACGTGCGCGACCTGCTCGACCCCGAGATGGCCAAGAGCAGCGTGCGCGTGGCCGAGCTCGCCCGCCCCGTGCTCACCCTCCCGTGGACCAGGCCGATCCTCTCCGCGCTGAGCGACCTGCGGCGCGAGGGCATGCACCTGGCGGTGGTCGCCGACGAGTACGGCGGCACCGCCGGCATCGTGACCATGGAGGACCTGGTCGAGGAGCTGATCGGCGACATCCGCGACGAGTACGACACCGCCGAGTCCGACTCCACCCACCTGGTCTCGGGCGAGGTGGAGGTCGACGGTCTGCTCAACCTCGACGACTTCGAGGACGAGACCGGCATCGCGCTCCCCGAGGGGCCCTACGAGACCGTCGCCGGGTGGTTGATGGCCGAGCTGGGGCGGATCCCCGAGCCCGGGGACGCCGTGCGGCACGGGCAGTTCGCCATCACCGTGCTGGTCGTGGACGGCAGGCGGGTCAGCCGGGTGCGGGTGGAGGCGGCGCCCCAGGGCACCGAGCCCGACGGTGACAACCCCGTCGCAGAGGCGGACGAGCGCATAGCAGAATGACGCCCATGGCCGAACCCGCCGCTGCCCCTGCTCGTCCCCGCGTGCTGTCCGGCATCCAGCCGACGTCGGACTCGATGCACCTCGGCAACTACCTCGGGGCGACGCGGCAGTGGGCGGCGATGCAGGACGAGTTCGACTCGTTCTTCTTCATCGCCGACCTCCACGCGATCACGGTGCCGCACGACCCCAAGCAGCTGCGCGAGCGGTGCCGCCGCTCGGCCGCCCAGCTCCTCGCCGCGGGCGTCGACCCCGAGCGGTCCACGATCTTCCTGCAGTCCCACGTGCCGGCGCACGCCCAGGCCGGCTGGGTGATGCAGTGCCTGACCGGGTTCGGTGAGGCGCGCCGCATGACCCAGTTCAAGGACAAGACGGCCAAGCAGGGCGAGAACACCGCCAGCGTCGGGCTGCTGACCTACCCCATGCTGATGGCGGCCGACATCTTGTTGTATCGACCACAATATGTCCCGGTGGGTGAGGACCAGCGCCAGCACCTCGAGCTCACCCGCGACCTCGGCCAGCGCTTCAACAGCCGCTACAAGAAGACCTTCCGCCTTCCGGAGCCCTACATCCTCAAGGAGACGGCCAAGATCTTCGACCTCCAGGAGCCGACGGCCAAGATGTCCAAGAGCTCCTCGAGCCCGACCGGCATCATCGAG
This sequence comes from Nocardioides marmoribigeumensis, assembly GCF_031458325.1. Classification (NCBI taxonomy): domain Bacteria; kingdom Bacillati; phylum Actinomycetota; class Actinomycetes; order Propionibacteriales; family Nocardioidaceae; genus Nocardioides; species Nocardioides marmoribigeumensis. Next base: position 3,702,831 of record NZ_JAVDYG010000001.1, read on the forward strand.
CTGCTCGACGACCCCAAGGTCTCGGCCAAGAAGATCCGCTCGGCCGTCACCGACTCCGAGACCGAGATCCGCTTCGACGAGGAGAACAAGCCCGGCGTCTCCAACCTGCTGCGGATCTACTCCGCGCTGACCGGCGACTCCGTGGACTCCTTGGTCGACAAGTACGCCGGCCAGGGCTACGGCGCGCTCAAGGGCGACCTGGCCGACGTGCTCGTCGACTGGGTCACGCCGTTCCGCGACCGCACCTTCGAGCTGCTCGAGCACCCCACCGAGCTCGACCAGATCCTGCGCGCGGGAGCCGAGCGGGCCAACGCGATCGCCGACCGCACGCTGGCCGACATCTACGACCGGGTCGGGTTCGTCCCGCCGCTGCACACCTCCCTGACCGCGGCCGAGCCGGGCACCGCTCGGTGACGACCATCGGGGTGTCGGTCGCGGTCCCCGACCCGTGGGGCGTCGACCTGCAGCGCTACCGCGTCGAGCTCGGGGACGACTCGGCCGCCGGCATCCCGACCCACGTGACGCTGCTGCCCCCGATCGACGTCGACGACGTGCTGATGCCGGTCATCGACGAGCACCTGGCGGCGGTCGCGAGCGACACCACGCCGTACCTCCTGCGCATGCGCGGCACCGGCACCTTCCGGCCGGTCTCGCCGGTCGTGTTCGTCAACGTCGTCCAGGGCATCGGCGGGTGCGAGCTGCTCGCGCAGCGCGTGCGTCGCGGGCCTCTGGCCATCGACACGCAGTTCCCCTACCACCCCCACGTGACCATCGCCCACCGTCTGCGGGAGGACCTGCTCGACCGGGCGTTCGAGGAGCAGGCGGGCTTCGACTGCACGTTCACCGTCGACCGGTTCAGCCTCTACGTGCACGACGACGCGCAGGGCTGGGTGACCGAGCGCGACTACGCCTTCGGCGGCTGATCCTCCTCGCGTCGCAGTGCCCGGCCGGCCCTGCCGACCCCGCGCACGCCCTTGCGGGCCAGGTCGACGGGCACGCCGACGAGGTCGGTGAGACCGAGCACCACGCCGAGGCGGTCGGTGATGGTGTCGAGCTTGCCCGAGACCCGGTCGATCTTCTCCGCGGCGTCGCTGAACCGGTCGAGCGCGACGGAGAAGCGGTCGAGCGCCTCGCTGAAGCGGTCGAGCTGGACGCCCAGGCTGTCCGCGGTCGCGTCGATCTTGGCGACCGTCTCGTCGACGGTGAGCAGGGTCCGGGCGCGGTCACGCATGCGGCGCCGCTCGGCGGCGGTCGGGGCGGCCTGGGCGGTCGGGGCAGTCGGGGTGGTGGAGTCGGGCACGTGGTGATTGTGGCGCGTTCCTGCCCTGGTCGCCGAGGGTCCCGACGCTCGCTGCCCGTCCGTCGGGGGCGACCTTGTTCAATGGGGGCGTGACCCTGACCCGCCGCCACGTCCTCCTGCTCTGGGCCATCGCCGCGTGGAACGTCTTCTCCTACGCCAACTTCGCCAAGAACCTCTGGTCCGCGCACCAGGCCGGCGAGGACCGGCCGACCGGCTACTGGGTCGCCCACACCGTGCTCATCGTGGTCAACCTCGTGATCGCCGTCGTGCTGGCGCGGCTGGGCTGGCAGGCGCACCGCGCCGGTCGGGAGGCCGGCGCCCGGCAGGGGCGTGCATGAGCGCACCGGCCCGCGGCGTCGTGCGCGACCGGTGGGGCGTGCCCCACGTCGTCGCTGACGACCTGGACGACCTCGCGCGGCTCCAGGGGACGGCGGCGGTCGAGGACCGCGCCTGGCAGCTGGAGCTCGTGCGGCGCAAGGCGGAGGGGCGGCTCGCCGAGGTGCTGGGCGAGGGCCAGCTCGCCGGGGACGTCCTGGCCCGGCGGGCCGGCCTGGCGAGCCTGGCCCGTCGGTCCCACGACGCCGCCGACGCCGAGACGCAGGCCTTCTTCGCGGCGTACGCCGAGGGGGTGAACGCCGCGCTGCCCGGCGCCCGTGCCCCCGAGCTCGAGCGGCTCGGCGTGGTGCCGGAGCGGTGGGAGCCGTGGACCCCGATGGCCGTGTTCGCCGCGCACCACCTGCTGTTCGGCAGCTTCCCGACCAAGCTCTGGCGCGAGCACCTGCGCCGTCACCTCACGCCCGAGCAGGGGGCGGTGTTCCACGACGAGGGGATCTGGGTCCCCGGCAGCAACTCGTGGGTGGTCGGCGGTGACCGCACGCGCAGCGGCAGACCCGTCATCGGCGGCGACCCGCACCGCACGTTCGAGGCGCCCAACCCCTATGCCCAGGTGCGGCTGACCTGCCCCGCCGAGGGTGTCGACGTCGCCGGGTTCACGTTCCCCGGCGTGCCCGGCGTGCAGCACTTCGCCCACGCCGGCGAGGTGGCCTGGGGCATCACCAACGCGATGGGCGACTACCAGGACCTCTACGTCGAGCGGTTCGAGCAGGACGACGACCAGGTCCGGGCGCTCGGTCCCGACGGGTGGGAGCCCGTCGAGCGGCACCTCGAGACGATCGAGGTCGACGGGAGCATCGCGCCCGTCGAGGTCGAGGTGCTGCGCACCCGGCGGGGCCCGGTGGTGCTGCTCGGCGACGAGCCCGGCACGGCGTACTCCCTGCGCTGGCCGGCCGACGTGCTGGGCGACCTCGGACTCGGCACGGTCGTGCCGCTGCTGCGGTCCCGCAGCGTCGCCGACGTGCTGAGCGCCCTCGAGGGCTGGGTCGAGCCGGTCAACAACCTGCTCGTCGCCGACACCGCGGGGGCGATCCGTCAGCAGGTCGTCGGCCGTGTGCCGCTGCGACAGGAGGAGAACCGCTGGCGCCCGGTCCCCGCCTGGGACGGGTCGAGCGCCTGGCAGGGGTGGGCCGACCTCCCCGGCCGCGACGTCGCGGCCGACGAGCACGTGGTGACCGCCAACCACCGCATGCCGGGCTTCGACGTCGTGGGCGTCGAGTTCGCGACCCCCGCACGCGCCGACCGGATCGACGCCCTGCTCGACGGCGCGACCGACGTGGACGTGGACACCTGCGCGGAGGTGCACGGCGACGTCCTCGCCGGGCAGCCGGTCGCCCTGCTCGAGGCGCTGGGACGGCTGACCGAGGTCCCGGACGACGCGCGCGCCCTGCACGAGGAGCTCCTGGCGTGGGACCAGCGGTTCGACGCGGCGAGCGAGACCGCGGCGGCCTTCGTCGCGGTGCGCGACGCCTTCGTCGCCCGGCTGGCCGCGTCGCCGCCGTTCGACCGCCTCCCGGCCCCGACCCACCCGGCCTACCTCGCCTCGTGGTTCGACGTGCCGACGCAGCTCTACCTCAGCCTCGCCAACCTCCTGTCCGAGCGGGGCGCCACGGTCGTCCCCGACCGCGAGGTCCACCTGCGCGCCGCCCTCGCCGAGGTCGCCGCGCAGCCGAGGACGACCTGGGGGAGCCGTCACGTCTACCAGCCCTTCACGCTCGTGGGGGAGCCGGGCGTGGGCGCGCCGCCGCTGCCCGGGGACAACGACTGCGTGCGCTGCGCGGGGCAGGTCCCCGGCACGTCCACGGCCTCACGGGGCTCGGTCGCGCGCTACGCCTGGGACCTCGGTGGCCCGCACCTCAGCGGCTGGGTCGTGCCGCGCGGGGCGCACGGCGACCCGGCCCACCCCCACTTCGACGACCAGCAGCAGGCCTGGCTGGACGCCACCTTGTTGCCCGTCGCCGGGCCCTGAGCCCCCGCCCGGCGTACCCCGACGTACGCGTTGGACACATGGGACAACAGCAGCTCGTACGCCGGAGTACGCGTCAGCCGGCGAGCGGCAGGCGGGCCGACGCGACCTCGGCCCAGGTCATGACCAGCTCCTCCACGGCCACCGACCAGGGCCGCTGCGCGACCCGGGTGTACGCCGTGCCGGGTCCAGCGGGCGTGCAGGTCGGGGTTGCGGTAGTCCGCGCCGAACAGGTCGAGGTCGGCGCCGTGCCGCCACGTGCGGACCGTGGGGGCGCCGAGGGTGCGCGCCTCCCGTGCGGCCTGCTGGTGGGGACCGGCGTCAGGTGGACGTCGCGGTGGATCCGGCGCCACCAGCGGTCCAGCGGGAGACCGGCGGCCAGCGGACGGCGGCACCCCGGCGTGCCGCGCCAGCGCAGCTCGGCGACGACGGGGATGCCGCGCGCACGCGCCGCACGCAGGGCGCTCGCCCCGAGGAGCCAGGGCGAGGCGAGGTGGACCGCGTCGGGCCGCACCCGCGCGAGCACCTGCTCGACCTGCGGGTCCGGCAGCCCGACGGGGAACGTCCGGGTGGGCACGGAGCGTGTCCGCACCACCGGGACGCCGCGGTAGTCGCTCGCGCCCCCTCCCGGGGTCACCAGCACCGGCTCGTGGCCGGCGCGTGCGGAGGTGTCGACGAGCCCGTCCAGCACCTGCCGGACGCTCATCGAGGTGCTGCTGGTCCGCGGCCAGAAGGTCTCGCTGACGATCACGATCCGCATGACCCGACCGTGGCGGGCGCGGATGAACGGACGGTGACCTGTGGGCAGAGGGTGTGCGGCGTGATCTCGACTGATCACTCGCTTCGCTCGTTGCTCGATCACCGTGCTGCATTCGTCACACCGGCGGCGGAACGTGTCTCGAACGGTGGCCCCGGGCAGGAGGGGTCCCTAGGCTGCGGAGCATGTCCCCGCAGGAGCACCTGTCCCTCCTCGCCGGAGGCGAGCCCCACACCCGCGAGGAGTGGGAGAAGGCCGCCGCCGACGTGCTGCGCAAGACCGGCCGGATGAAGGCGGAGGACTCCGACGCCCTCGTCTGGTCCAAGCTGACCCGCACGACGCTCGACGGCATCGAGATCACCCCGCTCGGCACGCCGCTGCTGGTCGCCGACGTGCCGGAGCCGGGTGAGCCCGGCCTCGCGCCGTACACGCGCGGCTCGGTGGCGGGCCGGGCCGACGAGGGCTGGGACGTGCGGGCGCACTACGCCGACCCCGACGCCGAGCAGAGCGCGCGGGACGTCCTCACCGACCTGGAGAACGGCGTCACCAGCCTGTGGCTCCAGCTGGGCGAGGCCGGCATCGCGGTGGCCGACCTGCCCGTGGTGCTCGAGGACGTGCTGCTCGACCTCGCGCCCGTCGTGCTCGACGCACCCGACGACCCGGTCGCGGCCGCCCGCGCCTACGCCGACCTGCTGGACGAGAAGGGCAAGGACGCCGCTCCCGGCACCAGCCTCGGCGGCGACCCGCTCGGCGTCGCCGTGCGCCACCGCGCCAACCCCGCCGCGCCGGCGCCGGGCGACCTCGAGGAGACCGTCCGGGCGCTCGCGGAGATCGCCCGCGAGCGCGGCACCTACGCCCTGACCGTCGATGCCACCGCGGTGCACGACCTCGGCGCGACCGACGCCCAGGAGCTCGGCTACAGCCTGGCCGCCGGGGCGGGGTACCTCCGGGCGCTGACCGCCTCCGGCCTCGACGTCGCGACCGCGGCGAGCCTGGTGGAGTTCCGCTACGCCGCCACCGACGAGCAGTTCCCGACGATCGCCAAGCTGCGCGCCGCGCGCCGCCTGTGGCAGCGGGTGCTCGAGCTGTCGGGCGTCGCGGACGCCGCCGGCCAGGTGCAGCACGTGGTCACGAGCCGGCCGATGATGAGCAAGTACGACCCCTGGGTCAACATGCTCCGCACCACGGTGGCCGCCTTCGCGGCGGGAGTCGGCGGCGCGACCTCGGTGACGGTGCTGCCCTTCGACAGCGCGATCGGCCTGCCCGACACGCTCGCCCGCCGCAACGCACGCAACACCTCCTCCCTGCTGATCTCCGAGTCCCACGTCGCGCGGGTCACCGACCCCGCCGGTGGCTCCTACGCCGTGGAGCGGCTCACCGACGACCTCGCCCACGCCGGCTGGGCCCAGCTGCAGCAGATCGAGGGCGAGGGCGGTGTCCTGGCCTCCCTCGACGCCGACGACGGCCTGCTGGTCCGCGTGCAGGAGCAGGCCGTGACCGCCCGCGACCGGCAGGTCGCGACCCGTCGCCGTCCGGTGACCGGGGTCAGCGAGTTCCCCAACCTGGCCGAGGAGCTGCCCGCGCGGAAGCCGTGGCCCGCTGCGGCCGTCCCGGTCCGCCGCTACGGCCAGCCGTTCGAGGAGATGCGCGACGCGCCTGTCGGCACGCCGGTCCTCCTGGCCACGCTGGGCCCGATCGCCCAGCACACCGCCCGCGCGACCTTCGCCGCCAACCTGCTCGCCGCCGGTGGCATCGACACGGTCGTGGCCGGGGCCACCGAGGGACCGGACGACCTGGTCGCCGCGTTCTCGGAGGCGGGCACCTCCGTGGTGTGCCTGGCCGGCACCGACCAGGCCTACGCGGAGTGGGGGGCAGCGGCGGTCAGCGCCCTGCGCGAGGCCGGCGCGACGTACGTCATCCTCGCCGGGAAGCCCGGCGAGAGCACGGTCGACTCCGTCGACGACAGCTGCGCGACGGGCGTGGACGCCTTGGCGTTCCTGACCCGCGTGCGAGAGGAGCTGGGCAAGTGACTGCCACCACTGGCAACGGGGTTCCGGAGAGCTTCGCGGAGCTGGACCTGGGCGACGGCGCGACGTCCGGCGGCGCGCCCAGGACCAGCGCGACCGAGGGCGCGGCGCCGTCCACCGACGCGGGCACCGTCGAGGACGGCGTCTGGGCCTCGCCGGAGGGCATCGGGGTCAAGAGCCTCTACACCGCCGCCGACCTCGACGGTCTCGACGCGCTGGACACCTACCCGGGCCTGACGCCGTTCCTGCGCGGCCCCTACCCGACGATGTACACCACCCAGCCGTGGACGGTCCGGCAGTACGCCGGCTTCTCGACCGCCGAGGAGTCCAACGCCTTCTACCGCCGCAACCTCAAGGCCGGCCAGAAGGGGCTCTCGGTCGCCTTCGACCTGGCCACGCACCGCGGCTACGACTCCGACCACCCGCGCGTGCGCGGCGACGTGGGCATGGCGGGCGTGGCGATCGACTCGATCTACGACGCGCGCACGCTCTTCGACGGCATCCCGCTGGACCAGATGTCGGTGTCGATGACGATGAACGGCGCGGTGCTGCCGGTCATGGCGCTCTACATCGTCGCGGCCGAGGAGCAGGGGGTGAAGCCGGAGCAGCTCGCGGGGACCATCCAGAACGACATCCTCAAGGAGTTCATGGTCCGCAACACCTACATCTACCCCCCGCAGCCGAGCATGCGGATCATCAGCGACATCTTCGCCTACACCGCGGCCAAGATGCCCCGCTTCAACTCCATCTCGATCTCCGGCTACCACATGCAGGAGGCCGGGGCGACCGCCGACCTCGAGCTCGCCTACACGCTGGCCGACGGCGTGGAGTACATCCGGGCCGGCCTCGACGCGGGCCTGGAGATCGACAAGTTCGCGCCCCGCCTGAGCTTCTTCTGGGCGATCGGCATGAACTTCTTCATGGAGGTCGCCAAGATGCGCGCGGCCCGCGCGCTGTGGGCGCGGCTGGTCAGCGACTTCGACCCGCAGAACCCCAAGTCGCTGTCGCTGCGCACGCACAGCCAGACCTCGGGCTGGTCGCTCACCGCGCAGGACGTGTTCAACAACGTGCAGCGCACCTGCATCGAGGCGATGGCCGCGACGCAGGGCCACACCCAGTCGCTGCACACCAATGCCCTCGACGAGGCCATCGCGCTGCCGACCGACTTCTCGGCCCGCATCGCCCGCAACACCCAATTGTTGCTGCAACAAGAATCCGGCACCACCGGCACGATCGACCCGTGGGCGGGCTCCTACTACGTCGAGCGGCTCACGCAGGACCTCGCCGAGCGCGCCTGGGGCCACATCCGCGAGGCCGAGGAGGCCGGCGGCATGGCCAAGGCGATCGAGGAGGGCATCCCCAAGATGCGCATCGAGGAGGCGGCCGCCCGCACACAGGCACGCATCGACTCGGGTGCGCAGAAGGTCATCGGCGTCAACACCTATCGCCTGCCGAGCGAGGACGCCCTCGACGTGCTCCGCGTCGACAACGCGGCGGTCTACAAGTCGCAGATCGCCAAGCTCGAGCGGCTGCGCGCCGAGCGCGACGACGACGATGTACGCCGGGCACTGGAGGCGATCACCAACAGCGCGGAGCGGGGCGCGGCCAAGGGGTCGCTCGACGGCAACCTGCTGGCGCTCGCGGTCGACGCGGCGCGGGTCAAGGCGACGGTCGGCGAGATCTCCGAGGCGATGGAGAAGGTCTACGGGCGGCACCAGGCCGTCATCCGTACGATCTCGGGTGTGTACAGGTCCGAGGCCGGTGAGTCCAACACGTCGGTGGAGAAGGTCCTCGCCGCGACCGACAAGTTCGAGGAGGAGGAGGGCCGTCGCCCCCGCATCCTCGTGGCCAAGATGGGGCAGGACGGCCATGACCGCGGCCAGAAGGTCGTCGTCTCCGCCTTCGCCGACCTCGGCTTCGACGTCGACGTGGGCCCGCTGTTCTCGACCCCCGAGGAGGTCGCCCAGCAGGCGGTCGACGCCGACGTGCACATCGTCGGGGTCAACTCGCTCGCGGCCGGCCACCTCACGCTCGTGCCCGCCCTCAAGCAGGCGCTGGCGGACCTCGGGGCCGAGGACACGCTCATCGTGGTCGGCGGGGTGATCCCGCCCGACGACGTGCCCACGCTGCTCGAGATGGGCGCCGCCGCGGTCTTCCCGCCCGGCACGGTCATCGCCGACGCCGCGCTCGGGCTGCTGGAGAAGCTGTCCGAGAAGCTCGGGCACGCGGCCTGAGCCGGGCTGGTCACGTGCCGGTCGACGTCGACGCCCTCGTCGCGGGGGTCCGTGAGGGCAAGCGCGCAGCCGTCGCACGGTCGATCACGCTGGTCGAGTCCTCGCGTCCCGACCACCGAGCCCTGGCCCGTGAGCTGGTCACCGCGCTGGCGTCGGAGGACGCGCCGGTCGTGCCCCGGGTCGGCATCTCCGGCGTGCCCGGGGTCGGGAAGTCGACGTTCATCGAGTCGCTCGGCACGCACCTCACCAGCCAGGACCTGCGGGTCGGGGTGCTGGCCGTCGACCCGTCGTCGGTGCGCACGGGCGGGTCCGTGCTGGGCGACAAGACCCGGATGCCGCGCCTGGCCACCGACCCGCGCGCCTACATCCGGCCCTCGCCGACCGCCGGCACCCTCGGCGGCGTCGCCCGCGCCACCGCGCAGTCGATGACCGTCCTCGAGGCCGCGGGGTACGACGTGGTGCTGGTCGAGACGGTCGGGGTCGGCCAGTCCGAGGTGACCGTCGCCGGCATGGTCGACTCGTTCCTCTTCCTCACCCTCGCCCGCACCGGGGACCAGCTGCAGGGGATCAAGAAGGGCATCCTCGAGATCGCCGACGTGATCGCGGTCAACAAGGCCGACGGTCGCGAGCACGAGACCGAGGCCGCGGCCAAGGAGCTGGCGGGTGCGCTGCGCTTCGTCCACCGCGGCGCCAAGGGCCGCTGGGTCCCGCCCGTCCTCACCTGCTCCGGCCTCACCGGTCACGGGGTCCCCGAGGTCTGGGCCAAGGTGGTCGCCCACCGCGAGTCCCTGGGGGAGCAGGGGGTGGCGGCCAAGCGGGCGCAGCAGCAGCTCGACTTCACCTGGGCGCTGGTCCGCGACGAGCTCGAGCAGCGCCTGCGCCGCTCGCCTGGCGTGGCCGCCGTGCGCGAGGCGATCCGGGCCGAGGTCCTCAGCGGCGCCCTCCCCGCCACGGCCGCCGCCGACCGGCTCCTCGAGGCCTTCGACGGCCGACCCACGCAGGCCTGATCGTCACGAGCCGCCCGGGCGCTCCTGCAGGTCGAGCTCGGCGGCGAGCGGCTCGGCCAGCCGCCGGCTGTAGTCGACGGTCATGTGCTGCAGGTCGCGCATCGTGACCAGGTCACCGACCACCGAGGGGCAGACCCCGTCGAAGCAGAACCACCTCGCCGCGTCGATGCTGCGCGCGCCGGCCGCCTCCGCCGCCTCGAACGAGGCCTCGGCCTCGCGCTGCGCGTCGGCGCGCGGGGTGAACAGGCAGTCGCCCAGGTCGGGGTGGCCGTCGGTCAGGCAGGTGGAGCTCGCCTGGCGCAGCCTCGGGGTGTTGCCCACGACGTAGGTCCGACCGGCGTGCGGGACGAGCCGCTCGAAGAGCGTGCGCCAGCCCGCCCGCAGGACCTCGAGGTAGCGCTCGAGGTCGCCGCCTCGGGACACCGTCTCGCCCGTGGCCGGGTCCACGACGGGCGTGGCGTGGGTGGCGACCACGAGCACGTCGGGGGAGAGGTCGTCGACCTGCTCCAGCGCCCAGTCCTGGAAGTCCTCGCACCCCTCGTCCGGCCGTCCGGTGTGGCGGTCGACCTGCACCAGGGCCGTCGCCATGCACCCGCTGTAGACCAGGAGGAGGACCCGGTAGCCGTGCCGGCGGCCGATCGTCTCGACGGCCGGGGCCAGGGCGCGGGCACGGGAGTCGCCGAGCACGACGATCGTGCGGGCAGCCGAGACGTCCCCGGTCGGGCACAGCGCGCGGGTCCCGGTGCGGCGGTAGTCGCACCTGCCGAGGGAGGCGACCGAGCCCACGACCTCGCGCAGGTCGGGCTGGAGGCCGCGGGGCACCTCGTGGTGGTCGCGAGCGGCCAGGACCGACGCCCGGACGAGGGCGACCAGCGGGTCCGTGCCGGCGTGGCGCGGCGGGTAGTCCGCCACGGTGACGGCCGGGCCGTTCGGCCAGGAGTCCAGCTCCCGGTCGATCACGCGCTGGCCGCCGAGGAGGACGGCGAGGGAGACGACGACGCTCACCGGGTAGACCAGCAGCGCCCGGCCGGTCGGGCGCCACGTCCGGCCGTGGAGGAAGGGCGTCTCGACCCACCTGTACGTCGCCCAGGAGAGCAGCAGCGCGACCGTCACCAGGAGCAGCTGGCCGGGCATGCTCTCGAGCCGGGAGGGCGCGGCCGCCCGGCCGAGCACCAGCAGCGGCCAGTGCCAGAGGTAGAGGGAGTAGGACCAGTCGCCGACGGTCGTGAGCGGGCGCACGGAGAGGAGCCGGCCGACCGCCGTGGGACGGCCGCCGTCCCCGTCGGGCAGGAGCAGCGCGGCGGTGCCGAGCACGGGCAGCGCGGCGACGACCCCCGGGAACGGCGTGGAGCCGTCGAGCAGCAGCGCGGCGGCGGCGACCGCGACCAGGCCGGCGGCGGCGGCCACCTGACGCACCGGCCGGGACCTCCACCGCCCCGCGGGCCACAGCGCGACCAGGGCACCGACGCCCAGCTCCCACGCCCGGGCCGGGGTCGAGAAGTAGGCCGTCACCGGTGAGGCGTGCGTGGTCCAGGCCGACCACGCGAGCGAGACCACGAGCAGCGGCACCAGCAGCCGGGTGGCGGCACCGTGCAGCGTCCGTCCGCCCCGGTGCGGCGCGGAGCGCACCCACGCCAGGCAGAGCAGGAGCAGCAGGGGCCAGGCGAGGTAGAACTGCTCCTCCACCGCCAGCGACCAGTAGTGCCGCAGCGGCGAGGCCGGCTCGCCCTGCGCGAAGTAGTCGGTGCCGACCGTCGCCTCGCGCAGGTTGGCGGCGAAGAAGGTCGCCCACACCCCGTCCGTCAGCACCTTCGCCGCCCGGGTCAGGGGGAGGACGAGCAGCGAGGCGACCGCCGTGGTGACCAGCACCAGCGTCGCCGCCGGGAGGATCCGCCGGGCGCGCCGGGCGTAGAACCGGCGCAGGGAGACCCGTCCGCTGCCCTCGGCCTCCCGCAGCAGCAGCGAGGTGATGAGGTAGCCCGAGATGACGAAGAAGACGTCGACGCCGACGTAGCCGCCGGGCAGCGCGCCCGGCCTCAGGTGGTTGACCACGACCACGAGGACCGCGACCGCGCGCAGGCCCTGGACGTCGAGGCGTCGGCGCAGCCTGGGGGTCCGGGCACCGGTCTCGCGCGCCGGGGTCGGCGCGGCGGACGTCGCCGGGGCAGCCACGCGCGGAATCTAGCACCGGCCGGTCGGCCCGACCCGGATCGCCACGGACGTGGGGCAGGGCGGATAACGTGGTGCCCGACATGTCCATCACGCGCACGCCCGCCGACACCGCCCTCGCGGCGGAGGTCGACCGCCTCGAGCCCGACCTGCGGGAGCTGCGGCGCGACCTGCACGCCCACCCCGAGCTCGCCTGGACCGAGAGCCGCACCACCGAGCTGGTCGCCGAGCGCCTGGTCGCCGAGGGCATCAAGGTGCAGCGCCTGTCCCGGTCGGGGCTCATCGCCGAGCTCGGCAGCGAGGGGCCCGTGGTCGCGCTGCGGGCCGACCTCGACGCGCTCCCGGTCGACGACACCACGCCCGACCCCTGGGCCAGCACCGTGGACGGGGTCGCCCACGCCTGCGGCCACGACGTGCACACCACCGCCCTGCTCGGTGCGGGGCTGGCCCTGCAGCAGGTCCTGGAGTCCCACGAGGTGCCGGGCCGCGTGCGGCTGCTGTTCCAGCCCGCCGAGGAGGTCATGCCCGGCGGGGCCCTCGAGGTGATCGCCGCCGGGGGGCTGGCCGAGGTGGAGCACGCCTTCGGCCTGCACTGCGACCCTTCGCTCGACGTGGGCCAGGTGGGCCTGCGGGTCGGTGCGATCACGGGGGCGGCCGACTCCGTGCGCGTGCGGCTGACGGGTCGTGGCGGCCACACCAGCCGGCCCCACCTGACCCAGGACCTCACCTACGCGCTCGGCACGATGATCACCGAGATCCCGGCGGCCCTCAGCCGCCGCCTCGACCCCCGCTCGGGCGTGAGCATGGTGTGGGGCGTGGTCCGCGCCGGCGCGGCGCAGAACGTCATCCCGTCGTACGGCGAGGCGGCCGGCACGGTGCGCATGCTCGACCCGGTCGCGTGGGCCGGCGCGGAGGAGCTGGTCACCACCCTGGTCCACCAGGTCGTGGCGCCCTTCGGGGTGACGGCCGAGGTCGACTACACCCGAGGCGTGCCGCCGGTGGTCAACCAGCCGCGGTCCACGGCGCTGCTGGCCGACGCGGTGGAGCTGACCCTCGGCGAGGCGGGCGTCGTCTCGACGACCCAGAGCCTCGGCGGCGAGGACTTCGGGTGGTACCTCGAGAAGGTGCCCGGTGCGATGGGCCGCCTCGGCACCCGCACCCCCGGCGGGCCGACGTACGACCTGCACCAGGGTGACCTGCGCATCGACGAGCGGTCCACCGCCGTCGGCGCCAAGGTCCTGGGCCACGCGGCCCTCACCGCGCTCGAGTGGACAACGAAGCGGTAACGGTTTCCCTCCCGCACCGGTGCGGGCTTCGGGCGCGCCGCGCCCGGCACTAGCCTCGGCCACGACTCCGCTGGGTGTGATCTGGCCCCGGGGCAATCGTGCACAGGAGGGATCGACAAGTGCGTCGACTCAAGAAGACATCGGCCGCGATCGCGGCCGCCGCGCTGCTCCTCGGCGGTGGCTTGACCGCATGTGGCAGCAAGGACACCGGGGCGTCCGGCAAGGGCGACCCGTGCTCCGGCGGCAAGGGCCCCAAGGTGGGCCTGGCCTACGACATCGGCGGCCGTGGCGACCAGTCGTTCAACGACGCCGCCTGGGCCGGCATGGAGAAGGCCCTCAAGGAGCTCGACGCCTCCTGCAAGGAGGTCAAGGCCGCCGCGGACGACGACAACGCCGCGCGCGCCGAGCGTCTGCGCACCCTCGCCGAGGCCGGCTTCAACCCGGTCATCGGCGTCGGCTTCGCCTACTCCGAGGCCGCGGCCGCGGTGGCGCCGGACTACCCCGACACCGACTTCGCGGTGATCGACGGCTACAGCCAGTTCGTCAAGGAGTCCAAGAACCTCGTCGACCTGACCTTCGCGGAGGAGCAGGGCTCCTTCCTCGTCGGCGTCGCCGCGGCGCTGAAGTCCCAGAAGAAGCACGTCGGCTTCCTCGGCGGCACCCACGGTGACCTGATCAAGAAGTTCGAGGCCGGCTACACCGCAGGTGTGCACGCCGTCGACCCGAAGATCAAGGTCGACGTCAAGTACCTCACCGAGGACCCCAACGACAACGCGACCGGCTTCGAGAACCCCGCCGGCGGCAAGACCGCTGCCGAGGGCCTCTTCGACGGCGGCGCCGACGTCGTCTACCACGCGGCCGGCAAGTCGGGACTCGGCCTGTTCCAGGCGGTCGCCGAGAAGGGCGACGGCTACTGGGCGATCGGTGTCGACTCCGACCAGTACCTCACCGCGGCCGCCGACCAGAAGCCGCACATCCTGACCTCGATGCTCAAGCGCGTGGACACCGCGGTGTTCGACGTGATCAGCGAGGTCAAGGACGACAGCTTCAAGGGCGGCAACAAGACCTACGACCTCAAGCTGGGCGGCGTGGGCTACTCCAAGTCCGGCGGCTTCGTCGACGACATCGCCGACCAGATCGACGGCTACGCCGAGAAGATCAAGAGCGGCGAGATCAAGGTCCCGACGGCGCCCAAGGGCTGATAGCCCGGGGCTCACGGCTCCGCTCCGAGCCCGGGGTCGCGCGATAGCGTGGCCCCGGGCTCGGCCGTTGTCAGCAGAGTGTCAGGAGGGACATGACCACCACCGACCTGCCCGAGCGGGCACCGGCGTCGCCGGGCGACGCCGTCCGCGTGAGCGGCATCGGCAAGCGCTTCCCGGGCGTGGTCGCCAACCACGACGTCGACTTCACCGTGCGTGCGGGCACGATCCACGCGCTCGTGGGGGAGAACGGCGCCGGCAAGTCGACCCTGATGAAGATCCTCTACGGCGTGCAGAAGCCCGACGAGGGGACGATCACGGTCAACGGCAAGGACCTCGTCCTCGGGTCGCCGACCGACGCGATCGCCGCGGGCATCGGCATGGTCTTCCAGCACTTCATGCTGGCCGACAACCTCACCGTCCTGGAGAACGTCGTCCTCGGCGCCGAGAAGCTGCACGGCATCGGGGGCAGGGCGCGCGACCGCATCCAGGAGATCTCCGACCGCTACGGCTTCGGGCTCGACCCCGACGAGCTGGTCGAGGACCTGGGTGTGGGGGAGCGGCAGCGGGTCGAGATCCTCAAGGTGCTCTACCGCGGCGCCGAGATCATCATCCTCGACGAGCCGACCGCGGTCCTCGTGCCGCAGGAGGTCGAGGCCCTCTTCGCCAACCTGCGCGAGCTCAAGGCGCAGGGGCACACCCTGATCTTCATCTCCCACAAGCTCGACGAGGTGCTCTCCGTCGCCGACGAGATCACCGTGATCCGCCGGGGCACGACGGTCGCCACGGTCGAGCCCGCCGACGTCACCGCCCGCCAGCTGGCCGAGCTCATGGTGGGTGCCGAGCTGCCCTCGCCGAGCACCGAGGAGTCGACGGTCACCGACCAGGTGCGCCTCGACGTACGCCACCTGACCGTGCGCGACGACGCCGGCCGCGAGGTCCTCCACGACGTGAGCCTGACCATCCACGCCGGCGAGGTGCTCGGCATCGCGGGGGTCGAGGGCAACGGCCAGACCGAGCTGGTCGAGGCGATCGTCGGCATGCACCGGCCCGCGGGTGGGTCCATCCGCCTCGGCGAGGACGACATCACCGCGTGGCACACGCTGCGGCGCCGGGAGTCCGGCATCGGCTACATCCCCGAGGACCGCCACCGCCACGGGCTGCTGCTCGACGCGCCCCTGTGGGAGAACCGCATCCTCGGCCACCAGACGCGCGAGCCCAACGTCTCCGGGCCGTTCCTCGACCGTCGCGGCGCACGTGAGGACTCCGAGCGCATCGTCGCGGAGTACGACGTCCGCACGCCCGGCATCGACACCACCGCACGGGCGCTCTCGGGCGGCAACCAGCAGAAGTTCATCGTCGGCCGGGAGATGAGCAGCACGCCCGTGGTGCTGATCGCCTCCCACCCGACCCGCGGCGTCGACGTCGGCGCCCAGGCGCAGATCTGGGACCACATCCGCCGCGCCCGTCGCGAGGGGCTGGCCGTGCTCCTGGTCTCCGCCGACCTCGACGAGCTGATCGGCCTGTCCGACACGATCCAGGTGATCCTGCGCGGGCGCCTGGTCGGCACCTTCGACCCGCAGACGGTCACCCCGCAGCAGCTCGGGTCCGCGATGACCGGGGCCGACGAGGGCACCGGCGAGACGACCGACACGGGAGCAGGAGCCGAGTGATGGACCTCCCCAAGCGCCTGGTGCTGGCGCTCGCCGCACCCGTGCTCGCCTTCGTGGTCTCGGGCATCGTGGCGACGGTCGTGCTGATGATCAGCGGGGACGACGTGGCGTCGTTCTGGTCGACGCTCACCTCGTGGCCCGAGAAGCGCAACCTGGTCAACATCGTCAACTACGCCGGCATCCTCTACCTCTCCGGCGTGGCCGCGGCGATCGGCTTCCGGATGAACCTGTTCAACATCGGCGTCGAGGGTCAGTACCGCATCGCCGGCCTCGCCGCCGGCTGGGTCGCCGGCGCCGCCTGGCTGCCGGGCTACGCCAACACCGCCCTGGCGATCGTCGCGGCGATGGTCGTCGGCGCGCTGTGGGCGGGCATCGCCGGCTGGCTGCGCGTCTCCCGCGGCGTGAGCGAGGTGATCTCGACGATCATGCTCAACGCGATCGCGGGCGCGATGATCGGCTACCTGATCAACAAGGTCGGCGTGCGCACGGGCGTCGACCTGCACACCGAGAACATCCCCCAGGAGTCGTGGGTCGGCACGATCCCGCTGCTGGGCGCCGACGGCGGGGTCTACGGCCTGACCGCCCTGGCGGTGCTCGTCGGGGTCGTCTACTGGCTGCTGCTCAGCCGGACCCGTTTCGGCTTCGAGCTGCGCGCGACCGGCATGTCGGAGACAGCGGCGGTGGCCAGCGGCGTCAACGTCAAGCGGATGATCGTCTACACGATGCTGATGTCAGGTGCCGTCGCCGGCCTGATCTCGCTGCCGGCGATGTTCGGCTCGGTGCACAACTACGGCCAGTCCACGCAGGCCGGCCTCGGCTTCGCCGGCATCGCGGTGGCGCTGCTCGGTCGCAACAACCCCGCGGGGATCGCGGCGGGCGCGCTGGTCTTCGCCTTCCTGCGGGAGAAGGGCAACCTGCTCAACATCCTGGCCGGCATCTCCCCGGAGATCGTCGCGGTCACCCAGGGCGTGATCGTGCTGGCGGTGGTCATCGCCTACGAGCTCGTGCGCCGCTACCGCGTCCGCTCCGAGCAGGCGGCGGTCGCCGAGAAGGTCGACGTCCACACCGAGGTCGAGGGGGCGAGGGCATGAGCACCAGCACTCCGGGGGCGGGCGTCAGCACCACCGCTGCTCCCCACGCCTCGCGGCACGGCAGGGAGCGCTCGGCGTTCTTCCGCTACCGCTGGTGGATCTACACCGTCGGCGCCCTGGTGCTCGTCTCGGCGGCACGCATCATCGGCAACGCCGACGACGTGTCGTCGTCGGGGACCCTGCGTGCGGCGATCCTGGCCGCCGTCCCCATCGCGCTGGCGGGGCTCGGTGGTCTGTGGTCCGAGCGCGCGGGCGTGGTCAACATCGGCCTCGAGGGCATGATGATCATGGGCACGCTGGGGGCGGGCTACTTCGGCTACCACTACGGCTGGATCGCCGGCGTGCTCGGCGGCATGCTCCTGGGAGCGGTCGCCGGTCTCGTGCACGCGGTCGCCACGGTGATCTTCGGGGTCGACCACATCGTCTCCGGCGTCGCGATCAACATCATCACGCTGGGCCTGGCCGGCTTCCTCGCCGAGCTGCTCTTCACCGACCTGCCCGGCGGTGGCCCGACGCAGTCACCCACGCTGCCCAAGCCGTGGGAGATCGACCTCACCGTGATCGCCGACCCGGCCAAGACGGTGGAGGACAAGCACTGGTTCGTGATCTCCGACCTGGCCTCCGCGGTGGGGGCGCTGACCCTCAACCTGTCGGTCCTCACGATCCTCGCGCTGGTGCTCGTCGTCGGGTCGGGGTGGGTGCTGTGGCGCACGCCGTTCGGCCTGCGCCTGCGGTCCTGCGGCGAGTCGCCGGCGGCCGCGGAGTCGCTGGGCGTCGACGTCTACCGCTACAAGATCGTCGCGGTCACGATCTCCGGGGCGCTGGCCGGTCTCGGTGGCGTGTTCCTCGCGATGGTCGCCCAGTCGGGGTTCCAGCAGAACCAGACCGGAGGCCGCGGCTACATCGGCCTCGCCGCGATGATCTTCGGCAACTGGCGGCCCGGTGGCCTGCTGCTGGGCTCGGGCCTCTTCGGCTACACCAACGGCGTCCAGCTGCGCTCGGGCGGCACCTCGCTGCACGCGCTCCTGCTCGCGGCCGGTGTCGTCCTGCTGGTGCTCGCCGTCGTCCAGCTGCGCCGGGGCGTGCGTGGCTCGGCCGTCGCCAGCGCCGTGATGGGGGCGGCCGTGATCGCGCTCTACTTCTCCATCGACGTGGTGCCGCGGCAGTTCACGACGATGGCCCCCTACGTCGCCACCCTGCTCGTGCTCGCCTTCGCCTCCCAGTCGTTGCGGATGCCGGCGGCCGACGGACAGGTCTACCGCAAGGGCTCTGCAGGATGAGTGGGCAGGATGAGTGGGCAGGATCAGGTGGGCACGATGAGGTGGGCAGGATGACGGCTCCCGAGGTCGGCGTCGACTGGGACGCGCTCCGCGCCGAGGCCGTCGCCGCGTGCGCACGCGCCTACGCGCCGTACTCCGACTACCAGGTGGGTGCCGCCGCGCTCGTCGACGACGGGCGCGTGGTGGTCGGCTGCAACGTGGAGAACGCCTCCTACGGCGTCGGGCTGTGCGCCGAGTGCGGGCTCGTCTCCGCCCTGCACGCCGGCGGCGGCGGGCGGCTGACGCACTTCGTGTGCGTCAACAAGGAGGGCGAGGTGATCATGCCGTGCGGCCGCTGCCGCCAGCTGCTGTTCGAGCACGGCGGTCGCGACCTCGTGCTGATGACGGTGAGCGGGGTCCGGCCGATGAGCGAGGTGCTCCCCGACGCCTTCGGACCCGACTCCTTGGAGCAGGTGCGTGCGCCCGACGTCGACGCTTGACCTGCACGACCCGGCCGTCGTCGCCGACCCCTACCCCGCGCTCGCGGAGGAGCGGTCCCGGCACGAGGTGGCCTGGCACGAGGCGAGCGGGGGATGGCTGGCGTTCTCGCACGCCGCGGTCTCGGCCGTCCAGCGCAACCGTGACCTCGGCCGGCTCTGGCGCGACCGCGAGCCCGCTGCCGAGCTGGAGCCGTTCAACCTCCTGCACCGCAACCAGATGATGGAGAACGAGCCGCCGCGGCACACCCGCCTGCGCCGCCCCGTCGCCGCGGCGTTCAACCGCGGTCACGTCGAGCGGCTGCGACCGCGGGTGCGGTCGCTCGCCGACGAGCTGCTCGACGCGCTGGACCCGACCGCGTTCGACCTGGTGCGCGACTTCGCCGAGCCCCTGCCGGTGCTGGTGATCTGCGAGCTGCTCGGCGTGCCGGCCTCCATGGTCGGGTCGCTGCGCGCGTGGTCGCAGGCGATCGTGCGGATGTACGAGCCGGGGACCGGCCCGGACGTGGTGGACGCGGCGGTCCGCGCCTCGGCCGACTTCGCGGCGTACGCCCGCGAGCTGGTCGCCGAGCGACGGGCCGCACCGCGCGACGACCTGGTCTCCGACCTGGCGCGCTCGGAGCTCACCGACGACGAGGTGGTCGCCTCCGTGGTGCTGCTGCTCAACGCCGGGCACGAGGCGTCGGTCAACGTCTTCGGCAACGGCGCGACGGCGATGCTGCGTCGCGGCCTGGTGCCGGGCGAGGACGTCGCGCTGACCGTCGAGGAGTGCCTGCGCTTCGACTCGGCCCTCCAGCTCTTCGAGCGCACGGCGACGGCGCCGGTCGAGGTGGGCGGCGTGGTGGTCCGGCCGGGGGAGAAGGTCTCGGTCCTCCTCGGGTCGGCCAACCGCGACGAGCGGGTCTTCGAGCGCGCGGACTCCTTCGTCGTCGACCGCGACCCCAACCCGCACGTCGCGTTCGGGGTCGGCGTGCACTTCTGCCTCGGCGCACCGCTGGCGCGCATGGAGCTGGCCGAGTCGATGTCGCGGCTGTGGGAGCGGTTCCCGAGACTCGCCCTGACGGGGCGACCCGAGTCGCGGGGCACCTTCGTGCTGAGAGGCCACCGGTCCGTGCCGGTGGCCGCCGAGTGAGACGAGGAGAGGCACAGTGGCCGAGGCGCACGACGCCGTCGAGGTGATCATCGCCAAGCGCGACGGGAGGAGGCTCACCGACAGCCAGGTCGACTGGGTCGTGGACGCCTACACCCGTGGTGTCGTGGCGGACGAGCAGATGTCGGCCCTCGCCATGGCGATCCTGCTCAACGGGATGGACCGCGGCGAGATCGCCCGGTGGACCGCGGCGATGATCGCGTCGGGGGAGCGGATGGACTTCTCCGCGCTCTCGCGCCCGACCGCCGACAAGCACTCGACCGGCGGCGTCGGGGACAAGATCACCTTGCCGCTCGCGCCGCTGGTCGCGGCCTGCGGGGTCGCGGTGCCCCAGCTCTCGGGCCGCGGGCTCGGCCACACCGGCGGCACGCTCGACAAGCTCGAGGCGATCCCCGGCTGGCGGGCGGCGCTGTCCAAGCAGGAGATGCTCGCCCAGCTCGAGGACGTCGGCGCGGTGATCTGCGCGGCCGGGTCGGGCCTGGCCCCGGCGGACAAGAAGCTCTACGCCCTGCGGGACGTGACCGGCACCGTCGAGGCGATCCCGCTCATCGCCTCCTCGATCATGAGCAAGAAGATCGCCGAGGGCACCGGGTCGCTGGTCCTCGACGTCAAGGTCGGCACCGGGGCCTTCATGAAGGACCTCGACCACGCCCGCCAGCTGGCCGAGACGATGGTCGCGCTCGGCACCGACGCGGGTGTGCACACCGTCGCGCTGCTCACCGACATGAGCACCCCCCTGGGGCGTACGGCGGGCAACGCGCTCGAGGTGCGCGAGTCGGTGGAGGTGCTGGCCGGGGGCGGACCCGGGGACGTGGTCGAGCTGACCCTCGCCCTGGCCCGTGAGATGCTCGCCGGCGCCGGCAGGGACGACGTCGACCCGGCCGACCGGCTCGCCGACGGCTCGGCGATGGACGCCTGGCGGGCGATGGTCTCCGCGCAGGGCGGCGACCCGGACGCCGACCTGCCGACCGCCCGCCACACCCACGTCGTCACCGCGCCGTCCGAGGGGGTCGTGACCCGGCTCGACGCCATGGCGGTCGGGATGGCCGCCTGGCGGCTCGGGGCGGGTCGCGCCGCCCAGGGCGAGCCCGTCCAGGCCGGGGCCGGGGTCGAGATCCACGCCCGACCGGGCGACCGGGTCGCGGCGGGTGCCCCGGTGCTGACGCTGCACACCGACGAGGAGGACCGCTTCGCCCGGGCGCTGGAGTCCCTCGAGGGTGGCTGGGACCGGGGGGACACCGCCCCGGACGGGGTCCCCCTGGTCCTCGACCGCATCGGCTGACCGGTCCCGAGGCTCGGACCTCCCCCTCGCGCCTCGACCAGCGGTAGGTTCGGGGTCATCGGACGTCGTACCCCAGGAGGCCGGCAGATGCGCGTGTTCAAGGACCTCGACGAAGTCGCCGCCTCGGTCGGCGAGACGATCGGCCCCACCGGCTGGATCCCGATCTCCCAGCGGCGGGTCAACGCCTTCGCCGACGCCACGGACGACCACCAGTGGATCCACGTCGACCGGGAGCGGGCGGCGGAGAGCCAGTTCGGCGGGACGATCGCCCACGGCTACCTGACCCTCTCGCTGCTGCCGATGATCGCCTCGAAGCTGTTCGTCATCGAGCACCGCGGGGCCAAGCTCAACTACGGCGTCAACAAGGTGCGGTTCCCCGCCCCGGTCCTGGTCGACTCCAAGATCCGGGGCTCGGTGACGGTCTCCTCCGTGGAGGACCTGTCGATCGGCAAGCGGCTGGTCCTCGACTACGTGGTCGAGGCGGAGGGCCAGGACAAGCCGGCGATGGTCGCCCAGTCGGTCGTGGTCGTGCTCGACGAAGAGAGGCCTGACGCCTGACGTCACCACCGACGCAACCACCGGTCCGCCCCACAGGACGTCATTGCAGAGTCTCCCTCCATACCGTACGGTATGGAGGCGATCTCGCCAGCAGAACGACCGGGTGCGCCCCGGTCCCGACGGGCACACGGGGGCAGGGATGTCGACGATGGGCGCACGGAGCGTGTCCGTGCTGGAGTCCTTCGGCGACTTCTTCGCGTTCGTCGGCGCCGTGGTCCGCAAGCTGCCGAGGCGGCCGTTGAACACCGCCGAGGCCACCCGTCAGGCCTGGATCATCATGCGGGTCATCATCGTCCCGACCGGCCTGGTCTCGATCCCGCTCGGCGCCGTCGTCGCGCTCCAGATCGGCAGCCTCACCCAGCAGCTCGGAGCGCAGAGCTTCGCCGGGGCCGCCTCCGTCGTCGCGATCGTCCGTGAGGGCGCGCCGCTGGCCACCTCGCTGCTCCTCGCGGGGGCGAGCGGCTCGGCGATCTGCGCCGACTTCGGCGCCCGGGTGATCCGCGAGGAGGTCGACGCGCTCCGGGTGCTCGGCATCGACGTCGAGCACCGGCTGATCGTGCCGCGCGTGGTCGCGGCGATCTTCGTCGGCGGCGTGGTCACGGGCCTGGTGATGGGGGTCGGCATCGCGGGGGGCTACGTCTTCAACGTCGTGCTGCAGGGCGGCACGAGCGGGGTCTACGTGCAGTCGTTCAGCTCGCTCGCGGCGGTCGCCGACGTCTCGGTCTCCCTGCTCAAGGGGATGGTCTTCGGCGGGATCGCCGCGGTCGTCGGCGCGTTCAAGGGCCTGCACGTCAAGGGCGGCCCGAAGGGCGTCGGGCAGGCGGTCAACGAGTCGGTCGTGCTCACCTTCCTGTTCCTGTTCACGCTCAACTACCTCATCACCACCGTCTACTTCCAGGTCGTCCCGCAGGGGGCGCGATGAGCTGGCTGAGCTCGACCACCGAGCGCCTGGAGCTGATGGGTCACCAGGTCCGGTTCTACGGCCGGGCGGTCGCGGCGACCCCGCGCACGCTGCGGCACTACCGCCGCGAGGTGTGGAACGTCCTCGCCGACGCGACCTTCGGCACCGGCGCGCTGGCGATCGTCGGCGGCACGGTCGGGGTGATGGTCGCGCTGTCCTACGCCGTCGGCGCCGAGGTCGGCCTGCAGAGCCACGCCTCGCTGGACCAGATCGGCGCGGGCAACTTCACCGCGTTCCTCTCGGCGTACTTCAACACCCGTGAGTCCGCGCCGCTGATCGCCGGCGTCGCCCTGGCCGCGACCATCGGCTGCGGCTTCACCGCCCAGCTCGGCGCGATGCGGATCAGCGAGGAGGTCGACGCCCTCGAGGTGATGGCGATCCCGTCGGTGCCGTTCCTGGTCACCACGCGGATGATCGCGGCGGTGATCGCGGTCGTGCCGCTCTACGCCATCGGGATCTTCGCCTCCTACCTCGCCACCCGCATGGTCACCACGCTCAGCTACGGCCAGTCTCCGGGCACCTACGACCACTACTTCCTGCAGTACCTCGCGCCCGTCGACGTCCTCTGGTCCTTCGGCAAGGTGCTGGTCTTCGCGGCCGTGATCATCCTGGTGCACTGCTACCACGGCTTCCACGCCAAGGGCGGGCCCGCCGGCGTGGGCCTCGCGGTCGGCCGCGCGATCCAGACCTCGATCGTCGCCCTGGTCGTCATGGACTTCTTCATGTCGTTCGCGATCTGGGGGTCGACGACGACGGTGAGGATCACCGGATGAGGCACGCCTACCCGCCCGAGACCCCGGCGGAGGCACGGGCCCTGCGCGTCACCGGGGTGGCCTGGCTGGTGGTCCTCGCGCTCCTGGTCGCGCTGTCGGTGGCGACCTACGCCAAGGCCTTCGACGGCCACGTGACGGTCGCGGTCGACGCCCCGCGCACCGGCCTGCAGCTCAACGTCGGCGGCGACGTGCGCATGAACGGCGCGATCGTGGGCCGCATCTCCGACGTGGCGGCGACCGACAAGGGCGCACGCGTCGAGCTGCAGCTCCAGGGCGACAAGGCCGACCGCATCCCACGGACGGCGACCGCCACGATCCTGCCCACCACCCTGTTCGGCCAGAAGTACGTCGAGCTCCGGTCCTCGGCGGACCCCGCCGACCGTGGCCACGTGGTCGACGGGACCGTGCTGCGGGCCGCCCGCGACAGCGCGTCGGTCGAGCTCACCCAGGTGCTCGACGACCTGCAGCCGCTGCTGACCGCCGTACGCCCCGCGGAGCTGGCGACGCTGCTGCACGAGACCGCGGCCGGCCTCGACGGGCAGGGCGCGACCCTGGCGCGGCTGATCGACGAGGGCGGGCTCTACCTCGGCGAGCTCAACGAGGAGCGACCGCAGCTGGTGCGCGACCTGCGGCTGCTCGACGAGGTGTCGGGGCAGTACGCCCGCAACGTGCCGGCGTTCCTCGGGGTCCTCGACCAGACCACGCGCACCCTGACGGCGGTGACCCGCGGCGCCGAGCTGGCCCGGGCGCTGCGCGAGGTCTCCGGTGCCGCGGACGCCGGCACCGCGCTGATGGCCGCCTCCCGGCGCAACGCCGCGCGGGCAGCCGCCCTGTCGCGGCCGACGCTGGAGCTGCTGGCGGAGTACTCACCGGAGTTCCCCTGCCTGGTCTCCGGGTTCCTCGGCGTCCGGGACAGCTCGGCCGCCCAGGTCAAGGGCGGCTCGGTCGAGGGCTACTTCACCGCCGGCCAGCAGGTCCGCGGCTACCGGCCGAGCGACCGGCTGAGGATGGGCGACCTCGGCACCGGTCCCGCCTGCCGCGGCCTGCCGCACCCGAAGGTCCCCTACCCGGCGGTCGACGTCGACGACGGCGTCTCGCCCGAGATCGACCGGTCACGCAACCCCGACACCGGGGGAGCGCGGTGAGCAGCGTCGGCCCCGGCACCCGCGCCTCGGCGGTGCGCGTGGCCCTGACGACAGTGCTCTCGGTGGCCACCGTGCTCGTGCTGGTCGCCACGATCCGCCCGCTGCGGCTGGGTGGCGGCGACGAGACCTTCACCGCGCTGTTCACCTCGGCCAGCCGGATCCGCCCCGGCGCACCGGTGATGGTCGGCGGGGTCCGGGTGGGCCGCGTCGACGAGGTCTCGCTCGACCGCGACGCCACCGCGCGTGTGTCGTTCCAGGTCGAGAAGGACGTCGACGTGACCACCCGCACGCGCGCGGCGATCCGCTACCTCGACCTCGTGGGCGGGCGCTACCTCGCGCTCACCGACCCCGCCAGGGACGGTGCCGCTCCGTCGGCCGCGCAGGACCCGGACCACCCCATCCCGACCACGCGCACCGAGCCCGCGCTCGACCTCAACGCGCTGCTCAACGGCTTCAAGCCGCTCTTCTCGGCCCTCGACCCCCGGGACGTCAACGCCCTCGCCGGCGACATCATCCGGACCTTCCAGGGCGAGGGGATGACGGTGCGCGAGCTGATCGCGCGCACCGGGTCGCTGACCTCGGGGCTCGCCGACCGCGACCGGCTGATCGGCTCGCTTCTCGACAGCCTGGGCACGACGGTCAGCACGGTCGCCAGGCGTCACGACCAGCTCGAGCAGCTGATCGACGACGTCGCGTCGTTCGCGGTCGGCCTCGCCTCGGACCGCCGGTCGATCAGCGCCGCGCTCCAGCACCTCGAGGTGATGACGCGGCTCTCGGCCGACCTGCTGCACGACGCCCGGCCGTCGCTGAAGGAGGACATCGCCCAGCTGCGGGCCGTCGCGCGTCTGCTGGGGACCGGCACCGGGCGTGGCCAGGTCGCCCACGCCCTGGACCACCTGCCCCGCAAGCTCGAGCGGCTGGCCCGCACCGCGTCGTACGGCTCGTGGTTCAACTACTACGTCTGCTCGGTGAAGTTCCGCGTCGACAGCGGGACACCGATCGCGCCCGAGGTGCGCGACCTGCTCAACCGCCTGAGCCTCAACGACTCGGCGAAGAGGTGTGACCCGTGAGCGGGGCGCTGACTCCTCGTGCGCGGGTGGGCCTCTACGGCTCGGTCGCCCTGGTGCTTCTGGTCCTGCTGACCCAGCGTCTCGACGCGCTCGCGCAGGTGCTGCGCGGCGGCGACCACGTGACGGCGTACTTCACCGACTCCACGGGCCTCTCGCCCGGCGACCGGGTCGAGGTCTCGGGCATCGCGGTCGGACGCGTGACGTCGGTCGACATCGACGGCCCGCGCATCCGCGTCGAGGCGCGCGTGGACGACCCGGTGCGGCTGGGCGACCGCACGACGGCCGCGATCAAGGTCGGCAACCTGCTCGGCAGCAAGTACCTCGAGCTCGAGCCAGCCGGCCAGGGCACGCTGGCCGGCGCGATCCCGACCAGCCGCACCACGCCGGCGTACGACGTCGTGCAGGCGGTCAGCGACCTGTCCGACACGGTCGAGGAGATCGACACCCGGCAGCTCGCGCAGGCGCTCGACACCGTGGCCTCGACCTTCCGCGGCGCGGGCCCCGACGTGCGCCGCGCGGTCTCCGGGGTCTCGCGCCTGAGCCGCGTGGTGGCCTCGCGCGACGAGGAGCTGCGGTCGCTGCTCAGCGGCACCGAGACGGTCGTGGCCTCCCTCGACGACAGCAAGGAGTCGCTGTCCCGCTTCGTGCGGGCCGCCTCCCTGCTGATGGCGGAGGTCGACCGACAGCGCGACACGATCAGCCGCCTGATCGACAACAGCCTGGCGCTCTCGCGCGAGGTGCGCGGCCTGGTCCGGGACAACGAGGAGCAGATCCGGCCGGCGCTGGCCAACATCACCCGGGTCGTCGACCTGCTGCGTGGGCGCCAGGCGAAGCTCGCGCAGACGGTGCACAACCTCGCGACCTTCGCGCGGGTCTTCGTCGACACGATCGGCAGCGGGCCGTGGTTCGACTCCTACCTCGCCAACGTGCCCGACCAGGTCTCGACGACGGGGCCCGAGCGATGAGCCGCCGCCTGCTCGTCCTCGTCGTGGCCCTGGCGGTGGTGCTGGGCGGCGCGGCGCTGCTCACCACGCGTGACGGCACGCGCCGGGTCAGCGCGGTGCTGCCGTCCGCGGTCAGCCTCTTCCCGGGCTCGGACGTGAAGATCATGGGCGTCCGCGTCGGCAAGGTCGTCTCGGTGACCCCGCGCCCCGACGACGTGCTCGTCGAGATGGAGTACGACGACCAGTACTCCCTGCCCGCCGACGCCCAGGCGATCGTCATCTCCCCGTCGGTGATCGGCGACCGCTACGTCCAGCTCACGCCGGCGTACGTCGACGGGCCGCGCCTGGCGGCCGGCGCCACGATCCCGCGCAGCCGCACGGCCGTGCCCGTCGAGCTGGACGACATGGTGGCCTCGACGACCCGCCTGGCCGACGCGCTGGGCCCGCAGGGCGCCAACCGCGGCGGCGCGGTCTCGCGCCTGCTCGACGTGGCAGCGTCCAACCTGACCGGCCTCGGCGCCCAGGTCAACGCCTCGCTGCGCGACGTCAGCGCCGCCAGCGACACGTTCGCCGAGGCGGCACCAGGCCTGCGCCGCACCGTCCGGAGCGGCGCGGGCCTGACCGGCGCGCTCGCGGAGTACGACGCCGCCGTGCGCTCGTTCGACACCCACCTGTCGCGCGTCGCCCGCAACCTCGCCGCGGACCGGGGCGACCTGTCCCAGCTGCTCGCGAGCCTCGCCCGGTCGCTCGGCGAGGTGGCGGTCTTCGTCCGCGACAACCGTGCCTCGCTGCGGCACGACGTCGACGGGCTGCGGTCGGTGACCGGCAAGCTCCGTGCGGAGCGCAAGGCGCTGGTGCAGGTGACCGACCTGGTGCCGCTGGGCTTCACCAACCTGATCGAGACCTACGACGCCAGGACCAAGGCGGTGCGCACGCGCGCGAACTTCGGGGAGATCGCCCAGGCGGCCGACAAGGTGGTCTGCTTCGAGCTGGAGAAGCAGCTGGGGCCGTCGATCAAGGACTCCTGCGCGGTCGTCTCCGCCCTCGTCGGCGGGCTGCCGCTGCCGGGGACCGGCTCCGGGGGTGGCCCCGGTGGTGGGGGGAGCGGCGGCGTGCCAGGGCTGCCCGGCGTGCCCCCGTTGCCGGCGGGCGGCCCGTCGTCGGGCGACCCCCTGGGCGACCTGCTGGGCGTGCCCACGCTGCGGGCCATGGAGGTGGCGCGATGAGACGCCTCGCCGCACTCCTCGCCGGGTGTCTGCTGCTCACCGGCTGCGACTTCGCCGGCCTCCAGGACATGTCGCTGCCGGGTGGGCCCGACCTCGGCAGCAGCCCCTACGAGGTCACCGCCGAGTTCGAGGACGTGCTCGGCCTGGCCGCGCACTCGGCGGTCAAGCTCGACGGCGTGACGGTCGGCGAGGTCGAGGAGATCCGCCGCCGGGGCTGGCACGCCGAGGTGACCCTGCGGCTGCCCGCCGACGTCCGGCTGTCCCGCACGGCGACCGCACGCGTCCAGCAGACCAGCCTGCTGGGCGAGAAGTTCGTCTCCCTCGAGCCCGGGTCCGGCAGTGGCCGGCTGGCCGACGGCGACCGCATCGGGCTGCGCTCCACCAGCCGCGGCGTCGAGGTCGAGGAGGTCCTCGGCGCCACCTCGATGCTGCTCAACGGCGGCGGCCTCGACCAGGTGCGCACGATCTCCACCGAGCTGCAGACCGCCCTGGCGAACGGCACCGACACCCGCCGCTTCCTGCGCGAGCTGACCACGTTCATCACCACCGTCGACCAGCAGCGCGAGCGCATCGTGTCGATCATGGCGAACCTCGATCGCCTGGCCCGCTCGGTCAACCGGGACCCGCAGGTGGTCGACCGGGCGCTGCGCGACCTCGCCCCGGCGCTGCGCGTGCTCACCGCGCAGCGCAAGCCGCTGGTCCGGATGCTCGACCGGCTCGGCCGCTTCTCCCAGGTCACCACGCGCGTCGTGCGCGAGTCCGGCCGCGACCTGGTCGCCGACCTGCGGGCGCTGCAGCCGGTCCTCACCCAGCTGCGCCGGTCCGGCAAGCAGCTGCCCGAGTCGGTGGAGGCGATCCTGTCCTTCCCGTTCCCCGACGAGGTCCTCCACGCGGCCAGGGGCGACTACGTCAACCTCGCGGTCGAGATGGACCTCACGCCCTTCACGTTCCTCGGCAACGCGACCGGCGCCGACCTGGGCGGCTCGCTCGGCCTGCGGGCCGTCGTACCCCAGGACGCGGAGCGGCCCAGGGGGAGCCGATGACGGCCTCGGTGCGGCTCCGGCTGCTGGTCTTCGCGCTCGTGGGCGGCCTCGCGGTCGTCGTGGCCGGCGTCCGCTACGCCGGGCTGTGGAGCCTGGTCAGCGCGCCGACCTACTCCGTGCGCGTCGACCTGCCGCAGTCCGGCGGCATCTTCGACCGCGCGGAGGTGACCTACCGCGGCGTGACCGTCGGGCGCGTCGACGACGTCGACTTCCGCCGCGACGGCGTCGTCGTCACCCTCGACATCGACCGTCGCTGGAGGATCCCCCAGGACGTGCGGGCCGAGGTGCACAACCGCTCCGCGGTGGGGGAGCAGTACGTCGACCTGGTGCCCCGGGCGTCCTCCGGCCCGTCCCTGCACGACGGGGACGTGATCGCCGCGGCCGCGACGAGCGTGCCCGTGACCACCGCCGAGCTGCTGCTGTCGCTCGACCGGTTCGTCGACTCGGTCCCGCAGGCGGCGCTGCGCACCACCGTCGACGAGCTCTCCCGGGCCTTCGAGGGCACGGGCGACGACTTCCGGAGGTTCGTCGCCAACGCCCGCACCATCCTGGTCGAGGCGCAGCGGTCGCTGCCCGCCACCCGCGCCCTGCTGCGTGACGGCGGCACGGTGCTCCAGACCCAGTCCGACCAGGCAGTGGTGATCGCCTCCGCGCTGCGCAACCTCGACGCCCTCACGCTCGTGCTCTCCGACCGCACCGGCGACCTGCGCACGATCCTGCGCGATGCGGTGCCCGCCGCCCGGCAGCTGCGGGCGATGTTCACCGGCCTCACCCCGGTGCTCCCGCCGCTCCTGGGCAACATCGCCGCCCTCGCCTCGGTCACCACCGACCGCATCGCCGGGCTCGAGGAGGGGCTGGTCACGATCCCCTACGCCCTGGCCAGCGCGATCACCCCCGGCCGCGGGGAACGGGCCCACTTCGCCTTCGAGGGGACCCAGGACCCCAAGGCCTGCGAGCGCGGCTACACCCCTCCGCGCCGGTGGCGCTCGCCGCACGACACGTCGTACGCGCCGATGGACGACCGGTTCGGCTGCACCCAGCGCGGCACCACCCTGCCCCGCGGCTCCAGCTCCGAGCTCGACCGCGACCCCGAGGGCCGGCACACCCGCAGCTCGCCCTGACCTGTCCGCGGACCGCGCCCACCGGTTGACCCTCCCGGGCCCCGCCGCGACGATGAGGCGATGAGCCTCTCGGACCGCACGCCCGTCCACATCGACCTCGTCCGCCGCATCGAGGGAGCCCAGGGCCTCGACCCTGCTGTCCACGCGATCGCGCCCGTCGTCCGGCAGGCGTTCGGTGTGGGCAGGCGCGGGGAGGTGCTGCGCGGCGACTGGCTGGGCCACGCCCTGCACCCGCTGCTGACCGACCTGGTGATCGGCTCGTGGACCTCGGCCACCCTCCTCGACCTGGTCGGCGGTCGCGAGTCCGGCAAGGCCGCGCAGCGCCTGGTCGGGATCGGTCTGCTCGCCTTCGCGCCGACCGCGTGGAGCGGCTGGGCCGAGTGGTCCGAGGCCGGCCCCCGGGAGCAGCGCGTCGGGCTGGTGCACGTCGGCACCAACGCCGCCGCGGCCGGGGTCTACCTCGCCTCGTGGAAGGCGCGTCGCAGGGGCGAGCGGGTCAGGGGTGCCGCGCTCGCGCTCGCGGGTGCCGCGGTGTCGGGGTCGGCTGCCTACCTCGGCGGTCACCTCGCCCTCGCGCGCAAGGTCGGCACGCACGACCCCGTGTTCGACGACGCCGTGACCTCCTAGCGTGGTCCCCACCCCTGACCGGCTGCGCATCCTCCTGGTGACCTCGGTCGAGGAACTCGGCCTCGACGAGGAGACCCCGCTCCTGGCCGACGCCCTGCGACGACGAGGCGCAGAGGTCGCGATCGTGCCCTGGGGCCCGGGGACCGACTGGGCAGCCGCCGATCTGGTCGTCGTACGCACGCCGTGGGACTACACGCCTCGCCGGGAGGAGTTCCTGGCGTGGGCCGGGTCCGTCCCCGCACCGTTGGCCAACCCGGCGCACGTCCTGCGGTGGAACACGCACAAGGGCTACCTCGTCGAGCTGGCCGCGGCCGGGGTGCCGGTCGTGCCGACCCGGCTTGTGACCGCCGGCAGCCCGACTCCCGACGCGCAGTGGTTCGCCCGGGCGGGCGACGAGGTCGTGGTGAAGCCGGCGGTCTCGGTCGGGGCGATCGGCGCGATGCGGGCGGCGTACGACGACCCGGCGCTGGTCTCCCACGTCGCCGACCTGCTGACCGGCCAGGACGTGCTCGCCCAGCCGTTCCTGGGCTCGGTCACCGACCGCGGCGAGACCTCGGTGCTGTTCGCCCGCGACCGGGTCAGCCACGCGGTGCGCAAGGTGCCGGCGGCAGGGGACTACCGCGTCCACGAGGAGTACGGCGGCGTGAACACCGTCGTCGAGCCCGACCCGGCCGAGCTCGAGGTCGCCCGGGCGGCGCTGGCCGCGTGCCCGGGACCGAGGCTCTACGCCCGCGTCGACCTGGTGCAGGGCGACGACGGGCCGCTCGTGATGGAGGTCGAGCTCACCGAGCCGGCGCTCTACCTCGTCGAGCACCCGCCCGCCGCCGACACGTTCGCCGAGGCGGTGCTGGGGTGGCGCTGAGAGCGGCCGCCGTCGTCGCGGCGGTCCTCGCCCTGGCCGGCTGCGGCGACGACGACCTCACGACCGCGGACCGTCCGTCCCCGCATCCCCGGCCCAGCACGGCGGGCTACTGCGACGACCTGCCAGGCGTCAGCGGCGACCCCGGCGTCCTCCTGGGCACGGACTGGTCGGGGGAGGACCACGACGTCGGTGACCCGGTCGTCGTGCTCGCCTGCGCCGCGACCAACGAGCAGGGCACGTTGTCCCTCGAGGCCGACGGGACCGGCATCACGATCACCCCGGACCGGGTCCCTCTCGAGGACCTGCGCGACGGGATGGCCGAGTTTCGCGTGACGGTCGAGCGGGGTGCCCACGGCACGCTGGCCGTGCGCGAGGAGAGCCGGGCGATCAGCGGCACCATGCCCGGGCCCCGGGTCGTCACCGACGACGAGGGCTGGCACCTCGAGCGGCCGGCCGGCTGAAGGTGCACGCCCAGGTCTTGGAAGGCGCCCCCGCCGCTCAAGTGAGCCGGCCGCGAGGCCGGCTCACTTGAGCGCCACCATCTCGTGCATCGTGCGGCCGGTCTCCTTGAGCACCTCGTCCTCGAGCCGCACGGTCAGGTCGAAGTCCGACTCGAAGCGGAAGTAGCCCGGCCGGCCGAGCAGCTTGTTGACCAGCGGCTTGACCGCACGGGACCGGACCACCGGCACCATCTCGAGGAAGTCGTTGGCGTGCACGATCCGCTGCACGGCGAAGGTCAGGTCGACCTCGTCGGACTGCAGCGACAGCGTCGAGGGGTAGTCGCGGTTGGCGACCTCGTTGAAGACCCGCGGCCCCTCGAGCGAGGTCACCTCGCCCGTGCTCACCACGATCTCCGAGCCGCGGGCCACCATCAGCGGCATCGAGGCGTGCGCGCCGTACTTCGGCGTGGTGTGCACGTTGGCGTAGATGACCGTGAGGTCGTCGGTGTAGAGCCGGCCCCAGTACCAGTGGTCGATGATCCGCTTCATGTCGCCCACGCCCCAGTTGTGGTCGTGGTAGCCGATGCCGTCGGCCTGGATCGTCTCGCCGTGGATCGTCACGGTGCCGCTCACCCGCGCGCGCGGCGCCCCGACGCACCACGCGAAGTAGTCGCGGTCGCCGTACGTCGTGCGGCCGCCGCCGGGCATCCAGGTCGGCACCTCGCTGTCGAAGGTGAGGTCGAAGGTGATGCCGTCCTCGTCGAGGTGCAGGCGGTGCACCGGCAGGCGCCCCTCGGGGAACTCCGCGCGAGCCCAGTTGTGACCCACGCGCACGTCGCACTGCTCGCGCGAGGCGCTGGCGTCGGAGTCGGCGTAGTGCTTGACCACCTCCAGGCGCGTGCCGTCGGGGCGGTAGACGTGCAGCTCGACGCCGGGCTTGCGCTGGATCAGCTCGCGGGTCTGGATGAAGCCCACCACGATGTGGCCGTCGGACAGGCGCGCGTCGAAGTACCAGTGCTCGAAGGCCAGCTTGTGGTCGTCCAGGTGGGCCGCGTTGCCCTCGGGGCCGACGGGCGCGACGACGGCGTCACGGCGACCGGGGCCGGTCCAGGTCTCGACGATGTCCATAGTTCTCCTCGAATAATTGTGGTCTCGACAAGCTCGACCAGCGACCAGCGACCAGCGACCAGCGACCAGCGACCAGCGACCAGCGACTAGCGACGCAGCGAGCTGCTCGCGTCGAACTCGGCCTGGCGGCCCTCCATCTGGAAGTCCCACCAGTTCTTGCGGTGGGCGCGCATCACGCGGTCGTGCAGCTGCTTGAGGCCGGGCAGGCGGCGGGCGAGCTCGGTGGCGAACACCAGCGGCCAGCGCGCGGCGAGGATGAGGATCCACGGGAACGCCGGCAGCATGTCGTACTGCTTGCGGGTCGCGGGCGCCATCCAGAGCGCGCAGTAGGCGCTGTAGACGCGGTAGTTGTACGCCGCTCGCAGCCGGGCGAGCCCCTTCTGGTGCTCGCGGGGCATGAACGCGCGCGGGAACGACTCGATCAGCTCCTTGCCGTGGTCCCCGGCGTCGTAGGACCGGGCGGCCGTGGAGAGCGCCAGCACCTGGAGGCACTCGCGGACGGTCTCGGGGATCCACTGTGGCTGCACGCCGAGCAGGTGACCCATGTACTTGTTGAAGTGCTGCAGCGCGCGCATCTCGCGCGGCGTCGTCTGGTAGCCGAGCAGGGACAAGGCGAGCGAGGGCGCGACGCTGCCGCCGATCTGGGTGAGCATCGCCCACGTCTGGCTGATCGGCAGGCCGTAGGCCTCCATGTCCCACTCGTCGTGCTCGCCCACGCGCTTGCGGACCGCGACGTGCATGACGCGCACCTGCATCGCGGTGGTGCGGCCGGCCGAACCGGGGGTGAACAGCGCGGCCGGCTCGGAGACGTCGATCCAGAACTTCGAGGTCTCGAGGAAGCGACGCAGCGCGTTGTCGCCGGCGTACCCACCCGCGAGCGACAGGGGAGTGGCGACCCCGGCCTCGGTGTAGACCTCGAGGGTGATCGCGCCGGCGACGGAGAAGAGCATCGTGCCCCACCGGCGCCAGATCGCGGCGCCGAGCTCGACCTGCTCGCGGTCGACCCAGTCGGGGACGGTGTCGAACTCCTGGAACAGCACGCGCATCGACTCGGGTGCGTCCGGCACGGAGTCGATGCCGTCGCGCAGCGCCTCGTCGAGCATCTGGCGTCCGCGACGGTGGCCGATCTCGCCGAAGAACACGTCGGCCACGTAGCGCTCGGCGACCGGGTCCCCGGAGTAGTGGTCGTCGCACAGCATCCGCGCCTGCTCGTCGGTGGGGAAGAGCCGGTGGCCCAGGCGGGCGGCGATCCGCTCCAGCCGCTGCCAGGTGGGCTCCTGCTTGCCCTCCCAGTAGCGGAAGTGGCTGGGACAGCGCCACTCGCGCTCGTCCTCGGGTGTGGTGGTCGAGGCCGTGGCCCTGCTGTCCTGCTGCGTCGTCATGGGTCCTCCGTCGCCCGGTCGGATGTTCCATACCGTACGGTATGGTCCGGACGTCTGGCAAGATGTCACCGTGACCAGCACCGCCTCCTCGGGCACCGGACGCCTGTCGATCGACGACTGGACCGAGCGCGCGCTCCAGCTGCTCATGGACGAGGGCGTGGGGGCCCTCAAGATCGCCCGGCTCTGCCGCGAGCTCGGGGTCACCAAGGGCAGCTTCTACTGGCACTTCGCCGACCTCGAGGCGCTGCGCACCGCGGTGGCCAAACGCTGGACCGAGAGGACGCGCGCCGAGCTCGACGAGCTCCGCGAGCTCGGCACCCTCCCGCCGCTCGAGCGCATCCGGATCATGGCGGCCGGGCTCGTCGAGGACCGCGCCTGGAACGTCGAGCGCACCCTGCGCGAGTGGGCCCGCACCGACGCGTCGGTCGCGGCGACCATCGGCGAGAGCGAGCAGCACGTCTTCGGCCTGCTCAACGACGCCTTCCTCGAGCTCGGCCACCCCGCCGGCGCGGCACGCATGCGCGCGGGTCTCCTGACCTACGCCGGCATCGGGTTCGCGCACGGCCAGGCGTCCCTGCCCCGCGTGACCATGGACGACATCGGCGACCTCGTGGAGTTCCTCAGCAAGGAGACCGGAACCACCTGAGCGGGCCGCGCGTCCCACCCGCATGACCGACCGCGCACGCCTCCAGATCGTCCCCGCCCTCCTCGCCGCCTGCCTGGCGCTCCTGCTCGCGCTCACGCTGTTCGCGGCGTACTCGCTGGGCTCGGGCGGCCGGAGCCAGGCGGCCGTGCTCGCCCCCGCCGCCGCGAGCGAGGCGACGGCGAGGACCTACGGCACGATCACGATGACCGGCACGGGCGAGGCCACGGGGGTGCCGGACCAGCTCTCCTTCACGCTCTCGATCAGCCGGAAGGCCGACGACGTCGCGACCGCGATGGACCAGGCCACGGCGACGATGAGGCGCGCGCTCGGCGCGCTGGCGGCGAAGGGCGTGCTCCGCAAGGACACCAGGTCGACCGGGCTGTCGATCGACCCGGAGTACGACTACCCGAGCTACGGGCCTCCGGTGCTGACCGGCTACCGCGTGCGCCAGACGGTGTCGGTGCTGGTGCGCGACCTGCGCGACGGCGGCAGGGCGATCGCCGCAGCGGTCCGGGCCGGCGGCAACGCGACCCGGGTCAGCGGCATCGGCCTGCGCATCGGCGACAAGGACGCACTGCTGGCCGACGCGCGTGAGGCCGCGGTGCGGGCGGCGACCGCCAAGGCCCAGCAGTACGCCGACGCGACCGGCCAGCCGCTCGGGCGGGTGCTGACGGTCAAGGAGGGGTCGGTAGCAGCGCGGGTGCCGCAGCCTCAGCTGCTGACCCGGGCGATGGGCTACCTGCCGACGGCGGACACCGCCGCGCTCGAGGCGCTGCCGATCCGGGCGGGTCGCAGCGACCTGTCGGTGCGGGTCACCGTGGTCTGGGCGCTCGACGGCGGCGAGTAGGGTCGGGCGCACCCCCCAGACCCTCCGGAAGGACCCGTCGTGCAGTCCCGTGAGTTCCTCGACCTCGTCGACCACACCCTCCTCAAGGCCGAGGCCACGCGCGACCAGGTGAGCGCGCTGTGCGCCGAGGCGCGCGAGCTGCGACCGGCGTCGGTGTGCGTCAACGGCCTGTGGGTCTCGCACTGCGTGAGCGAGCTGGCGGGCTCCGAGGTCCCGGTGTGCAGCGTCGTCGGCTTCCCCCTGGGCGCGATGGCGGCCGCGGCGGTGGCCGACGAGACCCGGCTCGCGGTCGCGTCCGGGGCCGGCGAGATCGACATGGTCGTGCCGCTCGGCCTGCTGCGCGGGGGCGAGGACCACGCCGTGGCGGCCTACCTCTCCGAGGTCCGCGCGGCCGCCGAGGGCGTGCTGCTCAAGGTCATCCTCGAGACCGCGGTCCTCACCGACGCCGAGGTCGTGCGCGCCTGCGAGCTCTCCGTGGAGTCGGGTGCCGACTTCGTCAAGACCTCCACCGGGATGCACGCGGCCGGCGGCGCCACCGAGGCCGCCGTGCGCCTGATGCGGGAGACCGTCGGCCCGGACGTCGGGGTCAAGGCCTCGGGCGGCATCCGCACCCGCGCCGACGTCGAGACGATGGTCGCCGCCGGCGCCAGCCGGCTCGGGATGAGCGCGGCCGCCGCGGTGGCCCAGGAGTTCAGCCGGGGCTGACCCCGGCCGCCTCCGCCAGGTCGACCCGGATCGCGTCGAGCCGCTGGGCGGCCACCAGCCGGGCCGCCGAGAGCGCCTCGGCGGGCTCCTGGTCGTCGCCCACGGGCACGACCGCCTCGAGGTAGCACTTGAGCTTGGGCTCCGTCCCGCTCGGGCGTACGACGACCCGCGCGCCCTCGGCCAGGGTGAACCGCAGGCCCTCGGTCGGCGGCAGCGGACCGCCCTGGCTGAGGTCGTCCACCTGCAGCACGCCGAGCCCGCCGAGCACCTGCGGCGTCGACGCGCGCAGCCGCGTCATCGCGGCCTCGATCAGCGACAGGTCGCTCACCCGCACCGACAGCTGGTCGGTGGCGTGCACGCCGTGGGCCAGGGCGATCTCGTCGAGCCGGTCGAGCAGTGTGCGGCCCTCGGCCTTGAGCGCGGCGGCCAGCTCGAGGACGAGCAGCAGCGCGCTCACGCCGTCCTTGTCGCGCACGAGCCCCGGCGCGACGCAGTAGCCCAGCGCCTCCTCGTAGCCGTAGGCCAGCCCCTCGACCCGGCCGATCCACTTGAACCCGGTCAGCGTCTCCTCATAAGGCTGCCCCGCCGCGGCGGCGAGCTTGCCGAGCAGGCTCGAGGAGACGATCGACGCGGCGTAGGTCCCCTCGACGCCCTGGCGCAGCAGGTGGTCGCCGAGCAGCGCCCCGACCTCGTCGCCGCGCAGCATCCGCCAGCCGCCCGGCCCCACGACGCCGACCGCGCAGCGGTCGGCGTCGGGGTCGTTGGCGACCAGGACGTCGGCCCCGCGCTGCTCGGCGAGAGCGATCGCGAGGTCCATCGCGCCGGGCTCCTCGGGGTTGGGGAAGGAGACCGTCGGGAAGTCGGGGTCGGGCTCGGCCTGCTGCTCGACGACGGCCGGCGGCGGGAAGCCCGCGCGCCCGGCGACCTCCACGACGGTGTCTCCGCCCACCCCGTGCATCGGCGTGTAGACCCACGACACCTCGCGCGGCCCGTCGCCCGGCAGCGCGGCGAGCGCGTCGAGGTAGGCCTCGCGGACCTCCTCGCCGAGCACCTGGCCCTGCGACCCGCGGGGGACGTCGCCGACCGGCCCGACCGCGGCGATGCGGGTGGCGATCTCGTGGTCGGCCGGCGGGACGATCTGGCTGCCGTCGCCGAGGTAGACCTTGTAGCCGTTGTCCTGCGGCGGGTTGTGGCTGGCGGTCACCATCACCCCGGCGACCGAGCCGAGGTGGCGGATCGCGAACGCCAACAGGGGAGTGGGCAGCGGGCGCGGCAGCACGAGGGCGCGCAGGCCGGCCCCGGTCACGACCTCGGCGGTGTCGTCGGCGAAGACGTCGGAGTGGTGGCGGGCGTCGTACCCGATGACGACGGAGGCGTCGCTGCCCGCCCCCTGGTCCTTCAGGTACGCCGCCAGCCCGGCGGCGGCGCGCGTCACGACGACCCGGTTCATCCGCATGGGCCCCGCGCCGAGCGCGCCCCGCAGCCCGGCGGTGCCGAACTCGAGCGTGCCGGAGAAGCGCTCCGCCAGGTCCGCGAGGGCGGACTCGTCGCTCTCGGCGCGGGACAGCAGGTCCTCGAGCTCGGCGCGGGTCTGCGGGTCGGGGTCCTCAGCAGCCCAGGCGCGGGCGCGGTCCAACAGGTCGGGGCTCATGGCCCCGAGATTAGTCAGCGCTTGCGCAGCTCGAACTGCGGCAGCTCCCGCTTGAAGGCCGCGTCGCGGGCGATGCGGGTGTTGTTGTTCATCAGCAGCGCGATCTGCTCGGCGCGCTCGCGGGCGAAGGTGCGGCGCGGGCCCGCGTGCCAGGTGCCGTTGAACAGCCGCTTGGCCGCCGAGAGCGAGTCGGGGGACCGGGTGAGCAGCTTCTCGACGAGCTCCTCCGCGGCGGTCATCGGGTCCTCGGCGACCTCGGTGACCAGGCCGATCTCCTTGGCCTGCGTGCCGGAGACCGAGTCGCCGGTCATGGTGAGCAGCTTGGCGGTGTCCATGCCGACCACCTCGGCCAGGCTGCGGACCCCGGACATGTCGGGGATGAGGCCCCACTTGGACTCCATCACCGACCACTGGGCGTCGGGGGTGGAGAAGCGGAAGTCGGCGCCGAGCGCGATCTGCACGCCGCCGCCGTAGCAGTGGCCCTGCACGACCGCGACCACCGGCACCGGCACGCGGCGCCAGACCCAGGCGGCCTCCTGGAAGGTGTTGGTGCCCCGCAGGAAGCTCGGGATGAAGGCGGCCGCGATCCCCCGCGGGTCGCGCATCACGCTGGCGAAGTCAAGGCCGGCGCTGAAGGACTCCCCGGCGCCGGTGATGATCACCGCGCGCAGCGAGCGGTCCTTGGACAGCCGGCGCCCGGTCGCGACGAGCTCGCGCAGCATCGGCAGCGTGAGGCCGTTGAGCTTGTCGGGCCGGTCGAGCCAGACCCGGGCGATGCCCTCGTCGTCGACGGTGCAGGTGACGTGGTGCGCAGACGTCGTGGTCATGGACCAAGCCTAACCTCGGTTACCGGGAGGTAACCGGGGGTGCCACCCGGTGTGGCGACGTCGGACCGGGCCGGTCGGTCAGAGGCCGGTCGAGCGGCAGGGGCGCTGCCGCAGGGCCGCGACGTAGTCGTCGGGGGCGTCGGCGGCCTCGGCGGCGTCGGCGAGCACGCCGAGGTAGGAGGCCGAGGGCATGCCGCCCTCATAGGCGGCCAGCACGTAGGTGTAGGCC
Organism: Nocardioides marmoribigeumensis; assembly: GCF_031458325.1. NCBI lineage: Bacteria > Bacillati > Actinomycetota > Actinomycetes > Propionibacteriales > Nocardioidaceae > Nocardioides > Nocardioides marmoribigeumensis. The sequence goes on from NZ_JAVDYG010000001.1 coordinate 3,742,306, forward strand.
AGCTGCTCGCCGACGAGCGTGGCGATGCGCACCTTGGTCTTGAGGAAGAGCCCGGTGGAGACCGACTGCAGCTCGTCGAGCGCGGCGGTGTCCTCCTCGGTGATGTCGTAGAGCGCGACGAACACCTGCTCCAGCGGGTCCTCGACGATGGTGGCGATCGCGCCGTCCCAGCCGTACTCCTCGCCGCCGAAGGTCAGCCGCCAGCCCAGCAGCCATCCCGTGCCCTGGAGGGGCGAGTGCGGGCAGCGCGTGCTCATCAGCCGCGGGTCCATGTTCGGCCCGTACGCCGCGTAGAGGGTCACGCAGCGGAGCCTAACGGCACTCCCGGGCGTGTCCGGGAAGGATGGAACAATGCCGTGTGTGACTCACGTGGCGATCATCGGAGGCGGACCCGGCGGCTACGAGGCGGCCCTGGTGGCCGCCCAGCTCGAGGCCGAGGTGACGGTCGTCGACACCGACGGCATCGGCGGGTCGGCGGTGCTGACCGACTGCGTGCCCAGCAAGACCCTGATCGCCACCGCCGAGGTGATGACGCAGACCGAGGTGGCCGGCGAGCTGGGCATCACCTTCGGGGTGGAGCCCGACGGGAGCGCCGACCGCACCGCCGACGCCTCGGTCGACCTGGCCGCGGTCAACCAGCGCGTCCTCGGCCTGGCCGACGCGCAGAGCAAGGACATCGCGCAGCGGCTCGAGCGCGAGGGCGTCACGCTGGTCAGGGGTCACGGGCGCCTCGACGGACCGGAGAAGGTCGTGGTCGACACCGGCTCCGGCGAGCAGGTCGTCGAGGCCGACGTCGTGCTCGTCGCGACCGGGGCCGCCCCGCGCACCCTGCCGTCCGCGCAGCCCGACGGCGAGCGGATCCTCACCTGGGAGCAGGTCTACGCCCTCGAGGCGATGCCGGAGCACCTGGTGGTCGTCGGCTCGGGCGTGACGGGCGCGGAGTTCGCGGGCGCCTACAACGCGCTCGGCTGCGAGGTCACGCTGGTCAGCAGCCGCGACCGCGTGCTCCCCGGCGAGGACGCCGACGCGGCCGAGGTCCTCGAGCAGGTCTTCCACCGCCGCGGCATGACCGTGCTCGGCAAGTCCCGCATGGCCGGGGTGGAGCGCCGCGGCGACTCCGTCCTGGTGTCGCTCGAGGACGGCCGCACCGTCGAGGGCAGCCACTGCCTGCTCGCGCTGGGCTCGGTGCCCAACACCTCCTCCCTGGCCCTCGACACCGCCGGCGTCACCACCGACGACGGCGGCTTCGTCAAGGTGGACCGGGTCTCGCGCACCTCGGCCCGCGGGGTCTACGCCGCCGGCGACTGCACCGGGGTGCTCATGCTCGCCTCGGTCGCGGCCATGCAGGGACGCATCGCGATGTGGCACGCGTTGGGCGACGCGGTCTCGCCGCTGGACCTCAAGTCGGTCTCCTCCAACGTCTTCACCGCCCCCGAGATCGCCACCGTGGGCTGGAGCCAGCGCGCCGTCGACGCCGGCGAGATCGAGGCCGAGGCGGTGACCCTGCCGCTGGCCACCAACGCCCGGGCCAAGATGCAGGGCGTCCAGGACGGCTTCGTCAAGCTCCTCGCGCGGCCGGGCACCGGCATCGTCGTCGGCGGCGTCGTGGTCGCGCCCCGCGCCAGCGAGCTCATCCACGCCATCTCGATCGCGGTCGGGCAGAACCTCACCGTCGACCAGCTGGCAGGTGTGTTCACCGTCTACCCGTCGATGAGCGGGTCGGTCGCCGAGGCCGCGCGCCGGCTCCACCGGCGCTGAGCCGTCCCCCGCCGGTCGGGCGAATCGGGAGGAAACTCCCGTTCCGGTGGTGACGGGTGGGACTTGAGTGCATGCTGGATGGCTCACCCACCCCTCCACCCTCGGGAGCCCCTGATGCGCCGCCTCGCCCTCGCCGCCCTCACCACGGTCACCGCCGTGACCACGACGGTCGCGGTCACCGGAGCAGGGGAGGGCGCCAGCGCCTCGGTCGCGGTCAGCCAGGTCTACCGGGTCCCCGACTCCGGCAGGTTCACCGTCCGCGGGCACGGGTGGGGCCACGGTCACGGGATGAGCCAGCACGGCGCCCAGGGCGCGGCTCGCAAGGGTCTCAACGCCCAGCAGATCCTCGCGTTCTACTACCCCGGCACGCGGCGCACGATCGCCGCCGACGGTCTGATCCGCGTGCTCATCACCGCCGACACCTCCGACCCGGTCGCCGTCCGCCCCCGCAGCGGCCTGTCGGTGCGTGACCTGGGTCCCGACGGGACCGGCACGACGACGTACTCCCTGCCGACCACGGTGGGAGCGCGCACCTGGCGCGTGCGGGCCAGCACCGCCGACCGCGACCGCGTGCAGTACTACGACGGCAAGGCCTGGCGGGCCTGGCGCCCGGGCGGTCGCGCCACGCTGCTGGGCCGCGGCGAGCTCTTCTCGCCCGACGGCCCCGTCGCGCTGATCGTCCCGGGAGCCACCGTCCTCTACCGCGGCGCCCTGCGCTCCGCGGCGCCCACGCCGGGCTCGACCGCGCGCGACACGGTCAACGTGCTGTCGCTCGACGACTACGTCAAGGGCGTGATCCCGGCCGAGATGCCCGCCTCGTGGGAGCCCGCGGCCGTGCGGGCCCAGGCCGTCGCCGCGCGCACCTACGCCGTCTACGACCGTGAGGCGCACCCGACGCGCTACTACGACACCTGCGACACCACGATGTGCCAGGTCTACCGCGGGGTGGCCGTCGAGGACTCCCGCAGCAACGACGCCGCCGACCGGACGGCGGGCCAGATCCGCACGCTCGACGGCAAGGCGATCTTCTCCCAGTTCTCCTCCAGCAACGGCGGCTGGACCAGCCAGGGCTCGGTCGCCGGCAAGCCGGCGCCCTACCTCGCCCACAAGCAGGACCCGTACGACGGGTGGGCCGGCAACACCAACCACAGCTGGAGCACCACGCTCGCGGCCGGCACGATCAGCCGCGCCTACCCGACCATCGGCCGGCTGCTGCGGGTGCGTGTGAGGCAGCGCGAGGGCGGGGGCGACTGGCAGGGCCGCGTCGAGAAGCTCGTGCTCGTGGGGACCAAGGGGTCCAAGCAGCTCAGCGGTGACGAGTTCCGGTCCCGGTTCGGCCTGAAGTCGACCTGGTTCCGCCTGTGAGGCGCGCCCGCACGCTGGCCGTCGGGCTGACCTCCGCGCTCGTCGCGCTCAGCGCCTGCGGCGTCGCCGAGCAGTCCCGCCCCGACGCGGCCACCCAGGTCTCGGCCCGTCGCGCCACCGCGGTCCGGGTCGTCGCCGTGGGCGACATCGCCTGCGCCCCGGGCTCCGCGGTCACCCGGACCACGTGCCGGCAGGGGGCCACCGCCCGCCTCGCCGAGCGCCTGTCCCCGCGGCGGGTGCTGGCGCTGGGGGACCTGCAGTACCAGTCCGGCGGGCTGGCCGCGTTCCGGACGGCGTACGACGGGTCGTGGGGGCGGCTCAGGTCGATCACGCACCCGGTGCCCGGCAACCACGAGTACGTGACCCGCGGGGCGGCCGGCTACTACACCTACTTCGCCGACCGGCAGCCCGGTCCGCCGGGGTGGTACGTCCGGGACCTCGGCACCTGGCGCGCGTACTTCCTCAACAGCAACTGCGACAAGGTCGACTGCTCGGCCGAGGCGACGTGGCTGGCGCGCGACCTGGCGGCCCACCCGCGCCGGTGCTCGCTGGTGGTCACCCACCACCCGCGCTGGTCCAGCGGCGAGCACGGGTCCAACCGCTCGGTGGCCCGGTTCTACCGCGTGGCCTACGACCACCACGTCGAGCTGATGCTGTCCGGCCACGACCACCACTACGAGCGGTTCGTGCCGAAGCGGCCGGACGGCACCAGGTCCGCGCGCGGCGTCGTGCAGTTCGTCTCCGGCACGGGCGGCAAGTCGTTCTACCCCGCCGACCACGTGGTCCGCGGGTCGGCGTACCGCATCTCGCACCGCTTCGGCGTGCTGCAGCTGAGCCTCGGGTCCGGGCGCTACGCCTGGTCCTGGAAGGGCATCGGCGGCGCGACCCGCGACTCGGGCTCGCGGTCCTGCACCTGAGTCCCTCAGCGGGCGCGCGGCGGGAGGCGGTGCAGCTCGACGTCGTCGAGCCGGCCGTCCACGGCCCGGCAGGTCAGGTAGGTGCAGTGCGGCTGGCGGCGGCGGTCGGTGGGCGAGCCGGGGTTGAGCAGCCGCAGGCCTGACGCGGTCGTGGTGTCCCACGGGATGTGGCTGTGACCGAAGACCAGGACGTCGACGTCGCCGTACGCCTCCTGGCAGCGCTTCTCCCGGCCCTTGGCGTCGCCGGTCTCGTGCACGACGGCGAGGCGTACGCCGGCCAGCTCGACCCGGGCGACCTCCGGCAGACGGGCGCGCAGCGCGGGGCCGTCGTTGTTGCCCCACACGCCGACCAGCCGCCGCGAGCGCTGCTCGAGCTCGTCGAGCAGGTGCTCCTCGACCCAGTCGCCGGCGTGGACCACCACGTCGGCCTCCGCGACCGCGTCCCACACCTGCGCGGGGAGGTCCTTGGCCCGCTTGGGCAGGTGAGTGTCGGCGAGGAGCAGGAGGTCCAGTTTCACTAGGTACCTAGTGGAACTGGTGCTTCCCGAGCGAAACTTCGCTCGGGGAGTGACGACATCACTAGGTACCTAGTGAAACTGATCAGGCGTCCTTGAGCTCGCAGATGACGGCGCCGGAGGAGACGGTCTCGCCCACGGAGGCGTTGAGGCTGGTGACGGTGCCGGCCTTGTGGGCCTTGAGCGGCTGCTCCATCTTCATCGCCTCGATCACCACGACGGTGTCGCCCTCGTTGATCTCCTGGCCCTCCTCGACCGCGACCTTGACGATCGTGCCCTGCATCGGGGAGGTGACGGAGTCGCCGGACGCGGCGGAGCCGGAGGACTTGCCGCCCTTGCGCTTGGGCTTCTTCGCGCCACCGCCACCGCCGCCGGGGGCCGCGACCGCGAGCTCGGCGGGGAGTACGACGTCCAGGCGGCGCCCGCCGACCTCGACGGTGATCGTCTGGCGCTCACCGGCCTCCTCGGTCTCGGCCGAGCCGCCGGAGTAGGGCGGGATGTCGTTGTCGAAGTCGGTCTCGATCCACTGCGTGTAGACCGAGAACGACTCGCCGTCGCCGATGAAGGCGGGGTCGGAGACGACCTTGCGGTGGAAGGGGATCACCGTCGGCATGCCGTCGACCACGAACTCGTCGAGCGCGCGGCGCGAGCGGGCCAGTGCGTGGTTGCGGTCGCGACCGGTGACGATGAGCTTGGCGATGAGGGAGTCGAAGGCGCCGGGGACGGTCTCGCCCTCGTTGTAGCCGCCGTCGAGGCGCACGCCGGGGCCCGAGGGCGGGAGGTACGACGTCAGCGTGCCCGGCGCGGGCATGAAGTTGGTGCCGGCGTCCTCGGCGTTGATCCGGAACTCGATCGAGTGGCCGGTGATCTCCGGGTCGTCGTAGCCGAGCTCCTCGCCGGCGGCGATGCGGAACATCTCCTGCACCAGGTCGATGCCGGTGACCTCCTCGGACACGCAGTGCTCGACCTGCAGGCGGGTGTTGACCTCGAGGAAGGAGATCGTGCCGTCCTGGGCGACGAGGAACTCGCACGTGCCGGCGCCCTCGTACTTCGCCTCGCGCAGGATCGCCTTGGAGGACTCGTAGAGCCGGGTCAGCTGCTCCTCGGTGAGGAACGGCGCGGGCGCCTCCTCGACGAGCTTCTGGTTGCGGCGCTGCAGCGAGCAGTCGCGGGTGGAGACCACCACGACGTTGCCGTGCTTGTCGGCCAGGCACTGGGTCTCGACGTGGCGCGGCTTGTCGAGGAACTTCTCGACCAGGCACTCGCCGCGGCCGAAGGCGCCGATCGCCTCGCGGGTCGCGGCCTCGAACTGGTCGGGGATCTCCTCGATGGTGCGCGCGATCTTGAGGCCGCGGCCGCCACCGCCGTAGACGGCCTTGATCGCGACCGGGAGGCCGTTCTCCCGAGCGAACTCGATGATCTCGTCGGCGTCCTTGACGGGGTCCTTGGTGCCGGGAGCCAGGGGGGCGTTGGCCCGGTCGGCGATGTGCTTGGCCTTGGCCTTGTCGCCGAGGGCGTCGATCGCCTCGGGGGTGGGGCCGATCCAGGTCAGCCCGGCGTCGATGACGGCCTGGGCGAACTCGGCGTTCTCGGCGAGGAAGCCGTAGCCGGGGTGGACCGAGTCGGCGCCGGACTTCTTCGCGACGTCGATGATCTTCTCGATCGAGAGGTAGGAGTCGCCGGGCGTCGAGCCGCCCAGGCTGTAGGCCTCGTCGGCGACCCGCACGTGCAGCGCGTCGCGGTCGGGGTCGGCGTACACCGCGACCGAGCCGATGCCGGCGTCCTTGCAGGCACGGATCACTCGCACCGCGATCTCACCGCGGTTGGCGATCAGGACCTTCTGCAGGGGCTTGATGTCGGGCACGCGATCCACTCCTGTTGCTGTGTCGATCTGTGTCGAGCTGCCGGGGACGACCCGGGGACGACCCGGGGGCGAGAGGGCCGGAGCCCGTTCGGGAGTCTAGGGGTACGACGTGCGCCCGGGACACCGGGCGACCGCGCCTGCGGACGTGGGATGGACCACGTGGGTCCAGCCGGCGGACCCGGAGCGCTCAACCGGCGGACAGGTCGCGGCGGTCGAACCGCACGAACGCCGCGACCAGCAGCGCCGCGGCGACGGCCAGCAGCCCGAGCACGGGAGCGAGGTCGAACGAGGCCGCGGGCAGCTGCGGGACGTGGGAGTACGGCGACAGGTCGGTCACCGCGTCTGGCAGCCGCAGCAGCTCCCCGAGCTCGGTCAGCACCACCGAGGCAGCGAGGACCGCCCAGCAGGCGACGTACCAGCCGGGCCGGACGGCGTAGAGCAGGAGCGTGACGCCGAGGACGACCCAGACGGCGGGCAGCCGGACCCACGCCGCGGTGAGGTCGGGCCACAGGACCGACGGGTCGGAGGCGCCGATCGCGTGGGCGGCGCCGAGGCTGAGGCCGATCACCGTGACCAGCAGGGTGGAGCCGGCCAGGGTGACGAGCACGTGCCCCGCGAGCCAGTCGCGGCGGGCGGTCGGGGTGGCGAGCAGGCCCTCGAGGCGACCGGCCGCCTCCTCGCCGTGCGCGCGTCCGGCGGCGCTGAGCGCGTAGCCGGTCGCGGCGACCGCAAGGAAGCCCAGCTCGGCGGAGACGAAAGCGTCCTCGAGCACGCCCGTGCCGCCCATCTGCTCGATCATCGCGCGGGCGTCCGCGGTGTCCAGGAGGTCGCCGAGGTTGGTGACCACGCTGCCGACGACGAAGCCGAGCAGCCCGAGCCCGACGGTCCAGGCCAGCAGCCCCTGCCGGTGCAGCCGCCACGCCAGCGCGGTCGCCGAGGCGAGCGAGCCGTGGGCCGGGCCGGGCCGGTCGGGCAGCACGCCGGCGCCGAGGTCACGCCGGGACTCCACCGCCACCGCCACCGCCAGGGCCGCGACCGCGAGCCCGACGTGCAGCAGCAGCGGCCACGCCCGGTCGCCGGCGAAGGGCCTCGTCTGCTGGGCCCACCCGACCGGCGAGAGCCAGGTCAGCCAGTGCAGATCGGTCACGTCGGCGACGGCCCGGACGACGTAGGCCAGCGCGAGGGCGCCGACGACGAGCCCGCGGGCGGCACGGGCACCGGAGGTGAGCTGCGCGGCGACCGCCGCGAGCGCGGAGAAGGCGATGCCGGTCGCCGCCCACTCGGCTCCCATCACGACCGACCCCAGGACCCCGGCCCCCGAGGCCGCGGCGGCCGCTCCGGACAGGCCGCCGACGAGCACGGAGAACACCCACCCGACCGCGACCGCCGCCCCCAGGGGCGCGTGCCGTGCGACCTCGCCGGCTGAGACCAGCTCGCGGCGACCGAGCTCCTCGTCGGCGCGGGAGTGCCGGATGACCAGCAGCCCGGCGACCAGCGCGACGATGGCGGCGTTGAGCACGACCAGCTTGACGAAGGCGATCGCCGCCGCGGAGGTGACGTCGTAGATCGGGCCGTAGAGCGCGACCAGCGCCGGGGCCGAGTTGATCGTCCGGGCCCCGGCGGTCCGCTCCGCCGCCGTGCCGTAGAGCGACACCGTGGCGCCGTACGACGAGGCGGAGATCGCGACGAAGTAGAGCGTCCAGAGCGGGATGATCACCCGGTCCCGCCGCAGCGCCATGAGGAGCAGCGGGCGCAGCCCGGTCAGGTGGGTGCTCATGACGAGACCTCCGCGCGGACCGACTCCTCCTCGACGCGGTCGTAATGACGCAGGAACAGCTGCTCCAGGGTCGGCGGGCGGGACTCCAGCGACAGGATCCCCGCCGCCGCGAGCCGCTCCAGGAACGGGCTGAGCGACTCGGGTGCGACCTGCGCGCGGACCCGCCGCCCGTCGACCTGCAGGTCGTGCACGCCGTGCAGCCCGTCGAGGGCCGGGACGGCGTCGCGCAGCACCGCGTCGACCGAGGTCTCGGTGAGGTGCCGCAGCTCGGTCAGCGACCCGGTCTCGACCGTGCGCCCCTGCCGGATGATGCTCACCCGGTCGCAGAGCGCCTCGACCTCGCTGAGGATGTGGCTGCTGAGCAGGACGGTGCGGCCCCGGTCGCGTTCCTCGCGCACCACCTCGCGGAACGTCTCCTCCATCAGCGGGTCGAGCCCGCTGGTCGGCTCGTCGAGGACGAGCAGCTCGACGTCACCGGCCAGGGCGGCGACCAGCGCGACCTTCTGCCGGTTGCCCTTGGAGTAGGCCCGTCCCTTCTTGGTCGGATCGAGGTCGAAGCGCTCGAGCAGCGCGTCGCGGCGGGCCGGGTCGAGGCTGCCGCGCATGCGGCCGAGCAGGTCGATCACCTCGCCGCCGGACAGCTGCGGCCACAGGTTGACGTCACCCGGCACGTAGGCCAGACGCCGGTGCAGCTGCGTCGCGTCGCGCCACGGGTCACCGCCGAGCAGGCGCACCTGCCCGGAGGTGGCGCGCAGCAGCCCGAGCAGCACCCGGATCGTGGTCGACTTGCCGCTGCCGTTGGGCCCGAGGAAGCCGTGCACCTCGCCCGCCCGCACCTCCAGGTCGAGGCCGTCGAGCGCGCGGAACGCGCCGAACTGCTTGACCAGCCCCCGGACCTCGATCACCGGCTCCCTCACCGACTCCATGGCTCCGACGCTACTCTCCGGCGGCTCTCCGGCGGCCCCTTCGACCCGGCTGCGAGGATGTGCCCCATGGCTACCCCGTCACATCCGTTCGAGCTCTCCGCCGAGCACGAGGCCTTCCGGGCCAGCGTGCGCGACTTCGCCGAGCAGGAGGTGGCGCCCCACGTGGCCGAGTGGGACAAGAAGCACCACTTCCCCAGCGACCTGGTCCACAAGATGGGCGAGCTCGGGCTCTTCGGCCTCACCGCACCGGAGGAGTACGGCGGCGCCGGTGAGGACGGCGACTTCACCAGCCTCTGCGTGGCGATCGAGGAGCTCGGCCGGGTCGACCAGTCCGTCGGCATCACCTTGGAGGCGGCGGTCGGACTGGGCATCAACCCGATCCAGACCTACGGCACCAAGGAGCAGCAGGACCGCTGGCTGCCCGACCTCGTCGCCGGGCGCCGCGTGGCCGGCTTCGGCCTGACCGAGCCCGGCGCCGGCTCCGACGCGGGCGCCACCCGCACGCGGGCCGAGCTGGTCGACGACGCCTGGGTGGTCAACGGGTCCAAGCAGTTCATCACCAACTCGGGGGCCGACATCACCTCCTGCGTGAGCGTCACGGCCCGCACCGGCACCCGGGAGAACGGCTCGCCCGAGATCAGCGCGATCATCGTCCCGGCCGGCACGCCCGGGTTCGTCGCCGAGCCGCCGTACGACAAGCTCGGCTGGCACATCTCCGACACCCACGCGTTGACCTTCACCGACGTCCACGTCCCGGCCGACCACCTGCTCGGCGATCGGGGCCGTGGCTACGCCCAGTTCCTCGCCACGCTCGACGACGGGCGCGTCGCCATCGCGGCGCTGGCGGTGGGCGCCATCCAGGCCTGCCTCGACATGTCGGTGCAGTACGCCGGCGAGCGCACCACCATGGGCGGCCCCATCGGGCGCAAGCAGGGCGTGGCGTTCCAGATCGCCGACCTCGAGGTGATGCTGCAGGCCTCACGCATGCTGACCTACCGCGCCGCGGCGATGAAGGACGCCGGACGCCACACCGGCAGCCACATGAAGGCGTTCAAGCAGGCCGCGTCGGTCGCCAAGCTCTACGCCACCGAGTCCGCGGTCACCGCGACCCGCATCGCGACGCAGGTCTTCGGCGGCTACGGCTTCATGGAGGAGTACCCCGTCGCGCGGTTCTACCGCGACGCCAAGATCCTCGAGATCGGCGAGGGCACCTCAGAGGTGCAGCGCATGCTCATCGCGCGGGGGCTCGGCCTGCCGGTGGAGTGACCGGTGGCGTGACCTGCGGCAGCGTGCCGGTGCCGGGACCGTCGAAGCACACCATCCCGCCCACCCGGCGCTCGTCGGGCAGCCCGATCGTGCGCAGCTCGGCCTGCTGGCGGCGGGCACCCTCGGGCACGCAGGCCAGGGTGACGTCGAGGGTCTCCAGGGCCCGCGCCAGCACGGGCGGCACGGGGTCCTTGACCGACGGGACCACGAACCGGCGGAAGGCGTAGCGGGCGCGGTGCTGCTCTTGTGGCTCCTGCACGAACTGGATGTAGTAGTCGCGCGGCACCACCGAGAAGGTGCGGGTGCTCATGATCGCCAGGACGCGGCCCTCGGCGGCGGGCAGGAGCACGGGACCGGGCCCGGGGTCGGTGGCGAGCAGGGCCTCGACGTGCCGGCGCGCCTCCACCTTCACCTTCCAGGTGGGGGAGGACGCCAGGACGGCCTCGGCCCCGGACGACCACACCGCGGTGCCGGTGCCGACCAGGAGCCCGAGCACGACGACGGCCGCGACGACGCCGGGGAGGTGGGTCGTCCCGCGTCGGGCGAGACCCGGAGGCAGGGCCACGGTCACGAGCAGCCCGACCAGCACGGGCCAGGGGGCGGTGAACAGCAGTCGCAGCGCGATCGGTCCGGTGCTGGTCAGTGCCTCGAGGACGTCGAACAGTCCCGGGACGAGCATCGCCAGTGAGACCACCCCGGCGAGCGCCGCCAGCAGCCGCCCCTCGCGGCTGCGCACCAGGAGCGGGCCGACCAGGAGCGCGAAGCCGAGCAGCGCGACCACCGGCAGGTCGGTGCCGAGCACCCTGCCCCACACCAGGGCGGGCTCGGAGACGTAGTTCTCCTCGGCCACGGGGCCCTTGCTGGTCAGCACGGTGGCCACCCCGGTCAGCAGGGGAGCGGCGAGCAGCGCGAGGGCGCCCAGGCCGAGCGGACGACGCACCCCCGGGAGGAGCAGGGCGCCGAGCAGCCCGACCCCGGCGAGCACGCCGCCGAAGATCGGGGCGGTGACGGTCAGGCCGCACCAGGCCGCCCCCAGGACGCCGAGCACGGCGACCGACCACGCGGCGGGCGCTCCCCGGGCCAGGCGGGTCAGGTGCACCCACACCAGGGGCATGACGAGCAGGATCACCACGACCTTGCCCTGCCACTCGCGGGCGTAGCCGAAGTCGCCCACCAGGCCGGTGCCGCTGAACAGGGGGACCGCGACGGCGACGACCAGGGCGAGCAGCGCACGGCGTGGCGCCCACGCCCGCACCAGGCGCCACGCGCTCCACACGGACAGGCCCGCGAGGACCGGGTTGGCGACCAGGTAGACGAACCCGGCGGCGGGAATCCCGAACAGCCTGGCCAGCGAGCCGTAGGCCTCCTCGAGCGCGGCGACCGGCAGCCCGGCGCCGTAGGTGGCGGGGAAGGTCTGCGGGCCGAACATCGTGTCGCGGCTCGGGAAGGTGCCGTGCTGGGCGACCCACGTCGCCCGGTTGACGTAGTAGACGTCGTCACGCGAGGGGTTGAGCACGAACAGCACGAAGACCCCCAGCCCCACGGCCAGGACCAGAGCGACCACGTGGGCCCAGGACGCCGTCGCCCCGGCCGTCCGGAGAGCACTGGGCGCCGGTGGTGGCGCAGGGCGCCGGGCGAGGCCCGATCCCCTGGACCACGCCACGACGGAGACGAGCGCCAACAGCAGGCCCAGCGCCCAGAAGACCGTGAAGCCGGGAGCCCCGGAGACCGCGCACATCACGCCGACGAGGGCGGACAGGAGCGCGAAGCCGGTCCCGACCAGCAGACCGACGGACCTGCCGTCGCCGTCGCCGGTCGCGGTGGCGGGAGCTGGTGAGGGGGCCGGCGAGGGGACGGCCGCCGCCGTCCGCGTGCCCCACCAGGCGAAGCCCGCCATCGCGGGGGCGCCGAGGAAGAGCCACAGCACGCCCGTGGTGCGGACGGTCCACCCGAGCTCGGCTCCGAGCAGGTGCACGACGGTGAAGACCGCGAACCCCACCAGCAGCACCTCGACCAGGAGGTCGAGCACGGTCACCCAGCGGGGCTCCGACGACGGGGGAGGCACGCCCGAAGCCTAGGAGAGCGGCGGACGGTTCAGCCCACGCCGTGCCGGTCCGTCCACAGGTCGGTCCAGCGGTGTCCCAGCTCGGTGACCAGCTCGCGCAGCAGCGGCAGCCCGATGCCGACGACGGTGTGCGGGTCGCCGTCCACCCCGGTCACGAACGCGCCCCCCAGCCCGTCGAGGGTGAAGGCGCCGGCGACCCGCAGGGGCTCGCCGGTGGCGACGTAGGCCGCGACCTCCTCGTCGCTGACCTCGGCGAAGCGGACGACCGTGCGCGCACTGCGCGCGGCCTCCCGTCGTACGCCGTCACGCACCTCGACCAGGCAGTGCCCGGTGTGCAGCGTCCCCGACCGGCCGCGCATGCGCTCCCAGCGCGCGGTCGCCTCCTCCGCCGACGCGGGCTTGCCGTGGATCTCCCCGTCGAGCTCGAGGACGGAGTCGCAGCCGACCACCAGGACCGGCCCGGCCGAGGCCTCCAGCCCGTCGACGACCACCTCGGCCTTGAGGCGGGCGAGCCCGAGGGAGAGCGCGGCCGGGTCGGTCACGTGGTCGAGCACGCTCTCGTCCACCCCGGAGACGACGACCTCCGGGTCGAGGCCGGCGCTGCGCAGCGTGGCGAGGCGGGCGGGGGACTGGGAGGCCAGGACGAGGCGCGGGACGGGCACCCGTGGAGTATGCCGGGCACCCCGGAGCGTGACCGACGTGGTTCCGGTGTCGCGTCACACCCTCAAAGGGGAAGTCCTCACGGCGAGGTCGTGAGCGGATGAGTCACAGCAGCACGCCTCCTGCGGGGGAGAGGTCCCACCACCGGTCGGACCTGTCCGGCCGACCCCGAGAGGAGCATCCTCATGCACGGCACCCGTCTCTCCCGTCACCCACGCAGGCACCCACGGCGGCTCGTCGCCGGCCTCGCCCTCGCGCTCTGCGTGACCGCCTTCGGCGGCGCCACGGTCGCCGACGCGCAAACCGCCCGGCGCGGCGTCGTCGCCGCCAACAGCCTCGGCACGGCGACCTCCACCTTCACCGGGGCGACCCGGGACGGCCGGGCCGTCACCGGCCGCTTCGTGCCCGACCGGTTCACGCTCAAGGACGGCAGGATCCGGGCCGTCGGCACGCTCAAGGGGGTCATCGAGGGCAAGGCCGGGGTGTCCAGGGCCAAGCACTTCTCCAAGGTCGTCAGCGACCGGGTCACGCGCATCGACGGCCTGTCGTGGAGGAACGCCCTGGCCGGACGCGACGCCATGCGCACCCGCGCCGCGGCCACCTGCGACCTCCTCAACCTGGTGCTCGGACCGCTCGACCTCGACCTGCTCGGTCTGCAGGTCCACCTCAAGCGCGTCGTGCTCGACATCGTCGCGGTCTCGGGGGCGGGCAACCTGCTCGGCAACCTCGTGTGTGCCGTCGCCGGCCTGCTCGACGGCGGGCTCGCCGGGCTCCTCACCCAGGTGCGCTCCCTGCTCAACCTGATCCTGGGTGCGCTCGACCTGGGGCCGCTACCGGTGGGCTGAGCCCCGTTCTCCGGCGGCCGGCCCGGGTCGGCCGCCGGAGAACCGAAGACGTGTCAGTTCTTCGGCGTCAGCGCTCCTGGACAGGAGGACTTTCGGCTTGATCGGGACATTGTGGTGTGGATCGCCCGGGACGGGGGGAGGGAGTGGGGAGAGAACCCCGGTTGAGGGACCGGGGTCAGGAAGGGAACCCACCATGAAGAACCATCACTGGCCCAGGCGACTCGGAGTCTGGGCGCTCACCATCAGCCTCGGACTCCTCGCCTTCGGCGGCGGCGTCGTCGGGGCCGAGGCCGCTCCCAAGCCGGACAAGCCCCGTCTGGCCATGGCGAGCGACGCCGGCAAGCTCTGGTCGACCGTGACCGGGACGACGACGGACGGCCGGACCGTCAAGGCCCGCTTCGTGCCGACCTCGGTCGACTCCGACGGAAGCGTCGCCTCGGTGACCGGCACGGTCAAGGGCGTCGTGCAGGGCAAGGGCGCGTTCGCCCAGACCGTCACGGCCCCGATCGAGTCCGTCAACGGCGTCGACCTGGCGTCGCTCGGTGACACGACCTCGGCCCGTCGGGCCGCGCTGGCTGCCCCCGCCTGCGACGTGCTCAACCTGGTGCTCGGGCCGCTGGACCTCAACGTGCTCGGCCTCGAGGTGCACCTGGACAAGGTCGTGCTCGACATCGTCGCCCAGAGCGGCGCCGGCAACCTGCTGGGCAACCTGCTCTGCGCGGTCGCCGGTCTGCTCGACGGCGGTGGGTTGCTGAGCACCCTGCTCGGCAACCTGAGCGACCTGCTCAACCAGATCCTGGGAGCGCTCGGCGGTCTCGGCCTCTGACCCGCAGGTGACCCGCAGGTGACCCGCAGGTGACCCGCAGGTGACAGCGCACGCGGCCCCCGACCACGAGGTCGGGGGCCGCGTCACGTGCGGGCTGGTGGAGCGGGCGCTCAGCGAGGCAGGCCGCTGGCTCGCCAGCCGCCCGGGCCGTGGGCCAGGGGCCGTCGGTGCATGCGCGAGGGGTCGGACCACTGCGACCTGCGCCGCGGCGCCGGGGCGGCCGAGGCCGCTGCGGACGCGAGCGCCTGGAACACCGCGATCACCGCCGCGACCTCCTCGGGGCTCGCGTCGCCCTTGATCGAGATGAGCGGGGCCCGCTCCGGTGTCTGGTCCGTCATTCGGCTTCCTGCCTTCGTCCCGGGGTGGCTTCGAGGCTCGCTGCGCCGGCACTCGACCGGCGAGCGGGCGCGGCTCAGAGAGGGATGTTGCCGTGCTTCTTGGGCGGGAGGGAGCCGCGCTTGGTGCGCAGCAGGCGCAGGGCCTTGACGATCTCGGCGCGCGTCGTGCTCGGCTCGATCACCGCGTCGACGTAGCCGCGCTCGGCCGCCATGTAGGGGTTGGCCAGCGTCTCCTCGTACTCCTGGATCAGCTCGGCCCGCATGGCGTCCTGGTCCTCGGCCTCCTTGAGCGTGTGGCGGTGGAGGATGTTGACCGCGCCCTGCGCGCCCATCACCGCGATCTGCGCCGTGGGCCACGCCAGGTTGACGTCGGCGCCGAGGTGCTTGGACCCCATGACGACGTAGGCGCCGCCGTACCCCTTGCGGGTGATGACCGTGACCAGCGGGACGGTCGCCTCGGCGTAGGCGAAGATCAGCTTCGCGCCGCGGCGGATGATGCCGTTGTACTCCTGGTCGGTGCCGGGCAGGAAGCCGGGGACGTCGACGAAGGTGAGCACCGGGATGTTGAAGGCGTCGCAGGTGCGCACGAAGCGCGCGGCCTTCTCCGAGGCGTCGATGTCGAGGGTGCCGGCGAACTGCATCGGCTGGTTGGCCACGACCCCGACCGCGTGGCCCTCGACCCGGCCGAAGCCGATCACCATGTTGGGCGCCATCAGCGGCTGCACCTCGAGGAAGTCCTGGTCGTCCAGGACCGACTCGATCACGGTGTGCATGTCGTAGGGCTGGTTGGGCGAGTCCGGGATCAGCGAGTCCAGCGCCAGGTCGACGTCGTTGGGCTCGAGGTCGGCGGGGTCGTCGTAGACCGGGGCCTCGTCGAGGTTGTTCGACGGCAGGTAGGACAGCAGCGCCTTGACGTAGTCGAGCGCGTCGTCCTCGTCGGAGCCCATGTAGTGCGCCACGCCGGACTTGCTGTTGTGCGTGCGCGCGCCGCCCAGCTCCTCCATGGTCACGTCCTCGCCGGTGACGGTCTTGATCACGTCGGGGCCGGTGATGAACATGTTGGAGGTCTTGTCGACCATCACGATGAAGTCGGTGACCGCGGGGGAGTAGACATGGCCGCCGGCGCAGGAGCCCATGATCAGGCTGATCTGGGGGATGACGCCCGAGGCGTGCACGTTGCGCTTGAAGATCTCGCCGTAGAGGCCGAGCGAGACCACGCCCTCCTGGATGCGCGCGCCCGCGCCCTCGTTGATGCCGATGATCGGGCAGCCGGTCTTGATGGCGAGATCCATCACCTTGACGATCTTCTCGCCGTAGACCTCGCCGAGCGAGCCGCCGAAGACGGTGAAGTCCTGGGAGAACACGCAGACCTGGCGGCCGTCGATGGTGCCGTAGCCGGTGATCACCGCGTCGCCGTAGGGACGCTTCTTCTCCTGGCCGAACGCGGTCGAGCGGTGCCGGGCCAGCTGGTCGAGCTCGACGAAGGAGCCCTCGTCGAAGAGGTACTCGATCCGCTCGCGCGCGGTCTGGCGGCCCTTCTTGTGCTGCTTCTCCTGGGCCTTCTCGGCCGGGGCGACGACCGCCTCGTGGTTGCGGCGGCGGAGGTCCTCGAGCTTGCCGGCGCTGGTGGTGAGGTCGATGTCCTCGGGGACGTCGGTGCCCTCGCCGGGGTTGACGGGTGCTTCGCTCGCGGTCACAGGGGGGTCACCTTCCGTCGGCCTACGTTCGCCGGTCAATCTAGTGGCTGTGACGCCTCCTGCCGACACCCGCCCAGCGCTACTCATGTCACACCTGACCGACCTCCCCTCGCCGTTCCGGGTCGAGGTGCTGCCGGAGGCCTCCTCCACCAACCGGCTGGTGGCCGACCGCGCGCGCGACGGGGAGCCCGAGGGACTGGTCCTGGTCACCGAGCACCAGACGGCCGGGCGAGGCCGGCTCGACCGGGTGTGGGTGACGCCGCCGCGGGCCGCGGTCACCGGCTCCTTCCTGCTCCGCCCCCCCGTCGACACGGTGCCGTCGGAGCGCTGGCCGATGCTGCCGCTGCTGACCGCCGTGGCCGTCGAGGAGGCCGTGGTCGCCGCCGGCGGTCCGCCGGTCGAGCTGAAGTGGCCCAACGACGTCCTGCACGACGGGCTCAAGTTCGCCGGGATCCTCCTCGAGCGCGTCGAGACCCCGACCGGGCCCGCAGCGGTCGTCGGGATCGGGCTCAACGTCTCGACCACCCGCGAGGAGCTGCCGGTGCCGACGGCGGCGTCGCTGGTCACCGCCGGCATGGTCGACCCCGACCGCACCGCCGTCCTGCGCGAGCTGGTCCTCGCGCTCGCCCGGAGGTACGCCGGGTGGTCGCGCGCGGCCGACGACTCCGGCCTGCTCGCCGCCTACCGCGACCGCTGCGCCACGGTGGGCCGCCGGGTGCGGGTGGACCTGCCGAGCGGGGAGGTGCTCGAGGGCGCTGCGGTGGGGGTGGCCGACGACGGCGCTCTCCTCGTGGAGGACCGCGACCGGGTGGTCCCGGTGCACGCCGGGGACGTGGTCCACGTCCGCACGGCGTGAGGCCGCTGCATGCCATGATCGGCGCGTGGCCATCAACCCCAAGCTGCTGAACGAGGGTGAGCGCGTCGTCGTCACGACCCGCACCCACGTCAAGGCGCTGTTCGCGCCGATCGCGGTCCTGCTCGTGGTGGTGTTCCTGACCGCCTACCTCGGTGGCGTCGTCCAGCACGAGGTGTCCGACGACACCGTGGTCAAGGTGCTGTGGGTGGTGCTGGTCCTGGTGGCCGCGGTGGCGCTGGTGCTGTGGGTGGTCAAGCCCTTCGTCCGCTGGTTCTTCACCTCCTACACGTTCACCGACCGGCGCTTCATCCAGCGGTCGGGGTTCATCGCCAAGGAGGGCCGGACGATCCCGCTCAACCGGATCAGCGGCGTCGACTTCGAGATGGGCCTGGTCGACCGGGTCTTCCGGTGCGGCACGCTCGTGGTCTCCGACGCCAGCGAGATGGGCCGGGTCGAGCTCTCCGACGTCCCCCAGGTCGAGAAGGTGCAGATGCAGGTGGCCGAGGAGCTCCACCGTCTCACCGCCGCGGACACCCGCAGTGACGACGGGACCTGACGCCGCGAGCGGGGCCTGCCCCGACCGCCGCCGCTACACCGCCACCGAGCTGGCCGAGGCCAGCGGGCTCGCGGTCGAGGACGTCCGCGCGTTCTGGTGGGTGCTCGGCCTCCCCGACGCCGGTGACCACCCGGCGTGGACCGAGGACGACCTCCACGCGCTGCGGGCGCTGACGGAGACCGGGCTCGGGCGCGAGGCGGTGACCCGGGTCGTCCGGGCGGTGGGCCAGAGCGTCGCGCGGATGGCGGAGTGGCAGGTCGCGGCGGTCGCCAGCACCGCCACCGCCTCGGGCAAGGACCCGGACGCGGCCGCCGACGCCCTCGAGCAGGCCCGGCCGGCGCTCGAGCGGGTCGTCGCCCACGCCTGGCGCCGCCACCTCGAGGTCGGCATCGCCCGCCTGCGCACCGACGCGGCGGTCGCGGCCGGCCATGACAGCCCGCCCGCGGGGGTCGAGGGGCCCTGGGTCGACGAGCAGACCCACGACCTGACCGTCGGCTTCGCCGACCTGGTCAACTTCTCCGGCCTGTCGAGCACCCTCGACGTGGGCCGCATCGGCGACCTGGTCGAGGTCTTCGAGGCCCGGTGCGCCGACGTCGTCACCTCCCGCGGCGGGCGGCTGATCAAGACCATCGGTGACGCGGTGCTCTTCGTGGCCGACGACGCCGACGACGCCGCCCGGATCGCCTTCGCGCTGGTCGAGGTGATCGGCAGGGACGCACGGCTGCCCGACGTACGCCTCGGGCTGGCGAGCGGGCCCACCGTCAACCGGCTCGGCGACGTGTTCGGGTCCCCGGTCAACCTGGCCTCGCGGCTGACCGCGCTGGCCCGTCGCAACCGGGTGCTGGTCGACGACGAGACCCTCGCCCGGCTGCCCAAGGGGGAGTACGTCGCCCGCCGGCTCTCGGCGCGCCCGGTGCGCGGTTTCGGGCTCGTGGAGCCGGTGGCCCTGGCGCCGGCCTGAGGTCCGGCCCGAGGTCCTGCCTGAGATCCGCCCGTGCGTCGGCGCGTGCACCCGGCCGGTGCCTGCGCACCACGAGGTGTCCCGCTGAGGAGGACGGATGCGGCGTCTGTATGTAGTCCAAACGGGCCAAACCGCCCCGTTCGACACCGGGCCGCCGATTTTGCGGCCAGACTCAGGGACGTGTTGTCAGTTCAGGGTGTCGAGGTCGACCCCGTCTCGAGGCGCGTGTGGCGCGACGGGACGGAGATCCGCCTCTCCAGGAAAGAGTTCGACCTGCTGCACGCGCTGATCCGCCGTCCCGGCGAGATCGTGACGCGCGACCAGCTGATGCTGGAGGTGTGGCAGACGACGTTCTGGACCTCGGCGAAGACCATCGACGTCCACCTGGGCTGGCTGCGTCGCAAGCTCGGCGACGACACCCGTCACCCCACCCTGATCACCACCATCCGTGGTCGCGGGCTGCGCTTCGAGCTGCCCGCCGACGTCCCCGCCGACCCGCCGGTGCGGAGCGCTGCGGATCCTGCTCCCCACCCCGGGAGCCTGCCCAAGGTGAGTCCCGCCGAGTCGGCCTCGATCCTCCCGCCCCGGTTCTCGGCCGCCACCTGAGGACCGAGCCCCGCCGGCCCGTGCCCGTCCCGGACGCCTCGCGTCCGGGACGTCGTCGTCCGCGGCTACTCTTCTGCGCGTGACCCCCTCCGCCCAGGCCGGCTCCAGCACGCCCACCCTCGCGGTCGTCGGCGGCGGGCAGCTGGCCCGGATGATGGCCCAGGCGGCCGTCGGCCTCGGCGTCCCGCTGCGGCTGCTGGCCGAGGGCGAGGGCGTCTCCGCCGCCCAGGTCGTGCCGGACACGACCGTGGGCGACTACCGCGACCTCGAGACGCTGCGCGAGGTCGCGCGCGGCTGCGCGGTCGTCACCTTCGACCACGAGCACGTCCCGCCGCCGCACCTCGAGGCGCTCGCGGCCGAGGGGCACGCCTGCCGCCCCGGCCCGTCCGCGCTCGTGCACGCCCAGGACAAGGGCGTGATGCGCGCCCGCCTGGACGAGATCGGCGTGCCCTCGCCCCGGCACGCGATCGTCGCCGACCCCGCTGCGGTCTCGGCGTTCGCCGACTCCGTCGGCGGCTTCCCGGTCGTCCTCAAGACCACCCGCGGGGGGTACGACGGCAAGGGCGTCTGGGTGGTCGGCTCACCGGAGGAGGCCACCGACGTCTTCGGGCTGGCCGACGACGTGGCGACCGCGGGGTCGCGGATGCTCGCCGAGGAGCTGGTCGACTTCCGCCGTGAGCTGTCGGCGCTGGTGGCCCGCTCGCCCTCGGGACAGGTGGCGGCCTACCCCGTCGTGGAGTCGGTCCAGAAGGACGGCATCTGCTGGGAGGTCACGGCCCCCGCGCCCGACCTCTCCGAGTCGCTGGCGCTCCAGGCGCAGCAGGTCGCGATGAGGGTGGCCGCGGAGCTCGACGTCACCGGCATCCTCGCGGTGGAGATGTTCGAGACGAGGGCCGGCGAGGTGCTGGTCAACGAGCTGGCCATGCGCCCCCACAACACCGGCCACTGGTCGATCGACGGGGCGGTCACCAGCCAGTTCGAGAACCACCTGCGCGCGGTCCTCGACCTGCCCCTCGGCTCCCCGGCCCCGCGGCAGCGCTGGACGGTGATGGTCAACATCCTCGGCGGCGACCACGGGCGGCTCAGCGAGGACCTCTACGCGGCCTACCCCCACACCTTCGCCCGCGACCCCTTCCTGCGCGTCCACCTCTACGGCAAGGACGTCAAGCCCGGCCGCAAGGTCGGGCACGTCACGGCCTACGGCGACGACCTGGACGAGGTGCGCGAGCGCGCCCGTCACGCCGCGGCCTGGTTCCGCGGCGACCTCGGTGAGGAGAGCGAATGACGCCACGTGTGGGCATCGTGATGGGGTCGGACTCCGACTGGCCGGTGATGGAGGCGGCCGCGCAGGCGTGCGCGGAGTTCGACGTCGCCCACGAGGCCGACGTGGTCTCGGCCCACCGCATGCCCGAGGAGATGCTCGCCTACGGCAAGGAGGCCGCCGGCCGCGGGCTGCAGGTGATCATCGCCGGCGCCGGGGGAGCGGCCCACCTGCCCGGCATGCTCGCCTCGGTCACCCCCCTGCCGGTGATCGGCGTGCCCGTCCCGCTGAAGTACCTCGACGGCCTGGACTCCCTGCTCTCCATCGTCCAGATGCCCGCGGGTGTCCCGGTCGCCACGGTCGCCGTGGGCAACGCGCGCAACGCCGGCCTGCTCGCCGTACGCATCCTCGCCGCGGCCGACCCGGCGCTCCAGCAGCGGATGGTCGAGTTCCAGTCGTCGCTGCGCGACGCCGCCCACGCCAAGGGCGCCAAGGTCCGCGAGGCCCAGCAGGGCTGACCCGGATCTGGCAGACGCTGCCCCGCACGCTACTCGCGGCATGGTCGGGCAGGAGGTTGGGTGCGACTCGGGCCTCGCTGCGGGGTCCGATCCGTACCCAGTCGCCCAGCGGATCGGGGAATCAGTCGTTTCCCGTTCTCACGGATGATGGGCACGGCCCGCCGATGTGTGGCGGATCCGTGCACTGTTCGGCGGATCCGGACACCGGTTGTCCGTGGTCGGATGTCGGCATCCGCCGAACTCGGACCCGATCCGCCGAACCTTTCGTCGCGAGCGACCATCGGCATGATGGGGGGCTTCCGCAGAGACCGAGCCTCCTAGCGAGGGCCGTGGGCGGGCCACTCGATGAGCGGGCAGGTGTCCATCACCATCGGGACGCCCGCCGCGACGGTGCGGTCGTACGCCGCGCGGTCGAGCACGCCGAGCTGGAACCAGACCCCGCGCGCCCCGATCGAGACCGCCTGGTCGGCGAACCCACCGGCGGCCGAGGAGCGCCGGAACACGTCGACCACGTCGACCTCGAACGGGACGTCGGCGAGCGTCGCGTAGCCCTGCTGGCCCAGGACGGTCGGGGCCGAGGGGTGCACCGGGACGATCCGCTTGCCCCGCGAGAGCAGCGCGGCCGAGACGGCGTACGCCGTGCGGGACGGGTCGCCGGAGAGGCCGACGACGGCCCACACCTGCGCGGCGAGCATCGAGCGGATGTCCTCGGGGTCCTGCCAGGGAAGCGTCATGGGGCCAGCACCTCCACGGACTCGGTCCGGCTGAGCCGGAAGATCCCGTAGCCCACGACGACCAAGGAGAACCCCTCGACCAGCAGGGAGAACGCGTCGTGCCGCGGGACCTCGTGGAAGACGAGCACCCCGAACGTGATCGACACCACCACGTTGAGGATGTGCAGGTGAGGCATCGAGGCCGAGAGGGGTCCGGCGCGGTAGGCCGCCTGGTTGAGCAGCACGCCCGCCGGGCCGAGGACGGCCACGGTCCAGAACGGCCACGTGCCGATCACCGAGACGACGTCGGAGGCCCAGCCGCCGGAGAGGTCGGCGAGGTGGCCGGAGAGCTTCATCATCCCGGCGGTCAGGCCGAAGATGACGCCCGCGCCGAAGCCGAAGCCGTTGGCGCGCGCGCGCCCGCCGAGGCTCCGGCCCACCACCATGAAGAGGAGGGCGCCCACGATCGCCGCGGGGACGAAGATGCCGGCGGTGGTCAGGTGGGTCTCGTCGCCGTGGGAGGGACGTGACACCGCGAGGAAGAGCGCGAGGGCGCCGCCGGTCATCGTCACGACCGCGGTCTCGGTCGGGGAGGGGCGTCGTCGGTCCAGGACGGCGCGGATCGGCACGGCCATGACCACGCCGCTGACCTCGACCGGCTGGACGACGACCAGCAGCCCGAACTGCAGCGCCACGGCGTGCAGGACGAACGACACCATCGCCAGCACCTGGCCGAGGACCCACCGTGGCGTGCGGAGGAGCGCCTTGAGGTGGCTCCCGGCGCCGGTCGAGGTGACGCCGTGATTGGCGTGGTGCTGCAGGGCCGAGGAGAGCGCGAAGCCGAACGCAGAGACCAGCGCGAGGACCAGTCCTGTCAGCTGTGGACTCACCGTCGGACGCGCCGGCTCAGCCGGCGGGCTCCTGCCAGGGGTAGAACGGGGGCAGCTCCGAGGCCTTGCCGGCGTACGACGGGTCGCGCTTCTCCAGGAACGAGGCCACGCCCTCCTTGCCGTCGCCGACCGAGGTCCAGAACATCGCCAGCGAGTCGATCCGGTGGGCCTCGAGGGGGTGGGGCTGGGCGGAGTTGCGGTACATCATCTGCCGGGCCAGCGCGATCGCCACGGGGGACCGGTGGCGGGTGAAGCGCCGGGCGAGCTCGAGCGCCGCGGGCAGCAGGTCGTCGGGGGCGTGGACCGAGCGCACGAGCCCCATCTCGAGCGCGGCGGGGGCCTCCAGGATGTCGGCGGCGTAGACGAGCTCCAGCGCCCGGCTCATCCCGACGATGCGGGGCAGGAACCAGGTCGAGCAGGCCTCCGGCACCACGCCGATCCGACCGAACACGAACCCGATGCGGGCCTTGTCCGAGGCCAGCCGGAGGTCCATCGCCAGCGTCATCGTCGCGCCGATCCCGACGGCCGGGCCGTTGATCGCGGCGATGACGGGCTTGGGGCAGTCGTAGATCGCCAGGGTCACGCGGCCCCCGGTGTCGCGCACCCCGCGGTGCACCTCGGGGGCGTCGAGCCGGTCGGTCAGGTCCGCGAGCGTCGGCTCCTGCGACTCGTCGAGCCCGAACACGTTGCTCCCGTCGGACCCCGTCGAGAGGTCCATCCCGGCGCAGAACGCGCGCCCGCTGCCGGTGACGACCACCGCGCGCACGTCGTCGTCGGCGGCGGCCCGGTGGAAGGCGTCGACCAGCTCCTCGGCCATCTCGACGGTGAAGGCGTTGAGCTGGTCGGGACGGTCGAGGCGCAGGACGAGGATGCCGTCCTCGTCGACCTCCCAGGCCAGGGTGGAGTAGTCGGGCGTCGTGGGGCTCATCTGGGCCTTCCTGTGGGGGTGCAGAGCTTCTTGCCGATCTCGTCGGCGCGGTTCTCGCGGATCAGCTTGAACAGCCGCTCGGACCGCTCGGTGTCCCAGTGGACCTCCAGGTCCGCGATCGGGACACCGCAGGTGAGGCCGCTCTTGCCGTTGACGTGGTTCATCGCGAGGGCGAACTGGGCCAGGGCGACCGGGCCGGTGCCCTCGCCGAGCCGCACCGACCTCGCGCCCCCGGTCACCACACGGTAGTAGCGCACCGGGTTGAGGATCGTCTTCCACGAGAGCACCTCGTGGCCGATCGCGGAGACCACCTCGCGCTGGTGCTGGGCGCGCTCGATGTCGCCGAGCGCGAAAGCGTGGCGCGATCGGGAGTAGCCGAGCGCGGTCCTGCCGTCGGCCTGCTGGCAGCCGGCCTTGACGTCGAGGTGGGCGAGCTTGTCCTTCACCGCCTCCTTGGGGCAGATCTGGATGCCGCCGACCGCGTCGACCAGGCTGACGAACCCGTTGAAGCCGATCTCGACGTAGTCGTCGATGTGGATCTTGGTGTTCTGCTCGACCGTGCGGGTCAGCAGCCGCGGGCCGCCGTACGCGAACGAGGCGTTGATCTTCGTCGTCCCGTGGCCGGGGATGTCGACGATCGAGTCGCGGGGGATCGACATCAGCAGGTTGGGGCCCTTGCCGGTGTGCAGGACCATGATCGTGTCGGTACGGCGCCCGGGCAGGCCCTTGCGGGCGTCGGAGCCGACCACGAGGTAGTTGGTGCCGCCGTTGTCCGCGGGACGGTCGCCCTTGGGCTCGAACTTCACCTTGGTCGCGTCGGAGTAGGCCCACAGCGGTACGGCGACCAGGAAGACGACCCAGGCCAGCAGCAGCCACTTGATCAGCCCGAGACGGAACCGGGGACGTCGCAGGCCGGAGCCGCGGCGCCCGCGACCACCTCCGCGGCCCGGCTCCGGCGCGATGCTCGGCGGTTGTCCCGAGCCCGACCCGGACCCGGATCCCGACCCGGACCCCGGCCTCGAGCCCGGCCGTCGCGCGGACGGCGGGGGGCCGGCCGAGCCCGGCCGGAGGACCTGCGTGTGCTCGTCGTCCGGCCGCGACTGCGCACGGCCACTGGAGCCACTGGAGCCACTGGAGCCACTGGAGCCACTGGCCCTGCTGCCACCCGTGCCACCCTTGCCGTAGAGCCAGTCGTAGTCGTCCTCGCGCGAGCCGCCGCCCGGTCCTCCAGCCATGGCGGTGACGCTACCGTGCGGCACATGGCCGACCGACCGGACTCACCCGGGGCACAGCACGCGCTCCCTCCCAGCTTCGCCCGCACGGAGCTGGCCGTCCTCATGGACACCACCCACGTCAACCTGCTGGGCAACGTGCACGGCGGCGTGATCATGCGTCAGGTGGACAGCACGGCGGGCGCCGTGGCCCAGCGCCACAGCGGCGGTCCGGCGGTGACCGCGGCGATGGACGAGATGGCGTTCCTCCAACCGGTCCACGTCGGCGACATCCTGCGCACCATGGCCCAGGTCAACTGGGCGGGGCGGACCTCGATGGAGATCGGGGTGCGGGTCGAGACCGAGCGTTGGAACGAGACCACCGGCAAGCCGCTGCACGTGGCGTCGGCCTACCTGGTGTTCGTCGCGATCGACGAGGACGGCTCCCCCCGGAAGATCCCGGGGCTCGACCCCCAGAGCGAGCGGGAGCGCCGTCGTGTCCGGGAGGCGGAGATCCGGCGCGCCCACCGGCTCGCGCGCAAGCAGGAGATCCAGGAGGGTCGCACCGGCGCGCCGTGACCGCAGGGCCCTCTGGGACTGGTGATACTGACCGGCAGTCCCTCGCGAACTTCCCCTTTGCCGCGAAAGGCCCCGCATGTCGCTCCTCACCGCTCCCGGACCTCGGGACGACACGGCGACCCGGCCCGGCTCGGACCGGCCGCGTCACGACCGGCAGGCGCAGCGCCGGGCCGTTCTGGGTCGCATCCGCCTGCGTCGCGCGCTGACCCTGGTGCTGATGACCCTCGTCCTGCCGGGCTCCGCGCAGCTGGTCGTGGGCCGTCGACGTGTGGGCCAGGTCGCGATCCGGACCTGGCTCGGCCTGTGGGCCGGGCTCCTCCTCGTGGTCGGCGTCGGCTTCCTCTGGCACGGGCTGGTCTTCAAGCTGGGGTCGAGCACCGCCTTCCTCACGCTGGTCCGCCTGGTCCTGATGCTGCTCGCCGTCGGCTGGGCCGCCCTCTTCGTGGACGCCTGGAGGTTGGGGCGCCCGCTGGAGCTGGAGCGCAAGCACCGCCTGCTGCTCGGCGGGCTCAACGCCGGCCTCAGCCTGGTCGTGGCGGGGTCGCTGCTCTTCGGGGCTCACCTGGTCAACGTCCAGCGCGGCTTCATCACGGCGATGTTCGGCGACGGCGTCGCCTCCGCCGCGACCCACGGGCGCTACAACGTCCTGCTGGTCGGAGGCGACTCCGGCGACGACCGCTGGGGCCTGCGCACCGACTCGCTCACCGTGGCGAGCATCGACGAGGACACCGGCCGCACCATCCTGTTCGGCCTGCCCCGCAACATGACCAACTTCCCGTTCCCCGAGGGCTCGGTGATGGCCGAGCACTTCCCCCAGGGCTACGACTGCGGCGCGGACTGCACGCTCAACTCCCTGGCCACCTGGTCCGGCGACCACAAGGACGTCTTCGCCCACTCCAAGGACCCCGCCATGGCGGCCACGATCGAGGGCGTCGAGGGGATCACCGGCCTCAAGATCAACTACTTCGCGATGGTCAACCTCCAGGGCTTCCGCAACCTGGTCGCCGCGATGGGCGGCCTGACCCTCAACGTCCGGGACCGCATCCCGATCGGGCTGCCGGTCACCTCCTACATCGAGCCCGGCGTGCGCAAGCTCAACGGCTTCGAGACCCTGTGGTTCGCCCGGTCGCGCCACTCGGCCGACGACTACTCCCGCATGGCGCGCCAGAAGTGCGTGATGAGCGCGATGCTCCAGCAGCTGAGCCCCCAGATGGTGATCACCAAGTTCGAGGGCCTGGCCAAGGCCAGCGAGTCGCTGCTCGAGACCAACCTGCCCGCCTCCGAGCTCGACACCTTCGTCGACCTCGCGCTCAAGGCCCGCAGCCAGCGCATCGCGACGGTCTCGTTCGTCCCGCCGCAGATCATCACCTCCCACCCGGACATCGACAAGATCCGGTCGATGATCAAGACCGCCATCGACCGGTCGGACAAGACCGACGGGGCGAAGCACAAGCTGGGCAAGGGCTTCTCCAAGCGTCACCAGGGTCCGCAGACCGGCGGGTCGCTGGGCTCGATGTCCGACGGCTACGCCGCCAACCAGTCCGACGACCTGTCCAAGGTGTGCTGAGCGCCACGGGCCGACCCGTCCCACCCCTGGGTAGGGTCGGCGGGTGAACGAGCGGACCGAGAAGGCCACGGGCTCACGCGTGGCTCCGCCGCCGAGCGACGCGAGAGCGGTGGACGCGTGACCGGTCAGTCCCCCCGCGACCGGGTCGCGGCCGTGGTCGTGACCTGGAACCGCGCCGACCTCGTGGAGCGCATCCTGCGGGCCGTCGACGCCCAGACCCACCGCCCCGAGGTCGTGGTGGTCGTCGACAACGCCTCGACCGACGCGACGCCCGAGGTGCTCGACCGGCTGGCCGGGGAGCTCGCGGTCCGTCTCGACGTCCTGCGCCTGCCACGCAACACCGGGGGAGCCGGCGGCTTCCACGCCGGCCTCGAGCGTGCCCTGAGCACCGACGCGGACCTGTTCTGGCTCATGGACGACGACGGCCTCCCGCCGGAGGACTGCCTGGCCTCGCTGATCCCCGCCCTGGCCTCCTACGACTTCGTCGGGCCCGCCGTCGTCGCCGAGGGCGACCCCTCCCGGCTATGCTTCCCCATCCGCGTCCCCGGGTCCGCCCGGGTGGTGCACCGGCTCGACGACGTGGAGCGCGCCTCCCGCGACGGGGTGCTCCCCGAGGTGGTCATCCCGTTCAACGGCGTCCTGCTCACCCGCGACCTGGTCGAGCGCATCGGCACCCCGCGGGAGGAGTTCTTCATCTGGGGCGACGACGTGGAGTACCTCTGGAGGGCCAGGCGTGCCGGCGCACGCGTCGCCACCGTCGTCGGCAGCCACTTCGCCCACCCCGCGACCGACGACCTCGGCACCCCGATGATGTTCGGCCGCACCACCTACAACCACTCGCCCTCGGACCTCAAGCACTACTGCATGGCTCGCAACAACGTGGTCAACCTGCGCGACTACGTCGGGTGGCTCGGCGTCCTGGCGTTCCTGGTCAAGACGGTCTGGTTCTACCTGTTCACCCGCCCCGACCGGCACCGGCTGGCGCTGAGCGCCGAGGCCGTGCGCGCCGGCGTACGCCGGGACTTCGGCGGGCACGAGAGGTTCCTGCGATGACCCAGGGGAGCACCGAGGGCGCCACCGAGCGCGGCACGGACACGGTGGCGGTCGTGGTCGTGACCTACAACCGCGCCGGCCTCCTGACCGGCTGCCTCGACGGGCTGGCCGCGCTCGAGCACCGCCCCGACGCGGTCTACGTGGTCGACAACGCCAGCACCGACGACACCGCCGCCGTGCTCGCGGCCCGCGCGGGGCGCGGTGACCTGCCGTTGCACGTGCTGACCAGCGAGACCAACCTCGGCGGCGCCGGCGGCTTCCACCTCGGCCTGTCCACGGCGTACGACGCGGGCTGGGACCGCATCTGGCTGATGGACGACGACGTGGTGCCCGCGCCCGACTGCCTCTCGGTGATGCTGGCCCACCCCGGCCCGGCCCTCATCGCGGTCCGGGAGGACACCAGCGGGAGGCTGTGCGAGAAGGCCGCCACCGTGTTCGACCTGAGCAACCCGCTGGCGATCCGGCCCAAGCGCGAGATGGTCGAGGACCGCTACCCGCGCCGCGAGGACATGCCGTCCGAGGTGCCGGTGCACAACGTGGCGTTCGAGGGCTTCATGGTGCACCGCCGGGTGGTGGAGGCGGTCGGCCTGCCCGACCCGGGGTTCTTCATCTTCTACGACGACGTGGACTTCGCCCTGCGCACGCGGGCGGCCGGCTTCCCGGTGGTGGCCCTGCGCGACGCGGTGCTGGTGCGCCGGCTCGACTTCGACCAGCAGCACGATATGCGGTCGTGGAAGGGCTACTACATGTACCGCAACCTGTTCGTGGTCCACCTGCGCTACGGCACCAACCTGCTGGTCCGCCTCAAGCCCTACCTCATCACGCTGGTCGTGCTGCTGCTCGCGCCGCTGCGCGGGGGGCGCGCCGAGGCGGCCAACGTGGTGAGGGCGCTGCGGGACGCGCCGGCCGTCGCCCGTGTGCGGCCGCCCCGCGCCCCGGTGCGCCGATAGACTCGGCAGGCTTCCCCATCCCACCGACACCCCTCGCGACACAGGAGCAGCGCCATCGTGGCCAACCCGAACCCTGACCTGCCCGACCTGGTGGTCGTCGGCTCCGGCTTCTTCGGTCTCACCATCGCCGAACGCGTGGCCAACGAGCTGGGCAAGCGCGTCCTGGTCCTGGAGCGGCGCCACCACATCGGCGGCAACGCCTACAGCGAGGCCGAGCCCGAGACCGGCATCGAGGTGCACGTCTACGGGGCGCACCTGTTCCACACCAGCAACCAGCGCGTCTGGGACTACGTCAACCGCTTCACCACGTTCACCAACTACCAGCACCGGGTCTTCGCGAAGTACCAGGGGCAGGTCTACTCGTTCCCGATGAACCTCGGCTTGATCAACCAGTTCTTCGGCAAGAGCCACACGCCCGACGAGGCCCGCGCGCTCATCGCCGAGCAGGCCAGCGAGATCGAGACCTCCGAGGCCGAGAACCTCGAGGAGAAGGCGATCTCGCTGATCGGCCGGCCGCTCTACGAGGCCTTCGTCCAGGGCTACACCGCCAAGCAGTGGCAGACCGACCCCAAGAACCTCAGCGCCGACATCATCACGCGCCTCCCGGTGCGCTACACGTTCAACAACCGCTACTTCAACGACACCTACGAGGGCCTGCCCACCGACGGCTACACCGCGTGGCTGGAGCGGATGGCCGACCACCCCGGCATCGAGGTGCGGCTCGAGACCGACTTCTTCGACGTCAAGGACGAGTACCTCGGCAAGGTGCCGGTCGTCTACACCGGTCCCGTCGACGAGTACTTCGGCAACAGCGAGGGCCGGCTGTCGTGGCGCACGGTCGACCTCGAGCCCGAGGTCATGGCCGTCGACGACTTCCAGGGCACGTCGGTGATGAACTACAACGACGCCGACATCCCCTTCACGCGCATCCACGAGTTCAAGCACTTCCACCCCGAGCGGGACTACCCCGAGGCCAAGGGCAGGACGGTCATCGTGCGGGAGTACTCCCGCGCGGCGGAGAAGGACGACGAGCCCTACTACCCGATCAACACCGCCGAGGACCGCGCCAAGCTGCTCAAGTACCGCGACCTGGCCAAGCAGGAGCCGATGGTGCTCTTCGGCGGCCGCCTCGGCACCTACAAGTACCTCGACATGCACATGGCCATCGGGTCGGCGCTGTCGATGTTCGACAACAAGATCCGCCCGCACTTCGAGTCGGGCGCGCCGCTGAGCAGTGGGGGAGTGGACGAGTGACCCTGACCAGCACCACTGCCCAGACCACCGGCGCGGACCAGGGACCGACCGTCGAGCGCCTGCTGCAGCGGCAGATCCTGCCCCTGGACCGCGACCTCGACGTGCTGAGCCTCTACGTCGACCCGGCCGAGGCCGCGCTCGACGTCGACCGCTACGAGATCGGCAGCAACCGCTCGGCGCAGGAGGCCCACGCGGCGAGCCTGCGCCAGAAGGTCGGTGCCGGTGCCGACGTGCACCCCGACCAGATCCTCGACCGCACCCGCATGCGGGTCCCCCAGGGCGAGCGGCTCTCGTTCGGCACCTACTTCAACGCCTTCCCCGCCTCCTACTGGCGCCGCTGGACCGTCGTCTCCGAGGTCCGCCTGACCGTCCGGCTGACCGGCCCCGGCGCGACGGTGATCGTCTACAAGTCGATGGCCAACGGCCGCTCGCAGCGTGTGGACTCCGCGACGACCCGCAGCGTCGAGACCGAGGCCTTCACCTTCGACCTCACGCTCAAGCCCTTCGTCGACGGCGGGTGGTACTGGTACAACGTGGTCGCCGGTGACGACGACGTGGTCGTGGAGTCGGCCGAGTGGACGGGCCTGGTCCCCGAGGACCGCGCCTCCCACGGCACCACCACCGTCGGCATCACGACCATGAACCGCCCGGACTTCTGCGCCAAGCTGCTCGGCCAGATCGCCGACGACGCCGACCTGCGCCCCTACCTCGACGAGGTCCTCGTCGTGGACCAGGGCAACCAGAAGGTCACCGGCTCCGAGTACTTCCCCGCGGCGCAGGAGGCCCTCGGCGGCACCCTGCGGGTGATCGAGCAGGGCAACCTCGGCGGCTCGGGCGGCTACGCCCGCGGCCAGCTCGAGACGGTCCGCCGTGGCACCGCGACGTACTTCCTGTGCATGGACGACGACGTGGTCTGCGAGCCGGAGGGGATCATCCGCGCGGTCACGTTCGCCGACCTCGCCCGCCGCCGCACGATCGTCGGCGGTCACATGTTCAGCCTCTACTCCCGCTCGCGGCTGCACAGCTTCGGCGAGATCGTCCAGCCGTGGCGCTTCTGGTGGCAGTCGGCGCCCGGGGTCTTCAACGACTGGGACTTCTCCGCCCGCAACCTGCG
This sequence comes from Nocardioides marmoribigeumensis, assembly GCF_031458325.1. Lineage (NCBI taxonomy): Bacteria > Bacillati > Actinomycetota > Actinomycetes > Propionibacteriales > Nocardioidaceae > Nocardioides > Nocardioides marmoribigeumensis. The sequence goes on from NZ_JAVDYG010000001.1 coordinate 3,774,142, forward strand.
CTCCGCACGGTGGCTGCACAAGCGCATCGACGTGGACTTCAACGGCTGGTTCATGTGCCTCATCCCGACCTCGGTGCTGGCCGAGATCGGGCTGAGCCTGCCGCTGTTCATCAAGTGGGACGACTCGGAGTTCGGCCTGCGGGCCAAGGCGATCGGCGTGCCCACGGTGACCTTCCCGGGGGCGGCGGTCTGGCACGTGCCGTGGACCGACAAGAACGACGCGCTGGACTGGCAGGCGTTCTACCACCAGCGCAACCGGTTCATCGCCGCGCTGCTGCACTCGCCCTACGAGCGCGGCGGCCGCATGGTGCGCGAGAGCCTCAACCACCAGATCAAGCACCTGGTGTCGATGCAGTACTCCACGGTCGAGCTGCGCCACCAGGCGCTCGAGGAGATCCTGGCCGGCCCCGACCACCTCCACGCCGACCTGCCCACCCGCCTGGGCCGGATCAAGCAGTTCGTGCAGGACTTCACCGACGCCCGCCTCCAGGCCGACCCCGACGCGTTCCCCCCGGTGCGCCGGGAGAAGCCCCCGCGCAAGGGCAGGGACGGGACGGAGATCCCGGGCCGCCTCTCCCAGCTGGTGACCGCCGGTCTCGCGCCGATCCGTCAGCTCAAGGCGCCGCGCCGGCTCTCGCGGACCAACCCCGAGGCGGAGGTCCCCGCGATGGACGCCAAGTGGTACAGGCTCGCCCGCTTCGACTCCGCGATCGTCTCGATGCCCGACGGCACCTCGGCCGCGCTCTACCAGCGCGACCCCGAGCGCTACCGCGAGCTGGTCCGCAAGACCCTCGAGATCCACCAGCGGCTGCACCGTGAGTGGCCCCGCCTGGCCCGCCTCTACCGGGACCACCTCGACCAGGTGGTCTCGCCGGAGGCGTGGGACCGCACGTTCGGCACCAGCCCGGCGGACATGCCGGCCGGCCGGCGCGACGGGGACCTCTGATGGCGCTCAAGGTCCGCAGCGAGGCCAAGGGCCGCGCCCCCAAGGGCGGGCCGGTCCCGCACACCGTCGACCCCGCCTGGGTGCCGGCAGCCCCCCTGCTGTCGCCCTACGGCAGCGGCGGGCTGCACGACGTGGCCAAGCGCACCTACCTGCTCAAGCTGCTGGTGCAGAAGGAGATCCAGGCCCGTTACAACGGCTCGTTCCTCGGTCTGCTGTGGTCCTACGTCCTCCCACTGACGCGCTTCTGCATGTACTTCTTCGTCATCGGTCTGGTGCTCGGGCTGCACAGGACGGTGCCGAACTTCGCGATCCACATGTTCTGCGCGCTGGTCTTCGTCCACTTCTTCACCGAGACGTTCTCCTCGGGCACGCGCTCGATCATGCGCAACAAGGCGATCGTCCGGAAGATGGCGATGCCGCGCGAGATGTTCCCCGTCTCGGCGGTGATCGTCTCGGCGATCCACGCCTTCCCCCAGATCCTGATCCTGCTGGTGGCGTCGTTCGGCGTGGGCTGGCACCCCAGCATGAGCGACCTGTTCGCGGGAGTGCTGGGCTTCACCGTCCTCACGCTGTTCTGCACCGGCCTGGCGCTGATCTTCAGCGCGTTCAACGTCTACTTCCGCGACTTCGGCCAGTTCGTCGGCCTGCTGACGATCTTCACCCACTGGGCCGTGCCGATGATCTACCCCTACTCCCGGGTCGCCCGCAGCAGCCTGGGCGGCACGGTGTGGGAGCAGGTCTACCTCTCCAACCCGCTCACCGAGGCGGTGCTGCTGCTCCAGCAGTGCTTCTGGGTGCCGACGTGCAAGGGCAAGACCTACTGCACCGGGCCCGACGCCATGCCCAGCCACCTGTTCGAGCGCGGCTTCGTCATGCTCGGGGCGGGCGTGGTCTTCCTGCTCCTCTGCCAGCGGATCTTCACCCGCCTCGAGGGCAAGTTCGCAGAGAGGCTCTGACATGGGTGACTCCGACAGCATCGTCGTGCGCAACGTGAGCAAGCAGTTCACGCTGCGCTACCACCGCACGCTCAAGCAGATGGCGATCGCCCTGGCGCGCAAGCAGGACATCAGCGAGGCCTTCCTCGCCCTCGACGACGTCTCGTTCACCGTCCAGCAGGGCGAGAGCATCGGGCTGATGGGGCTCAACGGCTCCGGCAAGTCCACGCTGCTCAAGCTGATCAACGGCGTCATGCCACCCGACTCCGGGGAGGTGCTCACCCGGGGGCGCATCGCCGGCCTGATCGCGACGGGCGCGGGGTTCCACCCGCAGCTGACCGGGCGCGACAACGTCTACCTCAACGCCGCGATCATGGGCATGAGCCAGCGCGAGATCGACCGCAAGTTCGACGAGATCGTCGAGTTCGCCGACATCGGCAGGTTCCTCGACACCCCGGTGGGCCACTACTCCTCGGGCATGTTCTCCCGGTTGGGCTTCTCGGTCGCGGTCCACACCGACTCCGACATCTTCCTGGTCGACGAGGTCCTCGCGGTGGGGGACCGGCCGTTCAAGAAGAAGTGCATCAAGCGCATGGAGGAGATCCGCGACGAGGGCCGGACGCTGTTCTACGTCAGCCACGCCGCCGGGTCCGTGCGCAAGATGTGTGACCGGGTGCTCGTGCTGGAGAAGGGCATCCTCGGCTTCGACGGCCCCGTCGACGAGGGGATCAAGTACCTCCACTACGACGACGACGACACCGACGAGGTCGAGGGCGAGCTGGACGAGACCGACGACATGGACAGCGAGCTCGGCGCCGACATCTGAGTCGGATCACACGGTTGTCATTATCGTCAGCCTGACAAAATTACACCGTTGTAGTTCGGGCGAACCGATTGCGGTGGTCTGTGACAGGTGTGACATTTGAGGCCTCCTGTGACACCGACTGCTCTGGAGCGCCTCTGTGACCGCCTCGAACCGCCGCCGATTCGTGCTCGCCTGCCAGCAGGCCTTCGCGATCGCGGTCGTGACGACGATCGCCGTCCCTGCCGCCTCGCTCGTCGAGCTCGACATCCTCGGTCCCGGTGACGCCGACGCCGCAGGTGGGGCCGGCGGCGCCGGACCCTCCCTCACGGCGCAGGAGGTCTCCACGGTGACCTCCGCGCCGGTGAGGCCGACGGTGGACGAGGTGCCGCTGCACGGCGTGAGCGCCCGTGGGCTGCGCGCGCTCCGCACCGATTCTCGCACCGCCCGCCGCGTCGCGGACCGTTTCGCGGTGCTCTCCCGCCCCGTCCCGGCCCGCGGCTACGCCACGGTCGGCGTCACCTGGGCCCACGGGGAGCGGATCGCCGACGGCGACATCTCGCTCGCGGTGCGCACGCTCGAGCGTGGCGTCTGGAGCGACTGGCAGGCGATGGCCTACGACGCCGACCACGGCCCCGACCCGGGGTCGGCGGAGGCCCGCAGGGCGGCTCGTCCCGGGACCGACGCGGTCGTCGTCGGCGACGTGGACGACGTCCAGGTCCGCGCGGTGACCGCCGACGGCTCGGTCCCCGACGACATGCGGCTCGCGGTCATCGACCCCGGCCACGACGTGCGCCCGCGCCTCGCGACCCCGGCGATCGACACCGCGACGCTCGACGACCCGGCGGCCCCCGACACGACTGGCACGACGGGGACCACCGACACGACCGACACCACCGACGGGGGCGCTGTCCTCAGCGCCTCGAAGCTGACGGGCCCCGGGCTGGTGACCCCCAAGCCGGTGATCTTCTCGCGGGCCCAGTGGGGCGCGGACGAGCGCATGCGCGACGCGGGGTCCCTGCACTACGGCGAGATCCACGCCGGCTTCGTGCACCACACGGTCAACGCCAACAACTACTCGCGCAGCGACGTGCCGTCGCTGATCCGCGGCATCTACGCCTACCACACCCAGTCCAAGGGCTGGAGCGACGTCGGCTACAACTTCCTGGTCGACCGGTTCGGCCAGATCTGGGAGGGCCGCTACGGCGGTGTGGACCGGCCGGTGGTCGGCGCCCACACCCTGGGCTACAACGACGACGCCTTCGCGATGTCGGCGATCGGCAACTTCGAGGAGGCGCGCCCGCCGCAGGCGATCATCGACGCCTATGCCCGCCTGTTCGCCTGGAAGCTGTCGCTGCACGGCATCCGCGCCGACAGCACGCGCCAGTGGGTGACCAGCAAGTACTTCCAGGCGATCAACGGTCACCGTGACGCCGGCCAGACGGCCTGCCCGGGCAAGTACCTCTACGCCCGCATCCCCGACATCCGCCGCGAGGCAGCCGCGCTGCAGCGCCCGTTCTCCTCCCGCAACCGCTTCGGTGACCTGTCCGGCACCGAGTGGCCCGACCTGGTCGCGCGCCGCGCCTCGGACCACCACGTGATGATCGTGCGGACCTCCGGCCAGGTGCACTTCCTCTCGGGGTCGAACGCCGCCTCGGGCTGGGGCGCCACGACGTTGCGCGCCGCCGTGGGCGACATCACCGGCGACGGCAAGGGCGACGTGATCGCCAAGGTCGGCGACGGAGCGGTCTCGCTCTACCCGGGCGACGGCGCCGGCCACCTCAAGGCACCGGTCCGCACCTACGTGGGCATGGCTGCGCTCGACGTCATCACCGGCGTCGGCGACTTCAACGGCGACGGGCGCAACGACCTGGTCGGCCGGGTGGCCTCCAACCACGACCTGCTCCTCTACCCCGGACACGCCGCCGGTGCGTTCGGCAAGCCCGTGCGGATCGCCCGGGGCTGGGACTACGACCGCACCGTGGGGGTCGACGACCTCGACCGCGACGGTCACCGCGACCTGGTGGCCCGCAGCGGCGCCACGCTCTACCTCCTGCGGGGCACGGGCTCGGGGCTGCGTGCCCGGGTCGCGCTGCCCGGCAGCTGGAAGGGGTACGACGTGGTCACCGGCCGCGGCGACCTCACCGGCGACCGCGTCCCCGACCTCATGGTCCGCAGCTCCTCCGGCACCCACCCGACCTGGATCTACCCCGGCGACGGCAAGGGCGGCTTCGGCCGGCGGCTGGGCGGCTACACCCGGTTCTCCAAGGTGAAGTGGTTCCTCGCCGGCGGCAACCTGGCCGGCACCCGTCCGCTCGACGTCGTCGGGCTCGGTGCCGACGGTCGCACCCTGCGCATCTTCGCCAACAGCGGGCGCCGCAACCTCGGCAAGGTGGTCGACACCGGCATGGTGGTGCACCGCACCAACCTGCTGCTCAACGCCGGGGACTGGGACGCCGACGGCTACGGCGACGTGATCTACCGCGTCCCTGCGACCAACAGCCTGATCCTGCGCCGTGGCCTCGGCCAGGACCGGTTCGCCCCGCCGGTGAAGATCGCCACCGGCTGGAACTCGGTCTCCATGGTGGCGGCCGTCGGCGACACCACCGGTGACGGCTATCCCGACCTCATGGGGCGCGGGGCCGACGGCAACATCCGGATCTACCCGAGCAACGGCCGGACCGGCCTCAAGCCGAGCTACGTCGCGCACTCCTCCATCGCCGCGGACCGCCAGGTCGGCGTGGGCCTCTTCAACGGCGACGGCGCACCCGACAACCTCCTGCGCCGCTCCGACGGCTCCGTGTGGCTGTGGTCGGGCAACGGACCGGGCGGCCTCATGGACGGCAGGCAGGTGGCCGGCGGCGCCAAGGGCTACTCCTGGTTCAACGGCATCGGCGACCTGGACGGCGACGGTCGTGCGGACGTGGTCGCGCGTGACGGCTCCGGCGCGCTCTGGCTCCTGCGCGGCACGAGTGCCGGGCTGGCTCCGAGGCGGCTGATCGGCACCGGGTTCGGCATCTACGACTACGCGGGCTGAGCCCCGTCACGTCACGGGGCCGGCCACGGCTCCCGCCCCGGCCGGAGCGGCCGGCCGGCTCAGCAGGTCACGGCCCGCTCGGTGGCGGCGACCTCGGGCAGGCGGTCGGGGTCGGCCACCCAGACCGTGCCCCCGCCGGACCCCAGGGCGTGCACGAGCAGGGTGGCGCCGAGCCGGCTGACCGGCACGGCCGCGGTGGCCGCGCGCAGCGGACCGCCGGTGCCCTCGACCCGGAGGTCCAGCACGTCGGACTGCGCCAGCGTCCCCTGCGCGTCGGCCCAGGCGGGGTCGGCGGGCCGGGGCGGGTCCCAGGAGGTGAAGGCGTCGGGCTGGCCCCAGACCACCTCGCCGAGGTCGACGACGCCGGCGGGCAGGGGCTCGGTGAAGCGGGTCCCCAGGGCCGACAGCGACGTCGCCACGACCCGGCGGCCGGCCGCGACGTGGTCCGGCAGGGTCGCCGGCCCGCACACCACCAGTGCCGGGTCGTGGTGCCCGGCGTCGGGCGCCACCGCGACGGCCCCGAGCGCCCAGCACGCGCCGAGCCACACCGGGCCCAGCCAGTGCGACGGCAGGTCGAGCAGCACCTCGTCACCGCGTTCGACGTCGAGCTCGTCCTGGAGGAGGGACGCGGTCTTGGCGACCCAGTTGGCCCAGCTGGTGACCGACAGCTCCACGCGCTCGCCGGGCTGCGCGCCGTACCACGTGACCAGCGGACGCCCGGGGTCGGCGGCGGGTCGGGTCTGCTGGGCGAGGAGGTCGGCGAAGGTCGAGGGCGTCGGGGGCACCGCCCAACCCTAGGATGCCGCCCATGCCCGCCGGAGACCACGCCCGCACGTCCGCCTCCGCAGCCGGACGACCTGCCGCACGACCAACCGCACGACCAACCGCACGACCAGCAGCCGACGTCGAGGCGGTGATCGTGGCGGGCGGGTTCGGCACCCGCATGCTGCCGCTGACCGAGCGCCGTCCCAAGCACCTGCTCGAGGTCGGGGGCGTGCCGTTCCTGGTGCACCAGATCACCCGCCTCGCCGCGGTCGGGGTGCGGCACGTCGTCCTCGCGACGTCCTACCACGCCGAGCTGTTCCGGCCGGTCCTCGGTGACGGGGAGAGGTACGGCGTGCGCCTGACCTACGTGACCGAGGACGAGCCGCTGGGCACCGGGGGAGCGATCCGCAACGTGGCCGGCGCTCTCGACCCCGACCCCGACCACGCGGTCGTGATCCTCAACGGCGACGTGCTCAGCGACCACGACCTCCGGGCGCAGCTGGAGGACTTCCACCGGCCCCGGGAGGGGCGGCCGGTCGACGTCTCGCTGCACCTGGTGCAGGTCGAGGACCCCCGGGCGTTCGGGTGCGTGCCCACCGACGCCCAGGGCCGCGTCGAGGCCTTCCTGGAGAAGACCGAGGACCCGCCGACCGACCAGGTCAACGCCGGCTGCTACGTCTTCCGGCGGTCGGTGGTCGACACCATCCCCGAGGGCCGGGTGGTCTCGGTCGAGCGGGAGACCTTCCCCGGGCTGCTCGCCGACGGACACCTGGTGGTCGGGCACGTCGAGACGGCCTACTGGCGCGACGTCGGGTCACCGGCCGCGCTCGTCGCGGCGTCCCGCGACCTCGTCCTGGGCCACGCCCGGTCCTCGCTGCCCGAGGGCGGGCGGGAGGCCCTGGTCGTCGAGGCGAGCGTCGAGGGCGCGGTCGACGGCGGCAGCAGCGTCCTGGGCGGTGCCGTGGTCGCGCGCGGCGCCCGGGTGTCGGGCTCGGTGCTCATGCCCGGTGCGCGGGTGGGCGTGGGCGCCGTCGTGGTCGACAGCGTCCTCGGGCCCGGGGCGTCGGTGGGGGCCGGTGCCCGCCTGGAGGAGGCGGCCGTGGGCGACGAGGCGGTCGTGCCCGAGGGCCTCGCGCTGCCGTCCGGCACGCGCGTGGCGTGCGGGACGACAGCGTCCGCCTGAGGCGCGCGGCTCAGCCGGCCTGCGGCTCGGGGGAGTCGGAGTAGGGGTAGTCCTTCATGAAGGACGACACGACCGGGCCGCTGACCTTGCCGCAGTACTGCCAGATCCCGAGCTGACCGTCGGGGTTGCCGTGCGTGCCGCCCATCGACCAGTGCGTGAGGGCCACGTGGGTGCCGCTGGGGAAGTCCGAGCCACGCTCCTTGGTGTCCTTGGCGGTCCACGGGGCGGCCATGAACTTGTCGGAGAGCGAGGACCCGGCGAAGACGTCGGCGAGCTTCTTCAGCGCGTCGACCTGCTTCGCGTCAGCGGCGACGGTGTCGTCGTACCAGAGGATCGTGTAGCCGTGCTCGAGGCTGTGCACGAGCCGCTCGAGGGGCGGCCGGTCCTCGGCGGTCCAGAACTTGCGCACCTGGCCGCCGAACAGGAACTGGCCCCAGTGGGGACCGGCGGCGGGCGGGTTGGTGGTGTAGGTGATCGACTGGCCCTCGGGGCGGTGGTCCTGGTTGCCCTCGGCCTTCTTGGTGACCACGTCCTGGCAGCCCGCGGCCGAGGCGGGGACGCCGATGGCCGAGAGTGCGTCGGGCTTCGGCTTGCTGGCCTGCTGGAACTGCACGAACACCATGACGCCGACGACGACCGCGAGCACCAGGGCCGGAGCCACCATCAGCGCCGTGCGACGGCGTGCCTTGGACCGCTCCTCGGCGCGCATCCGCTCCAGGGTCGCGCGGCGCTCGGCGGTGACGCCTCCGGCGCCGGCGCCGGTGTTCTTCTTGCTCTTGGCCACGGGTCGCTCTCTCGTCGTCCGGCCGGGGGACCGGGGTCGGGGGAAGGGGCGGGTCAGGGACCGATCCTAGAGGCTGGCCCCACACGCAGTCCGCCAGGCGCGTCGTACGGCGACCGGGCGGCCCAGCCGCACGCCAGCAGCACCGCGGCGAGGAGCCGGTCGCTGCCCGGCGGCACCTCGAGCACCCAGCCGTCCTCGCCGGGCGACAGCCGCGCGCCGGTGCCGAGCACCCGCGCCAGCGCGCCGCCCAGCTCCTCCGGCGTCGCGGGCGCGCCGAACCCGCGGGCCCCGGCGCGGCCGGGCTCGAGGGCGGTGAGGACCGCCTCGCGGGCCCCCAGGCCGAAGAGGTCCTCGTCCTCGGCCCGCACCAGGGCGGCGGCGCCGGGGCCGTGGTCGCCCGCCGGGAGCACGAAGGCGTCCAGCCCTCGGACCAGCGCCGCCGGGCTGTGCGAGAGCTTGCCGGTGGCGAGCTCGGCGGCGGAGGCGACCTCGTCGGCCACGGCCGGCGCGGTGACCACCAGCGGGTTGCCGTAGGCGTCGGCGCGACCGCCGTGGTCGTCGAGCACGACGAGCCCGGCAGCCCCCATCGCCAGGTCGGTCTGGCCGGCCCGCCAGGCGCGACCGGCGGTGTCGGTGAGGACCACGGCCACGTTGGCCCCCCAGTGGCGGCTCAGCGCCTCGCGGAGGGCGCGTGCCGAGCCGTCGGGGTCCAGCGGCAGGAGCACGAGCGTGCCGGTCTCGACGTTGGAGGCGTCGACGCCCGCGGCCGCCATCACGAAGCCGTGGCGCGTGCGCACGATGCGGGTGCGACCCCGGACCGCGACCACCCGGTCGGTCTCCGCGGCGACGGCCTCGGCCCGCGGGTCCTCGGCGTCCGCGTCGGCGGCCACGAGCCGGCCCTCGGCCTTGCTCACCACTTTGCTGGTCACCGCGACCACGTCGCCGTCCTGGGGGACGACGCCCGCCCCGCGCCAGGCGACGGCGAGCAGCGCGGCCAGGTCGTCGCCCGGCCGCACCTCGCCGACCCCGGTCGCCGGGACGACGAGGAGGGTCACGCGCCCAGTCCCACCAGGGCGAGGGCGGCGCGCGCCATCGCGGCCGTGGCGTCGTGGTCGGTCATCATCAGCGGCACCGCGTCGCAGGCCATGCCGGTCGCCCGGACCCGCTCGACCAGCGCCGCGTCGACGGTGTCGACGAGCCAGCCGTCGAGCAGCCCGCCAGCGGACCGCGCCCCGTAGTGCTCGGCGACGCCGGCGGCCGAGACCTCGACCCCGATCGACTCGAGCAGCTGGTGGGCCATCCCGCGGACGTGGGTGCCGGCGACGATGGGGGAGAGCCCGACCACCGGGGCCGAGGTCGCGGCGAGGGCCTGGCGGACGCCGGGCACCCCGAGGATCGTGCCGATCGAGACCACCGGGTTGGACGGCGGCAGGAGGACGACGTCGGCCTCGGTGATCGCCTCGACCACCCCGGCGGCCGGCGTGGCGGCGTCGATGCCCACGGGCACGACCGCGAGGGCCGGCACCGCGGCCCGCAGCCGGATCCAGTACTCCTGGAAGTGCACCACCCGCTTGCCCGAGGGCGCCTGGTCGTCCGGGACCGCGACGTGCGTCTCGACCCGGTCGTCGGTCATCGGGAGCAGCCGGACACCCGGCTGCCAGCGGGCGCACAGGGCCTCGGTGACCGCGGACAGCGTGTAGCCCGCGTCGAGCATCCGGGTGCGGACCAGGTGGGTGGCGAGGTCACGGTCGCCGAGGCCGAACCACGCCTCCTCCACGCCGTACGCCGCGAGCTCCTCCTTGGCGTGCCAGGTCTCGTCGGTGCGACCCCAGCCGCGCTCGGGGTCGATCCCGCCGCCGAGGGTGTACATCACGGTGTCCAGGTCGGGGCAGATCTTGAGCCCGTGCATCCACAGGTCGTCGGCGGTGTTGGCGACGACGGTGACCTCGTCGCCCCAGCCGGGGACGCGTGCCAGGCCCTGGAGGAAGCGGGCGCCGCCGACGCCGCCGGACAGCACGGTGACGCGTCGTCGAGCCCGGTCCGGGGGGCTGCTGGGGGAGGTCGTCATGGTCGCCTTCTACCCGTCCCGGCCGCCGGGGGTCAAACCGGGAGCGGGGGCTAGGGTCGCTGGCGGCGACCCCGGCCCGTGGGGCTCGTGGGACCAGAGTGACGGGTGGGACGGGACGTCGTACCCGCCGGTCTCGGGCCCGCGGGCCCGGATGGGACCGATCGGACCAGACCGGGGTGGATCGGGGCGGCCGCCGCTGCCGATCTCGCCCCGGTCAATAGCAGACTTCCGCTTGACTGCGGGCGTACGACATGCTTGTAATTCTCACGGTGTCATTCCTTGTGGCGAGGGTTCAGGCACCACTCACAGGAGGGGATCCGTCAGGGTCACCCGGGTCGAAGGGGAGTGCCGTGCGAGAACTGTTCCTGGTCGAGGAGACCGAGACCGACGAGCTCAGCTGGCAGGAGCGAGCGCTGTGCGCTCAGACCGATCCGGAGGCGTTCTTCCCCGAGAAGGGCGGCTCCACGCGCGAGGCCAAGCGGGTGTGCCTCACGTGCGAGGTGCGCAACGACTGCCTCGAGTACGCCCTCGGCAACGACGAGCGCTTCGGCATCTGGGGCGGCATGTCCGAGCGCGAGCGCCGCAAGCTCAAGCGCCGCGCGGTCTGACCCCCGGCTCAGTCGGCTCAGTCGGCTCAGCCGTCTCAGTCGTCGTCGGGGTCGTCGTACCTCGGGTCGACCTCGTGCGGGCTCCGCCCGAGGAGCTCGGCGACCTGCTCGACGACGACGGTGAGCACCAGGGCGGCCAGGTCCTCCGGCGTGGCCGCCCGCAGCTCGATCGGCCGACGGAAGACCACCAGCCGGACCGTGTCGCCTCGGCGCACCACCGAGGCCAGGGGCACGGTCGACTCGTCCCAGCCCTCCGGCAGGACCGGCGCCTCCTCCACCGCGAGCTCGAGGCTGCCGAGGTCCTCGGGCCACCGCTCCTCCAGCGCCTCGACGACCTCGAGGACCTGGGAGTCGAAGCGGTCCCGCCGCGAGGGGCGTCGCGGACCTCCTCGTGGGGTCAACGGTCCGGGCAGCACCGCCGGTCCCCGCATCCCGCGTCCCCGCCGGTCGCGCCCGCTGCCGCGCCGGGGCCTCGCCCCGTCCACGCGGCCCGACTCCTCACGACCATCTGGACTCACGCCCGCGAGCCTATCCACGACGCGCCGAACCTCCGGGTAGCGTCGGCGTCGTGAGTCCCGTCCGCCGCTGTTCGCGCACCGCCTGCCGGCGTCCGGCGGTCGCCACCCTCACCTACGTCTACGGCGACCAGACCGCCGTCCTCGGCCCGCTGGCGACCTACGCCGAGCCGCACGCCTACGACCTGTGCGACGAGCACAGCGACCGGCTCTCCGCCCCGCGCGGGTGGGAGGTGCTGCGGCTCGCGCCGGACCCCGACGCCCTCGGCCCCAGCACCGACGACCTGCTCGCGCTGGCCGACGCGGTCCGCGAGGCGGCGCGTCCGGTGCGGCCCGTCGAGCCGCCGGCTCCGCCCTCGGAGATCGGCCGTCGCGGCCACCTCCAGGTGCTGCGCGGCGAGCGCGGCGGTGAGCGGGACTCCGGCGGGCACAGCTCCAGCGGACAGCAGTAGGTTGAGCCGCGTGAGCGGCACCCGACCGACGACCGACCCGGCCAACCTGGACCAGGTCATCAAGGCCTACGACGTGCGCGGCACGGTCCCCGACCAGGTCGACGAGGAGCTGGCGCGCTCGGTCGGCCGGGCCTTCGTCGAGGTGACCGGGGCGGCGACGACGGGCGTGGTCGTGGGGCACGACATGCGTCCCTCGAGCCCGGGGCTCGCGCAGGCGTTCGCCGAGGGCGCCTCCCACGCCGGGGCCGACGTCACCATGATCGGGCTCGCCTCGACCGACCAGCTCTACTTCGCCTCGGGGCACCTCGGGCTGCCCGGGGCGATGTTCACCGCGAGCCACAACCCCGCGCAGTACAACGGCATCAAGCTGTGCCGCGCCGGTGCGGCTCCCGTCGGACGCGACACCGGACTGGCCCGGGTCCGCGACCTCGTCGCCGCCGGCGAGGCGCCACCCGGCGCGACCCCGGGCCGCGTCGAGCAGCGCGACGTGCTCGAGGACTACGCCGCCCACCTGCGCAGCCTCGCGCCGGTCACCGGGCGCCGCCTGCGGGTGGTCGTCGACGCCGGCAACGGCATGGCCGGTCACACCGCGCCGGCGGTGCTCGGCCCGCTCGACCTCCACGTCGTGGAGCTCTACTACGAGCTCGACGGCACCTTCCCCCACCACGAGGCCAACCCGATCGAGCCGGACAACCTGCGCGACCTCCAGGCCGCCGTCCTGCACGAGGGGGCCGACCTCGGGCTGGCCTTCGACGGCGACGCCGACCGCTGCTTCGTGGTCGACGAGCGCGGCGAGGCGGTGAGCCCCAGCGTCCTCACCGCGCTGATCGCGGCCCGCGAGCTGGCCAAGGAGCCCGGCGCGACGGTGATCCACAACCTCATCACCAGCCGCGCGGTCCCCGAGATCATCGCCGAGCAGGGTGGCCGGGCGGTCCGCACCCGCGTCGGGCACTCCTACATCAAGGCGACGATGGCCGAGACGGGGGCCGTCTTCGGCGGCGAGCACTCCGGCCACTTCTACTTCCGCGACTTCTGGCGCGCCGACTCCGGCATGCTGGCCGCTCTCCACGTGCTGGCCGCGCTGGCGGAGCAGGACGGGCCGTTGAGCGCCCTGCTCGCGGACTACTCCCGCTACCGCGCCAGCGGCGAGATCAACTCCACCGTCACCGACCAGGCCGGTGTGGTGGCACGGCTGGAGAAGGGGTACGCCGGGCAGCCCGGTGTCGAGGTCGACCACCTCGACGGGCTGACCGTGACGCACGACGACTGGTGGTTCAACGTCCGCCCGTCCAACACCGAGCCGCTGCTGCGGCTCAACGCCGAGGGCCGCGACGAGGCGACGATGACCGCCCTGCGCGACGAGGTCCTCACGACGATCAGGAGTGCACCGTGACCGGCAACCCCACCCTCGACCCGGCGCTGCTCGAGCTCGTCCGCTGCCCGCAGTGCCACGGCACGTTGCAGGTCGACGGGGCGGCCGGGGCCGGCGATCCGGCCGACGAGGGCGGGCTCGTCTGCACCGCCTGCTCCCTGCGCTACCCGGTCCGCGGCGGGGTGCCCGTGCTCCTCGTCGACGACGCGGTCCCGTGGAACGCCGAGGCGGTGCGGCCGTGAACGAGGTCTTCGACGAGACGCGCCTGGACGATGAGGCCGCGCTCGAGCAGGCCGACCAGGTGCTGCGCCCGCTGGCCGAGGCCGGCGCCCGGGTGCGGCGCGAGTCGGTGGAGGCCGCCGAGGCGCTCGCCGCGGCGGTCGAGCAGATCAAGGACGACCAGCCACGCGCCGTCGTCGCGGCGGGGCCCGACTCGCGTCTGCTGCGCGCGGTGCTCGAGCCGCACTGCCCCGTCCCCTTCGTGGCGTGGCCCGGACCGGGGCTCCCGGGCTGGGCCGGCTCGCTCGACCTCGTCGTGATGCTCGCGCCGGGCGGCGAGGACCCCGGCAGCGCCGCGACCGTCGCCGAGGCCGTGCGCCGCGGTGCCCAGGTCGTCGTCGGCTGCCCGCCGGACTCGCTGGTGGCACGGCACGCCGAGGGCCGGCACGCGACCGTCCTCCCGGCGCGCAGCCACGACCAGCTCGCCACCGCCGTGGTCGTCCTCGAGCTGCTCTCGCAGGTCGGGCTCGGCCCCGAGACCGTCCCCGACGAGGTGGCCGACGCGCTGGACCAGGTCGCGGTCGCGTGCTCGCCCCACCGGGACCTGACGGTCAACCCGGCCAAGGCCCTGGCCATCGCGTTCGCCGACTGCCTGCCGGTGGTGTGGGGCGGGTCGGTCCTCGCCGCCCGTGCGGCTCGCCGGGTCTCGGAGTCGATGCGCCGGGCCAGCGGACGGTCCGCGCTGGCCGGCGACGCCGAGCACCTGTTCCCGGTGCTCGCGGCGGCTGCCGCGCGCGACCTGTTCGACGACCCCTTCGCCGACGGGCACGACGGCGCGGTCCGCGAGCCCAGCCCCGCGCTGCTGGTGCTCGACGACGGCTCGCAGGAGCCCGGCGTGGTCGAGGGCAGGCGTCGCCTGACCGAGGTGGCCGACGAGCGCGACCTGCGGGTCGAGGTGCTCACCGCCGCCACCGGGACGGACCTGGCGCGCTACGCCTCGCTGCTGGGGCAGGGCCGCTACGCCGCGGCGTACCTCGGCATCGGGCTGGGCCGGCGGCTCTTCTGAGCCCACGTCGGGTCAGCAGCCTGCCGATCCGTCGGCGGGTGGCAGCCGAACCACCCGAGGGTCGGGCCCCGGGGAGGCCGGGGCCTCGCCGTTAGGATTGCTCCGATACGCCACTCATCGAGGAGAACAATGGACTTCAAGGTCGCTGACCTGACCCTGGCCGACTACGGGCGCACCGAGATCGAGCTCGCCCAGCACGAGATGCCAGGGCTGATGGCGATGCGGGAGCGTTACGGCGACAGCAGGCCGCTGGCGGGCGCGCGCATCGCCGGGTCGCTGCACATGACGATCCAGACCGCCGTCCTCATCGAGACGCTGACCGCGCTGGGCGCCGAGGTCCGCTGGGCCTCCTGCAACATCTTCTCCACCCAGGACCACGCCGCGGCCGCGGTCGCCGTAGGCCCCGAGGGCACCGTCGACGCCCCGGCCGGCGTGCCGGTCTTCGCGTGGAAGGGCGAGAGCCTCGAGGAGTACTGGTGGTGCACCCAGCAGATCCTGCGCTGGCCCGACGGCAAGCACGCCAACATGATCCTCGACGACGGTGGCGACGCGACGCTGCTGGTGCACCTCGGTGTCCAGAGCGAGAAGGAGGGCGTCGCGCCCGACCCCGCCACCGCAACGAGCGGCGAGCAGCGCGTCGTCTTCGAGGTGCTCAACAAGACCCTCGCCGAGGACCCGACCCTGTGGACCGGCATCGCCAACGAGATCAAGGGCGTGACCGAGGAGACCACCACCGGCGTCATGCGTCTCTACGAGATGCTGCGTGACGGCAAGCTGCTCTTCCCGGGCATCAACGTCAACGACTCGGTCACCAAGAGCAAGTTCGACAACAAGTACGGCTGCCGCCACTCGCTGATCGACGGGCTCAACCGCGCCACCGACGTCCTCATGGGCGGCAAGGTCGCGGTCGTCTGTGGCTACGGCGACGTCGGCAAGGGCTGCGCGGAGTCGCTGCGCGGCCAGGGCGCCCGCGTGATCGTCACCGAGATCGACCCGATCTGCGCGCTCCAGGCCGCGATGGACGGCTACCAGGTCGCCACGCTGGAGTCCGTGCTCGGCGACGCCGACTTCGTCATCACCGCGACCGGCAACCGCGACGTGGTCACCGCCGAGCAGATGAGCCGCATGAAGCACAACGCGATCGTCGCCAACATCGGGCACTTCGACAACGAGATCGACATGGCCGGCCTCGAGCAGTGGGACGGCGTGGTCCGCAAGAACGTCAAGCCGCAGGTCGACCTGTGGACGTTCCCGTCGGGCAACGCCGTCATCGTCCTGTCCGAGGGTCGCCTGATGAACCTCGGCAACGCGACCGGCCACCCCTCGTTCGTGATGTCCAACTCGTTCACCAACCAGGTCCTGGCGCAGATCGAGCTGTTCACCAAGACCGAGGACTACCCGGTCGGCGTCTACACGCTGCCCAAGCACCTCGACGAGGAGGTCGCACGCCTGCACCTGGGAGCGCTCGGCGTCGAGCTCACCGAGCTCACCGACCAGCAGGCCGGCTACCTCGGGGTCGACAAGCAGGGTCCCTACAAGTCCGACCACTACCGTTACTGATCGACCGAGCCGACCTGCCATGGCCGCGTCGTCCACCGAACCAGCCAGCCCGGGCCTTCCGCCCAAGGGCCGCGTGCTGGTCGTCGACGACGACGTGGCCCTGGCGGAGATGCTCTCGATCGTCCTGCGCAACGAGGGCTTCGAGTCGCGGGTGGTCAACCGCGGTGACCAGGTGCTGCCCGTGCTGCGCGACTACCGTCCCGACCTGGTGCTGCTCGACCTGATGCTGCCGGGCAAGGACGGCATCGACGTGTGCCGGGAGATCCGCGCCGAGTCGGGGGTCTCGATCGTGATGCTCACGGCCAAGAACGACACCGTCGACGTGGTGCTCGGCCTCGAGTCCGGGGCCGACGACTACGTCGTCAAGCCGTTCAAGCCCAAGGAGCTGATCGCCCGCATCCGCGCCCGCATCCGGCGGCTCGAGCCGCCGGGCACCGAGGTGCTGCACGTCCAGGACCTCACCATCGACGTCGCCGGGCACCGGGTCACGCGCGGCGACGAGGTGTTCTCCCTGACGCCGCTGGAGTTCGACCTCCTCGTCTGCCTGGCCCGCAAGCCCTGGCAGGTCTTCACCCGCGAGGTGCTGCTGCAGGAGGTCTGGGGCTACCGCCACGCGGCGGACACCCGGCTGGTCAACGTCCACGTCCAGCGGCTGCGCTCGAAGATCGAGCACGACCCGGAGAACCCCGAGGTCGTCGTCACCGTCCGGGGCGTGGGCTACAAGGCGGGCTGAGCCGTGCTGGCGTCCGCCCGCAGCGCCCTCGCCCGGGCGGCCGCGTCCGCAGCCCGCCTGTGGCGGCGATCGCTGCAGGCCCGGGTGGTCCTCAGCACCGTCGCGCTCACCGCGCTGGTGGTGGCGCTGCTCGGGGTCGCGCTGCTGCGCCAGATCTCCGACGGGCTGGTGGGGGAGCGGGTCGAGGTGGCGCTCGCCGAGGCCGGGCAGAGCAGCGCCGAGGTGCAGAAGAGCCTGAGCGCGGCGAGCACCGACTTCGACGTCGAGGCCCAGCTGTCCGACCTCGCGGCCCGGGTGGTCGAGCGCGGGCGCTCCCAAGGGTACGACGTGGTGCTGATCGGGCCGCTGGCGACCAGTCCCGGCAGCACCGGCGACGGCACGGGACCCACCGGCGGCGGCCAGCGCTTCAGCCCCGGGCTCGACCCGACCAGCGTGCCGCCGGCCCTGCGCCGGAAGGTGGAGTCGCCCACGGGCGGGGGGGACGGGTGGACCTACACCGAGCTGCGCAGCGGTGGTGGCGCGACGGGCAGCGACGAGCCGACCCGCGTGCCGGCGGTCGTCGTGGGCTCGCGGCTGGTCCTGCCGGCCGACGGCGGCACCTACGCGCTCTACCACCTGTTCCCGATGGGCCAGGAGGAGCAGACGCTCGCGCTGGTGCGCCGGGCGCTGCTCACCAGCGGCCTGCTGCTCATGCTCCTGGTGGCCGGGGTCGCGTTCCTGGTCGCCCGCCAGGTGGTGACCCCGGTCCGGCTGGCCCGGCGGGTGGCGGAGCGCATCGCCTCGGGCCGTCTCGAGGAGCGCATGCAGGTGCGGGGCGAGGACGACATCGCGCGCCTGGCCGGCTCGTTCAACCAGATGGCCGCCTCGCTGCAGAAGCAGATCCGTGCCCTGGAGGACATGTCAGCGGGGCAGCGGCGCTTCGTCTCCGACGTGTCCCACGAGCTGCGGACCCCCCTGACCACCGTGCGGATGGCCGCCGACGTGCTCCACGACGGCCGGCACCGGTTCGACCCGGTGACCGCCCGGTCCGCCGAGCTGCTGCACACCGAGCTCGACCGCTTCGAGAACCTCCTCACCGGCCTGCTCGAGATCAGCCGCTTCGACGCCGGCGCGGCCACGATGCACCTGGACCGGGTCGACCTGGTCGACGTCGCCCGCCGCGTGGTGGGCTCGATGTCGCTGCTGGCCGAGGACGCCGGCGTACGCCTGGTCCTCCTCCCGCCCGACCTGCCGTGCGTGGTCGAGGCCGACGCGTTGCGGGTCGAGCGGGTGGTGCGCAACCTGGTCGGCAACGCCATCGACTACGCCCGCCCGGCGATCGTGCCCGACATCGAGGTGCGCGTGGCCGGCAACGACACCGCGTGCGCGCTGACCGTCCGCGACCACGGGGTGGGTCTCGCCCCGGGCGACGAGACGCGGGTGTTCAACCGGTTCTGGCGCGCCGACCCCGCCCGTGCCCGCACCACCGGCGGCACCGGTCTCGGCCTCGCGATCGCGCGCGAGGACGCCCGGCTGCACGGCGGCTGGCTCGAGGCGTGGGGTCGTCCGGGCGAGGGTGCGCAGTTCCGCCTGACGCTCCCGCGGCGCGCGGGGGAGGACCCGGTCTCCAGCCCGCTCCCGCTGCAGCCCGAGCCCGCGCCCAGCCGGGCGGTGACGCGATGAGGTCCAGGCCGGTCGGCGTGGTCGCGGTGGTCCTGGCCGCGGCGCTCCTCGCGGCGTGCTCCCAGGTCCCCTCCGACGGTCCCGTCCGCTCCACGGGCAGCTCGGTCCCGTCGCCGTCCTCGGCGCCCTTCGACTTCAACCCGCCCGGCCCGCGCGCCGGGGCCGGACCGGCCGAGATCGTGACGGGCTTCCTCACCGCGCTGGAGGCGACGCCGGTCTCCACCCGCGTGGCCTCGCAGTACCTCACCGAGCGGGCCGCGTCCGCGTGGCGCCCCCAGCGCCGCACGCTGCTCTACCAGGGCCGCGACGTCCAGGCCGACCCCGTGCAGGACAGCTCGAGCCGCACCTCGGTGGCCCTGCGCCTCACCTCGCCCTACGCCCTCGACGGAGGGGGGCGTTGGGACGGGCCGGCACGCGACGTCGACGCGGACGGACTGACCCTCGAGCTGGTCCGCGACCGCGGCCAGTGGCGGCTCAGCTCGGTGCCCGACGCGATGGTGGTGCCGCTGTCCTACTTCCAGGACCACTACGCGCGCTACGACCTGCACTTCTTCGACCCGTCGGGCCGGCTGCTCGTGCCCGAGCCCGTCTACCTCCCGCGCGGTCCGCAGGCCGCGACGCTGCTCGTCGACCACCTGCTCGACGGCCCGCGGCGGCCCGACCGCGGCGTGGAGCGCACCTACTTCCCGCCGCGCACCCGGCTGGCGGTCAGCGTGCCGATCCGCAGCGACGGGGTCGCGGAGGTGCCGCTCAGCGAGGAGGTCGACGAGCTCGAGGGCGCCGACCTCGACCGCGCGCTCGCCCAGCTGGTGTGGACCCTGCGGCAGCTGCCCGACGTGACAGCGGTCCGCGTCACCGCCGGTGGCCGGCCGCTGCGGCTGACCGGCACCGGGCCGATGCTCGACGTCGACAGCGCCGCGTCCTACTCCCCGTTCGTCAGCTACGCCGAGGACGCGCTGTTCAGCCTCGACGGCGACACGGTCCAGGAGATCCGCCCGTTCACGCGTCCGGCGCGCACGCCGCTCGTGAAGCTCCCCGTCGCCCTGCCGGGGGCCCGGCTCGGCGTGAGCCTGCAGGCCACGGCGGCCGCGGTCAGCGACGACGACGGGCTGGTCCGCACCTATCCCGCGGGGTCCGGCGTGGACTCGCCGGCCGGCGCCGGGGGAGCGATCACGGCCGGTGGCTCACTGCGCCCGCTGTGGGACTGGTCGCGCCGCGTGTGGCTGGTCGACCCGGCCGGCGGACCGGAGGCCGTGCGCGTCTCGGTCGGCAGCCGCCAGACGGTCCTCCCGGTGGCGGGTCTGCCTGCGGGCCCGCTGACCGCGGCGGCGCTGTCGCGCGACGGCACCCGGCTCGTGCTCGCGCTCGCCCCGGCGGGGGGACGCGGGGCACGGCTCTACCTCACCCGGGTCCTGCGCGCCAGCGACGAGTCCGGCACCCCCGTGCGCCTCTCTCGCGCGCGGCCGATCGCGACCCAGAGTCCCCTCAAGCGCGTGGTCGACGTCGCCTGGCGCGACGGCACCCAGGTGGCGGTGCTCTCCCGCACCTCACGCACCACCAGCCTGGTCGACCTGGTCTCGGTCGACGGCGAGTCGGAGTCGGGTGCGCTCAGCGAGCCCGTCGACGTGCTCTTCGACCGCGCGGTCTCGCTCACCTCCTCGCCCGGCACCCGCACCCTGCTGGTCACGACGCTCGGGCGGCGCACCTTCGAGCTGAGCCTCCAGGGTCGCTGGGTCGAGGACGCGGACCTGCGCGACGTCGCGCGGCCGGTCTTCGTCGGCTAGGGCGGCCGCTCAGTCCGGGCGGGTGACCTCGGCCGGGTCCAGCCCGACGAGGTCGCGGTAGCGGGCCGCGTCCACGTTGCCGCCGGAGAGGACCACGCCCACCCGGCCACCGACCCGGACGCGACCGGTCAGCAGCGCCGCCAGGGCGCAGGCGCCGCTGGGCTCGAGGACCGCCCCCAGGTGGCGGGCTGCCATCCGCATGGCCGCCACGATCTCCTCGTCGGACACGGTGACCACGTCGGTCAGGCGCGCCTGGAGCACCTCGAACGGGTGGACGCCGGGGCTGGTCGTCTGCTGCCCGTCGGCGATGGTCCGGGGCACCTCGATGGTGACGCGCTCGCCCGCCGCGAGCGACCGTCGTACGTCGTCACCGGCCGCGGGCTCGACCCCGTGGACCCGGCAGCCCGGGAGCAGGGCCGCCGCAGCCGTCGCGCAGCCGGCCGCGAGGCCGCCCCCGCCCACCGGCACGAACAGGTCGTCGACCGGGCCGCCGGGGGCGACGTCCTCGAGCAGCTCGAGGGCGACGGTGCCCTGGCCCGCCATCGTGAGGGGGTCGTCGTACGGGTGGACGACGAGGCGGCCGGTCGCGCGCGCACGCTCCGCGAGCAGCGCCTCGCGGTCGGTGGAGTAGCGGTCGAAGGTCTCGACCAGCCCACCCGCCACCAGCGTCGCCGCACGCTTGGACTCCGGGGCGTCCTCCGGCATGAGCAGCAGCGCCGTCGTGCCACGGATCGCCGCCGCGCGTGCGACCGCCTGGGCGTGGTTGCCCGAGGAGACCGCGACCAGGCCGTGGCGCAGGTCGTGCGGCGACCGGGCCAGGGCGTTGTTGAGCGCCCCGCGCAGCTTGAACGCCCCGCCGACCTGCAGGTGCTCGGCCTTGAGCAGCACCTCGGCCCCCACCGCCTCGTCGATCGCCGGGCTGTGGAGCACCGGCGTCCGGACGACGTGGCCCTCGATCCGCCCGGCCGCGGCGCGGACGTCCTCGAGGCCGATCACCGCCGCCTCGTCCCGTGAACCTGCATGGGTGCAGCATGCACGGGCCCCGTCTTGACCGCGACTTGTTGGATGGGGAGGTGCCCGAGGGAGACAGCGTCCACCTGCTCGCCGAGCGGCTGCGACGTCACCTCGACGGGCGCACCGTCGTGCGCTCGGACCTGCGGGTGCCCCGGCACGCGACGGTGGACCTCGCCGGGCGCGTGGTGCTCGAGCACGCCACCCACGGCAAGCACCTGCTGACCCGGCTCGGCGGCGGGTTGACCCTCCACACCCACCTGCGCATGGACGGCTCGTGGACGGTGACGGGTCCCGGCAGGCGGCTGCCGCGCCGGCTGTGGGACGACGTGCGCGTGGTCCTCGAGGTCGACTCGGGGGAGACCGCTCACGGTCTGCTGCTGCCGGTCGTCGACGTCCTCCCGACGCGCGACGAGGCCACGGTGGTCGGCCACCTCGGGCCCGATCCGCTGCGACCCGACTGGGACGAGGCGGAGGCGGTCCGCCGGCTGTCCGCGGACCCCACCGTGCCGGTCGCGCGGGCGCTGCTCGACCAGACCAAGGTCGCCGGCTGGGGCAACCTGTGGGCAACGAGCTGTGCTTCCTGCGTGGCGTGAGCCCGTGGACCCCCGTCGGGGAGGTCGACGTCGCGGCGCTGGTGCGTCTCGGTGCCCGCGCCCTGCGTCACTCGGCCAGGTCGCCCGGCGCCTACCAGGTCACCACCGGCAACCGGCGGCGCGGCGAGCAGCACTACGTCGCCGGGCGCGCCCGGCGGCCGTGCCTGCGCTGCGGCACCGAGGTGCGCGTGGTCGACGCCGTCGACGGGGTCCCCGGCGCCCGCCGCACCTGGTGGTGCCCGCGGTGCCAGCCCGGCCCCGGTCCCGACGCCCGCTGAGGGCACCTCTCTCCACAGCCGTCGTACGACGGGGCGCGCGACCCGCGCGCGGGGGCCAGGCTGGCGGGCGTGTGGGACGCGCTGCTCGACCTGGCCGCGGGGTCGGTGTGCGTGGTGTGCACCCGGCCCGGGCGGGCGCTGTGCCGGCGCTGCCACCGGGCCCTCCCGGGCGCGGGGGCGCCGGCTCGGCCGACGCCCTGCCCGCCAGGGCTGGTGCCGGTGCACGCCACGGGCGACTACGACGGCGCGCTGCGGGCCCTGGTGCTCGCCCACAAGGAGCACGCCGTGCACGGCCTCGCGGTGCCGCTGGGGGACCTCCTGGCGGTGGCGGTGACGGCGGCGCTGCGGGCCGAGGTCGGGCGCGCCTGGCCCTACCCGCCCTCCCCGGCGGGGCCCGTCGTGCTCGTGCCGGTGCCGAGCCACCCGCGGGTCGTGCGCGAGCGGGGGCACGACCCCCTGCTGCGGCTGACCCGCCGCGCGGCGACCGCCCTGCGGCGCGACGGGGTGCCGGTGTCGGTCGCGAGACCGCTGCTCGTGGTCGGCCGGCCGCGCGACCAGGCGGGCCTGACCGCGCAGGAGCGGGCGGCCAACCTGGCCGGGCGCTTCGCGGCCAGGGCGGGCCCGGGCCCCGGCGACCCGGGGGCGGTCGTCCTCGTCGACGACGTGCTGACCACCGGCTGGACGCTCCGGTCGGCCCAGGCCGCCCTGGAGCAACGGGGGTGGGCCCCGGTGGCCGGCGCGACCGTCGCGGCCACCCGCCGTCACAGGAGACAGGTGGTCCCACCAGCCCCGGGAGTCCCGGACTTGGGGGTCCTGCTACCGCGATCACCACCGGGGCACTAGCGTCGTGACATGGAGTCCGCCCGGGTCCGTGGTTGCGTCGGGGGGACAGGCGCGAGCAGTGCCCCGCTCGGGGCCGTGCTCGCCCAGGCCTCCCGGCAAGCCGATGCCAGTCGCAGGCGAAACGGTCCACGTAAGCCCGGTGCCCCCGTCCGCGGGCGTGCCGGACGATCACGGTGCGGCTTAGAGGTAAGTCCTGCCGGCCGGTCCCTGCCAGATGCAGGGGTCAGCGCCGAGAAGGTGGGTAGTGGCAGAGAAGCCGCGAGAGCCTCAGCAGGCGGTTGTGGGGTCGAAGACCAGGTCGGCCGGGCGGGCTCCACTCTCAGCGCTGTCACTGCTGCTGTCACACTCGCTGGCAGGTGGATCGCCCGAACGGGAACTCACGAGGACCGGAGGTAGGCATGGACATCGTCGTCAACGCCCGACACGGGGAGATCACGGACAGGTTCCGTGAGCACGTGCAGGACAAGCTGGCCCGCCTCGAGAAGCACGACCAGAAGGTGATCCGGATCGAGGTCGAGGTCGAGAAGGAGCGCAACCCGCGCCAGCACGACCGCTGCGTCAAGGTCGAGCTCACCGCCTTCACCAAGGGTCCGGTGGTGCGCGCGGAGGCGGCGGCCGACGACAAGATGGCCGCCCTCGACCTGGCGCTGGACAAGATGAGCGCGCAGATGCGTCGCGCGGCCGACCGCAAGCGGGTCCACCGCGGGCGGCACGCGCCGGTGTCCGTGGCGCAGGCGACCGCCGCGCTGGTCAACGGCAGCGTCGGCGCCGAGTCCGAGGAGTCGACCGACGACGCGGCGGCCCACGCGGGCGTGACCGCCGAGGGCCCGATGGTGGTGCGCGAGAAGACCCACGCCGCGACCCCGATGAACCTCGACCAGGCGCTCTACGAGATGGAGCTGGTCGGCCACGACTTCTTCCTCTTCGTCGAGGAGGGGAGCCGTCGCCCGTCGGTCGTCTACCGCCGCCGGGGCTACGACTACGGCGTGATCTCCCTGGACCTGGAGAACCCCGCCTGAGCGGGCGACCGCCCGGCTGAAGGGTGACTAGTCGTGATCTCGCCCAATTTGGCTAGTTCGAGACCCTGGTCCCGTGTGGCGGCGACGTAGGTCGTACGTCCGGATTTTGCTGAGCACGTAGCCCGATCGTGCCATGATCCCTTCTGTGAACCTCCCCGCAAGCTCCGTGGCCAACGGTCAGGTCGCCGACAGCGCCATCCGGGTCCTGGTCGTCGACGACCAGGAGCTCTTCCGCCGCGGCCTCACCATGCTGCTCAACGTCGAGCCGGACATCGACGTCGTGGGCGAGGCCTCCAGCGGGGCCGAGGCGGTCGGTCTGTGCCACACCGAGGCCCCCGACGTGGTCCTCATGGACGTGCGGATGCCCAAGCAGAACGGCATCGAGGCCTGCGCCTCGATCAAGGACGCGGCGCCCGGCGCCCGCATCATCATGCTCACCGTCAGCGACGACGAGGGCGACCTCTACGACGCGGTCAAGAGCGGGGCCTCGGGCTACCTGCTCAAGGACTCCTCGATCGACGAGGTCTCCCAGGCGATCCGCGTCGTGGCCGACGGCCAGTCCCTGATCAGCCCCTCGATGGCGATCAAGCTGCTCGACGAGTTCAAGCAGATGTCGCGCGGCGACCGCAACCTCAGCCCCGGCCCCAAGCTCACCGAGCGCGAGCTCGAGGTCCTGCGCCTGGTGGCCCACGGCCTCAACAACCGCGAGATCGCCAAGCAGCTGTTCATCAGCGAGAACACCGTCAAGAACCACGTGCGCAACATCTTGGAGAAGCTCCAGCTGCACTCCCGCGTCGAGGCCGTGATGTACGCCGTGCGGGAGAAGCTGCTCGAGATCCCGTGAGCCGGCGCTGACCGACTCGCTCTCGCTGGCGCAGGCGCGTCGCGTCGCGCTGGCCGCCCAGGGGTTCCTGGACGCGCCCCACGCCGCCCCGACGATGCGCACGCTGCTGCGCACCCTGGGGCGCACCGGCGTCCTCCAGATCGACTCGGTCAACGTGCTGCAGCGCGCCCACTACATGCCGCTGTTCAGCCGGATGGGTCCCTACGACACCTCCCTGCTGACCCGCGCCGCCGAGCAGCGACCCCGTCGACTGGTGGAGTACTGGGCCCACGAGGCGGCCTACATGCCGGTCGAGCTGTGGCCGTTGATGCAGCACCGCATGGCGACCGCGGAGACCAAGGCGTGGGGCGGTCCTCGCCGCATCGCGCGCGAGCAGCCGGACCTGGTGCAGTGGGTGCTCGAAGAGGTGCGCGAGCGCGGGCCGGTCAGCGCCCGCGACGTCGAGGGCGACGTCGAGCGCACCACGGACCACTGGGGCTGGAACTGGTCGGCGGCCAAGCAGGCGCTGGAGTACCTCTTCTTCGCCGGCCGGGTCACGGTCGCCGGGCGGGGCCCCGCCTTCGAGCGGCTGTACGACGTCCCCGAGCGCGTGCTGCCCCCCGCGGTGCTCGCCGCCCCCGCCCCGGCGCCGGAGGAGGCGGCTCGGCAGCTGGTCGAGCGGGCGGCCCGCTCCCACGGGGTGGCCACCGTGCAGTGCCTGCGCGACTACTTCCGCATGGACGTGGCGCCGACCCGGCAGGCCGTGGCCGAGCTGGTCGAGGACGGGACCCTGCTGCCGGTGCAGGTCGAGGGCTGGCGCCGGCCGGCGTACCTCCACCGCGACGCGCGGCTGCCCCGCCGCGTCGACGCGGCCGCGCTGCTGAGCCCCTTCGACCCGGTGGTCTGGGAGCGCTCGCGTGCCGAGGCGCTGTTCGGCTTCCGCTACCGCATCGAGATCTACGTGCCGGCGGCCAAGCGCGTCCACGGCTACTACGTCCTGCCCTTCCTGCTCGGCGACACCCTGGTCGCGCGGGTGGACCTCAAGGCCGACCGGGCCGCGGGAGTCCTGGTCGTGCAGGGGTCCTTCGCCGAGCACGACGCCCCGGCGTCCACCGCTGAGGCGCTGGCGGGCGAGCTCGCCGTGCTGGCCGTGTGGCTGGGGCTGGAGCGGGTGGAGGTCCGGCCCCGTGGGGACCTGGCCGCGAGTCTCGACGCGGCGGTGCGCGCGCTCGGGGGCCGTGGGCCGCTGCAGGTCTGTAGGTAGAGTGCAGCCGTGCCTGCCATCATCGACAAGATCCTGCGCATCGGCGAGGGCAAGATCCTCCGTCAGCTCGAGGCCGTCGCCAAGGCCGTCGACGCGATCGAGGACGACTTCGTCTCGATGAGCGACGACGAGCTGCGCGGCATGACCGACGAGCTCAAGAAGCGCCACGCCGACGGCGAGAGCCTCGACGACCTCATGCCCGAGGCGTTCGCGACCGTCCGTGAGGCCGCCAAGCGGGTGCTCGGGCAGCGGCACTACCCCGTGCAGATCATGGGCGGCGCGGCCCTGCACCTCGGCAACATCGCCGAGATGAAGACCGGTGAGGGCAAGACGCTCGTCGCGACCCTCCCGACGTACCTCAACGCCCTGACCGGCAAGGGCGTGCACGTGGTCACCGTCAACGACTACCTCGCGACCTACCACGCGGAGTGGATGGGCCGCGTCTACGGCTTCCTCGGCCTGACCACCGGCATGATCGTCCCGGACATGAGCCGCTCGGCGCGGCGCGAGGCCTACGCCTGCGACATCACCTACGGCACCAACAACGAGTTCGGCTTCGACTACCTGCGCGACAACATGGCCAACTCGCTGGAGGAGTGCGTCCAGCGCGGCCACTACTTCGCGATCGTCGACGAGGTCGACTCGATCCTCATCGACGAGGCCCGGACCCCGCTGATCATCTCCGGCCCCACCCAGGACGAGGTCCGGTGGTACCCCGAGTTCGCGACCATCGCCGAGCGCATGGTCAAGGACGAGGACTACGAGGTCGACGAGAAGAAGCGCACCGTCTCGGTGCTCGAGGGCGGCATCACCAAGGTCGAGGACTACCTCGGCATCGACAACCTCTACGACTCGGTGAACACCCCGCTGATCTCGTTCATGAACAACGCGATCAAGGCCAAGGAGCTGTTCCGCAACGACAAGGAGTACGTCGTCATCGACGACGAGGTGCTCATCGTCGACGAGCACACCGGCCGCATGCTCCACGGCCGCCGCTACAACGAGGGCCTGCACCAGGCGATCGAGGCCAAGGAGGGCGTCAAGATCCGCGAGGAGTACCAGACCCTCGCCACGATCACGCTGCAGAACTACTTCCGCCTCTACGACAAGCTCGGCGGCATGACCGGCACGGCGATGACCGAGGCCAGCGAGTTCGACAAGATCTACAAGCTCGGCGTCGTGCCGATCCCGACCAACCGCCCCATGGCGCGCATCGACCAGCCCGACCTGGTCTACCGCACCGAGGAGGCGAAGTACGAGGCCGTCGCCAAGGACATCGCCGAGCGGCACCGCGTGGGCCAGCCGGTGCTGGTCGGCACGGTCTCGGTGGAGAAGTCGGAGTACCTCTCCGCTCTGCTCAAGAAGCACGGCGTCCCGCACTCGGTCCTCAACGCCAAGGCCCACGCCAACGAGGCCAAGATCGTGGCGCTCGCCGGTCACAAGGGCGCGGTCACGGTCGCGACCAACATGGCCGGTCGAGGCACCGACATCATGCTCGGTGGCTCGGTGGACTTCCTCGCCGACGACGAGCTGCGCAAGCAGGGCCTCGACCCGGTCGAGCACGCCGACGAGTACGAAGCGGCGTGGCCGGCCATGGTCGAGCGGATCAAGGCCCAGGTCGGCGCCGAGCACGACGAGGTCAAGGAGCTCGGCGGCCTCTACGTCCTCGGCACCGAGCGGCACGAGTCGCGCCGCATCGACAACCAGCTGCGTGGTCGGTCCGGTCGTCAGGGCGACCCGGGCGAGTCGCGGTTCTACCTCTCGCTGCAGGACGAGCTCATGCGGCTGTTCAAGTCGGACTGGGTCGACTGGGTGCTGACCACCCTCAAGGTCCCCGACGACGTGCCGATCGAGAACAAGCGCGTGACCAACTCCATCGCGTCGGCGCAGAGCCAGGTCGAGGCGCAGAACTTCGACTCCCGCAAGAACGTCCTGAAGTACGACGACGTGATGAGCCGTCAGCGCGAGGTGATCTACGCCGAGCGCCGCGCGGTCCTCGAGGGCGCCGACCTGCACGACCAGATCAGCACCATGATCGACGACGTGGTCGCCTCCTACGTCGGCGAGGCGACCTCCGGGTTCCCCGAGGAGTGGGACCTGGAGAAGCTCTGGACCGCCCTCAAGCAGCTGTGGCCGGTCGGCCTCAGGCTCGACCAGGTGGTCGCGGAGGCCGGCGGCATCGACGGGCTCGACCGCGAGGAGCTGGTCGACCAGCTGCGGGCCGACGCCCACGCGGCGTACGCCGCCCGCGAGGCCGAGTTCGGCGACGAGGTGATGCGTGAGCTCGAGCGGCGCGTCGTGCTCTCGGTGCTCGACCGCAAGTGGCGCGAGCACCTCTACGAGATGGACTACCTCCGCGAGGGCATCGGCCTGCGCGCCTACTCCCAGCGCGACCCGCTGGTGGAGTACCAGCGCGAGGGCTTCGACATGTTCACCGCGATGATGGACGCGATCAAGGAGGAGTCGGTCGGCTTCCTGTTCAACATCGAGGTGGAGGTCGGCGCCGAGGACGAGGACGAGCAGGCGGTCCCGGACGGCGAGACCCCCTTCGAGATCAGCGCGGCCGCGGCGGCGCAGACCTCGCAGGCCCACCCGCAGATCCATGCCAAGGGTCTCGACCGGCCGCAGCAGCCGCAGTCGGAGCTGACCTACAGCGCGCCGACCGAGACGGGGGAGACCGAGGTGCACCGCGACGGTGCCGCCGACGACAGCTACTCCGGCATCGGGCGCAACGCGCTGTGCCCCTGCGGCTCGGGCAAGAAGTACAAGAAGTGCCACGGGAGCCCCAACGGTCCCGACGGCACGACCGCCCGCATCAGCTGAGCTCGAGCGCCGTACACACCCAGCGCTCCTGCTGCCGGTCCAGGCGCAGGGCGAGGGCGCGCGAGCGCCTGCCCTGGCGCAGGTGCACGCTCACCTCGGCGACCGACGGCGCCGGGCGGCTGACGTGCACGCTGCGCACCTGGGCCAGGGCTGTGGACCGCAGGGGCAGGGCGTCGGCGTCGGTGGTCGCCGCGAGCTGCACCAGGCGCGTGCGGCGCTCGAGGTCGCGGAAGACCTCGCGGCTGGTCCACCGCACGAGCTGACCGACCGGCCGGTGACCGCCGACCACCTCGACCAGCGCCTGCGCGAAGCGCACCGTCCACGCGCGCAGCTCGCGGTCCGCGACGTCAGGAGTGCGGCACGCGGGTGGCGCGGTGACGGGTCCCGGGTTGAGGGGGCCGGGCTCGTCGGGGACGAGGTGGAGGGCCAGGGTGCCCTGCACGACGGGTCGCGCGGGGTCCTGGGGCTCGGGGACGAGGCGGGTGACCACCGGCGCGGGAAGGGCCTGGGGCCGGGGACGGGTCATCGTGCTGCTCCTGCGGGTCGGGTGCGGACGGGGTGCGGGGAGTCGGGGGAGCCGGGGGAGGTCGCCGCGCGCCAGCCGTCCGGGACGACGAGCCGGGCGCCGGCGACGAGCACGTCCGGGTCGGGCCCGAGGGTCGCCCGGTTGAGGCGGTGCAGCCGGGGCCACGCGCGAGCGACCTGCCCGTCGGAGGCCGACGGACCGAGCAGCGTCGCGGTGATGCTCCACAGGCAGTCGCCGGGCCGTGCCGTCACGGTGCGGGGCGCGACCCGGGGGTGCCGGTGGGTCTCGCGCGGGTGCGCTGCGCGCTCGGGAGCGGCGCCGGTCGGCAGGCCGGGCAGCGGCAGGCCGTCGAGGAGCCCCCAGCCGCGCGGGTGAGCCGGGTGGTCGGCCACCGGCTGGGCGCCGGGGGTCGTCAGGCAGCCGCCGACCAGGACCACGAGGAGCGAGCGGACGAAGGCCGGGCGCAGGCACGCCCGGGCGGCGCGCGGCGCCGGACGGGAGGGGTGGCGTCCCAGGTCACGGGCGCAGGCGAGCACGGCGGCGGCGAACCACGCGCCGCAGATCGCCATCCCGGTCCAGGCGGTGGCCTCGAGGGCCGCGGACACCCGAGCCGGGTCGCCGGGGGCCAGGCCCGCTCCGTGCCCCGGCCCGACCAGCGTCGCCGCGGCGGCGCGGAGGCCGCGGACCGAGACGGTGGTGGCGGCCACGGCGAGGCTCTGCAGCGCGCCGGTCGCCAGGACCAGGCGCAGGCCTCGGGAGGTGGGGGACACGGGTGCTCCGATCGGGTCGAACAAGTCGATGACCAGTCTTAACCCGTGTTTGACTGAGTTTGCAAGAGTTTGGCCTCGATCTTGTGGAGGACGCGGTGGGCTGGCACGGTGGACCGATGGGCTGGGAAGAGCGACTGCTGGGCGTGCTCGACGACCTCGAGCAGCAGGCCGAGGGGCTGGCGCTGGCGGCGCGCGACGTCGATGTGGCGGAGCTGGGCCGGGCGGAGTACGCCGAGGTCGACCTGGCGGCGCGTCTGCACGCCTCGGTCGGCCGGGTGGTCCAGCTGGACCTGCCGGGCTGGGGCCGGCGTGAGGTCGTCCTGGAGCGGGCGGGCCGGGGATGTGCCGTGGTCCGCGAGGCGCGTCCGGGCGCGCAGGCCGCGGTGCTCAACCTCGACCACCTGCGCGGCGCGTCGGGCCTGGACCCCGGCGCGCGGCCGGAGGAGCTGCGTCGCGTGACCGCCCGGCTCGGGCTCGCCTCGGCGCTGCGCCACCTCGCCGAGGAGGTCGAGCGGGTCACGGTCGTGCGCACCGACGGCGAGCGTCGCACCGGGGCGCTGGCGAGGCTGGGGGCCGACTTCGTCGAGGTGGTCGGCGAGGCCGGGCACGTCGAGGTGCTGCCGCTCGCGGTGGTCGTCGCGGTCTCGCCGGCCTGAGGGGCCAGGGTCGGCCAGGGACGGGCTCGCCGAGCCGGTCGCGTCAGGTCAGGTCAGGTCTTGGTCTGGCCCTTGATCTGGGCCTCGGTCTCGGCGTACATCCGCTGGATGAAGGCCTCGAGCTCGTCGCGCTCGATGCGCCACTGCCCCCGCCCGCCGATCTTGAGGGCCCGGATCTCGCCCCGCTGCACCAGCGCGCTGACCTGCGCGAGCGAGGTGTTGAGCACCTCGGCCACGTCGTTGAGCGTGAGGAACCGCGGACCGTCGGTCATGGGGCCATCGTGACACCTGGGACCACACGAGGACGGAATTTGCCCCGGCCTGTGGACAACTCTCGTTCGGGTGGTGCCGGAGGGGGTATCAAGTCCGCGTGACCTCGACAGCTCCTCCCCGGCAGGACGGCCGCACCGACGTGCCAGCCCCGCCGCCGGCAGTCCGGCTGGTGCGCCCCGGCTGGCGCGACCCGCGCCTCGTGGTGGGCCTCCTGCTGGTCTGCGCCTCGGTCCTGCTGGGCGCCCGCCTGCTCGCCTCGGGTGACGACACGACGCCGGTGTGGGCCACCGACGGCCCCGTCGCGGCAGGGGCCGGCCTCACCGCCTCCGACGTGCGTGTGGTGCGCGTGCGCTTCTCCTCCGAGGCCGACGCCGGCCGCTACCTCTCAGCAGATGCGCCCCTGGGCGCCGGCCTGGTCGCCACCCGCGACCTCGGCGAGGGCGAGCTCGTGCCCGCCGACGCCGTGCGCGCCGGGGGCGGGTCGCTGCGCCAGCTCCCGCTCACGCTCCCGTCCGGAGCCGTGCCGCCGGCCGTGCGGGTCGGCACCCGCGTCGACGTGTGGGCCGTCCCGCGTGAGGCAGGCGGCTCCGCGTCGGCCGGCGCACCGGGCGCGTCCGCGACGGCGAGCCGGCTGCTGCTGGAGGACGTCCCGGTGCTGGCCGTCGGCCGCGGGGGAGTCGGCGGCCCGGAGGCGCTGCAGCAGGTCGTGGTCGGGCTGCCGGCCTCGACCGACGTCGCGCCGGTGGTCGAGGCCCTCGGCAGGGGCACCGCCCTGCTCGTGGGGCGCCCGTGACGGGCGCGGACGGCGCCCGCCTCGGCGTGCTGCTCGCCGGTGACGGCGAGGACTGGGAGCGACCCGCCCTCGACACCCTCCAGGGCACACGCGACCTCGTGCTGCTGCGCCGCTGCCTCGACCTGACCGAGCTGCTCGCCACCGCCACCAGTGGCACCGCCCAGGTGGCGGTGGTCGGTCACCGCAGCCACGGGCTCGACCGCGACGCGGTCGACCGGCTGGCCTCCGCGGGGGTCAGGGTGGTCGTGGTCGTGGCGGACGCCGGCACCAGCGCGTCGTCGTACTCCCAGGAGTGCGAGCGCCTCGAGCGGCTGGGCGTCGCCTCGGTCCTGCCCGCCGCCGCGGTCGGCGCCGACCTCGCCCGGGTGGTGCGCGAGGCCGTCGTGCACGACGTGGCAGCCGCCGGCCCGGACCTCCCCGGCCCCGTGCCTCTTCCCGAGGGTGCCGAGGGGCGCCTCGTCGCGGTGTGGGGCGCCCACGGCGCCCCCGGCCGTACGACGGTCGCGGTCGGCCTGGGCGCGGTGCTGGCGGCGCAGGGCGTGCCGGTGGTGGTCGTCGACGCCGACCCGCACGGCGGCGCGGTGGGCCAGCACCTGGGGGTCCTCGACGAGGCGTCGGGACTGCTCGGCGCGGTGCGCCTGGCCAACGCCGGGTCGCTCGACCCGGCTCGTCTGGCCGCGAGTGCCCGCACGGTGGAGCCGGGGCTGGCGGTGCTCACCGGCCTGCCGCGGGCCGACCGCTGGCAGGAGGTCCGCCCCGGGCCCCTCGGCGACGTCCTCGACGTCACGCGTGCGCTGGCCGACCTCGTGCTGGTCGACGCGGGCGCCGGCCTCGAGCCACCGCCCGCTCCCGGGCTGCCGGTCCCGCGCACGCGCGAAGCGCTGGTCAGCGGCGTGCTGGAGGCGGTCGACGAGGTGCTGGTCGTGGCCTCGCCGGACCCCGTGGGCCTGACCCGGCTCGCCCGGTCCCTGGTGGACCTGCGCGCGGTGCGCCCCGGCGGGCCCTCGGTGGTCGTGGTCAACCGCATGCGGTCCGGGCTGGGCTGGCGCGAGCGCGACGTGACCGACATGGTCGCCCGGCTCTGCCCCGCGGCGTCGGTCGTGTTCGTGCCCGACGACCCGGCCACCGCCGACAAGGCGCTGGTCGGGGGACGCACCGTGGCGCAGGTCGACCCACGGGGGGCCACGCGCCTGGGCACCGGGCTGGCCCGGGTGGCGGCCGCCCTGACCGCGGGCGCCGCGCTCAGACGGTGAGCAGCAGGTAGAGCCCGCCGACGGTGAAGACCACCATCACCACCAGCAGCGGCAGCTGGCCGGTGAGCTGGTGGCGGCGGGGCAGGAGCTTCATCGCCTTGTCGTGCGCCGCCACGACGCCGAGCACGTGGCCACCGACGATCGAGACCACCTTGGTGTAGGCCAGCAGCGTCTGGTGCTGCGAGAGCCAGTAGCTCACCTGGAGGTCGGCGGTGCCCAGCAGGTCGGAGCCGTCGCCCATCGGGTCGCTGAGGTAGACCAGCGTCTGCTGGCCGTACTCCACCAGCAGCGTGAGGTAGTGGGCGATGACGTAGCCCACGATGATCGGGACCAGTGACGGGGCGAACCTCAGCGGCAGGTCGCCGCGGTAGCCGTCGCCGGCGGACGGTGCGGCGAGCGTGGCGAGCCCGAACAGCCCGGCGACCAGGAGCCAGAAGCCCATCAGCGCCAGGGTGTCGAGCAGGCTCTTGTCGACCCCGAGGTCGGTGGTGACCCGCAGCCAGGCGAGGGACTCCTTGAACGAGTCGAACGCCGTGCTGCCGAGCAGGATGCCGGTCAGGGCCAGGAGACCGGGCACGGGCCGCAGCCCGTCGAGGTTGGCCAGGGGGGAGCGGACGACCAGCACGCCGTCGGCGCGCCGCCCGAACACCGAGAGGTGGCCGACGAGCGTCGAGTAGGCCTCGAAGGGGTCGGCGGCCGCGATCCACCGCTGGCCGAAGACCGCGGCGCCCACGAGCACCACCGCGAAGTAGACCGCGAACCACAGCTGCACGGGCCCGAGGAAGCTCGAGCGCGGGTAGACCAGCTCGAGCCAGGTGAAGGCGAAGATGCCGAACGCGGCCGGCCACACGCCGACCCACGGCGGCAGGGTGGCCACGCCCTCGTCGGGGTCGCCGCCGGTCACCCGGGACAGCAGGAGGTGGACGGTCCGCAGCGGGTTGACCGCGCGGTAGAAGGGTCCGAACAGCAGCGACATCGGCACCAGCCCCACCCACAGCCACACGTAGACCACGCCGAGGGTGGGGTTGATCGCCGAGTCGGGGCCGAAGTGCGCCGCCCAGATGACGTAGCCGGTGAAGACGAAGCCGAGCAGCCGCAACGCCCAGGAGACCGGGCCTCCGTCGACGGCTCGGGCGAGCGCGGCCGGGAGGGGGCGGCCCGCGGTCTCACCGTCGAACCGCGGCCGCCGCCACGCCAGCACCAGCACGGCGAACGAGACGGCGAGGGCGGCAGCGCCGCCGGCCAGGGCGAACGGCAGCGAGATCGGGAGGTCCTGCGCGCCGCCGATGCCGTGCGTGAAGACCTTCACACTCACTCCTGGGTGGTCAGCGGTCGTCCGGGCGTCGATCAGTGAAACAATCCCACGTCAGGCGACGCCGAGCGGAGGAGGGCACGCGGTGGAGCGACTGCGCCCGGGGGACGTGGCCCTGCTCGACATCGAGTCGGGCGGCCCGCCCATGCACGTGGCGACCGTCGAGGTCTTCGAGCCAGGACCCGAGGGCTTCGACCACGCGAGGCTGCTCGCGCTGATCGGTGACCGGCTGGCCTTCGTGCCGCGCTACCGCCAGCGGCTCCTCCCGGTGCCGGGCGGTCTCGCCGCGCCGGTGTGGGTCGATGACGCCGACTTCGACCTGACCTACCACGTGCGCGAGTCCGCCGTGCCCCGACCGGGCACGATGGCCCAGCTCGAGGAGCTGGTCTCCCGCATCATCGCCCGCCCGCTCGACCGCAGCCGACCGCTGTGGGAGATGTACCTCATCGAGGGGCTCGAGGACGGGCGCGTGGCGATCCTGGCCAAGTCCCACCAGACGCTCGTCGACGGCGTCTCGACGATCGACCTGGGCCAGGTCATCCTCGACCACGACA
The DNA here is from genome assembly GCF_031458325.1 of Nocardioides marmoribigeumensis. NCBI lineage: Bacteria > Bacillati > Actinomycetota > Actinomycetes > Propionibacteriales > Nocardioidaceae > Nocardioides > Nocardioides marmoribigeumensis. Next base: position 3,809,427 of record NZ_JAVDYG010000001.1, read on the forward strand.
CCGTGGCGCGCGAGCGCATCCCCGACGACTGGGTGCCCCGCCGCGAGCCGTCCGCGCTGAGCATGCTGGCCGCCGCGGCCCAGACCCGCGCCGCCGCTCCCGACGTGACCGCGCCCGCCCGGGCCGTCGCCCGGGCCGCGCTGCGGCACAACCCGCTCGCCCTCGGCGTCCGGGCCGGGCGATCGGCGCCCGAGAGCCCGCTGCAGACCACGCTCTCGCAGCAGCGCCGCTTCCACACGGTGCGCACCGACCTCGACGACTACCGCCAGGTCCGCCGCTTCCACGGCGCCACGGTCAACGACGTCGTGCTCGCCACCGTCACCGGTGCGCTGCGGTTCTGGCTGATGACGCGTGCGGAGTCGGTGCACAGCAGCCGGCAGCTCCGCGCGATGGTCCCGATGTCCGTGCTCGACAACGACCTCGAGCCGACCTCGCTCGGCAGCCAGGTCACCGGCACCGTCCTCGCCCTGCCGATCGGCGAGTCCAGCCCGGTCGTGCGGCTCCACCAGGTCTCCTACGCCCTCAAGGCCCACAAGGACACCGGCAAGGCGGTCTCCGCGCTGCGGCTGATCGGGGTCGGCGGGTTCGCGCCCACCACGTTCCACGCCCTCGGTGCCCGGGTCGCGGCCGACTCCCGCGGTCGCGAGTTCAACCTGGTGGTCACCAACGTCCCCGGACCGCAGTTCCCGCTCTACGCCGCCGGGGCCCGGATGCTCGAGACCTATCCCGCCCAGCCGCTGCTGCCGGACCACGCGATGGCGATCGGCGTGACGTCGTACGACGGCGGGGTCTACTACGGCATCACCGCCGACCGCGACGCGATCCCCGACGTCGACGTCGTCGGGCAGTGCCTCAGCGAGGCGCTGGCCGAGCTGGTCGACACCACCTCCGAGACGCGCATGCGGGCACCGCGCGGTCGCACGGCGGACGGCCCCCTCGATGGCTGAGTCGACCGAGGAGTCCTGACGTGCGGGTCTACCTCCCCGCGGGTCCGGCCCTGCTGCGCGAGCTCCAGGAGACCGGCCGGCTCGCTGCCGACCCGGAGCGCACGGCCTACGCCGTGACACCCGAGGTGTGCGCCGAGCTCGGCGTGGGCGCCGACGACGAGGAGGCGGAGTACGCCGTCCTGGCGGTCGCCGCGGCCGACGCCGTCGCGCTCACCGGCGAGGTCGCCCGCCGGGTCGTGCTCGTGCTCGAGACGAACGCCACCGCCCGCGAGGGTGCCCTGGTCTCGGTGCCGCACGAGGTGCCGCTGAAGCGGGTCGAGGCGGTCCAGGCCGACGACGCCGACGCGGAGCCGCTGGTGCGCGCCGCGCGCGACGGCGACTCGTCCGCGACGGCGGCGCTGGAGGACCACGACCTCGGCTGGTTCGCCACCCAGGAGCTCGGCCAGGTCCTCGAGGTCCTTCGCGGCTAGGTTTCGGGGTTCGGTCCGCTCGCACCTCAGCCAGCGCGGAGGGTCGTGGCACGATCGGGGTCATGGACGCCGTGACGCACACCCCGCAGCCGGTGAACGAGCCCAACCTCACCTACGCCCCCGGCAGCCCCGAGCGCGAGGCGCTCCTCGCCGAGCTGGTCCGCCAGGAGGCCGAGCAGCCCGACCTGCCGGCCGTCATCGGCGGCGAGCACACGATGGGCGGAGGCCCCGAGCACCGCGTGGTGCAGCCCCACGACCACCAGCACGTGATCGGCGTGACCAAGGCGGCCAGCAAGGCCGACACGAGGGCGGCGATCGCCGCGGCGACCGAGGCGGCCCCGGCCTGGCGGGCGCTGTCGTTCGACGACCGCGCGGCGATCCTGCTCAAGGCCGCCGACCTGCTCGCCGGTCCGTGGCGGCAGCAGCTCAACGCCGCGACCATGCTCGGGCAGTCCAAGACCGCGTTCCAGGCCGAGATCGACGCGGCGTGCGAGCTGATCGACTTCTGGCGGTTCAACGTCCACTTCGCGCGGCAGGTCCTCGCCGAGCAGCCGATCGCCAACTCGCCGGGGGTGTGGAACCGCACCGACCACCGTCCGCTCGAGGGCTTCGTCTACGCGGTGACCCCGTTCAACTTCACCGCGATCGCCGGCAACCTGCCGACCGCGCCGGCCCTCATGGGCAACACCGTCATCTGGAAGCCGTCGCTGACCCAGCAGCGCGCCGCCAGCCTCACCATGGAGCTGCTCGAGGAGGCAGGGATGCCCCCGGGCGTGATCAACCTGCTGCCCGGGCCCGGACCCGAGGTCTCCGACGTCGCGCTGGCCCACCCCGACCTCGCGGGGCTGCACTTCACCGGCTCGACGCCGACCTTCCAGTCGCTGTGGCGCACGATCGGGGACAACCTGACCCGCTTCCGCTCCTACCCCCGCATCGTGGGGGAGACCGGGGGCAAGGACTTCGTCGTCGCGCACCCCTCGGCCGACCCCGACGTGCTGCGCACCGCGCTGATCCGCGGCGCCTTCGAGTACCAGGGCCAGAAGTGCTCCGCCGCGTCCAGGGCGTACGTCGCGCGGTCGGTCTGGGAGCGCATCAAGGACCAGCTGGTGGAGGAGACCGAGGCGATCGCCGTGGGTGACGTCACCGACCTGTCCAGCTTCATGGGCGCGGTGATCGACGACCGGGCGTTCGACAAGCACCGCCGGGCGATCAACCGGGCGAAGCGCTCCTCCAAGCTCGAGGTGCTGGCCGGCGGCAAGGTCGACGACAGCGTGGGGTGGTTCGTCCGCCCGACGATCGTGGAGTCCTCGACCCCCGACGACGAGATGTTCCGCACCGAGTACTTCGGGCCGATCCTCGCGGTCTCGGTCTTCGACGACGACCGCTTCGAGGACGCCGTCGACCAGATGGAGTCGTTCGCGCCCTACGCCCTCACCGGGTCGGTGGTCGCGCAGGACCGCCGGGCCGTGGCGTGGGCGAGCGAGCGCCTGCGGTTCGCCGCGGGCAACTTCTACGTCAACGACAAGCCGACGGGCGCGGTCGTGGGGCAGCAGCCGTTCGGCGGTGGTCGGGCCTCGGGCACCAACGACAAGGCGGGCGCGGCCAGCAACCTGCTGCGGTGGACCTCCCCGCGCAGCATCAAGGAGACGCTGGTCCCGCCGACCGACTACCGCTACCCGTCCATGGGCTGAGCCGGTGAGCCCCGTCTGGCTGGTGGCCCAGCACCTCGGGAGCCTGCACGGCTACGAGAAGCTGCTCGTGCTCCTCGTGGCCTTCGGGCCGTTCGTGGTGCTGTGGTTCGCCGTGCGCTACGCCAACCGGCGCAACGCCGCCGAGGACGCCCAGGACACGCAGGACGCGCGGGACGACCTCAGCGGTCGCCCGCCAACCACCTGAGGCCGGTCTCGCGCTCGCGGCGCAGGCCGCTGCCGAGGATCTTGCCGATCAGCCCCTCGAGCTTGCCGCCGACCAGCGGGATGTTGACCTTGACCTCGGCGTCGAACAGCTCGGTGCTGGTGCCGTCACCGTTGTCGACCAGCGTGATGCGGCCGCGCAGGTGGCCGGGCTTGCCCGGGATGGAGATGTCCAGCCTCGCGGCGTCGGCGGAGGTCCACTCCTCGTGCTGCACGGTCTCCACCGAGTCGCCGATCACCTTGCGCGCGGCACCGGGGGCGTCGCTGGTGTCCTGGCGCTGCCGGACCTCGACGGTCGAGGGCGGCTCGGAGGAGGAGACGCTCACGCTGTGGCTCAAGGCGTCCTGGGAGGCGCACACCGCCTCGCGGAAGGCCGGGTCGAGCAGCATCGCGAGGACCTCGGAGGCCGGGGCGGGGTAGTCGTGGACGCGCTCGAACTTCACGCGCGCTCTCCCTTGTCACCACGGAGCCACGCGACGCCGGCGGCCGCCTCCTTCTCGCGGCCCTGGACGAACAGGTCGCCCATCACCTTCTCGAGCTTGCCGCCGATGAGGGGGACCGAGACCTTGCACTCGCCCTCGAACTGCTGGGTGGTGCGGCCCCCGATCTCGCTGAGGCGGTAGCCGCCGGTGACCCGGGTCGGCTTGCCCGGGGTCGTGATCTCCAGGTGCGAGCTGGCCTGGCTGTCCCAGGTCTCCACCACGACGGCCTGCGTGGTCTCCCCGGCGAACTTCGTCGCGAACGACGGCACGCCCTGGACGGGCTGCACCTGGTCCATGCGCACCTGGGTGACCTCGTCCTGCTGGGTGACGTCGACCTTCACCTCGATCACCCCCGAGGCCTTGGCGGCGTGCTCCCGGAAGGCGGGATCGGTGAGCATGGCGAACACCTCGGCCAGCGGGGCGTCGTACGTCGTCGTGTGGCTGAGCTTCATGGCTCGCATCCTGCCGCATCCGCGACGCGGCACGTCGCAGATGGGGTGGTTGGCAGCGGATCGGAGGCGCAATAGTGTCGAAGACGTGCCCACCACCAAGTCCGCAGACCCCAAGGACGAGCTGATCGTGAAGGCCGCCGCGACGGCCAGTGGCAAGAAGGGGACGGGCACGCCGCCCAGAGCGGCCCTGGAGGCGCTGCTGAGGCAGTACTGGCGCCACGTCGCCTTCGAGGACCTCGGCGAGCGCGCCGACACCGACGTGCTGGGGGCGGCCCTGAGCCACTACCGCCTGGCGGAGAGGCGGCTTCCCGGCGTCGCCAACGTGCGCGCGTTCACCCCGACCGTGGCGGAGCACGGCTGGTCGGCGGGCGGGCACACGGTCGTCGAGGTGGTCACCGACGACATGTCGTTCCTGGTCGACTCGGTGACGATGGAGCTCAACGACGAAGGGCGGGGGGTGCACCTGGTCGTCCACCCGCAGCTCATCGTGCGCCGCACGCTCACCGGCGAGCTGGTCGAGGTGATCGAGGACGAGTCGACCCAGGTCGAGTCCGAGCACGACGTGCTGCGCGAGTCGTGGATGCACGTCGAGATCGACCGCGACGCCAGCCAGGCCGAGCTGGACCGCACTGTCTCGCGCCTGCAGAAGGTGCTCAGCGACGTGCGCGAGTCCGTCGAGGACTGGGAGAAGATGCGCCAGCAGGTGCTCGACGTGATCGACGACCTGCGGGCGCAGCCGCCCGCCTCGCTCCCGCAGTACGAGGTCGAGCAGGGCATCGACCTGCTCAGCTGGCTGGCCGACGACCACTTCACGTTCCTCGGCTACCGCGAGTACCTCCTCGGCGAGGAGGCCGGCGAGGAGGTGCTGCGCGCGGTCACCGGGACCGGGCTCGGCATCCTGCGTGCCGACCAGACGATGTCGACGTCCTTCGGCAAGATGCCGCCCCTGGTGCGGGAGAAGGCGCGCGAGCTCAAGCTCCTGGTGCTGGCCAAGGCCAACTCCAAGTCGACGGTCCACCGGCCCGCCTACCTCGACTACGTCGGGGTCAAGACCTTCGACGAGTCGGGCGCGGTCGTGGGGGAGCGGCGCTTCCTCGGCCTCTACTCCTCCACGGCCTACACCGAGTCCCTCACGCGCATCCCGCTGCTGCGGGAGAAGGCCTACGCCGTCATCGAGTCCGCCGGAGTCGAGCGCGCCAGCCACACCGGCAAGGCGCTCATGGACGTGCTGGAGAACTACCCGCGCGACGAGCTCTTCCAGACCCCGCTCGAGGACCTCCAGCCGATCGCGATGGCGGTGCTGCAGACGCGGGAGCGGCGGCAGGTGCGTCTCTTCGTCCGCTACGACGCCTATCGCCGGTTCCTGTCCTGCCTGGTCTACCTGCCGCGGGACCGCTACAACACCGGCGTCCGCGAGCGGATCTCGGCGATCCTGCTCAAGGAGCTGGGCGGGGAGACCATCGAGTACACCGCTCGCGTCTCGGAGTCGATGCTCGCGCGGCTGCACTTCGTGGTGCGGCCGCCCCGGGGCCAGACGGTGGAGGGCGAGGTCGCCGTCCCCGAGCTGGAGCAGAAGCTCGCCGAGGCCGCCCGCTCGTGGGAGGACGACTTCGTCGCCGCCGTCCGCGAGGAGTACGGCGAGTCCAAGGGCTCGGCGCTCGCCCGGAAGTACGCCGACTCGTTCCCCGAGGCCTACAAGGAGGACTACAAGGCCCGCACGGGCGCGGTCGACATCGGTCAGCTCGAGGCGATCGAGGGCGACGAGGGCATCGGGCTGTCGTTCTACCGGCCGGTGGACTGCGGCGCCAACGAGGCCCGGCTGAAGATCTACCGCATCGGCGGCCCGCTGTCGCTGAGCGAGGTGCTGCCGATCCTGTCGTCGATGGGTGTCGAGGTCGTCGACGAGTGGCCCTACGAGCTGGAGGGCCTCGACCGCGAGACCCACCTCTACGACTTCGGCCTGCGGCACCACCGCCCCGTGTCGTGGGAGGCGCGCGAGCTGGTGCAGGACGCGATCGCCGCGGTCTGGTACGCCCGCAACGAGGCCGACGGGTTCAACGCGCTCGTCCTCGACGCCGAGCTCGACTGGCGCCAGGCGACCGTGCTCCGCGCCTACGCGAAGTACATGCGCCAGGGCGGCACACCGTTCGCGCAGGACTACATCGAGGGCGCGCTGCTCAACAACGCGCCGATCACGCGCATGCTGGTGCAGCTGTTCGAGGCGCGGTTCGACCCCGGCTTCACCGGGGACCGCGGCGAGCGGTGCACCGAGCTCGAGGGGCGGATCGAGCGCGCGCTCGAGGACGTCGCCAGCCTGGACCAGGACCGCATCCTGCGCTCCTACCTCACGGTCGTCAACGCCACGCTGCGGACGAACTTCTACCAGTCCGGGGGCGAGGACGGCACGGGCGGTCCCAAGCCCTACATCTCCTTCAAGCTCGAGCCGAGCGCGATCCCCGAGCTGCCCGAGCCGCGACCGCGGTTCGAGATCTTCGTCTACTCGCCGCGGGTCGAGGGCGTCCACCTGCGGTTCGGTCCCGTGGCGCGTGGCGGTCTGCGCTGGAGCGACCGTCGCGACGACTTCCGCACCGAGGTGCTGGGGCTGGTCAAGGCACAGATGGTGAAGAACTCGGTGATCGTGCCCGTCGGCTCCAAGGGCGGGTTCTTCCCCAAGCAGCTGCCCGACCCGGCCAAGGACCGCGAGGCCTGGCTGGCGGAGGGCAAGGCCTGCTACCGCATGTTCATCTCGGGCCTGCTCGACCTCACCGACAACCTCGTGGACGGCGAGGCGGTGCCGCCGCGCGACGTCGTACGCCACGACGGGGACGACACCTACCTGGTCGTCGCGGCCGACAAGGGCACCGCGACGTTCTCGGACATCGCCAACGAGATCTCCCAGTCCTACGGCTACTGGCTGGGCGACGCCTTCGCCTCGGGCGGCTCGGTCGGCTACGACCACAAGGCGATGGGCATCACCGCGCGCGGCGCGTGGGAGTCGGTCAAGCGCCACTTCCGCGAGGAGGGGGTGGACTGCCAGCACGAGGACTTCACCTGCGTCGGCATCGGTGACATGTCCGGTGACGTCTTCGGCAACGGGATGCTGCTCTCGGAGCACACGCGCCTGGTCGCGGCCTTCGACCACCGCGACATCTTCCTGGACCCCTCACCCGACGCCGCGACGTCCTTCGCCGAGCGCAAGCGGCTCTTCGACCTGCCGCGGTCGAGCTGGCAGGACTACGACCACACCCTGATCTCCGCGGGGGGCGGCGTCTACTCCCGCAGCAGCAAGTCGATCCCCGTGGGCGAGGAGGTCCGCCGGTCCCTCGGCATCGCGGGCGACCGGTCCACGATGACGCCGCAGGAGCTGATGCGCGCGATCCTGCTCGCCGACGTGGACCTGCTGTGGAACGGCGGCATCGGCACCTACGTCAAGGCCTCGACCGAGAGCCACGCCGACGTTGGGGACAAGGCCAACGACGCGATCCGGGTCAACGGCTCGCAGCTGCGCTGCCGGTGCGTGGGCGAGGGCGGCAACCTCGGGCTCACCCAGCTCGGGCGCATCGAGTACGCCCGCGAGGGCCGTGGCGGCGAGGGCGGCCGGATCAACACCGACTTCATCGACAACTCCGCCGGGGTGGACACGTCCGACCACGAGGTCAACATCAAGATCCTGCTCGACCGCGTGGTGCGCGACGGCGACCTGACCCAGAAGCAGCGCAACGACCTGCTCGCCTCGATGACCGACGAGGTCGGGGCGCTGGTCCTGGTCGACAACTACGAGCAGAACGTCGCGATGTCCGGGGCCGACATGCAGGCCGCGCCGCTGGCGCACGTGCACGAGGACTGGATGCAGCGGCTCGAGCGCGAGGGCCACCTCGACCGGGCCCTGGAGTTCCTCCCCACCACCGAGGAGCTCCAGGCGCGCATCGAGCAGGGCGAGGGGCTGTCCTCGCCCGAGCTCGCGGTCCTGCTGTCCTACACCAAGATCGTGCTGGCCCAGGAGCTCGTCGAGACCGACCTGCCGGACGACCCGTTCCTCGAGGTCGACCTGCTGGAGTACTTCCCGGAGAAGATGCGGACGACGTACGCCGACCAGATCCGCCAGCACCCGCTGCGCCGCGAGATCGTCACCACCGCCACGGTCAACGCGCTGATCAACGGCGCCGGGATCACCTTCTACCACCGGCTCTCGGAGGAGACCGGCTCCTCGGCCGAGGAGATCGTCCGGGCCAACTTCGTGGCGCGCGAGATCTACGGCTCGCGGCCCTTCGTGGACACGGTGTTCTCCTACGACAACCGCATCGCCACGCGCACGCAGATGATGATGCGGCTGCAGATGCGCACCCTGGTCGAGCGCGCGACGCGGTGGCTGCTCAACAACCGCCGGCCGCCGCTGGACAGCCAGGCCACGGTCGACTGGTTCCGGCCGATGGTCGCCGACCTGCTCGAGCAGATGCCCGACATCGTGGTCGGTGAGCAGCGCGACCTCTTCGACAAGTGGCGCACCGGGTTGGAGGAGCAGGGCGTCCCTGCCGACCTCGCGCGCCGCGCGGCGATCCTGCCGCTGTGCTACTCGCTGCTGTCGGTGGTCGAGACCGCCCGGCGCGACGACCTCGACCCGCTGCTGGTGGCCAGGACCCACCTGCTGGTGGGCGAGAAGCTGAGCCTGCCGATCCTGATCCAGCGCATCCTCGACCTGCCCCGCACCGACCGCTGGCAGACGATGGCGCGCGCGGCGCTGCGCGACGACCTCTACTCCGTGCACGCGGCCCTCACCTCGCAGGTGATCGACCGCACCGGCGGGGCCGACGACGGGGACTCCTCCGAGGAGGCTGTGGCGCGGCGGATCGCCACGTGGGAGGACGGCGACGGCGTGCTGGTCGAGCGGGCCGTGCAGACGCTCCGCGAGATCTGCACCGACGACCGGGCGGACCTGGCGCGGATGTCGGTGGGCCTGCGGGTCGTGCGCACCCTGCTGTCGTCCTGACCAGCCGCTGGCCGGGATGGTCGCGACCACTACCGTGACGCCATGACTGACGAGCTCCTCTGGTCCGGCGTCTCCGGGCAGGCCACCGCGGTGGCCGCGGGCGAGGTCAGCGCCGCGGCGCTGCTCGAGGCGACGCTGGCCCGCATCGAGCAGGTGGACCCGACGCTCCACGCGTTCACGGTGGTGGCCGCCGACGCGGCGCGGGCCGAGGCCGCCGCCCGCGATGCCGCGCAGGCCGCGGGGGAGCCGCTCGGCCCGCTGCACGGCGTGCCCGTCGCGATCAAGGACGAGAACGACGTCGCCGGCCTGGTGACCAGCTTCGGCGGCCACGGCAACAGCGAGCCGGTCGCCGAGGACGGCGAGGCGACGCGCCTGCTGCGTGAGGCCGGAGCGGTGGTGGTGGGCAAGACCAACCTGCCCGAGTTCGGGCAGTTCCCGTTCACCGAGTCCGAGCGCTTCGGCAACACCCTCAACCCGTGGGACACCTCCCGGACTCCCGGGGGCTCTTCCGGGGGCACCGCGGCCGCGGTCGCCTCGGGCATGGTCGCGGCCGCGATCGGTGGGGACGGGGGCGGCTCGATCCGCATTCCCTCGGCCTGCTGCGGCCTCTTCGGCCTCAAGCCCACCCGCGGCAGGGTCTCGGCGTCCCCGTGGCCGGACCTGTGGGGGAGCCTCGGAGTGATCGGCCCGCTCACCCGGTCCGTGCTCGACAGCGCCCTGGTGTACGACGTCCTGCGCGACCGCGTGACCCCGACCGACCGCTGGCGGGCCCCGGACAGCACCTCGTTCGTCGACGCCGCCCGGTCCGGCGGCGACGGGTCCGCCCCCCGGCTGCGGATCGGCTGGACCCCCAGGTCGACGGTGCCGGGGGTGAAGCCGAGCGCCGAGCAGGCGCAGGCCCTGCGTGAGACGGTGACGCTGCTGGGCGACCTCGGGCACGAGGTGGTCGAGGTCGCCCCTCGCTACCCCGACGTGACCGCCGCCTTCCTCCCCCAGCTCTTCGGTGCGGTGCGCGAGGAGACCCGGCGCGTGCAGCACCCCGACCGGCTGGAGAAGCGCACCCGCGAGATGGCGCGGCTGGGCGTGTGGGCGACGCCGCGGGTGGTCGCGGCCGCCGAACGGCGCGGGGAGCGCATCGCCGAGATCGTGGACGCGCGGGTCTTCGGGCTCGTCGACGTGCTGCTCACCCCGACGATCCCCGGCCTGCCGCCTCCGGTGGGCGCGGTCGAGGGCCGCTCGGCCGTCCCGTCCCTGCTCGCGAGCACCCCGATGGTCGGCTACTGCGCGATCTGGAACGTCACGGGCCACCCGGCCGCGGCGGTCCCCGCCGGGCTCAGCCCCGACGACCTGCCCACCTCGGTCCAGCTGGTCGCACGGCGCGGGGCCGAGACCACGCTGCTCGCGCTGGCCGCCGAGATCGAGAAGGCGCGCCCCTGGGCGGGCCGACGGCCGGTGGTGTCATGAGGGGCGTGCCGGCCGTCCTGCTCGCTGGACCCGTCTCGCGCGCCCGACGGCTGGTCTCGCTGCTCACGGGGGCCGACCTGCCGTCGCCCCTGCAGGGGCGACGGGTGATGGTGACCGGGGCGTCGTCGGGCATCGGGGAGGCGACCGCGCTGGCCTGCGCCGCCCGCGGTGCCGAGGTGCTCCTGGTGGCGCGGCGGGCCGACGAGCTGCGACGCGTCGCTGTCGACATCACCGCCGCCGGCGGAGTGGCGCACTGCTACCCGTGCGACCTGTCCTCCGGGGAGGCGGTCGACGACCTGGTCAAGGTCGTGCTCGCCGAGCACGGTGGGGTCGACTACCTGGTCAACAACGCGGGCCGCTCGATCCGCCGGTCGATCGCGTCGTCATACGAGCGCATGCACGACTACGAGCGCACGATGGAGATCAACTACTTCGGGCCCGTCCGGCTGACGATGGGGCTGCTGCCGGCGATGGTCGACCAGGGGTTCGGCCACGTCGTCAACGTGCTGAGCTGGGGCGTGCTGGTCAAGGCGCCGAAGTTCTCGGCCTACCTCGCCTCCAAGTCCGCGCTCGACGTGTTCAGCCGGATCGCCGCACGTGAGTACCTCGGCGACAACATCACCTTCACCAACGTGCGGATGTCGCTGGTGCGGACCGACATGATCGGCCCGACCGGGCTCTACGCCAAGGCGCCGGCTCTCACTGCGGAGCAGGCGGCCGCCAAGGTCGTGCGCGCGCTCGAGGACCGCCCCGTGACGGTCGACCCGTTGCCGGCCCGCGCGATCGACGCGCTCAACCTGCTGACGCCGCGGGTCGCCGACCTGGTGTTCCACGCCGTCCACCAGCGGTTCCGCGAGTCCTCGCAGGCGCGCCGGCACCTGAGGGACTGACCCCGGGGGCGGGGCCGCCGTGCCTGCGGTGGACAGGTGCCCCGAGGACTAGCGGCGAGCGCGCACCCGGTGCGCGACCGCGCACAGCGTGACCACGCCCGCTACGAGGGCTCCGCGGGCCAGTGCCCCGCTCGCTCGGCGGCCCCGGACCGTTCGGGTCGCCTGGCTCGACAGCACCGCCCAGTTGCTCTGGTGTGAGATCGCGGAGCCGTTGCTCTGGTGCGACATCAGCGAGAGCGACGACATCGACGACAGGATCGACGCCGCCGAGGCGAACGACCCCACGCTGGCGAAGGAGGCGAACGACCCGACGCTCATCACCGACAGCACCGAGTCCTGGGAGCAGACCGACAGCAGCGATCTCTCGGACCGGTAGGACCACATGACCGCGACCTCAGGTCACCGGACCCGCATCCGCGCGCCGCTCGCCCGCGCACGTCCGTGCGCTGCGTCGTCAGTCGAGGGGGTAGGTGCCGGTGGCGGTGACGAGGTAGGCGTGGCCGAGGGGTGAGTCCCAGCGGTAGGCGGCGGGTGGTCCGCCGCGGTCGTCGGCGCTGATCACGGGTGCTGCGGTTGTCCAGTCGTCATCGGGCCAGTGGTGTTCGGGCCAGCCGATGTCGAGGTCCCAGGGGTCGGTGATGCGTCGGTAGGTCCAGTGTCCGTGGGTCTTGGCTCGGTGGTGGTGTCGGCAGAGCTTGGCGAGGTTGTGGTTGGACGTCTGCCCGGGTGGTCCGCCGTCGTCGGGGTCGAGGAACGGGTCGGTGTGGTCGAGGTCGTAGCGGCCTCGGTTGGTGCAGTAGGGGAACACGCAGCCGTGGTCGCGTTCGTCGACCAGGGCGCGGAGGTGGTCGGGGGCTTCGTAGGCGTCGACGGCGTGGTGGTGGTTGAGGTCGATCACGGGGGTGACCTGCACGCGTGTGCCGGGGGCGAGGTCGGCGAGCCACTGCTCGACCGCGGCCCGCGAGATCGGGGACGCGGCGTGGGGCAGGCCGCTGGCCTGGATCCTTGCGACGTCGGTGGAGGTGTGCAGGTGCAGGTGGATGGGGCGCTCGACCCCCAGCGGGCTGCGGACCCGGGGGGCCCGGGGGGCCCGGTTCGGCCGGCGGCGCGGCACCGGGTCACCGTCTCCGGTCTCCCCGGTCTCCCCGGTCTCCCCGGTCTCGGCGTTGATGACGGCGTCGGCGGAGTGGGACAGGTCGATGGCGTGCTGCGGGTCGGCGAGGATCCCGATGGCCTTGGACATGCGGACCAGCTCGGGGGAGTCGTCGCCGAGGATGCCCAGCTCGGTGGCCGTGGTCTTGAGTGCGTCACGGAAGTCCAGGCCGTCGGGGACCGAGGTGAGGCCCTCGAACCGCATGGTGCCGTCGGGTCGGCTGTCCTGCAGGACGAGGTCGTCGGCCCCGTGCTCGTAGTCGAACCACACCCCCCGCTTGTCACTCGCGGCCTCGGCCTCGGCCGCGGCAGGGTCGGGGTCGAAGCGCAGGACCGCGGCGTCGATGGCGTTCTTGATCCGGGTCACCGACAGGCTGGTGGTGAACGGGGCGAGGTTGCGGTCGACCCAGTCCGCCGCCTCCTCCGGCAGGGTCCGGGTCTGCTGGGCCACGGTGCGGGCCTTCCAGGCGGGGAGCTTGCCGGCGTGGACCCGGGCCCAGCAGCGGGGCAGACGCTCACGGAGCTCCAGGGCGTCCTGGGTCAACGACCGGGCAGCGCCGTGGCTGGTGCGCAGGGTCGTGGCGAGCTCGGTCACGCAGTACTCGTCGACCGCGACCCCCGACATGAGGATCGGCATGTTCGCTGGGTCCACCGAGACCGGCGCCGGTAGGAGAGAGTCGCCGTCGAGGGCGACCGTGTCGGCGCGGTGCAGGTCGGCCCACTCGGTGACCAGGGACAGCGTGCGGGCCTCGGCCGCCTCGATCGTGCGCTGCTCGGCACGGACCCCGGACAACAGCACCTCACGACGCCACCCACGGCCCTGGGAGGTCAGGTCCTCAGGGGCGGGGGCGGTGAACCCGGCGGTCGCTGTCATGACCTCATCCCACCACCGAGCTCCGACACTTTCTCTCCGGTGCACAGGCGACTCCCGGGCTCTCGACCACCTCGCGGTCGCGCCCGGCGTACGGTCAGCTGGCCTTCTTGGCCGCAGTCTTCTTGGAGGTCGTCTTCTTGGCGGCGGGCTTCTTGGTGGCCGACTTCTTCTTCGTGTCGGACTTCTTCTTGGGCGGTGAGGACTTCTTGGCCGGCTTCTCCGCGTCGTCGGAGGAGGACGAGGACGAGGACGACGACGAGCTCTCGCCACGTCCCGTCTTGGCGGCCTCGACCGAGCGCTGGAGGGCGGCCAGGAGGTCGACGACCTCGCCGGACGAGGCCTCCTCCGGCTTGGTGCGGGTGACCTCCCCGCCCTGGCGCTTGGCCTCGACGAGCTTCTCGACGGCCTCGGCGTAGTCGTCCTCGAAGTCCGCCGGGTCGAAGTCGCCGGCCAGGGTCTCCAGGAGCATCTGGGCCATCTTGAGCTCCTGCTTCCTGGGCTCCCCGGCCTCCTCGAGGACGGGGAAGTCCGCGGCGCGGATCTCGTCGGGCCACATCAGGGTCTGCATCACCAGGACGTCGTCCCGGACGCGGAGGAGGGCCGGCGAGGTGCGCGTGCGGAGCGACACGGTCACGACGGCGACGCGGTCGCTCTCGCGGAGGGCGTCGCGGAGGAGGGCGTAGGGCCGGACGCCGGACTTCTCCGGCTCGAGGTAATAGGACTTCTCCAGCATCAGCGGGTCGATCTGGTCGCTGGGCACGAACTTCTCGACCGAGATCTCCTTGCTGCTGCTCAGTGGGAGCTCGGCCAGGTCGTCGTCGGTGAGGATGACCATCTCACCGTCGTCGGTCTCGTAGCCCTTGGCGATGTCGGCGTAGGCGACCTCCTCGCCGTCGAGCGAGCAGACGCGTTGGTACTTGATCCGCCCGCCGTCCTTGGCGTGCACCTGGCGGAAGGAGACGTCGTGGCTCTCCGTGGCGGAGTAGAGCTTCACCGGCACCGTGACCAGGCCGAACGAGACGGCGCCCTTCCAGATGGCTCGCATGCTTGCACGCTACCCGTCAGGATGGTCCGCATGCGCCCGATGCTGGCCACTCGTGGCACCTACGTCCCCGCCGGGTCGGAGTGGTTGCACGAGGTCAAGTGGGACGGCATGCGCGTGATCGCCACCGTGCGCGACGGCCGGCTGACCCTGCACTCGCGCAACGAGAACGACGTGACCGTCTCCTTCCCCGACCTCCAGGGGCTGGCCGGACGGGCGACCTTCGGCGGCAAGGACGTGGTCCTCGACGGCGAGGTCGTGGCGTTCCTGGACGGGCTGCCGGTCTTCGGCGCCCTCGCCGAACGCATGCACGTCGCCCACGCGAGGAGGGCCGAGCAGCTGGCGGCCACCAACCCCGTCACGCTCCTGCTGTTCGACCTGATGCACCTGGACGGGCTCGACCTGACCCCCCTCCCGCTCGAGCAGCGCCGCCAGGTGCTCGCCGACCTGGTCGAGGAGGGGCCGCGCTGGCGCGTCCCTCCGGCGTACGACGACGGGCAGGTCCTGCTGGACGCCACCAGGGCGCAGGGCCTCGAGGGCATCGTGAGCAAGCGGCGCGGGTCGGCGTACCGCCCGGGGGTGCGCAGCCCCGACTGGCTGAAGTTCCCGCACCGCCCGACGGGGTCCTACGTCGTCGGCGCGTGGCGCACGGAGACCGCGTCGCGACGGCTGGGCTCGGTGCTGGTGGGGGAGCCGACCGAGGAGGGGCTGGTCTACCGTGGGCGCGTCGGCAGCGGGCTCGCCGGGACGGCGGGGGAGGCGTTGAGGGAGAGGCTGGCCGGCACCGAGGTGGAGGACAGCCCGTTCGGCACCGAGGTGCCGCGCGAGGACCGCGTGGGCGCGCGGTGGGTGCGTCCCGAGGTGGTGCTCGAGGTGGCCAGCCTGGGGCTGACGCCGCAGAAGCGGCTGCGCCAGCCGTCCTACCTCGGCGTGCGCACGGACCTGCGTCCCGAGGACCTGCTGCTGCTCGAGGAGACGCTGGATGGCTGAGGCCACGCAGGAGGAGGTCCGGGTCGACGTCGACGGGCGGACGCTCAAGCTGAGCAACCTGTCCAAGGTGCTCTACCCCGACACCGGGACGACCAAGGGCGAGGTGCTGCACTACTACGCCCAGGTCGCACCGACCCTGCTGCCCCACCTGGCCGGGCGCGGGGTCACCCGCATCCGCTGGCCGCACGGCACCGGCGACCAGTCGTTCTTCGAGAAGAACCTGCCCTCGGGCGCACCGGACTGGCTGCCCCGGGTCACCGTCACGTCGTCCGGCTCGCGAGGTGGCGGGGACCGGATCAGCTACCCGTTCGTCGACTCGCTGGCCGGCCTGACCTACCTCGCCAACCTGGCGTCGCTGGAGCTGCACGTGCACCAGTGGCGCTTCGGCAAGGACGGCCCGGTCAACCCTGACCGCATGGTCATCGACCTCGACCCGGGGCACCCGGCCTCGCTGCACGAGTGCGCGCAGGTGGCCCTGCTGGTGCGCGACAAGCTCTCCTCCCTGGGCCTGCCCTGCGTGCCGGTCACCTCGGGCAGCAAGGGCCTGCACCTCTACGCACCCATGCCCGGCGACCTCACCTCCGACCAGGTCCGCGATGCGGCTCGCCAGATCGCCGAGGGGCTGGAGAAGTCGCACAGGTCGCTGGTCACCTCGGTCATGACGAAGACCAAGCGGCCGGGCAAGGTGTTCCTCGACTGGTCGCAGAACACCGCCGCCAAGACGACGATCAGCCCCTACTCGATGCGCGGCGCCCTCACGCCGTACGCCGCGGCGCCGCGGACCTGGGACGAGGTCGAGGAGGGTGCCGAGGAGGTCGGCGCACTCGAGCAGCTGACCTACGACGTGGTGCTCCGACGCCTCGCCGAGGACGGCGACCTGTTCGCGGACCTGCTGCCCACGTGGGACGTCCCGGGGTGACGCAGCAGACACGTCGAAAGACTGTCAGTCTGACAAGAACAGGAGCACTATCGAGGTGAAGGTTGTGCTCCGACGGGGGCCGCAGATCAGCCCCAGGAGTGCCGGAGCACCCGATCTCTGGAGGGGATCATGGCCACCACGCTCCACACCACCGCACACGACCACAGGCTCCACGAGCTGACCGAGAACCACGCGGTCGCCTTGCTCGGCGGCCTCACCCGGCTCTCCCTGGGCTGGATCTTCCTGTGGGCGTTCCTCGACAAGACCTTCGGCCTCGGTCACGAGACCGCGTCGAAGGACTCCTGGCTCAACGGCGGCAGCCCGACCAAGGGCTTCCTCGGCTTCGCGGCCGCAGGACCGTTCAAGGGCCTCTACAACGACCTCGCCGGCCAGACCTGGGTGGACTGGCTCTTCATGCTCGGGCTGCTGGGCATCGGCGTGGCCCTGCTCGCAGGTGTCTTCATGAACCTCGCCGCCTGGGCCGGCACGGTCCTCCTGGTCCTCATGTGGACCGCGGTCCTGCCCCCCGACAACAACCCGTTCATGGACGATCACCTCGTCTACGCGCTGGTCCTGCTGACCCTGGCCGCCCTGGGCGCCGGCCGTTGGCTCGGACTCGGCGACTGGTGGGAGCGTCAGGACGTGGTGCAGAAGCACCCCGTGCTGCGGTAGTTCCCCTCCGAGGCCGGCCCCGTCGCTCACGCACCGACGGGGCCGGCGCACGTCTGCGCGACCCAGGTGTGCGCCGGGGCGCGGCGGTGAGGGGAGTGCTCGGGTCAGCCGGAGGCGACCCGGTCGCGGACCGTCGTGCCGGGAGCCGGCGCCTCGCGGGCGCAGGCCGGCAGGTCGCTCCAGGACGAGAGGTCCGAGGAGCTGCGGAGGATCTGGCGCATCATGCGGACGAAGCAGGTGCGGTCCAGGAGCCGGTCCCGCGGGGTCAGGGCGCCGCCGAGGGTCTGCCAGGCAGTGTCGGAGTAGAACGTCGGGGCGTCCGGGACGCGCTGGGGGTCGTCGTCGACGACCTCGTAGACCGCCATGGCCTGCCACCAGTTCCCGTGCGCCGGCTGCTGGAGGTAGACCCGGCGGAAGGCCGGGCTCACCTCGAGGTAGGGGATGAGCCCCCCGGCGTCGAAGGTGAGCGTCGCCCAGCCGGTCGCGACGATGTAGGCGGGGTGCCGGGTCCGGACGAAGTTCAGCAGGTCGCACTCGAAGATCGACCCGAACCGCTCGTCCGACCTGGTCATGACCAGCGCACGGCCCTTGCACCCGGGCGCGCCATGGGTCCGTCCGCGGAAGCCCGATCGCTCGCTCCAGTAGAGCCGGTTGTCGGAGCTGCCCGGAGGTGCGGCGTACTGCGGGATGAGCTCGAGGTCCACCTTCGCGTGGGAGGCGAGCCAGTAGAAGCTGCAGTACTGCAGGGTGCAGCCGACGGTCCGACCCTCGGCGTGCTCGGAGAGCCAGTCGGCCACGTCGTGCGAGGCCTGGATCTGCCACCCCTGCTGGTCGGCGGGGCGCCGTGAGCCGGCCGACACGGCTCCGGAGGCGGCTGTGGTCACGACCATCGCCAGCGCTGCGACCACCCCGACCGCGCCGGCGGCCCGCCGCAGCCTCGGGGCACGGGCGGGGGACGGGCGGCGCGCCAGGCCTCGGGCTACGAGGGCACCGACGAGGAAGGCGATCCCGGAGGGGAGCAGGGCGGCGTTGCGGGTCGCGAGGCCGGCGCTGGCGGAGTAGATCGCGAGACCGGACCCGCTCGCGCACAGCAGCAGCCCGGTCAGCTCGAGCGGTCGGTCGACCCGAGGCGCCGACCACAGGATGATCACCACGGTCAGGGCGGCGAAGGCGATGAACAGGGGCGAGTCCACGAACGCCTGGTGCTGCACGCGGTCGGGGGCGGCCACCGCTGCGTCGAGGAACGAGGTGCCCGTGGCGCCCGCGGTGAGGACTGTGGCGTAGTACGTCGCCGGCACGGTGGCGACCACGAGGAGTCCGGACACCCAGCGCGGCAGGTGGGTGCGGATCAGGACGACGGCGGCCACGCACAGCGGGATCGCCAGTGCCCCCGTCTCCTTGGTCAGGATCGAGACGACGGTCGCCAGGCACGCCACGACGACCCAGGGCCGGCTGGTGCGAGGCCCTGTCGTGGCGAGGACCGCTGCCACCAGCGCCATGACGGTGGTGGCGCAGACCCAGCCGTCGGGCACGAAGTAGGAGCCGCCCGAGACCAGCGTCCACGGCTGCGCGACGGCGGCCACGCCTGCCGCGACGGCGGCCGTCCACGACCGGGTCAGGCGGAGCGTGAGGAGCCCGCCCAGCGGGGCCAGCAGGACCAGCGGCAGCCGCGAGACCCAGATCGAGGCGGCGAGGCTCTCGTGGACGAGCCACGGCGCCGTGAGGGCGAGGGGGTAGACGGGGCGGTCCCACCAGTGGAGGGGAGTGCCGTCGATGAGCCGGTATCCGTCGCCGTGGATGACGTTGTAGCCGACCGAGAGGTAGGCGCTGCCGTCGGAGTTGAGCCACCACGCACCGAGCACCACGAACCAGAGCACGCCCGCCGCCGTGAGGACGACCAGGAGCAGTGCGACGAGACGCCGGTCCGACGAGGAGTGGTCCGCGGTCGGCTCGATCGGCTCGGTCGGGGGCATGAGCGGCAGTGTAGGGACCACCCCGTCGCGCGCTGCCGGCCCCCGGGGGCTGCCTCGGGGAAGCCGAGACCGTCATGTGATCTGCGCCACACTGGTCGAACAGGAGTGACCCGAGGAGACTGCTGTGGCGGGTTGTCCACAGATGGCGGACACCCGAGGTGTGCAGCTCCTCCGCCCGGGTGAAAGTGGCCCGCAAGCACCAAGTGAAGGCCCGGGGGACATGAGCCTGCACATCACCTCCTCGGACGAGGCGATCCGCGACGCGCTCGACGCGCACCTGCGAGAGGTCGTGCGTCGCGACGGCGTCGACCCGCAGCGCGACCACGCCGCCGTACGCCGCCTCGCCACGTCGGTCGTCCGG
Organism: Nocardioides marmoribigeumensis; assembly: GCF_031458325.1. Lineage (NCBI taxonomy): Bacteria > Bacillati > Actinomycetota > Actinomycetes > Propionibacteriales > Nocardioidaceae > Nocardioides > Nocardioides marmoribigeumensis. The sequence goes on from NZ_JAVDYG010000001.1 coordinate 3,829,015, forward strand.
GCCCACGACGAGCGCAGCCTCACCGGCGCGGTGCTCCCGGTCGTGGACTCCGAGGCCCTGGTCGACGAGCTCGTCGCCAACCTGGCCGGCTACGGCCCGCTCCAGCGCTACCTCGAGGACCCGTCGGTCGAGGAGATCTGGATCAACGACCCGGCGCGCGTGTTCATCGCTCGGGCGGGTCGCCACGAGCTGACGCCGGTCGTCCTCACCCGGGCCCAGGTCGCCGAGCTCGTCGAGCGGATGCTCAAGTCCAGCGGCCGCCGCGTCGACATCAGCCAGCCGTTCGTCGACGCGATGCTGCCGGGCGGGCACCGCCTTCACGTGGTCCTCGAGGGCATCTCGCGCGGGTTCAGCGCCGTCAACATCCGCAAGTTCGTCGTGCGCGCGGCGCGGCTCTCCGACCTGGTCGCCCTGGGCAGCCTCACGCAGCCGGCCGCCGACTTCCTCTCGGCCTCCGTGAGCGCCGGTCTCAACATCGTCGTGAGCGGCGGCACTCGGGCCGGGGGATTACAGCGATATTTGGCCCCGGGCCGCCCCTCTTACGCCCCGGCGTGTGCATAACCTGTCCGCCCATGTCGGTCGTCGCAGGTATGGTCTCGGCATTTACCTGTACCTAGAGGGGGACCCGTGGCGACCTATCCGTACATCTCCGGCCAGGCGGCGCTTGCCGCGGCCTTTGCGCAACTCCGCAAGGGCGGCTGGTCGAAGGTGGATGCTGGCTACCTGCAGCGGTTCAACATCGCCCCCGCCAACGAGTCGTACGTGATCTCCATCCTGCGGTTTCTGGGCATCGTCGACGATGAGGGCAACCGGGTCGCGGACAACACGCAGTTCTTCTACGGCAACGACGAGGCCTTCAAGGAGGGCCTCGACGCGACGCTTCGCCGCGCCTACGCGCAGTTGTTCGACGAGATGGGGGACGGAGCGTTCGAGGCCGAGAAGCAGGACCTGACCCACTGGTTCCGCGCCGCCGACAGGACCTCGGACCTCGTGGGGCAGCGCCAGGCGTCGACTTTCCAGACCCTCTCCGCGATCGCGGGGCATGGGGACGTCCCGGTCGCGCGGACGGCGACCGCCAAGAAGGCCGCCTCGGGCACGAACGGCTCGGCCAAGAAGGCGACCGCCAAGAAGGCCTCGGCCAAGCAGACGGAGAAGCCTGTCGGCGGCGACGGCGACGGCGTCAAGTTGAAGGCTCAGGGCGTTCAGGACGTCGGGCTGACGGTCCGCATCGAGGTCAACCTCCCGCCCGGGGGCGACGCCGACACCTACGACGCGATCTTCGCGAGCATCAAGAAGCACCTGATGTCGTGAGCGAACCGCTCGACCGCTTCGAGCGGATCACGCGGTCGGTCGGCGCGGCACCGGCCGCCCTGTCAGTCGAGGCCGCCGACAGCGCCACCGCCACGGACGCGGCCGTGATCGAGGTGGTCGAAGTCGAGGAGCCGCACCCGTTCGAGTCGCGGAACATCCACCCGGACCTGCCCAAGAAGGTCCGGTCGCTGTTTGACGACGGCTACTGGGAGGATGCCGTCTTCTCCGCCTTCAAGTTCATCGAGAAGGAGGTCAAGCGGATCTCCAACGTGCGGAGGAAGGTCGGATTCGACCTCATGATGGACGTCTTCAACGAGAACGCGCCGAAGGTACAACTGAACGCCCTCGCCAACGACTCCGACGTCGACGAGCAGCGCGGATACCGGCATATGTTCGCGGGTGCGACCGCGGGCATCCGCAACCCGCGCGGCCACGAGGTCGAGGTTGGCGACACCCCGGACGAGGCCCTGGACTACCTGGCCCTCGCCTCGCTGCTCCTGCGGAGGCTCGACGCCGCTGGCCTCCGCTAGGAGGATGCCCTGGCTGCACAGCATCCGGCGAAGTCGCGTAATGATTGACCTGAGGAAGCCGACACCTTGAGTTGAGAGGAACGGCTTCCATGTCAGAAATGCCCACCGTGAGCGCCGCGTGCGCCCGCCTCGCAGCACTCCGGCGCTGGAGATGCGAGGACGACCCCGGCGTGGTGCAGGCCGAGCGCGACCTGGTCGTCGCCCATGCCGCCGCTCTGACCGCCGAGGCTGCCCGCCTGCTCCGCGGGGAGGCCCGGCCGTGATCGAGCCCTACCGCTACGCCAACGGCGAGGTTCACGGCGGTCCCCCCGAGCCGCCCGACCCCTGGTCGGGCACCGAGACCCCCAGCCTCGCCGCGGAGTCGTCACCGCGGCGGGGCCGGGGCACCAGCCGCCTCGTCCTGCGAGCCCGCCGCGTGCGCGACGACCCGCAGTGGGCGAGCCGGTCGCCGGAGAGCAAGCGGCGCCTGCTCGACCTGGACGAGAGGGAGGCGCGGCGGTGAGCGCCGTCGCGTGCCAGGTCTGCGGCCTGGCCACCGACCAGCGCCCGGAACGGCGCCTGGTCCGCACGCCCGCGGGCGTGGCGGTCGGCCAGGGCTACGAGGTCGGCACCTGCGACGACTGCGCCGCGCTCGACCCGGCCCGCCCGGGGCTCGCCGTCCGCGCCGCGCTCCGCGTTCTGGGCAAGGAGGAGGCCGACGACGTGCTCGCCGCCAAGGCGTTCGAGGAGGCCGGGGTCGACGTCACCGAGGTCCTCTACGACCGCGGCGACGACCGCGGCGGCCGGGGGGCGCGAGGCCCGCAGCGCAAGGCGTTCGCCCACGTCGGCGCCGACGGCCTGGCCGCCCTCCGGCTCGGCTACGCCAAGGTGCTCGACATGCGGGTCCACGCCGCGACCCGCGACCGGGCGGTGCCGCCGACCGCCCCGCCGGAGGGCCACCCGCCCGCCTGCGTGGCGTGCGGCGTCGCCCGGTCGGCCGGGTGGGCCACAGTGCGGACCAAGGCGCTGACCCGCGGGCCGGACTTCCTCGACGGCTGCGTGTGCTCCACCTGCGCCGAGGTCCTGCGCGACGTCGGCGCGGTCGGCGCGACCTTCCTGGAGCGGGCGGCCATGCAGGCCAAGGGGATCGACTGGGTCGCTGGCGCGAGGGTGCCGGGCCTGCAGGCGTGGGTCGCCACCGGCCTCCCGCCGGGCGAGCCGTGGGGGTGGGTCGACCTGGCCCTGCCCGAGCCGGAGATGGACCCCCTGGCCCTTCTCCGGTCCCAGGTGGCCGACCTCCAGCGCGAGGTCGCGGTGCTGCGCGAGGCGGTGGCCCGGTGAGCGGCTTCTGCGGTGACCGCGCGTGCGCCAACCGGGTGCAGTTCTTCCTCATGACGCCGGACGACGAGGGCATCGCCGAGCCGTGCGCGGCCTGCCTCGCGGCGCTCGCGGCGACGCTGGAGGTCGGCGGCCCGGCGGCGTCCCTGCGCGACCTGCACCGCGCGGTCCTGGCGAGGGGCGCGGCGTGACCGCGGCGACCGTGGTCACGTTCCGGGCCGAGGAGGCCGAGGCGCGCCTGGCCCGCTTCGCCGAGTGGGCCGGGGGCGCCGTCGAGGTCGAGGACCTCGGCAACCTCGAAGGCCACCGCCGCTACCGCGTGGACGCCGAGCGGTGGGCGGCGTACACCCGGGCCACGGCGCCGAAGCGGGCGAGGCCGACGCGGTGAGCGAGGCCGCCTACAACGTCGCCCTGACCCTGCGCGTGGTCGCGGGCACGTCCGAGCCGGCGCCGTGGGGGTCCGTCGCCGACGCCCGGCAGCGGGCCGACATGCGAGCCCTGCTCGCCGGGGACGACTCCCGGCAGCACGTCTGGCAGCGCGCCCGCGGCTACATGAAGACCACCGACTCCGGCGTCGCGGCGCTCGCCGCGCTGCTGACCGACGTGCCCGCCAACGGGGTCGTGCAGGTGTTCGCGGTCGACCTGGAACAGGCCCGCAAGATCATGACCGCGATCCGCACCGCGGCCGCCCACCTGCCGTCCGTGCCCCTGAAGGTCACCGCGAGCCGGGTGACCCGCACCGACAACGACGCCGCGATCGTGGTCGAGACCTCCGACGCAGCGTCGGCGCTCGGGGCCAGCCCGCACCTGCTGATCCTCGACGAGTTCGCGAACTGGAAGGACACCGCGTCGTTCCAGGACCTGTGGGACAACGTCTACTCGGGCCTGCCCAAGCAGGGCAACGCGCGCATCCTCATCGTCACGTCGGCCGGGCCGATCGGGACCTGGCCCCACGGGCGGCTGACCACCTTCCAGGGCTCGAAGCACTGGCGCTACAGCCTCGCGCCCGGCCCGGCCCCGTGGCGCACGCCCGAGGACCTGGAGCGGCAGCGGGAGGGCCTGTCGTCGGCGGCGGCGTTCCGCATGTTCCACCTCAACGAGTTCACGACGCCCGAGGACGGCCTGGTCGGCGAGGAGGACCTGGCCGCCGCGGTCGCGGAGGGCGTCCGCGTTCGGCCGTACGACCCGCGGCACGCCTACGTCGTGACCGCCGACCTCGGCGTCGTGAAGGACGCCACCGTGGTCACCGTGTGCCACCGCGAGGGTGACCGCGTGGTGCAGGACGTCCTCGCCCGGTGGCTGCCGCGGCACGGCCGCCACGTCCGCCTGGACGACGTCCGCGACGAGGTCGCGCGGCTGCACGCCGAGTACGGCAGCGCCCCGGTGCGGATCGACCCGAGCCAGGCAAGGCAGATGGTCCAGGGGCTGCAGGAGACCGGGGTCCTGATCGAGACGGTCACGATCGACGCCAACTACAACCACGCCTGCGCGACGGCCCTGCAGCAGGCGTTCGAGCGGCGCCGGGTCGACCTGCTCGACGTGCCCGAACAGACGGCGGAACTGGGCACGGTGGTGGTCAGGACGCGGACGTCGGGCGGCAAGGAGACGGTCGCCCTCGACTCGACCGGCAACGGCCACGACGACATCGCCGACGTGCTCGGCATGGCCGCCGAGTTCCTCATGTCGCGGCCGTACTTCGGCGTGCCCTCGATCAACAACGCGGCCGCCCTGCGCGGCACCGAGATCCGCCGCGGCGGCGGCGCCCGGGAGGGCGTGCGGCTCGGCAAGCGGGACCTCGGCACCGTGCCCAACAACACCCGCCGCAAGGTGCCGGGGGCGCCGGGGGCCTACGAGCGGTTCCGCCGGCGCGTGGGCTACTAGGGCGGTCCGTCGAGGGTCCGGGCCTACCGGCGCGGCACCCGCGTCACCGTCGCCGGCGCCTTCTCTGGACCGCCGAGGGCCGCCGGGTGCCCAGGTGCGCGGGCACCCCTGGCCGGGCGAGAGATGGGCACCGTGCAGGGCCTGGCCAAGTCCGAGGGGGCGGGCGCGCGGGATGATGGGAGCGGAGTTCGCCCGTCTCCGTGCGCTGAGCCCCGGCCGCTTGCTCTGACGGCCGGGGCTCGGCCGTCTCCGCACTTGGCCGAACCCAAGCTAGGATGGAGCCTGCGGGATGACGGGCAGTCACCCACCGGCGCCAGTACGGGCGTACCGCCGGTCGGGGCCTCGACCGCGAGAACGCCCTCCGGGACGGCCCAAGCATCGCGGCAGCCGTGGACGTGCAAGCCGCACGCACGGATGGGCAAACTCCCGTGATCCCCACGAGGACAACGACACTGGCCGCGTACGCGCGCGCCGTGAAGCACAACGAGCCGCCCGAGGTCGTCGCCGACGCCCTCGCGCTCGACACCGCGGCCCGGCTGCAGGAGCAGATCCTGGCCGCCTTCGACCGCTCGCCGATCGACCCCGACGACGCCGACGAACTGGCCGACCTGCTCCGGTCCGGGGGTGCGTCATGACGCTGTTCCCCGACCCGGCCGGGCCGTACGAGGCCGCCGCCGAGGCGTACCGCGACGCTGGCATGGCGCCGATCTCCCTTCCCTGCAAGGCGAAGTCGCCGCCGGTCGCCGGCCACACCGGCAGCAAGCACCGCGGCGTGTACGCGGAGACCGACGCCGACCTCCGCTTCCACGCCCAGATGCGCCGAAAGGGCAACGTCGGGGTCCGGCTGCCCGAGGACGTGGTCGGCATCGACGTCGACGTCCGCCACGCGGGCGACACGACGGTCGCCATGCTGGCGGCCGCCCTCGGGCCGCTGCCGCCGACGCTGCACTCAACGTCGCGCGACGACGGGTCGCGGATCGCGTTCTACCGCGTGCCCACCGGCCTGCGGTGGCGCGACGTGGGCGAGGGCGTAGAGACGGTGTGGTGGGGCTCGCGGTACGCCGTGGCGTGGCCGAGCGTCCACCCCGACACCGGCGCGGTCTACCACTGGCACACGGCCGACGACGAGCGGCTCGACGGGGTCCCCAGCGAGGGCTGGGCGCTCGCCGCCGCCCTCCCCGCGGCGTGGGTCGACGCGCTGACCTCCGACGTCGAGGAGAGCGACGGCCCGGTCGACCTGGCGGTCCTCCGACCGGACGTCGCGCGAGCGCGGGTGCGGGGCACGCTGGACTGGCTCCGTGAGGCGAAGGACGGCGAGCGCAACAAGCGGATCTACGACGCGGGCGTGCTGCTCGGCGGGTTCTGGGCACGGCTGCCCGACGACGTCACCGAGGAGGACGACCTCACCCACGAGGCGCTGCAGGAGGCGGCACGCAAGGCGTTCGCGGACCTCGGCGTCGCCCCCGACGAGCCGAAGGCGAACGACACGCTGCAGCGCGGGTGGGAGGCGGGGCTGCGGGCACCGGCTGCCGACAACGACTGGGACGGCGACGTCGGGAGCCCGGCCGACGACTTCGCCCCGGAGCCGGGCGAGCGGCCCCGCAAGCGCATGTCGGTGGACGTAGCCAACGACAGCGACGCGCTGCAGTGGTGCAAGCGGGCCGTCGGCACCGGCGACCTGGCCGGGATGTTCCTCCGCGGCGACGAACTGGTCTACACGGCCAGGGTCGGGGAGGCCGGGTACGTGCCGCCCGCCGGCAAGAAGGAGCAGGAGGACGGGACGGTCCGGTACGACGAGGACGGCCCCGCCCAGGTCCGGCGCCTGTCCGCGCGCACGCTCGCGGCGTACGTCGACCACCACACCCGCGTCTACAAGTCCACGCAGAAGGCCGGGCCGGTGCCCGCGATCTTCCCCGAGGTCATCGCGGGCCGGGCGCTCTCCGCCCCGGAGTTGCTCGGCGGCGCGCGGCGGCTCAACGGCGTGACCACCGTGCCGCTGGTGCTCCACGACGGGTCGGTGCTCTCCGAGCCCGGCTACCACCGCGGCAGCGGGCTGCTCTACCTGCCGACGCGGGAGACGCCGGCGGTGCCGGGCCGGCTGACGCGGGCCGACGCGGAGGCCGCGCTGGCCACCCTGCTCGACGTCGTCGCGGACTTCCCCTTCGTGAGCGAGCACGACCGGGCCAACTGGCTCGCCGCGCTCCTCACGCCGGTCATGAAGGTGCTCGTGCCGCCGCCCTACCCGCTGGTCGCGATCGGCGCCCCGTCGGCGGGCTCGGGCAAGTCGCTGCTCGCGTGGGTCCTGCGCGAGGTCGTGGGCGGGGTCTTCCGGTCCGAGATGGCCCGCGACGGGCAGGAACTCCGCAAGCAGATCACGACCATCCTCGACAAGACGGTGGGGGCGTTCGCGCAGTTCGACAACGTGCGCGGCACCCTGCGGTCGTCCGCGCTGGAGGGCCTCCTCACGTCCGACGTCTGGTCCGACCGGCTGCTCGGCGAGAACACGGAGGTCACCGCCCCGAACGACCGGGTGTGGGTGCTCACCGGCAACAACCTGTCCCTCGGCGGCGACCTGCGGCGCCGGACGGTGTGGTCGTGGATCGACGCCAAGATGGAGCGCCCGGAGGAGCGGACGGCGTTCCGGCACACCAACCTCAAGGCCCACGTCCGCGAGCACCGGGGCGACCTGCTCGCCGCGATGGTCACGGTGGTCGCGGCCTGGGTCCAGGCCGGTCGGCCCAGCGCCGGCGGCGGGGGGCGGTCCGACGACTTCGCCGAGTGGCAGCAGGCGACCCGCGGCGTGCTCGCGTTCGGCGGCTTCACCGGGGTCGTCAACCACGCCGACACGGTGCGGCGGTCCAACCTCTCCGACGAGGACGAGGCGGGGACCCTGTTCGAGGCGCTGTTCCGGCGCTGGGGGTCCCGGCCGTGGACCCCCCGCGAGACCAGCGACGCCGTCGAGATCGAGGACGGGATCGTCGAGGACGACCTCCCGGGCAGGCTCGCCGAGAAGGTCGGGCGGCCGGGGTTCAGCAAGTCGCTCGGGTGGTGGCTGTCGGACCACGAGGGCCAGGTCCACCGCGGCGTGACGCTGCACCGCTCCGGCACGAAGAAGTGGCGGCTCGACCACGACCTGCTCTGAGGCGGGCCGTCAGGGGTGCCCCGGCCGGGCCTGTCGGCCGGGGCGCCCCGGGGGCCGGCGGGAAACCGCAAACCGCCCGCTCCGGGGGCGCCGGGGGTTGGGCGGTTTTGTGGGCGGTTTCGGTTTCCGGGCCTACCTGGGTTGGGGTCGATCTTGCTCCCTGCAGAAGCAGGGAGAACAGAGAAGTGGCTTTGGGAGTGCGCCGGGGGCAGTGCCCCCGACCCCGACGGGGCGTGAAACAGAAACCGCCGGAGAAACCGCCCGGCGGCCCCGCACGGTGCTGCACCCCCGGCGCGGCGGTTTCTCGGCCCCGGCGGTTTCCCACCGACCCCGGCGGGCCGTCTGGGGTCAACCCGTGAGCCGTCAGCGGACCGTCCGGGGACTGGGCATATTTGGGGTTGACGCTTCAACCATCCCGGCCCGGACGGGCCGACAACGACAGGGGACCACCCATGCCAGCCATCGTCGGCTACCGCCGCGTGAGCACCGCAGACCAGCGCCTCGACCGGCAGATCCTGGGCGGCTGCGACCGGATGTACGAGGACACGGCCAGCGGCAAGGACCGCGACCGGCCGGGGCTCGCCGCCTGCCTGGCCTACGTCCGCGAGGGGGACACCCTGCGCTGCCACAGCGCCGACCGCCTCGCCCGGAGCCTGGCCGACCTGATCGCCACCGTGGACGACCTGACCGCCCGCGGCGTGCGCGTCGAGTTCATCAAGGAGGGCCTGACCTTCGAGCGCGACTCCGCGGACCCCTACGCCCGCTGCCTGTTCCAGGTCATGGGCGCGTTCGCCGAGTTGGAGCGCAACATGATCCGCGCCCGGCAGGCCGAGGGGATCGCCCTCGCCCGGCAGCGCGGCGCGTACGTCGGCCGGATGCCCGCGCTGTCCCCGGAGGAGGTCAGGACGGCCCGGCAGCGGCACGCCGACGGCGTCACGCTGGCCCGGCTCGTGCGGGACTACGGCGTCGCCAAGAGCACGATGCAGGCGGCGCTCGCGGGCACCGGCGTGTACGCCGCGGTGGCGTCGTGACCGCCCTCGACGTGTCCGACCCCGTCGCCCTGGAGGCCGCCCTGGAGGCCCTGCCCGAGGGCACCTGGGTCGAGGTCGACGCCGGCGTCGAGGTCCTCCGCGTCGTGCGCGTGCCCGGCGGGTGGCACCTGCCCGGCGACCTCGCCGTCGCGTCCGCGGACGTCGTGGACGGCGAGCCGGGTAGCGTCGTCGTCCTGACCGAGGAGGGCGCCGGTGTGCAGGCAGTGTGAGAGCGGCGCGGAGGCCGCGGAGTCGTACGACGTCCTGGCCGAGGACGACCTGGAGGGCCTCACCCCGGAGCAGCGCGAGCGCGCCGCCGCGACGTGGGCCGAGAGCCCTACCGAGGCCACGCGCCGCGCGACGCAGGCGCTGCGCGACGACCGCTAGGGCGCCGGAGGCTTCGCCTTCTTAGCAACGCGGGCCGCCTTGCGCTTCTCCAGCCGGGCCGGGGACTGGTACACCTCGTCCAGGACCTCGGCCATGAGTTCGACGACCTCCTCGGCCTCCTCCTTCGTGACCGGTTCGACGAAGTCCCCGTGGGCCATGTCGTTGCCGAAGTGCCGGATCTCGTGCGCCTGCTCTTGCGTGTGCTTCCGGATGTGGTCGCCGTCGCGGAGCGCGTCGATCCGCTTCTCCAGGTTGCGCCCCTCGGCCTTCTTGTCCTTGGCGGTCGCCTCGATGACCGCGCGAGCGAGGGCGCCTGCGGCCCGGTAGGCCCCGACGGCGAGGCACAGAGTCGCTTCGCTGGCGGCCTCGCCGATGTGGGTCGGCACATCCTCGAACTCGATGACCTCGAGGTGACGCGGGAACCATCTGGGGGATGACCACTGGTGGTTGTCCGCGGTGTCCGACGGGTACATGCCCGCGCTGTAGAAGGTGGTCCGTTCGGTCGCCATGTTGAGCCGCTTGCAGTTCGGGCACTTGTACACGGCGTCTGCGAAGACTCCACCACCGATCGCCGGTGACGCGTGGAGGTGGGAGACCGGCTCCATGTACGCCAGGCGGCCGCAGTGCCCGCAGTTCGTGCTTGCCATGTCAGGCACCCTATGTGGGGCCGCCGACAGCGCGAGAGCGGTTCCGGCCCGTCACGCTGGTTCGGCCACCCAGGACTCGTCCGGCTTCCAGTCGAACAGTAGGCGCGCCCGCACCTGTTCCCGCGTGCGGCGCCCGGGCCTGCCCTTGAGCACGGTGACCCGGGAGAGCACGTCGTCGAGCACGCGGCGCTGCGCCGCCTCGTCGCCTTCGGCTGCCTCCCACGCCTCGCGGTAGGTCTGGCCGGTCGCGACCCACTCCCACCGGAGCACTGGACGCCTGGCGAGCGCCGCCTCCCGCTGCCGACGCAGGGCCTTGATTTGGGTCGCGAGCGAGTCGTACTCGGCGTCGTCGGCGTCGAGTTGCTGGGCCTGCAGCGCGCGGATGTCGAGGGCCAGGTCGGCGGCGTCCTCGGCGCCGCCCGCGTCGGCCGTCTCGACCCGGTGCATGCGCGCGGTGTCGCCCCACCCCCGCAGGAACTCCTCGACCACGACGTCCTCGAAGTTGCTGATGGACATGCGGCACTTCGGGCAGTTGTAGCCCGGCCTGCCGTTGATGAAGTTCCGCCACATGCGCTGGCCGCCGTCGAGGCCCTCGCACGCGCAGACCACGAGGCCGCTGAGCAGCCCGCTGGTCTGCTTGCGCGCCGCCCGCGGCCGGTTCTGCGGCTTGTCTGCGGCGTCGAGCCCGGCGACCATCGCGGTCCAGTCGCCGCGCGACATGACGGCCAGGTGCTCGTGAATCACCACGCGCCCGACGGCGTCGGTCATGACGCCCTCGCCCCGGCGCTTGCTGCCGACGTTGCCGGGGTTGGACGGGACCGCCCCGTACAGGAACGGGTGCCGGAGGATGCGCTCGACGGAGGACCACGACTCCCACGTCGTCGGCAGCCCCTCGGTCTCGACCGGCTCCCTGCCGTCCGGCAGGTCGGCGTTGTGTCGGAGCGCGCGGGCCAGGCGGGGCGGGGTGGCCCCGGCCTCGTTGAGCCACATGCGGACGCTGTGGATCGAGTCGCCCCGGCGCACGCGCTCGACCATGCCCTTCACCCAGCCGATCGTCTCGGCGTCCTGCACGTACACGTAGCCGATGCCGTCCGCGGCCCGCACGCGGCGGTAGCCGTAGCAGACCGTGCCGCCCGGCGCCCGCCCGTCGGCCAGGACCTTCTGGCGCGAGTCGGCCACGCGCGCCGAGATGTCGTCGGCGGTCATCTCGGCGACGGCCGCGAGCACGGAGGCGACGATCTTGCCGACGGGGGAGTCGAGCGAGAAGCCCTCGTTGACGCTCGCGAGCGACCGGCCCTGGTCCTGGAGCGCGCGGACCGTCGCCCAGAACGCGTTGAAGTTCCGCGACAGCCGGTCGATCCTGTAGACGACCACGCAGTCGAAGTCGGCTTCCGCGAGGGCGCGCCACCCGGGTCGCTCCGCGGGGTCGACCTTCGACCCGCTGGTGTCCGGGTCGGACCACACGCCGACCACGCTCATGCCCTGGGACTCGGCCCACTTGCGGCACCGGTCCTCCTGCACGGCGAGGGACACCGTGTCCTTGTCGCCCTTCCGCGTCACGCTCTGCCGCAGGTACAGCGCCGCCCGGCGCTGGCTACTCTCGGTCATGTCGGCTCCTCGTGTGCCGTCCAGACCCCCGGTGGTGCCAGCCACGCGGGGGTCGCCTGTCTCGCCCCCATTATTACCGCTTTCCGACCCCGGGGCGCACCCAGGCGGGCAAGACCACCATGCTCAACACCCTCGCGGCCGCCATCCCCGGCGGGCAGCGGGTGGTCAGCACCGAGGAGGTGTTCGAGCTCGACTTCCGGCACCCCGACTGGGTCGCCCTCCAGACGCGGCAGAGCGGGCTCGAGGGCACCGGCGAGATCCGGCTGCGCGACCTGGTCAAGGAGAGCCTGCGCATGCGGCCCAGCCGCCTCATCGTCGGGGAGGTGCGCGCCGAGGAGTGCCTCGACCTGCTGCTCGCCCTCAACGCCGGGTTGCCCGGCATGGCGTCGCTGCACGCCAACAGTGCCCGCGAGGCGCTGGTCAAGATGTGCACGCTGCCGCTGCTCGCGGGGGAGAACATCTCGGCGCGCTTCGTCGTCCCGACCGTGGCCTCGTCGGTGGACCTGGTGGTCCACCTCGGGCTGGACCCCGACGGCGTACGACGCGTGCACGAGGTGGTGGCCGTCCCCGGCCGGGTGGAGGGTGACGTGATCGAGACCGAGCCCGTCTTCGTGCGTCGCGACGACACTCTGGTGCGCGCCAACGGCACGCCTCCGCGGCCCGAGCGCTTCGCGCGCGCCGGCATCGACCTCACCCGCATCCTCGGGGGCCGGTGATGGGGGCGTTCGTCGGGCTGCTGCTGGGCGTCGGCCTCCTGCTGGTGTGGAGCGCGTTCTCCACGCCGGCGCCGGAGCGGTCCGCCCGTCCCGCGTCCGCACTGAGGGAGCAGCTCGACCGGGCCGGCCTGGCCGGCACGTCACCGCGCACCGTCGTGGCCGCGAGTGCGGCCCTCTTCCTCGTGGCGTTCCTGACGGTGCTCGTGATCTCCAGGACCGTGCCGGTGGCGTTCGTCTTCGCGGCGATGGGCGCCTACGCCCCTCTTGCCTGGGTGGCCGCACGGGGCCGCTCGCGGCAGCAGGAGCTGGCCGAGGTGTGGCCCGACGCGGTGGACAACCTCGCCAGCGCCGTCCGAGCCGGTCTCTCGCTGCCGGACGCCCTCGCCGGCCTCGGTGACCGCGGTCCCGAGCCACTGCGCGAGGCCTTCCAGGTGTTCGCCCGTGACTACCAGGCCTCGGGCCGGCTCGGCGACTGCCTCGACGCGCTCAAGGTGCGGCTGGCCGACCCGGTCGGCGACCGGGTGGTCGAGGGACTCCGGGTGGCCCGCGAGGTCGGCGGCGGCGACCTGGGCCGTCTCCTGCGCAACCTGTCGGCCCACCTCCGCGACGACTCTCGGACCCGCTCCGAGCTCGTGGCGCGGCAGAGCTGGGCGGTCAACGGCGCGCGGCTGGCGGTGGCGGCGCCCTGGCTCGTCCTGCTCCTCATGTCCTTCCAGCCCGACGTGATCGCGCGCTACTCCTCGCCCGGCGGCGTCGTGGTGCTCGTCCTCGGTGCGTCGCTGTGCCTGTTCGCCTACCGCGCCATGCTCCGGATCGGTCGCCTGCCCACCGAGAAGCGGGTGCTGTCGTGAGCTGGTCGGTCACCGGAGGGCTCGCGGGGCTGGGGCTCTCGCTCGGAGCGCTGCTGGTCGTCGCGCACGTCCAGGCCAGGCGCCGGCCCGACTTCGCCGGCCGAGTGCTGCGCCACCTCACCGACCTGCCCGAGCTCGGCGGCGGACGGGTGCCGGCGGGCGCATCCGCCGGGCGCCGGCTCCTCGGGCTGCTGGCCGCCGGGATCGGCGACGTCCTCGGTGGGGCCACCTCGGTGCGCCGCCGCCTCGAGCGTGCCGACCTCGACCTCTCCGTCGCCGAGTTCCGCGTGCAGCAGGCGATCTGGGGCCTGGTCGCGCTGTGCGGGTTCGGGGCGCTGACCGTGCTGGTTGCCCTCCGCAGCCCCTCCAGGGTCGTGCCCATGGTGGTCCTGACCCTGGTCGCCGGCGCGCTCGGCGTGCTGCTGCGCGAGAACCGCCTCACCGCGCAGGTGCGCGCCCACGAGGGCGAGGTGCTGGCCGAGCTGCCCGCCCTGGCCGAGCTGCTCGCCCTCGCGGTCGCTGCCGGCGAGGGCCCGGTGGCCGCTCTCGACCGCGTGGTCGGGCGCAGTCGCGGTGCCCTGTCGCGTGAGCTCGCGCGGGTCCTCGCCGCGATGCGGACCGGCACGCCGGTCTCCACGGCCTTCGACGACTACGCCGCCCGCACCGGTCTGCCGGTGGTGGCCCGGTTCGCCAGCGGGCTCGCCGTCGCCGTCGAGCGCGGCACCCCACTGGCCGAGGTCCTGCACGCCCAGGCGGCCGACGTACGCGAGGCGCAGCGGCGGGCCCTCATCGAGTCGGGTGGTCGTCGCGAGATCGCGATGATGGTGCCAGTCGTCTTTCTTGTCCTTCCGACAACAGTCATGTTCGCGTTCTGGCCCGGCCTCGTCGGGCTCCGTCTGGTCACACCCTGACCCTGGAGGTAGCAGTGCAGCTCATCGTCACCCACCTGATGGCGTTCTTCGCCAGCCTGTTCGCGCGCACGTCGAGGCGCACGGCCGACGAGCGCGGCGACGTGCCCGGCTGGGTCCTGGTGACCGTCATGACCGCCGGCCTGGTGGCCGGGCTCTGGGCGGTTGCCGGCCCCGAGCTGGAGCGCATGCTCCGCGAGGCGCTGCAGTCGGTGTCGTGATCCCGCCCGCACCGGGCCGTCGCGACCAGCAGGGAGCGGCGGTCGTCGACTTCGTGCTGGTCCTGGTCGTCCTGGTGCCGCTCTTCCTCGGCATCCTGCAGGTCGGCCTCGTGCTCCACGTGCGCAACACCCTCACCTCCGCCGCGTCCGAGGGGGCGAGGTACGCCGCCCGCGTCGACCGCGGCCTCGAGGACGGACGAGCACGTGCCCGCGAGCAGGTCGCCGACGCCCTGACCGGCGACCTCGCGGCCGCGGTCACCGCCCGTGCCACCACCGTCCAGGGCCAGCCGGGTGTCGAGGTCGAGGTCTCCGCCGACGTGCCCGCCCTCGGAGTCTGGGGCCCCGCCCTGCACCTCGACGTCACCGGCCACGCCGTGAAGGAGACGCTGCCGTGAGACGCCGCACCGACCAGGGCTCTGCGCTCGTCGAGGTGACGTGGCTGTCGCTGCTGCTCCTCGTCCCGCTGGTCTACGTGATGGTCTCGGTCTTCGCCGTCCAGTCCGGCTCGTTCGCGGTCAGTGGTGCCGCACGGGCCGCGGCCCGGGCCTACTCGCTCGCGCCCGACGAGGCCTCCGCACCAGCCCGGGCCCGCGCGGCGGCTGCGGTGTCCCTCGCCGACCACGACATCCGGGCCGGCGACGCGGTCGTGACCGTCACGTGCCGCCCCGACCCGGCCAACTGCCTCGCGCCCGGCAGCCTCATCACCGCGGTCGTCCGGCACCAGGTGGTGCTGCCGCTGGTCCCCTCCGCGCTCGGTCGCCAGGCGCCGAGCTTCCGGGTCGAGGCCCGCAGCACGGTCTCCTACGGCACCTTCCGGGAGGACAGGTGAGACCCGGGAGGGACGAACGTGGCCAGACCGCGCTGCTGATCGTGGGGTTCTTCCTCGTGGCCGTGCTGCTCGTCGTCGTGGTGGTCGACGCGTCGGCGGCCTACCTCCGGCGGCAGGAGCTCGACGCCCTGGCCGACGGCGCCGCCCTCGCCGCGGCCGACGGGCTCCAGGGAGCGCAGGTCTACGAGCAGGGGCTGGGGGAGCGGGCCGCGATCGACCAGGGGCTGGCCCGTGCGCTGGTCGCGGACTACCTCGACCGCCTGGGCGCGCGACGCGACCATCCCGGCCTGGTGCCGGAGGTGACCGTGCGCGCGGACTCCGTCGACGTCGTCGTACGCGCGCCGCTCGAGCTGCCGCTCGTGCCGCCCGGCTGGACGTCGGGCAGCCGGGTCACCGGGCGCGCCTCGGCCTTCGTCGCGGTCAGCGACTGACGTGCCGGCGGTCCCGGTCGGGGCCGAAGGGCCCGACCCGCCCAGGGGGTGATGACCACCGTCAGCTCTGCCCCATAGGGTGAGTCCGCTGCCCCGACAGCGGTGATCCCCGGCTGACCCGAGGACGCCCTGGGGGCGCACGCCCAGCTGAAGGAGGTCACCGTGTCTCGGGAGCACGCCATGGCCACCGGCGAGACGTCGGTGCTGCCACCGGTGCGCCGCTCCGGTCCGCCGGACGCGTTGCGCGTGCTGCGCGAGCGCACCTCGAGCCCCCACGCCGGCCTCGACGCCGGGCTCACCGGCGACGACCGTCGCGTCGCCGACGAGCCGTCCTACCTCCGGCTGCTGCACGTGCTCGCCACCCTCCATGCCGGGGTCGAGGCGCCGCTGCACGAGTGGGTCGGCGTCACCCCGTGGGTCCGCGACGCCCTCGGTGACGTGCCGCTCCCCGCCCGCGCCGGCCTCTTCGCCGACGACCTGGTGAGCCTGGGCGCGACCGCGCCCGACCCCCACCTCGCCGAGGAGTACGACGACGCGCACGGCCTGGCGACCCTCTACCTCCTCGCCGGGTCGTCCAAGGGCGCCCGGGTCCTGCTGCGGGGGTTGCCCGACGACGTGGCGCCCGGCGCCCGGCGTGGTCTCACCGACGCCGCCTCGCGCGACTCCGCCCGCCTGTGGGGTGCGGTGGTGTCCCTGCTGGGCGCGCCGCTGGCGCGGGCCCACCCGAGCACCCACCTCGACCTGGCCGCTGCGGCCGCGGACCGGGCGGCCGGCGTCTTCGGTGCCCTGCACGCACTGGTCGACGGGCGGAGGGCCTCGTGAGCGACGCGACGGCCACCGAGGTCGCCGAGGGCTTCCTCCCGGTCGGTGCCGACATCGACCTCACCAACTGCGAGCGCGAGCCGATCCACATCCCCGGCAGCGTCCAGCCGCACGGCGTCCTGCTCACCACGACCGGCCTCGACGGCACCGTGGTGCAGGTCAGCAGCAACTGCGCCGCCGTCTTCGGCGTGGAGGCCGAGCACCTGCTCGGCGTCCCGGTCGCCGACCTTTTCCACCCCTCCTCGAGCCGCGTGCTGGCGCGCGCGATGGCGGACCCCGCCGCTGACCGCACGATCTCCCCGTGGCGCGTGATGGTGCCGGACGGCTCCGGACGCCCGGTCGTCTACGACCTGCTCGCCCACCACTGGCAGGGCGTCTGGATCATCGAGCTCGAGCAGGCCACCGAGTCCCCGTTGACCGAGAACACCCTCACCGGTGTGCGGACCGCCGTGACCCGGCTGAGCCAGGCGCCCAGTGTGGTCGAGCTGCTGGACCGCGCGGCCCAGATCTTCCGCCAGCTCACCGGCTTCGACCGCGTGATGGTCTACCGCTTCGACCGGGAGTGGAACGGCCAGGTCGTGGCCGAGGCGCGGCGACTCGACCTCGAGCCGTTCCTGGGCATGCACTACCCCGCCTCGGACATCCCGCCGCAGGCCCGTGCGCTCTACACGACCAACTGGCTGCGCTTCATCCGCGACGTCCACGCCGTCAACGCGCCGCTGGAGCCCCCGCTGGACCCGGTCAACGGCGGCTCGCTGGACCTGTCGGGCAGCGCGCTGCGCAGCGTGTCGCCCATCCACTGCGAGTACCTCTCCAACATGGGCGTCACCGCCTCCATGTCGGTCTCGCTCATCATCGGCGGCAAGCTCGCCGGGCTGATCGCGTGCCACCACTACTCCGGTCCGTTCGTGCCGCCGGCGTCGATCCGCGCGACCTCGGAGTTCCTCGCCCACACGCTCTCGCTGCTGCTGGCCAGCCGCGAGCAGGACGAGCGCACGGCGCGCTCCCGGGTGATCCAGGAGGCGCTGGTCGCCTTCGCCCAGGCCGCCAGCAGCCGCGACAGCGACCTCGACGGGCTGCTGACCGCTGCCGCGCCCGAGCTGATGCGCATGCTCGGCGCCACGGGCATGGCCTGGTCGCTCGAGGGCCACGTCGCCACCGCCGGTGACTCCCCGGCGCCCGACGACGTCCTGCGACTGCGGCAGTGGGTCGACGTGCAGCCCTCCGAGCTCATGCTGCACACCGACAAGCTCCCGCTCGACGAGCCGTCGCTGGCCGACCTCGCCCCGCTCGCCAGCGGCCTGCTCGCCCTCCGGCTGGCCGACGGACAGGACGTGATGTTCTTCCGGCCCGAGGTCGTCCACACGGTCAACTGGGGTGGCAACCCCCACCTCAAGGAGCTCCGCGTCGACGGCGACGGGGTGCCGCGGCTCTCCCCGCGCGGGTCGTTCGCCCTGTGGCGCGAGACGGTGCGGGGCAAGGCCGAGGAGTGGGCCGAGCCCGAGCAGGAGGCCGGCCAGCAGCTCGGCGCCCAGCTCATGTCGGTGCTCTACAACCGCCACCGCACGGTCGCCCTGGTCGCGGAGACCCTCCAGCAGTCGCTGCTGCCCGACAGGCTGCCGCAGTCCCCGGGCTGGGGCCTCGCCGGACGCAGCCGTCCGGCCTCCGCGGGCGTGGGCGGCGACTGGTACGACGCCGTGCCCCTGTCCGACGGCCGCCGGCTGCTGGTCGTCGGTGACGTCGCGGGCCACGGTCTGGCCGCCGCCAGCGCGATGGCCCAGCTGCGCAGCAGCGTGCGGGCCTACGCCGTCGAGGACGCCGACCCGGTCCGCGTGCTGCGCCGCGTCGACCAGGCGACCGCCACGCTCTCACCCGATGTCATCGCCACCGTCGTGGTCGCCGTGCTCGACCCCGCGACGGGCGAGGTCGAGGTCGCCTCGGCCGGTCACCCCAACCCGGTGGTCCGCATCTCGGGCCGCACCCACCTGCTCGAGGTCGACTCGCTGCCACCGCTGGGCGTGATCGGCCTGGCCCGCCGCCACGACATCAGCTCCACCCGCCTCACGATGGGCCCTGGCGACGCGCTCCTGCTGGTCTCCGACGGCATGTTCGAGCGTCGCGAGGAGGAGGTCGACGTCTCGCTCCAGGGCCTGGTCGAGCTCACCGAGCGCACCCTGGTCGACCACCCCGTCGTCGAGGCCGCGCTGGCCGAGCTCCTGCACCGCTCGCCCGGCACCTCGATCGACGACGACGTCACGCTGCTGCTCCTGCGCGGCCTCTGACCTGCGGTCCCCCCCTTTCGGGGACTGGTGGACGGCCTCCTCGCCGGGGACCCTGGCCACGACGTCGCTGCCCGACGTCCGGCTGCGTCCGTCCGTCTCGAGGGGGGGATGGACGGACGCACCCCCACGCCGCTCAGTTCTGCCGGAGCTCGAGCAGCAGCTCGCCGTCGTACTCCTCCAGCACGGCCCGCAGGCCACCCTGCGACCGTTCGAGGAGCCTCCCCGAGGTCTCGACGACCCGGCGGATGCGGTCGGTCTCCCGTGCGGTCGGGGCGCGCACGAGGAGCATCGTGACGGGGGGGCCGCTGGTGGTCCGGCACGACAGCGTGGTGCCGAGCTCGGCCTCGGCGAGGAGGAGCTCGAGCAGCTCGCGGGTGTGGTCGAGCAGGGCGGGCTCGGCGGCGTCGGTGGCGGGTCCGGAGGACACCGTGACCCGCACCCCCCGGGCACGGGCGTCGGAGATCTGGTCACGCAGCGACCGGGTGAGCAGCGACCGCGCCTTGAGCGTGTCGCGCAGGTCCTCGGCGGCGAGCCGGGCCTCCGTGCGCAGCCTCGAGGTGCCGCCCTCCCGCTCCACGCGGCGCAGGAGGGGCTCGACCCGGGACCTCAGCTCCTCGCGGCGGGCGTCGTCGGCGCCCTGCACCGCGCGCCGCAGCCGCTCCTCGTCGGCGAAGGTGAAGCCTCGCCGCACGTAGGCCTCACGCAGGTCGGCGCTGCGCCGCAGCACGCTGCGGATGCCGAGGGAGCCGAGGAGCCAGGTCAGGGGTGGGACGCTGAGGAACAGGCCCTGCATCCAGCCGACCGTCGGCGTCAGACCCACCGCGACCGTGTTGCTCGCGACGACCACGACGGTCGTCGCGAGCGCGCACGACACGCATTCGCGCAGGACCAGGGTGGCGACGAGCACGCCGATCTCGCCCATCGGCCAGTTGGCGTAGCCCGCCAGGCCGGCCGGGGTGAGGAACGGGTGCACGCAGAGGGCCATCGCCGCCGCACCGACCACGAGGACCGAGCCGCGGCGCAGGTCGAGGGTCGCGGGCTGCGAGGAGATGAGGGGGGTCAGGGAGGCCCCTGCGAGCACGACGGCGAGCAGGATCGCCACGCCCAGCAACGGCGCGCTGCGGTGCTCGTCGGCGTAGAGCACGGCCTCGGTGAGGTGCAGCGAGATCCACAGGAGGGCAGCGAGCAGCGTGACCCGGCGTACGTCGGTCATGCGCCGGTCACCGCGCCCCGTCAGCGGGCCACTGCACCCGCACCGTGGTGCCCGAGCCCGGCCGGGAGCTCACCGTGGCGAGCCCCCCGACGGCGCCCACCCGTCCCTCGATCGACAGGGCGAGCCCGAAGGAGGTGGGTCCCACCCGTGCCCGGTCGAACCCGCGGCCCTGGTCGGAGACCTCCAGCGACACCCGGTCGGGGCCATGGACGAGCCGCACCGTGACCGGACCGTCACCGGGGGCGGCGGCGAGCCCCCGCCCCGACGAGGTGGGGTAGGCGTGGGCCGCGACGTTGCGCAGCGCCTCCGTGACGGCCATGAGCAGCGCCTCGGCGACGTCGGGTGGCAGGTCACGGGCGTCGGGGGCGGCGGAGCAGCGCGAGGAGGCGGTGGGGTACTCGGTCAGGACCGCCTCGAGCACGGCCCCGCGGAACGCCACGTGGTCGACGTCGCCCGTCGGGGGCCCCTGCTGCAGGCCGGCGATGGTGTCGCGGGCGAGCGCGCGCTCGTCGACCTCGGGTGGGGCGAGGGCGATGGTCTCCAGGGCGGCCAGGATCTCGTCGTGCACCAGCGCGTCCCACTGGGCGCTGCGCCTGCCGAGCTGCTCGCTGGCGCGCGCCAGCAGGAAGCGCTCGGCGGTGGCGGCGGCCTCCTGCTCGAGGGCGCGCTGCGAGAGCGCGATCGAGGACAGGACAGCGGCGCTCATCACGAGGACGGTGACCTCGAACAGCAGGTCGTTGGCGGCCCGTTGGGTCGACACCGGCCAGACCACCGACCGCAGGTGCAGGTCGGCGAGCATCAGCGCGGAGCCCACCACCAGGTTGGGCACCCAGCGGCGCGTCACCAGCACGCTCGCCGCGATGGCACTCGGGACATAGGCGTGCACCCAGGGCGGCGTGCCCTCGGCGTACGTCGTGCCAGTCACCAGGGGCAGGCCGAGGGTGGCGGCCAGCACCGTGCCGGAGTGGACCCGGGCGGCCAGGCGGGTGGTGCGCACGCCGCGGACGGCGGCGGCCGCGGCGAGCAGGACGCCGAGCGCGAGCAGGGCGCAGACGGGCACCTCGAACCACCAGGGGGTGGCGTCGCGCTGCATCACCAGCGCTGCGGACGCCGGCACGGCCACGATCACGACCCCCACCGTGAGGAGGATCGCGCCGATGCGCAGGGCGTCGAGCCCGCGCCTCACCGGACCGTGCCGGGGGAGGGGGGAGAGGGCTCACTCATCACTCGGTCTCCGGATGAAGCCGTCCTCGGTGGCCCGCTGGATGAGCTCGACGCGGGTGTTCACCGAGCGGCCGAGCTGGGTGTACTTCTTGCGGATCCGCTTGAGGTGCTCCTTGATCGTCGACTCGCTGACCTCGAGCCGTCGGGCGGCCTGCTTGGTGACCAGGCCCTGGTTGAGCGCGCCGAGCACCTCGATCTCGCGGTCGCTGAGGTGGGGGCGCAGCGCGGTCGACTGGTGGAGGACCTCGGCCAGCTCCTGGGACAGGAACGTGCTGCCCTCGGCGACGGTGTGGATGGCCTCGATCAGCTGTTCCTCGGTCTGGTGCTTGAGGACGATGCCCAGCGCGCCGGCCATGACGGCGTCCGACATCTGCGGGATGTCACCGCCTGCGGTGAAGACGAGCACCTGGATGCCGCGCTCGAGCAGCGCGGTGACGTTGTCGCGGGGGCGGGAGCCGTCGCGCAGGCGCAGGTCGAGCAGCGCGACGTCGGCGTCGGGGAGCGGGGTGCCGTCGAGGACGGAGTCGACGACCCCGACGAACTCGAGGTCCCCCTCGGCGTCGAGGACGCTGTGGCGGATCCCCTTGACGACGATCGGGTGGTCGTCGATGGCGACGACTCGGATCGATGACATCTTCCTGCCCCCCGCTCGGACCTGCTCCCATCCAAGCGTTGCCAGGCCCCGAGGTCGACATGCGGAGCCCCGCGTCCCCCTAAGGGGTTAAGGGCGACCGTGCCGGTAGGCTCGTCCATCATGGCCGGACCCGACTTCGACGCGCGCATCAAAGAGCTGCAGGCGACCCTGCACACCATCGAGCAGGTGCTCGACCTCGACGCGATGCGGACGGAGATCGCCGCACTGGGCGAGGAGGTCGCGGCTCCCGACCTGTGGGACGACCAGACCAACGCCCAGCGGGTCACCGGGCGGCTCTCGGCGCTCCAGGGCGAGCTCGACCGCTTCACCAGGCTCCGGGCCCGCCTCGAGGACCTCGAGGTCCTCGTCCAGCTCGGCCAGGAGGAGGGCGACGCCGACTCGATGGCCGAGGCCGAGGTCGAGCTGGGCCGGGTGAGCAAGGCGGTCGAGGGCCTCGAGGTCCGCACCCTGCTCTCCGGGGAGTACGACGTCCGCGAGGCCCTGGTGACCATCCGCTCGGGAGCAGGTGGTGTCGACGCCGCCGACTTCGCCGAGATGCTGATGCGCATGTACACCCGCTGGGCCGAGCGCAACAAGTACCCCGTCGAGGTCTTCGACACCTCCTACGCCGAGGAGGCCGGCATCAAGTCGGCCACGTTCGCGATCCACGCGCCCTACGCCTACGGCACGCTGTCGGTCGAGGCCGGCACCCATCGCCTCGTGCGGATCAGCCCCTTCGACAACCAGGGTCGCCGCCAGACCAGCTTCGCCGCGGTCGAGGTCGTGCCGGTGCTCGAGCAGACCGACGAGATCGACATCCCCGACGAGGACATCCGCGTCGACGTCTACCGCTCCAGCGGCCCGGGCGGTCAGAGCGTCAACACCACCGACTCGGCGGTCCGGCTCACCCACATCCCGACGGGCACCGTGGTCTCCTGCCAGAACGAGAAGTCCCAGCTGCAGAACAAGGCCTCGGCGATGGTGATCCTCAAGGCCAAGCTGCTGGCGATGAAGAAGGCCGAGGAGGCCGCGCACCTCAAGGACCTCAAGGGCGACGTGGCCGCGAGCTGGGGCGACCAGATGCGTTCCTACGTGCTCAACCCCTACCAGATGGTCAAGGACCTGCGGACCAGCCACGAGTCCGGCAACCCGCAGGCGGTCCTCGACGGCGAGATCGACGACTTCATCGAGGCCGGCATCCGCTGGCGCCGCGGCGCCGACCACGCCGCCGTCGCGGGCTGACCCGGCTGATCCTGATCTCTCGGCGTGGTCCCGGCCCGGCCCGGAGGGCGCGACCTACGCTGGAGCCACTGTGATCACGTTCGACAGCGTCACCAAGACCTACCCCGGCCAGCGCCGTGCCGCGCTGGACAACGTCTCCGTCCACGTCGACAAGGACGAGTTCGTGTTCCTCGTCGGGGCGTCGGGGTCGGGCAAGTCGACGTTCCTGCGCCTGGTGCTGCGCGAGACCCGTCCGACCAGCGGGCACGTCCTGATCGACGGCCGAGAGATCAACAAGCTGCCGGGCTTCCGGGTGCCGGCCCTGCGCCGCCAGATCGGCACGGTGTTCCAGGACTTCCGGCTGCTGTCCAACAAGACCGTCTACGACAACGTCGCGTTCGCGCTGCAGGTGATCGGCAAGCCGCGCTCGCACGTGCGGCAGACGGTGCCCGAGGTGCTCGAGATGGTGGGGCTGGAGGGCAAGGGCGACCGGCTGCCCGACGAGCTGTCGGGTGGTGAGCAGCAGCGCGTGGCCATCGCCCGCGCCTTCGTCAACAAGCCGATGATCCTCATCGCCGACGAGCCGACGGGCAACCTCGACCCGACCACGTCGGTGGGCATCATGAAGCTGCTCGACCGGATCAACCGCACCGGCACGACGGTCGTGATGGCCACCCACGACGTCGGCATCGTCGACCAGATGCGCAAGCGGGTGATCGAGCTGTCGGGCGGCCGCGTCGTCCGCGACGAGGCGCGCGGCGTCTACGGCTACCAGCACTGAGCGCGGACCGGGAGATCCACTGATGCAGCTGACCTACGTCTTCTCCGAGCTCGGCAACGGGCTGCGGCGCAACGTCTCCATGACGGTGGCGGTGGTCGTGACGCTCTTCGTCTCGCTCACCCTCGTCGGCCTCGGCCTGCTGCTCAACGCGCAGGCCGACAAGGCGGAGAAGTTCTGGGGCGACCGGCTCCAGATCACGGTGTTCCTGTGCACCGACAACTCGCCCCGCGCGGCGTGCATCGACGGCAAGACCACCAGGGCCCAGAAGGCCGCGGTGGTCAAGGTGCTGCGCGCCTCCGACGAGGTGAAGTCGTTCCGCTTCGAGAACAGCCGCACGGCCTACGCCAAGTGGCGCGAGCTGCAGACGGGCAACGACGACAGCCAGCAGCAGGTCCTGGACTCCATCCGGCCCAAGGACCTTCCGGAGTCCTACTGGGTCACCCTCAAGGACCCCCGCAAGTTCCGTGAGCTGCGCGCGCAGGTGGGGTCGATGGACGGCGTGGGCACCGTGCGCGACCTGCGCGAGATCCTCCAACCGATCTACTTCTGGATCACCGCGTTCAAGTGGGGCGCGATCGGCATCGCGGCGGTGCTGCTCTTCGCCGCCATCCTGCAGGTCGGCAACACGATCCGGCTCGCGGCGTACGCCCGCCGCAAGGAGATCGGGATCATGCGCCTGGTGGGCGCCTCCAGCCTCTACATCCAGCTGCCGTTCCTGCTGGAGTCGCTGGTCGCGGCCGTCCTCGGGGTGGCGCTCGCCGGCGGCGCGGTCTTCGGCTTCCTCTATCTGGTCGTCTACCGCGTGCTGCGACCCAACTCCTCCATCGTGGCCTGGGTGGACTACTCCGACGGCGTGGTGGCCCTGGTCGCCATGACCCTGGTCGGGCTGCTGCTGACCTTGGTCCCCACTTTGCTGCTGACGCGCCGCTACCTGAGGGTTTGACGCCGATCTGGTCGATTTGCCCCGTAGCATGGGCCGTCGCACAGCGACTCCCGACCGTCGACCCGAGGAACCCGTGCTCCACCACTTCCCCGTCAGGCCCAGCGCGTCCCTGCGCGCCCTCGCGGCGCTGGCTGCGGGCGCCGTGGTGGTCGCCGTCCCGGCGCACGCCGCCGAGCGGGGCGACAAGCTGAAGGACAAGAAGCACAAGGTCGAGAAGAAGATCGACAAGGCCGACCACGAGGCCGAGGAGTCCAGCGCCGCGCTCAAGGCGGCCACGGCCGCCCTCGCCAGCGCCCAGAGCGACCTGGTCGACGCCCGCGCCCACCTCAGCCAGACGCGGGGGGAGCTCGCCGCGGCCGAGGCGCTCGACCGGCTCATGCAGCAGCGACTGGACGCCGCCGAGGCGCGCCTGGCCAAGGCCCAGCAGGACCTCGCCGCCGGCGAGGCCGAGATGGCCACGCAGGAGGACGACCTGCGGGCGATGGTGGCCTCCTCCTACGAGCAGGGCGACCCCGGACTGATGGGCCTGTCGATGGTCTTCACCAGTGGCGACCCCGCCGACATCGCCGGCTCGATGAGCGCCTCGAGCAGCGTGGTCAACAAGGAGTCGGCGATCCTCGACAGCCTCGAGGCGACCAAGGTGCTGCTCGACGTCCACCGCCAGGAGATGGCGGCCGCCAAGGAGGAGGTCGCCCAGCGTCGCCAGGAGGCCGCGGCCAACCTCGCCACCAAGCAGTCGCTGGAGCTCCAGGCCGAGGCCGCGGAGTCCCAGGTCTCACAGATGGTCGACCTGCGCGCCCAGGCCCGCAACGCCGCGCTCGAGGCCAAGAAGGCCGACCTGGTGGTCCTCAAGCACCTCATCGTCGAGCGCGACCGGATCGCCGACCTGATCGCGGCGCAGGCCTCCAAGGGCGCCGGTTACACCGGCCCGGTCACCGGCAACGGCTTCCTCGACCGTCCGGTGGACGGCCCGGTCACCTCGCCGTTCGGCTGGCGGATCCACCCGATCTACGGCTACCGCTCCCTGCACGACGGCACCGACTTCGGTGTGTCCTGCGGGACGCCGATCCGCGCCGCAGCCCGAGGCAAGGTGCTCACGGAGTACTACCAGACGGCCTACGGCAACCGGATCGTCATCGACCACGGCGTCCACTTCGGGGTCGGGGTCGCGACGATCTCCAACCACCTCTCGGGCTACGCCGTCGCCACCGGTGAGCGGGTCAAGCGCGGTCAGGTGATCGGCTACGTCGGCAACACCGGCTGGTCGACCGGCTGCCACCTGCATTTCACGGTGCTGGAGAACGGCAAGGCCGTCGACCCGATGAAGTGGTTCTGACTGCCTGACGGTGGTCGAGTCCGTCGAGACCACGCCGATAGGCTTGCCCCATGGCCAAGGAGACCGGACGCAAACTCATCGCGTCCAACAAGAAGGCCCGCCACGACTACCACATCGAGGACACCTACGAGGCCGGCATCGTCCTCCAGGGCACCGAGGTGAAGTCGCTGCGGGCCGGCCGCGCGTCCCTGGTCGACGGCTTCGCCGACATCGAGAACGGCGAGATCTACCTGCACGCGGTGCACATCCCGACGTACGCCGAGGGCACCTGGACCAACCACCCGCCGCGGCGGCGGCGCAAGCTGCTGCTGCACCGCGAGGAGATCGACAAGATCGAGGGCAAGGTGCGCGAGAAGGGCTACACGCTCGTCCCGCTCCAGCTCTACTTCGTCGACGGCCGCGCCAAGGTCGAGCTCGGTCTCGCCAAGGGCAAGAAGACCTGGGACAAGCGGCACGCGATCGCCGAGCGCACCGCCAAGCGGGAGACCGAGATCGCGATCGGACGCCGCGCCAAGGGCATGGGCTGACCCTGCGCCAGGGAATGCGCTGGGTCTTGGGGGAGTTGACCCGTAGGATGGATACACAACTCAAGAGGGGCTGATCGGTTTCGACTTGGGACGTACGTCCCAGGGGAAGCGGGTCGAGGATCCAGGCTCATCTCGTGAACGCTGCCTGGAAAACTACAACTGCCAACGCTAAGCGCAGTTCGCTCACCCTCGCTGCCTGACAGCGAGCGTGACGGGTCAGGCTGAGGTCGCCTCCGACTCAGATCCTGGCCTCATCTAGGAGGCTTGCTGCGTCGCTCTCGTCGGAAGGGTGCCGTGGGACTCAAATCCGAATGAGTCCGTCGGCGACGTGTCTGTGCGAGCGCCGGGACTGAGAAGACGTTTCCACAGACTGCACCCGGAGAAGACCTGGCACTGCGCTCGAGGACGCGGGTTCGATTCCCGCCAGCTCCACCGATCCCTCTGGCCTCAGCCGCTCCGACGACACGTCGGGGCGGCTGTCGCTTTCTCCCCTCGCCGCCACCGTGCGCGGGTGAGAATCGGCCCATGACCCTCCTCATCGTCGTGGGCATCGCCCTCGTCGTCCTGATGGTCGCGCTGCTCCTGGTGCTGAGCCGGCGCGGCTCGGGACCTGAGCCGGGCACGCGTCGCGCGCCGGCCTCCTCCGTCGCCGACGACCCGGCCTTCGGGCTCCGCGACAAGGGACCCGGCGGCGGGAGCGTGTGACCACACTCCGCCGTCTCGGGGTCGAGGAGGAGCTCCTCCTGGGCGACGTGGCGACCGGCGAGGTGCTCCCGGTGGCGCGGGAGGTGCTCGCGGAGTGCGGCCGGCTCGGCGCCGGTGAGGGCGCCGGTGAGGGGGCTGCCCTCAAGCACGAGTTCTTCCTCGCCCAGGTGGAGGTGGCAACGGCGCCGCAGGTCGAGGTCGCGGCGGTCCGACGCGAGCTGGCCGACGGCCGGGCGCGCGTCGCCGGGGCCGGAGCGACGATGGGGGTGGCGCCCCTGGCCGTCCCAGGTCCTGTGCTCGCCACGGCTGCGAGCGGCCGGGAGGTCTCGCCGGGCGACCGCTACGCAGCCGTCGAGGATCACTACGGGGAGACGGCGCGCGCGTCCTTGATGTGTGCGATGCACGTGCACGTCGAGGTGGCCGGCCCGGAGGAGGGCGTGGCGGTGATCGACCGGGTGCGTCCGTGGGTTCCCGTCCTGCTCGCGCTGAGCACCAACTCGCCCTTCTGGCACGGGTCCGACACGGGACATGCCAGCTGGCGGTCGAGGGTGTGGAACACGTGGCCGACGGGCGGACCCGCTGAGCTCTTCGGCGACGCGGCCGGCTACCGCGCCCGCGTCGACTCCATGGTCGCCGGCGGCGCCGCGCTCGACGAGGGGCTGGTCAACCTCGACGTACGACTCTCGCACCGCTACCCGACGGTCGAGCTCCGCGTCGCGGACGTGTGCACCGACCTCGACGACGCGATGGTCGTCGCGGCACTGACGCGCGCCCTGGTGGGCCACTTCGCCGCACGGGCGGACGAGCCCCCCGCCGCCTGGCGGGTGGACGAGCTGCGGGGTGCGGCGTGGCGAGCGGCCCGGTTCGGGCTGGACGACCGGCTGGTCTCACCGGTGTCGCACGAGCTCGTCGCGGCTGCGGAGGCCGTGCACCAGCTCACGGACCTCGTCGCGGCGTCCCTCGAGGCGGCCGGCGACGCCGACCTGGTACGGCGTGGTCTGGAGGCCCTCCTGACCCGGGGCACGGGCGCCGCCCGCCAGCGGGAGGTGGTTGCCGCCGGAGGCTCGCTGACCGACGTCGTCGCCGACGTACGCCGCCGGACCGTGCGGTCCTGACCGGACGTCCCGCTTCGGCGTGGGATGACCGGGCCGAGGGGCGACTAGGGTGGGCAGACAGCTCTCCACCAGACAGGAAATCGACGTCATGGACGTACGGGCGCGTCACAACGTCAACGAGATCGGTCCGCAAGACGCGCGACCGATGCTGTTCGCCCACGGGTTCGGCTGCGACCAGAGCATGTGGCGGCACGTCGCCCCCGCCTTCGCGGACGGCCACCGGGTGATCACCTTCGACCACGCCGGCGCCGGCGGCGCCGACCCGTCCCTCTGGGACCCGCAGCGCTACGCCGCGCTCGACGGCTACGCCGACGACGTGGTGCGGATCGTCACCGAGCTGGACCTGCACGACGTGGTCTACGTCGGCCACTCCGTCTCCGCCATGATCGGCGCCCTGGCCCAGGTGCGCGCGCCCGAGAGGTTCTCCCGGCTGGTGATGGTCGGGCCGTCGCCGCGCTACCTCGACGACGACGGCTACCACGGGGGCTTCAGCCAGGCCGACATCGACGAGCTGCTGGAGTCGCTGGCCGGCAACTACCTGGGCTGGTCGTCCGCGATGGCGCCGGTGATCGTCGGCAACGCCGACCGCCCGCAGCTCGGCCAGGAGCTCACCGAGGCGTTCTGCCGGATGGATCCCTCCGTCGCCGCGGTCTTCGCGCGCACCACGTTCCTCTCCGACACGCGTGACGTGCTGCCGCAGGTCAGCGCCCCCACGCTGGTCCTGCAGTGCTCCGAGGACGTCATCGCGCCCAGTGAGGTCGGCCAGTACGTCGCGCAGCACCTCCCGCACGCGGAGCTGGTCACCCTGCGGGCCACGGGCCACTGCCCCAACCTCAGTGACCCGGAGGAGACGGTGGAGGCGATCCGGTCCTACCTCGGGCGTGAGGTGGCGTGAGGCGCCCCCCGTGCCGCTGACCCGCGCCGACGAGGCCTTCGCCAGGGCGCTGCTCGAGGACGATCCGGTCGCCCTCTACGAGCGGGCGCCCTGCGGCTATCTCTCGACCACCGCCGACGGGGTGCTGACCAAGGCCAACGCCACCTTCCTGGCGTGGACTGGCTACGAGGTGGACGACGTCGTCGGGCAGCCCTTCACGGCGCTGCTCACCAAGGGCGGCAAGATCTTCCACGAGACCCACTACGCGCCGATGCTGCGACTCCAGGGCTTCGTCCGGGAGCTCGCCGTGGACCTGGTGCGCAAGGACGGCAGCCGACTCCCGGTGCTGCTCAACGCGAGCCTGGACAGGGGCGACGACGGTGAACCGCGGGTGGTGCGCCTGGCCGTCTTCGACGCGACCGAGCGCAGGCGCTACGAGCGGGAGCTGCTGCGGGCTACGCAGGAGGCCGAGGCGGCGCGGGCCCGGGCCGAGGCGGCCGAGCGGCGCAGCCGGGTGCTGGTCGACACGCTCCAGCAGACGCTGGTGCCCGGCACCCTGCCCGTCGTCGAGGGCCTGGAGCTGCACGGTGGCTACCGGCCGGCAGGCGACGGCGCCGAGGTCGGCGGGGACTTCTACGACGTGTTCCCGACCTCGCCCGACGAGTGCTGGCTGATCCTCGGCGACGTGTCGGGCAAGGGCGTGGAGGCCGCGGTGGTGACCAGCCTGGTGCGTCACGCCACCCGCGTGCTGGTCGCCACGCTGTCGGACCCGGTCGAGGTGCTCGCCCAGCTCGACGTCCAGCTCCAGCGCCACGACACCGACCGCTACTGCACCGCGGTGCTGGTCCGGATGCGTCGGCTCGAGGGCACGTGGGAGGTGCTGTGCGCCTCCGGCGGGCACCCGCCGGCCCTGCTCCGGTCAGGTGCGCAGGAGGCCTCGGCCGTCCATCCCGGCGGGCAGGTCCTCGGTCTGGTGCCTCACGCGGAGTTCGCCTCGACGCGCCTCACCCTGGGAGCGGGCGAGACCCTGCTGCTCTACACCGACGGCATCACCGAGGGCCGCAACCCGGGCGGGTTCTTCGGCGAGCGGCGCCTCCTCGAGACCGTCAGCCGGGCACCTTCCGGGGCCCGGCCCCTGGTCGAGACGGTGCTCGCCGCGGCGCTGGAGTTCCAGGGCGACCACACCAGCGACGACATCGCGTGCCTCGCCGTGACGGTCACCGCCGGAGAACCGACGGCTCAGGTGCTCGACGAGGAGCGTTCGGCCTCCCGCGCGTAGTTGGGGTCGGTGGCCAGGCGGCTGTGCTTGGCGCTGTAGAGGAAGTAGACCGCGAAGCCAACCGCCATCCAGACCAGGAAGCGGATCCACGTGGCCGTGGGCAGGTTGAGCATCAGGTAGAGCGAGGCCAGCGCGGCCAGGACCGGCATCACCGGCACACCGGGGCAGCGGAATGCGCGCTCGAGGTCGGGCCGCGTGCGTCGCAGGACGATCACCCCGATCGCTACCAGCACGAAGGCGAACAGCGTGCCGATGTTGACCAGCTCGGCGAGCTCGGTCAGCGGCACGAAGGTCGCGATGAGCGCGACCGCGGCGCCGGTGAACATGCTCGTGCGGACCGGGGTGCCGAACCGCGGGCTGACCCGTGCGAAGACCGGGGGGAGCAGGCGGTCGCGGCTCATCGCGAAGAACACCCGGCTCTGCCCGAGCAGCAGGATCATCATGACCGTGGTGAGGCCGAGCAGCGCTCCCACCGAGATCACCGTCGCGAAGCCCGGGTGCCCGACGGACCTGAACGCCTCGGCCAGGGGCGCGTCGACCTTGATCTGGTCGTACTTCACCATGCCGGTCACGACCAGCGAGACCGCGATGTAGAGCGTCGTGCAGATCGCGAGGGAGGAGAAGATGCCGATCGGCATGTCGCGCTGCGGCTTCTTGGTCTCCTCGGCGGCCGTGGCGACGATGTCGAAGCCGATGTAGGCGAAGAAGACCAGCGCCGCGCCGGTGAAGATGCCGCTGATGCCGAAGGCGCCGGGGGAGAACCCGAGGTCCTGCAGGAGCGAGGGGACCGCCGTCCCGCCGCTGGCGCCCTTGGAGCCGGCGGGCGGGATGAAGGGCGACCAGTTCTGGGTGTTGACGAAGAAGAGGCCGGCGATGATCACCAGCAGGACGATCGCGACCTTGATCGCGACGAAGACGAAGTTCACCTGCGAGGAGACCTTGATGCCGAAGCAGATCACCGCGGTCAGGATCAGGACGATCGCCGCGGCCACGAGGTTGTGCCCCTCGCCGTAGGCGAACTCGGGGATGGTGATCCCGGCTTGCTTCATCACGTCGGCGAAGTACGTCGACCAGCCGACCGCGACGGTGCTCGCGCCGAGCGCGAGCTCGAGGATGAGGTCCCAGCCGATGATCCAGGCGACGAGCTCGCCGAGGCTGGCGTAGGAGAAGGTGTAGGCCGACCCGGCGACCGGGACGGTGCTGGCGAACTCGGCGTAGCAGAGCGCCGCCAGGGCGCAGGCGAGCCCGGAGAACACGAACGAGATCGCGATCGCGGGGCCGGCCTTCTCGCCGGCGGCCTCACCGGTGAGCACGAAGATGCCGGTGCCGATGACGACACCGACACCGAACACGGTCAGCTGGAGGGGGCCGAGCTCCTTGCGGAGCTGGTGCTCCGACTCCTCGGTGTCGGCGATCGACTGCTCGATCGACTTGGTCCTGGTCAGGTTCATCGCGGATACCTCGCGTCTCCGAGCGGCGGGTGTGCCGCCCTGCCCATACCCCGTCGGGTGGCTGCGGAACCTCGTTCGGTCCGCCTTTGATGTCATCGTGACAACGGTCGATCGGCGTTGTCAGTCGGCCCGGTGCTCGACGGGGAGCGTCATGCGCACCCGGGTGCCGCCCTCGGGCCTCCGTCCGACCTCCAGCGTGGCGCCGGCGACCTGCGCCAGGTCGCGCATGCCGGCCAGGCCCACGTGGCCGGGCCGGTCGCGGTCGGCGCCCGGGGGGATGCCGCGACCGTCGTCGTCGACGGTGACGACGGCGGTGTGGTCCTGCACGGCGAGGTCGACCACGACGGTGGTCGCGGAGGCGTGCTTGCGGGCGTTGACCAGGGCCTCCTTGACCACCCGGTTGACCAGCACCCGCTCGCCCTCGGGGAGCGGGAGGTCGTCCTCGCCGGCCACGCGGAAGGAGACGTCGGTGCCGTGGAACACGAACCCGGCGGCCTCGGTGAGCGCGTCCGACAGGCTGACCCCCTCGGGCAGGGACTCCAGGTCGAAGAGGAGGTTGCGCAGCCGCTCGGTCGCCCCGGCGACGATCTCCTGCAGCGCCGTCACGTCGTCGGTGGCGTCGGGTGCCTCCGTGGCCAGCCGGCGCCGGAGGAGCCCCAGGCGGAGGTCGACGGCGGCGAGCGCCTGGACCGGGTCGTCGTGGACGTCGTGGGCGATCCGCTGGCGCTCGTCCTCCTGGGCCTGCACCAGCCGTTGCAGGAGCCGGCTGCGCTGCTCGACGAGGTCGCGCAGCGCGGCCTCGGCCCTGATCCGCTCGCTGATGTCGCGCTGGATGGTGCCGGCCACCTGACGACCCTGGGTGTCGCGACTGCCGACGAGGAACGTCGAGATCTCGACGGGGACGGTGGGACCGTCGTCCACCGGGACGAGGTCGGCCCGGCCCGACCAGCTGCCCTCGCTCAGCAGCGCGCGCCAGCGTCGGGGGAACTCATCGGCGGTCGCGCCGGGCGCCAGCCGTCCGATCTCGAGAGCGGTGACGTCGGCGTCGCCGGGGACCCCGATCATGCGACGTCCGCTGGGGTTGACGTAGATCGGGCGGCCGCGCTCGTCGGCCATCCCGATGAAGTCGCCCGAGGCG
The DNA here is from genome assembly GCF_031458325.1 of Nocardioides marmoribigeumensis. Classification (NCBI taxonomy): domain Bacteria; kingdom Bacillati; phylum Actinomycetota; class Actinomycetes; order Propionibacteriales; family Nocardioidaceae; genus Nocardioides; species Nocardioides marmoribigeumensis. The sequence goes on from NZ_JAVDYG010000001.1 coordinate 3,862,370, forward strand.
TCGACCAGCGCCTTGAACAGGCCCAGGTCGAAGCCGGCCTCGCCCACCGCGCGACCGGCCTCCTCCTGGACCGAGCGCACGGTCCGCACGCCCCGCGTCACCGCGAGCGCCCCGCCGGCGACGTAGCACAGCAGCGCCGGGACGACCGGGGTCGTCACGACCTCGGAGAAGGCGAGGATCACGAGCAGGGAGCCGATGAGGACCGCCGGCACGACGACGCCGGAGGCCAGGTCGGCGGCCGGCAGCTCGCCGGGCGCTCGGGGAGCGGGCTCGAGCGGACGCAGGGACGTCGTCATCGCGACGGCGATGACGGCGGTCGCCACGAGGGACAGCGAGCTCAGCGCGGTGCCAGGCCTCCACAGCCCCTCGGCGAGGAGCACGAAGTAGGTCACGTCCACCACGACGATCGCGAGCACACCGCCGAGCAGCACGAGGTCGGACCTGGTCATGCGCAGCCGCGCCGTCGCCACGGCAGCGGCCGCGAGCACGAGCAGCCCGATGTCGAGAACGGGGTAGACGACGTTCATCACGATCGCGCGGTGCGGGACGCCCGGCCCGGTCAACGTGCCCAGAGGGCCGGAGAGCGCACTGAGGGCGACCCCGAGCGCCACCAGCGCGGCCGAGACACCGTCGAGGGCCACCAGCACCGACAGGCGGGGGGACAGCTCGCGCAGCCGGAGGGCCAGCCCCGCGAACAGCAGCACGCTGGAGAGAACCCACGCTGCGTCGGACCAGTCGGGGTAGTTCGGCTCGCGACCGACGGACAACCCGACCAGGGACACGTCGAAGCCGACGGCGCGCAGGACCAGCGAGGCCACCACGCACCACCACGCGGCAGTGGTCGTGCCCCGCTGGCGGGCCCCCACGACGGCGAGCACCGCGACGAGGGAGTACGCCGACCCCTGGAGCAGGCCGTCGAAGCGCGAGTCGAAGCCCGGCCGGGGGCGGACGCCCGGGAGCGTCCACACGACGTACGCCGCGACGAGCAGCACGGCGACCGCCAGCAGGGCGCGGGTCCACGCGGGCGTGGAGGGCCGGACCACGGGTGTGCTCATCTCCGCCCCTCCTCGAAGCGACCACGAGGTGTTCCTGGTCCAGCACCCTAACCCCGGACTGGACCACCGGGACCGTCCCCGCGGCGCGGTCGACCGGAAATGTCGTTGGCGTCGGGCAGGCTGTTCGCGGGAGGATCGCCGGACCTTCGACCGATGAGTTCCGGGGGCGGACGCGGTCCACTTCTCGGGGGAACACCATGCGGGACCCGTGCTGGGCACCGCCTGAGCGAGAGAAGCACGTCATGCACGCAACGTTCGCCGGCCGGCTGACCGGGCGCTCCACCAAGTGGATGGTGCTGGTCTTCTGGCTCGTCGCGCTCGGTGTGGGGGGCACGTTCGGCTCCAAGCTGATGGACGTCCAGAACAACGAGGCGTCCTCCTGGCTGCCGGCGAGCGCCGAGTCGACCCGCGCCCTGGAGCGGCTGACCCCCTTCTACGACCCCGACACGATCCCGACGGTCGTGGCCTACGAGAAGAAGTCGGGCCTGACGCCCGCCGACATCGCCGCCGCCAAGGAGCAGGCCACCGAGTTCGCCGGGCTCGAGGGCGTGGAGGGCAAGGTCGTGGGGCCGATCCCGTCCCAGGACGGCAAGGCGATGCAGACCCTGGTCAACTTCAACTTCGGCGCCAACGGCTGGATGGAGATGCCCGACACCGCCGACCGCCTGCGCGACATCGCGTCGGTGGACGGCGGCACCACCTTCATCACCGGCTCCGGCGGACAGGCGGCCGACGCCTCGGAGGTCTTCGGCGGGATCGACGGGGCGCTGCTGTTCTCCGCCCTCGGCATCGTGATCCTGATCCTGCTGGTCACCTACCGCAGCCCCGTCCTGTGGTTCCTGCCGATCTCCTGCTCGGTGGTCGCCCTGATGGCCGCGGAGGGCCTCATCTACGCCCTGGCGAAGTACGCCGACCTCACGGTCAACGGGCAGAGCCAGTCGATCCTCTCGATCCTGGTCATCGGCGCCGGCACCGACTACGCGCTGCTGCTCGTGGCGCGCTACCGCGAGGAGCTGCGGCGTCACGACGACCGGCACGAGGCGATGGCCTTCGCCCTGCACCGCGCGGCGCCGGCGATCCTGGCGAGCGCCTCGACCGTCGTGGCCGGCATGCTGTGCCTGCTCTTCGCCGAGATGAACTCCACCGCGGGCCTCGGCCCGGTGACCGCGATCGGCGTCGCGGTGACCTACCTCGTGATGGTCACGCTCCTGCCCGCCCTGCTGGTGATCTGCGGGCGCTGGGTGTTCTGGCCCAAGCGACCGACCTTCGGCTCGGACGAGCCGACCCAGGCCGGCTTCTGGCGCCGCTCGGCGGACCGCATCTCGCGGGCGCCTCGCAAGGTGTGGGCGGTGACGACCGCAGTGCTGCTGCTGGCGTGCCTCGGCACCCTGCAGCTCGACACCTCCGGCATCCCGACGGCCGAGCAGTACACCACCGACATCGAGTCGGTGGACGGCCAGCAGATGCTGGCCGACCACGGCCTGGCCGACGCGTCCAACACCCTCCAGGTGGTGGCCAACGCCGACGAGGCCGACCAGGTCAGCGACGCCCTGGCCGGCATCGCCGGCGTCGGCAAGGCGGGCGACCCGGTCGTCAAGGACGGCACGGCGTTCTTCGAGGCGCCGCTGCAGGGCGACGTGGCGTCACCGACGACCTTCACCTCGATCGAGGAGGCGCGCGACGCGGTCCACGCCGTGCCCGGGGCCGACGGCCTGGTCGGTGGCTGGTCGGCGATCTACCTCGACACCAAGATCGCCTCCACCCACGACAACAAGGTGATCATCCCGCTGATCCTGTTGGTGGTGCTGCTCATCCTCGTGGCGCTGCTGCGTGCGCTCACCGCCCCGCTGATCCTGCTGGCGACGGTCGTCCTCTCGTTCGGTGCGGCCCTGGGGCTCTCGACGCTGCTGTTCGTGCACGTCCTCGGCTTCGAGCACACCGACCCGAGCTTCCCGCTGTTCGCGTTCGTGTTCCTGGTGGCGCTGGGCATCGACTACAACATCTTCCTGATGACCCGCGTCCGCGAGGAGACGCAGGTGCGCGGCACGCGCGCGGGCTCGATCGTCGCGCTCGGGTCCACGGGCGGGGTGATCACCTCGGCGGGCCTGGTCCTGGCGGCGACCTTCGCGGTCCTCGGCACGATCCCGCTGGTGTTCCTCGCCGAGCTCGGACTGACCGTCGCGCTGGGCATCCTGCTCGACACGATGATCGTCCGGTCGGTGCTGGTGACCGCGATCAACCTCGACCTCGGCCAGCGCATCTGGTGGCCGAGCCGCCTCGCCTCGCGCGACGAGTCGGAGCTCGGCTCGCCGCCCGAGCAGCCCGACCCCGCCGCCCGGAGCTGGGAGCCCGCTAACGTCGGCTGACATGGCCGACCTGACCGACACGACGCCCGCGCAGACCGCGCACCCCGACTGGCTCGACCGGCTCCCCGAGCAGGTGGTGGACCCGCACCTCCACCAGTGGGACCCGCTGACCACCACCCGCGAGGTGTCCCGGGAGGCGCGGCTGTTCCGCCCGTTCCAGCGCGTGCCGCGCCGGCTCAACCGGCTGCTGCCGCGGGCCGACCGGGAGTTCGTGGGCGACGCCCACCACGTCCTCAAGCCCTACCTGCCCCACCTCTACGCCGAGGACGCCGGTGTCCTGCCGGTGGGCACGGTGGTGCACATCGAGGCGGTGTGGCCGCACGAGCCCCACCTGGAGAGCGTGGGGGAGACCCGCTGGCTCGCGACGCTGCCCTTCGGGAGCTCGGGCCTTCCCCGTCTCGGCGGGATCGTGGTGCACGTCGACCCGCGCTGGTCCGACGCGGGTGCGGTGCTCGACGCCCACGCCGAGGCGAGCGACAAGGTGCGCGGGGTCAGGTTCAGCGCGGCCCACCACCCCGACCCGGCGGTGCGCGACTTCAGCGACACCCCCGCGGTCTGGTCCGAGCCGGGGTTCCTCGACGGGTTCGCCGCGCTCGCCGAGCGCGGGCTGTCCTTCGAGCTGTGGGGCTACGCCCACCAGCTGCCCGAGGCGCTGGGGCTGGTGGAGCGCTACCCCGAGACGACGTTCGTGCTCGACCACTTCGCCACGCCGGTGGGGGTGCTGGGGCCACGGGGGCGGCACACCGGTCGCTACCCCCACCAGGTGCGCGACATGCTCGCCTCGTGGCGCGAGGACGTCTCGGCGCTGGCCGCCCACCCCAACGTGGTGGCCAAGATGAGCGGCCTCGGCATGCCGGTGCTGGGGGGTGACCTGCGGGCGGCGGCGGTCGACCTCGCTGACCTGCCGCGCGAGCGGCGGCTGGTCGACGCGGTGGCCCCGCTCGTGCAGCACGTGCACGCGTCCTTCGGCCGCGAGCGCACCATGTGGGCCTCGAACTTCCCGATGGACAAGCCCACCCTCACCCTGCCCGCCACGCTCGGGATCCTCGTGGAGGTGCTGGGCGACGAGGCCGACCTGACCGCGCTGACGCGCGACGTGGCGTCGCGGGTCTACCGCCTCTGACCGACCACCTCGGCGAGGGCGTCGAGGCAGGCCGGGTCCGCCGTGGCGGGGACGAGCACGACCTCGTCGCACCCGGCGGCCTCGGCCTCGGCGAGGGTCCGGCGCAGGCGGTCGGCGTCGGCCACCTCCACCTCCGCCGCGAGGGCAGCGGCCAGCTCCGGTCCGAGGAAGCCGAGGTAGCGCTCGGCGAACGCCTGCAGCCGTGGCAGCGCGTCGTCCACGCCGAGGCAGCAGAAGAAGCCGCTCACCTTGGTCGGCGCCGGTCGTCCGGCGGCCGCCCACGCCTCGTCCGCCAGCCGGTTGACCGACTCGAAGTCGCGGCGGTGGCCCGCGACCGAGAAGCCGCTCACCCCGTCGGCCCACCGGGCGGCCCGAGCCACCGCCCTGGGGCCGAGCGCGCCGGCCAGGATCGGCACGCCGCCCTCCTGCACCGGGAGCGGCCCGACCGGCTCGCCCCCGTCGTACGCCGGGCCGCCGTCGAGCAGGCGCCGCAGCTCGGCGACGGCCTCGTCGAGCCGCTGGTGGCGACGCTCCAGCGGGCTGCCGAGGGCCCGGTAGTCCTCCTCGCGCCCCCCGACCCCGACCGCCACCGTGAGGCGGCCCGCGGAGAGCTGGTCGAGCGTGCCGACCTGCTGGGCCACCATCGCCGGCGGGTGCTGGGGCAGGACCCAGACGTTGGCCATCACGCGGACCCGCTCGGTCACGGCCGCCGCGGCCGCCAGCGAGGCGACCATCTCGGGATTCGTGAAGGTGACCCGCTCGCCCGCGGAGACCGAGGAGAAGGGGCCGGCGTCGATCCCACGGGCCCACCGCACGGTCGTGTCCGGCGCGTAGTCCGGGGCCATCTGGGGGAGCGCGACGCCGATCTGCATGGGGGCCAACCTAGCCAGGCCGGCGCCCGCTCCGGGCGGGCGTCCGGGGTTGGTCGGAGCCGTCCGGAAGTGTCCGGGAAGTTCGGATCGTGGCGTGCTGCGCCCTCCGCCCACCTGAGAATCCGGTCGACCCGTCACCCGTCCCAGGAGGTCCCGTGACCCGCCTTCCCGTCCGTCGCTCCGCGCTCCCGATCGCGCTCGGCCTCGCCCTCACCGGCGCCGTCCAGACGGTCCCGGTCTCGCGCGCCGGCGCCGCGCCCGCACCGCTGACCGTCACCCGGGTGGAGCCGGTCAACGAGAGCGGGGGGCTGAGCGGCTGGCTGCCGATCGCGTGCGCGGTGCGGGTCGACCTCACCGACGGCACGCTCGCCGCGGACCCGGCGCGCTACCGCCTGCGCGTCACGCACGAGGACGGCACGACCCAGGACCTCGACCGGGCCTCCTCGCCGAGCGGGGGCACCGACGACCCGGTCATCCAGCAGTCCTGCGAGGACTTCGTCGAGGGCGAGCCGGTGACGGTCTCGGTGCGCGAGGAGGACGCGAGCGGCACGGTCGTGGAGATCTCCGACCCCGTGCGCTTCGTCCTCCACGTCACCGGCCACCCGTCCGGCGTCAGCGACACCTCGGTGATGCGAGCGGGCCGGTGGACCAACTTCGTGGACCGGCGGGCCCGGATCGAGTTCGACGGCACCTGGGAGGACGGGACGGTCTTCGACACCCGGGTCTGGACCTCGCGCACGCAGGAGTTCACCGCCGACGACTGGACCGCCGACGTCAACGGGTCGGGAGCGGTCCTCGAGGCCAGGGACCGCACCACCCCCGTGCTGACCTGGACGCCACGGCAGCGCGACTACGGCCGCTGGGTGTGGATCTCCGTGATCGGGCAGAAGCCGGGCAAGGCCGCCTGGAGGTTCACCTTCCAGCCCGAGTACGTCGCCGCCGGCACGATGCCGACCGCCTTCTTCGACGGGTACGGCGCCCGCGTGGGCGTCGCGCGCGTGGGCCGCACGGTCGCGATGACCCGCCCGTCGACGTACCTCACCAGGCGTGGGGTGGCGGCCGGTGTGCAGGCGTCCTACCGCTGGATGGCCGACGGCCGGGCGATCTCGGGGACCGTTGCGTCCCACCGTCGCTACGTCGTGCCCGCCCGCCTGGTCGGGAAGCGGCTGACGGTCCGCACGACCTTCCGCGCCCGCGGCTACCGCGCGATCAACCGGGACGCGGGCTTCGGCCGCGTGCGTCGCTGAGCCCGGGCCCGTCAGCCGGGTGGGGCGAGCAGGTCGAGCCCGCGGCGACGGGCCCAGGGGAAGCAGGACAGGGCGACCAGGGCGAGGAAGCCGCTGATCGTCTTGTCGGCGAGCGAGGCGAGCAGGTTGCCGGCAGCGAGGGAGATCGCGAAGCCCTGGCCGGCCGCCTCGAGGTTGGCCACGAGCGTGTCCTCGCCGTGACCGGTGGAGCCCGAGTAGAGGACGCCCAGGATCGGCAGGGTCAACAGGGTGCACGTCACCGCGACGAGCAGGTTGAGCGAGAGGAACCGCGGCAGCGTGCGGCCCATCCCGCGCCGGACCCCGTAGCCCCACACGAGGGCACCCGCGGCGTTGACCACCCCGAAGGGGAGGGACGCGGAGCCGCTGGACAGCACGCCCAGCGCGTTGCTGGCGACCCCGACGCCCGCCCCGGTCCAGGGCCCGAAGCCGACCGCCACGAACGCCGTGCCGACCATGTCGAGGTAGATCGGGAGGTGGAGGCCGTCCACCAGGAAGCGTCCGAGCACGTTGGCGACCACCGCGGCGACCACCAGGGCGACCGCGACCCCTCGCGAGGGGCCCGGGACGTCCACCAGGGTGGCGGGCGCCTCCTCCGGGTCGGCCGCCTCGGGTGCCTCGGTCGGAGGGGGAGCGGAGCGCTCCTCCTCCACCGCCCCGGCCTCGAGCCAGCCCTCGACGGCGCCCTCGGGTGCGCGCATCACGGTGGCCAGGTCGCGGACCAGGTCGAGGTTGACCCGGCTGCGCCCGACCCGGAACGCGTCGTACACCGTGGTGCGGGCGACGCGCGCGGAGTGTTCGTCCAGCCCCCGGGCCAGTCGCAGCTCGGTGACCGAGCGGGCCAGCTCGGCGTAGGAGGGCTCGCCCGCCGACCGGCGAAGGCGCTGCAGCTCCTGCACGACGTGGTCCCAGCGGATGCTCCGAGGAGAGGGGCGCTCCACGGTCGTGCTCACCAGCTTCCCGAGTCCGTTCCCGGCCGTCGCCGGGTCCGGGGCCGACCGTACGCGATCGGAGGCCGCGTGACGGGTTGTTCGGGAACGTCCGAGAAGTGTGTTTCGTCGCGCGCGCCCGTCGCGCGCGTCGTGGCATGGCCGTGCCGGGGAGCAGGGCGCGGGCTGGGGTGTCCGGCGCCGCCGATCCGGGCCTCGGGGGTGCCGGTCACGTCCAAGGGGGGCGTGACCGGCACCGAGGTCCGTCCTGTGGCAGGACACGCGCGTGCCTGCTTGCTATGCACCTACGCGGTATGCATACTCCGTATCCATGTCGATCAAGTACGGGCTGCTGGCCCTCCTGGAGCGCGAGCCGATGTACGGCTACCAGCTCCGCACCGAGTTCGAGGCGGCCACGGGGTCCACCTGGCCACTCAACGTCGGGCAGGTCTACACGACCCTCGCCCGGCTCGAGCGCGACGGCCTCGTCGCGCCGCAGGGTCAGGACCACGACGGACGCGAGCGCTACTCGATCACGCCCGAGGGCCGCGCCGAGCTCACCTCCTGGTTCGGCTCACCGGTCTTCACCTCCGACCGCCCGCGCGACGAGCTGGCGATCAAGCTCGCCTTGGCCGTCACGGTTCCCGGCGTCGACGTCGCGGCGGTCATCCAGCGGCAGCGCGCCGCCTCGATCGTCGCGATGCAGGACCTCACCCGGCTCAAGAAGACCGCCGACGAGCTCAGCTGGACCCTCGTGCTCGAGGCGATGCGCTACCAGCTCGAGGCCGAGGTCAAGTGGCTCGACCACTGCGAGAGCACCCTCGCCCGCCACGGTCGCGGGCGCCCGCCCGAGCCCGCCCGCCCCGGCACCGGGGCCGGTCTCCGCGCCCCCGTCGCCCCGACCACCCCGACCGGCCAGACCAGGCCCGCCAGCCCCGCCAGCCCCGCCAGCCAGGAGAGCGACCGATGACCGAGCCCACCCCCGTCACCCCCGTGCTCGAGATGGTCGACGTCTCCCGCATCCACGGTCGCGGCGACGCCGCGGTCCACGCCCTGCGCGGGCTCTACCTCACCGTCCACCCCGGCGAGCTGGTCGCGGTCATGGGCCCCTCGGGCTCGGGCAAGTCGACCCTGCTCAACCTCGCCGGCGGGCTCGACCAGGCCACGGCCGGCCGCATCCGGGTGCGTGGGCAGGAGCTGGGCTCGCTGCGCAAGGCCGAGCTGGCCGCCGTACGCCGTCGGGCCGTGGGTTACGTCTTCCAGGACTACAACCTCATCCCGAGCCTCACTGCGGCCGAGAACGTCGCCCTCCCGCTCGAGCTCGACCGGGTCCGTGGGCGCGAGGCGAGCCGTCAGGCGCGCGCGGTCCTCGACGAGGTCGGTCTGGAGGGTCTCTACGACCGGTTCCCCGACGACCTCTCCGGAGGTCAGGCGCAGCGGGTCGCCATCGCCCGCGCCGTGGTGGGGGAGCGCAGCCTGATCCTGGCCGACGAGCCGACCGGTGCGCTCGACTCCGACACCGGTGAGCACGTCCTGGCCCTGCTGCGCGCGCGGTGCGACGCGGGCGCCGGGGCGGTGCTGGTGACCCACGAGGCGCGGCACGCCGGCTGGGCCGACCGCGTGGTGTTCCTGCGCGACGGCGCCGTCGTCGACGAGGCCGGCTCGCAGGTCGACGCGGACGCCTTCGTGCTCGGCGGCCGCCGATGAGCCCACGAGCCTGGCGCCCGGCGATCCGTCTCGCCCGGCGCGACCTCGCCCGTCATCCGGTCCGGGCCGGTCTGACCTTCCTGCTCGTCATGCTCCCCGTGATGGTGGCGGCGGCGCTTGCTGTCACGGTGCACAACGGCCGCAGCACGCCCGAGACCTTCGCCACCGAGCAGATGGGCGACGCCGACGCGCTGGTGCGCGTGAGCCCCTGGACCAAGGTCAAGGCCGAGCCGGCCACCTACGGCGCGGCCATCCCCTTCGGCGGCAAGCAGCGGGTGCGCCGCGACCCGGCCACCGTGCAGCTGGACGAGCTCCTGCCGAGGGGCTCGCAGATGCAGCCCGGGCCGGTCTCGGGGTCCCTCGCGCTCGCCACCGGCGGCTCGGCCTTCGCCCAGAGCATCCCCGACGAGGCACTGGCCGACTCGATGGCTCGCGTCGTCACCGGCCGCGAGCCCCGGACCGCCGGCGAGGTGCTGGTCGGCCACGGCGCCGCCAAGGTGCTCGACCTGCTCGGCCCCGGCGGTCGCCCGACCGAGGACGCCGCGCTCGAGCTCGCCGACGGCACGCGCGTCGCCGTCGTCGGCACCGTCGCCACCGACGGCCCCTACCTCCGGATCCTCGGGCGGCCCGGCCTGCCGCTGCAGCAGGACCTCGACGACAACGCGGGACCGGCGTTCCTCGTCTCGTTGCCCGAGCTGTCGACCCCGCAGACCAAGGCGCTGGTGCGCCGACTCGCCGCCGACGGTGTCGCCATGCAGGCCCGCGACGCGATCCTCCATCCCGAGCGCTGGGGCCAGGGCGGCTCCGGTCCCGACGCGGAGTCGGTCGCCGCGGGCGCGCTGGCGATCCTCGTCGGCCTGGTCGAGGTCGTGCTGGTCGTGGGGGCGGCCTTCGCCGTCGCGGGACGCCGGCAGCTGCGCGACCTCGGTCTCATCGCGGCCAACGGCGGCGTCGGCAAGGACGTCCGGAGGCTGATGCTCGCCCAGGGTCTCGTGCTGGGCGTGACGGCCTCCGTCGTCGGGGCCGCAGCCGGCACCGCCCTCGGTCTCGCCGGCGGCCGGTGGGCCGAGCGTCGCTTCGACCTGGTGCTCCACACCTCGGAGGTCCCCTGGCCCGCGGTCGTCGCGGTCACCGTCCTCGGGTCGCTGACCGCGGTGGTGGCGGCCCTCGTGCCGGCCTGGAGCCTCGGTCGCGTGACGCCGGTGCAGGCGCTGTCGGGCCGGTTCCCGCTCCGGCTCCGGGCGGTCCGTCCCCACCGGGGGTCGTTCGTGCTGGCCGGGATCGGCCTGCTCGTCCTCGTCGCGGGCGGCTACCTCACCTCGCGGTGGTTCGCCCCGCGCGGCAGCGAGAACCCCATCGGGCCCTTCGTGTCCGGGCTCGGGCTGCTCCTGCTGCTGGCGGGGGTCGTGTGGGCCACGCCGCACCTCGTCCAGGTCGCCGCAGCCGCCGGACGTGCCCTGCCGCTCTCGGGCCGCTACGCCTTCCGCGCCGCCGGCCGGCACCACTTCCGGACGGCGGCGGCGGCGACGGCGCTGATGTTCACGGTCGCGGTGGCGGTGCTCACCGGCTTCGTCGTCTCGGAGGCGGCCAAGGGGTCGACGTCGGGCGACCCGGACGTGCACGCGCTCTCCGTCGACGGGAGCGCTCGCAACGCCTCCGCCGAGGCGGTCCGCGCGACGATCGAGGACACGCTCGGCCCGGTCTCCTTCGCCGGGAGCCAGGTGCTGGGGACGACGAGCTCCCTGCTGACGATCAGGACCCGCAACGCCTCCAACGAGGTCCGGCAGATCGACCGCGCCTCCCTCGAGACCGTGCCCGGTCCGCTCACCGACGAGCAGCTGGCCGCGTTCGACCGCGGGGCGCTGCTCGTCACGCCGGACGCCTACCTCCCGACGAGGCTCGACGAGGTCCGGATCGGTCTCGAGACCCGCGGGACGAAGCCGCTGGCCACGGTGCCGGTGGTGCGCGTGCCGGCGCCGCGGGTCCCTGACTGGTCGAACATCGGCGCCGCCTTCGTCTCCCCGGCCACCGCGCAGCGGCTCGGCACGGAGCCGAGCTACGCGTCGTACGTCGCCCTCGCGCGGCGCACGATCACCGACGCCGACCTGCAGCGCCTCAACGCCTACGGGATCAGCTCGTGGTCCAACGACCCCGAGCGTCAGAAGGTCGAGCGGTTCCAGTACGCCGGGGTGCTGGGCGCCGGCCTGCTGAGCCTGCTGGTGGTCGGCATCGCGGTCGCACTCGCCTCGGCGGAGGGCCGCGACGAGGCCGCGACGCTGTCGGCCGTCGGCGCCGGGCCGGCTCGGCGACGAGGGATCGGCGCCATGCACGGGCTGTTCCTCGGCCTGGCGGGGCTTGCCCTCGGCGTGGCCGTGGGGCTGCCCGGGGCCCTGGCCTTCGTGCAGCTCAACGGGGAGGCCGGGGTGGACGTGCCCTGGGGATCGTTCCTCGGCACGCTCGCGGCCGTCGCGCTGCTCTCCCCGGTGGCGGGATGGCTGGTCACCCCGTCGCGGCTGCCGCTCACCCGCCGTACGACATGATCGGGCGGTGACCCCACCCGACCTGCAGGACGAGGCTGCGCGCCTCCACACGGTGTGGCGCGAGCTCGGGATCCCCGGCGTCGTCGACGTGCACACACACTTCATGCCGGCCAATGTGCTGGCCAAGGTGTGGGCGTACTTCGACAGCGCCGGGCCCCTGCTCGGCCGGCCGTGGCCGGTGGCCTACCGCGAGGACGAGGACGCCCGCGTCGCGCGCCTCCGGGCGTACGGCGTCCAGCGGTTCACCTCCCTGCTCTACCCCCACAAGCCGGGGATGGGTGCGTGGCTCAACGAGTGGGCTGCCGATTTCGCGGCCCGGACGCCCGACTGCCTGCACAGCGCGACGTTCTTCCCCGAGCCCGAGGCGGGGGAGTACGTCGGGGCCGCGCTCCGCTCCGGGGCCCGGGTCTTCAAGGCCCACGTGCAGGTCGGCGCCTACGACCCCTCCGACCCGCTGCTCGACCCCGTGTGGGAGCAGCTGGAGGAGGCGGGCACCCCGGTCGTCATCCACTGCGCCTCCGGCCCGAGGCCGGGCGCGCACACCGGACCGGGTCCGGTGCGGGAGGTGCTGCGCCGGTTCCCGCGGCTCACGCTGGTGGTCGCCCACATGGGGCTGCCGGAGTACACCCCGTTCCTCGAGCTGGCCGAGACCCACGAGCGCGTGCACCTCGACACGACGATGGCGTTCACCGACTTCGGCGACTTCACCGACCCCGGTGACCTCGACCTGCCGCGCCTGGCCGGCCTGCAGGACCGCATCCTGCTCGGGACCGACTTCCCCAACATCCCCTACCCCTACCTCCACCAGGTCGAGGCGCTGGTGCGGCTCGGCCTCGGCGACGACTGGCTGCGCGCGGTGCTGCGCGACAACGCCGTCCGCCTGCTCGACCTCTGAGCGCGTCCCGCGGGCGCGGGGCATGGACCCGGGGCGGAGGGGGTAGACCCGCCTTGAGCGGAAATGTCCGATCTGCGTGACCTCGGGACGTCAGTCCCGTTGACCTTCGCAGCACGACACACCGCGGGAGAGGTGAGGGAGATGAACGCGTTCCACGTCCTGGGGGTGCGCCCCGGCGCGAGCCCGGAGGAGATCCGCGCGGCCTACCGCCGGCTGGCCCGTGAGCTGCACCCCGACCGGCACGTGCAGGCCGACGGCACCGTGCCGACAGAGGTCCACGAGTCGTTTTGCGAGCTCAACCGCGCCGTCGACGCCGCGCTCAAGGCGCAGAGCATCCCGGTGGAGCCGGTCGTCCCCGCCCCGGAGCCGACCCCGCCCGCGCAGGCCGTCCCGACCCAGCGCCGGGCCCGACCGGCCCCGGCGCGCCGCCCCGCCCGCTTCGTCGACCCCGTCCTGGCGCTCCTCACGGTGCCCAAGGCGGGCGGCCACGCCTGGACCGACGAGCAGCTGGAGCTCTGGGCGCTCACCCTCGTCCCGGCCGCCCGCACGCACGAGCGCGAGGCGCGGCGCCTGGCCCGCGCCGCCGGTGCCGCCAACGTCCACCAGCAGACCCTCGCGACCGCGCACGCGCTGCTCAGCCTCACCCTGCGCGGCCGAGCCGGCGCCCGGGCGCACCGCGTCCGCGGGGCCCTGCCCGCGGCGTACGCCTCCCTCGAGGCCGACCTGCCGCCCTCCGTCGTCGCGCGCCTTCCGCGCCCGGTCCTGGCCCCGCGCACGCGTCGCCGCCGCGTCCCGCTCGGCGCGGGTCTCATCGCGGCCGGGGCCGGCCTGGCCGCCCTGGCCCAGCACCTCCCGCTCGTCCCGGGGCTGCTGGGCTGAGCCGGCCCACCTCGGTCCGGGTGGCACCATCGGCGCATGGACTGCGTCTTCTGCCGGATCGTCGCCGGTGACCTGCCGGCGGCGACCGTGCTCGACGAGCCCGACCTGGTCGCGTTCCTCGACGCCCGGCCGGTCTTCAAGGGGCACGTGCTGCTGGTGCCGCGGCAGCACGTCGTGACGCTCCCGGACCTCCCGGCCGGGCTGCGCGACCCGTTCCTGGAGACCGCGCAGCGCCTGGCGCGCGCAGTCGTCGACGGACTCGGGGCGCAGGGGTCCTTCATGGCGATGAACAACACCGTCTCCCAGTCGGTGCCCCACCTGCACCTGCACGTCGTGCCGCGCACCAAGGGCGACGGGCTGCGCGGCTTCTTCTGGCCACGCACGAGGTACGCCGACGGCGAGGCCGAGGAGTACGCCGGACGGCTGCGTCAGGCGCTCAGCTGACCGACTCGGCGTGCGCCCGGACGCGGGTGGGCGTCGACCGGCGCCGGAAGGCCTGACCGGTGCCCTTGGCCGCGATCCAGGCGCCGACGACACCGAGGACCGTGCCGCCGATGGCGTCGACCGCGTAGTGCCAGCCGAGGTAGATGGTCCCCGGCACCGTCAGGGCCAGGAAGACCCACAGGAAGATCCGCAGCGCGCGGGGCAGGCGCAGCAGCTCGGCGATCACGACCATGGTCACGCAGAGGCCGACGTGCAGGGAGGCGAAGGCGGCGATCGTCTGCACGGCCTGGGTGTTGAACGGGTTGACCAGCACGTCGTGCCGCTCGGCCATCATCGAGACCTGCAAGGAGGTGACGTCGGTGTGGGGCAGCGCGGCGAAGGTGTCGGGCCGGGCGTAGACGGGCCCCAGGGTCGGGACCGCGAAGTAGGTCAGGGCACCGAGCACCCAGTCGACCGCGATCGCGGTGACGTACCACGCGCCGGCGGCGGTGTCGCGGGACCAGACCAGCGCGACGACGAGCGAGGCCGGCACGAAGACGATCCAGGCGATGTAGACGAACGAGAAGAAGTGGGCCGCGAACCCCGTGCCGAGCCACTGGTGCAGCAGCACCGCCGGGTCGTGGCCGAGGAACAGCGCGCGGTCGAGGTCCTCCAGCAGACCGTCCCAGAGGTGGCGGTTGACGAAGGGGACGTAGGACTTCAGGTTGCGGAACGAGGCGTAGGTGACGTACCACGCCGCCAGCCCGAGGAACGCGAACTTCACGTGGGAGGCGTGCCAGCGTTCGCGCACGACCGTGCGGGCCTCGCGCCACACGTGCCACGGCCGTCGTCCGGCTGCCCACAGGGCGCGCGGGGCGACGTCGAGGAGGAAGGCGAGGAGCAGGATCGCCGGGAGCCGGAGGTAGGTCGGGCCCGCGACGCTGTCGGGGTCGCGCACCGGGAGGTCGTAGACCCAGGCGACGACGAACGTGGCGACCAGGAAGATCCCGGCCACCCACGTCGCGAAGCGGAAGCCGCCGGCCTGCATCCGTCCAGTTTAGTGCGTGGGAGACTCGGGCCCGTACTTCTCGCGCCCGCCCAGCGGCGCGTGTCACCGATGTCACTCCCGGAGGTCAGGTCCACCATGAGCCGCTACACAGGTCGAGTCGTGATCGTGACGGGCGCAGCGCGCGGCATCGGCGCCGCGACGGCCCGCCGCTTCGCCGAGGAGGGGGCCTCCGTCGCGGTCCTCGACCTCGACGAGGCCGAGGCCGCGAAGACGGCGGCGACGCTGCCCGTCGACGGCGACGAGAAGGCCATCGGCATCGGTGTCGACGTGGCCGACGCGGCCGCCGTCGAGGCCGCGGTCACCCGGGTCGTCGAGGAGCTGGGCAAGGTCGACGTGCTGGTCAACAACGCCGGCATCACCCGCGACAACCTGCTGTTCAAGATGACCGAGGACGACTGGGACTCGGTGATCAACGTCCACCTGCGCGGGGCGTTCCTGATGACCCGGGCCGTCCAGAAGCACATGGTCGAGGCGAAGTTCGGCAAGATCCTCAACCTCTCGAGCGTCTCCGCGCTCGGCAACCGGGGCCAGGCCAACTACTCCGCGGCCAAGATGGGCATCCAGGGCTTCACCCGCACGCTCGCGCTCGAGCTCGGCCCCTTCGGCATCAACGCCAACGCCATCGCGCCCGGGTTCATCGTCACCGAGATGACCGACGCCACCGCGCGCCGGGTCGGTGTCGAGCCCGAGGCCTACCGCGAGGCGGCGGCCGCGGCCACGCCCGTGCGCCGGGTGGGCTGGCCCGAGGACATCGCCGCCGCCGCGGCGTACCTCTGCAGCGACGAGGCCTCCTACGTCACCGGCCAGACCCTGTACGTCGACGGTGGCGCCAAGGTCTGAGCCACCGCGGGCGACGGGCCGGGCGACGGATCCGGTGGAATCTCGCGCGCGACGCGCCCGATTCCCCGCAATCGCTGGCGCAACCGGGACTGATCAACTACTTTCGTCCGGCTGACAACTCAACACCCGCGCGGGCTCGCCGAGTCCTGCCGTCCGCGACGGGCCGACGACCACTGGCAGGAGTGGGGGACCCAACATCGTGTCCCTCTGACGGTTCCCCCACCGTCACGGGCACTCGGGGTGAAGCAGACCGGCCTCTTCGGAGACCGCGACGCGGAGCACCTTCTGGCTCCAACCCGACAGCTCACCTCACAGGCGTGAGAAGGGATACCCCGGCATGCCTGTGCCCGCGCTCGTCGCTGCGCGCCCGACCGTCCCCGGTCCGGCCCGCTCCACCTCGTCCACCGCGTCGCTGTCCACGCACGTCCTCCGCAAGGCCGCCGTCAACGCCCTCGTGCTGGCGCTGACCGCCCTGGTGCTCGTGGCCCACCCCACCACCGCCCGCCAGGGCACCGCGCCCGCACCGCAGGCGCCCGTCGTCTCCCCGCGGATCACCCACGTCGCGGCCGTCTCGACCCGCATCCGGTCCGCGCTGACCATCGCCCGCAACCAGAAGGGCGACCCCTACCGCTACGGCGCGTCCGGTCCCAACGCCTTCGACTGCTCGGGGCTGGTCTACTACGCCACGCACCGCGCCGGCTTCGGCCACGTGCCGCGCACCTCCTCCGCCCAGGCGCGGTTCATGCGGCACATCAAGCGCTCGGCCATGCGCCCGGGCGACTTCGTGTTCTTCTACGACGGCGGCGGGGTCTACCACGTCGGCGTCTTCACCGGCTGGGACCGCGGGCGTCGGATGATCGTCCATGCGCCGTACACCGGCGCGCGCGTGCGCCGCGAGGCCATCTGGACGAACCGGTGGTTCCCCGGCACGTTGCGGCGGTGATCCCAGCCGCACGTAGGATCCTGGTCCCATGCGCACCGACCGGACCACGACCCGTCCTGCCTGGCTGCGTGCCGGCTCCCTGCTCGCCGCCTCCGCCCTGCTGCTGACCGCCTGCGGCGGCGACAAGAAGGACGGCGGCAGCGACCAGCCCGCGGACCCGCAGGGCACCGGCCACCAGTCGACGCTCTCGCGGATCAACCCGCTGACCGGCGAGCGGCTGGGCGCCCCGCCCAAGCGGCCGATCCTGGCGTTCAAGATCGACAACTCCGGCCACGGCACGCAGGTCGGGCTCGGCAAGGCCGACATGGTCGTGGAGGAGCTGGTCGAGGGCGGCATCACCCGGCTCGCGGCGTTCTACTACAGCAAGGTCCCGCACCGGGCCGGCCCGATGCGGTCGATGCGGGCCACCGACATCGGCATCGTCCAGCCCCTCAAGGCGGTCCTGGTCGCCAGCGGGGGAGCCGGGGTCACCTTGCGGCGCGTGCACGGGGCCGGCATCCGCACCGTGACCGAGGGCGCGCCGGGCTTCTACCGCGGGCAGGGCTACGCGCCGTACAACCTGTTCATGGACGTCGACAAGCTGGTCAAGCCGATGAAGGCGCTCCGGACGACGCCGACGCCCTACCTCCCCTTCGGTGACCAGGACCTGCCCAAGGGCAAGCCCGCCAAGCGGTTCACCGCGGTGTTCAGCACGAGCAGCGCGACCTCCTTCGAGCTGCGCAAGGGGAAGTACGTCAACACCGACTCCAACGCGACCAAGGGCGACGACTTCCTGCCCGACACCGTCGTCGTGCTGCGGGTCAAGGTCGGCCTCGCCGGCTACCGCGACCCCGCGGGCTATCCCGTCCCGGAGACCAAGTTCACCGGTCGCGGACCGGCGGTGGTCTTCCACGACGGTCGGATGGTCCGCGGCACGTGGGTCAAGAACGGGCTGGACCGCGTGGTGACCCTGCGCACCGCTGCCGGGCCGCTGGAGATCCCCGCGGGCAAGGTCCGCCTCGAGCTGGTCCCGGTCAAGGGCGGCGACCTGCGGGTCGGCTGACCGCTGCGGGCCGCTGCGGGCCGCTGCGGAGCCGCTGCGGAGTCTCCTTCGGGGTGAGCCTGAACACAGCTCAGGTCTGCTGAGCGTGGCCTGTGTCCGGCGTCACCGGCGGCCGAGTTGGGGGACGCTGCACTCCGTCCCTACCGTGGTGGACGTGCCGAGACCCGGCACTCTCCACGCACCTGAGGGGGACCCCATGACGGCGACCCGGACGTCCGGCCAGACCTCGACCAGCAGCACCGGCAGCACCTTCGCCGGCCGCCTGCGCGCGGCTGTCGAGCAGGCGCAGCCCTCGGTGCCCGAGCACCGCCGTGCCCGTGACTGGCACGGCTCGACGCAGCACAGCGTGGCCAACCCCCGTCGCACCCGTGGCCTGGTCCGTGAGGACGCGACCGGCGGGGGCGGGACCGGCGACTTCGCCACGCGCCTGCGCCGCGCGGTCGGCTGACCGACCGCGCCCCTGGCCAGGGCTGAGGGGGGACCCTCGCCCTGTCACCGCCCCGGCCCTGCTGACGTGCCCTGCGGGTTTCTCCCTTTGCCTCAGGTGCACTCCTCCCATCGGCGGGGTCGGGGCCGCTCTGCCTTCTCCCGGGCGCGTCCCCCGCTGTGTCCCGTGCCCGGTGTGGGGGCAGGATGGGCCCCGTGAGGGCGAGACGAGGGGCCGCGCGGTGATGGAGATCCCCAGCTTCAGCACCTCCAGCGCCGCGCCCGCCACCGGTCGTCTCCTGGTGGCCACGCCCGAGCTGATCGACCCCAACTTCCGGGACTCGGTCGTGCTCCTGCTCGACCACAACGCCGAGGGCACGCTGGGCGTCATCCTCAACCGGCCCACCCCGATCCTCGTCGCGTCCGTGCTCAGCGGCTGGTCCGCCGCCGCCGAGCCGCCCGAGGTCCTCTTCGAGGGAGGCCCCGTCGACAAGGACTCTGCCCTCGCCCTCGCCGAGGTCCGGGAGTCCGGCGGCGCGCTGGGTCCGCTCGACGCGGCGGCGACCGACCCGATCGGCTTCCGCCGGCTCTTCGGCGACGTCGGGATCATCGACCTCGACACCCCCTCGGAGGTGCTCGGGCCGGCGCTGCACCGCCTGCGCGTCTTCGCCGGCTACGCCGGGTGGAGCCCCGGACAGCTCGAGAACGAGATCGAGCAGGACTCCTGGTACGTCGTCGACGGCGTCCCCGAGGACGTCTTCGTGGCGCACCCGGCCAGGCTGCGCGCCGATGTGCTGCGCCGGCAGCCCGGTGAGCTGGCCTGGGTCGCGACGCGCCCCGAGGACGCTGCACTGAACTGAAGGCCGGCCTCGTAGAATCACCTGGTGACCGATCAGCCGACCACCACGACCACGACGTTGCCCGGCACGGACACCCTGGAGGACACCCGCCTCGACCGTGACCTCGAGACCTACGAGGGCGGGGACCACGAGCGGTTCTCCCACTACGTCGACAAGGACAAGCTGACCGAGGCGATGGTGATGGGCACGCCCGTCGTCGCCCTGTGCGGCAAGGTCTGGGTGCCGAGCCGGGCGCCGGAGAAGTTCCCCGTCTGCCCGGACTGCAAGGAGATCTGGGAAGGTCTCGGCGACGACTCCGACGGCGACCAGGACGCCTGAGCGCCCGGTGACCCGTCCGCACCCCTTGTCGTCCCTGCCTGCCCACACCGCCCACACCGCCCACCCGGACCCCGCGGACGCCGCTCCGCTCCCTCCGGCCTACCCCGACCGCGCCGCCTGGGGCACCGCCCCCAGCCTGCGCGCCTGGCAGGCCGAGGCGGTCCGCGCGTACTTCGAGAAGCGGCCGCGTGACTACCTCGCGGTCGCGACGCCGGGTGCGGGCAAGACGACCTTCGCCCTCACCATCGCCGCCGAGCTGCTCGCGACCCGTGCGATCGAGCGGGTCACCGTCGTGGCCCCGACCGAGCACCTCAAGACCCAGTGGGCCGTCGCCGCGGCCAAGGCCGGCATCCCGATCGACCCGACGTTCTCGGGCACCGCCGGTCGCACCAGCAAGGACTTCGTCGGGGTCGCGGTGACCTACGCCGGGGTCGCGGCCAACCCGCTCGCGATGCGGATGCGCACCGAGCGGTTCCGCACGCTGGTGATCCTCGACGAGATCCACCACGCCGGCGACGCGCTGTCGTGGGGCGAGGCGGTGCGCGAGGCGTTCGATCCGGCGCGCCACCGGCTGGCGCTGACCGGCACGCCGTTCCGCTCCGACGTCAACCCGATCCCGTTCGTCACCTACGCCCCCGACTCCGACGGGGTGCCGCGCAGCGTGGCCGACTACTCCTACGGTTACGCCCGGGCGCTCGCCGACCACGTCGTCCGGCCCGTGCTGTTCATGGCCTACTCCGGCGCGATGTCGTGGCGCACCCGCGCCGGCGACGAGATCGCTGCCCGGCTCGGTGAGCCGCTGACCAAGGACCTCACCGCCCAGGCGCTGCGCACCGCGCTCGACCCCGCCGGGTCGTGGATCCCGTCGGTGCTCCAGGCGGCCGACCGCAGGCTGACCGAGGTGCGTCGCCACGTCCCGGACGCGGGCGGGCTGGTCATCGCCGGCGACCAGGAGTCGGCCCGGGCCTACGCCCGCGTGCTGGCCGAGCTGACCGGCGCCAAGCCGGTGCTCGTGCTGTCCGACGAGAAGGCCTCCTCCAAGCGCATCGAGCAGTTCTCCGCCTCCGACGACCGCTGGATGGTGGCGGTGCGCATGGTGTCGGAGGGGGTCGACGTGCCCCGGCTGGCCGTCGGCGTCTACGCCACGACGACCACCACCCCGCTGTTCTTCGCCCAGGCGGTCGGCCGCTTCGTGCGTGCCCGCCGGCGCGGGGAGACGGCGTCGGTGTTCCTGCCCTCGACCGGGCACCTGCTCGGCCTGGCTTCGGCGATGGAGGTCGAGCGCGACCACGTGCTCGGGCGCGCGGTGACCGACGAGGACGACATCTTCGCCGCCGAGGCTGAGCTCCTCGCGCGCGAGGAGGCGAGCGAGCAGGCGTCGGGGGAGCAGGAGCTCCTGCCGTTCCAGGCCCTCGGCTCCGAGGCGGTCTTCGACCAGGTCGTCTACGACGGCGCCGCCTTCGGTCACGCCGGCGAGGTGCACGTCGGGTCCGACGAGGAGATGGACTTCCTCGGCATCCCCGGGCTGCTCGAGCCCGACCAGGTGCGCGACCTGCTGCGCAGCCGCCAGTCCGAGCGGGCCCGCAAGCAGGCAGAGTCGCCCGCCCCGGCCGCGGCTCCTGCCCCGGCTCGCGAGGAGGTCGCCTTCGAGCAGCTGGGCCGCATGCGCAAGGAGCTCAACGCGCTCGTGGCCGCCTGGCACCACCGCACCGGCCAGCCGCACGGCGTGATCCACGCGGCCCTGCGACGGGAGTGCAAGGGACCTGCCGCCGCAGTGGCCTCGGCCGACCAGCTGCAGGAGCGGATCGACCGCATCCGCCACTGGGCGGCCGCGCGCTCCTAGCCCCCGACCAGCGGCAGCAGCCGAGGGCGGATCTGGGTGTCCAGCGCGATGACGGTGGTGGAGCGCACGATGCCCTCGTGGGCCAGCACAGCGTCGATCACGCGCTGCAGGTCGGCGTTGGACCGGGCCACCACGCGGCACCACATGTCGCCCTCCCCGGTGATGGTGTGGGCCTCGGTGACCTCGGCGATGCCCTCCAGGTGCCGGGCCACGACGTCGTGCCCGACGCCCTGGCGCAGCTGCAGGGTGAGGAACGCGGTGACCGGGTAGCCCAGGGCCGCCGGGTCGAGCGTGGGCGCCCAGCTCGCGACCACGCCGCGCTCGGCGAGCTTGTCGAGCCGGGACTGCACCGTGCCGCGCGCGACCCCGAGCCGGCGCGAGGCCTCCAGCACGCCGATCCGAGGCTCGGCAGAGAACAGGTGCAGCAGCCGGGCGTCGAGGTCGTCCATCAGGTCAGCCTAGCCACCCTCACTGGACAGGACGCATGCTCCCTGCGCGGTTCGGTGGGCAATCTGTCCATCGTGTCGCGGATCTGTTGCCCAGTCTGCCCGTGGCCGCCATCCTGGCGCCATGACGGACCAGATCACCGACCCCACCCCGACCGGCCTCACCGAGGGCGAGCTGCGCGCCGACCTGACCCTCGAGCAGCTCAAGGAGCTCGTCGGCCTGGTGGAGTACGACGCCAGCCGTGACCCGTTCCCGGTGACCGCGATGGACTCCATCGGCTTCGTGGTGGGCAACGCCACCCAGACCGCGGGGTTCTACCAGCTGGCGCTCGGCATGGACCTCGAGGCCTATCGCGGGCCCGAGAACGGCTGGCGGGAGTCCAAGTCCTACGTCCTGCGCTCGGGCAGCGCCCGCTTCGTCTTCACCGGCGCCGTGGACCCCGCCAGCCCGCTGGCCGACCACCACCGCCGCCATGGTGACGGCGTCGTCGACCTCGCCCTCGAGGTGCCCGACGTCGACCGCTGCATCGAGCACGCCCGCTCCGTCGGGGCCACGATCCTGGTCGAGCCGCACGACGAGACCGACGAGCACGGCACGGTCCGCCTGGCCGCGATCGCCACCTACGGCGAGACCCGGCACACCCTGGTCGACCGCAGTCGCTACCACGGGCCGTACCTCCCCGGCTATGCCGCGCGCAGCTCCGCCGTACGCCGGGGGGAGGGGCATCCCAAGCGGCTCTTCCAGGCGATCGACCACGCCGTCGGCAACGTCGAGCTGGGCCGCATGGACGAGTGGGTGGAGTTCTACAACAAGGTCATGGGCTTCACCAACATGGCGGAGTTCATCGGCGACGACATCGCCACCGACTACTCCGCCCTGATGTCCAAGGTCGTCGCCAGCGGCAACCACCGGGTGAAGTTCCCGCTCAACGAGCCGGCGGTGGCGCGGAAGAAGTCGCAGATCGACGAGTACCTCGAGTTCTACGCCGGCGCCGGCTGCCAGCACATCGCCCTGGCCACCAACGACATCCTGCGGACCGTCGACCTCCTGCGGGACAACGGGATCGAGTTCCTCGACACCCCCGACTCCTACTACGACGACCCCGAGCTGCGGGAGCGCATCGGCAACGTGCGGGTGCCCGTCGGGGAGCTCAAGCGCCGCCGGATCCTGGTCGACCGCGACGAGGACGGCTACCTGCTCCAGATCTTCACCAAGCCGATGGGCGACCGGCCGACGGTGTTCTTCGAGTTCATCGAGCGCCACGGCTCCCTGGGCTTCGGCAAGGGCAACTTCAAGGCGTTGTTCGAGGCCATCGAGCGCGAGCAGGACGCCCGCGGCAACCTCTGAGAGGGCCGCTTCAAATTCACTAGGTACCTAGTGAAACTGGCACTTCCCGAGCGAAACTTCGCTCGGGAAGTGACAACGTCACTAGGTACCTAGTGAAACTGCACCCAGCGGCTCAGAGGACCTTGGAGAGGAAGGACTGGGTGCGCTCGTGCTGGGGGTCGGCGAGCACCTCGCGGGGGTCGCCCTCCTCGACGATGACGCCGCCGTCCATGAAGACCAGCTTGTCGCCGACCTCGCGGGCGAACCCCATCTCGTGGGTCACGACCATCATCGTCATGCCCTCGGAGGCGAGGTCCTTCATCACCTGCAGCACGTCACCGACGAGCTCGGGGTCGAGCGCGCTGGTCGGCTCGTCGAAGAGCATCATCTGGGGCTCCATCGACAGTGCCCGTGCGATCGCGATGCGCTGCTGCTGGCCTCCCGAGAGGTGGGCGGGGTAGGCGTCCTCGCGCTCGGCCAGGCCGACCTTCTCGAGGTTCTTGCGCGCGATCGCGACCGCCTCTTCGCGCTTGCGGCCCTTGACCTTCTCCTGGGCGATGCAGAGGTTGCGCATCACGGTCAGGTGGGGGAAGAGGTTGAACTGCTGGAACACCATGCCGATGCGGCTGCGGACCTTGTCGAGGTCGACGTCGCGGTGGGTGATCTCCTCGCCGGCGACGAAGATCGTGCCCGACGTGGGCTCCTCGAGCCGGTTGATGCAGCGCAGCAGGGTCGACTTGCCGGACCCGGAGGGTCCGATCACGCAGACCACCTGACCGGCGTCGACGGTGAAGTCGATGCCCTTGAGCACCTCGTTGTCCCCGAAGTACTTGTGCAGGTCCTGCACGTCGATCGCGTGGTCGCCGCGCGCCTGCGGCGCCGTGTTCTTCTCGGACATCAGCGGGCCCTCTCGGAGCGAGCTTCCATGCGCCTCACCACGATGGAGAGCGGGACGGTGATGATCAGGTAGCAGAGTGCGGCCACCGTGAGGGGGGTCAGGTTCGCCTCGTCGTTCAGGCCCTCACGCCCGAACTTGGTGAGCTCGTACTCCGTGATCGAGAGGCCGAGCACGTAGACCAGGGAGGAGTCCTTGGTCAGCAGGATGAGCTCGTTGGTCAGCGGCGGCAGGATGATCCGGAACGCCTGCGGGACGACGATCGAGATCATCGCCCGGCTGTTGGTCATGCCGAGCGTGCGGGCTGCCTCCATCTGTCCCTTGGGCACGGCCTGGATGCCGGCCCGGATCGTCTCGGCCATGTAGGCCGCACCCACCAGGCCCAGCGCGATCGTCACCGTGCCGAACGTGCCCCCGGGCAGCTGTCGCCCAGGGAACGCGGTCGGCAGGCCGAAGTAGAGGCCGATGAAGACGATCAGCGCCGGGACGCCCCGGAAGAACTCGATGAACCCGGTCGCGATCCAGCGGTAGGGGCCCACCGGCGAGAGCCGCATGAGCGCGAGGATGAGCCCCAGGATCAGGCCGAAGGTGAACGCCCCCAGCGTGTAGAGGATCGTGTTCTTCAGTGCCGTCGTGATGACGCCCGGGAACTGCTTCTTGACCAGCGCAGGGTCCAGGAAGGCGTCCTTGAGCGTCCCCCAGTCGGCGGCGAACAGCAGTCCGAGGATCAGCAGCACCAGCACGGCGTACTGGATCGCTCGGCTGACCTGGGCTCGCTTGCGGGGGGTCATCGCCATGGCTGGCTCCTGGAGGCAGGCGGGTCAGAGGACCGTCGGGACGGGCGTCACTTCTTGGGGGCGGTGCCGAACCACTTCTTGTAGATCGTGTCGTACTTGCCGCTGGACTTGAGGTCCTTGATGACCTTGTTGGCCGACTCGAGCAGCTTGTCGTTGTTGCCCTTCTGGACCGCGAAGCCGTAGGACTCGCCGGTGTTGAACTCGGCGGTGACGTAGGTGCCCTTGTTGCTCTTGGCGAAGTCGAGCAGCGGACCGTTGTCCTGGATGACGGCGTCGACCTGGCCGGTCTTGAGCGCCGTGGTCTGGAGGCCGAGGTCCTCGAAGGACTTGAGCTTCACGTCCTTGGGCGCGTTCTGCTTGGCGTAGAGCTCACCGGTGGTGCCGGACATGACCGCCAGCGACTTGCCCTTCAGCGCCTCGAGGGAGTCCAGCGACTGGTCCTTGGTGAGGAGCGCCTGCGAGGCGTCGAAGTAGGGGTCGGTGAAGTCGATCGCCTTCTCGCGCTCGGGCGTGATCGTCATGCCTGCGGCGGCGATGTCGCACTTGCCGGCGTTGAGCGACTGGCCGGACTGGATGCCCTCGAAGCCGGTGATCTCGATCTTGACATCGAGGTTGTTGGCCTTCGCGACCTCCTTCATCAGGTCCATGTCGAAGCCGACGATCTGGCCGTTCTGCTTGAACTCGAACGGCTTGTAGGGCAGCGAGGTGCAGACCGTGAGCTTGCCGTCGTTGACGACCTTGACCCCGCTCTTCGTCGTCTTGGTGTCGGTGGCACAGGCACTCATGGCGAGCACGAGCGACGAGGCGGCGGCGAGGGACAGCGCTGAGCGGAGTCGAGTCATGGTGGTCACCCTAGACACACGACGGGCGGATGTCGTTCACCAAAGCGTTACGAACCGGTGTCGGGTCGCGGGTCAGGCCAGGCCGAGCGAGACCAGGTCGTGCCACGGGTCCTCGACGCCGCAGCACCCGAACGAGGTGAACCAGCGACGCGTCCGCGCCACGCCGTCGGCGCCCAGACCCCGCACCCTCTCGGCCACGACCTCCGCGTCGCGCTCGGCCAGCGCGGCGCCGGCGGACTCCCCGTCGAGCGAGGCGCGCGTGGCCAGCAGGACGTTGAGGAAGCCGTGGTGCTCGAAGCCGGTGGGCCCGGCGCGGTGGCGTACGGCGCGGTGCAGGCCCGCCGTGCACTTGAACGCCAGCTCCCGGTCCAGCAGCGCCTCGATCGCGGCGGCCAGGCCGGCCTCGGTGGGGAACAGGTCGGCCTCCACCCCGCCGGTGCGCAGCTTGCCGCGCAGGTCGCCCATGGCGATCTCGTCGGCCGCCGCGAGCCAGCCGGGCGACGGCTCCTCGGGCGTCGCCGCCACGCCGAGCTGCGGGAGCTCGACGTGCACCGGCACCTCGTCGGGCAGGTCGTACGACGCCTGCTGGGCCGCGGCGACCACCCGCCGGGCGTTGCCGGGGAGGTCGTCGAGGTCGCGCAGCGCCACCTCGATCCCGGCGAGGCGGACCCGGCCCGAGGCGAACCAGCGGGGGAGCGGCGCGAGCCCGCCGGCCCCACCGGAGACCACGACCGTGACCGGGAGCGGCTCGGCGTCGGGCGGGACGAGGTCGGCGAGCCCGGGCAGGGCGCGGTCCCCGACCACGAGCGGCCCGACCAGCGGCGCCCAGCCGGCCGACTCGCGCCGGTCGAGCCAGGCCGTGACGGCGTCGGCGAGGTCGGCGTCGCCGGGCGGGAAGACGGCGGCGTCGTCGGTGAACGAGGTCCACTCCTGGGGCACGGTGAGGTCGCTGGACACCCTTTCGAGGTTAGACGAAGGTGGATGGCATGGCGTTCTACAGGCAGGTCGGGACCGTCCCGCAGAAGCGGCACACCGTGCTCCGTGACGACGAGGGCGCCCTGCTCCGCGAGGAGCTGATGGGGGAGGAGGGCTTCTCCTCCGACTCCTCGCTGCTCTACCACCGCGGCGTCCCGTCGTCGATCGTCGCCAGCGAGATCTGGGACCTGCCCGACCACTCGACGACGCCCAACCACCCGCTCAAGCCGCGGCACCTCCGGCCGCACCGGCTCTTCGACGAGTCGATGTCCGCCGACGTCGACGCGGTCACCGGACGGCGTCTGCTGCTGGGCAACGGCGACGTGCGGATCGCCTACGCGGTCGGTGCGGCGACCTCGCCGTACTACCGCAACGCGCTGGGCGACGAGTGCGTGTTCATCGAGCAGGGCTCGGGCGTCGTGGAGACGGTGTTCGGGGCGCTGCCCTACCGCTCCGGCGACTACGTCGTCGTGCCGCGCGCGACCACGCACCGCTGGGTGCCGGGCGAGCTGACCCGGTGGTACGCCGTCGAGGCCAACAGCCACATCCACCCGCCCAAGCGCTACCTGTCCCGGTTCGGGCAGCTGCTCGAGCACGCGCCGTACTGCGAGCGCGACCTGGACGGCCCCGACGAGCCGCTGCTGGTCGAGGGCGAGGACGTCGAGGTGCTGGTCAAGCACCGCGGCCAGGGACCGGGTGGCGTCGTCGGCACCCGCATGGTCCATGCCACGCACCCGTTCGACGTGGTGGGCTGGGACGGCTGCCTCTACCCCTACACGTTCAACGTCGAGGACTTCATGC
Organism: Nocardioides marmoribigeumensis; assembly: GCF_031458325.1. NCBI lineage: Bacteria > Bacillati > Actinomycetota > Actinomycetes > Propionibacteriales > Nocardioidaceae > Nocardioides > Nocardioides marmoribigeumensis. Next base: position 3,889,848 of record NZ_JAVDYG010000001.1, read on the forward strand.
CGATCACCGGCAAGGTGCACCAGCCCCCGCCGGTGCACCAGGTCTTCGAGGGCTGGAACTTCGTGATCTGCAACTTCTGCCCGCGCAAGGTCGACTACCACCCGGCCGCGGTGCCGGTGCCCTACTACCACTCCAACGTCGACAGCGACGAGATCATGTTCTACGTCGAGGGCGACTACGAGGCCCGCAAGGGCAGCGGCATCGACCGGGGCTCGATCTCGGTGCACCCGGGTGGCCACGCGCACGGTCCGCTGCCGGAGGCCATCGAGGCCTCCTTGGGCAAGGAGTACTTCGACGAGCTGGCGGTCATGGTGGACACCTTCCGCCCGCTCGACCTCGGCGAGGGCGGACTCGGGTGCGAGGACCCGGCGTACGCCTGGTCCTGGGCCGGGCGCCGGCTGGGGGACTGACCCGGGAACGACGACGTCCGGCCGAGCGGCGCCGAGGCGCCGGCTCGACCGGACGAGGGAGGTCGCGTCAGCCGGTGACCGGGAGGCTGCGGGTGACCGGCTTCGGGGCGGGCGCCTGGGCGGGCGCGCGACCGGCGGCCGCGGTGCCGCAGGTGGCCGACCCCAGCGTGAGCACCTCGGTGCCGTCGCCGAGGCTGACCACGAGGCCCTGGACGCTGAACGAGCCGTCGGCGTTCTTGGTCTGCTTGTTGATCGTCACGTTGAGCAGCGGGTCGGCCGGGATCGAGGTGTTGGGCGCGGTGCTCGGCACGTCGACGGCCTGGCCGAGGAGCTTGAGGCCGGCCACACGGACGTCACCCTTGGTGCCCTGGCAGCTGACCTCGATCACCTTGGCGCCCAGCAGGGAGTCCGGCGGGGTCAGCAGCACCTTGCACACGTCGCTCAGCTGGGCCGGCGTGGTCGGCGTGGGGATCGGCAGGCCGGGGACCTCGGGCAGGGTCGGCAGGTCGGGCACCTGGTCGGTGGCCTGCTGGCAGGCGTCGACCAGCTCCTGCGGCGGGGGCGGCAGCTGCTCGAGCAGGCCACCACCGACCGACGCGTCGACCAGGGTGATGCCGGCCTTGCGGTTGCCGGCGTAGAGCGCGGAGATCGTCGCCGAGGCCAGCGGGTTGTCGGGCAGGCTGCCCGCGCTGGACTGCTTCAGCGTGCCGTCGGAGGAGCTGATCGCAGGCATCGGCTCGATCGGGACCGGGCCCTCGGCGCTGATGCCGAACGCCGAGGACGTCGAGGAGTCGGCCTGGCCGGGGGAGGCCAGCGTGATCGACGCGGCGGTCAGGGCCGCGACGGTGCCGGCGGCGAGGAGGGCGGTCTTCTTCATCATGTTTCTCCGTTGTCTCTATCGGGGGATCAGCGGTTGTCGATCGACACCTGGGTGCCGAGCGGGAGGTTGGTGAGGCGGCTCAGGGCGTCGGACGGCACGCGGATGCAGCCATGGCTGACCGCCTGCCCGAACACCGAGGGGTCGGGCCAGGTGTGGAAGGCGACGGTGCCCGGGCCGCCGCCGTAGGTGTCGAGGGTGTCGCTGTGGGTGCCCAGCGGGAGGAGGAAGGGCGAGTAGGACTGGCCGGGGTCGGCGATCAGCGCGTGCACGAAGGTCAGGCCGGTCGGGGTCGGGGTGGCGGGGGCGCCGACCGCGACGCTCCAGCTGCCGACCTTGCGGCCGTCGTACAGCAGGTCGAGGGTGCGGCTGCCCAGGTGGACACGGGCGGCGTAGGGGCTCCGGCGGGTGTCGAGGTCGCGGGCCCAGATCCAGCCGGCGGAGGCGTTGGGCCGCGAGGGCAGCAGGACCCGCACCCAGCCGGGGCGGCGGGCGACGACCGGGAGCCAGGTCTGCGAGAGCGTCCGCGGCCTGACCTTGGCGAAGGGACGCTTGCCCGGGCGGGCGAACACCGCGACCGTTCGGATGGGGTGCACGACCTGGCCGGCCCTGGCCTGTCGGCCGGTCACCAGGCGCGGGGCGGCCTTGATGCGGGCGTGGGTCGTGGAGGCGGGCAGGTGCTCGAGGTTGACCTGGGGCGCGGCGACCAGGCCGGCACGATCGTTGCCGAAGGGCCTCCAGCCGGTCACGGCGACGGCCCCGGCGAGGACCAGGCAGAGGACGGTCACCTTGACCAGCGAGCGCGCGAGCGCGCTGCTCAGGCCGGCGACGACCGTGGACACCTCGTCGGCCCCCTTGACCAGCGGGCCCACGAGCGCGCTCATGGACGCCGTCGGGGTGCGACGGGCTACACGTCGGCCCTGCGTCATGGTTGGCTCTCCCTCGAGTCACCGCCGAGGCGGTGTCGTGCTCTTCTCCCCGTGCTGCGTTCAACGAGGGGGACCCCCACGGGTCACGGGGGAGGGCGAAGAATTTTACTGAACAAGGTTCGGGTTTTCTTGACACGAGCCTGGCCGAGTGGGAAAAGGGGGAGCCTGTGCCGACGTACGTCGCTTTCCTCCGCGCGATCAACCTCGGGGCGACCCGCAAGGTGCCGATGAAGGAGCTCGTCCCGTGCCTGGAGGAGGCGGGGTTCGAGGACGTCGCCACCCACCTCGCGACCGGCAACGTGCGGCTGCGGTCGCGCCGCCGCACCACCGACAGCGTCGAGGCGGCGGTGGAGGAGGCGCTGGCCGAACGGTTCGGCTTCGAGGTGCCCGCCGTCGTGCTCACCCTCGAGGAGCTGGCGCGCGTGGTCGAGGAGGCCGAGGCGACTCCCGAGGTGAGACGGGCCTACGTGACGCTGCTGAAGAAGGCACCTCCAGAAGGGGTGGTCCACGAGCTCGACTCGTGGTCGGCCGAGGACGAGGGCGCCCGCGTCGGGCGCCGTGCGGTCCACTGGTGGGCCGACCACGACATGCACGCCGGTCGGCTCGACAATGCCGTGGTGGAGAAGCACCTCGGCGTCGCCACCACGCGGAGCCTCAAGGTCGTCCGCACCGTGCACGAGAAGTGGGGGTCCGATGACTGAGCCAGGCACCGTGGCCGCAGCGTTCCGGGACGCGGTGATCGCCCGCGACCCCGAGGCGATGGAGGCCGTGCTCGCCGAGGACGTCGTCTTCCGCAGCCCCGCCGTGCACCAGCCGTACGCCGGCAGGGTGGCCACCATGGTGGTCCTGCGGTCGGTGCTGCGCGTGCTCGAGGACTTCGGCTACGAGCGCGCGTTCGCCACCGAGGACGGCAGCGGGCACGTGCTGGAGTTCGTCGCCCGCGTCGGCGCCCGCGAGGTGCAGGGGGTCGACATGCTCGCGACCGCCGAGGGGCCTCGTGACCGAGCTGACCGTCCTGATCCGGCCGATGTCGGGGCTCGCCGCGGTCGTCGACCGCATGGGCGAGGTCATCCCCGAGGTGATGGCCGAGCTGGGCCTGGCCTGATCGCGGTCCCGCTAGGGTCGCCGCCATGACGACGACCACCCAGCTCGAGACCACCAAGGGCGACGGCGTCCTGCGGATCACCTTCCGTCGCGAGGAGGCGTTCAACGCCCTCAGCGAGGAGATGGCCACGGGCCTCGTGCAGGCGCTGCACGCCGCCGTCTCCGACGACGAGGTGCGCGTGGTCGTGATCGCCGGCAGCGGCTTCGCGTTCAGCGCGGGCGCCGACCTCACCGGCGACAACCCGGTCGAGAACTTCGACGAGCGCGCGATGGAGGGCGCGGCCGCGATCATCCGGGCGGTTGTCCAGCTGGACAAGCCGGTCATCGCCGCGGTCAACGGCGTCGCGGCGGGCGTGGGCGCGTCGGTCTGCTTCGTCGCCGACCTCGCGGTCTGCAAGGAGTCGGCCGCCTTCATCCTCGCCTTCTCCCAGATCGGGCTCATGCCCGACGGCGGCTCCTCGCTCAGCGTCGCGGCCTCGGTCGGCCGCGCCAAGGCGATGCGCATGGCCCTGCTGGCCGAGCCGCTCCCCGCCCGGGAGGCGTACGACGCCGGGCTGGTGAGCCACGTGGTGGCCGACGACGAGTTCGACGCGCTGGTCGACAAGCTGGCCAGGCGCCTGGCCTCGGGGCCGCCGGTCGCCCTCGCCGCCACCAAGCGGGCGATCAACGCCGCCACGCTCGGCGGCCTGGAGGACGCCCTGGACCGGGAGGGGCGCGGTCAGGTGATGCTCTTCGGCACCGAGGACGCCGGCGAGGGCATGCGCGCCTTCGTGCAGAAGCGCCGCCCGGCCTTCACCGGTCGCTGAGGGCGTCCTCCGCCACCGGGGCGCGGGCGAGGTCGCGCACCGGCCGTGAGGTGAGCACCAGCCCGCACGCGGCGACCCAGAGCATGCCCGCGCCGACCAGGACCGGGCCGTAGCCGAGGGCCTCGCCCAGCGGTCCGAGCGCCAGCTGGCCGACCGGCATCGCGACGTAGGACCCCAGCGCGTCGTAGGAGTAGGCCCGCGAGAGCTGGTGCTCCTCGACGTGCTCCTGCATCGCGAGGTTCCAGCCCAGGTTGAAGATCTCGAACCCCATGCCGGCGAGCACGGCCGCGGCGACCACCAGCCACAGCACCGGGGCGGAGCCGAGCAGGACCAGCGGGACGCCGGCGAGGGCGATGCCGGCCACGCCCCACCGCAGCGGCCGGTCGAGCCGCACGCGGAGCATGATCGCGGTCATCAGGAGCAGGCCGACGGACTCCGCGGACAGGACCAGGCCCCACCCCTGCTCGCCGAACGTGCGCTTGGCCTGCGCGGGCCCCAGCGTCAGCCACGCGCCCGACTGCAGGGCGTTGAGGACCGAGAAGCCCGCGACCACCACCCACAGCCAGGTCGTCGAGCGGAACAGGTCCCATCCCTCCCGGAGGTCCGCGAGCGCCGAGGGCGGGTCGGCCGGACGCTCCGCGCGTGGCACGCGTACGCCGAGCAGCGCGCCCGCGGACAGCGCCCAGCACAGCGCGTCGACGGCCAGGGCCCAGCCGGGTCCGGCGGCCACGACGAGGAGGGCGGCGATGCTCGGACCCACGACGGTCAGTGCGCCGCGGGAGACCGACAGCAGCACGTTGGCGCGCTGGAGCTCGCGCCGCTCGACGAGCTGGGGGAGCAGCCCGGCCATCGCCGGGAACGAGACCGCGGAGGCCAGGCCGTGGACGGCGCTGAGCACCACCATCGAGGTGACGTCGGCACGGCCGGCCACCACGAGCGCGGCCAGGACGCCCTGGGAGGCCGCCGAGACGAGGTTGCCGCCCTGCATGACCAGCGTGCGCGGCCACCGGTCGGCGACCACCCCGCCGACCAGCAGGAAGAGCACCATCGGCACGGTGTGCGCCGCGAGCACCACCCCCAGCTCGGAGGCCGAGCCGCCGTCGAGGTCGAGCACGGCGAACGCGAGGGCCACGTTGGCCATCGACAGCCCGAGGAGGTTGACGGTGCGGGAGGCGAAGAACCACCCGAAGTCGCGCTGGCGGAGCAGGCCGAACGAGTCCGGGAGCCTCACGGCCGCCGGTCCTGCATCACGAAGGAGAACACCGACAGGGACACGGGCTGGGTCCCCTCGGCGCGCGGCGGCCCGGCCTCGTCGTGCAGCAGCTCCGCCGCGCGCCGCAGCAGGTCGCGCGCCTCGGCGTACACCTCGGGGGTGACCCAGACCTCGGCGTCGGCGACGAGGCCGCCCGTGCCGGTGGCCCGCTGGGCGTAGCGCCGGCGCAGCTCGTCGGCCGCGGCCTGGACGAACAGCTCGCCGGCCTCCCCGCGCTCCTCGGGGCCGCCCTCGGGCTGCGGGGCGCGGTCCTCGAGGCGCCAGGGGTGGCGGTAGCGCTTGGCCAGCCCGCCGCGGATGCGCTCCTCGCCGACCACCTCGAGCTCGCCGGCGTCGAGCAGGAACCGCAGGTGGTAGGAGGCGTTGGCGTGCGTGACGCCGAGCTCGCGGGCCACCTCGGCCGCGGTGAGGTCGGTGCCGGTGAGCAGGGAGAGCATGCGCAGGCGCAGCGGGTGGGCGAGGGCGCGCAGGTGCGCGGCGGACTCGGGCACGGTGACCTCCCAGGACTTCTGAGGGAGTGTGGTCCGGACCGCGACCACTGTCAAACGGTTGTTGGGGGGTCGTGGGTCGCTAGGCTCCCCGCATGAAGCGCGCGTTGATCGTCGTCGACGTCCAGAACGACTTCTGCGAGGGCGGGAGCCTGCCCGTGACGGGCGGCGCCGAGGTGGCGCACAAGATCTCCACGCTGCTGCACCACTGGACCAACCAGGACCCCAAGGCGCCCGACTACGCCGTCGCCGTGGCCACCCTGGACCACCACGTCGACCCCGGCGACCACTTCAGCGACGACCCCGACTTCGTGCACTCGTGGCCACGCCACTGCGTGGTCGGCACCGACGGCGTCGCCTTCCACCCCAACCTCGACCCGCAGCCCTTCGACGCGGTGTTCCGCAAGGGCGAGCACGCCGCGGCCTACTCCGGCTTCGAGGGCACGGCGCCGGACGGCACCGGTCTCGCGGACTGGCTGCGGTCCCACGAGGTCACCGACGTGGACGTGTGCGGCATCGCCACCGACTACTGCGTGCGTGCGACCGCGCTCGACGCGGTCGAGGCGGGCTTCGGCGTCCGCCTGCTCACCGCCCTGTGCGCCGGCGTCGCGCCGGCGACCTCGGAGTCCGCCCTGGCGGAGATGAGGAGCGCGGGCGCCGTCGTGCTGTGAGCCTCGTTCGGGGATCCGTCTGCTAGTCGTGGACGGTCGGGATGACCGGGTCGCCCTTGGTGAGGGAGCGCGCGAGCAGCGGCAGCTCCTCGCGCGCGCGCACGTGGCGCTCGCGCGCGAGGTCGAGCGACTCGCGGCCGGTGATGGTGCCCGCCCGCACGAGTGGCTGGAGCAGCTGACGGTCGTTGCGGTCGCCCGCGGTGGGGTGCCCGATCCCGATGACCTCGGCCTCGGCCACACCGCTGTCGTCGAGCCGCCGCAGGGCGAACTTGCGGCCACCGACCGAGACCTTGTCCTGGCTCTTCTTGGCGACGGAGACCAGCTCGCCGTCGTCGCCCTCGCGCGCGACCAGCTTGTAGACCAGGCTGCTGGTCGGGTGCCCGCTGCCGGTCACCAGCGAGGTGCCCACCCCGTAGCCGTCGACCGGTGCTGCGGCCAGGGCGGCGATGGCGTACTCGTCGAGGTCGCTGGTGACCACGATCCGGGTCTCCCGCGCGCCCAGCCGGTCGAGCTGGCGGCGTACCTCGTGCGCGAGCGTGCCGAGGTCGCCGGAGTCCAGGCGCACCGCGCCCAGCTGCCCGCCGGTGATCTCGACCCCCGCCGCGACCGCCTCGGCGATGTCGTAGGTGTCCACCAGCAGGGTCGTGTCGACGCCGAGGGACTCGACCTGGGCGGTGAACGCGTCGCGCTCGGTGTCGTGCAGCAGGGTGAACGAGTGGGCGCTGGTGCCCATCGTGGGCAGGCCGAAGCGACGGCCCGCCTCGAGGTTGGAGGTCGCCGAGAAGCCGCAGACGTACGCCGCCCGCGCGGCGGCGAGCGCCGCCTCCTCGTGCGTGCGCCGGGTGCCCATCTCCACGCAGGGCCGCCCGCCCGCGACCCAGGTCATGCGGGAGGCCGCCGAGGCGACCGCGCAGTCGTGGTTGAGCACCGACAGCAGGAGGGTCTCGAGCAGCACCGCCTCGGCGAAGGTCGACTCCACCACCACGAGCGGGGAGTAGGGGAAGTAGATCTCGCCCTCGGCGTAGCCCCAGATGTCGCCGCTGAAGCGGTAGCCGGACAGGTAGTCCAGCGTGGCGTCGTCGACCACGCCGCGCTCCTGGAGGAAGTCCAGGGTCGGCCCGTCGAAGACGAAGCGCTCGAGCAGGTCGAGGGCGCGACCGACGCCGGCGACCACGCCGTAGCGCCTGCCCTCCGGCAGCCGGCGGCCGAAGAGCTCGAAGACCGAGCGTCGCTGCGCGGTCCCGGAGTGCAGGGCCGCCCGGAGCATCGTGAGCTCGTAGTGGTCGGTCATCAGTGCGGTGGAGTCGGGCACGCGCTCAGACTAAGCAGGGGCCTAGGGTGGGAGCCGTGTCGACCCCTGCACCGATCGAGATCGAGGAGCCGGATGTCGAGGAGCTGACGGCGATCGACCGGCCCTGGCAGACCGTGGTCTGGAACGACCCGGTCAACCTGATGTCCTACGTCACCTTCGTGTTCCAGCAGTACTTCGGCTTCACGCGCAAGAAGGCGGAGAAGAAGATGCTCGAGGTGCACCGCGACGGCCGATCGGTGGTCTCGACCGGGGGCCGGGAGGAGATGGAGCGCGACGTGCGAGCGATGCACGAGTACGGCCTGTGGGCCACGATGGAGCGCACGGATGGGTGACCGGCTGCACCGCGGCTTCGGTCGTCTGCGGGGAGGTGGCGCGATGGCCACCTTCACCGTCTTCGAGGCCGACCTGCTGCGCAGCCTCGCCGGGCAGGTGGTCGAGCTGCTGCGCAACGAGCGCGCGGTCGTCGACAAGGAGGCCGACCCGCTCGAGGCGATGCTCAACTTCACCGGCCCGGTCGACCCGCCCGACGACCCCGTCCTCGCCCGGCTCCTGCCCACCGCCTACCGCGACGACGACGACGCGGCCGCGGAGTTCCGCCGCTACACCGAGGGCGACCTGCGCGACGGCAAGGCCGCGACCGCCGGGACCATGATCGACACCCTCGAGGAGGCCGGTCTCGGGGACGACGTCGGCGGCGACGGGGCCGACCCCGGCTCGGTCGTGGACCTCGAGCTGGACGCCGCGCAGGCGCTGGCCTGGCTCAAGGGGCTCACCGACCTGCGGCTCGCGCTCGCCGTGAGGCTGGGGATCGAGGAGGACGAGCAGGCCCACCGGCTGGTGGAGGACCTCCCGCAGGACGACCCGCGCGCCCACCTCGTGGCGATCTACGAGTGGCTGGGTTTCCTCCAGGAGACCCTCGTCCACGCGGTCTCCTAGGGCTCGCTGGGCCCGTCTCCGGCCGCCCACTAGCCTGGAGAGGTGCTGCGGATCGACCAGGCGACGTACGACGCGATCGTCGCCCACGCCAAGCGAGACCACCCCGACGAGGCCTGCGGGATCGTGGCCGGGCCCGAGGGCTCGGACCGTCCGGAGCGGTTCGTGGAGATGGTCAACGCGGCAGGCTCGCCGACGTTCTACGAGTTCGACTCCACCGAGCTGCTCGCGCTCTACAAGCAGATGTGGGCAGCCGACGAGGAACCGGTGGTGATCTACCACTCCCACACCGCCACCGAGGCCTACCCCAGCCGCACCGACATCGGCTTGGCCAACGAGCCCGGAGCCCACTACGTGCTCGTCTCCACACGCGAGCACGGGAATAGCGACGGACCGGTGGAGTTCAGGTCCTACAGGATCGTCGACGGCGAGGTCTTCGAGGAGGAGGTCGAGGTCGTCGACCGTCTCCCCGAGACGGCGACCCCCTGACGCCGCCGCCCGGGCACACTGGAAGCCCGCACGTCCCCGCCACCCCATCAGCACCGAGGAGAGCACCGTCATGGCCATCGAGGTCCGAGTCCCGACCATCCTGCGCACCTACACCGACGGCGAGAAGTCGGTCACCGCGCAGGGCGACACCCTGGGTGCGGTGATCGACGACCTGGAGGCCAACCACGCCGGCATCAAGGAGCGCCTGGTCGACAACGGTGAGCTGCGCCGCTTCGTCAACGTCTACGTCAACGACGAGGACGTCCGCTTCACCGGCAGCCTCGGGACCACGCTGAGCGACGGCGACCAGGTCGTCATCCTCCCTGCGGTCGCCGGCGGCTGACCCTCCCCATGCGGTTCGACAACCTGCTCGACTCGGTCGGCGGCACGCCCCTCGTGGGCCTGCCGCGGCTCTCGCCGTCCCCCGACGTGCGCATCTGGGCCAAGCTGGAGGACCGCAACCCCACCGGCTCCATCAAGGACCGGGCCGCCCTCAAGATGGTGGAGGCGGCCGAGAAGGAGGGCCTGCTGAGGCCCGGCTGCACGATCCTGGAGCCGACCAGCGGCAACACCGGCATCTCCCTGGCGATGGCCGCGCGGCTCAAGGGCTACCGCATCGTCTGCGTGATGCCGGAGAACACCTCGATCGAGCGCAGGCAGCTGCTCGGCATGTGGGGCGCCGAGATCGTCTCCTCGCCGGCCGCGGGCGGGTCCAACGAGGCCGTGCGCGTGGCCAAGCGGCTCGCCGAGGAGCACCCCGACTGGGTGATGCTCTACCAGTACGGCAACCCCGCCAACGCCCTCGCCCACCAGGAGGGCACCGGCCCGGAGATCCTCGCCGACCTCCCGTCGATCACCCACTTCGTCGCCGGGCTCGGCACCACCGGCACGCTCATGGGGGTCAGCAGGTTCTTCCGCGAGGCCAAGCCCGAGGTGCGCATCGTGGCGGCCGAGCCGCGCTACGGCGAGCTGGTCTACGGCCTGCGCAACCTCGACGAGGGCTTCGTGCCCGAGCTCTACGACGCCTCGCTGATCGACTCGCGGTTCAGCGTCGGCCCGCGCGACGCCGTACGCCGGGTGCGTGAGCTGCTCGAGTCCGAGGGCATCTTCGCCGGCATCTCCACCGGCGCGATCCTGCACGCCGCCCTCGGCCAGGCCGCCAAGGCGGTCAAGGCGGGGGAGCGCGCCGACATCGTCTTCATCGTGTGCGACGGCGGCTGGAAGTACCTCTCCACCGGCGCCTACGAGGGCACCATCGACCAGGCCGAGGACCGGCTCGAGGGCCAGCTCTGGGCCTGAGCCGGCGCAGTCGGTTCCCAGGGGATCAGCCCCGGACCAGCTGGGCGACCTGGAGGAAGACCACCCGGCCGTTGACCGAGTCGGAGTCGATCGTGTCGGGGTCGGAGACGGCGTAGTCGCCGCTCACGTCGACGCGATAGGTCCCGGCCGTGGCGGCGGGCACCGTGAGGGTCGCGGTGCCGTGCGACATCGTCATGCTCGTCGTGGTCGTCCCGAGCTTCCTGCCCGAGGGGCTGGTGACGGTGGCGGAGTACTGCGCGAGGTTGGCCGCCGTGCCCGGGGTCGGGTAGACCAGGACGAGGTGGAGCTTGTCCACCGCGTCGGTGACCTTGACCTTGTAGGTCGCGGTGTCCGAGCCGCCGAGCGTGACCGGCGGGGCGTCGTACTGCCAGGAGTCGCTGCGCGGCACGCGCCACCCGTCGGCGGTGCGCACGCGGCTGTCCGCCCTCCTGGAGGCGGCTGCGAGCCGGTCGCGCCACCCGTCGCCACGGACCAGGGCGACGGCCTTGTCGAGGTTGACGTGGCCGTAGCCGACCTGCCAGAACGGCAGCGCGTGGCCCGTGGCGTCGCGCACCGGCGAGGCGGTCGCCTGCAGCGCCAGACGCACCTGCGTCGGGGAGAGGCGCGGCTGCGCCTGGAGGAGTACGGCGGCCGCGCCGGCGACGTGCGGGGAGGCCATCGAGGTGCCCGAGGCGGTGGCGTTCTCACCGGGCGGGCAGGGGCCGATCACGGTGCCGGTGCTGTCGCAGGTGGAGGAGATGTCGACGCCGGGGGCACTCACGTCGGGGTGGACGAGCCCGATCCGGTCGCCGGTGGCGACGGTGTGGCCGCCGGCGCCGATCGCCTGGGCGAAGGAGTTGTCGAAGCGCATCCCGTTGGAGGAGAAGTCCCCACGCCGACGCCGCAGGTCGGAGGCGGCAACGGAGATCACCCACGGGGCCTGGTTGAACGGGCTGACGCTCGCCTCGGCGTTCTCCGCACCGGAGTTGCCGGCGGCGAAGACGACCGTGATGCCCTTGCGCGTCAGGGCCCTGGTGGCGACGTTGACCGGGTCCTTGGGGTCGTACTGCCGGAAGGAGTTGCCCCACGAGTTGTTGATCACGTCGATGCCGAAGTGGTGCTTGTCGGAGAGGATCCGATCGAAGGCGGTGACCACGGCGGTCGTGGTGATGACCGCGCCGATCGCGAAGCAGGCGAGCTCGGCGTCCGGCGCGACGCCCAGACGGCTGCCGTCCGGGACCGAGGAGGAGTCCGCGGCGATGATGCCGGCGACGTGGGTGCCGTGCCCGGAGCCGAGGTCGGTGTTGGACGCCGGCGACCGGTCGACCGGGACGACGAGGGTGTTGTCCTTGGTCGGGGTCTGGTTGGCGTACTCCGGGCTGAGCAGGACCTCGTTCTTGACCACGTGGTCGGCCAGGTCGGGGTGGGTCGCGTCGCAGCCGGAGTCGACGACGCCGACGGTGACGCCCTTGCCGGTGAAGCCCTTGGCGCGGAGCGCGCGGGCGGCCGTGGTCGAGGACGACATCACGTTGCTCGACGCGGTGTCGAGGTAGTCCAGCCGGTCGTCGGGATAGACGGCCTGTGCGATGCCGGACGCCTTCGCGACCGCTCCGGCCGGGCCGGCGACCAGGACCATCGGGAGGGTCCGCAGCGGTTGGACGGTGAGGCCGAGCGCCCGGAGCCCGTCGACCTGGTCCGCGGTGGGCGAGGTCGTGAAGGTCGCGATGCCACGCACGGGTGGGGCGGCCGGCAGCCCGGCGGCATCCGCGCGCGGTGTCGACAGGGTGCCGGGGGCGGCCAGGGCCAGGGCGCAGGCGGCCGCGGTGACGGCGCCGAGCAGGGCAGGTCGAGACATGGTGGGTCCCTTCGAGGTGAGCACGTGTCAGGTCCAACGGCCGCCCGCGTGAGGGGTTACGCGCGGGTCACTTCCCGACACGGACCCGCAACACCGACGCCGTAGCCTGCAGTCGTGCTCTACCGGATCCTCCACACCGTCCTGCCGCCGGCGCTGCGGGCGATCTGGCGTCCCACGATCGAGGGCGTCGACCACGTGCCGCTCACCGGTGGGGTGCTCCTGGCCAGCAACCACCTCTCCTTCGCCGACAGCGTGGTGATCCCCTCGGTCGCCCCGCGCGACGTGGTGTTCCTGGCCAAGTCGGACTACTTCACCGGCACCGGCGTCCGCGGCGCGCTGCAGCGCGCGTGGTTCGAGGGGCTCGGCATGATCCCGGTCGACCGCGACGACAGCCGCGCGGCGATCGAGTCGCTCGGCACGGCCCTGGAGGTGCTGCGCGCGGGCAAGGCGTTCGGCGTCTACCCCGAGGGCACCCGCTCGCGTGACGGCCGGCTCTACCGCGGGCGCACCGGGGTCGCCCAGCTCGCCCTGCAGTCGGGGGCGCCGATCGTGCCCGTCGGCCTGGTCGGCACCGAGAAGCTGCAGCCGGTGGGCTCCAACCGGCCGCGCCTGGCCAAGGTGACGGTGCGCTTCGGCGAGCCGCTCGAGGTCGCCGGGAGGTACGACGGCGTGGCCCCCGGCAGGGCGCGGCGCGAGATCACCGACGAGGTGATGCGCCGCATCGCCGGACTCACCGGCCAGGAAGTCGTCCCCTCCTACAACCCGCGGAGCTGATCGGGCACTAACCTGCCCGACATGGCGGACGCTCCGATCGGGATCTTCGACTCCGGCTTCGGTGGACTCACCGTGGCCCGGGCCGTGATCGACCAGCTGCCGCACGAGTCGACGCTCTACCTGGGTGACACCGCCCGGCAGCCCTACGGGCCCAAGCCGATCGGCGAGGTCCGCGAGTACGCCCTGGAGTGCCTCGACCACCTCGTCGACCAGGGCGTCAAGCTGCTGGTCATCGCCTGCAACTCCGCCTCGGCCGCGGTGCTGCGCGACGCCCGGGAGCGTTACGAGGTGCCGGTCGTCGAGGTGATCTACCCCGCGACCCGGCGGGCGGTCGCGGCGAGCCGCACCGGCCGCATCGGCGTCATCTGCACCCGCGCGACCGCCGAGTCGATGGCCTACGACGACGCGTTCGCCGCGGCGCCCCACGTCACCCTCCACACGCAGGCGTGCCCGCGGTTCGTGGAGTTCGTGGAGTCGGGGGTGACCAGCGGGCCGGAGCTGATGGGGGTGGCCCACGACTACCTCGACCCGCTGACCTCGCAGGGCATCGACACCCTGATCCTCGGCTGCACGCACTACCCGCTGCTGACCGGCCCGATCTCCTACGTGATGGGGGACCAGGTCACGCTGGTCTCCTCGGCCGAGGAGACCGCCAAGGACGTCTACCGCCAGCTGGTCCGCCGCGGCATCGAGCGTGACCCGTCCCTCGGTCCGGCCACGCACCGCTTCCTCACCACGGGCGACCCGGAGGAGTTCTGGCGCATCGGACGCCGGTTCCTGGGCCCGGAGATGGAGTCGGCGCAGCAGTTCGCGTGGGTGGGCACGGTGGGCTCTCTCGGTTCGGTGGGTGCATGAAGCTCACCGTGATCGGCTGCAGCGGGTCCTACGCCGGTCCGGAGTCCTCGGCCTCGTCCTACCTCGTCGAGGCGCCCGACGGCGAGGGCGGCACGTTCCGCCTGCTGGTGGACCTCGGGTCGGGCGCGCTGGGGGCGCTGCACCGTCACGTGGACCCATTGCTGATCGACGCGGTCCTGGTCAGCCACCTGCACGCCGACCACTTCTTCGACATCAGCGGCTACTACGTGATGCGCAAGTACCACCCGACGGGGCCGGCTCCCCGCATCCCGGTCTGGGGCCCGCGCGGCATGAGGTCGCGCGTGGCCCGGGCCTACGGCCTGCCGCTCGACCCCGGGATGAACGACGAGTTCGCCTTCAAGCGGCTGCGCAAGGGCAGCTTCGAGATCGGCCCCTTCCAGGTCACCGCACGGCGGGTGCTGCACCCGATCGAGGCCTTCGCGTTCCGGATCGAGCACGAGGGCAAGGTCCTGGTCTACAGCGGTGACACGGCCCTGTGCGACGCGCTGGTCGAGCTCGCCGAGGGCGCTGACGTGCTGCTCGCCGAGGCGGCCTTCCGCGACGACGAGGACAACCCGCCTGGGATCCACATGACGGGCTCCGAGGCCGCGTCGGTGGCCCGCGACGCCCACTGCCGCACGCTGGTGCTCACGCACGTGCCTCCGTGGCACGACAAGCGCGACGCCCTGCGCGAGGCCGAGGGGGTCTTCCTCGGGCCGATCTCGCTGGCCGCCGAGGGCTCGTCCTACTCGATCTGAACGCCGCTGCGCCCCTGCACCACGGCGGCCGTCGCCGCGCCATGGGGCGTCCCATAGGGTCACCCCATGAGGGGTGGACGCATCGTCGCGCTGCTCGCGCTGACCTGCGCGGGCCTCGTCCTCCCGGCCGGTGCCGGCTGGGCGCGGACGGGGGAGGTGACCAGCACCTCGCCGCCGGCGGTGCTCGGCACACCACGCTTCGACTCGCCGGCCACCGCCGACCCCGGCTCGTGGTCGCCGGAGCCCGAGTCGACGACCTACCAGTGGCTCGTGGACGGTGAGCCCGTCGCGGGCGCGACGGGGCCGTCGTACACCCCACGGCTGGGGGACATCGGCCACGGCCTCAGCGTGACCGTCACCGCCTCGACGACGGGCTTCTCCCCGGGCACGCGGACCTCGGAGGCGAGGACCGTCCGGCGCGGGCTCTTCCGCGACGCGACCGTCCGGCTCCAGGGGACCCCGCGGTTCGGCCACGCGCTCGCCCTCGACTCGTTCACCGCGACCCCGACGCCCGACTCGCGCAGCCTCACGTGGGTGCGCGACCGTCGCGCGATCGCCGGGCAGACCGAACGCCGGCACCGCATCGCCGTGGCCGACGTGGGGCACCGCGTCGGTCTGCGGGTGACCGCACGCCGCACCGGCTACGCCCCGCTGGTGGTGACCTCCGCGACGCCACGCGTCGGCCATCGCACGCCCGTGCGGCACTCGGTGACCTACCACGTCGAGACCCGCGGCCGGATCAGCGCCGACGTCGCGGCGTTCAAGCGGCTCGCGCAGGCGACGTACGACGACCCGCGCGGCTGGCGCGGCGGGGGAGTGGCGTTCCGCAGGGTGGCCCGTGGCGGCGACCTGACGCTCGTGCTGGCCGAGGCGAGCTGGCTGCCGCGGTTCTCCTCCCAGTGCAGCGCGCAGTGGTCGTGCCGGGTGGGGCGGTTCGTGGTGATCAACCAGACCCGGTGGCAGCACGCCTCGCAGATGTGGCACCGCACCGGTGGCTCGCTGCGCGCCTACCGCCACATGGTCGTGGACCACGAGACCGGCCACTGGCTCGGTCACCACCACGCCACCTGCCCCGCGCGGGGGGCGCTCGCGCCCGTCATGCAGACGCAGTCCAAGGGGCTGGACGGCTGCCGGCCCAACCCGTTCCCGGTCGCCGCCGAGTGGCGCTCGGCGTGGAGGAGATGAGACGACCGTGATCACCATCGACCACGTCACCAAGAGGTACGGCGGGTTCACGGCCGTCGACGACGTCTCGTTCGTCGCGCAGCCCGGCCGGGTCACCGGCTTCCTCGGCCCCAACGGCGCCGGCAAGTCGACGACCCTGCGCGTCCTGACCGGCCTGACGCCCGCCGACGGCGGCACCACGAGCATCGGGGGGCGGCGCTACTCCGACTTCCCCAACCCGGGGCGCCACGTCGGGGTCCTGCTCGACGCCTCCGCCCAGCACGGTGGCCGCACCGGTCGCGAGGTGCTCGCGGTCGGGGCCGCCACGATGGGACTCCCGTCCGGCCGGGTGGAGGAGATGCTGGCCCTGGTCGGGCTGTCCGACCAGGAGGCCAAGCGCCGGGTGAAGAACTACTCCCTCGGCATGCGGCAGCGCCTCGGCATCGCCCACGCGCTCCTGGGCGACCCCTCCGTGCTGGTGCTCGACGAGCCGGCCAACGGCCTCGACCCGGCCGGCATCCACTGGATGCGGCAGATGCTGCAGTACTTCGCCTCCCGCGGCGGCACGGTCCTGCTCTCCTCCCACCTGCTCCACGAGGTCGAGCAGGTCGCCGACGACCTGGTGATGATCGGGCGCGGCCGGGTGGTGGCGCAGGGGAGCACGCGCGACCTGCTCACCACCCAGGGCGCCTACGCCGCCGCCGCCGACTCCGAGGGGCAGACCGCGCTGGCCGACGCGCTGGCTCGCGCCGGCCACGACGTACGCCCGCACGGCAGCGGGCTGACCACCGACGCCGACCCCGCCGACGTGGGTCGCCTGGCGCTGCAGTCGCAGGTCGCGCTGATGGAGCTGCGCGGGGCCGACGGCGCCGGGCTCGAGGAGCTGTTCCTGCAGCTGACCGCCGACACCGCGAGGGAGGACGTGCTGTGACGAGCACGAGCACGACCGGGTCGACGGTGAGCCTGCCGGAGGACCGCGACGCCCACGTCCCGCTCGCGCGACTGGTCAAGGTCGAGATGCGCAAGATGCTCGACACCAGAGCCGGCTTCTGGCTGCTCGTGGTGATCGCGCTGCTGACGGTCGCCGCGATCGGTCTGTTCGCGGTCTTCGCCCCCGACCAGGACCGCACCTTCGACAGCTTCCTCGGGGGTGCGGCGACGCCGCAGGGCTTCCTGCTCCCGGTGCTCGGCGTCCTGCTGGTCACCAGCGAGTGGGGCCAGCGGGCGGCGCTCGCCACGTTCACGCTGGTCCCCGTGCGGGCCCGTGTCGTGGCCGCCAAGGTGCTCGCCGCGCTCGTGATCGGCACCGCCGCCGTGCTCGTCGCGGTCGTCGTGGCCGCTCTGGTGACCGCGGTCCGCGGCGGCAGCAACGCGTGGGACGCCGCCGGCACCTCGGTGCTCGACGCGACCTGGATGTTCGCCCTCCTGCAGGCGCTCGGCATCCTCCAGGGGCTGGCCTTCGGCATGCTCTTCCTCAACAGCGCCGCGGCGATCGTGGTCTTCTTCGTGGTCCCGATCGTGAGCAGCGTGGTGTTCAACCTCGTCCCCGCGCTGCAGGACGTCGCGCCGTGGGTCGACCTCGGCTCCGCGCAGGCCGAGTGGGGCGGCGGGGGACCGGTCGGCAACCAGGGGCCGCCGACGGCCGAGGCGTGGGCGCAGCTCGGCACCGCCGGCCTGATCTGGATCGTGCTCCCGCTGGTGCTCGGAGGGCTGCGCATCCTGCGCAGCGAGGTGAAGTAGCCGGTCGTTAGGGTCGGGCCCATGGCCCACACCCCCTCTGCGCCCCCGTCCGAGCCACAGCCTCGTGTCGACGGCCGCGCCGACGACGAGCTCCGCCCGATCACCCTGACCCGCGGCTGGCTCGACCACGCCGCCGGCTCGGTCCTGGTCGAGTTCGGCCGCACCCGCGTGCTGTGCGCGGCCTCGGCCTCCGAGGGCGTGCCGCGCTGGCGCAAGGGCTCGGGCCTCGGCTGGGTCACCGCGGAGTACGCCATGCTCCCGTCCTCGACCCACACCCGCTCCGACCGGGAGTCGGTCAAGGGCCGCATCGGCGGCCGCACCCACGAGATCTCCCGGCTGATCGGCCGCTCGCTGCGCGCGGTCATCGACTACAAGGCCCTGGGCGAGAACACGATCACCCTCGACTGCGACGTGCTGCAGGCTGACGGCGGCACGCGCACCGCCGCGATCACCGGGGCGTACGTCGCCCTGGCCGACGCCTGCGGCTGGCTCGGGTCCCGCGGGGCGCTGAAGGGCACCCCCCTGACCGGGTCGGTCGCCGCGGTCTCGGTCGGGATCATCGACGGCGTGCCGCGGCTCGACCTGCCCTACGAGGAGGACGTGCGCGCCGAGACCGACATGAACATCGTGATGACCGGCGACGGCCGCTTCGTCGAGGTGCAGGGCACTGCCGAGGCCGACCCGTTCGACCGCGCGATGCTCGACTCGCTGCTCGACCTCGGGGCCAAGGGGTGCGCCGACCTCACCGTCATCCAGCGCGAGGCGCTCGGTGGCTGACTCACCTCGCGTGTTCCTCGCCACCCGCAACACCGGCAAGCTCGCCGAGATGCAGCGCATCCTGAGCCGTCACGTGCCCGGG
This sequence comes from Nocardioides marmoribigeumensis, assembly GCF_031458325.1. NCBI lineage: Bacteria > Bacillati > Actinomycetota > Actinomycetes > Propionibacteriales > Nocardioidaceae > Nocardioides > Nocardioides marmoribigeumensis. The sequence goes on from NZ_JAVDYG010000001.1 coordinate 3,908,444, forward strand.
GTGGAGGTGCTCGGCCTCGACGACGTGCCGCCGTACGACGAGCCGGCGGAGACCGAGCCGACCTTCGAGGGCAACGCCCGGATCAAGGCGCTGGCCGGTCTCGCCGCCACCGGGCTGCCGTCGCTGGCCGACGACAGCGGGCTCGCCGTCGACGCGCTCAACGGCATGCCGGGCGTGCTGTCGGCCCGGTGGGCCGGGGTGTCCGGCGAACGGGTGGAGAAGGACCGGGCCAACAACGACCTGCTGCTCTCCCAGCTGGCCGACGTGCCCGACGAGCGGCGTGGTGCGGCGTTCCACTGCTGCGTGGTGCTCGCGGTGCCCTCCGCGTCGGGCGAGCCGGCCGTGCACGCGGTCGACGGGGTCATGCGGGGCCGGGTGATCCGGTCGCTGCGCGGCACCGGGGGCTTCGGCTACGACGTGCTGTTCTGCGCCGACGGCCACGACGTGACGACCGCCGAGCTCCCGCCCGAGGAGAAGGACGCGATCTCCCACCGCGGCAAGGCCCTGCGCGAGATCGCCCCGGTGGTCGCCGCGGTGCTGTCCTCGGGGCCGGACGCCTGAGCCTCTACCCTCGAGCGGGGCTCCTGGCCGCGCGCTCGGCGGGCGGCGCCCGGCCGTCGTACGCCGTGGTGCGCCCGGCGAGACTCGAACTCGCACTGCACAGGACCTAAACCTGTTGCCTCCTGCCAATTGGGCTACGGGCGCGCGGTGCCGAGTTTGTCACGGGCCTCACTCCAGGCCGAGGTCCCGCTTGAGCTTGGCGACGTGGCCGGTCGCCTTGACGTTGTACTGCGCCACCTCGATGTCGCCGTCCTCGCCGACGACGAAGGTCGAGCGGATCACGCCCTGGACGGTCTTGCCGTACATCTGCTTCTCGCCGAACGCGCCCCACGCGGTGAGGACCTCCTTGGAGGGGTCGGAGAGCAGGGTGATCGTGAGGCCGTCCTTCTCGCGGAACTTCGCGAGCTTCTCGGGCTTGTCGGGGGAGATGCCGAGCACCGTGTAGCCCTTGCCCTGCAGCGAGTCGAGCGAGTCGGAGAAGTCGCAGGCCTGCTTGGTGCAGCCCGGAGTCATCGCGGCGGGGTAGAAGTAGACGATCACCTTCTGCCCGCGCAGGCCGGAGAGGGTGACCTCCTCGCCGGCGTCGTTCGTGAGGGTGAAGTCGGGGGCCGGGGTGCCGGGCTCGAGGCGGCTCATCGGTGCTCTCCTGCGAGGGTCTGCTTGTTGCGAACGATGTGCAACAAGGTAGGTTCGGGGTCGACGCCAACCTAACGGAGGCCCGCATGCACGTCCCCGACGGATTTCTCGACGCCCCGACCTCGGTGGCGACCGCAGGAGTCGCCGTCGTCGGTGTGGGGCTGGCCCTCCGGGGCGCCCGCCGCGAGCTCGACGAGCTCACCACGCCTCTGGCCGGGCTGGTCGCGAGCTTCGTCTTCGCCGCCCAGATGCTCAACTTCCCGGTCGGCGCGGGCACGAGCGGCCACCTCCTCGGCGGAGCGCTCGCGGCCGCGCTCGTGGGCCCGTGGACCGGCGTGCTCTGCCTGTCCACGGTGTTGCTCGTCCAGGCGTTCCTCTTCGCCGACGGCGGCATCACCGCGCTCGGCACCAACATCACGCTCATGGGCCTGGTCGGTGTCGGTGTCGGCTGGCTCGTCCTCCGCGGCCTGCAGACCGTCCTGCCCAGGCGCACCTCCCTGGTCGCACCGCTCAGCGCCGTCGCCGCGTTCGTCTCCGTGCCGGTCGCGGCGCTCGCGTTCGTGGGCCTGTACGCCGTCGGCGGCGCCGCCCCGGTGCCCCTCGACACCCTCACGACGGCCATGCTCGGCTGGCACGTGCTCATCGGGCTGGGCGAGGCGGCGATCACCGGGCTGGTCGTCGGCAGCGTCGTCGCGGTCCGTCCCGACCTGGTCTACGCCGCCCGCCCGACCCTGGCCGCCCGCGAGCTCGAGGTGCGTCCCGGGCTGGCCCGTGCGAGCGAGGTCGGATGAGGCACCTCCCGCTGCGCGTCCTGGCCGGTCTCGCGCTCGTCGTCGTGCTGCTGCTGGGCGGGGTGGTCAGCTACTACGCCTCCTCCTCCCCCGACGGGCTGGGCCGCGTCGCCCAGGACCACGGCATCACCAGGGCCGAGAAGGACCACGTCGCCGAGGACTCCCCGCTGGCCGGCTACACGGTGCGCGGCGTCGGCGACGACCGGCTCTCCCGAGGCGTCGCCGGCGTGGTCGGGGTCGGTGTGGTGCTCCTGCTCGGCACCGGCCTGACCCGCGTCGTACGCCGGCGCGCGGACGCGCGGTCCTGAGGTGGGCGCCGGACACGGCCACCGGGTGCACTTCCACGGGCACTCCCCGCTGCACCGCGCTCGACCCGAGCGCAAGGTGCTCGCCGTCGTCCTCGGCATGCTCCTGGTGGTCGCGACGCCCCACGGCTGGTGGCCGGCGTTCGCGCTCTACGCGGCCCTCCTCCTGGGCCTGGTCGCCCTGTCGCGGGTGCCCGTCGGCTACCTCGCGCCCCGGCTCCTCGTCGAGCTGCCGTTCCTCGTCTTCGCGCTCGTGCTGCCGTTCGTCGCGACGGGGGAGCGCGTCGAGGTGCTCGGCCTCGACGTGAGCCGCCCCGGTCTCGTGGCCGCGGGCACCCTGGTGGTCAAGGGCACCCTCGGCGTGCTCGCCGCGTTGCTGCTCGCGGCGACCACCGAGCCGCGCGACATCCTGCGGGGCCTCGAGCGCCTGCGCGTCCCGGCGCCGATCGTGCAGATCATGTCGTTCATGGTCCGCTACCTCGACGTGGTCACCTCCGACATGGCACGGATGCGCATCGCGTTGCAGGCAAGGGGCTTCGAGGCCCGCAACCCGCGCCACTGGCCGGTGCTCGCGCGGTCGGCGGGGGCGCTGTTCATCCGCTCCTACGAGCGCGGCGAACGCGTCCACCTCGCGATGCTCTCGAGGGGGCACAGGCCGTGACCCAGCCCGTCCTCGACGTCCGCGGACTCGCGCACGCCTACCCCGACGGCCACCAGGCGCTGTTCGGCGTCGACCTCCACGTCCACCGCGGCGAGCGCGTCGCACTGCTCGGCCCCAACGGCGCCGGCAAGACCACGCTCGTGCTGCACCTCAACGGCATCCTGACCGCAGGCGCCGGCAGCGTCGCCGTGTCGGGGCTCCCGGTCACCCGGTCCAACCTCGCCGAGGTGCGCCGACGGGTCGGCATCGTCTTCCAGGACCCCGACGACCAGCTGTTCATGCCGACCGTCCGCGACGACGTCGAGTTCGGGCCCCGCAACCTCGGCCTGCGCGGGGCCGAGCTCGACGAGGCCGTCGATCGGGCGCTCGGGCTCGTCGGGATGCAGGAGTACGCCGACCGCCCGCCCCACCACCTCTCCTTCGGCCAGCGTCGCCGCGTCGCGGTGGCGACCGTCCTGGCGATGGAGCCCGAGATCCTCGTGCTCGACGAGCCCAGCTCCAACCTCGACCCGGCCTCGCGCCGCGAGCTGGCCGACATCCTGCGCTCGCTGGACGTCACCGTCCTCATGGTCACCCACGACCTGCCCTACGCCCTCGAGCTGTGCCCGCGCTCGGTGATCCTCTCCGGAGGGGTCGTCGTGGCCGACGGCCCGACGCCCGACCTGCTCGGTGACGCCGAGCTGATGGCCTCCCACCGGCTGGAGCTCCCGTTCGGGTTCGACCCCCGCCATGTGGGTCCCCCCGGGGCCTCTCGTGCCGCGCGGTAGCCTCTGACCGTCGTACGCCCCCGCCGGCCACCGCCGCTAGGAGACCCACAGTGAGCCAGCCCGACCGCATCGAGCAGGACATGGAGGAGACGCGGGCCCGGCTCGCGGCGACGATCGACCAGCTGGTCGACCGGACCAACCCCAAGAACGTCGTCAAGCGCGAGGTCAACGCGGTCAAGCGCACCTTCGTCGACGAGCAGGGCAACCCGCGCACCGAGAACATCCTCAAGGTCGTCGGCGGCGTCGCCGGCTTCGTCGTCGTGCTGGTCGTGATCCGGAAGGTCACCCACTGAAGACGCCGATCCGGATGCTGCACGACCGGGTCCTGGTCCAGCTGGACAACGAGGCCGGGGAGCGTCGCTCGTCCGGTGGCATCGTCATCCCGGCCACGGCGGCGGTCGGCAACCGGCGCCTGGCGTGGGCACGCGTCGTCGCGGTCGGTCCGCACGCCCGGGCCGTCGAGGTCGGCGACCGGGTGCTGTTCGACCCCGACGAGAAGGCCGAGGTCGACGTCAGCGGCGAGGGCTACATCCTCATGCGCGAGCGCGACGTCCACGCGGTCGCCGCGACCCGGGTCGACGACAGCGAGACCGGGCTCTACCTCTGAGTCAGTTTCACTAGGTACCTAGTGAAACTGATACTTCCCGAGCGAAGTTTCGCTCGGGAGGCGACAACGTCACTAGGTACCTAGTGAAACCGCAGCTCACCCCCGCCGGGCGTAGGTGCGGTGCGACATCCCCGGCAGCGGGTCACGGTTGAGGCCGGCGAGCTCTTCGAGGTCGCTGCGGGCGGGCCGCCAGGACGCGGCGCCGACGTTGCGGGCGACCTGGTCGGGCCGGGAGACCCCGGCGATGACGCTGCCGACGCCCGCCTGGGCGAGCAGGCCGCTGACGGCCAGGGTGAGCAGGTCGATCGCGCGGGAGTCGGCGAAGGCCTGGAGCGCGTCGATCCGGTCGAAGTCGGCGTTCTGGAGGCGGCGCCGCTGTCCCTCGGCCGAGAGCCGGCTGCCGGTGGGGGCGTCCTCGCCACGCTCGTACTTGCCGGTGAGCAGACCGTAGGCGAGCGGGAAGTAGGGCAGCACGCTGAGGCCCAGGGCCCGGCACGCGGGGAGCAGCTCGTCCTCGGCGACGCGGTTGTAGAGGGAGTACTCGTTCTGCGCGCTGATGTAGCCGGGCACCCCGAGCTGTCGCGCCACGTGGTGGGCGTCGGCGACCTCCCAGGCCGCGAAGTTCGAGCAGCCGATGTAGCGCACCTTGCCCTCGACCACGAGCTCGCCGAGCGCGCTCAGGGTCTCCTCCATCGGCGTGACCAGGTCGGGCTGGTGCAGCTGGTAGAGGTCGATGTGATCGGTCTGCAGCCGGCGCAGGGATGCCTCCACTGCACGTCGGACGTAGCGGCGGGAGGCGCGCGCCCCGTGGTCGGGGCCGTTGGCGCCATCCATGTCCATGCCGAACTTCGTCGCGACGACGACGTCCTGCCGGCGGCCCTGCAACGCGCGTCCCAGCATCTCCTCGCTGAGCCCGCGGCCGTAGGTGTCGGCGGTGTCGAAGAAGTTGACCCCCGCGTCGAGGGCGGCGTCGACGATGTCGTCGACGGTGTCCTGGTCGATGCGGGTGCCGAAGGCGTTGCACCCGATCCCGACCATCGACACGACGAGGCCGGAGTCGCCGAGGGGCTGGTAGTCCACCATCACTTCACCAGGACGCGAGCCACGAGCGTGTCGGACTCGTGCTCCTCGATGTCGACCTGACCCGGCTGCTTGAGCTCGATCTCCAGGCGCGTGTTGCCGGGCTTGAACTCGAGCTGCTGCTCGGGGGAGGAGTGCACGTGCAGCTCGCCGGCGCGGTCGGAGGTGATCTCGACGACCAGGGTGTCGCCCGCCTTGGCGTCGATCTGCTGGTTGGCCGGGTCGATCGTGTCGCCGCTGACGGTGAGCTCGAGCGTGGGGCCCGCCGGCGCCTCGGAGGACGGGGGCGGAGCGGTCGAGCTCGCGCCGCCGGCGGTGCTCGCGGCCGGCGCGGGGGTCGCGGCGGGCTCGTCGTCGCCGCAGGCGGTGAGCGACAGCGCCAGACCGAGGGAGGCGATAACCAACAGGGTGCGCGGGTGGCGGAGGGTCATGCCGCCCATCTTGGCGGACGGGCGGGGGCGGAACACAGCGGGTCGCGGTCTAGACCGGAGCGTCGGCGGAAGATTGAGTGAATGTCCGGCCGGGGACCTTTGGCCCAAGACCTGACCCCTCCAGGTCCTCCGCCCGTCCCCACCGGGTGCGCAGGAAAGGTTGTCGTCCCATGCTCTCTGCCGCGATCCAGCACAAGCAGCTCACCGCCGTCTCCCGGCCCGTCGTCCCGGCCCAGCGCAAGAGCGACGCCTTCACGGCGTACGCCGCGGTGCACGAGCTCGGCCGCTCGATCCACCAGCCGGCCAAGTAGCGCGCCCGACCGGGCCTCATCCGGCGGGCGGGCGGTCGGCCCGCTTGCTCCGGATGCCCTCGTCGCTGCAGTAGCCCTCGCCCGAACGCTTGCGGCACACCAGCCCGACGAGCAGCCCGGCTTCGTCGACGACGGCGAGGCGACGCGCGCCCACGGCGAGCATGCGGTCCGGCAGGAGGTCGACCGGCAGCTCGGCCGGCACGGTGCGCCCCTGGAGGGTGCCGGCGTGGACCGCCGCCTCGGCGTCGTCGCGGCCCTCGAGGTCCGCGCGGACCAGCGTCGAGAGCAGCAGCCCGTCGCCGTCGACGACCAGCGCCAGGTGGACGTGCCCGCCCGCCAGGAACCGGCGTACGTCGCCCACGGTCGCCCCCGGCGGGTGCACCGTGGGGTGGTGCACCGCGACGTCGGCCGCGGTGGCGGGTGACGGCGAGCCCGTCGAGGCGGGCAGCGAGGTGGGCAAGGTCACCCACCCACCGTGCCACAGGGCGGTCGGAGGCCTGACGGGTGAGGCGACAATGGAGGGGTGGACCGACCCGCAGCACCCCCGCGCCGACGGGGACTCCTCGACCCCGACGACCTGCGCGGGAGCCACCTGCGCTCCCAGGGCACGCAGGCCGACCTCGACCGCGTCCGCCGCTGGGTCCTCTCGGTGCTGCTGGTCTCGACGATCCTCCACCTCGCGGCCGGCACCGCCGCGCTCGCGGCCTTCAGGGACGACCTGTCCGGTCTCGGCCAGGTCGTGCTGCTCGGCCTCTCGGCCTGCGTCGGGGTCATCGCCGTGGTCGCCGGGCGCCTGATCCACGAGCGCCGGCCGCTGAGCACCTGGCTGGTCCTCGGGCTGGTCCCGGCCCTCGTGGGCACCTGGCTCACCCTGTCGTGAGGGTCGAGGTCGCCTGCGGCACCATGGACCGCATGCCGAACCCGACCTCCCGCACCGCCGTCGTCACCGGCGCCAGCAGCGGCATCGGTGCCGCCACCGCGCGTCATCTCGCTGCCGAGGGCTTCCACGTCGTCTGCGCGGCGCGCCGGGCCGACCGGGTCGAGGCCCTCGCCCGCGAGATCGGCGGCACCTCCGTGACCTGCGACGTCACCGACGCCGACCAGGTGGCCGCGCTGGCCACGGCGGTCGGCCCCCGGGTCGACGTGCTGGTCAACAACGCCGGTGGTGCGTTCGGCGCCGCGCCGGTGGCCGAGGCCGACGTCGACCAGTGGCGGGCGATGTACGAGGTCAACGTGATCGGCCTAATCCAGGTCACCCGCGCGCTGCTCCCGGCCCTGGTCGCCAGCGGGGCCGGGGTGATCCTCAACGTGGGCTCGACCGCCGGACGCATCGCCTACGAGAACGGCGGCGGCTACACCGCCGCCAAGCACGGCACCCAGGTGGTGACCGAGACGCTGCGCCTCGAGCTGTGGGACCAGCCGGTGCGCGTGTGCGAGGTCGCGCCCGGCATGGTGAGGACCGAGGAGTTCGCCCTGGTGCGCTTCGACGGCGACCAGGACAAGGCCGACGCGGTGTACGCCGGCGTGGCGGAGCCGCTGACCGCCGACGACGTGGCCGACGCGATCACCTGGATGGTGACCCGGCCCCCGCACGTCAACGTTGACGAGCTGGTGATCCGTCCTCGCGCCCAGGCCGCGCAGCACAAGGTGCACCGGGTCCTGGACGGTCGGGGCGGGAGCTAGACAGTGACCTCGCCGTGCCACGACTCGGTGACGTGGTCCAGGGTCCAGCCCATCGAGGTGTAGAGGCCGTCGGCGCCGGTGGGGGAGTCGGCGTCGACCTCGAGGTCCACCCGGTTGCGGCCCCGCTCGTGGGCGTCCTTGATCACGGTGTGGAGCAGCGCCTTGGCGACCCCGCGGCCGCGGGCGCGACGGTGGACCCCGATGTACTCGACGTAGCTGCCGTGGTGGCCGGAGGCGTCCTCGCCCAGGACCGAGGCGACCAGCGCGCCGCCGGGCACCAGCTGGCCCTCGACCTCGACCTCGGCGACCCACCAGTGGTCCCAGCGGTGACCGGGGTCCTCGCGCAGCCGCTGGACGAACTCGGGGAAGCTCTCGCGATAGCTGTTGAAGTGATCGGCGAACGACTCCTCGAGCATCAGGTGCACCACCTGGATGTCGGCTGCGACCGGCTGGCCGTCGTCGTGCTTGGCCACCCGGCGTACGACGACGCCCTCGCGCGGTCCGGGCAGGCCGTCGGCGTCGTCGACAGGGCGCGTGAGGTGCAGCCACGTGCGCTTCTTGGCGTAGCCCGCGCCGGTGAGCCAGCGCTTGAGCCGCTCGTCGGCGGCGTAGGGGCTCGCGTCGAGCTGGGTCGACCCCAGCTGGCGCAGCACGGCCACGGCCCGGGCCACGTCGGCCATCCAGGCGAGCAGGGCCGCGGCGACCCGGTCGCCCTCGGGCAGGTCGGGGCGCACGGTGAGGTCGACCATCGTGCGGCCGGCTGCGCGGTCGTGCACCGACGCCCAGGCCTGGGCCCGGTCGTCGGCATCGAGGACGACGAGCTGGCGCCGGGTCCACGACCCGCTGCCCACGACCAGCGCCGCGACCGTCTCCTGCTCGACCCTGCCCTCGCCGCGGAAGGCGTGGAGGACCGAGGTCGCCAGCTCGGCGAGGGCCGGCACGTCGTCGGCGCCGGGGGGCCGGGCGCTCCAACCGGGCGGGAGGTCCAGCTCGGGGACGGCGTGCAGCGGGTCGACGTCGTTCACCCGTCCGAGTCTGTCAGCACCACGACCCGGGGAAAGCAACAGGCCAGGACCGCGAAGGTCCTGGCCTGTCTGGTAGTACGCCACGTAGGACTTGAACCTACAACCCGCTGATTAAGAGTCAGCTGCTCTGCCAATTGAGCTAGTGGCGCGTGAAGCGGGTCAAAGATTACCAGCGGGCCAGGGTGAGGTGAAATCGGGGGCGGGCCCACCCATCCGAGGCGAGGATGGGGGCGAACAACGGGCGAGAGGTGCGAGGGCACCTCCGAGGAGGCGGCATGAGCGACAGCGCGCGCAACGAGCGCACCGACCTGCGGGTCGTGCGCACCGGCGCCGGCGACGACGTGTCCGAGCTGCTCGGACGGGTCGCCCGCGGCGACTCCGAGGCGTTCGCCGGGCTGTACGACGCGCTGAACGGCTCGGTCTACGGGCTCGCCCGCCGAGTGGTCCGTGACCCGGAGCGGGCCGAGGACGTCGCGCAGGAGGTGTTCCTCGAGGTGTGGCGCAAGGCCCCGACCTACGAGTCCTCCAAGGGCACCGCCAAGACGTGGATCCTCACGATCGCCCACCGCCGCGCGGTCGACGCCGTACGCCGCAACGAGGCGTCGCGGAAGTACGAGGCCCGGACGGTGGTCGACGACGTGCAGCACGACGCCCCCGGTGACGAGCTGATCGGCCGCGAGGAGCAGAAGCAGGTGCGCGACTGCCTGCAGACCCTCACCGACCTGCAGCTCGAGTCGGTCCAGCTGGCCTACTACCAGGGCTACACCTACAGCGAGGTCGCCACGCTGCTCGACAAGCCCCTCCCCACGATCAAGACCCGGATGCGTGACGGACTGATCCGCCTCCGGGACTGCATGGAGGTGTCGGCATGAGCATCGACGTCCACACGCTGTCCGGCGCCTATGCGCTCGACGCGCTGACCACCGAGGAGGCCGAGGAGTTCGAGGCTCACCTCCAGGGCTGCGGGGCCTGCCGCACCGAGGTCGCCGAGTTCCGCGAGGTGGTGGCCGCCATGGGCGCCCAGTCGTGGGCGGCGAGCCCGCGCCACCTGCGCGCCGAGGTGCTCGGCGCCGCCGAGCGCGCCGCGCAGGAGCGTCCGCCGGCCCGCGTCGAGGGGACCCCGGTGGTCGACCTCGCCACCCGTCGCCGCCGCTCGCCCGCGCTGATGCTGGCCGTCGCGGTCGCCGTGGTCGCCGCCGCCGTCGGTGGCTTCATCGGGGTCCGCACCCTGGGGGCGCAGGACGCGCAGACGGTGCCGCTGGCAGCGCCGGCGCAGGTGGTCTTCAACGCCTCGGATGCCAGCCAGCTGGCGGTCAAGACCTCCAACGGCGGCACGCTGCACGTGGCGATCTCCCAGGCCCGCAAGGAGATGGCCGTCGACGCCCGGGACCTGCCGCGCCTCGACCGGCAGCACGTCTACCAGCTCTGGGCGGTGCACAACGGCATCACGACCAGCGCCGCGGTGCTCGGCGCCGACACCACCGGTGCGGCCATGGGCCTGCCGGGGGAGGACACCCAGATCGCGGTGACGGTCGAGCCCGGCACGGGGTCCAAGCAGCCGACCAGCCAGCCGATCGCCACGGTCGACCCCTCGTCGATCTGAGCACGACCGGACGCACCCGGGGCTACTCGTCCCGGGTGCGGTCCTTCTTGCCGAGGATCTCCAGGAGCGCCATGGCCGCGTTGTGACCGGCGACGCCGCTGACCCCGCCGCCGCGGGCCGCGCCCGACCCGGCCATCAGCACGTTGTCGACGTGGGTGGCGACGCCCCAGGCGTGGGCGGGGGTGTCGGGTGCGGCGCGGTTGGTCGACCACGGCCAGCTCAGGTCGCCGTGCCAGATGTGCCCGCCGGGCATGGCCAGCGCCGCCTCGACGTCCTGGGGGGCCATCGCCTCCAGGCAGGGGTTGCCGTTCTCGTCGAGGGAGATCAGGTTCTCGATCGGCTCCTCGAGGTAGACGTTGATCGCGTCGAGGATGCGCAGCACCGTCTCGTCGCGCTGCGCCTCGACGTGCCCGGAGTAGAGCCGCGCCGGCGCGTGCAGCCCGAAGAACGTGAACGCGTGCATGCCCTCCATCGCCAGGGTGCCCATCACCGAGGGGTCGGTCAGCGAGTGGCAGTAGAGCTCGCCCGGCGGGAACTCCGGGATGTCGCCCTCCTGCGCCTCGACGTAGGCTTGCTGCAGCTGGTCGTAGCTCTCACCGACGTGGAAGGTGCCGTTGAACGCCAGCGGCGGCGAGACGCCGGACCGCAGCCGGGGGAGGCGGTCGAGCAGCATGTTGACCTTGATCTGCGAGCCCTCGGGCCGCGGGCCGGGGTTCTCGCCGAGCAGCAGGTGCATCACCCAGGGCGCGACGTTGCCGAGCACCCAGTCGCACTCCACGACGTGGGACTCGCCGCCGTGCTGGAACTGCACCTGGGCGTGCCTGCCGTCGCTGCGGACCCGCTGCGCGAAGGCCCGGGTGAGCACCTCGGCCCCGCGCTTCCACGCCGCCCGCTCGATCGAGGAGGAGAGGGCGCCCATGCCTCCGATCGGCACGCGCCAGTCCCCCGTGCCGTTGCCGACGTGGTGGTAGAGGAAGGTGCGGTTCTGCCGCAGGTCGGGGTCGTGCAGGTCGGCGAAGGTGCCGATCACGCCGTCGGTCGCGACGGTGCCGCGGACCAGGTCGTCGGCGAACACCTCCTCGACGGTCGCGCCGAGCGGCTGCTCGACGACCCAGCGCCACACGTCCTCGCCGAGGCGTTGGCGCATCTTGTTCCTGGCGACCATCGGCTCGAGCATGGAGGGGGCGAGCACCTGTGCCATCTCGGCGAGCCGGCCGTGGAAGGACTGCCACCGCTCGTACTCCCGGCTCGACCCCGTCAGCGCCTGGAACGAGTCGGCCGTCTGCTGGCCCGGGTTGCTCTCGATGAGCAGCCCGGTGTGCTGACCGCGCCGGATGGTCGGGGTGTACGACGCGGTGCGCCGCGTGCGGAACTGCGCGTCGAGGCCCAGGTCCTTGCTGATCTGGTCGGGGAACAGGCTGACCAGGTAGGAGAACCGCGACAGCTTGGCGGGCCGACCGGGGAACAGCTCCTGGGACACCGCCGCGCCCCCGGTGGTGCCGAGCCGCTCCAGCACGAGGACCGAGAGTCCGGCCTCGGCGAGGTAGGCCGCTGAGACGAGGCCGTTGTGGCCGGCTCCGACCACGACGACGTCGTACCGGGGGAGCTTGTGAGGAGCGGACATCGCGCACAACGTACCGGAGGAGGTCACCGCAGCGATTGAAGGCGGCGACGTCGGGCATCCTCGTCCCCGTGGCCGGGACCGACGCGACGACGCTCCCCTCCGACCGCGAGGCGAGGCGCCACCGGTGGGAGGACCTCACCACCTGGCCCCTCATGCTCGCCGCGCTGGTCTTCCTCGTGGCCTACGCCTGGCCGATCCTCGACCCGACGCTGCCGACGGCGGTGGACCGCCTCGCCGCGGTCGTGATGCGCGGCACGTGGCTGGTGTTCCTGACCGACTACGTGGTCCGCCTCCGCCTGGCCCACGACCGACCGGCGTTCGTGCGTCACCACCCGCTCGACCTGCTCAGCGTGGCGGTCCCGGTCCTGCGGCCGCTGCAGCTGCTGCGGGTCGTCACCGTGCTGGACCGGGCGATCGGGCGCCGGCTCGGCAGCCGCGTCGCGATGTACGCCGTGGCGGTCACGACCGCTGCCGTGGGTCTCGGCGCGCTCGCCATCCTCGACGCCGAGCGGGACGCCCCCGGGGCGACCATCACCTCCTTCGGCGACGCGCTGTGGTGGGCGTGGGCGACGGTGACGACGGTCGGGTACGGCGACCGCTACCCCGTCACGACCGCCGGGCGAGGCGTTGCTGCAGTCCTCATGCTCTGCGGCATCGCGCTGCTCGGCCTGGTCACCGCGTCACTCGCCTCGTTCCTCGTCGACCGCTACCAGGACGAGGACGAGGAGGAGGACCAGGCGCGCGACGACGCGCGCTTCGCCGCGCTGCACGACGAGCTGCGCGAGCTGCGGGCCGAGATCCGCGCGCTGCGCCGGCCCGAGTCGCTCTGAGGTCCCTGCGGCACGCGACACCCCACCGGTCGGCCCTGGTGCCAGGACCGAACGGTGGGGTGGCGACCCAGTTGCGTCCGTCCCCCTCGACGGACGTCGTGCCGGGTGGCGTCCCCCACGAACGCGGTGCACCCGGGGCCCGGGCGACTGGTGGCTCCCGGACCTGCGGTCGACGGTCAACGTGGGCGACCGCGCGACCGCGCTCGGGGACCCTTCCCAGACGTGGCTGCGGTGCGGGGTCCAGGGCCCCCCGAGGGTCGCCGGTCGCGTGCGTCGAAGACGGCCCACAGGCCGTCGACGCGTCCGGGCCGGGTGGTGACCCCCCCGTCCATCGAGAGGAGCCCGAGGATGCCCTGACCAGGGGGGCGGTCGACCAGGGTGGCGTGATCCACCTCGGCGACCGGAGCGCCCTCGCCGCTGTCGCCGCTGTCGGTGCTGTCGGTGCCGGCCGGGGTCTCGTCGATGGTCAGCCGCACGACGGAGTCGGCACGCGAGAGGGTCAGCAGCAGGCCGGAGCGCCCGCGCTGCAGGACGTCCCGTGCCAGGACGGCGGCGACCAGGCCGGCGGGGGAGACGAGGTGGAAGATCCCGTGGCGCGTGAGCTGCCCCGACACGAACGACCGCGTCTCGTGGCCGGACGAGCCACCGTCGACCTGCAGTCGGTGGGTCCAGTGCTCGGCGGAACCGTCGATCGGCTCGACTGGGCGCGTCATGGCGGTCCTCGGGAAGGGGGCAGGGCGAGGCTCGCGAACGCAGGGTCCGGGCAGACGAGGGCCGTCCGGTCACACTACCTGCCGGACGGCGGATCCAGGTCGATCCACGCGGCTCCAACAGGTGGTCCAGACCGGGTCAGGGGTAGGGTGGGCACGCGCGCGTCCGTCGACACGCCGGGCTCTGCGAGGACCGAGGTGACTGTGCGCTCCACCAGCCAGATCGTCGCCGCGCTGTACGACAAGCGTGTCGACGGCACCTCGTTGACCGACCTGCTCTGCGTCGACTGCACGAGCGACCTCAGCCTGAAGGGCGCCACCCTCTCGGTCGGGGACCACACGGGGCTGGTCGCGGTCGTCGGCGCCTCGGACCCCGTGCTCCGGCGCCTGGAGGAGCGACAGGTCGAGCTCGCCGAGGGGCCGGCCGCCGACGCCGCGCGCTCCGGCGCGCCCTCGGTGCACCACCAGCTGGACGACGCCGCGACCGCCCGCTGGCCGACGTACGCCCCGATGGCGCTCGAGGCCGGGGTCGGCACGATCGTCGCCTGGCCGCTCTCGGTGGTGGCCGTGCGGGTCGGGGCGCTGGCGATGTACGCCGGCTCGCCGGGGCCGCTGGAGACCAGCGGTGCCACGGCGTCGGTCCGGACCTGGGTCGACGCCGCGACCGCGATCCTGCTCGACCTCCAGGAGGCCGAGACCGACCCGTCGAGCGTCGGCGGGCTCGCCTCCTCCCTCGACTACACCGCGGAGATCCACCAGGCCACCGGCTTCGTCTCGGTCACCGCCGGCGTGCGGCTCGACGACGCGCTCGAGCTGATGCGCGCCCGGGCGTTCGCCACGGAGCGGACACTGCTGCAGGTGGCGCGAGACGTCCTCGCGGCGCGACTCGTGATCGCCGATCCGGGTGCTCACGATGAGTGACGGGGCGCCCCACGGGGCACCTCACGGTTTGGAGGCACGATGACCGACCAACGCCTGGCCCACGTCTTCGTCGAGCTCGCCGACACCCTCGTCGACGAGTTCGACGCGGTGGACTTCCTGTCCACCCTGGTCGAGCGCAGCATCGAGCTCCTCGACGCCGATGCGGCCGGGGTGATCCTGCGTGGTGCTCGCGGGACGCTCCACGTGGTCGCGGTGAGCAGCGAGCGGGTCGAGGTGCTCGAGCTGTTCGAGGTCCAGAACGAGGAGGGCCCGTGCCTGGACTGCCTGACCGGCGGCGAGCCCGTGGTCAACGTCGACCTCGTCGAGGCCCAGGCGCGCTGGCCGCGCTTCACCCGCGTCGCTGAGCAGCTCGGCTTCACCTCGACCCATGCGCTGCCGCTCCGGCTGCGCGAGACCAACCTGGGCGCGATGAACCTCTTCCAGACCCGCCGGACGCCGCTGAGCTCCGACGACCTGCTGATCGGGCAGGCGCTGGCCGACATCGCGACGATCGGGCTGCTGCAGGAGCGAGCCGTCCGCGAGTCGGCCCTCCTCGCCCACCAGCTGCAGTCGGCGCTCAGCAGCCGGGTGTCGATCGAGCAGGCCAAGGGGGTCCTGCTGGCGCGCGAGCAGATGCCCGTGGAGTCCGGCTTCGAGCTGATGCGCTCCTACAGCCGGCGCGGCCGTCTGCCGATGCGCCAGGTCGCGCAGCGGGTGATCGACGGCGAGCTCACGGCCGAGGACCTGCGGCTCTGAGCGCCGGCCGGGGGAGAGACCCGGACACGCGAGGACCCCGGGTCAGCAGGCCCTCCAGATGCCGCGCGGGGCGGAGCGCGCGTCGCTCTGGGCGCGCCGGTAGGAGGTGACGCGCTCGAACGGCGTGCCGGCGTACACGTAGACCGTGGCCCAGCCGAGCCACACCTGGGTGCGGTTCATGTCGCGGCCCGTGGAGCGCTTGACCACGTAGCGCAGCAGGCGGCCGTAGCGGTCGACCCGGTCCTGGGTCGGGTCGCTGACCAGCTTGACCGGGGTGCCGGTGGGCAGCTTCCGCTTCAGCGACCTCGACGCCGCCCGGCCGCCGCACTCCACGCCGCCGTAGACCTCGGGGGTGTCGATGCCGACCAGGCGGACCCGGCGCTGCGCCCCGGAGTGGAGCCGGACGTCGATGGTGTCGCCGTCGACGACCTTGGTGACGCGGCCGTACTGCACCAGGCGCGCGGGCCGGGTGGACCCGCTGGTCGAGCCGCTCGTCGACCCGCCGGAGGAGCCGCACGGGCACGGCAGCGAGTCGCAGGCGCGCCCGTCGTCGTCGGCGTCGAGCCGGTAGGGGTCGCTGCGCGGCCCGCCGGCGTCGAGGTAGACCTTCTGGGCCTGGGCCTGCGTGGAGAAGTCCGAGCAGTCGTAGTCCAGGGCGGCGGCCGGCCCGGCGCCGGCGAGCGTGGAGAGCACACCGGCGACCAGGGCGACGACCAGGACGAGGGAGCGACGCACGGTCAGGCCTCGCAAGCCGTGCCGTCGCGGTCGCGGTCCAGACGCGTGTAGTTGCGCCAGTAGATCGCCTTGGCGCGGTCGCCGTACGCCGGGCGACCGTAACCGGCGCGCACCTGTCGCATCGCTGCGGTGTAGGACCTGGCCACGCCGTGCTTGAAGTCGTGGTGCAGCGCCGAACAGCTGGAGTAGTAGCGACCCGCGGCGTGGGCCGGGGCGGCGGTGACGGTGAGGGTGCCGGCGGTCAGTGCGACGGCGGCGAGAACGGTCTTGCCTGAGGTGAACACGAGTCTCCCGAGAAGGACGTGACGGGTGGGTCGACACAACGGTAGAAATCGGGCCGGGTTTTCTCCACAGGTCAATGGTCCTCATGCGGATGGAGTCCGACCTCCACCGAACGGTCCACCCCGAAGGGCCAGGGGTGCTCGGGTGCTCAGCCGCCCAGCAGGACGTGGAGCACGCGCGGGAGCCGTCGGACCTCGAGCTTGTCGACGCACTGCAGGATGCCGACGTTGAGCGCCGCCTCGACCACCCCGGGGTTGAGGGCGGCCGAGAACAGCACGACCACCTGGTTGGGCCGGTGGGCGAGCATGCGCACGGCCGTCTCCAGCCCCGTCGTGCCCGGCATGCGCTCGTCGAGGACCACGGCCGAGGGAGGGGGGTCGAGCGCGACGAACTGCTCCACGGCGTCCAGACCGTCGACCGCCTCGCCCACGATCTCGAACCCCTGGTGCTCCAGCGTCGCGCGGACCACGTCGCGGACCGCGGGGTCGTCGTCGACGATGAGCACGGTGGGCGTGGAGGGCACCGCCGGCGTGGCCGTCATGAGGGGGACACTAGCGGTGGCGGAGGGCGTACGGCGGCAAGTGCGCACGACCGGTGCGGACGACCAGCGCGGCCGGTCGGTCCCTCCCGCCCGGGCCCGTTCAGGTGCGGGTGGGTCTCAGGGTGAGCACGGTGCGGCCCGTGCCGCTGACGAGCACCTCGACCGAGGCGATGTCCGCGACGTCGGCAGCCGTGGCCGCCTCGAGCCGCGTCTCCCGGTCGGGCACGCCGCGCCACGTCGCGACCTGCTCGGTCGAGCCGTCGCGGGTCCGGACGACCAGGGCGTAGGACGGTGAGCCCTCGCCCCAGTCGCCGCCGCGGTAGGTGCAGGCCAGCCGCATCCGGGTGCCCCACGCGACGTCCTCGAGCGACACGGTGGCGCTGAGCCGGTCCTGGTCGACCTGCGTCATCGCCTGCATCCGTGCCGGCACCGGGGACGAGGAGGAGCCGACGAGCAGCACCGCGCTCACGACGGCGATCATCACGGCGGCTGCGGCTGCTCCCGTCGCGGCGAGGAGGCGCACCCGGCGACCGCGCCGTCGTACCTCCTCCAGCAGGTGGGGGAGCATCGTCTCGGGCAGGACCGGCGAGGCCTCGGGGCCGGCGTAGGCGGGCTCGTCGACCTGCGAGAGCAGCGCGGGCAGGCCGGCGAGGTCGGCGACGGCGCGGGTGCAGCTCGCGCACCCGGTCAGGTGCTCCTCGAAGGCGCGACGCTCCGCGGGGCCGAGGGCCCCGAGGACGTAGGCCGCGTCGTCGTGCGAGAACGGGTCGGTGCTCATCGGCTCACCCCCAGCTCCTCGAGCGCCAGGCGGAGCGCCCGCAGGGCGTAGTGGGTGCGGGACTTCACCGTCCCCTCCGCGATGCCGAGGCGGCGGGCGGCCTCGGCGACCGAGCGGCCGTCGAAGTAGCACTCGCGCAGCACCTGGCGATGGTCGGGCGAGAGCCGCGTCATCGCCTCGGCGACGACCCACGACTGCAACAGCTGGTCGACGTGGTCCTGCTGCTCGGTCTCGGGGACCTCCGCGGTGATCGTCTCGGGGTGGCTGCGCCGGGAGCGCCACTGGTCGATGACCAGGTTGCGCGCGACGGTGAACAGCCACGCTCGGGTCTGCGCCGAGGACCTCGACAGGACGTCCGGGTGCTGCCAGGCCCGCAGGAGCGTGTCCTG
Source organism: Nocardioides marmoribigeumensis (assembly GCF_031458325.1). Lineage (NCBI taxonomy): Bacteria > Bacillati > Actinomycetota > Actinomycetes > Propionibacteriales > Nocardioidaceae > Nocardioides > Nocardioides marmoribigeumensis. The sequence goes on from NZ_JAVDYG010000001.1 coordinate 3,926,471, forward strand.
GCAGACGTCCTGGGCCCGGGCCGCGTCGCCCATGGTCAGGTGCAGGCAGTAGCGCCACAGGTCCGCCGCGTGCTCGTCGTGCAGCGCCTGCATCAGCCGTTCCTGCTGCCTGGGCAACGCACCTCCCGTCGCTGCGCTCGTCCGGCCATTGTGCGTGCTCAACCGTGGGCCCGGCGGGTTCCGCCGGCGGTGAGGTGGCCGAGGTGTCCCTCGCGCACCAGGCCGTAGGCCCCGCACGCCACGGCGACGACCTCGCTCACCGCGGCGACCCAGGCGTACCAGCTCCAGCTGGTGTGGATGCCGAAGAGGCTGCCGTTGACCGCGACGAGGAAGGCCCCGAGCGTCGCAGCTCCGAAGCCGGCGAGCAGGAACAGCGGCACCCAGTGGTGCCAGCGCACGAGCAGCACCGCGATGACCAGGCCCGCGGCCACGTTGACCACGAACAGCGCACCCACCGTTCCCTGGTCCTTGACGCCGTCGACCCACAGGTAGAGGTGGACGAGGGCGGACACCACCGCCGCTGCGGCACCGATCGTTCGAGTGTTCATGGGGACCTCCGATCCGCTGCTCTGGACACGGTCCGCAGGGCCGCGCGGTTCACCGTCGGCGCGTCGGTTCGGCGAAGGCGGCCAGGAACCGGTCGCGGAAGGCGTCCATCCGCCACACCGGGGCCTGCCGGCTCGGCAGCAGCCCGGGCTCCCAGCCCCACCCCGCCGCCCGGCGTACGACGGCAGGGTCCTTGGCGATCAGGGTCACCGGCACGTCGTAGCCGGGGTGGGCGCCGCTGACGTAGTGGTGCGGCTGGTGGTCGCCGAGCATCACGACGACCAGGTCGCCCCCGGACCGGGCCAGGAAGGAGACGACGGTGCGCAGCGTGTACTCCACGGACCGGCCGTACGCCGACCGCACGCGCCGGGTGTCCGCGAGGACCTCCGCGGCGCTCTCGCCCTGCTGGGGCATGCCGTGGAACACCGAGCCGTCGCCGACCCGGTCCCAGGGGACCAGACGCGGCAGGGGTGCCCAGGGGTGGTGGCTGGAGACCAGGTCGATCTCGGCCATGACCGGACGCCGGTCGCCGGGGGTCAGCTCGTGGCGGGCGAACCAGTCCAGCGTGTACTGGTCGGGCACGGGCGCATAGCCGAAGCGTGGCCCGCGGTAGCCCACGTCGCGGGAGTCGTGCAGCTGGTCGACGCCGTAGAAGTGCTCGCCGGCGGGCCAGTCCTCGGTGTCGGCGGGCACATCGAGCAAGGTGCGCCAGCCCGCTCGGTCGAAGGCGGTGGAGAGCGTGAGGCGTCGCGTCGCGAGCAGCTGCTCGTAGCGTCGCTGGCCCGAGACCCACAGGCCCGACTGGACGCTCGCGTGGGCCAGCCAGCTGCCCGCGCCGAAGGTCGGTGAGGTCAGGAACCCGCTGCGGGAGCGGTAGCCCGCGGCACCGAGGCGCCGCGACCCCGCGGCGAGGACGGCACGGATCCCCGGGGCGTAGGAGCTGTCCTGCACCGCGGAGCGGCCGTAGCTCTCCACGAAGACCAGCAGCACGTCCTTCCCGCGCAGCCCCTGGAGCAGGTGGTCGCCCGGGACGGACCCGAACGGGTCCCTGGCGATCTGCGCGGCGAAGACGCCCCGGTCGTGCAGGTCCGCCCGCGCGGTGCGCACCTCGGCCACGGCCAGCCGCGCCGACGCCGACGACAGGCCGCCCGCGCCCAGCGGGGCGGTCACCAGCGCGACCGCGGCGAGGCCGAGGACGGCTCGCGTGGCGGGGAGCGGGTGGCGCCGGGCGAGCGCGCAGGTCCGCACCGTCGCGAGCGGCACCAGGACGACCGCCGTGACCGCGGCGACCACCGCGCCGACGGCGGCAGCCCGGGCGGCGAGGCCGCCGACGGAGTCGCTCAGCACGCCCACTGCCGACGGGAGGTAGGTCCAGTCGGCGACGGGGCGGAAGTCGCGGTCGAGCACGGCGCGGAAGCCGAGGTCGAGCACCTTGAGGACCAGCAGCAGGCCCCCGACCGCTCCGACCGTCACGGCCAGCGCGCGGCCGACCCGACCGGGCAGCACCAGCACGAGCGCGACCAGGACGAGTGCCTCCACCGGCACGCGGGTCACGGTCGGGAGGGCGGGGGCGGCCCACACCAGCGCGACGGCGAGCCCGTCGAGGATGGTCGGCCCGGCCCCGGCACCGGTGAGCCGCTCCACGACCTCGGTGCCGAAGGAGACCACCAGGAGGGCGAGCGCCACGGCGACGACGGCGAGGGCGCCGACCCGCGGGAGGAATCCGGTTGCGGCGGCCAGGAGCGCGACCCCCTGGAGAGCCGCGACCACCTTGCGCCAGTACGCCGGCCGCAGCGGTCCGCGCAGCGGCGGGCAGACGGCCTGGGCCAGGAGGAGGGCGTAGCGCGCCGCTCCGACCGCCAGCACCCACCATCCCAGCGACGTCGCGACGTAGGTGCTCAGGGCGAGGACGAGCAGTGCGTCGGTCTCCGCGTCGAAGTGAGCCCCTCGGGCCGTCACCGTGCCGGTGCGGCGCGCGACGTGCCCGTCGACCGCGTCGAGGGGCAGCGCGACGGCCGCCAGCAGGCACAGGACCGGGCGGGCGTCGTGGCCTGCCACCGCAACGAGGGCCAGCACCGCGACCGCGAGCGCCAGCACCAGGCGCGCCGCCGTGACGCGGTCCGCGGGAGTCGGGTGAACCGGGCGCACGGCACCTCCGTGTGGTGGGAGAGGACTCCTCCTCCACGACGGACCAGGGCCGCTCGCGGTTCACCGGCGACCACCAGGAGCAGGGATGACACGGACGGCACGTGCGCTGTGGGTCACCGGCCCCTGCCGGTGCGAGATCCGGTCGGAGCCGCTGCCCGAGCCCGGCGCGGCCGACGTGCTCGTGCGCACGCGCTTCTCGGCGGTCAGCCGTGGCACCGAGCGGCTCGTGCTGCGCGGCGGGGTGCCGGCGGACCAGCGCGAGCGCATGCGGGCACCGCACCAGGTCGGGGACTTCCCCTGGCCGGTGAAGTACGGCTACCTCAGCGTCGGCGTGGTCGTCGCCGGTGCTCCGGACCTGGTCGGGCGGGACGTCTTCTGCCTGCACCCGCACCAGACGGCGTACGTCGTGCCCGCGCGGGACGTGACCCCGCTGCCGGAGGGCGTGCCCGCACGACGCGGGGTGCTGGTAGGTGCGGTCGAGACCGCGGTCAACGCGCTGTGGGACGTGCCGCCGCTGCTCGGCGACCGGGTGACGGTGGTCGGGGCGGGCATGGTCGGCTGCGCGGCCGCCCGGCTGCTCGCCGGGGTCCCGGGCGTCGAGGTGACCCTGGTGGACCTCGACGCCTCACGCGGCGCGGTCGCGGAGACGCTCGGGGTCCGCTTCGCCCTCCCGGAAGCAGCGCCGGGGGAGCAGGACCTGGTCCTGCACGCCAGCGCGACACCGGAGGGGCTCGCCCTCGCGCTCGGCCTGCTCACCACGGGCGGCACGGTCACCGAGCTCAGCTGGTACGGCGACCGGGTCGTCCCGCTGCCGCTCGGCGGCGACTTCCACTCGCGACGGCTGGCCCTGCGCTCGACCCAGGTCGGCACCGTCTCGCCCACGGCTCGGTCGCGGTGGGACCACGCCGGCCGCCGCTCGCTCGCGCTCGACCTGCTCCGCGACCCGGCGTACGACGCGCTTCTCACCGGCACGACGTCGTTCGAGGACCTGCCGGACCTGATGGCGCGGGTCGCGCAGGGCGCTCCGGGGATCTGCCGGACGATCGCCTACGACGGGGAGGACGCGGATGTTCAGCCTGACCGTGCGTGACCGGATGATGGTGGCCCACAGCCTGGCCGACCCGTTCTTCGGGGCGGCCCAGCGCCTGCACGGCGCGACGTACGTCGTCGAGCTGACCCTGTGGGCGGACCGGCTCGACCAGCACGGCGTGGTCGCGGACCTCGGGGTGGTCGCGAGCGGGTTGCGAGCCGTCCTCGCCGGCCTGGAGCTGCGCAACCTCGACGACGAGCCGTCGCTCGCCGGTGTCCTCACCACGACCGAGGTGCTGGCCCGCGAGGTCGCCGACCGGTGCGCGGCGCGCCTCGCGGTCGGCCCCCACGTCACCGAGGTCGAGGCCGTGCTGCGCGAGTCCGACGTGGCGTGGGCGTCCTACCGCCGGCCGGCACGGGAGGCGTGATGCAGGTGCACCTGGTCGTGCCGGGCTCGGTCGTCGACCCGGGACGGCCCAGCGGCGGCAACGTGTACGACGCCGAGCTCGCCCACGCGCTCCGGGCTGCCGGTGTGCGCGTGGGGGAGCACCCGGTGCCGGGGCGGTGGCCGGGTCGCGGAGAGGAGGGCGCCCTGGCTCGGGTGCTCGGACAGGTCCCGGACGGCGAGGTGGTGGTCCTCGACGGGCTGGTCGGGTCGGCCGCGGCCGACGCGCTCGCCGCCGTCCGTCGTCGCCTCACCGTGCTGGTGCTGGTCCACCTGCCCCTGGGGCTGGACGCGACCGTGCCTCCGGTCGTGGCAGCGCAGGAGCGACGCGCGCTGAGCGCTGCTGCGGGTGTGGTCGCCACGAGCGGCTGGACCCGGGACTGGCTGACGACCGCCTACGGCCTCGACGCGGTCCACGTCGCGCGGCCGGGCGCTCGGCACGCACCACCGGCCCGGCGGGGCACGGGAGGCGCGCTGCTCTGCCTCGGAGCCGTCGTCCCGGCCAAGGGCCAGGACGTGCTGGTGGAGGCGCTGGCCGGGCTGCGCGACCTTCCCTGGACGTGCCGCGTGGTCGGGCCGCGGGACCTCGACCCCCGCTTCGTCCGGCGGGTCGAGCGGCGCGTGCGCGAGGAGGGTCTCGACCGCCGGGTGCTGCTCCGGGGTCCCGTGCCCCACTCGCGCGTGGCCAGGCAGCTCGCGGCCACCGACCTGCTCGTGCAGCCCACCCGGCTCGAGACCTACGGGATGGCGACGACCGAGGCCCTGGCCCACGGCGTGCCCGTGGTCGCCTCGGACACCGGTGGCGTCGCGGAGGCGGTGGGCCGCACGGGGACCGGCGCGGTGCCGGGACTGCTCGTCCCGCCCGGTGACCCGACCACCCTGGCGGACGCCCTGCGTGCGTGGCTGACCGACCCAGCGGCCCGGGCACGACTGCGCGCCGCCGCGTCCGCCCGGCGCGTCGACCTGCCCGCCTGGTCGGCCACCGCAGCGGCCGTCCTGCGAGCCGTCGACCGGGTGCGGGTGAACCGGACCGCCCCCGCCACCGTGGTCCGGTCATGAGCCAGGCACTCCGCCTCGTCACCGGCGCCCCCGTCCTCGCGGTCCTCCTGGCGTACGTCGGCACCGAGCCCTTCGCGCGGGCGCTCGACGCGCTGACCGTGCCGGCCGTGGCGACTGCCCTCGCCGTCACCGCGCTGACCACCGCGTGCTGCGCGTGGCGCTGGACCTGGACCGCCCGCCACCTCGGGCTGGACCTCGACCTCCGCTCGGCGCTCGGCGCCTACTACCGCTCCCAGCTGCTCAACGTGGCGCTCCCGGGTGGCGTGCTGGGCGACGTGCATCGCGCGGTGCGCCACGGCGTGGACGTCTCGGCGCTGCCCGGGGCCGCCCGCGCGGTGCTGTGGGAGCGGGCCGTCGGGCAGGTGCTGCTCGTCGGCGGCGCGGCCGTGGCGATGGCGTGGCTGCCCGCGCCGGCCCGCATGCCGGCGTACCTCGGTCTCGGGGTCGCCCTCGTCGTCGTCCTGGGCCTGCTCGGTCGGGCCGTCCTCAGGGTGCGGCGGGGCCGGCGCTCGGTGGCGTTCGGCGAGCTGCGCCGCCTCGCGGTGACCGGTCTCTGGCTGCCGCTGGTGCTCTCGGCGGTCGCCGTGCTGGGCCACGTGCTGGTCCTCCTGACCGCGGCGAGGGCCGCCGGGGTCGCGCTGCCCGCCCCGGCCGCCGTACCCCTGCTGCTGACGGTCCTGCTCGGCTCCTCCCTGCCGCTCGGCGTCGCGGGCTGGGGCCCGCGCGAGGGCACCGCGGCATGGGTGTTCTCCGCGGCCGGGCTCGGTGCGGCCGGCGGGGTGACCGTGGCCGCGCTCTCCGGAGTCCTCACCTTCCTCGCCGTGCTCCCGGGGGCAGTGCTCCTGCTGGCCGACGCCATGCCCCGACCCGTCCGCTGGAGGCACGCATGACCCGGCCCTACGTGCTGCTCAGCTGCAGCCTCAGCCTCGACGGCTACCTTGACAACGCCTCGGACCGACGGCTCGTGCTGTCCAACGCCGCCGACCTCGGACGGGTCGACCGGGTGCGGGCGGGCTGCGACGCGATCATGGTCGGGGCCGGCACGATCCGCAGCGACGACCCGCGCCTGGTGGTCCGCAGCCCCGATCTGCGTGCGGAGCGGCTCGCCCGCGGACTGCCGGAGACGCCCGCGAAGGTCACGCTCACCGACTCCGGCCGGCTCGACCCGCGGGCGAGCTTCTTCACCACCGGCGCGACCGAGAAGCTCGTCTTCGCCGGGACGTCGGCGGTGCCACGGGTCCGCACCCACCTCGCCGGGGCGGCCGCCGTGCTGGACGGCGGCCGCCGCGTCTCGATGGGGCGGGTGGTCGCGACGCTGCACGAGCGGGGCGTCAGGCGTCTGATGGTCGAGGGCGGGGGACAGGTGCACACCCAGCTCCTCACCCAGGGCCTCGCCGACGAGCTGCAGCTGGTCGTGGCGCCCCTGTTCGTCGGCGACTCCCGGGCGCCGCGCTTCGTCTCCGACGGGCGGTTCCCGTGGGACGAGCAGCACCGCGCCGAGCTGGCCGACGTACGCCGCATCGGGGACGTCGTGCTGCTGCGCTACGCGCTGTCGGAGCGGTTCAGCGACCTCGAGGAGCCGGTCCGTGCGGGCTGAGGTGCCCCACGCAGCGGTCCGCGCGGTGGTCCCGCTGCCGGTGCGGCTCGCCGACGGCACCGTGGTGACGTCCTCGTCGTCCTGCAGGACCTCGGGCTCGACACGTACGACGCCAACCTCGCGCTCGGCCATGACCCCGGACGAGCGGGACTGCACCGTGGCTGCCCAGATGCTCCGGGCCCTCGGCGTCGGGTCGCTCGTGCTGCTGGACGTTGCCGACGTCTCGGGAGCGGGCCGGCAGCCGCCTCGACGAGGCGGTGAGGAGTGCGGACGACGAGGGCCCCCGACCTGCATCTGCGCCCCCGAAGTGCCCCTCACTTGCGCGCCGTTGCAACCGGCGGACGGTCACGCCACATGACCGACGACTGCGCCCGGTGGGGGAGAGGGTCGTGACTTCACCGGTTGGATGCTCGAGACCACTGGCCGGGTCCAGAGGCGGACCGTCGTACTGACCGCTCCCTGCTCGTAGGGCTTGGGCGGCCCGAACGCGGTGTAGCCCAGCGCTTGCCAGAACGGTGCCGCGTGTTCGGCGTTGGTCTCCACGATGGCTGCTCGTAGCTGGGTGACTTCCGGCCATCCGTGGATCCAGTCCAGGAGGAGGTCGTGGGCCCGGCGGCCGATGCCTTGGCCCTGGTGCTGGGGGTGCACCTGAAGCAGGCCGATGTGGACGGTGCCAGCATCAGGCCACCCGCGCAGCAGGTCGATGAGCGCGACCAGGCCGGTGCCGCAGAACACGCCCAGCACGACCTTCTGGTCCGGAGCGAGGGTCGCCGGCCTTGCGGTCAGCAGGCGATGTGCCTCGTCCGGACCGGGTGGAGAGCCGCTGACGCGCTGGGTGTAGTCGGGGTCAGCTTCGATGAGCCTCTGAACCGCCGTGACGTCGCTCTCCTCGAGCCGGCGCAGCGTGAGCCCGTCGGTCATGCGCGGTCCTGCACGAGCCGGCCTAGAAGGATGGGGAGCATCTCACCTGGCTCTGGCCAGGGGAAGGCGGGCACGGCGTCCTGCAGAGACGCGTAGCCGTGGATCGCCACCCACAAGGCGGTGGCGTCAGTGAACGTCGTCGCGTCCGGCTCCGTGCCGGCGGTGCGGGCGACCGCACTGACAAGGGTGCCGAACGCCTGGGCGCCGAGAAGGTTCTCGGCTGCACGCGGCTCGGTCATCGCGGCGCGCGGGTTCGTCCGGTGCCGTCCGAACATGACGCGGTAGCGGTGGGGACGGTCGCGGGCGAACTCCAGGTAGGCCCGACAGACGGCCTGCAGGTGCTCCGCGGGCGAGGCGGAGCCGTCGGCTGCCTCGAGCGCCGCGTCGAGCTCGGCGAACGCGTCGGCCACGACCGCGGCGACGATTGCCTCGACGCTCTCGAAGTGTCCGTACACCGACGGGGCCGAGATGCCGACCTTGCGAGCCACTCCGCGCAACGTGATCGCATCTTCGCTGCCGGTCTCCTCGATCAGTGCGGTGGCGGCCGCCACGATGTCGCGGCGCAGCTTCTCGCCATGACCGCGCGGGTTCCTGGTTCTGCCTGGGTCCGAGTTCACGCGACGTACTTTACACCCGTAAGGCAACGGGCGTAAGGTTACGGCGATGACCACCGAGGGAGGACGCCCATGAACGAGCCGTACGACGTCATTGACCGCATCGAGCGCAGCCTGGACATGACCCGCGCCATCGTCAGCCAGATCAGCGAGACCCAGTGGACCGAGCCCACACCGTGCGCCGACTGGGACGTTCGCGAGGTCGTGAACCACACCGTGGGAGGCATGCGGATCTTCACCGCGGAGCTGACCGGGAACGACGCCGGGGCCGACCACGAGGCCGACTGGCTCGGCGCCGACCCCGTGGGGCAGTTCCTCGATGCCGCGGCCGCCGACCGGTCCGCCTGGCGTCAGCCGGGCGCCTTGTCGACCACCGTGCAGATCTCTTTGGGTGCGCTGCCCGGACCGATGGCGGCTGTCATCCACCTCACCGAGGTGCTCGTGCACGGCGTCGACCTGGCAGTCGCCACCGGAAGGGTGGACCTGATCGACCAGCAGCTCTGCGCCGACCTGCTCGCCACCATGCGCGCCATGGGTGTCGACGCCTACCGCATGCCCGGCGTGTTCGGTCCCGAGGTGGCCGCGCACCCAGGCGCCGCGCCGCACGACCAGCTCGCCGCTTTCCTCGGCCGAGACCTCGAGCGGATGAGCGCAGGTGTCGCCTCATGACCCCGGCCGAGACGCTCAGAGGGCCGAGCGCCTGGGACCTGGACTCGGTTCGTACGGGGCACTGGTGGCAGCCCTTCACCGGGGTCTGATGGTGCTGACCGGCCTGACCGTGCGGGGTGTGTCGGGTGTGTCGGGTGTGCCATCGGTCCGTGACTGCCCCTTCACAGCGCCCCTCAGATCGCGCCACCTGGGGGCGGCTGGGGGCGGCTGGGGGCGGCTGGGGGGCAACGCCCCGGACGACGAAGGCCCCCGACCTGCATCTCTGCGGGTCAGGGGCCTGACGTCGCCCACTGGGCAGTGGGGTGAGTGACGGGACTTGAACCCGCGGCCACCTGGACCACAACCAGGTGCTCTACCAGCTGAGCTACACCCACCATGGCTCCGATCCACCCGCAGAGCGATCTGCGGAGGGCACGGAGCACGCAGAAGTGTACCGGCTCTCAGACCTCGGCCTGACCGGGGTCGGAGCCGTTCGCCGACGGCACCTCGGCAGCGCCCTCGGGGAGGCCCTGCGCGATCGCCTTGGCCTCGGCCGACGAGGGTCCGGGCGAGGGGGTGAAGATCGCGGCGCGGTAGTAGCGCAGCTCCTCGATCGACTCCTGGATGTCGGCCAGCGCGCGGTGGTTGCCGTGCTTGGCGGGCGCGGCGAAGTAGGCGCGGGGGTACCAGTGGCGGGCGAGCTCCTTGATCGAGGAGACGTCGACGATGCGGTAGTGCAGGAACTCGTCGAGCTGAGGCATGTCGCGGGCCAGGAAGAGCCGGTCGGTGCCGACGCTGTTGCCCGCCAGCGGGGGACGGCTGCCGTCGGGGCACTGGTCACGGACGTAGGCGAGCACCTGCTCCTCGGCGTCGGCCAGCGTCGTGCCCTGGTCGAGCTCCTCGAGGAGGCCGGAGCTGGTGTGCATGTCGCGCACGAACGGCACCATCTGCTCCAGCGCCTCGGCGGGCGGCTTGATGATCAGGTCGACGCCCTCCCCGAGCACGTTGAGGTCGAAGTCGGTCACCAGGGCGGCGATCTCGACCAGCGCGTCAGCAGTGGTGCTGAGGCCGGTCATCTCGCAGTCGATCCACACGAGTCGGTCATTCATCACCGGTGACCCTACCCGGGCGCCTCCGGCCGACCCTCCTACTGTGAGGGCGTGACCCAGGACCGTCCCCTCGCGGACTTCATCGCCGGCCTGCCCAAGGCCGAGCTCCACGTGCACCACGTCGGCTCGGTCTCGCCACGCATCGTCGCCGAGCTCGCCGAGCGCCACCCCGGCACGGTGCCCTCGGACCCCGACGCGCTCAAGGAGTTCTTCACCTTCCGCGACTTCGCGCACTTCGTCGAGGTCTACCTCGCCGTCGTCGCGCTGATCCGCGAGCCGGAGGACATCCGGATGATCACCTACGAGATCGCCGCCGACATGGCCGGCCAGGGCATCCGGTACGCCGAGCTCACCTGCACGCCGTACACCAACGTCAAGGCGGGCATCCCGATCGAGGCGTTCGTCGAGGCGATCGAGGACGCCCGCGTGGCCGCCGAGCGTGACCACCGCGTGCGCCTGCAGTGGTGCTACGACGTCCCCGGCGAGTTCGGGGTCGAGGCCGCGGCCGAGACCGTGACCTACCTCGACGCCGCTCCGTCGTCGCTGGTCGGCTTCGGGCTCGGCGGCCCCGAGATCGGCGTGCCCCGGCCGCAGTTCAAGCCCTACTTCGACGCGGCCCGCGCAGCGGGGCTGCACTCGGTGCCCCACGCCGGCGAGACGACCGGGCCGCAGACCATCTGGGACGCGTTGAACGACCTCGGCGCCGAGCGGATCGGGCACGGCACGTCGTGCACCCAGGACGCGGCGCTGCTGCAGCACCTGGTCGAGCAGCGCATCCCGCTCGAGGTGTGCCCGACCTCCAACATCGCCACGCGTGCGGTCGAGCACCTCGACCAGCACCCGATCAAGGAGATGGTGGCGGCCGGTGCGGTGGTGACGATCAACTCCGACGACCCGCCGATGTTCGGGACGTGGCTCAACCAGGAGTACGAGATCGCCGCCGACCTGCTCGACCTCGACGCCGACGGGGTCGCCGACCTCGCCCGGACGGCGGTCGACGTGTCGTTCCTCGACGACGCCGGGAAGCGAGAGCTGCGGCGAGAGATCGACGACCACGCGACCGGCTGGGCGCAGCGCTGAGGGCCTACTGGCCGAGCTCGACGCGCTGACCGACGCGCAGGCGGCCGTCGACCTCGAAGGTCAGCTCGACGGCCCCCGTGACGAGTCCGGTGTCCTGGTCGACGTAGTGCAGGCGCAGGCTCATCGGCTTGAGGGGCGGGGAGTAGGGCGTCGAGAAGCGGTTGATCGTGGGCTGCTCCTCGACCCCGCCGGACGTGCCGAGCTGGTCGACGACCGTCCACGTGACCTTGTCGGTGTCGGTGTTCCACACCACGAAGGGACCGTCGGGGTCGTGCCAGTGGCCGTAGCTCACCGACCCGGGCGGCAGGTCCGGGATGCCGTCGTCCCAGGGCTGGTCCTCGTGGCCGCGGGTCGCGCGCAGCAGGTCGATGTCGTCGATGCCGAGGTAGCCGAGCATCGCGTCGGGCTGGTGCACCACCACGTGGACCGGCGTGCCCGGCTCCTGCTCGTCGACGACCTTGCGCACCTGGGCGCCGCGCTCGGTCGGTGAGACCCCCGACGGGTTGGTCACCATGCCGCCGAAGAGCGACTTGAAGTCCGGGTCGGCGCCGCCGGTGAAGGTCAGGCCGTCCACCTCGACCAGCTTGCGGTCGACGACGTCGGCGCCGAACTTCTTCAGCTGGTCGACCGTCGTGGTGGAGTCGTGGTCGCCCTTCGCCGCCACGACCGGGATCGTGGGGGAGGCCTCCGCCTCGCCGCGGACGAACCCCTCCTCGCCGACCGTGCCGTTGGAGCTGACGTCCCCGGAGATGGTGCGGGCGGCGAAGGCGTCCTTGCCCAGCAGACGCACGAGCTCGGCGTACAGCCCGCGACGGACGTGGGTGCCCACGAGGCTGCCCTGGGGGTCGGCCTCGGCGAGCACGACCACCTCGCCCTCGCGCGGCGCGAGCCGGCTGCTCGCGGCCGGGAGGACGCTCGCGATCGAGGCGGCGGCCTCCTCCTCGTAGTGCGCGCCGCGCTCCTTGAGTCGCCGGACGTTCTTCTCGATGAACGGCTGGACCTGCTCGGCCACCTCGCGGGCCTGGGGGCTGGTGAAGGACAGCTCCGGCCGGGCGTCGAGCGGGTAGAGCCGCGGGGCGGGGTCGCTGCCGGGCCACGTGGCGTACTGCACCGCGGCGAAGGCGCTCGAGCCGACCAGCATCGCGGCGCCGGTGGCCGTCACGGCCAGGACGCGACGGCGCCGGTCGTAGCGGCTCAGCCGCGGCAGGAGGATCAGCGTCAGCACGACCCCGCCGGCCACACCCACGAGGCCGGCCCGGGTGAGGAAGCCCTCCTGGAACCGGTCGGTCAGCTGGCGGGCGTAGGCGCGCCCGACCGCCGCGGGATCGTTGAGGGACTGGGCGTTGACCTTGAGGAACGCCGGGTCGATGTACGACGCGAGGGTGCCGCCGGCGTCGGGCGGTCCGGTCACGCGCAGGTTGGCACCGAGCCCCAGCGGCCCCGTGCGGTCCCAGAACACCGAGCCGAGGACGCCGGTGTCGAGCACCGAGTAGCCGTTGTGGACCAGCGTGACCTCGACCGGGACCGTGCCGAGCCGGTCGGGGAAGCGCAAGCCCTCGACGGTGCGCTGGACGATGAGCGGGGCGGTGGCCAGGACGGTCAGGAGGCCCAGGCCGAGCGCCCACGCCGCCCACCTCGCGGCTCGCCTGGTGCGGGTGCGGTCGCGTCCGGCCATCCCTCCACGTTAGGGGCTCGGCCCAGGAGGACGAGGGCGAACGCGACGGGGAGCACCCGGATCCCGCCTCGTGGTGTGCCGGCGCCGGCCACATCCCACGTCAACCCGGCGCTGTCCGAGCTGCGCTGCGAGACGCGGCTGACCGCTGGCGGTGGCGCCCCCGGCAGGACTCGAACCCGCGCCACGCCGGGTAGAAACCGGCTGCTCTATCCACCTGAGCTACGGAGGCCTGAGGAGAACCCTAGCGAGGGACGGCGCGTTGTCGGTGGCTGCCGCCAGGGTCGACCCATGGGGGGACACCACACCAAGGACAAGCGCAACGGCGACCTCGGGGCCGCCGAGGTCTACGGGCTCGCTCGAGGTCCAGTTGCGGTCGGGATGGTCCGACCGCCACGGGGTCCATCACGCGCCCCCGACGCGTCATCGGCAGAGCGTCGAGCTGCGGGTCACGCCGAGCCGCGACGGCCAGGTTGCGGGCGTCCTCCGGGGCGGCGACTTCCGGACCATGCCGGACTAGGAGATCGCAGCCCGCCCGGCGGCGAGCAGCGCGTGCGTCACGGCCTCGACCGTGGGCGTGCGGCTGCGGCGGGTGAGGAGGAAGACCTCGCGCCCGACCGGCGCCTCGAGGGGGCGTACGACGACCCCGGGCGCCCCGAGGCCCAGCACCAGCTCGGGCAGCAGCGCACCCGCACCCGTGGTGCGCACGAGCTCGAGCAGGATGAGGAAGTCGTCGGAGGTGTGGCGCACGTCGGGCTCGAACCCGCCGACCTGGCGGCACGCCCGCAGGTGCATCGCGTGGTGGCCCGTGCCGGGCTGGCAGGCCGCCCACGGCAGGTCGGCCAGGTCCGCGAGGGACACGTGGGTGTCGGCGGCGCGGGGGTGGTCGGCCGGGAGCACCACGTTGATCGGCTCGCGCAGCACGGTCTCGCGGCGCAGCTCGGGGTGGAGCGCGCGCGGCTGCTCCTCGTACTCGTCGCCGACCAGCACGTCGAGCTGGTGCAGCCGCAGGGCCGGCACCGCCTGCTCGACCTCGAGCTCGGTGGCCTCCACCCGGATGCCGGGGTGCTCGTCGGCCAGGTCGCGGATGGTGGGCGCGACGACGCGCAGGAAGGCCGACTGGAAGGCCGAGACCCGCACGGTGCCCTCGAGGCGCCCGGCGGCGACGGCGGCGACCTCGGCAGCGGCGGCCTCCGCGCCCTCGAGCAGGGTGTCGGCGTGGCCGACCAGCACGTGGCCGGCCTCGGTGAGGCGGACGTTGCGTCCGACGCGCTCGAGCAGCCGGGCCCCGGCCTCGCGCTCGAGGACGGCCAGCTGCTGGGAGACCGCCGAGGGCGTGTAGCCGAGGGCGCCGGCCGCGGCGTGGATCGTGCCGCGCACGTGCACCTCGCGCAGCAGGCGGAGACGGTGGAGGTCCAGCATCCGTTCAGATTACCTTCACGATGTCGTGCAGCAACCCGAGGTGGACCTGAACGGTCGCGCGCCCCGACGCTGGACCCATGGGACCCCTCGCCTGCCTGCTCTCCGCGGTCGGCTTCGGCCTCATGGCCGTCCTCGCGTCGCTGTCGTACGACGACGGGGTGGGGCTCGACGCGTTCCTCCTGGTGCGCTTCGGGCTGGCCGGCGTGGTGCTCGTGGCCCTCGCGCAGGCCCAGGGCCGGCTGCGCCACCTGACCCGTCGGACGGTCGTGACCGCGCTGCTCATGGGAGGCGTGGGCTACGTCGCGCAGGCGGGGCTCTACCTCTCCGCCCTGAGGTTCGTCGACGCCTCGCAGGTCGCGCTGGTCTTCTGCTGCTACCCCCTGCTGGTGATGGTCTCCGCCGTGCTGACCCGGCGCGAGCGGGCGTCCGGGCGACGCGTCGCGGCACTCGGGGTCGCCCTGGTCGGCGTCGCGCTGGTGCTCGGCGGCGCGGGCTCCTTCGACCCGGTCGGGTCCGCGCTCGCCTTCGGCGCGGCCGTCGTCTACACCGGCTACATCCTCGTGGGGGACCGCGTGAGGGCCGACCCGATCGCGTTCGCCGCCGTCGTGTGCTGCGGGGCGACCGGCACCCTGCTGGCCTCGTCGGCCGTGCGCGGGCTGCCCGACCTCGCCCTGGCGCCGCGCGCGTGGCTCTGGCTGGTCCTGGTGGCGCTGGCGTGCACCGTGGCGCCGATCATCGCCTTCTTCGTGGGGCTGGCCCGGGTCGGTCCGTCGGTGGCCTCCCTGCTCTCGCTGCTGGAGCCCGTCGTCACCGTGGGCAGCGCCGCGCTCGTGCTCGGCGAGGCGCTGGGCCCCTGGCAGGTGGCCGGCGGTGCGTGCGTGCTGGCGAGTGCCGCAGTCGTCCAGTGGCCCGCCCGTGCCAGGCGGCGCCGGTCACCTCTCGCCGTGGCGGGGTGGCCTGTTCAGGTGGAGCCTGCCACGATCGAGGGATGAGCGACTCGGACGCCCTGCTCGCCCGCTTCGACGAGGTCCGCGCCCACACCGAGCGCCTCGCCGCCCCGCTGTCCCCCGAGGACCAGACGGTGCAGTCGATGCCCGACGTGTCGCCGACCAAGTGGCACCGCGCGCACGTCACCTGGTTCTTCGAGACCTTCCTGCTCGCCGAGGCCGACCCGGGCTTCACGCCCTTCCAGGACCAGTACTGGTTCCTGTTCAACAGCTACTACGAGGGCGTCGGGCCCCGCTACCAGCGCGCGATGCGGGGAGCGATCACCCGGCCGGGCGCGCACGACGTCGGTCTCTACCGCCGTCACGTCGACGACCGCGTGACCGACCTGCTCGCGCGGGTCGACGAGGGCACGCTGGACAAGGTCCGCCCCGTCCTCGAGCTCGGCTTCCACCACGAGCAGCAGCACCAGGAGCTGCTCCTGATGGACATCAAGCACGTGCTCAGCCTCAACCCCCTGCGCCCGGTGTACGCCGGGTCGCCGGCGGACCCGGGCGTGCCCGACCGCCTCCGCTGGGTCTCCTTCGAGGGCGGGCTGGTCGAGATCGGGCACGAGGGTCCCGGGGCCGGGTTCTCCTACGACAACGAGCTGCCCCGGCACGCGTCGTACGTCGGCCCCTACCGGCTCGCGGACCGGCTGGTCACCAACGGGGAGTGGCTGGCGTTCCTCGCCGACGGCGGCTACCACCGCCACGAGCTGTGGCTCTCCGACGGCTGGAGCAGGGTGCAGGCGGAGGGCTGGGAGGCGCCGCTCTACTGGACGCGTGCCGACGACGGGAGCTGGCTCGAGCACACGCTGCACGGCACGCACCCGGTCGACCCGGCGGCGCCGGTCTGCCACGTCAGCCACTACGAGGCCGACGCCTACGCGACCTGGGCGGGCAAGCGGCTGCCGACCGAGGCCGAGTGGGAGCACGCCGCGACGGTGTCGGGCGCGGTCGAGCCCGCGGTGAACGCGCTGCACCCGCGCGCGGCCGGGCCGGCGACGGGCGGCCTGCGGCAGATGCTGGGGGACTGCTGGGAGTGGACCGGCTCGGCCTACCTGCCCTACCCCGGGTTCCGGCCCGCCGAGGGCGCGATCGGGGAGTACAACGGCAAGTTCATGTCCGGCCAGATGGTGCTGCGCGGAGGCTGCGCGCTGACCCCGCCGGGCCACACCCGGGCGACCTACCGCAACTTCTACCCGCCCGGCGCGCGCTGGCCGGTGACCGGCGTGCGGCTCGCCGACGACGCCCGGTGACGCCCTCGGCCGTGGTCTGGGACCTCGGCAACGTGCTCATCGACTGGCAGCCGGCGCTCGCCGTGGCGGAGGGCGTCGGTGACGACGAGGCCCGCCGGTTCCTCTCCGGCTTCGACTTCCTCGCCTGGAACCACCGGATGGACGCCGGGGAGACGACCTGGCAGGACGCGGAGGACGAGCTGGCCCGCACCCACCCGCAGTGGGCCGCGCACGCTCGCGCCTACCGCGCCCACTTCGCGCACTCGCTCGCCGGTGAGGTGCCCGGGACGCGGGCGCTGGTGGAGACCCTGCACGCCGCGGGCGTGCGCCAGTGGGGCCTGACCAACTGGTCGGAGGAGCTCTACCCCCACGCGCCGGGGCGGTTCGAGGTGCTGGCGCTCCTGGAGGACGTCGTCGTCTCCGGCCGGGAGCGGCTGGCCAAGCCCGACCCGCGGATCTTCGCGGTCCTCGTGGAGCGGACCGGGCTCGCCGCCGGTGACCTCGTCCTCGTCGACGACCGGCCGGCCAACGTGGCGGCCGGGGTCGCGGCCGGGCTCCACGGCGTGGTGTTCACCGACGCCGACGCCCTCCGGGTGGACCTGCGCGCACTCGGCCTGCCGGCCTAGGGCGCCGGGCTCAGCGCAGGGACGCCATCCAGGCCTCGATCGCGTCGGGCTCGCGGGGGAGTGCCTCGGAGAGGTTGCGGGCACCGTCGGCGGTGACCAGGAGGTCGTCCTCGATGCGGATGCCGATGCCGCGCATCTCCTCCGGCACGAGCAGGTCGTCCTCCTGGAAGTAGAGCCCGGGCTCGACGGTCAGGCACATGCCCTCGGCCAGCTCGCCCTGGGTCGAAGCGTCGGCCGCGGCGCGGCCGCAGTCGTGGACGTCCATGCCGAGCATGTGGCTGGTGCTGTGCAGCGTCCAGCGCTTGTAGACCTGGCTCTCGGGCGCGAGCGCCTCCTCCGCCGAGCACGGCAGCAGCCCGAGGTCCTCCAGCCCGTGGGCCAGGACGGTCATCGCGGCCTCGTGGGCGTCCTGGAACCGAGCGCCCGGACGCACCTTGTCGATGCCGGCCCGCTGGGCCTGCAGGACGAGCGCGTAGAGGTCGCGCTGCAGGGGGGTGAACCGACCGTCGACCGGCAGCGTGCGCGTGACGTCGGCGGTGTGGAGGCTGGTGGCCTCGACGCCCATGTCGAGCAGCACCAGCGTGCCGGGCGTGATCGGGCCGGTGTTGTCGATCCAGTGCAGCGTCGTCGCGTGACGACCGCCGCCGACGATCGAGTCGTAGCCGATGTCGTTGCCCATCGCGCGCGCCCGGCGGAAGAACGTGCCCTCGATCCAGCGCTCGCCGTGCCGCAGCGCGTTGTCCCACTCGCGCACCGCGTCCTCGAACCCGAGGGTGGTGATGTCGCAGGCCTCCTGGAGCCGCTCGACCTCCCACTCGTCCTTGACCAGGCGCAGCTCGGACAGGACACGGTCGAGCTCGGCGTCGCGGCCCTCGTCGCCGGGGACCAGCGCGTCGACCCGGGCGTCCACCCCGCGCAGCACCCGGGTCTTGGCGTCGCCGCGCAGGTCGTCCTCGAGGCGGTCGATGTGACGGCACTCGAGCCCGAGGGAGTCCGAGATCTCGCCCAGGGAGGGGCGCCGCCCGGCCCACAGCTCGCCGTACACCCGGTCGCGGAAGAACTCGTCGGTGTCGCGCGAGGAGCGCGGCCGCGCGTAGAGCACCGCCTCGCCCGCGGTCAGCACGAGGACGGCGTCGCTGGTCTGGTTGCCGGTCAGGTGGGTGTGCGCGGTGTGCGGCCGGAAGCGGAAGTCGGTGTCGTTGGACCGCTGCTTGTAGGTGCCCGCCGGGATGACCAGGCGCTCGTCGGGCAGCAGGTCGGCCAGCGCGGAGCGTCGGCGCGCGGCGTGGTCGGCGACCGGGTGGCGGGGCAGGTCCAGCTCGCGGTCGCCCCAGCCCGTGCGCATGAAGTCGGCATAGGCCGGTGCGACGGGGAGGTCGTGGGACTCGGTGCCGGGCGTCTGGTCCTGCTGCTCCTCGCTCATCCCTCCACTCTAGATCGGGCGAGCCACGTCGCCGCCTGGGTGCGGTTGTCCAGGTCGAGCTTGGTGAGGATGCGGCTGACGTGGTTGCGCGCGGTCACCGGCGAGATCACCAGGCGCTCGGCGATCTCGCGGTTGGTCAGCCCCTCGGCGACGAGCGCGAGGACCTCGCGCTCGCGGGCCGAGAGCTCCGGGACGACCGGCGGCGCCGCTGCCGGCTGGGGCACCGTCGCCGGGGTCGTGCTCCTCGGCAGCACGGTGGCGGTCAGGCCGCCCGCCAGCAGCAGGGCCCCGAGGACGTCCAGGGCATCGGCACCCCGCGCCCAGACCAGGCGGCCG
This sequence comes from Nocardioides marmoribigeumensis, assembly GCF_031458325.1. Classification (NCBI taxonomy): domain Bacteria; kingdom Bacillati; phylum Actinomycetota; class Actinomycetes; order Propionibacteriales; family Nocardioidaceae; genus Nocardioides; species Nocardioides marmoribigeumensis. The sequence goes on from NZ_JAVDYG010000001.1 coordinate 3,945,370, forward strand.
CCCACCGAGAGCGTGGCGAAGCCGGCCGCGGCCCAGAGCACCGGCGCGAGCCGCCCGCGGTCCTCGCGCCGCCGGGCCCGCAGCGCCACGGCGACGGGCACCAGCAGGAGCGGGGCCTGCAGCACCCAGTCCCCGAGGGCGTCCACGCGGCCGGCCCAGCCGACGGGCAGCAGGCCCAGCGGGTTGGGCTCGTTCGAGGAGTCCGAGGTGCCGGAGACCAGGCTCCACGCCCCGACCACCGCGACCTGGGCGGCCACCACGACCGCGACGACGAGGCGCCAGCGCGCGGAGGGCAGGCGCCCGTCCGGCAGCAGGACGAGGGTGAGCAGCGTGAGTGGCACGACGAGGGCCCCGGCGCGGTCGGCCAGCCAGGCCGCCCACGCATCGCCGTGCCCGGCCTCCAGCAGCTGGGTGGCCAGGCTCATCGCGACGAAGAGCAGCGCGACGGTCTGCAGCAGCCAGCCCACCGGGTTGCGCGGTTGCAGGCCGGCGCAGAGGGCGCCGGGCACCGCGAGCGCGACCGAGACCAGCACCAGCTTCCACAGCGCGGATTCCTGGCTCAGCGCGACCGCGACCAGGAGCGCGGACAGCACCAGCACGACAGCCGCCGTGGCGGCCGCGACCGGGAGGCGGACGGAGCGCACGCGACCAGTATCAGGCGTCCTGGTCGACCTGTCTCCCGTCCCGGCGGGTGCTCGGGCCGGCCACCCAGGAGGCCTGCGGCAGCCGCAGCACGTGGACCCCCAGCCACGCGAGGGAGACGGCCAGGAGCAGGTGCGGCTCGAGCACGCCGTACGACGGGAGGAGGAAGTCCCACACCAGGAACGTCGCGAGCAGGACCAGCGGGACGCGCGGCAGCGACCGGCCGCGGAGCCCGGCCGCCACCAGGACGAGCAGCCCGAGGAAGGACCCGAGCAGGTGCGGCAGCAGGGCGGTCAGCATCGTCCCGGTGTGCTCGAGGTAGGCCTCGTTGAGCGCGACCGCGGACCCGGTGCCGATCGCGTCCGGGCCGACGGTGCCGGCCGCGTAGCCGAGGGCGACCACGTTGTGGAACCCCCACATCCCCCACAGCACCAGCAGCACGGCGACGGCGCTCAGGCGCGGTGCGGCGAAGCGGGTGAGATGGGCCAGGCCGAGCAGCCCGAGGGGCAGCACCCCGAGGCTCAGCAGGAGCAGCGTCTGCTCGGTCACGTGGACCGCCCGGTGGTCGGCGCCCCAGACGATCTGAGCGCTGAAGTCGTCCAGCTCGGGGACGAGGAGCTCCCCGGCGTACTGCGCGAGGCCGTTGGTCAGGGCGGCCAGGACCAGGCAGAGGCCCGCGCCGACCCGGGCGGCCGCCGACAGCGGTGGTCCCGACCCGGGAGCGGCCGGCCGGAGGTCGGCGGTGGTGGAGGAAGTGGTCGTCATGCCGTCACCGTGGGCGCCGGAGCCGGTGCGGCGCATGGTGCACGTGCACCAATCCGGCAGGTGAGCGCCGCCGCGCCCTCCTCACGGAGCGGGTTGGAGGGCAGAGGTGCTGGATACGCTCCCAGGCATGAGCCAGGCCTACGGACCCGCCGGGCGGACGTACGCCGGCCCGCCCGCGCGACCTGCGATCCCGCCGGCGGTGCGCAAGTACGGTCCCCGCGGCGCCCTGTTCGCCGTCGTCGTGTCGGTCGCGCTGCTGCTCGGGGCGCTGGTGATGGGGTTCGTGCTCGTCGCGAGCGGTGAGCCCCGGGCCATCGGGATCGGCATCGTGCTGGCGACCCTGCCCGTCGGGCCGCTGGTGGCGGCGTACTTCTGGCTCGACCGCTACGAGCCCGAGCCCACCCGCCTGCTGGTGCTGGCCTTCGCGTGGGGCGCCCTCGTGGCGACCGGCGCCGCGCTCGTCCTGCAGGCCGTCGAGCAGATGGTCAACAGCTCGGGCGAGCAGTTCTCCGCGATCGTGATGGCGCCGCTCACCGAGGAGGCCGCCAAGGGGTTCTTCGTGCTGCTCATGCTGTGGCTGCGCCGACACGTGATCGACGGGCTGGTGGACGCCCTCGTCTACGCCGGCCTGGTGGGCGTCGGGTTCGCGTTCACCGAGAACATCCTCTACTTCGCCGGCGCCTACACCGGTGGTCCCGACTTCGGTCCGGGCGGCATCGCCTCGGCCACCTCGCTGTTCGTGCTGCGCGGCGTCCTCAGCCCGTTCGCGCACCCGCTCTTCACCTCCGCGACCGCGCTGGGCGTCGCGGTCGCGGTGACCAGCCGCAGCGGCCTGCTGCGGCTCGCCGCACCGGTCGGCGGCTACCTCGCTGCCGTGGTGATGCACGCCTGGTGGAACGGCTCGGCGTTCCTCGGCGGCGGGCAGTACTTCCTGCTCACCTACGTCTTCGCGATGGTGCCCGGCTTCCTGGCGATGGTGTCGCTCGCGCTGTGGGGCCGGGCGCGCGAGGGCCGCCTGCTGGCGCGGGCGATGCACGACCTGACGCGCTACGGCTACCTCAGCCCGGCCGAGCTGCCGGCCCTGGTCTCCCTGCGGGCCCGCCGTGGAGCCCGGCGCCAGGCAGCGGCGCACGGGGGACCCGAGGCGGGACGGCTGGTGCGGGAGTACCAGCAGCAGGCCGTCGAGCTCGCCACGCTCCACAACCGGGTCATGCGGGGCACGGCTCCGGCCGGCTCCCTCGAGCGGGGGACGCTCATGCTCCAGCGGCTCACCGCCCTGCGCCTCGCCACGGGATGGCTCCGGTGAGCGGAGCGACCCAGATGGCAGAGGCGCGTGGCTCCGCCGCCGAGCGGAGCGAAGGCGGTGGACGCGCATGACCTCGGACCAGGAGGCGGTCGAGGCGGTCGAGCGCCTGCGCGCCGCGCTCGCCGGAGCCACGCTGCCGCTCGACCTGCCCTCGGCCGCCGCGCGGCGCACCGAGCGCCAGGAGCTGCTCGACCAGCTCGAGGACTACGTCCTGCCGCGGCTGCGCCAGATCGAGGCCCCGCTGCTCGCGGTCGTCGGCGGCTCGACCGGTGCGGGCAAGTCGACGCTGGTCAACTCGTTGCTCGGGAGCCGGGTCACCGAGCCCGGCGTGCTGCGGCCGACCACCCGCTCGCCCGTGCTCGCCTTCAACCCCGCCGACGCGCGGTGGTTCGACGCCGGCCGCATCCTGCCCGACCTGGCGCGGACCAGCGCCCCGACCCAGGACCCGGCGGCGCTGCAGCTGGTGCCGGTCGAGTCACTGCACGAGGGACTCGCCGTCCTCGACGCCCCCGACATCGACTCGGTCGAGAGCCGCAACCGGACGCTGGCCTCCCAGCTGCTCGCCGCGGCCGACCTGTGGCTGTTCGTCACCTCGGCGGCCCGCTACGCCGACCAGGTGCCGTGGGACTTCCTCCGCGCCGCCGCCGAGCGCAGCACCGCCGTGGCGGTCGTGCTCGACCGCGTGCCGCCGGGCGCCGAGGACGAGGTCACCCAGCACCTGCGTCAGATGCTCGCCGAGCGCGGCCTCGCCCGGTCCCCGCTGTTCACCGTGACCGAGTCGCCCGTCGACGGGTCCGGGCTCCTGCCCGCCGCCGCGGTCGCCCCCGTGCGGGAATGGCTGCACGGGCTGGCCGCCGACAGCGCGGCCCGCGCGGCCGTCGTACGCCAGACGCTGGAGGGGGCGATCCGCTCCGCCGCCTCACGGTCCGGGGCGCTGGCCGCCGCTCATGCCGAGCAGGTCGACACCGTCGAGCGCCTGCGGTCCGACGCGCGGCAGGCCTACCGCGCCGCCGTGACCCAGGTCGAGGAGGCCTCCGCCGACGGCACGCTGCTGCGCGGCGAGGTCCTGGCGCGGTGGCAGGAGTTCGTCGGCACCGGGGAGCTGCTGCGGTCCCTGGAGACCCGCGTCGGCTGGCTGCGCGACCGGGTGGGCGGCTGGGTGCGCGGCAAGCCCGTGCAGGCCGAGCGGGTCACGGTGGCGGTCGAGAGCGGGCTCGAGTCGCTGCTCGTCGAGCACGCCGAGTCCGCCGCCGAACAGGCGTCGTGGGCGTGGGGCTCCTCCGAGGCGGGGCGCGCGCTGCTGCCGCCCGAGCTCTCGCGGGCCTCCCGCGGGTTCCGCGCGGCGGCCGAGCGCGCGGTCCGCGACTGGCAGCAGGGGGTCCTCGACCTGGTGCGCAGCGAGGGTGCCGACAAGCGCTCGACCGCGCGCTTCCTGGCCTTCGGCGTCAACGGGCTGAGCGTCGCGCTGATGGTCGTGGTCTTCGCCCACACCGCCGGCATCACCGGCGCCGAGGCCGGCATCGCGGGTGGGAGCGCCGTCCTGGGACAGAAGCTGCTCGAGGCGGTGTTCGGCGACCAGGCCGTCCGCCGGCTCGCCGAGCACGCGCGACGGGACCTCGCCGCCCGCGTCACGGAGCTGTACGCCGCCGAGGCCGCGCGGTTCGACGAGGTGCTCGACGGGCTCGGTCTCGCCGGCGCCGACACCGAGGCCCTGTGGGAGGCCTCACGCAGCGTCGGGCGGGCCACGCCGTGAGCCGGGTGGTGGACCGGCTGGTGGGCCGGGGCCCCTCGCTGCCCGACCGGGTGGCCGCGCTGCGGACCGTGACCGAGCAGGGGCGCGGCAGGCTGCCGTCGGACCTGCTGGACGACGCCGCGGCCGTCGTACGCCGGGCGGGGGAGCGGCTCGCGCTCTCCGGCGACCACACCGTCGTCGCGCTGGCCGGTGCGACCGGCTCCGGCAAGTCCTCGACGTTCAACGCGGTCGCGGGCGTCCCGCTCACGACCGTGGGCGTGCGGCGCCCGACGACCTCGACGACCACGGGCGTGGCGTGGGGGGCCGACGACCCGTCCACGCTGTGGGAGTGGCTCGAGGTGCCGCAGCGGCACCTGGTCCGTCCCGGGGACCCCGGCTGGAGCGACCGGCTCGACGGGCTGGTCCTGCTCGACCTGCCCGACCACGACTCGACCGAGGTCACGCACCACCTCGAGGTCGACCGGCTGGTCGCCATGGTGGACCTGATGGTGTGGGTGCTCGACCCCCAGAAGTACGCCGACAACGCCGTCCACGAGCGCTACCTGCGGCGCCTGTCCACCCACGCCGACGTGGTCGTGGTGACCCTCAACCACGTCGACTCGCTCTCGGCCGACCGCCGGCCCGACGTGCTCGCCGACCTGCGCAGGCGGCTGGTCGAGGACGGGCTGCCCCAGGTGCCCGTCGTCGCGACGTCCGCCGCCACCGGTGAGGGCATCGAGGACCTGCGCTCGCTGGTGGCGGCCCGTGTGCGCGACAAGAAGGCCGCCGCCCAGCGGCTGCGCGCCGACGTGGTCGGCGTCGGCTCGGCCCTCCAGGTCGCCCACGGCTCCGCGTCCCCGGGGGCGATCAAGCGGCCCGCGCGCGCTGAGCTGGTCGACGCCTTCGCCGACGCCGCCGGGGTCGAGACGGTCTCCTCCGCGGTCGAGCGGGCCGTGGTGCACCGCGGGGGTCGCCACACCGGCTGGCCCGTGACCGCCTGGCTCTCCCGGCTGCGCCCCGACCCCCTCAAGCGGCTCCACCTCGACCTGGGCGAGCAGGGCAAGCAGCTCACCGCGCTCGGTCGGGCCTCGGTCCCCGAGCCCACCCGGGTGCAGCGGGCACGCGTCGACACCGCCGTGCGCTCGGCCGCCGACGCGGTGGTCGGAGGGCTCGCGCCGGCGTGGGCGACCGCCGTACGCCGGGCCTCGACGTCGCGCCTGGAGGACCTCAACGACGCGCTCGACCGCGCGGTGGTGGGCACCGACCTCGGGGTCGCCCGCACCCCGCTGTGGTGGCGGTTCGCCCGGCTGCTCCAGGTGGTGCTCGCCCTCGCGCTGGTCGTGGGTGCGCTGTGGCTGCTGGCGCTGTTCGTCCTCGACTACCTCCAGGTGCCCGAGCCGCCGGCTCCGGTCCGCTACGGCCTGCCCCTCCCGACCTGGCTCCTCGTCCTCGGCGCCGGGGGAGGGGTGGCCCTGGGGATCGTGGGCCGGTTCGTCAACGGGCTGGTCGCCCGGTCCCGTGCGGCGCGAGCGCGCCGGCGCCTGCGTGAGTCGATCGGCGGGGTCGTCGACGACCTCGTCGTGGCGCCGGTCGACCGCGAGCTCGCCGCCCACCACGCGGTGGGCGACGCACTGGCGGTGGTCACCGCCCGCTGACCGGTCCTCGGGCCGGTTCGCGTCCCCAGGGCGACCGGGCGTCGGGCCGTGCACAGGCCGGCGGCAGCGTCCGTCGTACGACGGTCAGGAGCGGTTGGCTCGCCCTGTCCGTTCCCGACCGATGAGGAGCCACCCATGAACGACACCCACATCACCCTGCACGGCTGGGTCGGCGGCGAGGTCCGCCACCGCGACGTCAAGGGGGTGAGCCTCTCGACCCTCCGGGTCGGCGTGACGCCCCGCGTGCGGCGCAACGGCGAGTGGGCCGACGGCGAGACCACGTGGTACACCGTGACCGCCTGGCGCGCCCTGGCCGAGCGGGTCCGCGACTCGGTCGTGGTCGGCGACGCGGTCATCGTGCACGGCCGCCTCTCCACGCGCACCTGGACCGACGACAAGGGCCAGCCGGTGACCACGCTGGAGGTGGAGGCGGTCTACATGGGTCACGACATGAGCCGGGGCACCTCGACGTTCCGCAAGGCGCAGCGACCCGAGACCGTCGACGGCGACCTCGAGCAGGAGGTGGCGGCGATGGTCGCCGAGACCGCCGCCGAGGCCCCTGCCATGACCAGCTGGGGGCCGACCGGCGCGGTGCGCGAGCCGGCCGCCTGAACCCCGCCCTGGGGGCGAGGGGGTGGCGGCCCGTAGGCTGGGCGGACCATGTCTGAGTACGTCTTCACGCTGCGCAATGTCCGCAAGGCCCACGGTGACAAGGTCGTCCTCGACAACGTCACCCTCTCGTTCCTCCACGGCGCCAAGATCGGCGTCGTCGGACCCAACGGCACCGGCAAGTCGTCGCTGCTGAGGATCATGGCCGGTCTCGACCAGGCCAACAACGGCGACGCGATCCTCGACCCGGGCGCGACCGTCGGCATGCTCCAGCAGGAGCCGCCGCTGACCGAGGGCCGCACCGTCCTGGAGAACATCGAGGAGGCGGTCGGCGACATCAAGGCCAAGCTCGACCGCTTCAACGCGATCTCCGAGGAGATGTCCTCCCCGGACGCCGACTTCGACAAGCTGCTCGCCGAGATGGGCGACCTGCAGACCGACCTCGACCACGCGAGCGCGTGGGACCTCGACAGCCGGCTCGACCAGGCGATGGACGCGCTGCGCTGCCCGCCCCCGGACGCGATCGTCGACCACCTGTCCGGTGGCGAGCGCCGCCGGGTCGCGCTGTGCAAGCTGCTGCTCCAGCAGCCCGACCTGCTGCTCCTCGACGAGCCGACCAACCACCTCGACGCCGAGTCCGTGCAGTGGCTCGAGGGCCACCTCGCCTCCTACCCCGGCGCCGTCCTGGCCGTCACCCACGACCGGTACTTCCTCGACAACGTCGCCAGCTGGATCCTCGAGCTCGACCGCGGCCGTACGCACCCCTACGAGGGCAACTACACGACCTACCTCGAGACCAAGAAGGACCGCCTCAAGGTCGAGGGCGCCAAGGACGCCAAGCGCGCCAAGATGCTCGAGCGCGAGCTCGAGTGGGTGCGCTCCAACGCCAAGGCCCGCCAGACCAAGAGCAAGTCGCGTCTGGCGCGCTACGAGGAGATGGCGGCCGAGGCCGACCGGATGCGCAAGATCGACACCTCCGAGATCAACATCCCGGCCGGTCCCCGCCTCGGCGACGTGGTCCTCGAGGCCCACGACCTCAAGAAGGGCTTCGACGACCGCGTGCTCATGCACGACGTCACCTTCACGCTGCCCAGGGCTGGCATCGTCGGCGTGATCGGTCCCAACGGCGTCGGCAAGACCACGCTGTTCCGGATGATCACCGGCGAGGAGAAGCCCGACGGCGGCGAGCTGCGCGTGGGTCAGACGGTGAAGATCTCCTACGTCGACCAGAGCCGTGGGGGCATCGACCCCAACAAGAACGTCTGGGAGGTCGTCTCCGACGGCCTGGACTTCATCAAGGTCGCCAACTTCGAGATGAACTCCCGTGCCTATGTCGCCTCGTTCGGCTTCAAGGGGCCGGACCAGCAGAAGAAGGCCGGCGTCCTGTCGGGCGGTGAGCGCAACCGCCTCAACCTGGCGCTGACGCTCAAGATGGGCGGCAACATGCTGCTCCTGGACGAGCCGACCAACGACCTCGACGTCGAGACGCTGCAGTCCCTGGAGGACGCGCTCCTGGAGTTCCCGGGCTGCGCGGTCATCACCTCCCACGACCGCTGGTTCCTCGACCGCACCGCCACCCACATCCTCGCCTGGGAGGGCGACGACGAGGACGAGGGCAAGTGGTTCTGGTTCGAGGGCAACTTCGCCGCCTACGAGGCCAACAAGGTCGAGCGGCTCGGCCCCGACGCCGCCCGCCCCCACCGCGTCACCCACCGCCGCCTCACCCGCGACTGATCGGGTCCAGTTTCACTAGGTACCTAGTGAATTTCTCACTCCCCGAGCGTTGCAACGCTCGGGGAGTGACAGTTTTGCCGGAGGAACGGTGACGCAGGAGCATCCTGGGTCGCGCGCCACTCGCCCTGGGTCCCGCCTCGGTGTCACCCGACACGAGGTACGACGGCGGGGCCGACCGTGCCCGACCGTGCCCGACCGTGCCCGCCAGCAGTGCCCGCCGGCCGGGCGCGCGCCGCTCACCGAGCCCACTGGCCGGCGTACCGCGGCGGAATTGGTACTTCCCGAGCGTTGCATCGCTCGGGAAGTACCAAAGTCACTAGGTACCTAGTGAAACTGAGCCCGTCAGCCCAGGCGCTCGAGGATGAGGGCCATGCCCTGGCCCCCACCCACGCACATGGTGATAAGGCCCGTGGACTTGTCGTGGCTCTGCAGGGAGTTGAGCATCGTGGCCTGCAGGCGGGCGCCGGTCATGCCGAAGGGGTGGCCGATCGCGATGGCGCCACCGTTGACGTTGAGCTTGTCGAGGTCGACGCCGAGATCCTGGTAGGACGGCACGACCTGGGCTGCGAAGGCCTCGTTGATCTCGACCAGGTCGATGTCGTCGATCGTCATGCCGGCGTGCTTGAGCGCCTGGCGCGAGGCCTCGACCGGGCCGAGACCCATGATCTCCGGCGACAGGCCGGTCAGGCCGGTGGAGACGATGCGCGCCAGCGGGGTCAGCCCGAGCTCGGCGGCCCGGGTGTCGCTCATGATCACGACCGCGGCGGCGCCGTCGTTGAGCGGGCAGCAGTTGCCGGCGGTGACGACGCCGTCGGGGCGGAAGACCGGCTGGAGCTGCGAGACCGCCTCGTAGGTCACGCCGGCGCGCGGGCCGTCGTCGGTCGAGGCGGTCGAGCCGTCGGGCAGGGTGACCGGGCTGATCTCGCGGGCCCAGAAGCCCTCGTTGATCGACTTCTCGGCGAGGTTCTGGCTGCGCACGCCGAACTCGTCGAGCTCCTTGCGCGAGAGGCCGCGCATGCGGGCGACGTTCTCGGCGGTCTGGCCCATCGCGATGTAGGCGTCGGGCAGCTGACCGTCCTCGCGCGGGTCGTGCCAGTCCTTGCCGCCCTCGGCGTACTCCTTGGTGCGCGCGGCGGCGTCGTCGAACTTCGGGTTGCGCGTGTCGGGCAGGTGGTCGGAGGTGCCCTTGGCGAAGCGGGAGACCGTCTCGACGCCGGCGCTGACGTAGACGTCGCCCTCGCCGGCCTTGATCGCGTGGAACGCCATGCGCGTGGTCTGCACCGACGAGGAGCAGTAGCGCGTGATCGTCGTGCCGGGCACCTGGTCGAGCCCGAGCAGCACCGAGACGATGCGGCCCATGTTGTTGCCGGACTCGCCGCCCGGCAGTCCGCAGCCCAGGATCAGGTCGTCGATCGTGGTGGGGTCGAGCGCCGGCACCTTGTCGAGCGCCGCCTGCACCATCTGCGCGGTGAGGTCGTCGGGACGCATGTCCTTCAACGAGCCCTTGTTGGCGCGGCCGATGGGGGAGCGGGCGGCAGAGACGATGACGGCCTCGGGCATGGGGTGACTCCTCGGGTCGGGGACACGGGCCACCTCGGCCCGGACCACCAGCCTAGTGAGCGGCCCTGCGAGCCCGACAGGGTGACCTGCGACGATGAGGTCCGTGACCGACGAGACACCCCTCCCGCCGCACGTGTACGCCTGCCCGCTGCGCTGGGCCGACATGGACACGCTCGGCCACGTCAACAACGTCACCTACGTCGACTACCTCCAGGAGGCGCGGGTCGACCTGCTCCGCGCGCTGGCCGCCGAGGCCGGCCCCGAGGTCGGCCCGCTGCCCGCGGTGTTCGTCGCGCGGCACGAGGTGCAGTACCTCTCGAGCCTGGTCTTCCGCCCCCAGCCGGTGCACGTCGCGATGCAGGTCAGCGAGGTGCGCGCGGCGTCGTACACCCTGGACAGCGAGGTGTACGACGAGCGCGACGGCGAGCGCCACACCTACCTCCGCGCCCGGTCGGCGCTCGTGCACGTCGACCCGGCGACCCAGCAGGTGCGCCGCATCTCGCCGGCCGAGAAGGCGCTGCTCGGCAGGCACCGCGGCCCCGACCCGGCGGAGCGGCTCGCCCCGCTGCTGCCGGACGTCGAGGTGCCGCCGCACGCGTCGACGTACGACGTCCACGTGCGTTTCTCCGACGTCGACCCCAACCAGCACGTGAACAACGTGACCTACTTCGAGTACTTCCAGGAGGCCCGGATCGGGCTGGTGACCCGGCTGAGCGGGGTGCACTTCGACGACCAGGGCGGCGAGCGACCGAGCCCGCTCGGGTCGCAGGGACTCGGCCTCGTGGTCGGGCGCGTCGACGTGGACTACCGCGAGCCCCTGGTGCTGCGCGCGGAGCCCTACACGCTGCGCACGTGGGTCGAGCGGGTCGGCCGCTCGAGCTTCGTGATCCAGGGCGCGGTCGTGGAGGACGGGCGCGTGCTGAGCCGGGGGCGCACGGTGATGGTCGTCATCGACCAGGGCACCGGACGCTCGACGCCGATCCCGGACCCCAACCGAGCCGTCCTCGAGTCGGCCGCCGCCAGGGGCGAGTGATCAGGCGTTGCGCATGAACTGCGCGGCGTAGGTGACGTAGCCCCACAGGCGCGCGTCCTGGTCCTCGGTCAGACCGACCTCGTCGAGCGCGGCCCGGAAGTGGGTCAGCCAGTGCTCCTGGGCGGTCTCGTCGACCGTGAAGGGCGCGTGGCGCATGCGCAGGCGCGGGTGGCCGCGCTCCTCGGAGTAGGTGTTGGGCCCACCCCAGTACTGCACCAGGAAGAGCAGGAACCGCCGTCGCGCCGAGCCGTCGGCCAGGTCGGCCTCGGGGTACATCGGGCGGAGCACCTCGTCGGTCTCGACCCCGTCGTAGAACCGGTTCACGATGCGCTCGAACGTCTCCATGCCGCCGACCTCGTCGTAGAAGGACGGCTCGGGGGCAGGAGGGGTCTGGGCGTCGCTCACGGTCCCATTGTCCCCACCGGCCCAGGGGCGCGGTCACGGGGGCGTGAGGGAGATCTCGGCCCCCGAGGCCCGGATCGGGCGGCGGGCGCGCGCACCGCCGCTAGGCTGGACAAGGACCGACCCCGGACGTGATGGGACCCGCATGACCGACCGTACGACGCCCCGCCGCCGCCCTGCGCGCCTGTCCCGCACGGCGCTCCTCGCCGCGGCGGTCCTCGCGAGCTCGCTCGTCGCGACCCCGGCCTGGGCCGCCCCGCCGGCCACCTGGACCGACCCCGACAACCCGGGTCTGGCCCAGGCGCTGCTCACCCTGGGTGGCTGGGTGGTCGGGATCATCGCGGTCATCGCGCTGCTGACCTACCTGCCGTCGATGATCCGCGGCAGCAGGGGCGAGGGCACCCTCACCTTCTCCGAGAAGTCGGAGTGGTTCGGCGGGCCCCGCACCGGTGTGGACCACGAGGCCGACGAGCCCCAGGGGACCGGAGGCGCAAGTGCCCGGTGGTGACGGTTTCAACAGCTCGCAGCGCGCCGCGATCGACAAGGCGATCCGCGACGCCGAGACGACCTGCCGCTTCGAGTTCTCGGTGTACGTCGGCCGCTCGACCGGCGAGCCCCGCGCCTACGCCACGCGGCTGCACGCCACGCTGGTCAAGCCCGACTGCTCGGTGCTGATCCTGGTCGACCCGATGGGCCACGCCCTCGAGGTGGTCACCGGGTCCGAGGTGCGGCGCAACCTGACCGACGTGGAGGTCGACCTCGCGGTCGCCCAGATGCAGGCCGACCTGGCCGAGGGGCGGCTCGTCGACGGCCTCGTGCGCGGGATCAACCAGCTCGCGTCGTACGCCCGGAAGCCCAACTCGCTGCACGGCTGAGTCAGTTTCACTAGGTACCTAGTGACACTGACACTCCCCGAGCGAAACTTCGCTCGGGAAGCGACAAGATCACTAGGTACCTAGTGAAACCGCACCCTCAGTCGAGCTCGGCGTCGCGGGCCTGGTTGGCCAGCGCCCGGCGCAGGTCGTCCGCCCCCTCGCGGACGTAGCGCACGGAGCCCGGGTTGGCGTGGGTGCCGGCGATCCAGGCCTCGACCCGCTCCAGCAGCTCAGGGTCGGGGGCGGTGCGGGGGAACAGCAGGGTGAGCATCACCTGGGCGCCGTTGCTGCCCTTGCGCTCCCAGACGGTCTCGGCCATCTCGAGGTAGCGCGCCTGGAAGGGTTCGAGCACGTCCTCCTGCCCGGCCACCTGGAACGCGCCCGCGATCGAGCGCTGGGTCTCGTTGGGCACGTCGTCCCGCTCGACCGCGTCGTGCCACGCGCGGCTCTTGGCCTCGGCGGTGGGCTGGACGGCGCGGGCGGCCGCGGCGCGCTCCTTGCCGGAGATCGTGCGGTCCTGCTCGAGCATCGCGTCGATCATCGTGTCGTTGGCGCGGCCACCGGCGGCGAGCGAGGTGAGGAGCACCCAGCGCAGGTCGGTGCTCACCTCGAGGCCCTCGAGCGGGGCGCTGTTGTCGTAGAGCCCCTGGACGCGGTCCAGCGACTCCTCGGCCCGGGCGTTGCCCGCCAGCGAGCGGACGAGGGCGAGCTGGTGGTCGCTTCCTGGTGCGGCCTCCTCGACCAGGCGCCGCAGCCCGCGCTCCCACGCCTCACGGATCTCCGCGCGCGTGGCGGGAGCGGTGTACTGGTCGACGGCCTGGGTGGCGTAGCGCAGCAGCGCGCCGACCGCCACGAGGTCGGTCTCGGACGCCACGCCGCGCAGCACGAGGGCGGCGAAGTCGCGCGCCGCCATCTCGGCGTCGCGGGTCATGTCCCACGCCGCGCCCCAGCACAGCGCCCGGGCGAGCGAGTCGTCGAGCTCGTCGATGTGCTCGACCAAGGTCTCGAGCGAGCGCTCGTCGAGGCGGATCTTGGCGTAGGTCAGGTCGCCGTCGTTGAGCAGCAGCAGGTCGGGCCGTTCCTGCCCCACGAGGTCGGGTACGTCGGACAGCGAGCCGGCGACGTCGGTCTCGGTGTGGCTGCGGCGCACGAGGTGGCCGTCGCGCAGGTCGTAGAGCCCGATCCCGATGCGGTGGCGGCGCAGCTCGGGGTGCTCGACCGTGGAGGTCTGCCGCACCGCGAACGTGGTGAACCGCCCGGAGGCGTCGACGTCGAACTCGGGGGCCAGGGTGTTGACCCCGCTGGTCCTGAGCCACTCGTGGGCCCAGCCGGACAGCTCGCGCCCGGAGGAGGACTCGAGCGCGGAGAGCAGGTCGGTGAACTCGGAGTTGCCGAAGGCGTGCTGCTGGAAGTAGCTGCGGAGGCCCTGCAGGAACTCCGCCTCGCCCACCCAGGCGACGAGCTGCTTGAGGACGGAGGCGCCCTTGGCGTAGGTGATGCCGTCGAAGTTGACCTCGACCGCCTCGAGGTCGTGGTTGTCGGCGGCGACGGGGTGCGTGGTCGGCAGCTGGTCCTGGCGGTAGGCCCAGTTCTTGCGCGCGTTGGTGAAGCCGGTCCAGGCCTCGGTGTACTTCGTGGCGCGCGTCGCGCTGTGGTGCGCGGCCCACTCGGCGAACGACTCGTTGAGCCACAGGTCGTCCCACCAGCGCATCGTGACGAGGTCGCCGAACCACATGTGCGCCATCTCGTGCAGCACGGTGTTGGCGCGCTGGTCGTAGAACGCGGCGGTCTGGCGGGAGCGGGGGAGGTAGTCGTCGCGCAGCGTCACGCAGCCGGCGTTCTCCATCGCGCCCATGTTGTACTCCGGCACGTAGGCCTGGTCGTACTTCCCGAACGGGTAGGGGAACTCGAAGGCCTTCTCGAAGAACTCGAAGCCCTGCTTGGTGATCGTGAGCAGCTCGTCGACGTCGAGGTGGTCCTTCATCGACTGCCGGCACAGGTGGCCCAGCGGGATCTTGCCGTGCGGGCCCTCGTAGACGTCGTACGTCGCGTGGTACTCGCCCGCCACGATCGCGGTGATGTACGTCGACATCCGCTCGGTCTGCGGGAAGCGCCAGACGGCGGCCCCGTCCTCGGCCGGCTCGGGCTCGGGCGTCGCGGCGTTGGACACCACGACCCAGTCGGCGGGGGCGGTGACCGTGAAGGTGAACACCGACTTGAGGTCGGGCTGCTCGAAGGTGGTGTAGACGCGCCGGGCGTCCGGGACCTCGAACTGGGTGTAGGTGTAGACCCGGTCGTCGGCGGGGTCGACGAACCGGTGCAGGCCCTCGCCGACGCGGCTGTAGCGGCAGTCGGCCACCACGGTCAGGACGTTGTCCTCGGCCAGGTCGTCCAGCGCGATGCGGCTGTCGGCGTAGACGTCGGCGGGGTCCAGCGGGCGGCCGTTGAGGTCGATCGAGTGGACGGTGGCGCCGACCAGGTCGGCGAAGGTGGAGGTGCCCGGCCGTCGGCACGAGAACCTCACCACGGTGGTCGAGGCGAAGGTCGTGTTGCCGGTGGTGAGGTCGAGGGTGACGTCGTAGGAGTCGACGGTGATCAGATCGGACCGGGTCGCGGCCTCGTCACGAGTCAGGTTGGTTCCGGGCATGAGGGCCATGCTCGCACTGGCCGCCAGGACCCTTGCTCCGGGGTGAGCCGCGAGTCGCCCCGGCGCGGTCGGCGTCTGGGGCATCCTGGGTCCATGCCGGAGAACCCGTGGGAGATGATCGCGCGGTCCCAGCGCGCGGCGGTGGGCCTGTTCGCCGAGACGATGTCGACGGTGGTCGAGATGGGCAAGGCGGGCGTGACCCGTCCCGAGGAGGTCCTCGCGCAGGTCTCGGCGATGGCGTCGGCGATGGGCGACCTCGCGGGCTCCACGGCCAAGCCGCTGGAGATCTTCCTCGACAGCCAGCGCCAGCTGGCCGAGACGATGGCGGCCTTCGCGGTCCTCCAGCGCCAGATGGCCGAGGTGGTCGAGAGCGCCGCAGCGAGCCACTCCGCGATCGTGCAGGCGCTGGAGATGATGTCCAACCCGGTCATCGGCGTCGCGCACAAGCTGCGCAGCGAGGAGCCGGCCCCGCGCGCGGGTCGGCGTCCCTCTCGCGCCGCGGACCCCGAGCGCGACCGGCCTAGATGACGCCCAGGGCGAGCATCGCGTCGGCGACCTGGATGAAGCCGGCGATGTTGGCCCCGGCGGAGTAGTTGCCCGGCAGTCCGTACTCGTCGGCGGTCTCCAGGCAGCGCTGGTGGATGTTGGCCATGATCTCGGCCAGCCGCTGCTCGGTGTAGTCGAAGGACCACGAGTCGCGCGAGGCGTTCTGCTGCATCTCGAGCGCGCTGGTGGCGACGCCGCCGGCGTTGGCCGCCTTGCCGGGGGCGAAGGCGACGTCGGCCTCGGTCAGGACCTTCACGGCCTCGGGGCTGCACGGCATGTTGGCGCCTTCGGCCACCAGCGTGCACCCGTTGCGGACCAGCACCTCGGCGTCGCGGCCCGACAGCTCGTTCTGGGTGGCGCACGGCAGCGCGACGTCGCACGGCACGTCCCAGATCGACCCGCCGGTGACGTGGTCCGCGTCGGCGCGGGCCTCGGCGTACGCCGCGAGACGCTCGCGGCGGCCGAGCTTGACCTCCTTGAGCAGGTCGAGGTCGATGCCCTTCTCGTCCACGACGTAGCCACCGGAGTCCGAGCACGCCACGACGGTCGCGCCGAGGCTCTCGAGCTTCTCGATGGCGTAGATCGCCACGTTGCCCGAGCCCGAGACGACGACCCGCTTGCCGTCCAGCTCCTCGCCGCGGCTGCGCAGCATCTCCTGCACGAAGAACACCGTGCCGTAGCCGGTGGCCTCGGTGCGGACCTGCGACCCGCCCCAGGTCAGGCCCTTGCCGGTGAAGACGCCGGACTCGTAGCGGTTGGTGATGCGCTTGTACTGCCCGAAGAGGTAGCCGATCTCGCGGCCGCCCACGCCGATGTCGCCGGCCGGGATGTCGGTGTACTCGCCGACGTGGCGGTAGAGCTCGGTCATGAAGGACTGGCAGAAGCGCATCACCTCGCCCTCGCTGCGGCCCTTGGGGTCGAAGTCCGAGCCGCCCTTGGCCCCGCCGATCGGCAGGCCGGTCAGGGCGTTCTTGAAGATCTGCTCGAAGCCCAGGAACTTCACGATGCCGAGGTAGACCGAGGGGTGGAACCGCAGACCGCCCTTGTAGGGACCCAGCGCGGAGTTGAACTCCACGCGGAAGCCTCGGTTGATCTGGACCTCGCCGCGGTCGTCGACCCAGGGCACCCGGAAGATGATCTGCCGCTCCGGCTCGCAGAGCCGGGGGATGATCGCCGCGTCGGCGTAGTGCGGGTGCTTGGCCGCGACGGGCGCCAGGGTGTCGAGCACCTCGTGGACGGCCTGGTGGAACTCGGCCTCACCGGGGTTGCGACGGATCACCTTGTCGTAGACGTGCTGCAGCCTGTCGTCCAGCGTGGCCATGTCGGTCCTCTCCTCAACTCTCTCCGGCGATGAGGAGGGTGTCGCCCTCCTGGCGCAGCTGCAGCGTGACCGAGTCCGAGACCGTGCTGCCGTCCTTCTTGGTGTAGGTCACCCCGTAGGAGACCAGCATCCGGTCCGGGTCCGCGCTGATGTCGCCGGGGGTGGCGGACTCGATGGTCCCCCAGAACCCCGAGTAGGAGCCGTAGCCGCCACTCTGCCGCTGGAACTCGGGCGTGAGCATCTTCCACGCCGACCTGCGGTCGGAGGTGACGGTGGAGAGGTAGTCCTCGACGAAGGACCGCATGTCGGCCGCGCTGGCTCCCGCCTGCGCCGACTGCTGGTCGGAGGGCGACGGCTTCGTGGAGTCCGAGGCCGAGGGGGACTCGTCGCGGGCCGGCTTGCCGGCCTGGGGGGAGTCGTCCCCACCGTTGAGGATCGCGATGCCGAGCACGAGGACGGCGACCAGCACGACGGCGGCCAGCACCCAGGCACCCACCCGACGGGACCGTCCGGACCCGCCCGGACGCCCGCGCCTGCCGCTCGGGCGCGGCTCCGGGGCGATCGGCGGGACGGCGGGCGGAGCGGAGCCCCGGGGCGCCTGCTCGGTCCGGGGCTCGCCGGCGCTCCCCGCGGCCCCGGCGGCCAGGACCGCGGTGCCGTCGTGGTCCTCGGCGTCGGTCTCGGTCTCGAGGGTGCGCGTCGGCCCGACGGGCACGGGCGGCATCGGTGCGCCGGGGCCGCCGCGGAGCACGTCGCGCACCTGCGCCAGGCTCCAGCGCGCGGCCGGGTCGGTGGCCATGGTGGCCTCGAGCACGGGGCCGAGCCATCCGGCGGTGGCCGCGTCGACGCGGGGCGGCTTCTCGTGGACGATGCGGTACATCGCCCCGACCACGTTGTCGCCCACGTCGTACGGCGGTCGGCCGACCAGCGCGTGGTAGAGCGTCGCGCCGAGCGACCACGCGTCGCTGGCGGGGCTGGCCTGCTCGCCGGAGGCGATCTCGGGAGCGAGGTAGGCGGGGGATCCGGTGACCATCCCGGTCTGGGTGAGCGTCGCGTCGGCCTTGGCGCGAGCGATGCCGAAGTCGGCGATCTTGGCGTCCCCCGAGGTGCTCACCAAGATGTTGGACGGCTTGACGTCGCGGTGGACGATCCCGGCAGCGTGGGCCGCCGCGAGCGCGTCGGCGACCTGGGCGAGCAGCCCCGCGGCCGCGTCCGGGGGGAGAGGCCCCTTGTCGCGCACGATCTGGGCGAGGTTGCGGCTCTCGACGTACTCCATCACCAGCCAGTGCTCGTCGTCGTCGACCGCGAGGTCGAAGACGGAGACCACGTGAGGGTGGTGGAGGGCCGCAGCGAGGCGTGCCTCACGCGCTGCCCGGTCGAGGTCGGGGCTGCTGCCTCCGGGGGCGAAGCCGATGCGCTTGAGCGCGACCTCGCGGTCGAGGACCTGGTCCCGTCCGCGCCAGACGATGCCCATGCCTCCGCGGCCGATCTCGGACTCGAGCGAGTAGCGTCCGGCGATCACTCGGCGTCGTCCTTCCCTCGGGCCCCTCGCGGGACGTGACTGGTGCTGATCGGGTGCTGATCGGGTGCTGGCGGGTGCTGGTCGAGTGCTGCCCGGGGCGCGCCCGGGCCTCGGTCCACCATGCCCTGTCGACGTGCGGGGATGCATCTTCACCGGTGTCGGAAGTGCCACATCCAGCGTGTCCGGGGCCCTCGACGGGAATATTGACACGTCAATCAGGGGATATGACTGGCATGACCAGCACCCACGTCGCGAGCACCCCGACCACCTCCGACCGCCAGGAGGTGACGTTCTGGTTCGACCCGCTGTGCCCCTGGGCCTGGATGTCGTCGCGCTGGCTGCTCGAGGCGGCGAAGGTCCGTGACCTCGACCCGCGCTTCCAGGTGATGAGCCTGGCCGTGCTCAACGAGGGGCGCGAGGAGCTGCCGGAGGAGTACCGCGAGTTCCTCCAGCACGCGTGGGGGCCGGTGCGGGTGTGCATCGCCGCAGCCGAGCAGCACGGCGACGAGGTCCTCCTCCCGCTCTACACCGCCCTCGGCAACCGCATCCACGTCGCCGGCCGCAACAGCCCCGAGGAGCGCCCCGCGGTGATCGCCGAGGCGCTGGCCGAGGTCGGGCTGCCCGCCTCCCTCGCCGAGGCGGCGGACTCCGACGAGCACGACGACGCGCTGCGCCAGTCCCACAAGCGGGGCATCTCGCTGGTGGGCGAGGACGTCGGCACGCCGGTGATCGCGGTCGACGACGTGGCGTTCTTCGGTCCCGTCGTGACGCCCGCGCCCAAGGGCGAGGACGCCGGCCGGCTCTGGGACGGGGTCGTCCTGGTCGCGGGCACGCCCGGGTTCTACGAGCTCAAGCGCAGCCGGGAGAAGGGCCCCGACTTCAGCTGACCCGGCCTCAATAGGATCGGGCCCATGACCCACGTCCTCTCTGCTGTGGCCTGGCCCTACGCCAACGGCCCCCGTCACATCGGCCACGTGGCCGGGTTCGGGGTGCCGTCCGACGTCTTCAGCCGCTACATGCGCATGGCGGGTCACGACGTGCTCATGGTCTCCGGCACCGACGAGCACGGCACCCCGATCCTGATCGCCGCCGACGAGGCCGGCGTGACGCCGCAGGAGCTCGCCGACCGCAACCACCGGCTCATCGCCGAGGACCTGTGCCACCTGGGCGTGACCTACGACCTCTACACCCGCACGACGACGCGCAACCACTACGCCGTGGTGCAGGACCTGTTCACCGGGGTCTACGACAACGGCTACTTCGTCGAGCGCACGACGTACGGCGCGATCTCGCCCTCGACCGGCCGGACCCTCCCCGACCGCTACATCGAGGGCACCTGCCCGATCTGCGGCGCCCCGGGCGCGCGGGGTGACCAGTGCGACACCTGCGGCAACCAGCTCGACCCGCACGACCTGATCGACCCGGTCTCCAAGATCAACGGGGAGACGCCGGAGTTCATCGAGACCCAGCACTTCTTCCTCGACCTGCCCGCGCTCGCCGACGCGCTGGCGGAGTGGCTCGACGAGCGGGAGGCGAGCGGCACCTGGCGACCCAACGTCATCCGCTTCAGCCAGAACATCCTCAAGGAGATCCGCCCGCGGGCGATGACCCGCGACATCGACTGGGGCATCCCGGTGCCGCTGGAGGGCTGGCGCGACAACCCGACCAAGCGGCTCTACGTCTGGTTCGACGCCGTCATCGGCTACTTCTCCGCGAGCGTGGAGTGGGCCCGGCGGACCGGCGACCCGGAGCGGTGGCGCGACTGGTGGAACGACCCCGAGGCGCTGTCCTACTACTTCATGGGCAAGGACAACATCACCTTCCACTCCCAGATCTGGCCCGCCGAGCTGCTCGCCTACTCCGGCAAGGGCGACAAGGGCGGTGAGCCCGGCAAGTTCGGGCGGCTCAACCTGCCGACCGAGGTGGTCTCCAGCGAGTTCCTCACCATGGAGGGCCGCAAGTTCTCCTCCTCCAAGCGGGTCGTGATCTACGTGCGCGACATGCTCGCGCGCTACCAGGTCGACGCGTTCCGCTACTTCGTGGCCGCCGCCGGGCCGGAGAACCAGGACGCCGACTTCACCTGGGCGGAGTTCGTGCGCCGCACCAACG
The DNA here is from genome assembly GCF_031458325.1 of Nocardioides marmoribigeumensis. NCBI lineage: Bacteria > Bacillati > Actinomycetota > Actinomycetes > Propionibacteriales > Nocardioidaceae > Nocardioides > Nocardioides marmoribigeumensis. Next base: position 3,965,828 of record NZ_JAVDYG010000001.1, read on the forward strand.
ACGAGCTCGTCGCCGGCTGGGGCAACCTGGTCAACCGCACCGCCAACCTCATCGCCAAGAACTTCGGCGAGGTCCCCGCGCCCGGTGAGCTGACCGACGCCGACCGCGAGCTGCTCGCCCGCACGGAGGCGGCGTTCGGCACCGTCGGCGACCTGATCGGCCGGCACCGCCAGAAGCAGGCGATCGGTGAGGCGATGCGCACCGTCGCCGAGGTCAACAAGTACGTCTCGGACTCCGAGCCCTGGAAGCTCAAGGGTGACGACCAGCGCGACCGCCTGGCGACCGTGCTCTTCGTCGCCGCGCAGGCCGCTGCCGACTGCAACGTGCTGCTGAGCCCGTTCCTCCCGCACTCGGCCAACCGGGTCGACGAGGTCTTCGGCGGCGCCGGCGACCTCCAGCCGATGCCCCGCATCGAGGAGGTCGAGGACCTCGACGGTGGCCCCGGCTACCCCGTGATCACCGGGGAGTACGCCGGCGCCGCCGCCTGGGCGCGTCGTGAGCTGGTCCCCGGCACGCCCGTGGGCAAGCCGACGCCGGTCTTCACCAAGCTCGACACCGCCGTGGTCGACGAGGAGCTGGAGCGCCTCGAGGCGCAGGGATGAGCCGGGACCCCCGGCTGCACCCCCAGGCGCTCGCCGCCCTGGTCGAGGCCGAGGACCTCGACCCGCTCGCGACCGTGCCCGACGACGAGATCGCCGAGGTGCGCGAGGAGCAGCGCGAGGCCGGTCTCGCCGAGCCCAAGGAGCCCGTCCACGAGGTGCGCGACCTCGAGGTCGGGGGAGTCCCGTGCCGGCTGCACCGCCCGTCGGCGGGCACGCTCCCGGTGGTCCTCTACCTCCACGGCGGCGGCTTCGTCCTCGGCGACCTCGAGACCCACGACGCCCAGGCGCGACGGCTCGCCAACCGCACGGGCTGGGCGGTCCTGGCCGCCGACTACCGCCGCCCGCCCGAGCACCGCTTCCCGGCGGCCCTGGACGACTCGGTCGCGGCGCTCGACGGCCTGCTCACCGACGCCGACGCCCTCGGCCTCGACCCGGCCCGGGTGGTCGTGGCCGGTGACAGCGCGGGCGGCAACCTGGCGGTCGGCGTGGCCCGTCGGCGGCCCGGCACCCTCGCCGGGGCGCTGCTGGTCTACCCCTTCCTCGACCCGGAGACCGCCTCGGCGTCGTACTCCTCGCTCGACGGCGGCCTCGACCGGGCCGACGCGCGATGGTTCTGGGACCACTACGCCCCCGACGGCGTCGACCGGGCCGACCCCGACCTCGCGCCGCTGCGCGCGACCGACCTGGGGTCGCTCCCGCCCACGCTGGTCCAGGTCGCCGAGTGCGACACCCTCGCCGACGAGGTGGAGGCCTTCGTGAGGCTCGCCCGGTCCCAGGGTGCGCAGGTGGAGGACACCCTCCACGCCGGGATGATCCACGGCTTCTGGCGGCGCCCCGCGGAGTTCGACGCGGCCGAGGTGGCCCTCGACGAGGCCGCACGCTGGCTGGCCCGGCTCGGCTGACAGGATTCGCCCATGCGCGTGCACATCGGCTCCGACCACGCCGGCCTCGAGCTCAAGGACCACCTCGTCGCCTGGCTCGCGGAGCAGGGCTACGAGCCGGTCGACCACGGCCCCTTCGTCTACGACGCCCTGGACGACTACCCCGTCTTCTGCCTCCGGGCGGGGGAGGGCGTCGCGGCCGACCGGGCGCAGGGCCTCGACAGCCTCGGCGTGGTGATCGGCGGGTCGGGCAACGGTGAGCAGATGGCCGCCAACAAGGTCCCGGGCATCCGCGCGGCGCTGGTGTGGAGCGAGCAGACCGCCGCCCTGGCGCGCGAGCACAACGACGCGCAGGTGGTCTCCGTCGGTGGGCGCATGCACACGATCGAGGAGATGACCCGGTTCGTCGAGGTCTTCCTGACCACCCCGTTCACCCACGACGAGCGCCACGTGCGTCGCATCGGCCTCATGGCCGACTACGAGCGCACCCACGAGCTGCCCCCGCTGCCGGAGTCCGCGCGTCCCGGCAGCGCCGGCGTCGGCGATGCCTGAGGGTCACACCCTCCGCCGGCTCGCGGTCCGTCTGACCGACGCCTTCGCCGGTCACCCGGTCCGCGTCAGCAGTCCCCAGGGCCGCTTCGAGGCCGAGGCCCGGCTGCTCGACGGCACCGTGCTCGAGCGGGCGGACTCGGCCGGCAAGCACCTGTTCGTCGAGCTCGCGGGAGAGCGGGTCGTCCACGTCCACCTCGGTCTCATCGGCGCCTTCGACGTCGTCGAGGGACCGGCCCCGGCGCCGGTGGGTGCCGTGCGGCTGCGCCTGGAGCGCGGCGGCGCCCACCCGACGTACGCCGACCTGCGCGGAGCGATCGTGTGCGACCTGGTGACGCCGGAGGAGGCCGCAGCCGTCCGGGCCAGGCTGGGCCCGGACCCCCTCCGGGCCGACGCCGACCCCGACCGGGCCTGGCAGCGCATCCGGCGCAGCGAGCGGAGCATCGGTGACCTCCTCATGGACCAGGCGGTCGTGGCGGGGGTCGGCAACGTCTACCGCGCTGAGGTGCTCTTCCGGCAGCGCATCCACCCGCTGAGGCCCGGGCGCCGGCTCACGCGCGCCCAGTTCCGTGCAGTCTGGGACGACCTGGTGCTCCTCATGGCCGAGGGGGTGCGGACCGGCCGGATCGACACGGTGAGGCCCGAGCACACGCCGGAGGTGATGGGACGTGACCCCCGTCGCGACGACCACGGCGGGGAGGTCTACGTCTACCGCCGGCAGGGTCAGCCGTGCTGGGTCTGCGGGTCACGGATCCGCACCGAGACGCTCAACGGGCGCAACTCCTTCTGGTGCCCACGGTGCCAGCGCCGTCCCCGGCAGGACGCGGGTCGCACCCGATAGGGTCGAGCGGTGATCACAGGCCTGAGGGACGGCTCGGGCCGTTGGCTCCGGGGCGACGAGCGAGGTCTGCGGATCGGTCTCTACGCCGCGGTGGCCGTCGTCGGCCTCGCGATGCTCGCTGCTCCGGACGACGTGGGCGCGATCGTGCTCATGGTGCCGCTGCTGGCCGGGGCCCTGCTGCTCCCCCCGCGGCGCATCCCCCCCTTCGTCCTCACCGTCATCGCCGTCCTGGCGGTGCAGACCCTGATCTCGTTCGAGGAGTCGATCCCGACCCGCCGGGTCGTGGCCTTCGTGGCCGCGCTCGGCATGGCGGCGCTGGTGCTGGGGTTCAACCGTCGCCGCAGCAGCCTGGGGGTGGCCGGCTACGCCTCGGACGCGCTGCTGACCGAGCTGCGCGCACGGCTGGGGCGCCAGGCGGTCATGCCCGCGCTGCCCGCGGGCTGGCGGGCCGAGAGCCACCTCCGTGCCGCCGGCGGCACGCAGTTCGCGGGTGACTTCGTGCTCACCCACCTCGAACCCGACGAGCGCCTGCGGCTGCTCGTGGTGGACGTGTCGGGCAAGGGGGTGGCGGCAGGTCCCAAGTCGCTGCTCCTCTCGGGTGCCTTCGGCAGCCTGCTGGCCTCGACCGAGCCGGCGGAGTTCCTCTCCGAGGCCAACCACTACGTCTGGCGCCAGGACTGGCCCGAGGGGTTCGCCACCGCCGTCCAGCTCACGCTCGACCTCACCACCGGCGACTTCGTCCTGCGGTCAGCCGGGCACCCGCCGACCGTGCAGCTGCACGCCGGGAGCGGTCGCTGGACGGTGCACGAGGGCTACGAGGGCGCTGTCCTCGGCCTGCTCGAGGACGAGACGTACGACGCGGTGGTCGGCCGGATGATGCCGGGCGACGTGCTCCTGCTGTTCACCGACGGCATGGTCGAGGCGCCGGGCCGCGACATGTCGGTGGGCCTGGACCGGTTGCTCGGCGAGGTCGAGCGCACCGTGCACCGCCGTGACGACGGGTTCGCCCACGACCTGGTGGAGCGGCTGGGGGCGCAGGGTGACGACTGTGCCCTGGTGGTCGTGACCCGGTCGCCCCACGTGGCGGCGGGGCCTGGGGCGCTCGCCCTGGAGCACCGCATCGGCGGTGCCCCTGGAGGTCCCGGGTCCTAGGGCCCTGGCCGGCCGCCGACCGGCGGAGCGTCTTGACCTCGTCGGGCTATGTCGGCCCCCGGGATGTCGTCCTACGTTCGAGAAGTGGGACTCGGCTCAACGCACGGTCCCACCACTCCAAGGGGGATCCACCATGACCATCTCACCGAGCCCGCGTCTCATCGGCCTGGGCGCCGGCACACTTCTCATCGTCGGGCTCCAGCTGGCCACGGCGACCAGCACGCAGGGCGTGCCGCTGCCCGAGCAGTGCGGCACCACGACGTACGCCGGGTTCGGCGACCCGTTGCCCGCGCCACTGTCGATCAACGGGAACGCCGCCGTGGTCTCCACCTCCGACGGGCCCGTCCTCCGGGTGACGCCCGCCGCGTACAACCAGGCCGGCTCGGCGTTCACCACCAGCAAGGTCAACCTGGTCAACGGCGGGTCGTTCAGCACCAAGTTCTCCTTCAGGTTCTCCAGCCAGCTGGGCGGGGGCGCCGACGGCGTCGTCTTCACCGTCCAGAACGTCTCCAGCAACGTCGGCGGGTTGGGCGGCGGGATCGGCTACCAGGGAGTCGCACAGAGCATCGGCGTCGAGCTCGACAACTGGAACAACGGGTCCATCGACGGCAACAGCGACAACCACGCAGGCATCGATCTCAACGGTGACGTCAGCTCCGTGGTGAGGGCTCCGTTGGCGCCCATCAACCTCGACGACCCGTCGGTGGTCCACCGCGCCTGGGTCGACTACGACGGCGCGACCGACGCGCTCGAGGTGAGGGTCGCCGACTCCGACACCCGCCCGGTGTCCCCGCTCCTGAGCTACACCGTCGACCTGCCGGCCGTCCTGGGCGGGAGCGGCGCTCCGGCCGACGACGCGTTCATCGGGTTCACCTCGGGCACCGGCGCCGCGGCGGCCAACCACGACATCCTGTCGTGGGAGTTCAGCAACTGCTACCGCCCCGTCGGCGTGGACAGCCCGCCCTTCGTGGATGCAGGCGGCCCCTACACCGGCGAGGAGGGCGCAGCGGTGGACGTCGCAGGCGCCGCGTCGGACGACCGGACGATGCCCCTGCCCAGCACCTGGTCCGCCACGGGCCCCGGGACGTGCAGCTTCGGCGACCCCTCGACGGTGACGACCACCGTGACCTGCGACCAGCCGGGGACCTACACGCTCACGCTGAGCGCGGACGACGGCGAGAACCCGCCCGTCTCCGACACGGCCACCCTGGAGCTCGCCGCCTCCAACCATGCGCCGGAGGTCGGGGCGCTCTCGGCCGACGCCACCGGCGCCTGCGCCGTGACCGCGTCCGCCCGGTTCACCGACCCGGACGCGGCCGACACTCACACCGCTGAGTTCTCGTGGGGCGACACGACCAGCTCGCCGGGCACGGTCGTCGAGTCCGCAGTGACCGGCACCGCCACCGGCACCGCCACCGGCACCCACACCTACGGCTCGGCCGGTTCGTACACGATCGGGGTCACCGTCACCGACCAGGACGGATCCTCCGACGCAGAGACTCTGACCTATGCGACCGCCAACGGGGCGGGGGACTTCCTCCCGCCGATCAACCAGGGCGGCACGACGCGGAGCGTGTTCAAGAAGGGGAGCACGATCCCGGTCAAGATCGTCGTCAACGACTGCGATGGGAAGCTCGTGACCACCCTGTCGCCGGTGGTCCAGCTCGACCGGATCGACACCGTCCCTGTCGGCGCGGTCAACGAGACGATGATCGTCGAGTCGGCCACCAACGGGAAGACGATGCGGTGGGTCGGCGACATGTACCACTACACGCTGTCGACCAAGAACAGCCAGTTCGCCGGCGGCGCCGCCCTGACGGCGGGGACCTACCGCATCACGGTGACCGACCCGTCCCTGGCGCACTCCCGGTCGGTGGTCTTCGACCTCAGGTGACCCAGGAGCCGCAGGATCCTGCCCTCGCGATCGCCGGGGGCAGGATCGTGCCGCTGCCCCGTGCGTCACGCGCCGAGCGGTGGAGCGGATGACGGGAATCGAACCCGCGTAGCCAGTTTGGAAGACTGGGGCTCTACCATTGAGCTACATCCGCGCGGCGTCCGAGGACGCGCGTCGTCATCCTTCCACACGGCTTCCGAGGGCTGTCGTGGACCGTCGTTTCGACAGTGCGCGGGGCGCTGACTAGACTCCGGTGGGTTCACCACCGTGTCCACGACGGTCCCGGTGACGGGGCGTAGCGTAGTGGCTAGCGCGCCTGCTTTGGGAGCAGGAGACCGCAGGTTCGAGTCCTGTCGCCCCGACTTCCCACGCACAGCCACCGGGCTGTGGGCACGGGGGTCCCGCAGGCAGCCTCCTGGCGCGGGCCCCACCTGACACACCGATCGAGGAGTACATCTGTGAAGAGCGCCGTCGAGACCCTGAGCCCCACCCGGGCCAAGCTCACCGTCGAGGTGCCCTTTTCCGAGCTGAAGCCCAGCCTGGACGCGGCGTACCGCAAGATCGCCCAGCAGATCAACGTCCCGGGCTTCCGCAAGGGCAAGGTCCCCGCCGCGATCATCGACCGCCAGGTCGGCCGCGGGGCGGTGCTCGACGAGGCGATCAACGACGCCCTGCCGCAGCTCTACGTCCAGGCGCTGCAGGACAACGACCTGGAGCCACTGGCCCAGCCCGAGGTCGACATCACCCGCCTCGAGGACAACGACAGCCTGGAGTTCACCGCCGAGGTCGACGTCCGTCCCACCCTCGAGCTGCCCGACCTGACCGGCCTCGAGGTCTCCGTCCCCGACGCGGTCGTCACCGACGAGGACGTCGAGACCCAGGTCCAGGCCCTGCGCGAGCGCTTCGGCACGCTGGTCGACGTGGACCGCGCCGCGGGCGAGGGCGACTACGTCGTGCTCGACCTGGTCGCGACCCGGGACGGCGAGCCGGTCGAGGGCGGCGAGGCCAGCGGCATCAGCTACCAGATCGGCAGCGGCGGCATGATCGACGGCCTCGACGAGGCCGTGACCGGCAAGTCCGCCGGGGACGAGACGACCTTCGTCTCCACCCTGGCCGGGGGCGACCTCGCCGGGCAGGACGTCGACATCGCGGTGACCGTGAGCGGGGTCAAGGAGCAGCAGCTGCCCGAGCTCGACGACGAGTTCGCGCAGATGGCCTCGGAGTTCGACACCGTCGCCGAGCTGACCGACGACGTCCGCGTGCGCCTGGCCAACGGCAAGCGCCTGGAGCAGGCTGCCCAGGCCCGCGACGCGCTGGTGGAGAAGGTCCTCGACCTGGTCGAGGTGCCGATCCCCGAGACCCTGGTGACCTCCGAGATCCAGGCCCGCCGTCAGAACGTCGAGCAGCAGCTGGCGATGCAGGGACTCGACCTGCAGGGCTACCTCGACGCCGAGGAGCAGACCATCGACGAGTTCGAGGGCGACCTGGAGAAGTCCGCCCGCGACTCGGTCGCCGCGCAGTTCATCCTCGACCAGCTGGCCAAGAGCCAGGAGATCCAGGTCGAGCAGCAGGAGCTCACCGAGCACATGCTGCGCCGCGCCCAGCAGTCGGGCCAGAACCCCAACGAGTTCGTCAAGCACATGGTCGAGCACAACCACGTGCCCGAGATGGTCGCCGAGATCGTCCGGGGCAAGGCGCTGGCGACGCTGGTGGAGTCCGCGACCGTCAAGGACGCCTCGGGCAACGTCGTCGACCTGAAGAACCTGCGTGGCGACGGCACGGTCGGCGAGCCGGAGGACGCGGCGGCCGAGGCCGGCGACAGCGCCGAGGTCACCGACTCCGAGTCCTGACCGGCGTGTCGCATTGTCAGTGCACATCTGTTCACTGACAATGGTGCGGTGAGCTCGCACGACACCGCGCCCCTGGCCCACGGCGCTCGGCTCGTCCGACCGGACGGCGCCGAGCAGACCCTGCCGCTCCCGCCCCTCCACGGGGCGGGTGCGCGCGGCGCCTCGCGCGTCGTGCCCGAGCAGCCGGTGCCGGGCGTGGTCGACGCGCTCGCGCTCGGGGCGGCGTACGCCGAGGAGCTGCTGGTCGGCACCGCGCGCGACACCCACCGGGCCTTGGCCGACCGGGTCTTCGGCACCGCCGACCGCCTGGGAGCCGGCACCGTCGTGGCGGCCCCGAGGCTGCTGCACGACGGCATCGCGGCCACGGTCTACGGCTCGATCGCCCTGGCGCTGAGGGCTGCGGGGGAGGGCTTCTCCCGCCTCTCGCGGGCCGGGGTCTCCGGGCCCGCGCTCGACGACAGCGCCCCCGGGCGTGCGGTGCAGTCCGCGGTCAACGGGCTGATCGGGGAGAAGCTGAGCGAGGAGCACCCCCACCTGGCGCTGCCGCTCGTGGTCCGGGCCTCCGGCCGCACGGTGCCGGTCGAGCGGGAGGCCCTGCGTGCGGCGTTCCCGCACGCGAGCAACCGCGTGCTGGTCTTCGTGCACGGACTGGGGGAGCATGAGGGCATCTGGGACCTGAGGCGCGAGGAGGTCGGGGGCTCCTACGGCTCGCGGCTGGAGATGGCGGCCGGGTGGACCCCGGTCTACCTGCGGGTCAACACCGGCATGCCGGTGGCGCACAACGGCGTCTCGCTGACCGCGCTGCTCCAGGACCTGGTCGACCAGTGGCCGGTCGACGTCACGCGCGTCGCCCTCGTCGGCCACTCGATGGGCGGCCTGATCATCCGCGCGGCGTGCTCGGTGACCACCGAGCACCGGCGCCCGTGGGTGGAGCGGCTCAGCGACGTGGTCACGCTCGGCACCCCCCACCTGGGCGCCGACCTGGCCAAGGGCGTGAAGCACGGAGCCCGCTTCCTCGGCGTCACCAAGGAGTCCGCGGCCTTCGGACGCATCCTCGACCACCGGTCGGCCGGCATCCGCGACCTCGAGCACGGCCTGCCCGAGCTGCCGCCGCTGCCGCACGTGCGCTACCGCCTGGTCTCCGCCGCGATCGGCTCGCCGCGCAGCCCGCTCGGACGCCTGTTCGGCGACCTGCTCGTCCGCCGGGGGTCGGCGACCGGCCAGAGCCCGCCCTTCAGCAGGCGCATGCTGCGGCTCTTCCCCGACGCCGACCTGCTGCACGTCGCCGAGACCAACCACTGGGGGCTGCTCAACCACCCCGAGGTCTACCGCGCGATGACACACTGGCTCGCGTGAGCGACCCCCGCACCGGCACCGTGTCCGACCCGCGCCGCGAGCTGCGCGTCGAGCTCGAGGTCGCGGCTCCGCGCGGGCGGGTCTGGGAGGTCCTCACCGACTTCTCCCGCATGCCCGCCTGGAGCCCCGAGCTGGTGCGCATGGTCCCGCTGCGGCGCGGCGGGCTCCGGCTCGGTCAGCAGTACGTCGGGATCAACCGCCGCGGCCCGGTGGTCTGGCCCACCCGCAGCGTGGTCTGCGCGCTCGCGCCGGGCTCGCTGGTCGCCTGGGACACGGTGAGCAGCGGCGCGCGGTGGATCTGGGAGCTCAGCGACGTGAGCGACGGCAGCGGTGCCGCCGGTGGTGCCGGTGGCTCGCGGACCCGGGTCGTCCACCGCCGCCAGGTCCCGCGCGACCTGACGCTCGGGTCGCGGGTCGTCGCGCCCCTGCTCCTCGGCGGCACGCCCGAGCACGCCGACGAGCTCGAGGTCGGGATGGGCACGACGCTGGAGCGTCTGAGGGCCGAGGTCGAGGGCTCCGCCTGAGGTCGGGGCCGCGTCGCGGGGCCCTCTCGTCCGCTGTCCGCGAACACGGGGGGATTGGCCGTGGAACTGTCCGGCCCGGCGGCTAGGGTCGGTCCCGTGACTGACATCTCGATGAATGCCGGGGCGGCGTCGTACGGCCTCGACGACAACGTCTACCAGCGTCTGCTGCGCGAGCGGATCGTGTTCCTGGGCTCGGAGGTCCGCGACCAGAACGCCAACGCCATCTGCGCGCAGATGCTCCTGCTCAACGCCGAGGACCCCGACGCGGACATCTTCCTCTACATCAACTCCCCGGGCGGCTCGGTCGACTCCGGGATGGCGATCTACGACACGATGAACTACATCTCCAACGACGTCGCCACGGTGGCCATGGGCCTCGCGGCGTCGATGGGGCAGTTCCTCCTGTGCGCCGGCGCCGCGGGCAAGCGCTACGCGCTGCCCCACGCGCGGATCATGATGCACCAGCCCTCGGGCGGCATGGGCGGCTCGGCCTCCGACATCAAGATCCAGGCCCAGCAGTCGTTGCACATCAAGAAGGTGCTCTTCGAGCTGATCAGCCAGCACACCGGCCAGCCGCTGGAGCAGGTGGAGCAGGACGCCGACCGCGACCGCTGGTTCACCGCGGAGCAGGCCAAGGAGTACGGCTTCATCGACAGTGTCGTGGCCAACGCCGGCCAGGTGGCCGAGCAGGGCCGTCCCGCTCACACTTCCAAGAACTGAGGACTGACGTGAACTACTACATCCCCCAGTGGGAGGAGCGGACGTCCTACGGCTTCCGCCGGATCGACCCCTACGCCAAGCTGTTCGAGGAGCGCATCATCTACCTCGGCACGCCGATCTCCGACGACGTGGCCAACGCCGTCATCGCCCAGCTGCTGTGCCTGCAGTCGATGAACCCCGAGCAGGACATCAGCATCTACATCAACAGCCCGGGCGGCTCGTTCACGGCCCTCACCGCGATCTACGACACGATGCGCTTCATCAAGCCCGACATCCAGACCGTCTGCCTGGGCCAGGCTGCGTCCGCGGCCGCGATCCTGCTGGCGGCCGGCACGCCCGGCAAGCGCATGGCGCTGCCCAACAGCCGCATCCTGATCCACCAGCCCTACACCGAGGGCTCCTACGGCCAGACCTCCGACATCGAGATCCAGGCCAACGAGATCCTGCGGATGCGCGAGCTGCTCGAGCAGATGATCGCCGACGCCTCCGGCAAGACGACGGAGGAGGTCAGCAAGGACATCGAGCGCGACAAGATCCTGACCGCCCAGGCCGCAGTGGAGTACGGCCTGATCGACTCGATCCTGCAGTCGATGAAGGAGCTCCCGGCCTGACCGGCCCGGGGACACCCAACGGGACGGATCAACCACCGTGTCCTGGTCCCCAAAGGGCCTCCGGCGGGGTAATTTCGCCCTAGGCCCTCGGACGAGACCCGTCGAACCCGCGACAGCGGGTCGGCCCGAGATGATGAGGAGGCGTGCCAGTGGCACGCATCGGTGACGGCAGCGACCTGCTGAAGTGCTCTTTCTGCGGCAAGAGCCAGAAGCAGGTCAAGCGCCTGATCGCAGGACCCGCGGTGTACATCTGTGACGAGTGCATCGACCTGTGCAACGAGATCATCGAGGAGGAGCTGACCGAGGGCACCGAGGTCGGCCTCGACGAGCTCCCCAAGCCTCGGGAGATCTTCGACTTCCTCAACTCCTACGTCATCGGGCAGGAGACCGCCAAGAAGTCACTGGCGGTGGCGGTCTACAACCACTACAAGCGCGTCCAGGCGGGCGTCGGCGTCGGGGCCCACCGTGCGCGGGGTGAGGACGCGGTCGAGCTGGCCAAGTCCAACATCCTCGTGATCGGGCCGACCGGCTGTGGCAAGACCTACCTCGCCCAGACCCTGGCGCGCATGCTCAACGTCCCGTTCGCGATCGCCGACGCGACCGCGCTGACCGAGGCCGGCTACGTCGGCGAGGACGTCGAGAACATCCTGCTCAAGCTGATCCAGGCCGCCGACTACGACGTCAAGAAGGCCGAGACCGGCATCATCTACATCGACGAGATCGACAAGGTCGCCCGCAAGGCGGAGAACCCCTCGATCACGCGCGACGTCTCGGGCGAGGGCGTGCAGCAGGCCCTGCTCAAGATCCTGGAGGGCACGACCGCCTCGGTGCCGCCGCAGGGCGGGCGCAAGCACCCCCACCAGGAGTTCATCCAGATCGACACGACCAACATCCTGTTCATTGTGGGTGGGGCGTTCGCCGGCCTGGAGCAGATCGTCGAGCAGCGCATCGGCACCAAGACCCTCGGCTTCGGCGCCAAGCTGCCGACCAAGGAGGAGAAGGACCTCGACCGGATCTTCTCCGAGGTCATGCCCGAGGACCTGCTCAAGTTCGGGCTGATCCCCGAGTTCATCGGGCGCCTGCCGGTCATCGCGACGGTCGAGAAGCTCAACCGTGAGGCGCTGGTGCAGATCCTCACCGAGCCGCGCAACGCCCTGGTCAAGCAGTACCAGAAGCTCTTCGACCTCGACGGGGTCGAGCTGGAGTTCACCACCGACGCCATCGACGCGGTCGCCGACCTGGCGATGCTGCGGGGCACCGGTGCTCGCGGGCTCCGGGCGATCATCGAGGAGGTCCTCCTCCACGTGATGTACGACGTCCCGTCGCGCGACGACGTGGAGAAGGTTGTCGTGACCGGCGAGGTCGTCAAGGACAACGTCAACCCGACGCTGGTCCCGCGCTCCACGGCGGCCAAGAAGAAGAAGTCGGCCTGAGCCCAGGTCGACCCGGCGCGGCTCAGGGCGAGTCCGCGCCACCGACGCTGATCAGGCCCGTCTCGTAGGCGAGCACGACCAGCTGCACCCGGTCGCCCAGGTCGAGCTTGGTGAACAGCCGTGAGACGTAGGTCTTCACGGTCGCCTCGCTGAGGAAGAGCTCGGCCGCGATCTCCTGGTTGGACCGGCCCCGGGCGACCTCGACCGCCACTGCGCGCTCGCGCTCGCTGACGCGGTCCCACACCGCCGCACCGGGCGACGGCCCCGGGGGGTGGGTGGCGAAGCGCTCGAGGAGCCGGCGGGCCAGCGCAGGCGCGACCATCGACTCGCCACGGGCCACGACGTCCACGGCGTGGACCAGGTCGCCGGGACGCGCGTCCTTGAGCATGAAGCCGCTGGCGCCCGCGCGGACCGCGTCGACGACGTACTCGTCGAGGTCGAACGTGGTGAGCACGAGCACCCGGGTGCCCGGTGCCTCGCTGACGACGGCACGCGTCGCGCCGATCCCGTCCAGCCGCGGCATGCGCACGTCCATCAGCACCACGTCCGGACGATGCTCACGGGCCAGCTCGACCGCCTCGACCCCGTCACGGGCCTGGCCGACCACCTGCGCCCCGGCACGCTCGAGGATCATGGCGAAGCCCTCGCGGACCAGGTCCTGGTCGTCGGCGACGAGCACCCGCCACGCCGGCCGGGTCACCGCGCACCTGTCAGGGGCAGCTCCGCGATGACCACGAACCCCCGGTCCGCGGCCGGGCCGGACCGCACGGTCCCGCCGTACAGCGCGGCCCGCTCGGTCATCCCGACCAGGCCGTGCCCGCGGGGTCCGGTGCTCGCCGAGGATCCGCACCCGTCGTCGGAGACGTCGACCCGGACGCCGCGGGCGTCGTAGGCGAGGCGGACCAGGACCCGGGTCGCGTGCGCGTGACGCCGCACGTTGGTCAGAGCCTCCTGCACGATGCGGTAGACCGCGAGGTCGAGGCCGGGGGAGAGCGGCACGACCTCCCCCTCGGTGACCCACTCGACGTCCAGGCCCTGCGCACGGGCCTCGGCGAGCAGACCAGGGATCAGCCCCACCCCTGGTTGCGGGGCGAGAGCGCCCGCGTCCCCCTCCTGGCGCAGGATCGCCACGACGCGTCGCATCTCCTCCAACGCCTCCGAGCCGCTGGTGCGGATCGTCTCGAGACGCGCGCGGACGTAGGCCGGGTCGCTCTCGACGACCTGCTCCGCCGCGCCCGCCTGGACCACGATCGAGCTGACCGCGTGGGCGACGACGTCGTGCAGCTCGCGGGCGATGCGGGTGCGCTCGTCGACGATCGCCTGCAGGACGGCAGAGGCGGCGCTGACCTCGGCGTCGACGGCGCGCTGCAAGTGCAGCAGCGAGCGGCGCTCGTGGACCGCGAGGGCGCGGCCGGCGGACCAGGTCAGGGCGAACACCGCCCAGTGGAAGACGATCTCGGAGGCGCCCTGGAGCGCGTCGACCCGCAGGTCGAAGAACAGCAGCGCGGCCGCCCCGAGCGCCGCTCCGGCGTACGGCGCCCGGCCGCGCCCGTGCCGTGCCACGGAGAACAGCGCGATCGCCATCGGGACGAACTGGCCCCAGAACAGCACGTAGAGCGGGGTGAGCGAGAACAGCGCGGGCCAGGCGAGCAGGGCCACCGCCGCGGTGGCGAGCGGGGCGACCCGGCGCAGGCAGAGGACGCCACCGACCACGACGACGGCGGCCGAGGTGACGGCCCGTGACCCGGAGCCCTGGACCGACGCGAACGGCACGAGGAGCTCGGCGAGCCCGGCCGCGACGACGGCGGCGGCCAGGGCACCGTCGAGGACCGATCGTCGGCTCGCTGCGCTCACGGGACTCACCCTAGGTTCCCCAGGTCGACGCCGTGGTCATCCTGCGGTTGACGCCGTTGTCGACCGGGGAGGGACGCGGTGACCGGCCCGCGCCGCTTCGCTGGGGACATGACAACCTCGACCTTCCGGCGCGACGTCGCCGCCACCTCCCTCGTCGTCACGGCCGTGCTCAGCGCGGTCTCCACCGCCACGGCCCCCGAGTTCCCCAGCGGCTACACCGACCGCCTGGCTGCCATCGACCAGGCGGGCGCGCTGTCGTGGGTCTCGGCCCTGACGTTCACGCTCGCCCAGCTGCCGTTCCTGGTCGCGGTCCTGGGTGTCGGGCACCTCCTGCGCGACGAAGCGTCCCGCCTCTCGGTGGTCGGCGTCTGCCTGGCCTCCGTGGGTGCCTTCGGCCACGCGGTGTTCGGCGGTGTCTCCCTGGTCAGCGTGGTCATGGCGCAGGACGCCGCCACGCGGTCCACCTCCGCCGCGCTGCTGGCGGACGTGGAGGGTTCGCCGGTGATGCTCTTCGCCGCCATGGGACTGCTCGGCACCGTGTTCGGCCTCCTCGTGCTGGCTGCCGCCTTGTGGCGCACCCAGGTGGCCCCCCGGTGGGTGCCGGTCCTGGTCGCCGCCTTCCTCGTCGTCGAGTTCGTCGGGGGGAACCTCGCGAGCTGGGCGCCCCAGCTCTCCGCGGTGCTCTACCTGGTCGCCTTCGGCGCGCTCGCACGGACCGTCCACGCGCAGGCGACGGACGACGCTGCGTCCCGCACGGGGCTCGGTCACGACGTCCCTGCCCCCGCGGTCCCGGCGTAGCAGTCGCCGTGGCTCAGGACGGCGGGGCGACCTCGGCGCGCGCCACGAGCACGTCGCCGTCGGACTGCTCGAGCGTGAGGCCGCCGACGACCTTCAGCGCCGCGCAGAGGTCCTCCCGAGCCGCCTCGACCCGGGAGAGCGAGGCCGCGGAGCCCGAGACGACGGCGTCGGTCAGCTCGGTGCGCATCGAGACCTTGGCCGCCGACTTGACCCCGCGCAGCGCCGCGAGCGCCTCGGCGACCGCGCCGAGGAGCTCGGGGTCGCCCTCGACGCCACCGAGGTCGGCAGTGGTCGGCCAGGGCTGGTGGTGGACCGAGCCCTCCTGCCACCACGACCAGACCTCCTCGGTCACGTAGACCAGGAACGGAGCGAGCAGGCGCAGCTGGACGTGCAGCGCGGTGGCGAGGGTCGCCCGCGCCGAGCGGGCCGCCTCCTCGCCGCGGGCGCCGTAGGCCCGCTCCTTGACCAGCTCGACGTAGTCGTCGCAGAAGGACCAGAAGAACCGCTCGGTCACCTCGAGCGCCGTGGTGTAGTCGTACGCCGCGAACGCGGCCGTGGCGCGCTCGACCACCTGGGCCAGGCCCGCCAGCAGGGCCCGGTCCACCGGGTCGGTGGCCGCGGCCGGGTCGACCTCGCCGGCACCGGGGCCGCTGAGCACGAACTTGGAGGCGTTGAGCACCTTCATCGCCAGACGGCGGCCGACCTTCATCTGCGACTCGTCGAACGGGGAGTCCAGCCCCGGCCGGGCCATCGCCGCCCGCCAGCGGACGGCGTCGGCGCCGTACTTGTCGAGGATCTCGGTGGGGACGACCACGTTGCCCTTGGACTTCGACATCTTCTTGCGGTCGGGGTCGACCACGAAGCCGGACATCATCGCGTGGGTCCACGGGACGACGCCGTGCTCGAAGTGGGAGCGGACGACCCGCGAGAACAGCCAGGTGCGGATGATGTCGTGGGCCTGGGTGCACAGGTCCATCGGGAAGACGCGGGAGAACAGGTCGTCGTCGCTCTCCCAGCCGGCCGCGATCTGCGGGGTGAGCGACGAGGTGGCCCAGGTGTCCATCACGTCGGGGTCGCCGATGAAGCCGCCCGGCCTGCCCCGCTGGTCGGCGGAGTAGCCGGAGGGCGCGTCGGTCGAGGGGTCGACCGGCAGGTCGGCCTCGCGGGGGAGCAGCGGGTGGTCGTAGTCGGGCTCGCCCTCGGCGGAGAGGGGGTACCACACCGGGAACGGGATGCCGAAGAACCGCTGGCGCGAGACCAGCCAGTCGCCGTTGAGGCCGCCGACCCAGTTGTCGTAGCGGTGGCGCATGTGCGGCGGCAGCCACTGCAGCTCGCTGCCGCGCTCGACCAGCTCGTCGCGCAGGGCCGTGTCGCGGCCGCCGTTGCGGATGTACCACTGGCGGGTGGCGACGATCTCGAGCGGCTTGTCGCCCTTCTCGTAGAAGTTCGCCATGCGCTGCGTGGGCCGGGGCTCGCCGTCGAGGTCGCCGGACTCGCGCAGCAGCGCGACCATCGCCTCGCGGGCCGAGAACGTGGTCTTGCCCGCCAGCTCGGCGTACGCCGTCGCCGCGGGCTCGGCGCTCAGCCACTCGGGGGTCTCCCGGTGCAGGCGGCCGTCGCGGCCGACGACCGTGCGGACCGGGAGGTCGAGCTCACGCCACCACGTCACGTCGGTGAGGTCACCGAAGGTGCAGCACATCGCGATGCCGGCGCCCTTGTCGGGCTCGGCGGCCTCGTGCGCGACGACCGGGATCTCGACGCCGAAGACCGGCGAGGTGACGGTGGTGCCGAACAGCGCCTGGTAGCGCTCGTCGTCGGGGTGGGCGATCAGTGCGACGACCGCGGGGATCAGCTCGGGGCGCGTGGTCTCGATGTGGACCTTCCCGGTGGTCGAGCCTGTCGAGACCGGGCCGTGGAACGCCACCCGGTGGTAGGCGCCGGGGTACTCCCGGGCCTCCAGCTCGGCCTGGGCGACCGCGGTCTGGAACGTGACGTCCCACAGCGTGGGCGCCTCCTGCAGGTAGGCCTCGCCGCGGGCGAAGTTGCGCAGGAACGCGCGCTGGGAGACGGTCTGCGCCTTCTTGCCGACCGTGGTGTAGGTCTGGGTCCAGTCGACGGAGAGGCCGAGCTGGCGCCACAGCGCCTCGAAGGCCTTCTCGTCCTCGACGACCAGCTTCTCGCAGAGCTCGATGAAGTTGGGCCGGCTGATCGGGACCTGACGCTTGGGGTCCGGCTTCTCGGGCGCGACGAAGTCGGGGTCGTAGGGCAGTGACGGGTCGCAGCGCACGCCGTAGTAGTTCTGCACCCGGCGCTCGGTGGGCAGGCCGTTGTCGTCCCAGCCCATCGGGTAGAAGACCTCCTTGCCGCACATCCGCTGGAAGCGGGCGACCAGGTCGGTGTGGGTGTAGGAGAAGACGTGCCCCACGTGCAGCGACCCCGAGACGGTCGGCGGGGGAGTGTCGATGGCGTAGACCTGCTCGCGGGTCTTCGACCGGTCGAAGCGGTAGGTGTCCTGCTCCTTCCACCGCGCCGACCACGTCGCCTCGAGGCCCTCCAGCGCCGGGCGGTCGGGTACGACGACGCCGCGGTCGGGCGTCGACGTGTCCGGGGCCGTGCCCATGGCGGGGCGCTGGGTGTCAGTCATGGGCCGAATCCTACGAAGCGCCCGGCGAAGCGCGCGCACCAGTTCCGCAACGAGACCGCCGGCCCGTTCGTCGGGACAGGTGTGGAGCGAGAACATGGCCCGATGAGGCCGGGCGAGGACGACCGCGCGTCGCTGGACGCGGAGTTCAGCGACCTCGTGGCCGCCGGTTGGCGGCGGTGGACGCACGCGGCCTGGCTGCTGACCCGCGACCGGGACGACGCGGAGGACCTGGTGCAGCAGGTGCTCACCCGGACCTACGCCGCCTGGCCGCGCGTCCGGACCCTGGACGCCCATGCCTACGTGCGGCGGGCCCTGGTCAACGCCTACCTCGACGGCTACCGGCGGCGCCGCCTGCTGCGGTTCGTCCCGGCCTCGCACGACGACCGGCTGCTCGACCGCCGCCTCGACGACGAGGGCGAGGCGGCCGGTGACCGCACGGACCTGCGCGCCCTCCTGGCGACCCTGACCCCGCGGGAGCGGGCGGTGGTCGTGCTGCGTCACTACCTCGACCAGTCCCAGGCGGAGACGGCCGAGAGCCTCGGGCTGCCCCCGGGGACCGTCGCCGCCACCCTCAAGCGCGCGCTGGCCAGGCTCCGCGTCGCCGCGACCGACCCGACCCCGCAGGAGGTCCCCCGATGACGAGCACAGTTCAGGACCTGCGCGACGCGTTGGCCGACGAGCCGTTCGAGCTGCGGGCCCCCGACGTCGACGCCGTCATGGCCGGCGGGCGCCGCCTGCGCCGCCGGCGTACGACGACCCGCGCGCTGGGCGCGGTCGCCGCGGCCGCGCTCGTGGTCGCCGGCGTGGCGGGGGTGACCCACCTCCGGGCGCCCGGGGCCGGGGCGGTGCTGGGCTCGCCCGACTCGGTGGCCGAGCACGCGGCTCTCGCGCGGGCCGCGCACGAGGAGGCGGACTCCGCGGTGCGGCGCTTCGTGCGGGTCCCGCTGGACGTCGCCGCCTGGTCGGGCACGCGGCCCGACGGTGAGCAGGGCAGCCGGGCGCTGCCGCGCGACGACCGCGAGTGGGCCACGCTGCAGTGGCTGCGCTTCCGGGCCGACCTGCCGTCGGGGGGCTCGGTCTTCGTGCTGACCCAGAACGAGCCCCCGTCGGACGCGGCTGCCGGCCCGCCGACCGGGCAGGAGGACCGCGCCTGCACCCACGTCTACCTCTCCTGCACCACGACCCGGGTCCCCGGCGGGGTCGTCGCCCTCGAGCACGGCCGCACCGACGACGGTGAACGCGGCCTGCGGGCCTCGTTCACCCCGGACGACCCGTCGGGCTCCTGGGTGCTGGTCGAGGTGTCGAGGCCGGCGGCCGCCCCGTCGCCGTACACCTCGGACCAGCTGGTGGCCCTCGCCACCGACCCCGCGATGTCCCTGCCGGTGCCGCTGGCGGCCGACGACGTGCGCGCCCAGGACTGAGCCCTAGACTCGGGGGGTCATGCAGACCACCCCCCGCGAGCCGTCCGAGTCCTACCGCCAGGTCGAGTCGGCCCTGCTCCGCCGCTGGCCCGAGTCCCGTCTCGAGCCGAGCCTCGACCGCATCCAGGCGCTGGTCGAGCTGCTCGGCGACCCGCAGAGCGCCTACCGCGTGGTCCACCTGACCGGCACCAACGGCAAGACGTCCACCGCCCGCATGGTCGACCGGCTGCTGGTCGCGGCCGGGCTCCGCACGGGTCGCTTCACCAGCCCGCACGTCGAGTCGATGACCGAGCGCATCAGCCTCGACGGTGAGCCCGTCGACGAGGAGGCGTTCGTGCGCGCCTACGAGGACGTGGCGCCCTACCTCCAGATGGTCGACGAGACCGAGGCCCACCCGGTGAGCTTCTTCGAGGCGTCGGTCGCGATGGCCTACGCCGCCTTCGCCGACGCCCCCGTCGACGTCGCCGTGGTCGAGGTCGGCATGGGCGGGGCCTGGGACGCCACCAACGTCGCCGACGGCGACGTGGCGGTCGTGACGCCGATCGCGATCGACCACGCGCGCTACCTCGGCGACCGCCCCGAGCTGATCGCGGTCGAGAAGGCCGGGATCATCAAGCCCAACGCGCAGGTCGTCGTCGCCCACCAGACCGAGCAGGTCATGGCCGTCCTCGCCGAGCGCTGCCGCGAGGTCGGGGCCACGATGCTCGTCGAGGGGCTCGACTTCGGCGTGGTGAACAGCGTGCCGGCCGTCGGCGGCCAGCTGATGAGCCTGCGGGTCGGCGACCTGTCCTACGACGACGTCTTCCTGCCGCTGTTCGGTCACCACCAGGCCCAGAACTCCGCTCTCGCCCTCGCGGCGGTCCACGCCCTCCTCGGCGACGGGGCGCTGACCGGCCAGGTCGTGGGGGAGGCGTTCAACGGCGCCACCTCGCCCGGGCGCATGGAGGTCGTGCGCCGCGGCCCGACCGTCCTGCTCGACGCGGCCCACAACCCCCATGGCGCCGAGGCGGCCGTGGAGGCGGTGCGCGAGTTCTTCACCTTCGACCCGCTGGTCGGCGTCGTCGGCATGATGGCCGACAAGGACGTCGAGGCGTTCTTGGCGGTCCTCGAGCCCGTCCTGTCCGAGATCGTGTGCACCCAGAGCGCCACGCCGCGCGCGATGCCGGCCCACGAGCTCGCGCTGGTCGCCGCCGACATCTTCGGCGAGCACCGTGTGCGCATCGCGCCCGGCCTGGACGACGCGATCGAGCAGGCCGTCACGCTGGCCGAGACCGGGGGAGCCATGGGCGAGTCGATCGGGTCCGGCGGCGTGCTCGTCACCGGCTCGGTGGTGACCGTGGGCGAGGCCCGGGTGCTCCTGCGGCGTGCGGGCGAGCGATGACCCACCTGCAGCGCACCATGTGCGCGGGCATCCTGCTGCTCCAGACCATCGCCCTGGTCCCGTTCGCGGCGGTCCTCCTGCCGCTGACCGACCTGTCGACGCCGGCGGCGGTCGCCCTCGGGGTCGGGCTGCCGTTGGCCAGCCTCGTCGCGGCCGGTGCCCTGCGCACGCGGGCCGGGGTGTGGCTCGGCTGGTCGGTGGAGGTCGGCACGATCGCGACCGGCGTCGTCGTACCCCTCATGTTCGGGCTGGGCGCGGTCTTCCTCGCGCTGTTCGCCGGGTCGTGGTTCCTGGGCCGCAGGATCGACCGCGAGCGCGCCGAGCGCACGGCCGCGTGGGAGGCCGAGCAGGAGCCCGAGCAGAAGTCGGAGCAGGAGTCGGAGCGGGCGGCGGGTCCGGTGCCCGAGCCCGGGCACTAGGCTCCGCCCCATGTCCGAGCACCCCATGCAGCGCACGCTCGTCCTCCTCAAGCCCGACGCCGTGCGTCGTGGCCTGGTGGGCGCGATCCTCTCCCGCTTCGAGCAGCGAGGCCTGCGCATCGTCGCGCTCGAGCAGCGCGTGATCGACGGCGCCCAGGCCGACCGCCACTACGCCGAGCACGTCGAGCGTGACTTCTACCCGCCGCTGCGCGACTTCGTCACCTCCGGCCCGCTGGTGGCGCTGGTGCTCGAGGGCGACTCCGCCATCGAGGTGGTCCGCGGCATCAACGGCGCCACCGACGGACGCAAGGCCGCCCCCGGGACGATCCGCGGCGACCTCTCGCTGTCCAACCGGGAGAACCTCGTGCACGGCTCCGACTCCCCGGAGTCCGCCGAGCGCGAGATCGCGATCTGGTTCCCCGGCCTCTGACACCTGACCTGCTCCGCGCGGGCGTGCGTGTCCTCCCGGATCGGGGGGTCGTCGCTGCCTACGCTTCCCCGGAGACACGTGTGACGTGAGTGCTACGGGAGTGCGGAGCAGGGATGGCGAACAGCTTCATCGGCCGGGACATGGCGGTCGACCTCGGAACGGCCAACACACTCGTCTACGTCCGCGGCAAGGGCGTGCTGCTCGACGAGCCGAGCGTCGTCGCCCTCAACGCCTCGACCGGTGAGGTGCTGGCCGTCGGCCACGAGGCCAAGCGCATGCTCGGCCGCACGCCCGACAACATCACCGCGATCCGACCGCTCCAGGACGGCGTCATCGCCGACTTCGACGCCACCGAGCAGATGCTGCGGTTCTTCATCCAGCAGGTGCACCGCCGCCGCTACTTCGCCAAGCCCCGCCTGGTGATCTGCGTGCCCAGCGGCATCACCGCGGTCGAGCAGCGGGCGGTCAAGGAGGCCGGCTACCAGGCCGGCGCGCGCCGGGTCTACATCATCGAGGAGCCCATGGCCGCCGCGATCGGCGCCGGGCTTCCGGTCCACGAGGCCACCGGCAACATGGTCGTCGACGTCGGTGGCGGCACCACCGAGGTCGCGGTGATCTCGCTGGGCGGCATCGTGACCAGCCTGTCCATCCGCACGGCGGGCGACGACCTCGACCAGGCGGTCATCGCCTGGATGAAGAAGGAGCACTCGCTCATGCTGGGCGAGCGCACGGCCGAGGAGATCAAGATGACCCTCGGCACGGCCTTCCCGCTCACCAAGGAGCCCGAGGCCGAGATCCGCGGGCGCGACATGGTCACCGGCCTGCCCCGCACCGTCGTGGTCTCGAGCAGCGAGGTGCGCCACGCGATCGAGGAGCCGCTCAACGACATTGTCGACGCGGTCCGCACCACGCTCGACCAGACGCCCCCCGAGCTCGCCGGCGACATCATGGACCGCGGGCTGGTCCTCACCGGTGGCGTCGCCCTGCTGCGCGGTCTCGACGAGCGCCTGCGCCACGAGACCGGCATGCCGGTCCACGTCGCCGAGGACCCCCTGCACTCCGTCGCCCTGGGCGCGGGCAAGTGCGTCGAGGAGTTCGAGGCCCTCCAGCAGGTGCTCGTCACCGAGAACCGTCGCTGAGGAGTCGACCGATGGCACCCCGCACCCGTCGTCCCCGCACCAAGGAGGACCGCCAGCGGCGCGGCTCGCGCTCGCTGCTCGCCGTGCTCTCCCTGGCCAGCGTGACCGTGATGGCCGTCGACGCCCAGGGCGGTGACGGCTCGCCCGTGGAGTCCGCCCGCTCCGCGGTCGGCGACCTCCTCGCCCCCGTGCAGAGCGGGGCGTCCACCGTGGCGCGCCCGTTCCGCGAGGTGCCGGAGTTCTTCACCAGCAACCGCGACCTGCGCGCCGACCTGCACCGGCTCGAGGCCGAGAACGCCAACCTGCGCGGCCAGGTCAACACCACCTCCCAGGTGCGCTTCCGCGCCGCCGAGCTCGACGGGCTGCTGCGCTCCAGCCGGCGCAGCGGGCTCGCCCTGGTCCCCGCCCGTGTGATCGCGATCGGTCCCGCCCAGAGCTTCAGCCAGACGGTGACCATCGACGCCGGCACCGCCGACGGCGTCCACCCCGACCTCAGCGTGCTCAACAACGACGGTCTCGTCGGCCGCGTGATCGCCGCGGGCCGCCACTCCGCGACGGTGCTGCTCATCGTCGACGAGCGGTCCATGGTCGGGGCACGCCTCGGCTCCAACGCCGAGGTCGGGTTCCTCACCGGGCGCGGCTCCCTCGACGGTGACAGCCCGCTCGACCTCGACCTCGTCGACGACTCGGAGACCCCGGGCAAGGACGACGTGGTGGTCACCTGGGGCAGCCGGGGCGGCTCGCCCTACGTCGCGGGCGTGCCGATCGGCAGCGTCACCAAGGTCTACTCCACCCCGCGCGAGCAGGCCAAGCACGCGGTGATCGACCCCTACGTCGACTTCTCCTCCCTCGACGTCGTGGGTGTCGTGGTCGACGCGCGCACCAAGGGCGACCGGGCCGTCATCCGGGCCGGCGACGTCGACACCGGCACCCGCTCCGACCAGGAAGGACGCTGACATGCGCGTGGTCCGGGGACTCGTCTTCCTCGCCGTGATCCTGCTCGCGGTCGTGCTCCAGGTGAGCTTCTTCGCCGCCTTCTCCCTCGACGGCGTCGTGCCCAACCTCGCCCTGCTCGTCGTCGTCGCCGCCGCGCTCACCCGCGGCCCCGAGTTCGCCGCGCTCCTCGGCTTCGTCGGCGGCCTGGCGGTCGACCTCGTGCCGCCGGCCGACCACCTGGCCGGGCGCTGGGCGCTCGCGCTGGTGGTCGTGGGCTACCTCGCCGGGCGGGTCCGCGCCGACGCCGAGCGCTCGACCGTCGGGGCCCTGGTGACCGTCGCCGCCTGCTCGTTCGTCGGAGCCTCGGTCTTCGCGCTGAGCGGTTTCGTCCTGGAGGACAGCGGCGTGCCGGTCACCGAGGCGCTGCGGGTGATCCCCGAGGCGGTGCTCTACGACCTCCTGCTCGCCCCGTTCGTGCTCCCGCTGGCGATGCGGCTCTTCCGCCGGCTGCGGCCCGAGCCCGCGATGGCCGTCTAGCCCATGGCCACGCTGACCGCCTTCTGGTCCTCCGGGTCGCCGTCCACCGCCGGCACACGCACGCGCCTGGTGGGGCGCAACCGGCTGTGGGTGATCCAGGTCCTCGTGCTCATGCTGTTCCTGACCCTGCTCGGCCGGCTGTGGTACCTCCAGGTCGACAGCGGCGCCGACTACCAGGCCAAGGCCGCCGACCAGTCGATCCGCGAGGTCGTCGTGCAGCCCGCCCGCGGCCTCATCGTCGACGACATGGGCCGGCCCCTGGTCGCCAACCGCACCTCGTGGGTCGTCACCGTCGACCGCACGCTGCTCAACCGGCTCGACGAGACCCAGCAGGACAAGCTGCTGCGACGCATCGGCAAGGCGGTCAAGCAGCGTCCCAAGGTCATCCGCCAGCGGCTCGTGCTGTGCGGCCAGCCGGGGTCGGTCAGCGGCACCTGCTGGAACGGCTCCCCCTACCAGCCCGTCCCGATCGCCAAGGACATCCGGCAGCGCACGGCCCTGGCGATCATGGAGCAGAACGAGGACTACCCCTCGGTCATCGTCGAGCGGCAGAACGTCCGCGCCTACCCCTCGCCGTTCGGCATCAACGCCGCCCACGTGCTGGGCTACCTGAGCCCGATCACCAAGGACGAGCTCGACCGGGCCGAGGCCAAGGGTGACGAGTCGGTGCACGGCGCCTCCGTCGTCGGCCGGGCCGGCCTGGAGAAGGAGTACGACGCCTACCTCCGCGGCTTCCCGGGCTACAAGAACGTCGCGGTGGACTCGATGGGCCGGGTGCTCGGCGACTCCGGCGAGGTCAAGGGCAAGGTCGGCGACACCCTGGTGACCTCGCTCGACGCGCGCGTGCAGTCGGTCGTGGAGCAGCAGCTGCAGCAGATGATCCAGGTCGCCCGCGGCACGATGGACCCGGTGACCGGGCGACGCTACGCCGCCGACTCGGGGGCCGCCGTGGTGATGGAGGCCAAGACCGGCCGCGTGGTCGCGATGGCCAGCCAGCCGACGTACGACCCCGACGTGTGGACCGACGGCATCAGCTCCAAGCAGCTCGAGCGGCTCTACTCCACCGACGCGGGCACGCCGCTGCTGTCCCGGGCGACGCAGGGGCAGTTCGCCCCGGGCTCGACCTGGAAGCCGTTCATGACGATCGGCGCGCTGCAGAACGGCTACAGCCAGTCGACCTCGCTCCCGTGCTCCTCGAGCTTCCAGGTCGGCAACCGCCCCTTCAAGAACTTCGAGTCCGGCTCCTACGGCAACATCGGCTTCCAGAAGGCCCTCGAGGTCTCCTGCAACACCTTCTTCTACCGCGTGGGCTTCAACTTCTGGCAGAAGTACGGCTCCGACGTCGCCGACGTGAACGCCAAGGACCCACTGGTCGAGATCGCCAAGACCTTCGGGTTCGGCAAGCGCACCGGCATCGACGTGCCGGGCGAGACCACGGGTCGCATCGCCGACCGCAGGTGGAAGCGCGCCTACTACGACTCGATGAAGGACTACTACTGCCGCATCGGCAAGAAGCCGGGCTACGACTTCCTGCACCGGTTCGCCCGGGAGTTCTGCGTCGAGGGCTACGCCTACCGCGCCGGTGACGCGGTCAACTTCGCCATCGGCCAGGGCGACACCGCGGTCACCCCGATCCAGCTGGCCCGGGGCTACGCCGCGATCTCCAACGGGGGCACGCTGTTCGAGCCGCGGGTGGCCAAGGCGATCGTCGGCCCCGACGGCAAGGTCGTCCGCGAGATCCCGCCCGAGGTCCAGGCCAAGGTCAAGATCTCCAAGAGCGACCTCGACTTCGTCCGCACCGGTCTCAGCTGGGTCGCCTCCGAGCCCCACGGCACGATGAACTGGCGTTTGCAGGGCTTCCCGCTCGACAAGGTGCACCTGCACTGCAAGACCGGGTCCGCGGAGGTCACCGGCAAGCAGACGACGTCGTGGGTGGCGTGCTTCGACAAGGAGTACGTCACGGTGATGATGATCAGCCAGGCCGGCACCGGCTCCGGCGCCTCGGGCCCCGGCATCCGCAAGATCTGGGAGGCCCTCTACGGCATCGAGGGCGACAAGGTCCGCAAGCGTGACGCCGCCATCCCCGGCACCAAGCCTCCGGCGACGCTGCCGGTCTTCGCCCGCGACGGCTCGATCCTGCCGCCGGCCACCCGGCACCACCGTGCCCACCCACGCGCCCACCGCCGGGCCACGCACGCCGAAGGGGAGTCATGAGCACCCTCGCCCCGACGCGCCTGCGCGCCGCGGCCCGGACGGAGTCGTCCTGGGCGCGCGTTCCGCGCGTGGACTGGCCGCTGCTGCTGGCGACCGCCGCGCTGCTCGTGATCGGCACGCTCCTGGTGTGGTCGGCGACCGCGCAGCGCGACACGCTCACCGAGGGTGACCCGCAGGCCTACCTCCGCCGTCACCTGGTCAACATCGCGATCGGGATCGTGCTGGCCGTGCTCGTGGCCGCCACCGACCACCGCTGGGTGCGCATCCTCGCGCCCGTGCTCTACGCCGGGTCGCTGGTCGGGCTCGCGCTGGTCTTCGTGATGGGCTCGACCATCAACGGCTCGCGGTCGTGGATCGTGCTGGGCGGCATGTCCATCCAGCCCTCCGAGTTCGCCAAGCTCTCGGTCGTGGTGATGATGGCGCTGGTCGTGGCCGAGCGCACCGAGGGCTCGTGGCGCCAGCGCGAGGTCCGCCACCTCGACGTGGTGGGCATGCTCGCCGTGGCCGCCCTGCCCGCGGCGATGATCCTGCTCCAGCCCGACCTCGGCACGGTGCTCGTCCTGACCGCCACCGTGTTCGGCGTCATCGCCGCCTCCGGTGCGCCCCGCCGCTGGCTGGGCGGCCTGGCCGTCGGCGGCATCGCCGTGGCGACGGTCGCGGTGGTCGGGGGAGTGCTCAAGCCCTACCAGATCGACCGGTTCATGGCGTTCACCAACCCCGCGCTCGACCCGCGGGGCGCGGGCTACAACACCGAGCAGGCGCGCATCGCGATCGGCAACGGCGGCATCTTCGGCCAGGGGCTCTTCCATGGCTCCCAGACCCGTGCCGGGTTCGTCCCCGAGCAGCAGACCGACTTCATCTTCACCGTCGCGGGGGAGGAGCTCGGCCTGCTCGGTGCCGGCCTGCTGATCCTGCTGCTCGCCGTGGTGATCCGCCGGGCGCTGTCGATCTCGCTGCACTCCGAGGACCTCTTCGGCCGGCTCGTCGCGGCCGGCATCGCCTGCTGGTTCGGCTTCCAGGCCTTCCAGAACATCGGCATGTGCCTGGGCATCATGCCGGTCACCGGCGTGCCCCTGCCTCTGGTCTCCTACGGCGGCACCTCGATGTTCGCCAGCCTCATGGCGGTCGGTCTGCTGCACAACATCCACGCGCGCAACCAGCGCTCGCTCGGCCTCGGCGTCTCCAGCACCTACCAGTCGCGCTCGCGCTACTGAGCCACACCACGGTGGTCGAGCCTGTCGAGACCACGCGCCCGTTATCCTGGGGAGTCCCCTAGATCTCCGGAGAGTGCTGCATGCCTGCCCTCGCTGACGCCGGCGCGTCGGTCTTCCACCGCCTCGAGCCGCTGCTGCCGACGGTGCAGAAGCCGATCCAGTACGTCGGGGGCGAGCTCAACTCCACCCTCAAGGACTGGGACTCGGTCCAGGTCCGCTGGGCGCTGATGTACCCCGACGCCTACGAGGTGGGCCTGCCCAACCAGGGTGTCCAGATCCTCTACGAGGTGCTCAACGAGCAGGAGTGGGTCCTCGCCGAGCGCACCTACGCCGTGTGGCCCGACATGGAGCGCCTGATGCGGGAGCACGACATCCCGCAGTTCACCGTCGACCAGCACCGCCCGGTCGGGGACTTCGACCTCCTCGGGGTCTCGTTCTCGACCGAGCTCGGCTACACCAACCTGCTGACCGCCCTCGACCTCGCCGGGATCCCGCTGCACGCGGTGGACCGCACCGAGCCCCACCCGCTGGTGGTCGCCGGTGGTCACTCCGCGTTCAACCCCGAGCCGGTCGCCGACTTCGTCGACGCCGCCGTCCTGGGTGACGGCGAGGAGGTCGTGCTCGCGATCTCCGAGGTCGTGCGCGAGTGGAAGTCCGAGGGGCGCCCCGGCGCCGACGGCCGCTCGCCGCGCGACGAGCTGCTGTTCCGCCTCGCGGTCTCGGGCAACGTCTACGTGCCCAAGTTCTACGACACGTCGTACGACGAGAGCGGCGCGATCGTGCGCGTCGCCCCGACCATGCCGGGCGTCCCGGCCCGGGTGCGCAAGCACACGCTGATGGACCTCGACGCCTGGCCCTACCCGCGCAAGCCGCTGGTGCCGCTGGCCGAGACCGTCCACGAGCGCTTCTCGGTGGAGATCTTCCGTGGCTGCACGCGCGGCTGCCGCTTCTGCCAGGCCGGCATGATCACCCGCCCCGTGCGCGAGCGCTCGATCACCACGATCGGTGCGATGGTCGACAACGGCATCAAGGCGTCGGGGTTCGAGGAGGTCGGCCTGCTGTCGCTGTCCAGCGCCGACCACACCGAGATCGGCGAGGTGGCCAAGGACCTCGCCGACCGCTACGACGGCACCAACGTCTCGCTCTCGCTCCCCTCGACGCGCGTGGACGCCTTCAACATCACGCTGGCCAACGAGTTCTCGCGCAACGGCCGTCGCTCCGGGCTGACCTTCGCCCCCGAGGGCGGGTCGGAGCGCATGCGCCGGGTGATCAACAAGCAGGTCTCGGAGGAGGACCTCATCCGCACCGTCGCCGCGGCGTACTCCCACGGGTGGCGCCAGGTGAAGCTCTACTTCATGTGTGGCCTCCCGACGGAGACCGACGAGGACGTGCTGGAGATCGCCGACCTGGCCAAGAAGGTGATCGCCAAGGGCCGCGAGGTCTCCGGACGCAACGACGTGCGCTGCACCGTCTCGATCGGTGGCTTCGTGCCCAAGCCGCACACGCCCTTCCAGTGGGCGGCGCAGCTGGACTGGGAGACCACCGACGCGCGGCTGGCCAAGCTGCGCGAGGAGGTCCGCAAGGACAAGCGGTTCGGTCGCGCGATCGGCTTCCGCTACCACGACGGCCGCCCCGGCATCGTCGAGGGACTGCTGTCCCGCGGCGACCGGCGCATCGGTCGCGTGATCGAGGCCGCCTGGCGCGACGGCGGGCGCTTCGACGGCTGGAGCGAGCACTTCTCCTACGACCGCTGGATGGCCGCGGCCGAGAGCGGGCTGGCCGGCACGGGTGTGGACGTCGACTGGTACACCACCCGCGAGCGCGACCTCGACGAGGTCCTGCCCTGGGACCACCTCGACTCCGGACTCGACAAGGTCTGGCTCTGGGAGGACTGGCAGGAGGCCCTCGACGACCGCGGTGACGTCGAGGACTGCCGGTGGACCCCGTGCTACGACTGCGGCGTCTGCCCCGAGATGGGCACCGAGATCCAGGTCGGCCCCACCGGCCAGCGCCTGCTCCCGCTCAGCGTCGTCTGACCGCGGCGCGCGAGGCCGGCCGGCCCCGCGCGGGCGCCACGTACTCCGCCGTACGCGTTGCGCGTGTCCGATTTGTCCAGCGCGTACGTCGGAGTACGCGGGTGGGGTTGCGGGCGGTCAGAGGCCGGAGACGAGCAGGGCGAGCCCGATGATGAGGACGACCCCGACCACGAGCAGCCCCACCATGAGCGCGGTGCGGCCGGCCGATGCCGGGGGCGGGTCGGCCCAGGCGCGCTGGACGCGGTCCTCGGGCAGTCCGGTCGGGGGTCCGGGGTAGGACGGCGACTCGGCGACGCTGCCGGGGTCCCCCGGGTCGCCGGGCGCGTAGGACTGCGGAGCGGCCGGCGGCGGGGGAGCTGGACGCTCGTCGCTGCCGGGGTAGCGGAACTGCGCGGGCTGGGCCGGAGGCTCAGGAGCCCCGGCGGCGGTCGGGCCTGACGCTGCGGGCGGGGGAGGGGACACACCAGGTGGCGTGGGTGCCGGCGGGACCGGACCCGCCGCAGGGTCGCCCGGCGTGCCGTCCCAGCCGTTGTCCCCACGCTGGAGGACGCCGTCGCCGGAGTACAGGTAGGACCACGCCTGACCGTCCTCGCCGCGCACGTGGACCTCGCCCTCGCGCACGAAGCTGCCGAGGCTGCGGTAGAACTCGCTGGCCTGCTCCGACCACTTGGGGTCGCCGTCGGTGTCGGTGCCGACCAGCAGCCACTCGCCCTCGCGCCGGACCTGCGCCGCGGCGTACGGTGCGAGCTCCTCGAGCGAGTCGACGTGGACCTGGTCGGCGTCGAACCAGCCGCCGCGTGCGCCCATGCGCACCTCGAGGACCGTCAGAGCCTGACGCTCGAGCTCCTGGGGGAGCTTGAGGCGGCCGGAGGTCTCGACGAGGTAGCCCACGCGGTCAGGCTACGTGAGCGCCAGTAGGGTGGCCCCCCGTGCGTGACCAGCCCGAGCAGCAAGCCCCACCGGTGCAGCGCCTGCGCCTGCACTACGCCAAGCGCGGCCGCCTCCGTTTCACCAGCCACCGCGACTTCTCCCGCGCCTTCGAGCGCGCGCTGGTGCGGGCGGGGGTGCCGATGGCCTACTCCTCCGGCTTCCACCCGCACCCGCGCATCTCGTACGCCGGCGCGTCGCCCACCGGGGCCGCCTCGGAGGCGGAGTACCTCGAGATCGGCCTGGCGCGCGAGATGGACCCCGAGGAGCTGCGGCGCCTCATCGACGAGTCCCTGCCTCCCGGGCTCGACGTGCTGGAGGTCGTGGTCGCCCACGGCGGGTCGCTCCCGGACCGGATGGAGGCGAGCCACTGGCGGGTCCGGCTGCCCGACGTGCCGGTCGCGGAGGCGGCCGACGCGGTCCGCGCGTTCCTCGCCGCGGAGGAGGTGACCGTCGAGCGGATGACCAAGCGGGGCCTGCGGACCTTCGACTGCCGCGCCGCGGTCGTGCGCCTCGCGGTCGCCGACGACGCCTCCGCGGAAGCGGGGTGTGCCATACTCGACACGGTCTTGCGACACGCCACACCGTCTGTGAGACCCGACGACGTCCTCGCTGGACTACGCGAGATCTCTGGGCTGCGCACCGGCAGTGGAGCGCTGCTGGAACGACTGGCCCAGGGACCGCTCGACGCGGAAGCCGGCACAGTGGGGGACCCGTTGGCACCAGACCGCGACGCGGTGTGACCCGGAGGTGACAGCTCCGGCCCATCCCCGCTGACCGCGGTCAGTGTCCTCGGTCCTTCGCGACCCCCGTTCCGGGATCCCGGGGCGTCGCCGCAACCGTAGGCTTACTGACTGCGCACGTCTGCGACGGGCGCCAAGGGAGTTCCATGCTCGACGAGCAGACCCCGGACGAGTCCGGGAACGACACCACCAGCGCCCAGCAGGGCACCGACCTCGGCTCCGGCTCGGAGGCGCCCGGCGCCCCCGAGGCCACCGAGGCCTCGACTCCGGTGGTCAAGAAGACCACCCGCAAGCGTGCTCCGGCCAAGAAGGCCGCGCCGGCGGCGCAGGCGCCCGGGGACACCCCCGACCCGGCGGCCGACGCCCCGGACGCCGAGGCGGCACCGGTCAAGAAGGCCGCACCGCGCAAGCGCGCGGCCAAGAAGACGGCGCCCGCAGCGGAGGCGCCCCCGGCGGCTGACACGCCCGCCGCCGAGCCCGGTGGCACCCCGGACACGCCGGGCGACACGCCCGAGGCTCCGGTGGTCAAGAAGACCACCCGCAAGCGCAGCACCAAGAAGGCCGCCGCCGAGCCGGCACCGGCCCAGACCGACGCGGGCGCCGACGACGACGGGTCCGCGGTGCCAGCCGCTGCGACGTCGCTGCTGTTCCAGGCCCCGCCCGCCGCCCCGGCGCCCCGCAAGCGCACCACCAAGAAGGCGGCCGCCCAGGCTCCCGACGGCGCGGACACCGGCGAGACCGCTGGGACCGCCGACGCGAGCGCCGCCGGTGACGGCGACGCGACGGCCCCTCCCGCCAAGAAGACCGCGGCGAGGAAGACGGCCGCCAAGAAGACGGCCGCACGCAGGACGGCCGGTGGCGCGACGCCCGGTGGCGCCTCCTCCGGCGAGCCGGACGACTCCGCCGAGGACGGCACGGTCGAGAAGGCAGTCGACAAGGCGGCCGACAAGGCGGCCGACAAGGCGGCCGACCGCGCGGCCGACCGGGCCGCCGAGGACCAGACGGCCGACGACCAGGAGCCGGGTGACGACGCCGAGGGCGAGGGCGACGACTCCCAGGGCGGCACCCGGCGCAGGCGCCGTCGTGGAGGCCGACGCCGCCGTGGTGGCGGTGGCGGCGGGGGCCAGGGCGGCTCCGACAACGGCGGGGACTCCTCCGAGGGTTCCGGCGACGACCAGGGCTCGGACGACGACAGCAGCGCCGACGCGGACAGCGGCGACAGCGAGTCCGGCAGCGAGGGGCAGGGCGGCACCAGCCGTCGCCGCCGTCGCCGCCGCCGCGCGGGCGAGGGCGACGACGAGCCCACCGACGACCCGGAGAACACCGTCGTCCGGGTCCGCACCGCCCGGCAGGCCGAGGACGAGATCACCTCGTTCACCGGCTCCACCCGCCTGGAGGCCAAGAAGCAGCGCCGCCGCGAGGGTCGCGAGGCCGGCCGGCGCCGCGCCCCGGTCATCAGCGAGGCCGAGTTCCTCGCCCGGCGCGAGGCTGTCGACCGCAAGATGGTCGTCCGCCAGCGCGGTGACCTCACCCAGATCGCGGTCCTCGAGGACAAGGTCCTGGTCGAGCACTACGTCGCCCGGGAGTCCCAGACCTCGCTCATCGGCAACGTCTACCTCGGTCGTGTGCAGAACGTCCTGCCCTCGATGGAGGCAGCCTTCATCGACATCGGCAAGGGGCGCAACGCGGTCCTCTACGCCGGTGAGGTCAACTGGGACGCGCTCGGCGCCAAGGACGGCGGCCAGCGCAAGATCGAGCAGGTGCTCAAGCCCGGCCAGTCCGTCCTGGTGCAGGTCACCAAGGACCCGGTGGGCCACAAGGGCGCGCGCCTGACCAGCCAGATCAGCATCCCCGGCCGCTTCCTGGTCTACGTCCCCGAGGGCAGCACCTCCGGGATCTCCCGCAAGCTCCCCGAGACCGAGCGCAACCGTCTCAAGTCGCTGCTCAAGGAGATCGTCCCGTCCTCGGCGGGCGTCATCGTGCGCACCGCGGCCGAGGGCGCGGCCGAGGACGAGCTGCGCCGCGACGTGCAGCGGCTCACCGCCCGCTGGGAGGACATCTCCTCCAAGGTCGAGGGTGGCAACGCACCGCAGTGCCTCTACTCCGAGCCCGACCTGACCCTCAAGGTGGTGCGTGACCTCTTCACCGAGGACATCGCCGAGCTCGTCGTCGCCGGCGCCGACGCGTGGGACATGGTCGAGACCTACGTCAAGCAGGTCGCACCCGACCTCGAGGAGCGCCTGACGAGGTACGACGACGCGGAGCACGGCGGGGCGGACGTCTTCGCCGCCTACCGGATCGACGAGCAGATCAACAAGGCGCTGGACCGCAAGGTGTGGCTGCCTTCCGGCGGCTCGCTGATCATCGACCGCACCGAGGCGATGACCGTCGTCGACGTCAACACCGGCAAGTTCACCGGCTCCGGGGGCAACCTCGAGGAGACGGTCACCAAGAACAACCTCGAGGCCGCGGAGGAGATCGTCCGCCAGCTCCGGCTGCGCGACATCGGCGGCATCATCGTCGTGGACTTCATCGACATGGTGCTCGAGAGCAACCGTGACCTCGTGCTGCGCCGCCTGATCGAGTGCCTGGGCCGTGACCGCACGCGTCACCAGGTCGCCGAGGTCACCTCGCTGGGCCTGGTGCAGATGACCCGCAAGCGCATCGGCACCGGCCTGCTCGAGGCCTTCAGCGAGAGCTGCGAGCACTGCCAGGGCCGCGGCCTCGTGGTCCACGCCGAGCCCGTCGAGGCCAAGAAGGGCGGCGGGGGCGGCAAGTCCGACGGCGAGGAGTCCTCGCGTCGCGGACGCCGTCGGCGCGGCAAGGGCAGCGACGACATCGGCGACAACGGCGACACCGGCGGCAACGGCGGCAGCGGGAACGGCCACGCCGGCGCGCAGCCCGCCCACGGCGCGGAGGAGTCGCCGAAGCGCCCGACGCCGGCGGAGTTCGCCGCGATGGCGGCCAAGTCCGCCGAGAAGGCCAAGGACGAGGTCGCCGAGGTGGCGGCCGGCACCGCCGAGCCCCACAAGGTCACCGACGCGGTCGGCAAGGTCGTCAGCGACGCGGTCACCGAGGCCGGCAACGTGCTGCACGGCTCCGGTGACGGCGACGCCCCCGGCTCGGAGGCCTACGAGGCTGCCGGGACCGAGCCGACGCCCACCACCGAGCCGGCGCCCGAGCCCAGGACTGCTGCGGAGCCGACCCCCGAGGTGACCCCCGAGCCGGAGCCGACGCCGGGGGCCACCTCTCCGGTCGAGACCCCGGGCGAGGGCGGTGCCACCCCGGAGCCGACCCCGGAGCCCGTGTCGACCGAGCCGCGGATCATCACCTCGACGCGCCGACGGGGGGCCCGCCGCGCGGCGGGACCGCCCAAGGCCGTCGAGGACGAGTGAGCCCGGCGGGCCCGACCAGGACGGGCGGCGGGTCACCACCGTGGCGTTTTGACCCGCCCCCCACCCACCCGTAGAATCGACCAGCGGTGCGCTCGCGCGCGCCCTTCGTCGTGCCGTCGGAACCAGACGGCGCCCTCCGAGATCCCACCAGGTCGCGGAGCCGTGCCCGGCCCGACGCCCCAGATCCGCATCAACGAGGAGAGTGAGTCGCGGTGTACGCGATCGTGCGCAGTGGCGGGACCCAGCAGAAGGTCGCCGTGGGTGACGTCATCGAGATCGACAGGGTGCAGTCGGCCGCCGGCGACAGCGTGAGCCTCCCGGTCCTGCTCCTGGTCGACGGCGCCGAGGTCACCTCCGACGCCGACCGGCTCGCCAAGGCCTCGGTCACCGCCGAGGTGCTCGGCGCGACCAAGGGCCCCAAGATCACGATCCTGAAGTACAAGAACAAGACCGGCTACCGCAAGCGTCAGGGTCACCGCCAGAAGTACACCCAGGTCAAGGTCACCGACATCTCCGCCAGCTGAGCGGAACCCACGAGAACGAGGACTGAGCGATGGCACACAAGAAGGGCGCGGCGTCCACCAAGAACGGTCGCGACTCCAATGCACAGCGCCTGGGCGTCAAGCGCTACGGCGGCCAGGTCGTCAACGCCGGCGAGATCATCGTCCGCCAGCGTGGCACCCACTTCCACCCCGGCGCCGGCGTCGGCCGTGGCGGGGACGACACCCTGTTCGCGCTGGTCGCGGGCAGCGTCGAGTTCGGCACCAAGCGCGGTCGCCGCGTGGTGAACATCGTCCCGGCCGGCGAGTGAGCCAGCGGGACACCCGACACGCCTGAATGCATCCGACGGGCGCCCTGCTGATGATCAGCAGGGCGTTCGTCCTTTTCTCCTGACCGTCCCGCCCCACCCCTGACCCGAACCCGGAGGACCACCACCATGGCCGTGCCGACCTTCGTCGACCGCGTCGTGCTGCGCGTCTCCGCCGGACGCGGGGGCAACGGTGTCGCGAGCGTGCACCGCGAGAAGTTCAAGCCGCTCGGCGGCCCGGACGGGGGCAACGGCGGGCCGGGCGGCTCGATCGTGCTGCGCGTCGACCCCGACGTGACCACGCTCGTGGACTACCACCACAGCCCGTCCCGTCGCGCCGAACACGGCGGGCACGGCGCCGGCGGCCACCGCAACGGCGCCCACGGGTCCGACCTCGTGCTGCCCGTCCCGGACGGCACCGTCGTGATGACCGAGGACGGCCACGTGCTGGCCGACCTGGTCGGTGCCGGCAGCGAGGCCGTCGTGGCGCAGGGCGGCCGCGGGGGACTGGGCAACGCCGCTCTGGCCTCGGCCCGCCGCAAGGCGCCGGGCTTCGCCCTCCTCGGTGAGCCGGGCGAGGAGCGCAGCATCGCGCTCGAGCTCAAGGTCGTCGCCGACGTCGGGCTGGTCGGCTTCCCCAGCGCCGGCAAGTCGAGCCTGATCGCCGCGCTCAGCCGCGCGCGGCCCAAGATCGCCGACTACCCCTTCACCACCCTCGTGCCCAACCTCGGGGTCGTCACCGCCGGCGACGTGACGTTCACGGTCGCCGACGTGCCCGGCCTGATCGAGGGCGCCGCCGAGGGGCGCGGCCTCGGCCACGACTTCCTGCGCCACATCGAGCGCTGCGCCGCGATCGTGCACGTCATCGACACCGCGACGATGGAGACCCAGCGCGACCCGCTGGGCGACCTCGACGTGATCGAGCGCGAGCTCGCGGCGTACGGCGGGCTGGAGGACCGGCCCCGCCTGGTCGCCCTCAACAAGATCGACGTGCCCGACGGCCGCGACCTGGTCGACCTCGTGCGGGGCGACCTCGAGGCCCGCGGGCTCCAGGTGTTCCCGGTCTCAGCCGCCAGCCACGAGGGGCTGCGCGCCCTGTCCTTCGCGATGGCCAGGATCGTCGCGCAGGCCCGCGCCGACAAGCCGGTGGTCGAGAGCACGCGCATCGTGCTGCGTCCCACCGCGGCCGACGGGGGCGGGTCGTTCGAGGTCAGCCCGCTCGACGACGGCACCGGCCACCCCGCCTGGCGGGTGCGCGGCGACAAGCCGGAGCGCTGGGTGCGTCAGACCGACTTCTCCAACGACGAGGCCGTCGGCTTCCTCGCCGACCGGCTCAACCGGCTCGGGGTCGAGGACCGGCTGCTCGAGCTCGGTGCCGAGGAGGGCGACACCGTCGTCATCGGTCCCGACG
Source organism: Nocardioides marmoribigeumensis (assembly GCF_031458325.1). NCBI lineage: Bacteria > Bacillati > Actinomycetota > Actinomycetes > Propionibacteriales > Nocardioidaceae > Nocardioides > Nocardioides marmoribigeumensis. The sequence continues at coordinate 4,002,548 of NZ_JAVDYG010000001.1, forward strand.
AGAACAGCGTCGTCTTCGACTTCAAGCCCATGGTCGACGCCGGGGCCAGCACCCTGGGCAGCCGGCGCGGCGAGGACAACCGCTTCGCCGAGGAGCGCGACTCCGTGGCCAGGCGCCGGGCCATCGACGAGGCCTACGCCGGCCGCGGCGAGGGCGAGGCGCGCGCCGACGTCGCCCGCAGGCTCCGCGGTCAGGGCCCGGCCTCGGAGGACGGCGACGACGGGGTCGAGGTGGTCTGGGACCAGGGCGAGGTCTGGTCGGAGGACGAGGACTGATGAGGTCGGAGGTCCTCGGCGCCGAGCGGGTCGTGGTCAAGGTCGGCTCGTCGTCGCTGGCCTCCGCCGACGGGGGCATCGACCAGGCCCGCGTGGCCGCGATCGTGGACGACCTGGCCGCCGCACGCGCGAGGGGCGCCGAGGTGGTGCTCGTCTCGTCCGGTGCGATCGCGGCCGGGCTCACCCCGCTCGGGCTCAAGCGCCGCCCACGCGACCTCGCCACCCAGCAGGCCGCGGCCTCCGTCGGGCAGGGCCTGCTGATGCACCGCTACACCGAGGAGTTCGCGCGCCACCGGCTCACCGTCGGCCAGGTGCTGCTCACCGTCGACGACGTCACCCGCCGCAGCCACCACCAGAACGCCTACCGCACGTTCGGCCGGCTGCGCGAGCTGGGCGTCGTACCCGTCGTCAACGAGAACGACACCGTCGCCACCACCGAGATCCGCTTCGGTGACAACGACCGCCTCGCCGCCCTCGTGGCCCACCTCGTCCACGCCGACCTCCTGGTCCTGCTCAGCGACGTCGACGGGCTGTACGACGGCCACCCGCGCGAGGCGGGCACCTCCCTGGTCACCGACGTGCGCGGGGAGGCCGACCTGGAGGCGGTCCGCATCGGCAGGGCCGGCGCCGCCGGGGTGGGCACGGGCGGCATGCAGACCAAGGTCGAGGCCGCCCGGATCGCGACCGGTGCGGGCATCCCGGTCGTGCTGACCTCGGCCGACCAGGCGGGGGAGGCGCTGCGGGGGGAGCAGGTCGGCACGCTGTTCCACCCCACCGGCCGACGGCGCCCCACGCGGCTGCTGTGGCTGGCCCACGCCACCGAGGGGCGCGGCCAGGTCGTCCTCGACGACGGGGCCGTCCGCGCCGTGACCGAGCGGCGCGCGTCCCTGCTCCCCGCGGGCATCACCGCGGTCACCGGCACCTTCACCGCCGGCGACCCCGTCGACCTCACCGACCAGGCCGGACGACTCATCGCCCGCGGACTGGTCAACTACGACGCCGAGGAGCTCCCCGCCCTGGTGGGGCGCTCCACCCGCGAGCTCGCGCGGGAGCTCGGCGCCTCCTACGAGCGGGAGGTCGTGCACCGCGACGACCTCGTGGTCCTCACCGGGCCCGGCTCGGCCGGGCCAGGTCCCGCCTGACGGGACTGTGGACGACGAATTCCGTCGTACGCGGACGATTTGCGCGGTCTTCCGTCGGTTTCGCTGACGCGTGGCCTGCTGAGAAGGCAGGCTTTGACGCGAGGGCAGCCTGACCGAGGCAAGGGGACGATGAGCAAGCGCGCACGGCTCTGGCACGTCACCGTGACAGTGGCCGGTGAGGCGATGGAGCCGCTCATGGTGCGGGCTGCGCTGGCGCGGCTCAGCCAGGAGCGGCCGTTCATCAGCGCCCTGCGGTTCAACTCCGAGCGGGCCGAGATCACCTACTGGGACGAGGCCGAGCTCATCGTCGACGCGGGCTCGCTCGCCCTGCGCCTGTGGAACGAGCACCGCGACTCCGCCCGCCTGCCCGACTGGGAGGTGATCGGGCTGGAGATCGTCGAGCGCACGCTGCACCTGGACCGGTCGGCGTACGAGAACATGGCCGACCTGAGCGTCGTACCCCAGCCGTTCTGAGGGGGTCGGTTTCACTAGGTACCTAGTGACAGTGACACTTCCCGAGCGAAGTTTCGCTCGGGAAGCGAGAACATCACTAGGTACCTAGTGAAACCGCACCCAGCGCTGCTCGCCGGGCCGCCTAGGCTTGGGACATGAGTGACCTCGAGACCCTGGTGCTGGACTGCGCCCGACGCGCTCGTACGGCGGCGCACGAGCTGGCGGTGGCGACGCGGGCGAGCAAGGACACGGCGCTCCACGCGATGGCCGACGCGCTGGTCGCTCACCAGGACGCGATCCTGGCCGCCAACGCCGAGGACGTGCAGCGGGCCCGCGACAACGGCACGCCCGAGTCGCTGGTCGACCGGCTGCGGCTCGACGAGGGACGGGTCGCGGGCATGGCGCAGGGACTGCGCGACGTCGCGGGCCTGGCCGACCCGGTCGGCGAGGTGCTGCGCGGCTCGACCCTGGCCAACGGGCTCGAGCTGCGCCAGGTGCGGGCGCCGTTCGGGGTCGTCGGCATCATCTACGAGGCGCGGCCCAACGTCACCGCCGACGCCGCCGGCATCTGCCTCAAGAGCGGAAACGCTGCGCTGCTGCGGGGCTCGACCAGCGCCCTGGCCTCCAATCGGGCGATCGTCGAGGCCCTGCGCGGGGCCGTCCAGGCCTCGGGCCTGCCCGCCGACGCGGTGCAGCTGGTGCCGGGGGAGGGCCACGACGCGGCCAAGGTCCTCATGCGGGCCCGGGGGCTCGTCGACGTGCTCGTCCCGCGCGGTGGTGGGGGGCTGATCCGGTCGGTGGTCGAGGAATCGACCGTCCCCGTGATCGAGACCGGCGTCGGCAACTGCCACGTGTACGTCGACGCCGAGGCCGACCTCGACATGGCGCTGGCCATCGTGCTCAACGCCAAGACCCACCGGCCGTCGGTGTGCAACGCCGCGGAGTCGCTGCTCGTGCACGCCGACGTGGCCGAGGAGTTCGTGCCCCGCGTGGTCGCGGCGCTGCAGGACGCCGGGGTCACCGTGCACGGCGACGAGCGGTTCGCCGCGCAGGAGGGCGTCGAGCCGGCCACCGAGGCCGACTTCGACACGGAGTACCTCTCCCTCGACATCTCCGCCGCCGTCGTCCCCTCGCTCGAGGACGCGGTCGCCCACATCCGCCGGCACTCCTCGGGACACACCGAGGCGATCGTGACCCGCTCGCAGGCGGCGGCCCGCCGCTTCGTCGCCGCGGTCGACTCGGCCGCGGTGATGGTCAACGCCAGCACGCGGTTCACCGACGGCGGCGAGTTCGGGTTCGGGGCGGAGATCGGGATCTCGACCCAGAAGCTGCACGCCCGAGGCCCGATGGGGCTGCCCGAGATGACCTCCTCGAAGTACGTCGTCACCGGCGACGGGCACGTGCGCTGACGGGCCGCTCGGCGCGATAGGCTCCGCTCATGCCGCTGCAGACCCCTGTCCTCGCCCTGGCCCGCCTCGCGGAGGAGGGCCACTCCGGAGGCGTCAACCCCTGGATCATCGGGGCGACGGCCCTCGGCATCCTGCTGTTCCTGCTGTTCGTCGTCGTCGCCATCGGCGGCGGCCGCGACCACACCTGAGCACCCGACCCCCTGGACCTCCGTGACTGACGCCGCGCCTTCCCCCGTCGCCGACGGGAGGCGCCGTCGGCGCCTCGGGGTCATGGGCGGCACGTTCGACCCGATCCACCACGGGCACCTCGTGGCCGCCAGTGAGGTCCAGTCCTGGTTCGACCTCGACGAGGTGGTGTTCGTCCCCACGGGCGAGCCCTACCAGAAGGCCGAGCGCGAGGTCTCGACCGCCGAGCACCGCTACCTGATGACGGTCATCGCGACCGCCTCCAACCCGCGGTTCACCGTCTCGCGCGTCGACGTCGACCGCGACGGGCCGACGTACACCGTCGACACGCTGACCGACCTGCACGCGCAGCACCCCGACGCCGACCTCTACTTCATCACCGGCGCCGACGCGCTCTCCAACATCCTGACCTGGCGTGACTCCGAGGAGCTGTTCGCGCTCGCCGAGTTCGTCGGCTGCACGCGGCCCGGCTATGCCATGGACGCCTCCACTCTCGACGGCATGCCGCACGACCGCGTGACGATCGTGGAGATCCCGGCGCTGGCGATCTCCTCCACCGACTGCCGCGAGCGCACCGGACGGGGCGAGCCGGTGTGGTACCTCGTGCCCGACGGCGTCGTCCAGTACATCTCCAAGCACGGTCTCTACGCCCGCGCCCACCTCGACACCACCACCCGGGAGGAGAGCGCGTGAGCGCGACCGACCACGCCCTGACCCTTGCCAGGACCGCCGCCGAGGCGGCCTCCGACAAGCTGGCCGAGGACATCATCGCCTTCGACGTGAGCGAGCAGCTCGTCATCACCGACGTCTTCGTGCTCTGCTCGGCCAAGAACGACCGCCAGGTCAAGTCGATCGTCGACGAGGTCGAGGACCGCCTGCGCGAGCTCGGCGCCAAGCCGATCCGGCGTGAGGGCGAGCGCGACGGGCGCTGGGTCCTCATCGACTACGGCGACGTCGTGGTCCACGTGCAGCACGAGGAGGAGCGGCAGTTCTACGCCCTCGAGCGGCTGTGGCGCGACTGCCCGTTGGTCGAGCTGCCCGCGTCGGTCACCGCGGCCACGGACGCGTGAGCGGGCCCTCCCGGCTGGTCCTGCTGCGTCACGGGCGCACCGAGTGGAACCACGTGCGCCGCGCCCAGGGCCACGCCCCGGTGCCGCTCGACGAGGTGGGCCACCAGCAGGCCAAGCGGGCTGCGGTGCTCCTCGCCGACCTCGCGCCGGTGCGCCTGTGGTCCAGCGACCTCGAGCGCGCCGCCCAGACCGCCGGACACGTCGCCGAGGCGGTCGGCCTGGAGGTCGAGTGGGACGAGCGCCTGCGGGAGTTCGCGGTCGGAGAGCGACAGGGGCTGACCTTCGACGAGGCCCTCGAGCGTTGGCCCCACCTCGCCGGCGCCGAGGGCTTCCACGAGACGCTGCGCGGCATCCCCGGCGCGGAGTCCGAGCACGACGTCGTACGCCGGGTGGTTCCGGCGCTGCAGGAGGCGCTCGACTCGCTGGACCCGGGGGAGACCGGCGTCGTGGTCACCCACGGCGCCGCCCTCAAGGTCGGGCTCTGCGGGCTGCTGGGCTGGCCGGTCGAGCAGGCGACCGACCTCGGCGTGCTGGACAACTGCGCCTGGGCCTCCGTCGTACGGCGGGACGGCGCTCGTGGGGTCAGGCTGGAGTCCTACGGCAGGGGCGATTTCGCATCGCCGGAGGGCATTGGCTAGGATTCCCGGGTTGCCTCGTGAGGGGCATGCGGGGCTGTAGCGCAGTTGGTAGCGCACCTCCATGGCATGGAGGGGGTCAGGGGTTCGAATCCCCTCAGCTCCACCGATCGACACGCAGAGCCCGGTTCCCACCTTCGTGGGGCCGGGCTCGTTGCGTTGTTCCGGACCAGTGGAACCCGTCCGACACTTGAAGGAACAACCATTGGTGTGAGATGGTTACTTGAAGCGTCAACCAAATCGGTGGACGACCACGGTCCAGGAGCACCTCATGACCAACCTCAGCATCATCGGCAGCGGCAACATGGGCACCGCCATCGCAGGCGTCGCCCGCAAGGGCGGGCACGACGTCCAGGTGCTCGGCCGCGCCGACCAGGACCAGGCCCTCACCGGCGACGTCGTCGTGCTGGCCGTGCCCTACCCCTCGGTCGCCGACATCGTCGCCCAGCGCCGCGAGGAGCTGGCCGGCAAGGTCGTGGTCGACCTGACCAACCCGCTGGACTTCGAGACCTTCGACTCGCTCGTCGTCCCCGCCGACTCCTCGGCCGCTGCCGAGATCGCCGCCGCGCTGCCCGACTCGCGGGTCGTGAAGGCGTTCAACACCAACTTCGCCGCCACGCTGGCCTCCGGCGAGGTGGGCGGCCGTCCCACCACCGTGATCGTGGCCGGGGACGACACGGACGCCAAGGCCGTGGTCCGCGACGTCGTCACCTCCGGCGGCCTGGTCGCCCTCGACGCCGGCGACCTGCGTCGCGCCCGCGAGCTCGAGGCGATCGGCTTCCTCCAGATCAAGCTCGCGGCGTCCGAGCAGGTCCCGTGGACCGGCGGCTTCGCCGTCCAGTCCTGACCCACCCCGCTGACAGGAGCACCCGCCATGCCCGTCTCACCCGTCCGGCTCAACCACGCCGTGCTGTTCGTGGCCGACCTCGCCCGTTCCGAGCGCTTCTACACCGAGGTGTTCGGGATGGAGGTCGTCGCTCGCGAGCCGCGGGCGAACGCCGCGTTCCTGCGCCTCCCGCGCTCGGGCAACCACCACGACCTCGGGCTGTTCGGGGTCGGGGAGCAGGGGCCGCGGCGCCGTGGGGCGATCGGGCTCTACCACCTGGCGTGGCAGCTCGACACGATCGACGAGCTCGTCGAGGCCCGGGCGACGCTGGTGGCCGCCGGTGCCTTCACCGGGGAGTCCAGCCACGGCGCGACCAAGAGCGTCTACGGGGCCGACCCCGACGGCAACGAGTTCGAGATCATGTGGATGCTCCCGCGCGAGTCGTGGGGCGAGTTCGAGAACGCCGCCCCCGTCGAGCGGCTGGACCTGGCCGCCGACGTCGAGCGGTGGACCGGTGTGCGCAGCGCCGGCCGCATCGTCCAGGAGGAGGTCCGATGAGCTTCGGCACCCCGACGGTCGCCTGGTCGGCCCCGGACGACCCGAGCCGGCCCCTGGTCGTCCTGCTCCACGGGCGGGGAGCCGACGAGGCCGGGATCATCGGGCTGGCCGACCACCTGCCGCAGGGGTCGTCGTACGCCGCGGTGCGGGCGCCGATCGCGGAGGGCGGTGGCTACGCCTGGTTCGCCAACCGCGGGATCGGGCGCCCGGTCGCGGAGTCGCTGGCCGAGACGACCGCCTGGTTCCGCACCTGGCTCGACGAGTTGGCCCCGCCGGGCCGCCAGGTCGCGCTGGTCGGGTTCAGCGGAGGCGCGGCCTTCGCCGGCGCCCTGCTGCTCCAGGACCCGTCCCGCCTGGCCGGTGCGGCCATCCTGCTCGGCACGCTGCCCTTCGACGCGGGCCTCGACGTGACGCCCGGGCTGCTCGCCGGCACACAGGTGCTCGTCGCGCAGGGGGAGCGGGACACCGTGATCCCACGTGAGCTGCTGGACCGCACCTGGGACTACCTCACCGACGGGTCCGGCGCGCAGGCGCGCGCTCATCGCGACCCGGGCGGACACCAGATCACCGGGGCCACCGTGGCGGTCCTCGGCTCGTGGCTGGATGGCCTCTGGGGGACTGCGGACGTGGCCCGGGCCTGACCCACCACGCCGGACGGGGTGACAGGCACGGCGCAGGCGGTGAGGACTGGTTGCTGAGGCTGGTGAGCGTGCCCGAGACGTTGCGGCGCTGCGTCCGCGACGACTTCCGAGCGCTCCCCGTGCCTCACCCCACGACGAGCGGCACGCTCGTGGGCCGGCGTACGTAGGCGCCGTCGGCCCAGGTGACGGCGTCCAGGTCGACGTCGAAGGACGGGAACCTGGTCAGCAGCTCCTCGAGCGCGACCCGCGCGGTCATCCGCGCGGCCGCCGCACCCAGGCAGTGGTGCGGGCCGTGGGAGAAGGTGAGGACCTGCCGGGGCTGCCGGGCCACGTCGAGCGAGTCGGCGTCGGGACCGAAGGCCTCGGGGTCGCGGTTGGCCGCGGCGTAGCACATCAGCACCTTGCGCCCCGCCGGGACGCGGACGCCCCGCACCTCGACGTCGCGGGTGGTGAGCCGGGCCAGGCCCTGCACCGGGCTGGTCAGCCGGAGCAGCTCCTCGACCGCGGCGGCGGGGTCCTGCCGGGCGAGCGCGCGCTGGTCGGGGACCGCGGCCAGGAGCTGCACCCCCGACCCGAGCAGCCCCGTCGTCGTGTCGTTGCCGCCGGTCACCATCGTGAAGGTGAAGGCGAGCACGCGCAGGAGCCCGTCGGCGTCGTCGGCCTGTCCGGCCGCGACCAGGTGGGACACGGTGTCGTCGCCGGGGTGCTCGCGCCGGTGCCCCACGAGCCAGGTGAAGTAGGTCATCAGCTCGGCCACCGCGTCCGCCGCTCCGGCAGCGGCCAGGGAGCCCGTCGCGCTCGCGGCGACGATCGCGTCGGTCCAGGCGTCGAAGCGGGCCCGGTCGGGCTCGGGCACGCCCAGGTAGTGGGCGACGACCATGCTCGGCAGGGGCTTGAACAGCCGCGCCACCACGTCACCGCCCCCGTCGGCGCGCATCGCCTCCAGCCGCTCCGCGACGAAGGCCCGCACCGGCGGCTCGACCGCCTCGACCTGGCGCGGCGTGAACCCGCGGGAGACCAGCCGGCGGAAGGTGGTGTGCGCCGGGGGGTCGGTCATCACCATCGGCGGGTTGTCCTGCAGCCCGATCCGCTCGAGCTCGTCGTACGCCACGGTGAGGCCGGCCGCCGACGACCACGTCGCCGGGTCCCGCACCGCCGCGAGGACGTCGGCGTGCCGGGTGAGCACCCAGAAGTCACCGTCGGCGACGTGGTGGACCGGGTCGTGCTCGCGCAGCGCGGCGTAGAGCGGGAACGGGTCGGCCCATGTCCCGGCGTCGAACAGGCGGTACGACGGACGCACGGGCACGGTCGGCATGGCGCCACCCTGCTGGTCCGGACCCCCGCTGTCCAGGGCGTTTGCCCCGATCGGCCAAGGGAGACAATGACCCTCGCCGCCATCGCGACGGTGGAGGAGCAGGGAGGCCCCCGCGTGGTCACGCGCACCGACATCGAGCAGTCCGACGCCCTCGACCACGCCGTGCGGCTCGGTCTCGTCGCCTACGGCGTCGTGCACCTGCTCGTCGGCTACACCGCCGCGCGGCTCGCGCTCGGCGCGCACGCCAAGGCCGACCAGCAGGGGGCGCTGAGCACGCTCGCCCGGTCCCCGGGCGGCACGATCGGGCTCTGGGTGGTCGCCGTGGGGTTCTTCGCGCTGGTGGCCTGGCAGGGCTTCGAGGCGCTGCTCGGGCACGCTTCCGACGACGGAGCCGCCCTGCTGGTCAAGCGCGTCGGGTCGGGCGGCAAGGCCGTGGTCTACCTGGTCCTCGGCGTCAGCGCGGTGCAGAAGGCCTCGGGCACCTCGTCGAGCTCCTCGGGCACCGACAGCACCACCGCCAAGGTGATGGCCGCCCCGGGCGGCCAGCTCCTGGTCGGTGCGGTCGGCCTGGGCATCATCGCCATCGGCGGCTACCTGGTCTGGCGAGGGCTCACCGAGAAGTTCACCAAGGACCTTGACGGCGAGGCGCAGGTCAAGGACCGCAGGACGCCCATCGTGTGGCTGGGCAAAGTCGGCTACGCCGCCAAGGGCGTCGCGCTCGGGGTGGTCGGGATCCTGTTCACCAGTGCCGCGGTGCAGTTCGAGCCGAAGAAGTCCGGGGGGCTCGACCAGGCCCTCAAGACCCTGCTCCAGCAGCCGTTCGGTCCCGCGCTGCTCCTCGCGGTGGCGCTCGGCCTGGGCTGCTTCGGCCTCTACTGCTTCGCCTGGGCCCGCCACCTCGACCGCTGAGACGGCAGCCGGCTCACCGACCCAGCTCGTACTCGAGGTACGCCGGGCGCGCGACGGCGGTGCCCGCTGCCGCCAGCGGCACGGCGAGGGCGGCCAGGCAGAGCAGGGGGACGGTCCAGCCGTCCGTCGCGTCGTGCAGGATGCTCATCCCGAACGGCCCGAGGGCCGCGAGGACGTAGCCCGTCGACTGGGAGAAGCCCGAGAGCGCCGCCGTGCCCTCCGAGGTGCGGGTGCGCAGCCCGAGCAGCGTGAGGATCAGCGGGAACGTGCCCTGGCTGACGCCGATGAGCACGGCCCAGGCCCAGGGCGCGGCCGTCGGGGCCAGCGCCAGGCCGAGCAGGCCCAGGGGCAGCAGGGACAGCAGCGAGAGCATCAGCCACACCTGGCTGGGGCGGCGCGCCGCCAGGGTGGGGATGAGCAGCGAGACCGGGATCCCGATGCCGGTCAGCAGTCCGAGGAGCAGGCCCGCGTCGGTGGCCGAGTAGCCCGCGTCGCGGTAGACCTGCGCGACCCAGCCGAACACGGCGTACGCCTGGAGCGACTGGAGGCCGAACGCGACCGCGGTCATCCGCCCGAGCCGGGTGCCGGCGACCTGGCGCATCGTGATCGCGTGCGGCCGGGTCTCGGCGCGCGTGTCGTGACCGACGAGCCCGAGCCAGGGGAGCGCGGCGAGCGCGGCGGCGACCGCCCAGATCCCCAGGCCCCAGCGCCACGAGCCGAGGGCGTGCGCGGCGGGCACCGAGAGGACACTGGCAGCAGTGAGTCCGACCGCGAGGACGGTCGTGTAGAGCGCGGTCACCGGCCCCACTCGGGTCGGGAAGTGCAGCTTGACCAGCGAGGGCAGCAGCACGTTGGCGGTGGCCATCCCCGCCAGTCCCAGCACGGAGGCGACCAGGAACAGCGACGGCGAGGAGGTCGCGGCCCGCCAGCCGAGCCCCGCCACGGTGGTGACCAGGCCCAGCATGGACAGCCGGTGCACGCCGAGGCGCGAGGCGAGCCACGGAGCGAGCCCGCCGAACGCCGCGAACGACAGAACGGGCAGCGCGGTCAGCAGGCCCGCGGACGCCGACGACAGGCCCAGCCCGCGCTCGACCTCCTCGACCAGGGGGCCGACGCTGGATGCGGCGGGACGCAGGTTGAACGCGAGGGCGAGCAGGGCCAGCAGCACGAGCACCGCGCGTGCGCCGTGGTCACCAGGGGCGCGCCGGGCGAGGGCGCGGGAGTCGGGGAGGGGTGCGTGGGCCACTGCCCCATCATGGTCACGGGCCTACACTGGTGGATACCGGGGGCGGTATCCCCGGCCCCCACACCCAGGAGCACGACCATGCAGCTGCCCTCCGACGACATGACCCCGGTGGTCCACCGGCTCAAGCGGGCACAGGGCCAGCTCGCCGGGGTGCTGCGCATGCTGGAGGAGGGCCGCGACTGCGAGGACGTGGTCACCCAGCTCGCCGCCGTCAGCCGTGCGCTCGACCGGGCCGGCTTCGCGATCGTGGCCAGCGGCATGCGCCAGTGCATGGTCGAGGAGGACAACACCCTCGACGTGGCCAAGATGGAGAAGCTCTTCCTCGCCCTGGCCTGAGACGCCCGCGGGGCCTGTCCCGCAGGTTGTCCCCAGGCGGTCCGGCCGCACGCGGGACTTGTCCGTCCCGTGCGTGAGCCTTCCGGGAATCGCTCCGACTCCTGGAAGGACCCGTCATGACCCTCATCGACCTGCCCACGCCCACGACCACGCCCACGCGTCGCCCGGACCGCCCGGACCGCCCGGCCCGGTCTGGCCAGCCCTGGACCGAGGAGTGCCACGTCGAGCTCGTCGAGCTCGTCGGGGCCGGGCTCACGCTGCCTGAGGTCGCCGACACGGCCGGGCGTCAGCCCTCGACCGTGCTGCCCCGTCTGCGTCGCATGCTGCCCGTCGACGAGCGGGGGTGCCCCGAGCACCTCGTGCTGCCGCGGCTGCGGGAGCTGCTCGAGTCGGGCGACCACGACTGGCGGCGCGCCATGCTCAAGGACACCCCCAAGGCCCCGGTCGTGCGCCCGCCGGCCGTCCACCGCGACGGCGTCCCCGGGCTCGAGGACGACGACCTCCTCGAGGTCGCCGATGCGCTGGTCCGCACCCAGGCCCGCGACGAGGACCTGCTCGGGCGTGTGCGTCAGCAGGTCGTCGACCGGCGCCTGGGGGACCGGCTCGTCGACCGCCGGGTCCGCGAGCTGGTCCGGGCCACGCCGACCTACCACCACGAGGAGGAGTTCCGGATGGCGGCCGAGCAGTGGGTCAGCAACGGCCTCGGGGGCCCGGTCGGCCCGGTCGGCCCGGTCGGCCCGTCGTGGCCCACCGCGCCGTACGGCCGCCGGGACCGCTGGGACCGCTGGGACGAGGACGAGCCGTGGCTGCGGTGAGGCTCAGGTGATCGTCACGCCGCCGTCGACCGCGATGGTCTGGCCGGTGACGTAGCCCCCCGCGGGCCCGGCGAGCCACACCAGGGTCGCCGCGAGCTCGCGCGGGTCACCGACGCGGCCCATCGGCACGCGCTGGAGCATCTGCTCGAGGTAGCCCGGCTGGTAGGAGTCGGTCATCTCGCTCTCGAACCAGCCCGGGGCGAGCGCGTTGACCCGGATGCCCTTGCGCCCGGTCCACTGCTGGGCGAGGTCGCGGGTCAGCCCGATGACGGCCGCCTTGGACGCGGAGTAGGCCGCCTGGGGGAGTCCCGCTGTGGTGAGCCCGAGGACGGAGGAGATGTTGACGATCGACGACCCGGGCTGCATCACGCGCGCCGCCGCCTGGGCCATCCAGTAGGTCCCGTGCAGGTTGATCTCGACCACGCTCGAGAACTGCTCCGGGGTCTCCTTGGTGGCCGGGACGGCGGTGCCGATGCCGGCGTTGTTGACCAGCACGTCGACGCGGCCCAGCTGCTCCATGGCGGCCGCGACCATCGCCGTGCAGTCCTCCGGCCGCGTGACGTCGGTCTGCACGGCGACCGCACGCCGGCCGAGGGCCTCGACCTTGGCCTTGGTCTCCTCGAGCCGGTCGACCCGGCGGGCGCCGAGCACGACGTCGGCGCCGGCCTCGGCGAGCGTCTCGGCGAAGAACACCCCGAGGCCCGAGGACGCCCCGGTGACCAGGGCCACGCGGCCGTCGAGACGGAAGAGGTCGGCCAACGGGGTCGGCTGGGAGGTGGTCATCAGGACTCCTGGGCGGTCGGGTCGAGGTGGGCGCGGCGGGCCTCCCACGCGGAGGTCACCATCTCGTCGATCGTGTGGCGCATCCGCCAGTCGATGTCGCGGGCGGCGAGGTCGCCGCTGGCCACGATGCGGTCGGGGTCGCCCGGTCGGCGCGCGTGGATCTCGGGGGTGAAGTCGACGCCGGTGCCGCGGGCCATCGCCTCCATGATCTGTCGGACCGAGAGGCCCTCCCCGCTGCCGAGGTTGTAGACCGGCTCGAGCGGGGTGCCCGCGGAGAGCGCCCGCGCCGCGGAGACGTGCGAGACCGCGAGGTCGGCCACGTGGATGTAGTCGCGCACGCAGGTGCCGTCGGGGGTGTCGTAGTCGTCGCCGTTGATGCGAGGGGTGCGGCCCTCGAGCAGGGCCTCGATCACCAGCGGGAACAGGTTGTGCGGGCTGGAGTCGTAGACCTCGGTCGAGCCCGAGCCCACCACGTTGAAGTAGCGCAGGCTGGTGTGCCGCAGCCCGGTCGCGGTGGCCTGGTCACGCAGGAGCCACTCGCCGATCAGCTTGCTCTCGCCGTACGGCGACTCCGGTCGCGTCGGCGAGGCCTCGGTCACCAGGTCGGTGGTCGGGGTGCCGAACGTCGCCGCGCTGGAGGAGAACACCATCTTGTCGACGCCGGCGTCCTGCATGGCCTGGAGGACGGACACCGTGCCGGTGACGTTCTGCTCGTAGGTGTGCAGGGGGCGCTGGACGGAGACTCCGGCGTACTTGAAGCCCGCGAGGTGGACCACGCCGACGACCTGGTGCGCGTCGAGCGTGCGCCGGAAGAGACCCGTGTCGAGGATCGTCCCCTCGACGAAGGGCACGGCGGCCGGCACGAACTCACGGTGCCCGCTGGACAGGTCGTCGAGCGCGACCACCCCGATGCCCTCGTCCTGGAACGCCCGCACCACGTGCGCTCCGATGTAGCCCGCTCCACCGGTCACCAACCAGGTCACTCCGGCCTCCTCCTCGGTCGTCCAGGACCCTTGAGTCAACCAGAGAGGGGCGCGGGGGAGCAGGCGCCACCCTGGTAACCTGGCGCCATGTGGACCGGCCTGCTCCTTGGTCAGCCGCTCTGAGACCCGGGGTTCCGGACCAGAGCGGCCACCCTCCCGCGAGGAGGGTTTTTTTGTGCCCGGGGGCAGGTCAGCCGACGACGAGAGACCACGAGGACGAGGGATGAGCGAGCAGGACGGCCGCAGCCGCGAGCAGGACCAGCGCTACGACGTGCGCGCGACCCAGGACAAGTGGCGTCCGGTGTGGGAGAAGCTCGACCCGTTCCGCGCGGTGGACGACGGGTCCAAGCCGCGACGCTACGCGCTCACGATGTTCCCCTACCCCAGCGGCGACCTGCACATGGGTCACGCCGAGGTGATGGCGCTGCACGACGTCCTGGCCCGCCACTGGCGCCAGCTGGGCTACGACGTGATGAACCCGATCGGCTGGGACTCCTTCGGCCTGCCCGCCGAGAACGCCGCGATCAAGCGCGACGAGCACCCCGCGACCTACACCTACGCCAACATCGAGACCCAGGCCGAGTCGTTCAAGCGCTACGGCATCTCCTTCGACTGGTCGCGCCGGCTGCACACCTCCGACCCGGAGTACTACCGCTGGACCCAGTGGCTGTTCCTGCGGTTCCGCGACCGCGGCCTGGCCTACCGCAAGCACAGCCCGGTCAACTGGTGCCCCAACGACCAGACCGTGCTGGCGAACGAGCAGGTCGTGCAGGGCATGTGCGAGCGCTGCGGCGCCGAGGTGACCAAGCGCGAGCTGTCGCAGTGGTACTTCAAGGTCACCGACTACGCCCAGCGCCTGCTCGACGACATGGTGCAGCTCGAGGGCTCCTGGCCCGAGCGCGTGCTGGCGATGCAGCGCAACTGGATCGGTCGCAGCGAGGGCGCACACGTCGCCTTCGAGGTCGAGGGCCGTGACGAGCCGGTCACGGTCTTCACGACGCGGCCGGACACGCTCTACGGCGCGACGTTCTTCGTCGTGGCCGCCGACGCCAAGCTGGCCTCGGAGCTGGTGACCGACGAGCAGCGCCCGGCGCTGGAGGCGTACGTCGACGAGGTGCGCAAGGCGACCGACATCGACCGCCTGGCCACCGACCGGCCCAAGACCGGCGTCTTCCTGGGCGTCCACGCGACCAACCCGGTCAACGGTGAGCGGCTGCCGGTGTGGGCGGCCGACTACGTGCTGGCCGACTACGGCACGGGCGCGGTGATGGCCGTGCCGGCCCACGACCAGCGCGACCTGGACTTCGCCAGGACCTTCGACCTGCCGGTGCGCATGGTCGTCGACACCGGCGAGGAGGACCCGGCCCAGACGTTCGTGGCGACCTCCGGTGACGGCACCTACGTCAGCTCGGGTCCCCTGGACGGGCTGAGCGACAAGGCAGCCGGCATCCGCACGATCGTGGAGCGGCTGGAGGCCGAGGGCCACGGCAAGGGCGCGGTCAACTTCCGCCTGCGCGACTGGCTGCTCTCGCGCCAGCGCTTCTGGGGCTGCCCGATCCCGATCGTGCACTGCGACTCCTGCGGCGACGTCGCCGTCCCGGACGACCAGCTCCCGGTCGAGCTGCCGGACCTGCGCGGCGCCGACCTCAAGCCCAAGGGCGTCTCCCCGCTGGCCGCGGCCGAGGACTGGGTGAACGTCGAGTGCCCGCAGTGCGGTGCCCCCGCCAAGCGCGACAGCGACACGATGGACACCTTCGTGGACTCGTCGTGGTACTTCCTGCGCTACTGCTCCCCGCACGACGACACCGCGGCGTTCGACGTCGACAAGGTGCGCGACTGGATGCCCGCCGAGCAGTACGTCGGCGGCGTCGAGCACGCGATCCTGCACCTGCTCTACAGCCGGTTCTTCACCAAGGTCCTGCACGACATGGGCCTGGTCGACTTCGTCGAGCCGTTCAAGGCGCTGCTCAACCAGGGCCAGGTGATCAACCAGGGCAAGGCGATGAGCAAGTCGCTGGGCAACGGCGTCAACCTGGGCGAGATGATCGACGAGTTCGGCGTCGACGCCGTGCGGCTCACCCTGGTGTTCGCCGGCCCGCCCGAGGACGACATCGACTGGGCCGACCTGTCGCCCGGCGGCTCGCTGAAGTTCCTGCAGCGCGCGTGGCGCCTGAGCGGCGACGTGACCAGCCCGGCGGGCACCGACGTCTCCACCGGTGACACCGACCTGCGCAAGGTCACCCACCGCACCGTGCACGAGGCCGCCCAGCTGATCGAGTCCCACCGCTTCAACGTGATGGTGGCCCGGGTGATGGAGCTGGTCAACGCCACCCGCAAGGCGATCGACTCGGGCTGCGGCCCGGCCGACCCGGCCGTGCGGGAGGCGGTCGAGACCGTCGCGGTCCTGCTGAGCCTCGTCGCGCCGTACACCGCGGAGGAGATGTGGGAGCGGCTGGGCCACGAGCCGACCGTCGCGACGGTGCCGTGGCCGGTCGTCGACGAGGCCCTGCTCGTCGAGGACACGGTGACCGCCGTCGTCCAGGTGCAGGGCAAGGTCCGTGCACGGCTGGAGGTCGCCCCGTCGATCACTGCGGCCGAGCTCGAGGCGGCCGCGCTGGCCGACCCCGGCGTCGTGCGGGCGCTCGAGGGCAGGACGGTCCGCAAGGTGATCGTGCGCGAGCCCGGTCTCGTCAACGTCGTCGCCGGCTGAGCCCGCGCGCCGTCGCACCGAGCCCACCCGTGTCCGTCGCGGTCGTCACCGACAGCACCGCCGGCCTCACGCCCGAGGAGGCGGAGAAGGCCGGCGTCACGGTGGTGCCCCTGCAGCTGGTGATCGCCGGCGCGTCGTACGACGACGGGGTCGACCCCGAGGCCACTCCGGAGCACCTCGCCGAGGCGTTGCGGGAGTTCAGGCCGGTCAGCACCTCACGGCCCTCGCCGCAGGTGGTGCTGGAGACCTACGAGGACCTCGCCGAGACCGGGGTCGAGGCCATCGTCTCGGTGCACCTGAGCAGCCAGCTGAGCGCGACCTACGAGTCCGCGCAGCTCGCCACGCGCCGGTGCTCGATCCCCGTCGTCCCGGTCGACACGCGACAGATCGGCGCCGCGACGGGCTACGCCGCCCTCGCAGCGGCCCGGGCGGCGGCGCTCGGCGCACCGGTCGAGGAGGTCGCCGAGGTCGCGCGCCGCCAGGCCGAGCGGATCACCTCGCTGTTCTACGTCGACACCCTGGAGTACCTCCGCCGCGGTGGCCGGGTCGGGGCCGTCGGCGCGCTCGTCGGCTCGGCCCTGGCGGTCAAGCCGATCCTCCAGGTCGAGGACGGGCGCATCGTGACGCTGGAGAAGGTGCGCACGTCGGTGCGGGCGATCGCCCGCCTCGAGGAGCTCGCCATGAAGGCCGCCCACGGGGAGGCGGTCGACGCCGTCGACGTGACCGTGTGCCACCTCGCCAACCCCGAGGGGGCCGAGCGCCTCGCGGCTGGTCTCTCGGCCCGTCTGGGCAGCCTGCTGCACGGCGAGGACGTCGCCGTGCAGGAGGTCGGAGCGGTGCTCGGCGCCCACGTGGGCCCTGGCCTGCTCGGCGTCGTCGTCGCACCCCGGCTCTGAGTCGCGCCGGTCGCCCGGCCGCGCCGGACCGGGCGTACGACGCCCGCCTGGCAGCATGAGCCCATGGGCTGGCTCGGCGGACTCGGGACGACGCAGCTGGTGCTGCTCGTCCTCGGCGGGCTCCTGGTCCTCCTGGTCGCGGCCGCGCTCCTGACCCGGGTGCTGGTCAAGGTGGGGCTGCGCACGCCGTGGGTGATCCGCCTGCTCAACCGCCTCCGGGACCGCATCGTCGGCCTGGTCAAGCGGCCGGTCACGATCATGGTGCTCGACGAGGTGGCCGCGGTGATCCAGACCGGCCACTACACCCAGAACATCTCCGACGCCCTGCTGGAGAACCACGACCAGCTCAAGTCCCTGGTCGCGGAGAAGGTGGCCGCGGACCCCAACACCCGGCTGGTGTCGAAGATCCCGGGCTACGACACCGTCGTCTCGGAGACCACCGAGATGGTGATGCGGGTGCTCATCGACATGCTCAGCGACCCCCGCACCGACGAGCTGGTCTCGGACCTGCTGCGCAACAACCTCCAGCAGATCAAGCGGGCCGTCCGCGACCGCGACCACGAGGCCGTCGACGCCTTCGACCGGCCCGACGAGCTGTCGCCGACGGCTCAGCAGCTGCGCGACCGGGAGCCGGCCCGGCGTCCCCGGAGGGCCGACCGCCGGTGGGGGAGCTGGGGGACCTGAGGGTTCTCCACAGCCGGGCCGGCGACGGCGTCGCGGGCGCCCCTGCGTCCCTACGGTGCCTGTCATGCGCACCCGTGACCGCGACGAGGACTGGATCGAGGAGCTCGGCCGGCGCCGGCTCGAGGCCCTGATCGCCGAGCTGACGCCGTCCGGCGAGCCCCCGCCGCCCTCGGCTCCTTCATCGCCGCTGCCGTCGCCCTCGCCGCTGCCGCCGCCCTCGCCGCTGCCGGCGTCCCGCGGCTCCTCGCCGGACCGGCCCGCGGCGGAGCCGGCCCTCGAGCCCGGGCGCCCGGTGGACGTGACCGTCCTCGAGGAGCCGCCGGGTCGGCACGCCCGCCGCGCCCTCGCGCCGAGCGGCCGCGTCCGCGGCTGGCTCGCCGACCGCCTGCCGGAGGTCACGGGCAGGCAGGCGCTCCAGCAGGGCCACGTCGGGGTCCTCGCGCTGGTCCTGGCGACGGCGCTCGTGCTGGGTGGCTGGGCCTGGATGCGCTCGTCGTCGGGCGCGCCGGCCCCGGTCGCCGCCCCGGTCGTGACCTCGTCGGGAGCGTCGCCCGCCGCCACCGGGTCGCCTGCGCTCCTGAACCCGTCCTCGGGCACGCCGGGTGCCCCAGGTGCCGCGGGTGCCTCGCCCGCGACCGAGGTCGTCGTGCACGTGGCCGGCAAGGTGCGGCGCCCCGGCATCGTGGTGCTCCCGGTCGGCTCGCGCGTCGTGGACGCCGTGCGGAGGGCGGGCGGCTTCGCCGCGGGCGTGGGTCCGCGGAGCGCGTCGCTCAACCTCGCGCGGGTCCTGGTCGACGGCGAGCAGATCGTCGTCGGTGCTGCCGCCTCCCCCGCCGCGGGCCCGGTCCTCGCGCCGACCGACGGGGCCTCCGCGGGCCCCTTGGTCAGCCTCAACACCGCCGACCAGACCGCGCTCGAGTCGCTGCCGGGCGTCGGTCCGGTGACGGCCACCGCGATCCTCCAGTGGCGCAGCGAGCACGGGCCGTTCACCGCCGTGGAGGAGCTGCTGGAGGTCTCCGGCATCGGCGAGGCAACCCTCGCCGAGATCGAGCCCCACGTCACGCTCTGACCGGGCCGTGGTCGACTCCGCGGCCCGGGGTCGCGACCTCCGTCTCCTCGCTCCGGCCACCGCGGCATGGGGTGGGGCCCTGGCCGGCGGGGCGGTGGCCGGCCACGTGCCCACGGGGCCGCTGGTCGTCCTCCTGTCGCTCGGGCTCGTGGGGCTCGCGGTGCTCACCCGTCGTGCGCTGCCCCTCACCCGCACCGTCGCGGCCGTGCTGCTCGTCGCCGTCGCGCTGGCGCTCGTCGCCCTGCTGCGGGCCGCGGGCGCGGTCGACGGGCCCGTCGCGGCGCTGGCCGGGGCCCGTCCGCTCGCGGAGGCGTCCGGCTCGGTCCGCGCCGACCCGCGGGTGCTGCACGGTCGCTTCGCCGACCAGGTGGTGTTCCCGGTCTCCGTCGACCGGGTGGTCACGAGGACGGGCACCACCACGGCGCGGGCACGGGTGCTGGTCCTGGCGGCCGCGGACCTGCCGCGGCCGTCGTACGGCGAGCGGGTGCGGGTCTCCGGCCGGCTCGCCCCGAGCGACGAGGCGGGGACCGCGGCCCTGCTCGACGCGCGCGGGGTGACCACCCTCGCCCGGCCCTCGTGGGTGCACCGGGCGGCCGACCGGGTCCGTGCGGGCATCCGCGCGGCCGCCCGCGGGCCCGACCCCGGCTCCGCGCTGGTCCCGGCCCTGGTCGACGGCGACGACGCCCGGATGCCGGACGGGCTCGTCGACGACTTCAGGACCTCGGGGCTGACCCACCTGACCGCGGTGTCGGGGGCCAACCTCACGCTGGTGCTCGCCTTCGTGCTCCCGGTGGCGCGGCGGTGCGGGGTCCGTGCGCGGGGCCTGCTCCTGGTGGGGCTGCTCTGCAGCGTCTGCTTCGTGCTGCTCGCTCGCCCCGAGCCGTCCGTGCTCCGGGCCGCCGTGATGGGAGCGGTCGCCCTGGTGGGCCTGGGCGTCGGCGGCCGGCGCCTCGGGATCCGTGCCCTGTCCGCGTCGGTCGTCCTCCTCCTGGCGGTCTCGCCCGGGCTGGCGGCCTCGGCCGGGTTCGCGCTGTCGGTGCTGGCCACCGGCGGCATCCTCCTGGGTGCCCCGCCGCTGCGGCGCACGCTCGCCGCGCACGTCCCCGGACCGGTCGCGGACGCGGTCGCCGTGCCGGTCGCCGCCCAGCTGGCCTGCACGCCCCTGGTGGCGGTGCTCTCGGCCCAGGTCTCGCTGGTCGCGGTCGCGGCCAACCTGGCGGCCGCGCCGCTCGTGGGCCCCACGACCGTCCTCGGGCTGGTCGGCGGGCTGCTGGCGACGGTCTGGACCCCGCTCGGCCGGCCGGCGGGCTGGGTCGCCGCCTGGTGCGCGCAGGGCATCGTCGAGGTGGCGGAGGTCTCGTCCGCCCTCCCGGGTGCCGCTCTGGACTGGGCGACGACCCCCGCGTCCCTGGGGCTCCTGACGGTCCTGTGCCTGGTCCTGCTGGTCGGCCTCCCGGTGGTGCTGCGGCGGCGCGGGGCCGCCGTGGGGCTCGCCCTGCTCATGGTGGTGGCGGTCCTGCGGCCGATGCCCGCGGGCGCCGGCTGGGTGGGCCGGATCCTGCCGGGACCCGACTGGCCGCCGCGCGGCTGGGTCCTGGTCGCGTGCGACGTCGGGCAGGGCGACGCGCTGGTCCTCCACGCGGGGCCGCACCGGGCGGTGGTGGTCGACGCGGGGCCCGAGCCGCGGCTGGTGGACCGCTGCCTGGGCCGTCTGGGGGTGCGGGAGGTCACCGCCGTCGTCCTCACCCACTTCCATGCCGACCACGTCGACGGGCTCGAGGGGGTGCTGCGGGGCCGGCGGGTGGGGGAGATCCAGGTCACCGGGTTCGCCGAGCCGGCCTACGGCGCCGCCTACGTCTCGCGCCTGGCCGCCGCGCGCGGCATCCCCGTCCGCGTGCCGGCGTACGCCGAGGTGGTGCGCGCCGGTGCGCTCACCTGGCAGGTCGTGGCCCCGCAGCACCTGGTCGACGACAACCCCAACGACGCCTCGCTGGTCCTCCTGGTCGTCACCCGGGGCCTGCGGCTCCTGCTCGCCGGCGACGTCGAACCGCCGTCGCAGGCGCCCCTGGTCAGGCTCGACGGGCTCGCCCCGGTCGACGTCATCAAGGTGCCCCACCACGGCAGCGCCCACCAGGACGACCGGCTGCTGCAGGGCCTGGGCGCGTCGCTCGGGCTGGTGTCGGTGGGGGAGGACAACGACTACGGCCACCCGTCCGCGCGGACCCTGGCGCTGCTCCGCGCCGCCGGCACGCAGGTCCACCGCACCGACCTCGAGGGCGACCTGGCGGTCGTGCCAGGTCCGGACGGTCCGTCGGTCGTGGGCCGTGGCTGAGCAGTGGGCGAGGGGGAGCGGGGAGGCGCGTCAGGGACGCGGACGTCACCGCGGACCCGTCGGCGCGGTGTGGCACGCTGACCGCATGCCAGCCCCCACCGCGACCTCACCGTCCGGCCAGGCGCTCCAGCCGCTGGGGCGGGTCGTGCTGGTCAGCGGGCCGGAGGAGTTCCTCAACGAGCGCGTCGTGACCGCCGTCCGCGCGGCGGTCCGCCGGGCCGACCCCGAGGCCGAGGTCAGCGCCACCGACGGGCAGCAGCTGACGCCGGGGACCCTCGGTGAGCTCTCCGCGCCCTCGCTGTTCTCGACCACCAGGTGCGTGGTCGTCCGCGGGGTGCAGGACGTCGACGACTCGCTGTTCGACGGCCTGGTCGCCTACGCCGAGGCCCCCGAGCCCGACATCGCGCTGGTGCTGGTCCACGAGGGCGGGCAGAAGGGCGCGGGCCTGCTCAACCGGCTGCGCAAGCTGCCAGGGGTCGAGGAGCACAAGTCGGAGAAGCCCAAGGGCAACGCCTACCTCGACTTCGTCGGCGTCGAGGCCAGGTCGCACGGCGCTCGGATCGACCGTGACGCGGCGGAGTACCTCGTCCGCGCCGTCGGCTCCGACCTGCGCGGCCTCGCGGCCGCGGTGCAGCAGCTGGCCGACGACTACCCGCAGGAGCAGCTCACCACCGAGCTGGTGAGGCGCTACTACGCCGGCCGGGCCGACGTGAAGGGCTTCGACATCGCCGACCTGGCGATGGCCGGACATCCGGCCGAGGCCCTCGCCGAGCTGCGCTGGGCGATGGAGACCGGGGGCGAGGCGCCGGCGATCACCGGGGCGTTCGCGTTCAAGGTGCGGCAGCTGGCCCGGCTCAAGGGGGCCCCGCGGGGCCAGCGCGACGCCGACCTGGCGCGCGAGATCGGGGCGGCGCCCTTCATGGTCCGCAAGCTGCGCGACCAGCTGCGCGGGTGGGACGAGGACGGCCTGGCGACGGTCGTGCGCGCCGTGGCGACCGCCGACGCCGCGGTCAAGGGCAATGCCGCCGACCCGGCGTACGAGCTCGAGCGCCTCGTGCTCGCCATCGTCCGCGCACGCGGCGCCGGCTGAGGTCCGCAGCGCGAGAGGACAAGGACCCCGCCGGCCGAGGCCTACGGGGTCCTGCAGGTCCTGCTCAGGCTCCTCGGCTCAGAGGGAGGAGGCCTTCTTGGCGATCGCCGACTTGCGGTTGGCGGCCTGGTTCTTGTGGATCACGCCCTTGGAGGCGGCCTTGTCGAGCTTGCGGCTCGCCGCAGCGGCGAGCTCCTTGGCCTTGGTGGCGTCACCGGACTCGGCGGCCTCGCGGAAGCTGCGGATCGCGGTCTTGAGCGCGGACTTGACCGACTTGTTGCGCTCGTGCGCGACGATGTTCTGCTTGTTGCGCTTGATCTGGGACTTGATGTTCGCCACGGAGCAGGCCTCGGTGTCTCTCGTTCGTCAGGGAAGGGTCTCGGGCGGCGCCAACGTGCGGCACACGCAGCCAGACACGATACCGGGTGGGTTGCGCCGTCCCCAAATCGGCGGTGACGCGGGTGTCGTCGCCTGGTGTATCAGGCGGTGCCGACCCGCCTCCTCGGTCCACGCCGGGTCACCAGGACCCCGCGACAGCTCACCAGGAGACCACCATGAACCGTCCGCAGCTCCCCAGGTCCGTCACCGTCCTCGGCGCCGTCGCGGCCGCCGCGATCCTCGTGCCCACGGCGGCCTCGGCGACCGGATCGCTGGTGACCATCTCGGACGCCTCCAGCTCGAACGCCGCCCGCGTGAGCACCGACGGCCGGCTCAAGACCGACGCCGGCGGCACCGAGCTGGCCTTCCGCACCCCGGCCGGGGCCGTCTCGTTCCCGGCCGGCACCAGCAGGCTCCTCGGCAAGGTCGACGTCTCGGACTACAGCAGGATCCGGATCATGGCCGACGAGCGCGCCGGCTCGGCGTCCAACATCTCGTTCCGGGTCACGACCACGGAGGGCAACGAGCTCGTGGCCCAGCTGGCGACCTTCACCCTCACCCCGCACAGCCAGCGGACCTTCGTGGTCGACGTACCGACCAAGGTCGTCTCGATCTACGCCGACGCCGCCCCCGGTTCCGGCAACGTCGCGACCGACTTCCTGGTCTACGGGAGCCGGTGACGAGGCACCACCGGCGGCCGCGACCGGCTACCAGCCGCGCCTGGAGGCGAGCCAGGACCAACAGGCCGCGGCCCACCAGCGCCGGTGGGTGCCCAGGTGCGGGGAGGTGGTCGGGACGGGGCGCAGGTCCGCCTCGGCCATGAAGCCGCCGAGGGCGGCGACGAAGGAGTCCACGTGGTCGTCGGGCACCCCTGCGGTGACGGGGTGCTCGGCGAGCAGTCGGGTCACGTCCCGTCCGTCGCCGTGGACCGAGACGAGCAGGTGGACCACGTCGACCCAGCGGGGCGCGAGCGCCGGCCAGTTCCAGTCGCACAGCAGGGCGGTGCCGTCGGGCCGCACCAGGAAGTTGTCGTCGCGGCCGTCCAGGTGGGCGAAGTGCTCGGCGTCGGGCAGCTCGGGGTAGGCGTGCGCCAGCTCGCTGAGCTCGGCCACGTGGGGCCAGTCGATCCCGGCGTAGTCGGCGGTGTCCCAGCCGGTCACGAACGTCGGCAGGTCCTCGTGCAGCGGCTTCAGGTCCAGCGGCTCGGGGTCGGGGTCGACCTCGGCCACCCGCGCCAGCGCGTCCAGGCACGCGGTGACGTCGTCGTCCTCCCACGGCCGGTGCGGCGGGCGCCCGTCGACGTCCTCGAACGCCACGACCGTCCAGCCCTCGAGGTCGTTCTCCCACCACCGCAGGGCGGGTGCCGGCAGGTCGTCCATCGGCAGGCTGCGGAGCACCCGCACCTCCTGGGCGTACGCCGCGGCGTACGCCTTCTGCGCGGTGCGGTGGGCGGCCTTGAGGAACAGCCGCTGACCGTCGCGGCCGACCAGACGCGAGGCGAAGCCGGGGGTGAACCCCGAGTCCTGCGACGTGGCGCTCGCGACGGGGCTGCCGAGCCGCCGCTCGACCTCGCGGCGCACCAACGGGGGCAGGTGCTCCCAGTGCAGCCGCATCGCGGTGCCGGCGTGGGGGACGCGGCCCACGTCGGCGGGGTGGAGAGGGGGATGCATGGCTGCGATCCAACCACTCCTGCTGTGGGAGACTTGGCGGGTCCCCTGACGCCTCGACGAGAGCTGACCGTGCCGCCGAGCAAGACTTCCGCGCCCCAGCCTGGGCAGACGCCGCCTGCGATCATCCGCAACTTCTGCATCATCGCGCACATCGACCACGGCAAGTCCACGCTGGCCGACCGCATGCTGCAGCTGACCGGGGTGGTCGACGAGCGCAGCGCCCGCGCGCAGTACCTCGACCGCATGGACATCGAGCGCGAGCGCGGCATCACGATCAAGAGCCAGGCCGTGCGGATGCCGTGGACGGTCGCCGACGGCGAGGGCGCCGGCGAGACCTACGTGCTCAACATGATCGACACCCCGGGGCACGTCGACTTCACCTACGAGGTCTCGCGCTCGCTCGAGGCGTGCGAGGCGGCCGTGCTCCTGGTCGACGCCGCACAGGGCATCGAGGCCCAGACGCTGGCCAACCTCTACCTCGCTCTGGGTGCCGACCTGCACGTCGTCCCGGTGCTCAACAAGATCGACCTGCCCGGCGCCGAGCCGGAGAAGTACGCCGCCGAGCTCGCCGGCATCATCGGCTGCGACCCCGACGAGGTCCTCCGCGTCTCGGCCAAGACCGGCGAGGGCGTCTCGCACCTGCTCGACGAGATCGTGCGCCAGACCCCCGCCCCGGTCGGCGTGGCCGATGCCCCGCCCCGGGCGCTGATCTTCGACTCCGTCTACGACACCTACCGCGGCGTGGTCACCTACGTCCGCGTGGTCGACGGCAAGCTCACCCACCGCGACCGGATCAAGATGATGTCGACCGGCGCGGTGCACGAGATGCTCGAGGTCGGCGTGATCTCGCCCGAGCCGGTCAAGGCCGGCGAGATCGGGGTCGGCGAGGTCGGCTACCTCATCACCGGCGTGAAGGAGGTCCGCCAGTCCCGGGTCGGTGACACGGTGACCTCCCAGCACAACGGCGCCACCGAGGCGCTGGGCGGCTACAAGCACCCCAACCCGATGGTGTTCGCCGGGCTCTACCCGATCGACGGCGACGACTACCCCGACCTGCGCGAGGCGCTGGACAAGCTGCAGCTCAACGACGCGGCGCTGACCTACGAGCCCGAGACCTCGGGCGCGCTCGGCTTCGGGTTCCGCATCGGCTTCCTCGGCCTGCTGCACATGGAGATCGTGCGCGAGCGGCTGGAGCGGGAGTTCAACCTCGACCTGATCTCGACCACGCCCAACGTGGTCTACGACGTGACGATGGACGACGGCACCGAGCTCGTGGTCACCAACCCGAGCGAGTTCCCCTCGGGCAAGGTCGCCGAGGTGCGCGAGCCCGTGGTCAAGGCCACGATCCTGTCGCCGAGCGACTACATCGGCACGATCATGGAGCTCTGCCAGGGCAAGCGCGGGACCCTGCAGGGGATGGACTACCTCTCCGAGGACCGCGTGGAGATGCGCTACACGCTGCCGCTGGCCGAGATCGTCTTCGACTTCTTCGACGCGCTGAAGTCGCGCACCAAGGGCTACGCCTCCCTCGACTACGAGCCGGTCGGCGACCAGGCGGCCGACCTGGTCAAGGTCGACGTCCTGCTGCACGGCGACACCGTCGACGCCTTCAGCGCGATCGTGCACCGCGACGCGGCCTACGCCTACGGCGTCGCGCTGGTCGGCAAGCTCAAGGAGCTCATCCCCAGGCAGCAGTTCGAGGTGCCGATCCAGGCGGCGATCGGCTCCCGGGTGATCGCGCGGGAGACGATCCGCGCGATCCGCAAGGACGTGCTGGCCAAGTGCTACGGCGGCGACATCAGCCGCAAGCGCAAGCTGCTGGAGAAGCAGAAGGAGGGCAAGAAGCGGATGAAGATGGTCGGCCGCGTCGAGGTCCCCCAGGAGGCGTTCATCGCCGCGCTCTCCACCGGCGAGGGCGTCGGCAAGGACAAGCGCTGAGCCCCGCCCCGTCGGGGGGCCGGCGGGGTGTGAGCGAGGCCATCCGGGCCCGTGCGGCGTGTCCGCTGGAGTCCGTTTCGTGACTTCGGCAGTGTGACACCTGGGACTCGTGTGACCTGTGAGATGGGGCCACGGTCCCGGTGCCCCGGTCGCTTCCCCGCTCGACAAGGACCTCCATGTCGCTCCCGTCCCGCCGCCCCTCCCCGCAGGGCCGTGCCGCCGTCCTGGCCGTGCCCCTGCTCGCGCTCGTGGTCGGTCTGCTCGCCGCGCCCGCCCTGACCGGTGGCGCCCAGGCGCGCCCGCGTGCCGCGACCTCGGTGCGCAGCGAGGCCGCCGTCGTCGACAGCGTGGCCTGGCTCGAGCGCCGTGTCGGCGACTCCACCCACCTGGTCAACGCCCCGTCGCGGCGCGCCAAGGTCCGCGTCGTCCTCCCCGCCAGGTCCCCCCAGTCCGGGAAGGCCGGCAAGAAGGCGACCGGCAAGCGGGTGCGCTGGGTGACGCGCTCGGTGCCCGGCCCGGCCTACCCCAGCCTCAGCGTCGACGTCGCCATGGCGCTGCGCCGGCTCGACCCCGGCGACGGGACGCGGCTCGCCATGGTCAAGGCGCTGCAGGCCCCCTCCCGCCGCTACGTCCACTACCGCGAGGGCGAGCTGCAGGGCCGCTACGCCGAGGCCACGGCGCGCATGGTCTACCTCGCCGCGACCTCGGGGCTCCGCCTCTCGTCGTACGCCGACGGGCGCCTGCGGCGCTCGCTGGCCGGGATGATCTACCAGGTCGAGCGCAGCCCGCAGCGCGGCCGGGTCATGGACTCGGGCTGGGGCGGCGACACCAGTGACACGATCTCCCAGGCCTGGGCCGTCCAGGCCCTCGCCGCGGTGCACAGCCGCTCGCTCCCGATCGTGGCGCGCTTCCTGGCCCGCCAGGCCTGCCCCGCCGGCCACTTCCGGCCGATGCTGGACTCCGCGGACTACACCTGCAAGGGCAGCACCGAGATGCGCAACCGGATCTCGAGCGTCGACTCGACCGCGATGGCGATCCTGGCGCTGCGCGCGGCCCGCAGCCAGGGCGTGCGGCACCTCGGCGACGAGATCGTCGCCGCGTCCCGGTGGCTGGCCCGGCAGGTCGGGCCCAACGGCGGCGTGGCCGAGGACGAGGGCCAGCCGGTCAACGCCCGCAGCACCGCCCTGGCCGCCATCGCCCTCAAGGCGACCGGGCGCCTGGGGCCGGCCGGCAACGCCGCGACGTGGCTGCTGCGCCACCAGGTCGACGACCGGATGATCAAGCACCACCCCGTCCTGCGGGGCCAGCGGGGCGCGATCGCGTGGAGCCGTCGCGCCCTGGTCCGGGCGCAGCGGGTCGGCATCACCCGCGCCACGCGCAAGTCGTGGGTGCAGTCCACCTCGCTCGCAGCACCCGGCCTGACGGCACTGCTGCCGGAGCGCACGCTCGGGGTCAGCGCGACGCGCTGGCACCGCAAGCTGCTGGTCCGGCTCAGCGGCCTGGCCGTGGGGGAGCGCTACGCCCTCGAGCGCGACGGCAAGGTCGTCGCGTCGGGCACCGCCGGGGCCCGGGGCCGGGTGCAGGTGGTGCTCCGCGCGACGCGCCGCACCACGCGCCTGGTCGCGTTCGGCAACCGCAAGGGCCGCGCCGGTGTGACCGTGGTCTCCTCCCGCTGAGCGGGCGCGGACGGCGGTCTCGGGGGCAGGCCCCGGTGCTACTGTGAAGCGCCGCCGATCGGCGGCAGACAACCTCACCGCACGCACCAGGGGAAGCCGGTCCGAGTCCGGCGCTGACCCGCAACCGTAGCCCTCCGACCACGTCGACCGACGTCCTCGGCGGAGGGGAGCCGGAGCACCTGGTCGGGCGGGGACCGACCTCACGCTGTCGTGGATCGCAGGGTGGGACCGTGGCCCCCGGGCCCTCCGTGTCCTGTCCCGTAGTGCAGCGGGAAGGACTCCTCTCATGTCACACCTCCGTGCGCGCACCCGCGCGCCGCGCCGCGCGCTCCTGGTCTCCGGGACCGTGCTCGGGCTCGCCCTGGCCGCCGTACCGGCACAGGCCCTCACCGCCGCCGACGTCGAGACCGGCGCCACCGCCGGCTCGCGGTCCGCGGACTACCTCTCCCGTCAGCTCGGCAAGGACGACCTGGTCCACGGGGAGTACGAGTACCCCGCCGGCACCTGGAACCCCACCACCGACCACGGCCTCTCGCTGGACCTGGTCTACGCCTTCCGCCGCCTCGGCGGGCACGCCGCGGAGCAGCGGGCGATCCTGGACGCGATGGCGGGCCAGGCGGACGCCTACACCGGCCAGGGTGCGTACGCCGGCCCGCTCGGCAAGCTGGTCCAGGTGGCGGTGAGCGCCGGCCGCGACATCGACTCCTACGCCGGCGGGAAGCTCGACGACGAGCTGCGTGACCGCGTGGTGACCGGTGCCTCCAGCGAGCACGGCCGCGCCAAGGACCGCGTGGACCCCACCGACCAGTACTCCGCCGACTACTCCAACACCATCGGGCAGGCGTTCGTCGTGCGTGCGTTCGCGGCGCTGCACGACGGTCTCCTCGACGACACCACCGCGTTCCTGCTCCAGCAGCAGTGCGCCGCGGGCTGGTTCCGTGAGGGCATGGACGGGGCCGACCACACGTGCGACGGCGCCCCCGAGGCGCAGAGGTCGCCCAGCGTCGACGCCACGGCCCACGGCATCCGCGCCCTCCTCGCGGCCAGGGCCGCAGGCGTCAAGGGCCTCACCGACGACATCGACGACGCCGTCTCCTGGCTGGTCCGTCGCCAGCGCATCGACGGCTCGTTCGTGGGCAACGGGGTCGCCAACGCCAACTCCACGGGCCTCGCGGCCTACGCCCTGGCCTCGACCGGCCACCCGGGCCCGGCCGGCACCGCCGCAGCCTGGGTCCGCCGGCACCAGGTCGACGGGCTGACCATCAAGCAGCACCCGAGGCTGAAGGGCTACAACGGCTCGGTCGCCTACAGCGACACCGACCTCGCCGACGGCAAGAAGGACGGCG
This sequence comes from Nocardioides marmoribigeumensis, assembly GCF_031458325.1. Taxonomy (NCBI): domain Bacteria; kingdom Bacillati; phylum Actinomycetota; class Actinomycetes; order Propionibacteriales; family Nocardioidaceae; genus Nocardioides; species Nocardioides marmoribigeumensis. The sequence goes on from NZ_JAVDYG010000001.1 coordinate 4,031,919, forward strand.
TCTCCCGTGGCGCGAAGCGGACCTGGCAGCGCGCCGCTGCCGAGGGCGCCCTCGCGCTGCCCTCGCTGCTGCCCAGGCGCACCCTGGGCTTCGTGGCGCCCGACCGGGCCCCGCGGGGCTCGCGTGTCACGGTCACGATCCGGGGGCTGAAGCCGGGCGAGCGCTGGGCGGTCCGTCAGGCCGGCGTCGTTCTCGCGCAGGGCCGCGTGCCCGCCACCGGGCGTGTGGTCGCCCAGGTGAGGATGCCCGACCGCCGCGCGAGGGTGACCCTGCGCGCCGTCGGCAGCCGCGTGAGCCGCACGGCGACCCAGGCGGTCACGCTCCGATGAGCAGGGCGACCGTCCGGCGGGTGCTGGTCCTCTGCGCCCTCGGGCTCGGCCTCGCCGTGCTCCTGGTCGGGCCGCACCCGCTGGCGGGGTCCCCGGCCCAGGCCGCCGGCGGGTCGTGCTCCGGCCGCACCGGGGTCTCGGTCGTGGTCGACTTCGGGCCCCTCGGCGGTGGCGTCCAGCAGGCCTGCGTCCCGAACGGCTCCGGGCACAACGCCGCCGTGGTGACCGGTGACGGCGGGTTCGAGATCACCAACGTCCAGGGCCAGCCCTTCGTCTGCCGGATCAACGGGAAGCCCGACCAGGAGCACGACAAGGAGTCGTGCACCCGCACGCCGCCGGAGGACGCCTACTGGGGGCTGTTCTGGTCCGACGGGAGCCGTGGGTGGACCTACTCCACCCAGGGCGCCTACAGCCTGACGCCCAAGGACGGCTGGACCATCGGGTGGCGGTTCGAGGACGGCGGGACACGGGAGAACCCCGGGGCGGCTCCGCGGCGCAACCCGCCGCCGAGCCCCTCCGCGTCCCCGACGACGAGCAGCCCGCGGCCGACCAAGCGGCCCTCGTCCCCGCCGCACTCGACGGCGCCGGCCCCGGCCGCCCCGGCCTCGTCCAGCCAGGCGCGGCCGACGGCGGGCTCCTCGACGCGCGCCGCGACGGGTCCGGCCCGCACGGCCTCCCCGAGCGCGTCGCGCACAGCACCCCGCGCGACGCCGACGCGTCAGCCGAGCGGCACCCCGTCCACGGCCACGCCGACCGACGGCCCGACCACCGACAGCACCGAGAGCACCGACAGCGCGGACAGCGCCGACAGCGCGGACCGGGCCGACGGGTCGTTCGGGACCGTCACCGACGGCGACCAGAGCGGCGGCGACGGGGTCGGCAACGACACCGGCATCGCGGCGGTCGCGGGCCTGGGCGGTCTCTCCCTCCTGGCCGGCACGGCGGCGGTCGTGGCCCACCGTCGCAGGAGGCCCTGAGCCGATGGGCACGTCCGTGACGCTGCGGTCCGGCACCCGTGACCTGCACCCGCTCGCGTGGTGGGTGTGGGCGCTGGGTCTCGCCGCCGCGGCGTCGCGGACGACCAACCCGCTGCTGCTGGGCCTGGTGGTCGGGGTCGCCTGCCTCGTCGTGGTCCTGCGGCGCACGGACGCCCCGTGGGCCCTGGGGTTCCGCCTCTACCTGCTCCTCGGCCTCGTCGTCGTGCTGCTGCGCCTGGGCTTCCGCGTGCTCTTCGGGTCGGCGTACGCCGCTCCCGACGCCCACGTGCTGCTCGACCTGCCCCAGGTGCCGCTGCCGGACTGGACCACCGGCCTCACCCTGCTCGGACCGGTGACCGCAGAGTCGCTCGGCGCCGGGTTCGCCGACGGGCTGCGGCTGGCCACGATCCTGGTGTGCGTGGGCGCGGCCAACACCCTGGCCAACCCACGACGGCTCCTCGCCGCGCTCCCCGCCGCGCTCTACGAGGTGGGAGCCGCGGTGGTGATCGCGCTGTCGCTGTTCCCGCAGCTGGCCGAGAGCGTCGACCGCGTGCGTCGGGCGCGCCGGCTGCGCGGCGACGTCGGCCGCGGCATCGGGGCGCTGCGGCGCATCGTGGTCCCGGTCCTCGAGGACGCGCTCGACCGGTCCCTCGACCTGGCGGCCGGGATGGACGCGCGGGGCTACGGACGACGGGGGAGCGCGACGCCGGGGCAGCGACGCCTCACCGCCACCCTCCTGCTCACCGGGCTGGTCGGCGTCTGCGTCGGGGCCTACGCCGTCCTCGACTCGGCCGCCCCTCGCTGGCTGGGCGGCCCGCTCCTGGTGGTCGCCGTCGTCGCCGCCGTCGGGGGCGTGGTGTCCGCCGGAGCCCGGGTCGAGCGCACGCGCTACCGCCCCGACCTGTGGCGGCTGCCCGAGTCGCTGGTCGCCGGGGCCGGGATCGCCGCCTGCGCGCTGGTCGTCGTCGTGGCGCACCGGACCCCGGCGGTGGCCTACCCCGCGCCGGCCCTGCTGCCGCCCCTCACCGTGACGGCCCTGCTCGTGGTGGTCGCCGGGCTGCTCCCGCTGCTGGTCGTGCCCGACCCGCGCCTGCGCGAGGAGCCCGAGCAGCCGCTCGTCCCTGCCCCCGCCCCGCGTGAGGAGGTGACCGGCCGTGATCAGGTGGCGTGAGGTGCGCTTCGCCTACCCCGGCACCGAGGAGGAGCCCGGCGCCCCCGTGCTCGACGGGGTCGACGCCGAGGTCCCCGAGGCCGAGTTGGTGCTGCTGGCCGGCCGCACCGGGTCCGGCAAGTCGACGCTGCTGCGGACCGTCAACGGGCTCGTGCCGTCCTTCACCGGCGGGGTGCTCACCGGCGACGTGGTGGTCGGCGGGCAGTCCGTCGTCGGGGTCCCCCCGCGCGAGCTGGCCCACCTCGTGGGGCACGTGGCGCAGGACCCGCTCGCGGCGTTCGTCACCTCGACCGTCGAGGAGGAGCTCGCCTACGGCATGGAGCAGCTCGGCACCGACCCCGGCACGATGCGGCGCCGCGTCGAGGAGACCCTCGACCTGCTCGGCATCCACGACCTGCGCGACCGCCCGCTGCGCGCCCTGTCCGGCGGGCAGCAGCAGCGGGTCGCGATCGGCGCCGTGCTCACCATGCACCCCCGCGTGCTCGTGCTCGACGAGCCGACCTCGGCCCTGGACCCGACCGCCGCCGAGGACGTGCTCGGCACCCTGGCCCGGCTGGTCAGCGACCTCGGGCTCACCGTGCTCGTGGCCGAGCACCGCATGGAGCGCGTGGTCCCGTTCGCCGACCGCATGCTCGTGCTCGAGGACGGCCGCCTGACCGAGGGGCCGCCGGCCGAGCTCCTGCGGCACTCGGTCGTCGCGCCCCCGCTGGTCGAGCTCGGCCGCCTGGCCGGCTGGCAGCCGCTGCCCCTCACGGTCCGTGACGCGCGCCGCCGCACCTCGCCCCTGCGCGAGCGCCTGGCCGAGCCTGCCCGTCGTACGACGTCCAGCGGCGCGGTCGTGCTGGACGCGAGCGGCGTGGTGGTCCGCTACGGCCGCACCACCGCGGTGGCGGGGGTGTCGCTGCAGGCGCGGGCGGGCGAGGTGGTCGCGCTCATGGGCCGCAACGGGTCCGGCAAGTCCTCGCTGCTCTGGGCGCTCCAGGGAGCCCGGTCCCGGTCGCAGGGGACCGTGTCCGTCGACGGTCGCGACCCCGCGGCCGAGCCGGCCGGTGAGGCCCGCCGCCTGGTCGGCCTGGTGCCGCAGACCGCCTCGGACCTGCTCTACCTTGACACCGTCGCGGGGGAGTGCCGGGCGGCCGACCAGCAGGCGGGCGTGCCCGACGGCAGCTGCGCGGTCCTGCTCGACCGGCTCGTGCCGGGGGTCGACCTCGGCCGTCACCCCCGCGACCTGTCGGAGGGGCAGCGCCTCGCCCTCGTGCTCGCGGTGATGCTGACCGCCGACCCCGCGGTGGTCGCGCTCGACGAGCCGACCAGGGGACTGGACTACGAGGCCAAGCGCTCGCTCGCGGCCGTCCTGGCCGAGCTCGCGGGGGAGGGACGCGCGGTGCTCGTGGCCACCCACGACGTGGAGTTCGCCGCCGAGGTCGCCGACCGCGTGCTGGTGCTGGCCGGCGGGGAGGTCGTCTCGGAGGGCCCCGCCGCGACCGTGCTCGCCGAGTCGCCGGCCTTCGCCCCGCAGGTCACCAAGGTGCTCGGCGCCCCGTGGCTCACGGTGACCGAGGTGCGCCGTGCGCTACGGCCCGTGCCCGGAGGTGCCGCATGACCGCGATGCGCATCGGGCCCCGCACCGCGCTCACCCTGGTGCTGGCGTCCGTCGCCGCCCTGGTGATGTTCTGCTGGCCGCTGCTGCTCACGCCGCCGGCGGGCGCCGACCAGGTCACGCCGCCGTTCCTGTTCCTGGCGCTGCTGCCGCTGGTCGTCGTGGTCGTGCTCGCCGAGCTGTCCGAGGGCGGCATGGACGCCAAGACCCTTGCCTTGCTGGGGGTCCTGACCGCGGTCAACGGGGCGCTCCGCTCGCTCGGAGCCGGCCTGGCGGGGGTGGAGCTGGTCTTCTTCCTGCTGATCCTGGCCGGGCGCGTGCTGGGCCCGGCCTTCGGCTTCGTGCTCGGGGTGACGTCGTTGTTCGCCTCGGCGCTGCTCACGAGCGGGGTGGGGCCGTGGCTGCCCTACCAGATGATGTGCTCGGCCTGGATCGGCCTCGGCGCGGGTCTCCTGCCGCGACGCAGCGGTCCCCGCGCGTGGCGCGGCCGCCGCGAGATCGCGCTGCTGGTGGTCTACGGGGTCGCGTGCGCCTACGGCTTCGGCCTGCTGATGAACCTGTCGTCCTGGCCCTACGCCGTCGGCATCGCGGTGCCCGGTCACGAGGGCTCGCTGTCCTACGTCGCCGGAGCGCCCGTGTGGGACAACCTGCGCACGTTCGGGGTCTACACGCTGCTCACCTCGACCGGCAGCTGGGACACCGGCCGGGCCGTCACCAACAGCCTCGCCCTGGTGCTGCTCGGTCCCGCGATCCTCGGGACGCTGCGACGCGCCCAGCGGCGCTCGGCCGTCGTACCCGTGCCCGAGCGCTCTACCGTGGCCTGATGCCGGTCACGCTGCCCGACGGGGTCCTCGGGATGGCCGAGCGCGGCCCCGACTGGGCGGCGTGGGTCGAGGCGCTCCCCGACACGGTCTCCGACCTCATGGAGGAGTGGGACCTCGAGCCCGACGGCATCCCGATGCACGGCTTCGTCGGTCTCGTCCTGCCGGTGCTGACCGACGGTCGCACGGCCGTCCTCAAGCTCTCCTTCCCCGACGACGAGACCGAGCACGAGCACCTCGCCCTGCGGCGCTGGGGAGGGCGGGGGGCCGCCGCCCTGCTCCGGGCCGACCCGCACCGCCGGGCGCTGCTGATCGACCGGCTCGGCGAGCGCAAGCTCAACGAGGTCGACGTCGAGGAGGCGTGCGAGCAGGTCGCGCTGAGGTACGCCGACCTGCACGTCCCCGCCTCGCCGCAGTTCCACCGGCTCAGCGACGTCTGCTCGCGCTGGGGCGAGGCGCTGGCGGGGCTGCCACGGAGCGCGCCCCTGCCGCAGCGGCTGGTCCAGCAGGCGGTGTCGCTGGCCCGCGACCTGGCCAGCGACCGGGACACCGACGGCACGCTGGTGCACGGCGACCTGCACGGCGACAACGTGCTCGAGGCACCGGAGGGCAAGGACTACGACGGCGACTGGGTGGTGATCGACCCCAAACCGCTCAGCGGAGACCCCCACCTCGAGCCCGCCCCGATGCTGTGGAACCGCTGGGACGACGCGGTCGCGACCGGGGACGTGCGCGACGCGGTGCGCAGGCGCTTCTTCACGATCATCGACACCGCGGGGCTCGACGAGGACCGGGCCCGGGACTGGGTCGTGCTCCGGCTGCTCGCCTTCGGGCTGCAGCAGCTCGAGGAGCCGACGCCGGAGAGCGACGACCTGGTGACCCGGGCGGTCACGGTCGCCAAGGCGGTCCAGGGCGAGGACTGACCTCGCGGAGTCGGGCCCGCGGTCGGCTCGCGTGCGCCACGATGCCCCTGTGAACCCACGCATCGTCTCCGTCAACGCCGGGCTCCCGCGCGTGGTCGAGGAGAAGCCCCGCCTGGTCACCGGCATCGACAAGATCCCGCGCTTCGGGCCGGTGACCGTCGGCAACCTCGGGCTGGAGGGCGACGGCGTGGCCGACGAGCGGCGGCACGGCGGCACGTTCCGGGCGCTGCACGTCCACGCCGCCGAGGACCTGGCCCACTGGGAGCGCGAGCTGGGCAGGTCGGTGCGGCCCGGCCTCTTCGGGGAGAACCTCACCACCACCGACCTCGACCTCAACCGCTGCGTCGTCGGCGAGGAGTGGATGATCGGCACCGCCCGCTTCGCGGTCACCACGGTGCGGATGCCGAGCCCGAGGTTCGAGCGCTGGATGGGTCTCCAGGGCTGCGACAGCACCGGCTGGGTCGAGCGCTTCACGGCGTACGGACGGCCCGGTCTCTACCTCTCCGTCCTCGGCCGGGGCCACGTGGCGGCAGGTGACCCGGTCGACGTGCTGCACGTCCCCGACCACGGCCTGACCATCGGGACGGTGTTCCGCGCCCTGCACGCCGAGCCCGGCCTGCTGCCGCTCCTCCTCGAGGTCGACGGGCTGCCCCCGGAGGTCTACGACCGTGCGCAGGATCACGTGGACGGGACCGGCTAGGGTTCAGCCATCCCCGTCGGAGCGAAGAAGAGGGTGCTTGTGTCTCCTGTCGTCATCGATCAGAGCGCGATCGACAACCGCCCCATGACCGTCAGCCGCCAGTTCCTCGACCGGGTCCAGGCCAGCGGCGACCTCGAGGCCTACCGCTTCCCCGTGGGCGACCACTGGGAGTCGATCACGTGGAAGGAGACCGGCGCCCGCGTCGCCCGGCTCGCCGCCGGTCTCGTGGCCCTCGGCCTCGAGCCCGAGCAGCGCGTCGGCATCGCCGCCAACACCCGCTACGAGTGGATCCTGGCCGACCTCGCGGTGATGTGCGCCGGCGCCGCCACCACGACGGTCTACCCCTCCACCAACGCCGAGGACGTCGCCTACATCCTGGCCGACTCCGAGTGCCGCGTGGTGTTCGCCGAGGACGCCGGCCAGCTCGAGAAGCTGACCTCCCACCGCAGCGAGCTGCCGCACCTCGACAAGGTCGTGCTCCTCGACGGCGAAGGCGACGGCGACTGGGTGATGACGCTGGCCGAGCTCGAGCAGCTCGGCAAGGACAGGCTCGAGGCCGAGCCGGGCGTCGTGGAGGACCGCGTCGCCAACACCACCGGCGACTCGCTGGCCACGCTGATCTACACCTCGGGCACCACGGGCCGCCCCAAGGGCGTGCGGCTCAAGCACAAGTCCTGGACCTTCGAGGGCGCGGTCATCCAGGCCCAGGGCATCCTCGACGAGGACGACCTGCAGTACCTCTGGCTGCCGATGGCCCACTCGTTCGGCAAGGTCCTGCTGTCCTCACAGCTGGCCTGCGGGTTCGCAACCGCCGTCGACGGCCGGGTCGACAAGATCATCGACAACCTGGCCGTGGTCAAGCCGACCTTCATGGGCGCCGCGCCCCGCATCTTCGAGAAGGCCCACGCGCGCATCTCGACGATGACTGAGTCCGAGGGTGGCGCCAAGCTCAAGATCTTCACCCAGGCCTTCAAGGTCGGCAAGGAGGTCAAGCGACTCCAGCACGAGGGCAAGTCGGTCCCGCTGCCGCTCAAGCTGCAGCACGCCGTGTTCGACAAGCTGGTCTTCAGCAAGGTCCGCGAGCGCTTCGGTGGCCGCGTCCGCTTCTTCATCTCCGGCGCCGCGGCCCTCAACCGCGACATCGCGCAGTGGTTCGAGGCCGCCGGCGTCCTGATCCTCGAGGGCTACGGGCTCACCGAGACCTCCGCGGGCGCCTTCGTCAACCACCCCGACGACTACCGCATCGGCACCGTCGGCAAGGTCTTCCCCGGCAGCGAGGTCAAGCTCGGCGAGGGCGACGAGATCCTGGTCCGCGGCCCCAACGTGATGGACGGCTACCACAACCTGCAGGAGGAGACCGAGAAGACCCTCGACGCCGACGGCTGGCTGCACACCGGCGACAAGGGCTCGCTCGACGACGAGGGCTTCCTGACCATCACCGGTCGGATCAAGGAGCTGTTCAAGACCTCCGGCGGCAAGTACATCGCCCCGCCCGCGATCGAGGCCAAGTTCAAGGCGATCTGCCCCTACGCCAGCCAGTTCATGGTCTTCGGCAACGAGCGCAACTACTGCATCGCGCTGGTCACCCTCGACCCCGACTCGATCGTCGACTGGGCCAAGGAGAACAACCTGGGCGGCAAGTCCTACTCCGAGATCGTCTCCAGCGACGCGTGCCGCGCGATGGTCGCGACGTACGTCGACGAGCTCAACAACCAGCTCAACCGCTGGGAGACGATCAAGAAGTTCGAGCTCCTCGACCACGACCTGTCGGTGGAGTCCGGTGAGCTCACGCCGTCGATGAAGGTCAAGCGCAACGTGGTGGAGACCAACTACTCCGACGTCATCGACAAGCTCTACACCTGAGCCGGTCCGGCCCGGGGGCGCACAGCGCCCCCGGGGACAATGGGGCCGTGCTCGGTTTCTACGTCCACGTCCCGTTCTGCTCGGTGCGGTGCGGCTACTGCGACTTCAACACCTACACCGCGTCCGAGCTCGGCGGTGCCTCCGCGCCGGCCGGGGCCTCGCGGGCGACGTACGCCGAGGCGGCGCTGGCCGAGGTGAGGTTCGCCCGCGCCACGTGGCCCGACGAGGACCGTCCGGTCTCGACCGTCTTCTTCGGGGGAGGGACACCGACCCTGCTGCCGCCGGAGGACCTCACCCGACTCGTTGCCGGGATCGATGAGACGTTCGGGCTGGCGCCCGACGCGGAGGTGACCACCGAGGCCAACCCCGACAGCGTGAGCGCCGACGACCTGGCCCGACTGCGCGAGGGCGGCCTCAACCGGATCTCCTTCGGCATGCAGTCAGCGGTCCGTCCGGTGCTCGCCGTCCTCGACCGCACCCACGACCCCGAGCGGGTGCCGCGGGTCGTGGAGTGGGCGCGCGCGGCCGGGTTCGACCAGGTGAGCCTCGACCTGATCTACGGCACGCCGGGGGAGTCGCTGGAGGACTGGGCGACCTCGGTCGACTCCGCCCTCGCCTGCGCGCCCGACCACGTCTCGGCGTACTCCCTCGTCGTGGAGCAGGGCACCGCCCTGGCCCGACGCGTCCGGAGGGGCGAGGTCGCGCCGGTCGACGACGACGACCTGGCCGACAAGTACGTCCTCGCCGACGAGCGCTTCGGGAGGGCCGGGCTGGGGTGGTACGAGGTCTCCAACTGGGCGCGCGACGACGCCGCCCGCTGTCGGCACAACCTGGGCTACTGGCGCGGCGACGACTGGTGGGGCGTGGGCCCAGGTGCGCACTCGCACCGCGACGGCGTGCGGTGGTGGAACGTCAAGCACCCGGCGGAGTACGCCCGGCGGCTCGACGCGGGCGAGTCGCCCGAGGCGGGACGTGAGGAGCTCACGGCGGAGGAACGCCACACCGAGGCGCTCCTGCTGGGGATCCGCCTGGCCGAGGGGCTGCCGACCTCGGTGCTGGCGTACGACGAGCAGCGCCGGCTGCCCGCGCTGGAGCAGGAGGGGCTCCTCGACGTCGTGGGGGACCGGGTCCGGCTCACCGTGCGGGGACGCCTGCTGGCCGACGGGGTCGTCCGCGACCTGCTGGACTGACCGCCGCTCAGCTCACGAAGCGGATGGTCATCGGGTAGCGGTAGGGCCGCCCCTCCGAGGCCCGCATCGTGCCGAGGACGACGGTCACGATCCAGACCACCGCCAGCACGGGCAGGATGAGGAAGCCGATCAGCACGAACGCCAGCACGAACGCGACGATCACGTAGATCAGCATGCTCAGCTGGAAGTTGAGCGACTCCACGGCGTGCTCGCGCACGAAGGCCGACTCGTTGCCCTTGACCAGCATCACGACGAGCGGGGCCAGGAAGGCGAGGCCGCCCACCGCGACGGCGCCGAGCGACCCGATGTGCGCGACCAGGGCCCAGGTGCGCTCGTCCTGGGTCGTGCCCGAGGGGTGCGGCGGCTCCGACGGGCCCGGGCCCCGCGACGGAGGCGGCGGGGGTGGCGGTGGTGGGGGCGGAGGGCTGCCGGCGCCGGGAGGTGTCGTCATGACAAGAAATCTACTCGCAGCGGCCGCCGTTCAGCGGTCCTCGGGGCCCGCGGTCACGAAGTCGATCAGCTCCTCGACCCTGCCCAGGAAGGCGGGCTCGAGGTCCTGGAACGAGCGCACCTGCCCGAGGATCCGCTTCCAGGCCTGGGCGATGTCGGCCTGGGTGCGGTGCGGCCAGCCGAGGTGCATGCAGATGCCGTGCTTCCACTCCATCGAGCGCGGCACGACGGGCCACTTCTCCAGTCCGAGGCGCGCGGGCTTCACCGCCTGCCACACGTCGACGTAGGGGTGGCCGACCACGAGGACGTGCTTGCCGTGCGGCCCGCGCACGACCGCGTCGGCGATGCGGCTCTCCTTGGACCCGCGCACGAGGTGGTCGACGAGCACGCCGACGCGTCGCGACGGGCCGGGACCGAAGTCGGCCAGGTGGGAGGGGAGGTCGTCGACGCCGGCGAGGTACTCGACCACGACGCCCTCGACGCGCAGGTCGTCGCCCCAGACCTTCTCGACCAGCTCGGCGTCGTGGCGGCCCTCGACGAAGATCCGGCTGGCCCGGGCGACGCGCGCCTTGGCGCCCTGCACGGCGACCGAGCCGGACGCCGTACGCGTCGGCTGGGCGGGGCCGGTGCGCGAGGGCGGCCGCAGGATCACCGGCCGGCCCTCCAGCAGGAAGCCCGGGCCCAGGGGGAAGGTGCGGCGTCGACCGCGGCGGTCCTCCAGCGTGACGGTGTCGAGGTCGCGCTCGACGGCGACGATCTCGCCGCACCAGTCGGTGGTGACCTCCTCGACGACCAGGCCCTTGTCGGCCGCGACCTCGGTCGCACGGCCGCGGGCAGGGGCGCGCCAGTCGGTCTGGAGGACGTCGTTGCCGTAGCGGGGGGAGGTCACCGAGGAACGCTAGCCCGGCGCTCAGAGCACAGGCAGGCGACGCGCGGAGCGCGGGAGGTGCTCGTAGCCGAGGCGTACGGCGGTCGCGACCGCCTCGGGCGGGAACGGCCAGTCCTCGTGGGCGAGCGCGTCCTCGAGGGAGACCCCCTGACCGGCCAGGTGGTGGATCGTCTCGGCGACGATGCCGGTGTCGGCGCGCTGCCCGTGCAGGAAGTCCTGGTCTACCACGGCCCCGTGACCCGGCACCACGACCGTGTCGGGCGTCGTCATCTGCCCGACGAGCTCGAGGGTCACCGGCCACTCCAGCGGCCAGCTGTCGACGCCGTACACCGGGGGAGCGCTCTCCTCGAGCAGGTCCCCGGCCACGAGCACGTCGGCGTCGGGGACGCGGACCACGACGTCGCCGTCGGTGTGGCCACGCCCGCAGTGGACCAGCTCGACGTAGCGGTCGCCGAGGTCGAGCGCCCGGACCGAGGAGAACGTCGTGCCCGGCAGGACGAGCCGGCTGGACTCGACCGCCTCGACGTCGGGGTCGTCGCGGGGGAGGTCGTCGAGGACGCGCTCGCGGGAGGCCGGCATGCCGGCCACCGCCGCCTCGTGGGCCATCAGGTCGGCCTCGGGGAACTCCTCGGTGACGACGGCGTTGCCCAGCACGTGGTCCCAGTGGGCGTGGGTGTTGAGCACCGCCACCAGGGGAGCGGTGCTGACCCGCCGGAGCCGGTCGAGCATGGCGCGCGCGGCGCGCTCGGAGCCGTGGGTGTCGACCAGCAGCAGGCCGCGGTCGCCGAGCACGGCGGTCACGTTGAGGTCGAGCCACTCGTGGCGGGCGACCCAGACCCGGTCGGCCACCTCGCGGAACTCCTCGGTGCGCGCGCTCATGCCGGCGACTCTACGGCCTTGTAGACTTGGCACTCGTCGAGCGGGAGTGCCAGACGGCACGAGACACGAGGCACGAGACCGGCGGGAGGCGCTGATGGTCGAGGACCGCAAGCTCGCCGTCCTGCGAGCGATCGTGGAGGACTACGTCTCCACCCACGAGCCGGTGGGCTCCAAGACGCTGGTCGAGCGTCACCGTCTCGGCGTCTCCCCGGCCACGGTGCGCAACGACATGGCCGCGCTGGAGGAGGAGGGCCTTATCGCCCAGCCCCACACCAGCGCCGGCCGCATCCCCACCGAGAAGGGCTACCGCCTCTTCGTCGACCGGCTCAGCGAGGTCAAGCCGCTCAGCGCAGCCGAGCGCCGGGCGATCACGACGATCCTGCAGGGCGCGGTGGACCTCGACGACGTGGTGGCGCGCTCGGTGCGGCTGCTGGCGCAGCTGACCCGGCAGGTCGCGGTCGTGCAGTACCCCACCCTCTCGCGGTCGACCGTGCGTCACGTCGAGCTGGTGCTGCTCACCACCACCCGGATGCTCGTGGTGCTGATCCTCTCCACCGGCAGGGTGGAGCAGCGGGTGGTCGAGCTGCCCGACACCCTCGACGACGACAGCCTCGCGCTCGTGCGCCAGGCGGTGCTCCGCTCGACGGTGGGCGAGCGCATCGTCGACGCCGTCGACAAGGTCGCCGCCCTTCCGGACCAGTTCCCCGCCGGGCAGCGCGCGCTGATGAGCATGCTGGTCGCCGCGCTGATCGAGGCGATGTCGGACCACCGCTCCGACGAGCGCGTCGTCGTGGGCGGCACCGCCAACCTCGCGCGCTACGGCGAGGGCCTCAACCTGTCCATCCAGCCGCTGCTCGAGGCGCTGGAGGAGCACGTGCTCCTGCTCAAGATCCTCGGCGAGACCACCTCGCCGTCCACCCTCACCGTGCGCATCGGCTCCGAGGTGGCGCACGAGGGGTTCTCGACCACGTCGGTGGTGACCACCGGCTACGGCCCCGGCGAGGAGGCCCTCGGCACGCTGGGCGTGCTGGGTCCCCTGCGCATGGACTACCCCGGCGCGATGGCGAGCGTGAGGGCCGTCGCGCAGTACCTCTCCAAGATCCTCGACGACAACTGATCGACCGCATCGACCCGATCGCTGACAAGGAACCACGTGAGCCAAGACCCGTACGAGATCCTCGGTGTGTCCAAGGACGCCGACGCCGAGACGATCAAGAAGGCCTACCGCAGGTTGGCCCGTCAGCTGCACCCGGACGTCAACCCCGACCCCGCCACCCAGGAGCGGTTCAAGGACGTCACCCGGGCCTACGAGGTCCTCAGCGACCCCGACAAGCGGCGTCAGTACGACATGGGTGGCGACGTCTTCGGTGGCTTCGCCGGCGGTGCCGGTGCCGGCTTCTCGTTCAGCGACATCATGGACGCCTTCTTCGGCGGTGCCGGCGCCGGCGCCGCGGCGGGCGGCCGTGGCCCGCGACCGCGTGTGCGCCGCGGCCAGGACGCGCTGATCAACCTCGACGTCGACCTCGCCGAGGCCGCGTTCGGGACCACCCGTGAGCTCAAGGTCGACACGGCCGTGCTGTGCACCACCTGTCACGGCAGTGGTGCGTCCCCGGGCACGGCGCCGCGCGCCTGCGAGACCTGCCAGGGCCGCGGCGAGACCTTCCACGTGCAGCGCTCGTTCCTGGGCGAGGTGCGCACGATGCGTCCGTGCGCGGCGTGCCGCGGCTACGGCCAGATCATCCCCGAGCCGTGCCGCGAGTGCGCCGGTGACGGCCGGGTGCGCTCGCGCCGCAGCCTCACCGTCAAGATCCCCGCGGGCGTCGACGACGGCACCCGCGTCCAGCTCGCCGAGCAGGGCGAGATCGGTCCCGGTGGCGGTCCGGCGGGCGACCTCTACGTCGAGCTGCGGGTGCGCCCCCACGACGTGTTCGTGCGCAAGGGCCGCGACCTGCACTGCGTGGTGGAGGTGCCGATGACCGCCGCCGCCCTCGGCGCCACGATCACCCTGCCCACGCTCGAGTCCGACCTCTCCGCAGCCGCGGCCGACGAGGCCGGCCTCGGCACGCCCGACGCCGAGGTGGCGGTCGACATCAAGGCAGGCACCCAGTCCGGCACCGACGTGGTCATCGAGGGCCGTGGCGTCCCGTCGCTGCGGGGCACCGGCCGTGGCGACATCGTCGTGCGGATCGTCGTCCTCACCCCCACCCGGCTCGACGAGCGCCAGCACGAGCTGCTGAGCGAGCTCGCCACGCTCCGGGGCGAGGAGAAGGCCTCGGGGCAGGTCACCGGTCCGCACCACAAGGGCATGTTCGGCCGGCTGCGCGACGCCTTCGGCCCGCGCCCCTGATGGACCTCCACGGCCTGCCCGTCTTCCTCCTGGAGGGGGCGGCCTCGGTGGCCGAGGGCGACTCGGTCGTCCTCGACGGCCCGGAGGGCCACCACGCGGCGGTCGTGCGCCGTCTCGCGGTGGGTGAGGGCCTCGTGCTCACCGACGGCGCCGGGACCCGGTTGGTGGGGACGGTCGCCGCCGTGGCCAAGCGCTCGCTGACGGTCGAGGTCTCGGCCGCGCGCTCGGTGCCCCGTCCCACGCCGTCGGTCACCGTCGTGCAGGCCGTGCCCAAGGGGGAGCGGGGCGAGCTGGCCGTCGAGCTGCTCACCGAGGTCGGCGCCGACGTCGTCGTCCCCTTCGCCGCCGAGCGGTCGATCGGCCGGTGGCGCGGCGAGCGGGTGGCCAGGTCGCTGGAGAAGTGGCGGTCCACCGCCCGCGAGGCGGCCAAGCAGTCGCGACGGGCCTGGTGGCCCGCGGTCACCGAGCCCGCGGGCCTCGACGAGGTCTGCGACCGGGTCCGCTCGGCGGGGCTGGCCCTCGTGCTCCACGAGGGCGGGGGAGCGCCCCTGGCCTCGGTCGTCCCGCAGGCCGGCCTCCCCGAGGACCTCCTGCTCGTGGTCGGGCCCGAGGGCGGCCTGTCCGACGCGGAGGTGGAGGTGCTGCGCTCGGCCGGCGCGGCCGTCGTACGCCTGGGTGAGGAGGTGCTGCGCACCTCCACCGCCGGCGCCGCCGCCACCGCGGCCCTCCTCGCGCACACCCCCCGCTGGGGCGCCCCGCCCCCCGAGCTGTAGATCGGAGTTCCGGTCGGGGACAGCGGGCGTCAGCCGACGGTGATCCGCTTGGTGTCCTCCGGCTCCTTGCGCCCCGACTCGCCGCCGGACATGTCGGCGTCGTAGACCCGGATGACGTAGTCGCCCGGCTGCACCTTCGGGATCGTGAAGGAGTACGGCGACAAGGTGCAGCACTCCTGCGCCATCCCGGCGCCGTCGGCCACGACGTGGCCGTCCGGGGACAGCAGCTGCCAGGCGACGGTGGCCTCGAAGAACGCGCCGCGACCGGTCACCTCCACGCCGCCGGCCCGGACGGTGTCGCCGTCCTGCGGCGAGGTGATCCAGACCGAGGCGGACGTGCTCGTCTCGTCGTCGTTGGCCAGGGGCTCGGAGGCGGGGACGCCCATCACCTGGTCGGTGTGCCTCCCGTCGAGGAGGAGCTGCACCGGGACGCGGGACTGGACGGCGGCCTGCGCGGTGTAGACCAGCTGCTGCACGGCCATCCTGGCCTCGGCCCTGCTCATGCCCGCCGGACGGTCGTGCAGGCTGCCGGGCGTGGGTCCGGAGAGGCTGATGGTGACCTGGTCGGGGCCGGACGGCGGGACCACGTCCACGCGGGTGCCGCTGGGCCAGGGAGTGCGGTAGTCGGGGTCGAGGGGGGCGACCTCGACGGCCTGTCGCAGGGCCGTGACCAGCTCGTCGCCGGCGGCCACCTGGGTCCGGTGGAACTCGCGGTAGAGCCGCGGACCGACCGGAGTCGTTCCGACGTAGTAGACCGGCAGCGCCCGGCTGGTCGCGGTGGGCGGCGGGGTCGTGTGGGGCCTCGACTGGCCGTCCGAGGGGCTCGACGAGTCGTCGCCCGAGGGCGAGTCCGAGGGCGAGTCCGCGGGCGAGGGCGGGAGCGAGGAGCTCGCCGCCGGCGGGGGGTCGCTGCTCGGGCGGTCGGACTGCTGGGTGACCAGCACGACGCCGGTGACCACGACCGCGACGGCGGCGGCGCCCCCGAGGGCGAGGAGGGCGGTGCGGGAGGCGGGGCGGGACGGGGAGCTCATGGCGTCCTCCTGGAGGCGGGAGCGGATGGCGGAGAGCCCGTGGACGGGCTCGAGGTCGTCGACGGTGTCGTGCAGGGCGTCGCTGATGCGGCGCTCGTCGGGGGTGCGGTCGCCGGTCATCGGGACTCCTCCAGGTCGGGCGCGTCGGGGGGCAGCAGGTCGCGCAGCCGGCGTACGGCGCGGTGCGCGTGGGACTTCACCGCACCCCGGGTGATGCCGAGCGCGGCGGCGATCGAGGCCTCGTCGAGGTCGGCCCAGTAGCGCAGGACCACCACCTCGCGCTGCCGCTCGGGCAGCGCCTGGAGGGCGGCCAGGACGGCACGTCGACGCTCGGCGAGGACGGCGGCCTCGTCGGCGCCCGGCTCCCGCCCCTCGTCGTACGACGACCGGAGCGACTCGAGGTGACGCTCGCGCACGCCGCGGTGGCGGAGCACGGACCGGGCCCCGTTGACCACCGAGCGGCGGAGGTAGGGCAGGGCCTGGCCGGGCTCGCGCAGGTGCGGCCACCGGGAGTGCAACGCGACGAACGAGTCCTGGACGACTTCCTCGGCGGTCCCGAGGTCGCGGACGAGCAGCACGGCCAGCCGCACCAGCGAGCGGTAGTGCTCGGCGTGGAGCCGCTCGACGGCCTCGTCGGCCGTCCAGCCGGCGGGTCCTCCCCCGGACGGGGAGAGCGGGGCGCTCACTGCGGTCACGCTAGTAGGACGCGCAGCTCCTGCGACCGGTTGACACAGGGTGTCGCCCGACCGGTCGAGCGGGCGCCGGAGCGCCCGCCCAGCCCGCCGACGCGCTCAGGCGCGCAGCGCCGCCTGCAGGTCGGTGACCAGGTCCTCGGCGTCCTCCAGCCCGATGCTGAAGCGCACGACCCCGTCGGTGATCCCGGCGGCCGCGCGGCCCTCGGGGCCCATCCGCCGGTGGGTCGTGGTGGCGGGGTGGGTGCACAGCGACTTGGCGTCGCCGAGGTTGTTGGAGATGTCGACCAGGCGGAGGGCGTCCATGACCCGGAAGGCGTGGTCTCGCCCGCCCTCGAGGTCGAGGGTGACCATCGTGGACCCGCCGCTCATCTGGCGCTGGACGAGCGAGCGCTGGGGATGCGAGTCGAGGCCGGGGTAGATCACCTGCGCGACGCCGGGGGCACCCTCGGCGGCGCGGGCGAACGCGAGCGCGTTGTCGGCCATGCGGCGCACGCGCAGGTCCATCGTCTCCAGGCCCTTGAGCATCACCCAGGCGTTGAACGGCGAGATCGACGGGCCGACGTTGCGCACGAAGTCGCGCACCGGCCCGTTGACGTAGTCGTGCTCGCCGAGGATCGCACCGGCCAGGGCCCGTCCCTGGCCGTCGATGTGCTTGGTCGCGGAGTAGACGACGACGTCGGCGCCGAGCTCGAGCGGATGGGAGAAGACCGGGGTGCCGAAGACGTTGTCCACCACGACGTAGGCCCCGGCGGCGTGGGCGAGCGCGGAGACCGCGGCGACGTCGACCAGCTCGAGCATCGGGTTGCTGGGCGTCTCGAGGAACACCGCCGCGGTGGGCTGGGACAGGGCGGCGCGCCACTGGTCGAGGTCGGTGCCGTCGACCAGGACCGTCTCGACGCCCCAGCGGGGCAGGATCTCGTCGACGACGACGTAGCACGCGCCGAACAGCTGCCGGGAGGCCACGAGCCGGTCACCGGCACCGACCAGCGCGGCGAGGGCGGTGAAGACCGCCGACATCCCGGACGCCGTGGCGTAGCAGGCCTCGGCACCCTCGATCGCGCGCAGGCGCTCCTCGAACATCGAGACCGTGGGGTTGGTGTAGCGGCTGTAGACGTAGTGGTCGTTCTCGCCCAGGAACGCGTCCTCGGCCTCCTGCGCGCTGCCGAAGACGTAGCCGCTGGTGAGGTAGATCGCCTCCGATGTCTCGTCGAAGCCGCTGCGCATCACCCCCGACCGCACCGCCCGCGTCTGCGGACGCCAGGCGGCGTCGCGGTCGGGTCCGGTGGTCGGGGCGTCCATGCGGTCCACGATGGCACAGCCGTACGACGGCCTACGCTGGTCGGGTGACAGACGAGACGAGCCCTGCCCAGGGCGCCGGGGACGACTGCCTGTTCTGCAGCTTCGTGTCCGGGGCGATGACCCCCGACGTGGTCCTCGAGACCGACCTGAGCCTGGCGTTCCGCGACATCAACCCGCAGGCGCCGGTGCACGTGCTGGTCATCCCCAAGGCCCACCACGCGACGCTGGCCGACCTCGCCCACGCCGCGCCGGACAGCCTGGTCGACCTCGGCCTGACCATCCGCGCCGTGGCCGAGCAGGAGGGGCTCGCCGCGGGCTACCGCACGGTCTTCAACACCGGCGAGGCCGCCCTGCAGACCGTCCACCACGTGCACGGGCACGTCGTCGGCGGCCGCACGCTGACCTGGCCCCCCGGCTGAGGCTGCCGGCCCGCACGCCGACCCCCGTAGCATTCACCTTGAGATGACAGAACCCACGCAGAGCGGCACCACCCGACGCGACCAGCCCGTGCACACCATCGACGTGCCCAACAGCATCAACATGGTGACGCTGCTGGGCCCCAACGACGAGCACCTCGGGCTGTGGGAGCAGGCGTTCGACGCCGACATCCACGTGCGCGGCAACCGGGTGACGCTCAAGGGCGAGTCCCACGAGCTCGCGCTCGCGGAGCGGCTGATCGACGAGCTGGTCGCGATCCTGCGCACCGGGCAGGGCCTGACCCCCGAGATCGTCGAGCGTGCGATCACCATGCTGCGGGCGGAGAGCCAGGAGCGGCCGGCCGACGTGCTGAGCCTCAACATCCTGAGCAACCGCGGCCGCACGATCCGCCCCAAGACGCTCAACCAGAAGCGCTACGTCGACGCGATCGACAAGCACACCATCGTGTTCGGCATCGGCCCGGCCGGCACCGGCAAGACCTACCTCGCGATGGCCAAGGCCGTGCAGGCGCTGCAGGGCAAGCAGGTCAACCGGATCATCCTGACCCGGCCGGCGGTCGAGGCGGGGGAGCGGCTGGGCTACCTGCCCGGCACCCTCAGCGAGAAGATCGACCCCTACCTGCGCCCGCTCTACGACGCGCTGCACGACATGATCGACCCCGAGTCGATCCCCAAGCTGCTGGCCGCCGGCACGATCGAGGTCGCCCCCCTGGCCTACATGCGCGGCCGGTCCCTCAACGACGCGTTCATCATCCTCGACGAGGCACAGAACACCTCGCCCGAGCAGATGAAGATGTTCCTCACCCGCCTCGGCTTCGGCTCCAAGATGGTCGTCACCGGCGACACCACCCAGGTCGACCTGCCCGGCGGCATCCGCAGCGGCCTGCGCGTGGTCGAGGGCATCCTCGACGAGGTCAAGGACATCTCCTTCCAGCGGCTCACCTCCCACGACGTGGTCCGCCACCGGCTGGTCGGGCGCATCGTCGCGGCCTACGAGGAGTACGACGCCCAGCACCCGAGCCAGCACAACCAGCACGGCCAGCACCCGCAACCCACCCAGCAGCCCCAGCAGGGCGGGCACCGCAGCCGATGAGCATCGAGATCCTCGAGGAGTCCGAGACCTCCGTCGACGTACGCCGGATGGCCGCGCTGAGCCGCTTCGTGCTCGAGCGGCTGCGGGTCCATCCCCAAGCCGAGCTGTGCATCAAGCTGGTCGACGAGGAGACCATCGCCGAGCTCAACGGGCAGTGGATGGGCAAGGACGGGCCGACCGACGTGCTCGCCTTCCCCATGGACGAGCTGCGTCCCGGACAGGCCCACGAGGAGCCCGAGGAGGGCGTGCTCGGTGACCTGGTGATCTGCCCACGGGTCGCGCACCGCCAGGCCCAGGAGGCCCGCGAGCGTGGCCAGGCCGGCTACTCCGGCGAGCAGGAGGTCGACCTGCTCACGGTGCACGGCATCCTGCACCTGCTCGGCTACGACCACGCCGAGCCCGAGGAGCACGCCGAGATGTTCGGCCTGCAGGCCCGGCTGCTGGCGGAGTGGGCAGGGGAGACGTGAGCGGTCAGGAGACCGTGCTCCTCGTCCTCGCGGCGGTCCTCGTGGTCGTCGCGGGGGTCTTCTCCAGCGCCGACGCCGCCCTGGCCAACGTCTCCAAGGTCCGCGCCGAGGAGCTGGTCGCCGAGCGTCGGGCCGGGGCCGCCCGGCTGCTGACCATCGCGACGGACCCGGCCCGCTACCTCAACACCGCCCTGTTCCTGCGCATGTTCTGCGAGGTGCTCGCCACCGTCCTGGTCGCCGAGGTCGTGCTGCCGCTGTTCGACTCGCGCTGGGTCGGGGTGCTGCTCGCCGCGGGCGTGATGGTGGTGCTGCAGTTCGTCGTCATCGGCGTGGGTCCCCGCACGGTCGGCCGACAGCACGCGCAGCGCATCGCGCTGCTCACCGCCGGCGTCGTGACCCTGTTCACCAGGGTGCTCGGACCGCTGCCCCAGCTGCTGATCATCCTCGGCAACATCATCACCCCGGGCCGCGGCTTCAGCGAGGGGCCGTTCTCCTCCGAGGCCGAGCTGCGCGAGCTGGTCGACCTGGCCGAGGCGAGCCGGGTGATCGAGTCGGGCGAGCGGGCGATGATCCACTCCGTCTTCGAGCTCGGGGACACGATCGTGCGCGAGGTGATGGTGCCGCGCACCGACGTGGTCTTCATCGAGCGCAGCAAGACGCTGCGGCAGGCGATGTCGCTGGCCCTGCGCAGCGGCTTCTCGCGCATCCCGGTGGTCGGCGACAACCTCGACGACGTGATCGGGGTGGCCTACCTCAAGGACGTCACGCGCCGGGTCTTCGACAAGCACGACGCCGAGACGACCGAGCGCATCGAGACCGTGCTGCGACCGGTGATGTACGTCCCGGACTCCAAGCCCGTCGACGCGCTCCTGCGCGAGATGCAGGCCGAGCGCAAGCACGTGGCCATCGTCGTCGACGAGTACGGCGGCACCGCGGGCCTGGTGACCATCGAGGACATCCTCGAGGAGATCGTCGGGGAGATCACCGACGAGTACGACAAGGACGAGGTCGAGGTCGAGCGGCTGGCCGACGGGTCGGTGCGGGTCAGCTCGCGCTTCATGGTCGACGACCTCGAGGAGCTGTGCGGTGTCGCGATCGACGACGACGACGTGGACACCCTCGGCGGGCTGATGGCCAAGCACCTCGGTCGCGTGCCGATCCCCGGGTCGGTCGTGGAGACCGAGGGGCTGCGCCTGCAGGCCGAGGGCCTGGCCGGGCGCCGCAACCGCATCAGCACCGTCGTGGTGAGCCGGCTCCAACCGGTCGAGGACGACGAGGACGAGCCCCAAGGAGCGCACGCGTGAGCATCACCTTCGAGGACCCCGACGACAAGAAGCTGGCGACCCTGGCCCGGGCCACCCGGGCCCGCACCCGTGCCGCCGAGGGGGCGTGCGTCCGCGACCAGGACGGCCGCACCTACGCCGGTGCCACGGTCGCGCTCGAGCACCTCCGGGTCTCGGCCGTCGGCGTGGCGCTCTCGATGGCGGCCTCCAGCGGAGCGACGAGCCTCGAGGCCGTCGCCGTGGTGACCGAGGGCGACCTCGACGCGGGCGACCTGGCCGCCGTACGCGAGCTCGGGGGGGACTCCGTCACCGTCTTCCGCTGCGCCCCCGACGGCAGCCCGGTGGAGCAGGTCACGGCGTGACCGCACCGAGCGAGCAGGGCTTCCGCAGCGGGTTCGCCTGCTTCGTCGGCCGGCCCAACGCGGGCAAGTCGACGCTGACCAACGCGCTGGTCGGCACCAAGGTCGCGATCACCTCCTCCAAGCCGCAGACCACGCGCACCGTCGTGCGCGGCATCGTCCACCGGCCGGACGCCCAGCTGGTGCTGGTCGACACCCCGGGACTGCACCGTCCCCGCACGCTGCTGGGCGAGCGGCTCAACGACCTGGTCACCGCGACCTGGTCCGAGGTCGACGTCGTCGCGGTCTGCTTCCCGGCCGACCAGCGCATCGGCCCGGGCGACCGTCACCTGGTCACCGAGCTGGCCAAGACCCGCAAGGGCCCACGGTTCGCGGTCGCGACCAAGACCGACCTGGTCAGCCGTGAGCGGCTGGTGGAGCACCTCGGCGAGATCGCCGAGCTGGGCCGCGAGACCGGCACCGACTGGGCCGAGGTCGTGCCGGTCTCGGCGGTGTCCGGGGAGCAGGTGGGCCTGCTGACCGACCTGCTCGTCGCGCAGCTGCCCGAGGGACCCCCGCTCTACCCCGACGGCGAGCTCACCGACACCCCCGAGGAGGCGATCGTCGCCGACCTCATCCGCGAGGCCGCGCTCGAGGGGGTGCGCGACGAGCTCCCGCACTCGATCGCCGTCGTCGTGGAGGAGATGGGGCTGCGCCGCGACCGGCCCGAGGGCAAGCCGCTGCTCGACGTGCACGCCAACCTCTTCGTCGAGCGGCAGTCCCAGAAGGGCATCGTCATCGGCCACCAGGGGTCGCGGCTGCGCGAGGTGGGGACCACGGCCCGCCGTAGCATCGAAGCCATGCTCGGCACCCCGGTCTACCTCGACCTGCGCGTCAAGGTGGCCAAGGACTGGCAGCGCGACCCGCGCCAGCTGCGCCGCCTGGGGTTCTGAGGTGGACGTCCGGCGGCACGTCGGGCCGGCCCCGACGGGGCTGAGGATGACCGCGCTGGACCCCGAGCCCGAGCTCGTCCGGCTCCCGTGGAACAAGCCGCTCGAGGAGTGGGACGACGACCCCCGTGTGGTCGACCTGCCCCGCGGCATCTCCCGCCACGTGGTCCGCATCGTGCGCGTCGGTGACCGGATGTGCGCGATCAAGGAGACCCAGCGCGAGATGGCCGAGCGGGAGTACGCCATCCTCCGCGAGCTGCGCCACCTCGGCCTGCCGGCGGTCAAGCCACGGGCCGTGGTCTACAACCGCCGCTCGCTCGACGGGGAGGAGCTGCCCGCCGCGCTCATCACCCGTCACCTGCGCTACTCGATGCCCTACCGGATGCTGTTCTCCCACGGCCTCCACTCCGACAGCCTCCCCGCCCTGATCGACGCACTGGTCGTGCTGCTGGTGCGGCTCCACCTGGCCGGCTTCTACTGGGGTGACGTGTCGTTGTCCAACGTGCTGTTCCGGCGCAACGCGGGCGAGTTCGCGGCCTACCTCGTCGACGCCGAGACCGGGGAGCTGCACGAGTCGCTGTCCACCGGCATGAGGGAGTACGACGTCGAGGTCGGCTGCCAGAACGTCTTCGCCGAGCTGCTCGACCTGCACGCCGGCGGCATGCTCGAGGAGACCTGCGACCCCTCCGACGTGGTGCAGCGGCTGCAGGAGCGCTACGACCGGCTCTGGACCGCCCTCACCACGACCGAGGAGTTCGACGCCGACCAGATGTGGCAGATCGAGCAGTGGGTGGAGTCGATCAACGAGCTCGGCTTCGACGTCGAGGAGATGGACATCGAGACCAAGGCGGAGGGTGCGCGCGTCCAGCTGCGCCCCCGCGTGGTGGAGGCCGGGCACCACACCCGCGAGCTGCAGTCGCTGACCGGGCTGGTGGTGGAGGACGCGCTGGCCCGCCGGCTGCTCAACGACATGGGTGCCTTCTGCGCCTACTGGCACCTCGGCGAGATGCCGCGCGAGTACGTCGCCCGCCGGTGGCTGCGCGAGGCCTACGAGCCGCTGGTCGCACGGATCCCCGAGGAGCACCGCGCGACCCTCGACCCGGCCCAGTTCTTCCACGACGTGCTCGTGCACCGCTGGTTCCTCTCCGAGAACGCCGGTGAGGAGATCGACCTGTGGGAGACCCTCGACGACTACGTCGACAACGTGCTGCCCGGCCTGCCCCGGGTCGCCAGGTGACCAGGTGACCCGGCCCGTCGCGCACCCCTGGGACCCCGAGCGCTACCTCGCCCACGCCGACGAGCGCGGCCGCCCCTTCGTGGAGCTCCTCGCCCGCGTCGGGGCGCGGTCCCCGCGTCGGGTGGTGGACCTCGGGTGCGGGCCCGGCAACCTGACGGCCCTGCTCGCCGACCGGTGGCCCGGGGCCGACGTGCTCGGGATCGACAGCAGCGAGGCCATGGTCGCCGCGGCCCGTGCGCGTGGCGACGCGGTCCGCCACGAGGTGGGAGACGCGCGCGACTGGGCGCCCGACGCGCCGGTCGACGTGCTGAGCCGAGCCACGTCCTGCGGCGCGCTCTGGCCGCCGAGCCGCCGTACGCCGAGGACACGTGGGACCTGCCCGAGCCCGCCTCGCACGACCCGGAGACCTACTTGCGCGCCCTGCAGGCGCTCGGCTGCCGGGCCGTCGACACCTGGGAGACGACCTACCCTCCACGTCCTGCACGGCGACGACCCGGTGCTGTCGTGGATCTCCGGCACGAGCCTGCGACCACGCTGCACGCACTGCCCCAGGACCTGCGCGAGCGGTTCACCGCCGAGCTGGGGGAGAGGCTGCGCGAGGCCTACCCGCCCTCGCCCGGTCCCGGGCACGGCGTGGTGCTGCCCTTCCGCCGGGTGTTCGCGGTCGCGCACCGGTGAGGCATCATCGGAGCGTGTCCACCTCCGGCCAGACCCCTCACCACTTGTCCAGCTCCGGCGTCATCGGGTCCGGTGGTCGCTACCCGCTCCACGAGCGGCCGGCCCGGTCGCTGCGCATCGGCGGCACCCCGGTCCTGCCCGTCGGCCCGCTGCGGGTCTACTCCTGCGGCATCACGCCCTACGACGTCACGCACGTCGGGCACGCGGCCACCTTCGTGTGGGCCGACGCGGTCGCGGCCGTGGGCCGGGCCTCCGGCGCCGAGGTGCTGCTGGCCCGCAACGTCACCGACGTCGACGACGTGCTGACCGAGGCCGCCGCGCGCAAGGGCTGGCCCTACGACGAGCTCGCCTCGACCCAGGAGTTCCTCTTCGACCGCGACATGCGTGCGCTGGCGGTCGCGCCGCCGCAGGTCGCCCCCCATGCCCGGTCCCACGTGACGGCCGTGATCCGGCTGGCCTCGGCGCTGCTCGAGCGCGGCGCGGCCTACGAGGCCGCGGGCCACGTGTGGTTCCGCGGTGCCGACCTCTTCGAGGCCGCCGGCCTCGACCCCGAGACCGCCCTCCGCCTGAGCCAGGAGTACGGCGACCAGCCCGACGGCCCCGCGGCGGACGCACGCGAGTCGGTGTTCGACGTCCCGGTGTGGCGGCCGAGCAGCGAGGACGTCCCGGCCTGGCCGAGCCCCTGGGGCTGGGGTCGTCCGGGCTGGCACGCCGAGTGCGCCGCGATGGCGATGTGCAGCCTCGGCAGCAGCGTCGAGGTGCTCCTCGGCGGCCAGGACCTCGCCTTCCCGCACCACGCCTACCAGTCCCGCATGGTCGAGACGGCCTCGGGCGCGACCCCGTTCGCCCAGACCGTGGTGCACGTCGGCGAGGTGCGGGTCGAGGGCCGCAAGATGGCCAAGTCGGTCGGCAACCTGGTGCTGGTGGCCGACCTGCTCGAGCGCTTCTCCGGCAGCGCCCTGCGCCTGGGCCTGCTCCACCGGCGCTGGTCCGAGCCGTGGGAGTGCACCGACGAGGTCTTCGCCGAGGCCGACAGCGTCCTGACCGGGCTCCGCAAGGCGGCCGGCGGCTCCCTGCCCCCGCGCCACCACGACGCGGTGCTCGACCGGCTGGTCGACGACCTCGACGTGCCGGGGGCCGTCGCGCTCGCGCTCGAGCAGGGGGGCGAGGCCGCGGCCTACCTCCTCGACGTCCTGGAGCTGCACCGCGACTGAGCGGCTCCCACCGGGAGGCCGGGGTCAGCTCAGGAGAGCAGCTCCACCACGGCCTGGTCGACCTGGTCGCGCGCCCGGTCCTGGTCCTGGTCGAGCCGCTTCAACGCCTCGGCGATGGTGGTGTCGGACTCGTAGAGGTCGATCACCTGCGGGTTGACGTAGGAGGAGCGGCACACCGTCGGGGTGTTGCCGAGCAGCTCGGAGGCGCCGACGATCGCCTCGCGGACGACCTTGGTGCGCGCGCGCTTGGAGGTCACCGGCTCGGCCGAGGCGACGGCCATGGCCACGTGGACGGTGGCGTGCCAGGTGCGGAAGTCCTTGGCGGTGACCTCGAGGTCGAACAGCTCGCGGATGTGGTCGTTGATCTGGCCCGGCTGGACAGCCACCCAGCGGTTGCCGACCTTGGCGCTCAGCAGGCGGGCGTCGGAGCGGCGGCGGCCGGCCATCGCGTCGACCACCGCCGTCATCAGCGGGTCGGTGAGCGTGATGCAGTGCTCGATGCCGGACTTGCCGACGAAGCAGAACACCCGGCCCTCGCCGTCGCGCGTGACGTGGCGGCGCTCCAGCGTGGTGAGGCCGTAGGCGCCGTTGGTCTCCGCGGACGCCTCGGAGCCGAGCCGGAAGCAGCCCAGGTCGACCAGGCGGACGGCGGCCGAGAGCGCGGTGGTGAGGTCGACGCGCTCCCAGCCGCTGAGGTCCTGGCGCAGCCGCTCGCGCACCCGCGGCAGCTTGACCGCCATCTCGAGCACGCGGTCGAACTTGGCCTCGTCGCGCTTCTGGCGCCAGTAGGGGTGGTAGAGGTACTGGCGGCGCCCCGCCTCGTCGGTGCCGACCGCCTGCAGGTGGGCGTTGGGGTGCGGGGAGATCCACACGTCGCGCCAGGCCGGCGGGATGACCAGGGCCTTGACCCGGGCGACCTCCTCGGGCCCGAGGGGCGTGCCGTCCACGTCGAGGTAGCGGTGGCCGCGCCCGTGGCGCACCCGGGTCCAGCCGGGGTCCCGGGTCGAGACGGTTCGAAGACGAGGCACGCTCAGGAATTACCCGGCCCGAGAGGGCCGGAAACGGGCCCGGCAGGGTGACGTGCTCACCCGGACGTGACGGGACCCCGGCACCGTGGCGCCGGGGTCCGGTCAGGGTCGTGCAGGGTCGTGCAGGGTCGTGCAGGGTCGTGCAGGGGGTCGTCAGCGGAAGATGCTGTAGCCCCCGGGGCCGACGAGGCAGGCGACCACCAGCAGGACGATGCCGATGAGGATGTCCCCACCGACGATGCGGATGATGCCGTAGATGGCGATCGCGGCAGCGATCAGCCAGAGGATGAATGCCATGGGGGTTGTTCCTCCCGACTCGGTGCGAGCGGCTCTCTTCCCGCTCACAGGTGCGACCTTGCGGCCACCAGGAGCAATACCCCCGGATCCTGCGGTCTACTCGTCCGTGGACGACAGAACCGGCGGCCCACCCTGAGGTGGGCCGCCGGATCGCGCCGTCACGAGGGTCGGGAGGGACCAGGGAGGGACCGTGGCGACCGGAGGGAGGGAGCTCGTCAGACGGTGACCCGCTGGCGCGGGATGCGCTGGCTGACCAGGGTGCGGCCGATGGTCGAGGCCCGCTCGGGCAGCGTGCCCGCGGGGGCCAGGCCGGCGATGCGCGCCAGGAGGGCGTGCTCCTGGGCGGTCGGCTCCCACAGCACCGGGTGGGTGTCGTGGGTGTCGAGGATGCGACGCAGGGTCGGGTGGGAGGCGGCGACCTCGTCGTAGAGGTCGCGGACGTCGACGGCGGTGCGCTCGGCGACGATCTCGCCGCGGTGCAGGCGGGCGACCAGGACGCGGACCCACTCGCGGTGCACCTCGAGCAGGACCTCCTCGTCGTCGGCGAAGTGGGTCTCGACGTCGTCGACGGCCGTCCAGGGGGCGACCACGTCGCCGGTCTCCTGCGCGGCACGCACGATCTCGCGCATCACCGCGCGGCGCTGAACCGAAGTGCTCATGTGTCCCCACCCCATCGTCGTGTCCCAGACCCCACCTCGTCCGGTTCCCGTCCCGGACCCGGTCCCCGATGCCTCCCCGGGGTGCCGTGGCCTCACTATGTCCTTGCAACGAGGCGCGGTTCCAGGAGGTCACGGGTGGACATGCCCTTTTTCTCCCTATTTAGGGAGGAAGGGCATCGTCGGTCCGGCCGTGGGTCACGGGTGCCACGGGACCCTGGTCCCGACTCCGGGCAGGACTGGTCCGAACGGGCCACCCGCCCCCTCCGAACGGGCGGAATCCGCAGGTCGCGGCCGGGTCGCTCGGCGATCCTCCGCCGGTTCGGGACCGAGGTCCCTGACACTCGGGGACGAGAGTCACGACCCCGGGAGGCCAGGGAGGTGGGCACCGTGACCCTGACGACCACGACGACGCTGACGACCATGACGACCACGCCGACCACGCCGACCACGACGACCACGCCGACCACGCCGACCACGCCGAGGACCGGCGGCGACGTCCGCACCCGGCGTACGTCGGCCGTGCGGGTCACCAGCGCCGCGCGGTGCCGCTGCGGCCAGCAGCTCGACTGCTGCGCGCGCAGCCACTGCCCCCGCTGCGGGCGCACGCTCCCTTCGTCCTGAGCGCGTCCCGGGCCTGCTCGCACACTGACTAAGGTGGGCCCGACGGGCTCCACCAGGGCCCTCGGGAGTCGACGGACGAGGGAAGGACGGGCGGCCGCGTGCAGGAGTCGCAGGACCGCATCTGGACCGTCCCCAACGCGCTGAGCCTGCTCCGGCTGGCCCTGCTGCCGGTGTTCCTCTGGCTCGTCCTCGGACCGCAGGCCGACGGCTGGGCGGTCGGGCTCCTGGTGGTGATGGGCCTCAGCGACTACCTCGACGGCTACGTCGCCCGTCGCTTCAACCAGTTCTCGCGGGTGGGGGAGATCCTCGACCCCGTCGCCGACCGGCTCACGATGCTCGTCGCGGTGATCGGCCTCGGCCTGCGCGACATCATGCCGGTGTGGCTCGTGGTCGCGCTGCCCGCGCGGGACCTGTTCCTGTGGACGCTCGTGCCGTTCCTGCGCAGCCGCGGCTACAACTCGCTGCCCGTGCATTTCCTCGGCAAGGCCGCCACCGCCGCGCTGCTCTACACCTTCCCCCTGCTCCTGCTCGGCGACGGGCCCAGCACCGCGGCGGAGGTCTGCCGGGCCATCGGCTGGGCCTTCGCGATCTGGGGCACGTGCATGTACTGGTGGGCCGGTCTCCTCTACGCCTGGCAGGTCCGCACCCTGCTGCGGGAGGTGCCGCGCGTGCGCGACACCGCCGGCACGCCCGGCACCCCTGAGCCGACCGGCCACCGCGGCACCCCCGGGGCCCGCGGGTGAGCACCCCCGGGCCCGCGACGACGCCGGCCCAGCGGCCGCTCCCGCCCCAGGTGACGATGGGGCTGCTGGACTACCTCGTCGCCACCAGCCTCGACGGTGACTACGCCGCCGCAGCGGCGGCGCGGGGCCAGGCAGGAGGCGCCGGGCGACCCGGAGGTGCCGGGCGCGCGAGGGCCCGCCGCCGGCACGGGTGGACCGCGGTCGTGCTCGGTCTCTTCGCGCTCCTGCTGGCGGTCGCCGCCGTGCAGAGCGCGCGTGCCGAGCCGGCCCGCACGCAGAGCCGCGCCTCGTTGGTCTCCGAGGCGCGGTCGGCCGACTCCGCCCTGCGTGCGGCCCGCCGCGACGTCGCCCGGCTGCGGCGCGAGGTCGCGCGGCTCGACCGTCGCCGCGTGCAGCTGGTCCGCAGGGCCGTCGCCACCGACGCCGCCGCCACCCGCCTCGGTGCCGCGACCGGCACCGTCCCGGTCACGGGGCCCGGCATGACGGTGACCGTCGACGACGCCCCCGACGCCACGAACCGTCGCCAGCAGGTCTACGACCAGGACCTCCAGAAGCTGGTCAACGGCCTCTGGGCGGCGGGCGCCGAGGCGGTCGCGATCAACGGGCAGCGGCTCACCGCCCTCAGCGCGATCCGGCTGGCCGGCGAGGCGATCACGGTCAACTTCCGCTCGCTCCGACGGCCCTACGTCGTCTCCGCGATCGGCAATCCGGACGACCTTCCCGCGCGGTTCGTCGACACCGCCGGCGGCACCTGGTGGTTGAATCTCAAGGCGGTCTACGGCCTGCGCCTGGACCTCGAGTCCGCCGACGCGCTGCGCCTGCCGGCCGTGCGCCCGCCGCTGCTGCGCTCGGCGGAGGTCCTCACCCGCGGCGGCCGTGCCGACGGTGCCGACGGGGCTGGAGGAGCCCGCTCGCCCGACCCGACCCCCGACACCCCCGGAGGACCCTCGTGATCGCCGCCCTGGGCCTGTTGCTCGGCATCGTCGTCGGGGTGTTCTTCACCCCCGACGTGCCCTACTGGCTCGAGCCCTACCTGCCCATCGCCGTCGTCGCCGCCCTCGACGCCGTCTTCGGCGCGCTCCGCGCCTTCCTCGACGGCATCTTCGACGACAAGGTCTTCCTCATCTCGTTCGTCAGCAACGTGCTGATCGCGGCGCTCATCGTCTACCTCGGCGACCAGCTCGGCGTCGGCGGCCAGCTCAGCACCGGCGTGGTCGTGGTCCTCGGCATCCGGATCTTCTCCAACGTCGCGGCGATCCGCCGTCACCTGTTCCATGCCTGACCCGACACCGGCCACCACGCCCCCGACCGTCGCCCCGGCCGGGCCGGAGGAGCCACGCCGCCGGGCGCTGCGCGAGCTCCTGCACCCGCGGTGGTCCCGCGGGCAGGCGGTCGCCGCGATCCTGCTGGCCGGGCTCGGCTTCGCGGCGGCCGTGCAGGTGCGCAGCAACGACCAGGACCAGAACTTCACCGGCGCCCGCCAGTCCGACCTCATCGCGCTGATCAACTCGCTCAGCCTGGCCGCGGAGCGTGCGCGCGACGAGATCGACCAGCTCACCCGCACCCGCGACCAGCTGCGGGGCAGCACGAGCAGCGACAGCGCGGCGCTCCGGCTGGCGCGGGAGCAGGAGCGCACCTGGGGGATCCTGGCCGGCACCCTCGCCGTGCGCGGCCCCGGGGTGCGCATCACGGTCGACCCTCGCGGCGCCGGCGTCGGCACCGACCAGATCCTCAACGGCCTGCAGGAGCTGCGCGACGCCGGGGCCGAGTCGATCGAGATCAACGACCGGGTGCGCGTGGTGGCCCAGACCGCGATCACCGACACCTCGGGCGGCGGCGGCCGGGTCGCGGCGATCCGCGTCGACGGCGTGACGCTGCAGCCGCCGTACGTCATCGACGTGATCGGGGACCCCGACACCCTGTCCTCGGGCGTGGACTTCCAGGGCGGATTCGTCACGGAGGTCGAGGACGTCGGGGGCGCGGTCCGCGTCGAGCGGGCCCAGCGCATCGAGATCACCAGCCTGCACGCCACGCAGCGGCTGCGCTACGCCACGCCCGACCCTCAGGACCCGGAGGGCTCGGGGGAGTAGCCTGCGGCCACCACCGATCCGACCCCACCACCCCGCCAGGAGGACCCGACGTGTTTCCCGACGACCTGAGGTACACCGCCGAGCACGAGTGGGTCCGCGGCCCCGAGGGCGACGGTGACGTCGTCCGGATCGGCATCACCGACTACGCCCAGGAGCAGCTCGGCGACATCGTCTACGTCTCGCTGCCGGCGGTCGGCGAGCAGGTCGAGGAGGGCGCGTCGGTGGGCGAGCTGGAGTCGACCAAGTCGGTCTCCGACGTCTACGCACCGCTGTCCGGCGAGGTGGTCGCGGTCAACGAGGCCCTCGACGACCACCCCGAGATGGTCAACGCCGAGGCGTTCGGCGCGGGCTGGCTGTTCGAGCTGAGGCTCGCCGACCCCGCCGCCCTCGACGGACTGCTCGACGCGGCCGCCTACCAGGCCGGCGTCGAGTCCTGACCCGAGGCGGGCCCGGCGGGCCCGGTGGGCCCGGTGGGCCCGGTGGGCCTGCGTGGGCCCGGCGCGGGTTTGCCAGGACGGTTGCCCCGACTGGTAGATTCGCCGAACCATCAACCTCGACCTGTACGTGAAGGTTGAGGCCCCGGTGGTCGCAGGCAGGACCCCCGTCCGAACCCCGTACGAACAGCGCCATCCACCCCCGTCGTCCCAGGAGGACCTCGATGCCGTTCTGCACCGCGTGCGGTCGCCAGAACCCCGACGACGCCCGCTTCTGCGCCCAGTGCGGCACGCGTCTGGTGCAGCTGGACGACACCGGCAGCCAGCCGGCGGTCGGAGGCGGCTCGGGGTCGACCAGCGACTCGACGATCACCTTCCGTGCGCCGGTCAAGGGCGACGCGGAGGAGCGGGCGCTCAACCCGGGCGACGCCGCCGCGGTCGACGCGCTGCCGTCCGGGCACGCGCTCCTGGTGGTCCAGCGCGGCCCCAGCGCCGGGAGCCGCTTCCTGCTGGACACCGACACGGTGACCGCGGGGCGCTCGCCCGACAGCGAGATCTTCCTCGACGACGTCACCGTCTCGCGCCGGCACGCGGAGTTCCGTCGCACCGGTGAGGGGTTCACCGTGCGCGACGTGGGCAGCCTCAACGGCACCTACGTCAACCGCGACCGCATCGACGCGGTGCTCCTGCAGGGCGGCGACGAGGTCCAGATCGGCAAGTTCCGTCTGGTCTACTTCGCCAGCCAGGCCGGTTTCGGCGGCCAGTGACCCGCCCGGGAACCAGCGTGACCGAGGCCGGCGCCGCCCAGGCGCGGATGAACATCGGCGAGGTGCACGCCGCGCTGCGCGAGGAGTTCCCCTCGCTGCTGCTGAGCAAGCTGCGCTACTTCGAGGCCGAGGGCCTGGTCGTGCCCACGCGCACCCCGTCGGGCTACCGCAAGTACTCCTCCGACGACGTCGAGCGGCTCCGCACGGCCCTGGTGCTCCAGCGTGACCACCACCTGCCGCTCAAGATCATCAAGGAGCACCTCGACGCGATGGACCGCGGCCTCGAGCCGCCGGCCCTCTCGTCCGGTCCGCGGGTGCCACGGCTGGTGCTCGCCCCCGACGGTGCCCCCTCCTCGGAGACCTTCGCCACCGACGGCTCGACGCTGCGGCTGACCCGCCGCGAGCTGTGCGCGGCAGCCGAGGTCGACGAGGCGCTGCTCGACGACCTGGAGTCCTACGGCCTGGTCGTCCCCCGGCCCGGGTCGGCGCCCTACGACAACGACGCGATCGTGATCGCCCGGACCGCGGCAGAGCTGGCCTCGTTCGGCATCGAGCCGCGCCACCTGCGGGCCTTCAAGACGGCCGCCGACCGCGAGGTCGGGCTGGTCGAGCAGGTCGCGGCCCCCATCCGGCGCAGCCGCGAACGCGGTGCGGAGGGCCGCGCCGAGGAGGTCACCGGCCAGATCGCCGCCCTCTCGGTGCGCCTGCACGCCACGCTCGTGCGCGTCGGCCTGCGCCGCCTCCGGTGAGTCCTCGCGGCTGGTGCACCGGGGGAGCGAAACCCCGACGTCCGGCCTGATCGCCGGGAGTAGGCTGGCCAGGTGCGCGAAGTCGATGTGGTGGGAGTCCGGGTCGAGATGCCGGCCAACCGGCCGATCGTGCTGCTGCGCGAGTCCCACGGGGACCGCTACCTGCCGATCTGGATCGGCGCGGGGGAGGCGACCGCGATCGCCTTCGCCCAGCAGGGCGTCGTACCCCCTCGCCCCCTGACCCACGACCTGCTCAAGGACGTCCTGGGGGCCACCGGCAACGAGCTCACCGAGGTGCGCATCACCGAGGTCAGCGACGGGGTCTTCTACGCCCTGCTCGTGCTGTCGTCCGGCGCCGAGGTCAGCGCCCGGCCCTCGGACTCGATCGCCCTGGCGCTGCGCACCGGCTCGCGCATCGTCTGCGCCGAGGACGTGCTCGACGAGGCCGGCATCGAGGTGCCCGAGGAAGAGGAGGAGGAGGTCGAGAAGTTCCGCGAGTTCCTCGACTCCGTCTCTCCCGAGGACTTCGAGTCCCCCGACGACGACGCCCCGTCCGACCCTCCGCCGGGCGCCCCACCCGCCTGATCCCGGCGCACTCCGGGCGTGGTCCGGGCGTGATCCGGGCGTGATCCGCGCCGGGTCTCGCGCTCCCGGCGATTAACCTTCACGTTGAGGTTGAAGGTTGCGACACGCCGGGCGCAGACCTTCAAGGTCTTTGACCACGCGAGGGTTCGCGCGTACGGTCGATCTCACTTCGTCGTAGTTCCACCGCTGTAGCCCACTCCGGGCCCCAACGGCTTCCCCTCGGGACTACGCACGACGGAGGCACAGAGCGGAGGACACCGTGACTGGCACGAGCGATCAGGCGCCGGGCACCGACGAGAGCGTGGCGCAGGCGCAGGTCGCCGCCGGGGAGCAGGGTCTGCTCTTCGACGACGAGCTGTCCCCGCTGCCCGGTGACGTCGGCTACCGCGGCCCCACCGCCTGCAAGGCCGCCGGCATCACCTACCGCCAGCTGGACTACTGGGCCCGCACCGGCCTCGTCGAGCCCACCGTCCGCGGCGCCTCCGGCTCCGGGTCCCAGCGGCTCTACTCCTTCCGCGACATCCTGCTGCTCAAGGTGATCAAGCGGCTGCTCGATGCCGGCATCTCGCTGCAGCAGATCCGCACCGCCGTCCAGCACCTGCGTGCGCGCGGCACCGACGACCTGACCCGCGTGACGCTGATGAGCGACGGCGCCAGCGTCTACGAGTGCACCTCCAGCGACGAGGTCATCGACCTGCTCAGCGGCGGCCAGGGCGTCTTCGGCATCGCGATCGGCGGCGTCTGGCGCGAGATCGAGGGCTCGCTGTCCGAGCTGCCCTCGGAGAAGGCAGGGGAGGAGCCGGGCGAGGGGCCCGACGAGCTCTCCAGCCGCCGCGCGGCCAAGCTCACGGGCTGACCGCTCCCCGTCCACACAGCGAGGGCCGGGTCGACCAGGTGGTCGACCCGGCCCTGGTGCGTTCCGGGGTGTCGGCGCTCAGGCGTCGGTGGTCTCCGCGGAGTCCGCGCCGTGGTGGGCGGCCTCGAGCAGCGAGGAGATGAACGCCGGCAGGTCGTCGGGGTTGCGGCTGGTGATGAGGTTGCCGTCCACGACGACCCGGTCGTCCTTCCACTCGCCACCGGCGTTGCGGATGTCGGTCTGCAGGCTCGGCCACGAGGTGAGGGTGCGGCCCTTGAGGACGTCGGCCTCCACGAGGGTCCACGGGGCGTGGCAGATCGCCGCCA
Organism: Nocardioides marmoribigeumensis; assembly: GCF_031458325.1. NCBI lineage: Bacteria > Bacillati > Actinomycetota > Actinomycetes > Propionibacteriales > Nocardioidaceae > Nocardioides > Nocardioides marmoribigeumensis. Next base: position 4,066,708 of record NZ_JAVDYG010000001.1, read on the forward strand.
CGGGCTTGCCCGAGCGTACGAAGTCACCGACGAAGGCGACCGCGGTCTCGTCCATGCGCAGGGCGTCGGGGTTGGCCACCCCGCCCGGCAGGACCAGGACGTCGAAGTCGTCGACGGACACGTCGCCGACGAGCTCGTCGACCGGGCGCGTCTCGGCCTTGTCGAGGTGGTCGAAGGTCTGCACGTCGCCCTCGGCGGTGCTGAGCAGCACGGCCTCGTGACCGGCGTCGCGCACGGCGTCCCACGGGTCGGTCAGCTCCACGCGCTCGATGCCCTCGGGAGCGACGAGGAACGCGAACCGCTGGGTGGACTGCTGGCTGGGGCTGGACTGGTGCTGGGTCTCGGTCATGACCTCATCGTTCCCGGACGGTTGACACGTCATTCCCCCCCGAGGGGGTGGTGCCCCCGCTCGTCGGTGGCCCGTCGGTGGCCCGTCGGGGGCACGGCGGGCTGGTAGCCTGACGGTGCCGTGATGCTGTGCGCGAGAGTCTCGCCGGGCCACGCTCGGTGGGCGCCGAAGGGGCAATTCCTCCCCGGAACCTCTCAGGCACCAGGAGCGCACAGTCAGGCACTCTGGAGCGACGGGTCCCCCTGCCGTGACAGAGGGGGAGGCTGACCGACACCCGCATCCACAGGGAGCCAGCCTCGTGACCCAGATCCCGTCCGCCTCCGGCCGCCTGCCGTTCGTGGCCCGTCACATCGGGCCGTCCGAGGACGAGCAGCGCGCGATGCTCGCCGAGCTGGGCTACGCCTCCCTCGAGGAGCTCATGGACGCAGCGGTGCCCGGTGGCATCCGCTCGGCCGACCAGCTCGACCTCCCGCCTGCGGCCGACGAGGAGGAGGCCGCCGCCGACCTCCGTCGTCTCGCGGCGACCAACCGTCCGCTCGAGCCGATGATCGGCCTGGGCTACCACGGCACCGTCACCCCGGCGGTCGTCCGGCGCAACGTGCTCGAGGACCCCGCCTGGTACACCGCCTACACGCCCTACCAGCCCGAGATCTCCCAGGGCCGGCTCGAGGCGCTGCTCAACTTCCAGACCATGGTCGGCGACCTCACCGGCCTGCCCACCGCCAACGCCTCCCTGCTCGACGAGGGCACCGCGGCGGCCGAGGCGATGACGCTGGTGCGCCGCGCGGTGCGCGGGGCGACCGGCCCGTTCGTCGTCGACGTCGACGCGCTCCCGCAGACGATCGCGGTCGTGCGCACCCGGGCCGAGGCGATGGGCATCGAGGTGGTCGTGGCCGACGTGTCGGCCGGGCTCCCCTCCGACCTGGAGTCGGTGAGCGGGGTGCTCGTGCAGTACCCCGGCGCCTCGGGTGCCGTCCGCGACCCCCGCCCGGCCATCGAGGCCGCCCACGCCGCGGGGGGCCTGGCCGTCGTGGCTGCCGACATCCTCGCCCTCACGCTGCTCGAGTCGCCCGGCGCGCTCGGCGCCGACGTGGTGGTCGGCAGCACCCAGCGCTTCGGCGTCCCGCTGTTCTACGGCGGCCCGCACGCCGGCTACATGGCCGTCCGCGCCGGGCTCGAGCGCCACCTGCCCGGTCGCCTGGTCGGGGTGTCGGTCGACGCCGAGGGCCGTCCGGCCTACCGCCTGGCTCTGCAGACGCGCGAGCAGCACATCCGCCGCGACAAGGCGACCTCCAACATCTGCACCGCCCAGGTGCTGCTGGCCGTCGTCGCCGGGATGTACGCCGTCTACCACGGTCCCGACGGGCTGCGCGCGATCGCGCAGGCGGTCAACCGGCGGGCGGTCGGGTTCGCGGCATGGCTGCGCACCGGCGACGTCGAGGTCGTCAACGACACCGTCTTCGACACCCTGACCGTCCGTGTCCCCGGCCGTGCGACGGAGGTCGTGGCTGCCGCGCGCGAGGGCGGGATCCACCTGCGCCTGGTGGACGAGGACCAGGTCGGCGTCGCCTTCTCCGAGACCACCACCGACGCCCACGTCGCGACGCTGGGACAGGTCTTCGGCCTGGCGCCGACCGGGTGGTTCGGCTACGCCGGGGTGCCGGGCGACCTGGAGCGCACCACGCCGTTCCTCACCCACGAGGTGTTCAACAGCCACCGGTCCGAGACCTCGATGCTGCGCTACCTCGGGCGGCTCGCCCGGCGCGACTACGCCCTGGACCGCGGGATGATCCCGCTCGGCTCCTGCACCATGAAGCTCAACGCCACCACCGAGATGGAGCCGATCGGCCTGCCGGGCTTTGCGAACCTGCACCCGTTCGCGCCTGCCGAGGACGCGCTCGGCTACACCGAGCTGGTCCACCAGCTGCAGCGGTGGCTCGCCGAGGTCACCGGCTACGACGAGGTGTCGATCCAGCCCAACGCAGGCTCCCAGGGCGAGCTGTCCGGGCTGCTCGCGATCCGCGGCTACCACCACGCCAACGGGGACACCGAGCGCGACGTCTGCCTGATCCCGTCCTCCGCCCACGGCACCAACGCCGCCAGCGCGGTGATGGCCGGCATGCGGGTCGTCGTGGTCAAGGCCTCCGACGACGGCTCGGTCGACCTCGACGACCTGCGTGCCCAGTGCGAGAAGCACGCCGACCGGCTCGCCGCGATCATGGTCACCTACCCCTCGACCCACGGCGCCTACGAGGACGGCATCGGCGAGCTGTGCCGCATCGTCCACGAGCACGGCGGCCAGGTCTACGTCGACGGCGCCAACCTCAACGCCCTGCTCGGCTACGCCAAGCCCGGCGAGTTCGGCGGCGACGTCTCCCACCTCAACCTGCACAAGACGTTCTGCATCCCCCACGGTGGTGGGGGACCCGGCGTCGGGCCCGTGGCGGTGCGGGCGCACCTGGCGCCGTACCTCCCGAGCCACCCGGGCCACCCCGAGGAGGACCGGCGCGACGGCATCGGCCCGATCAGCGCGGCGCCCTACGGCTCGGCGGGCATCCTGCCGATCAGCTGGGCCTACGTCCGGATGATGGGCGCCGAGGGTCTCACCCGGGCGACCGCGGTCGCGGTGCTCAGCGCCAACTACGTCGCCCACCGGCTGCGCGAGCACTACCCGGTGCTCTACCGCGGCCACAACGACCTGGTCGCGCACGAGTGCATCCTCGACCTGCGCGAGCTGACCCGCAGCAGCGGCGTGACCGTCGACGACGTCGCCAAGCGGCTGGTCGACTACGGCTTCCACTCCCCGACGATGAGCTTCCCGGTCGCGGGCACGCTCATGGTCGAGCCGACCGAGTCCGAGGACCTCGGCGAGCTGGACCGCTTCGTCGAGGCGATGATCGCGATCCGTCGCGAGATCGAGCGGGTCGAGGCGGGGGAGTGGCCGGTGGTGGACTCGCCGCTGCGCAACGCCCCGCACACCGCCGACGCCGTCCTCTCCGAGAAGTGGGAGCGGCCCTACTCCCGCGACCTCGGCGCGCAGCCGACCGGTCACGACCCCGACAAGTACTGGCCGCCGGTCGCCCGGATCGACCAGGCCTACGGCGACCGCAACCTGGTGTGCTCCTGCCCCTCGCCGGAGGCCTTCGCCCAGGACTGAGCACGTCGGGCCGGTGCGCACCGGGGCGCGTGCCATCCTGGCCGGGTGCCCGTCACCGAGCCCACCGCCCGACGCCTGCGCGTGACCCTCGCCGAGGAGCAGGTCCGCGGCCGGGTGCCGTCGCTGGTCGCGGCGATCACCCGCGACGGCGTGCTGGAGTGGCGCGGCTCCTACGGCGAGGCCACGGGCGCCGCCGACACCCCGGCGGTCGACCTGCAGTACCGCATCGGCTCGATCACCAAGACGATGACGGCCGTGCTGGTCCTCCAGCTCGAGGACGAGGGGCGGCTGTCGCTGTCCGACCCGCTCGGCAAGCACCTGCCCGGCACGGCGTACGCCGACCGCACGCTGCGCGAGCTGCTCGCCCACGCCGGCGGACTGCCGGCCGAGCCCCCGGGCGACTGGTGGGAGCGGGTCGACGGCGGCCCGTTCGACGCCCTGGCCGAGTCGCTCGGCGAGGGCTCGGCCGCGTTCGCGTCCGGGGAGACCTTCCACTACAGCAACCTGGGGTTCGGGCTGCTCGGCGAGGTGGTCGCCCGGCAGCGCGGCCGGACCTGGTGGGAGGCGCTGTGCGCACACCTGCTCGAGCCGTTGGGCATGCTGCGCACGACCTACGACCCGTTCGAGCCCCACGCCCAGGGCTGGTCGGTCCACCCGGGCACGGGAGAGCTGGTCCAGGAACCGCACACCGACACCGGCGCGATGGCCGCGGCCGGCCAGGTGTGGAGCACCGTCATGGACCTGGCGACCTTCGCCGACCTGCTCGTGCGGGGGCACCGGGAGGTGCTGCCGTCTGCGGCGCTGGAGCGGATGTGCACCCCGCAGTCCGGCACGGCCGCGGGTGGTCTCGCCTCGGCGTACGGACTGGGCGTGCGGCTCTTCGCCGGTGGCTCCGGGACCCTGGTGGGCCACACGGGCTCGATGCCCGGCTTCCAGGCCACCCTGCTCGTCGACCGTCCGCGACTCACCGGCGGGGTGGCGCTGACCAACAGCACCACCGGCGCCCGCCTGCCGGCCCTGGTGCTGGCCCTCCTCGACCGGCTCCACGACGAGGAGCCTCGGCTGCCCGAGCCGTGGCTGCCGAGCGTCGAGGTCCCCGACCCCGTGCGCGAGGTGGTCGGCACGTGGCACTGGGGCAACACCCCGCTGGACCTCGTCTGGCAGGGCGACACGCTGGTCTCGCGCTACCGCACCGGCGAGGTGCACGGCACCTGGCGGCTCGAGCAGGGTCGGTTCGTGGGCGCCACCGGCTACCACCACGGCGAGGCGATCGAGGTGGTCCGGCGGCCCGACGGCTCGGTGAGCCACCTGGTCGTGTCCACCTTCGTGCTCACGCGCACGCCGTATGACCCCGCGGCGCCGATCCCCGGTGGCGTCCCCCCGACGCACTGAGCGGCCTCAGAGCGCCGCGCTCACCGAGCTCATGTGGAAGTCGGGGACGCGGAGGGCGGGCGTCGCGGTGCGGCTGAACACGTCGCCCCACTCGCGACCGAACGACGGCACCGTGGCGCCGGCGGCGGAGAAGCGCGCGAGGAGGTCGAGCGGGCTCTCGTTGAACCGGAAGTTGTTGACCGCGCCCACCACCTCGCCGCCCTCGACGAGGTAGACGCCGTCCCGGGTCAGGCCGGTGAGCAGGAGCGTCTGGGCGTCGACGGTGCGCATGTACCACAGGCAGGTCAGCAGCAGGCCGTGCTCGAGGTCGCCCACCAGCTCGGCCTCCCCGCCCGTCGCACCGTCGACCGAGAGCAGCAGGTTGTCGATCGCGGGCGTGACCGGCTGCCCGGTCAGCGCCGCGGTCTCGCGGGTCTGCAGCAGCGAGGTGAGCCGGCCCTCGCTGATCCAGGAGGTCTCCTCCAGCGGCAGGCCGTTGTCGAACACGCTGCTGACCTCGCTGCTGGAGGACGCGACCACGAACGGGCGTGACTCGAGCCCGGGGTGACGCGGGTCGCTCCACAGGTGGACCGACGGGTGGGCCAGCTGCTCGCCGATGCGGGTGCCGCCACCGGGCCGGGCGTAGGCCGAGCGACCGTCGTCCGCAGCGCGGGCCGAGGAGTCCCAGTAGGCATGGATCATCAGGTCGGCCACCGCCCCGGGAGGCAGGACCGTGTCGTAGCGTCCGGCCGGCAGGTCGACCCGGCGCTGCGCCCAGGCCAGCCTGCGCTCGAGGGTGCGCTCCATCGCGTCCACGTCGACGTCGCTGAAGTCGCGGGTCGCGCCACCGACCCAGGCGCTGGCCGAGAGGTCGTCCGGCTTGGCGGTGCAGCCCCAGTGACCGCTGGGCTGCACGTGGCGCAGCCGCAGGCCGGTGGAGGAGCCGAGGTAGGTGGTGGTCACCTCGTGGTCGACGAAGCCGTAGAGCACCCGCCCGCCGCTGGTCGCGCGTGCGAAGGCCTGTCCGAGCGCGGGCGCGACGTCGCGGTAGACGTCGATGTCGGTCTGCTCGGGCAGGTCGTGCCAGTCGAGCGAGGCCGGTCCCTGCACGAGAGGCGCCGCGTCGGGCGCGGCCTCGGACTGCGCCGCGGCGGCGTCGGCCTGCGCGACCAGGGCGAGCACCTGCTCGGTGGTCGCCGCGGTGCCGGTGACCGACGCGGAGGCGACGCCCTCGTCGCGCTCGACGAAGGACACCACGGTCACGTCGCTGCGGCCCATCACGCCGTTGGTGGTGAGGGTGCTGTTGGCCCAGCGCAGGTTGGCGCTGGTCGAGGCGTCGACGACGACGAGGCAGTCGTCAGCGGTCGAGGCGGCCAGGGCGTCCTCGACGAGGTGCTGGGGGACCCACTGCGCGGGCGGAGGGGTGGGGGAGGTCGTCATCGCGTGTCTCCCGGCCTCAGTGGGCCGACTCGTCGTTGGTGTTGAGGATGCGGACCCCGCGGAAGAGCGCGGCGGGGCAGCCGTGCGAGACCGGGGCGACCTGCCCGGGTTGGGCCTTGCCGCAGTTGACCGCGCCACCGAGCTCCCAGGTCTGCGGTCCGCCCACGGCCTCCATCGAGCCCCAGAAGTCGGTGGTGGTGGCCTGGTAGGCGACGTCGCGCACCTGGCCGGCCAGCCGGCCGTCCTCGATGCGGAAGAACCGCTGCCCCGTGAACTGGAAGTTCTTGCGCTGCATGTCGATCGACCACGACTTGTCGCCCACGACGTAGAGCCCCCGCTCGACCTGCGCGACGAGGTCGTCGACGTCGGGCCCGTCGGGCGCGGGCTGCAGCGACACGTTGGCCATGCGCTGGATCGGCACGTGACCGGGGGAGTCGGCGTAGGCGCAGCCGTTGGACCGGCCACCCTCCAGGCCCGGGTTGAGCTCGGGGTGCATCGCGGCCATCGACCGGTCGAGCTGGTAGCCCACGAGCACCCCGTCGCGCACGATGTCCCACGACTGCGTCGCGACGCCCTCGTCGTCGTAGCCGATCGTGGACAGGCCGTGCTCGACGGTGCGGTCGCCGGTGACGTGCATGACCGGCGAGCCGTAGCGCAGGCTGCCGAGCTGGTCGATCGTCGCGAACGACGTGCCGGCGTAGGACGCCTCGTAGCCCAGCGCACGGTCGAGCTCGGTGGCGTGGCCGATCGACTCGTGGATGGTGAGCCACAGGTTGCTCGGGTGGATCACCAGGTCGTGCCGGCCGGCCTCCACGGTCGGGGCGTGCAGCTTGTCCTCGAGCAGGCCGGGCAGCGAGGCGAGGTCGGCGACCCAGTCGTGGCCGGTGCCGGAGAGGTACTCCCAACCGCGGCCCGCGGGCGGGCCGATCGTGCGCATGGTGTCGAACAGGCCGCGCCGGGTGTCGCTGCCCGAGACCTCGACCTCGGGGTGCACGCGGATGCGCTGCTGGGTGGTGCTGGTGCCGTGCAGGTCGGCGTAGAACTTCGCGTCGCGCCACATCCCGAGCGACCCGTGCGCGTGGTCGACCCGCGGGTCGGCGGACAGCTCACGGGTCCAGTCGGCGAGCAGGCCGACCTTGTCGCGGACCGGCACGTCGAACGGGTCGACCTCGTAGGAGGACACCCAGAACGCGTCGGCGTGCACCGGCTCGTCGGCCAGGTGAACGGCCCTGGTGGTCATGGTCGAGGCGACCTCGGCGGCCCGGACCGCTGCCGCGGCGAGACGCTCGGCCTCGACGGTGTCGAGCACGACGCCGGAGGCGAAACCCCACGCGCCGCGATGGACGACCCGCACCGCCATGCCGAGGTCGACCGAGTCGGCGACGCCCAGCACCTGTCCGTCGCGCACGGAGACGCGCTGGAACCGGTTGCGCTCGAGGCGGAAGTCGGCGTGCTGCACGCCCAGGGCGCGCGCCCGGTCGAGGGCCGCCTCCGCGAGCCGGTGCCGGGGGAGCGCCAGGAGGTCGGGGTCGATCAGGTCCTCAGCGTCGGCCATGGGCCGACCCTATGCGTCGGCGTGGGCGATGGCGACGTGTGAGCCCGTGCGCGTCGGCTGGACGTGGAGCTGGGTGGTGATGCGGGTGCGCAGCTCGCTGACGTGGCTGACCACCCCGACCGCGCGGCCGCCGGTGCGCAGGTCGTCGATGCGGTCCATCACCTGGTCGAGGGTCTCGGGGTCGAGCGTGCCGAAGCCCTCGTCGATGAACAGGGTGTCGACCTCCACCCCGCCCGACTCCTCGCCGATCACGTCGGCCAGCCCCAGGGCGAGCGCGAGGGAGACCACGAAGCACTCGCCGCCGGACAGCGAGGAGGGCGCACGCACCTCGCCGGTCCACTCGTCGAGGACCTCGAGATCGAGCCCCGCCTGGGAGTTGGCCCGTCGACCGCGCTGGGTGCGTCGCAGGAGGTAGCGGGTGTCCCGCATGTGGGAGAGCCGCGCGTTGGCGGCGTCGAGGACCTGGTCGAGGCGGGTCGCCAGGACGTAGGAGGACAGCCTCATGTGCAGACGGTTGCTGCCGGTGCCACGGACGAGGCTCGCCAGGTCGACCACCGTCGCGGCGTCGGCCTCGACGGGGGCCCACCTGTCGACCGCCACCGCGAGCTGGTCGACCTGGGCGCGCAGACCGGTGAGCTGCTGCCGGGCGTGGTCGCGCAGCGCCGAGACCCGGGCGTGCTCGTGGCGGGCCTGGCGCGCAGCCGCCTCGACGAGCGCGAGGTCGAGCCTGGTGGGGGCGGCGCCGGGGTCGGCGGGGTCGGCGGGGTCGGCGAGTTCGGCGGGTTCGTCGAGGTGGTCGGGGAGCGCGGCGACGTCGGGCTCGGCCAGGACCCCCTCGGCCTGCAGCCGGACGGACTCCCGCTCGCGCGCGGCGCGTTCGAGGGCGGCGCGCGTGGCCGGCTCGAGGAGAGCCGCCCGGGCCTCGTCGAGGTCGGCGAACCCCGCGGCCCACGCCGCGTCCTCGGCCTCGTGCTGGGCCTCGGCCAGCGCGGCACGGGCCGAGGCGTGCGCGGCGGTCGCCTCGACCAGCGCCCGGGTGAGGGTCGAGGTGCGGCTCACCGCGGCGAGGCGGTGCTCGAGGGCGGCGGCCAGCTCGTCCGGGCTCCTCGGGTCGGCCGTGTCCTGGTCGAGATCGGCAGCACCGGGGTCACCAGCACTGGGGCCGGAGGACGTGGAGCCGGCGGAGGCGGGGTCGGCGGGGTCGGCGGGGTCGAGCGCGCGACGCAGGTCGGCCGCCGCCGCGTCGCGGTCGCGCCGCAGCCCGTCGAGCCGTGCCGTGAGACCGGCGACCTCGGCGGTGGCGGCGTCGTGGTCGAGGGCTGCCTGGTCCAGCCGGTGGCGCAGGTCGTCGAGGCGGGTGGCGAGCGAGCGCCGTGCGGACTCCGCCTCACGGGCCACGTGGACGGCGCTGTCGGCCTCGCGGAGGGCGCGCTCGGCCTCGTCGCGGTCGAGACCGCCGGAGGCCTGCCGCGCGGTCGAGACGCGGGAACGCAGCTCCTCGGAGGTCCGCCGGGCGCTGTCGTGGAGCAGTCGCGCTCGGTCGGCCGCCGCCTGCGCCTCGGACTGGTCGGCCTCGGTGACGGCCGCCTGGGACGGGGCCGCCGGGGCGGGGTGGTCCGTGCTCCCGCAGACCTGGCAGGCCTCGCCGTCGACGAGGGCGCCGGCGAGCTCGGCGGCGATGCCCTCGAGCCGCCGGGCGACCAGGTCGAGGGCGTGGCCACGGGCGTCGTTGGCCGCGCTGTGAGCGTCTCGTTCGGCCTGCTCCGCGGCCTCGAGCCGGGGCAGGAGCTCGGCGTGCTGGATGGCCGACTGCAGCTGCCGGGTGGCCTCCTCGTGCCGCTCGAGGGCGGTGGGGAGACCGGCGGCGACCACCGTGACCTCCGCGAGCCGGCCCTCGAGGTCCGCGCGCTCGGCGGGCAGCGCGCCCCGCTCCTCGGCGACGGCGGACAGGACGGCCCTCGCCGCGTCGAGCGCGGACTCGGCCTCCTCACCGGCCTCCGACAGGCGGCGCAGGTCCTCCGCGCGCGAGCGCAGCCCGCGCAGGTGGTGCTCCTGCTCGGCGAGCCGTGCCAGGAGGGCGGCAGCGTCGCGGGCGCCGTCGAGGCTCTCGTCAGCCGGGAGGTCGTCGGCGAGCGCGTGGTCGGGGAGCAGGGCGGGAGCCGCGGCGAGCACACGACGCGCGGAGTCCTCGGCGACCCCGGCCGCGGCCGCCCGGGAGAACGCACGGTCGCGGGGGGCGAGCAGCGGCGCGACCAGGCGGGCCCGGCGGTCGGCGTCGAGGGTGGCGGCGTCGCGGTCCGCGGCGTCCGCACCGGCCTCGAGCGCCGCGAGGTCGGCGCGGGCCCGGTCGCGTCGCCGCAGGAGCACATCGGTGCGCCGGGCGTCGTCCGCCTCGCTCTCGGCGGCGTCGGCAGCGAGGGCGGACGCCTCGGCCTCGACCCCGAGCTCGTCGACCCGGGCCGCCGCGGCCGCGACGAGGGACTCGGCCCACTCGTGCAGAGCAGGTGCGTCCTGCGGAGCGAGGTCGCCCTGCAGCGCCTCGGGCAGCTCGGCGCCGGACCGGTCGCGGAGGACGGCCAGCAGCGTGCGCAGCTCGGCCAGGGAGGTCTGGGCCTGGTCGCGGACCGTGCGGGCCCGGTCGTGCATCCACTGCTCGATGCGGCTGAAGCGCTGGGTGGCGAACAGTCGCTCGAGGACGTCCCGGCGCTCGTCGGAGCGCGCCTTGAGGAACGTCTGGAAACCGCTCTGGGGCAGCAGGACCACCTGCATGAACTGCTCGGAGGTCATCCCCAGGAGGAGACCCAGCTCGTGTCCGACCTCCTGGGCCCGGTCGGAGACCAGCCGCTCGGTGCCGTCGGGCTCGATCTCGAACAACCGCGCCGAGGCCTGCTCCCGGGTGGTGCCCTCTCCTCGCCGCTTGGGACGGCGCCACTCCGGGGTGCGCACGACGCGCAGGCGCCGGCCGCGGAGGGTGAGCTCGAGCTCGACCCGGGGGGTCCGGTCGGCCGGGGCGTGGTCGGAGCGCAGGCCCCGGACCTCGCGGTCGCCGGGCACCACGGAGTAGAGGGCGAAGCAGACCGCGTCGAGCAGGCTGGTCTTGCCCGCGCCGGTGGGGCCGGTGAGCAGGAAGACCCCCGCCTCGTTGAGCGCGTCGAAGTTGACGACCTGGGTGTCGGCATAGGGACCGAAGGCGGTGACCTCGAGCCGGTGCAGCCGCATCACGCCACCCCGGTGTCGGGTCGCCCGAGCGGGTCGGCGTCGGGGTCCTCCTCGCGCAGGGCGCAGGTGCAGGCGAGCTGGAGCAGGAGCTCCTCCTCGGTGGTGGGCTCGAGGTCGCGGACGTCCTGGACGAACCCCAGGGCGACGTCGAGGTCGGACCGGCCGGTCACGTGCGGCACGACCGGGGCCCGGGTCACCGCCACGCCCTCGGGGTCGAAGTCGAGGGTCAGGGTGTGGGGGAAACGAGCGCGCAGCCGCTCGAGGGGAGCGGCCGGCCTGGCGGGGTCGGTGAGCGTGACCGCGAGGTAGAGCTGCTCGGCCGCCGCCAGCGACGGGTCGAGGAGCAGGTCGTCGAGCCGCCCGCGCACCCGCTGCAGCCCGCGGTGGACGGGCGCCGGGACGAGGTCGACCCGCTCGACCCCGTCGCGGCCCAGCTCCACCAGCCAGGACCCCTTGGCGTGGCCCTCCTCGGAGAAGGAGTAGGCCACCGGCGACCCGCTGTAGCGCACCGTCGGGGTCAGCTCGCGCGCTCCGTGGAGGTGGCCCAGGGCGACGTAGGACGGACGGGTGAACAACGACGTCGGGGCGATCGCGAGCCCACCCACGGCCAGCTCGCGCTCGCTGTCGCTGCGCATCGCGTCGGCCGACTCGGCCGACCCGGCCACGAACGCGTGGGCCATCACCACCGACCGGCCGCCGCGCCGGTCGAGGTCGGCGTGGACGCGCTCCATCGCCTCACCCAGGGCGGCCGCGTGGGTGCGCTGCTCGAGGCCCCAGGCCTGCCGCACGGCGTCGGGCTCGAGGTAGGGGATGCCGTGCACCGCGACCGTGCCCCAGTCGTCCTCGACCAGGACCGGTGTGCCGACGTCCTGCCACCGCGTGCGCAGGTGGACGCCCGCGGAGTCGACGAGCCGGGCGTTGCTGCCGAGCCGGATCGCGGAGTCGTGGTTGCCGCTGGTCACCACGACGCGGACCCCGAGACCGGCCAGCCGGCCCAGCACGTCGGAGGCGAGCTCGACCGCGCCCACCGGGGGCAGCGCCCGGTCGTGCACGTCGCCGGAGACGACGACGAGGTCCACCTGCTCGACGCGCACCGTCTCGACGAGGTGGTCGAGGTGGGCCGCCTGCGCCGGGAGCAGGTCGACCCCGTGGAACGACCGGCCCAGGTGCCAGTCGGAGGTGTGGAGGATGCGCACACCCTGACCGTAGGAAAGGGCTCCGACAGAACCCCGTCACCACGCCGGGCGCCTGTGGAGCAGCCGGTGCGGGCCGGGTCACACCAGCCGGGTCACACCAGGCGGTGCGCGCCGGCGTACGCCACGAAGCGCTCGTCGCGCGTGAACCCGACCAGGGTCTGACCCGCCTCGCGCGCCAGGCGCACGGCCAGGGAGGTCGGCGCGCCGACCGCGACCACCACGGGGATCCGCGCGGCCACGGCCTTCTGGACGACCTCGAAGCCGAGCCGCCCGCTCACGCAGAGGACGGCGTCGGGGTGGGTGCGAGGGTCCACGCCGGCGAGCAGCCGGTGGCCCACCACCTTGTCGACGGCGTTGTGGCGACCGACGTCCTCACGGACGACCACCGTCGCGCCGTCGACGGCGAAGAGGCCCGCGGCGTGCACGCCGCCCGTGCGGTCGAACAGGCCCTGGGACGCGCGCAGCGCCTCCGGCAGCCGGCGTACGACGGCCGGGGAGACCGCGACCGCGTCACCACCGGGGGCGTCGTGACCGCAGACCGCCAGGTCGAGCACGTCGCGCACGCTCTCTGCCCCGCAGACCCCGCACGCCGAGGACGCGGCGGTCAACGTGCCCCGCCGGGCCATCGGGGAGCGCGGAGGTGGCGAGTCGAGGTGGACGGTGACGACGTTGAGCTCCTCCTCGGGGGCGAGCGTCTCGTCGGTGCAATAGGCGATCGTGTCGACGTGGCCGGGCACCAGCACCCCCTCGGCGTGCAGCAGGCCGGCGGCGAGCTCGAAGTCGTGCCCAGGGGTGCGCATCGTGACGGCCACGCGCTCGGCGGGCCGGCCGGGCCAGGCCAGCCTCACCTCGAGCGGCTCCTCGGTGGCGACCTCGTCCTCGTGACGGCGGGTCCCGTCGGTCAGGTGCTCCTGGACGCGCAGGCGCGCGACCCGCCCGGGGCGGCGGGGTCGGATGCCCGAGGTGCTCACGTCGCCCAGGCTAGTCTCACCACGTGCAGGGCAATGGCGCAGGCGCAGGTGGGTCCGACGACCTGCCCGTGGTCTCCTACCGCGACTTCGGGGAGCAGTTCTTCTCGCGCGTGGTCACCCAGGAGCGCGTGGTCGGCGCCGTCGACGTGCTGGCGGGCCAGCCGATCGCCTTCGGCCCGATGGGCGTCGGCCCCGGCCGCCTGGTCAAGGTGACCGTCGACGGGGCCATCGGCGCCGCGACCAGCCGACCGGTCTTCGACCCCGAGCTCGTCGTCCACCGCGTCGAGCTGCCCGTGGACCTGCGCTTCGACCTCGACCTGGGGCTCGAGGTCCACACCTTCGAGGGGTCGCTGCAGGTGCCCCTCACGCTGACGGTCCGCGCGATCGACGGGCTGCGGGTGTTCATCGACGTCACCCCACCGCGCCCCAGCGAGGTCGGCATCCGGCTCAAGGCCCAGGGGCTGCGCGCCTCGGTGCTGCAGCGGGTCGCCGGGGTCGAGGGCGAGGTCAAGCGCTTCGTGGCGAAGTACGTCGCCCAGGAGGTCGAGAAGCCCCACATCCGCAAGGCGCGGGTCTTCGACGTGGGGGAGCAGGTCGACCGGGCCTGGGCGAGCATCGCCCCGTCGGGCTCCTCCCCGACGGTGGAGGCGATCCGCGGCGACTTCGTCGACGCGCTCGAGGAGGAGATCCTCGTGACCGCCGCCGGCACCGACGGGGCGGAGCGCGAGCCGTGAGCGGGCCGGCGTACGCCCCGGAGCAGGACCGCGGCGAGATCACCTACGAGGAGTTCGGCCGGCGTCTCTTCCAGCAGGTGCTGCACGCCGAGCGCATCGAGGACTCGATCGCCACCGTGCTGGGCGACCGCATCGAGCTGGGTCCCTTCGGGGCCGGGCCGGGCCGCTTCCTGGCCAAGGTCCGCGCGCTGGGCACCATCGGTCGCCCGACCGCCACGCCGCTGCCGGGTCCGATGGTGGCCTACCGCGTGGACCTGCCGATCGACGTCGCCTTCCACCTCGACCTCGCCGTCGACGTGCACACCTTCCACGCGGCGCTGGGCGTCCCGCTGGTCCTGACCGCGCGGGCCGCGGCGCCGCTGACGATCGTCTGGGACATCACGCCGCCCGAGCTCGACCAGATGCGGGTGCAGGTGCAGGTCGAGCGTCGCAGCAGCGAGCTGCTGCGACGCGTCGCGGGGATCGACGAGGAGCTGCGGCGCTTCATGCGGCGCTACGTCGTCAGGGAGCTGGCCAAGGAGCACGTGGAGCGCGCGACGCACATCCACCTCGGTGAGGTGATCGACGCGTCGTGGCCGATGATCGCAGCGGTGTTCCTCGAGCCGGGACCACGGGTCTGAGGGGGCGGGATGGAGCGGAGCAAGGCGGTCCTCAAGCGGGTCGCGCTGGAGACGGTGGGCTGGGTCCTCGTGGTGGTCGGCATCGCGGCGATCCCGCTGCCGGGGCCCGGGCTGCTCTGTCTGTTCGCGGGGCTCGCGGTGCTGTCCCAGCAGTACGAGTGGGCCGAGAAGCGCGTGCGGCCGGTCGAGAAGGCCGCGATGAAGGCCGCGGCCGACAGCGTGCAGACCTGGCCGCGCATCGTCCTGTCGTTGCTCGGGGTGGCGTGGCTGCACGCGATCGGCACCCTGTGGATCGTCGACCCCGACGCGCCGGGCTGGTGGCCGGTCGACGACAAGTGGTGGCTCTTCGGCGGCTTCTGGACCGGCGTGACGCTGGTCGGGTCCGGGCTGCTCGCGCTCGGCATCATGGTCTACAGCTTCGTGAAGTTCCGCGGGCAGGACGACCCGCGCAGCGCGGCCGGGGACACCGTGGGGTCGAGCAACTAGCCTGCTGCGCGTGAGCCCCTCACCGACCGGGCGCGTCCGCCCCGCGATCAAGGCCCTGATCGTGCGGGACGGTGCCCTGCTGGTCACCGTCAACAGCCACTGGACGCCGTTGTTCTACCTCCTGCCAGGGGGCGGCCAGCAGTTCGGCGAGTCGATGCGGGAGGCGTGCGCCCGGGAGTGCCGCGAGGAGGTCGGCGTCGACGTGACGGTCGGCGAGGTCGCGTTCGTCCGCGACTACATCGGGTCCCGGCACGAGTTCGCCGCCCAGGACAGCCACTACCACCAGATCGAGATCGCGTTCTGGGCCACCCTCGCGCCCGGTGCCGAGCCGGTGCAAGGTCCGGTGGGGGACTCCTTCCAGACCGGCATCCGCTGGCTCCCGCTCGACGAGCTCGACGACGCCCCGCTGTGGCCGCAGGCCCTCAAGGGCTGGCTCGCCGCCGACCCGGCCGACCGGCCCGTCTACCTCGGGGACGTCAACTGACGGTCGCGATCGAGCGGGGCGGGGCACCCAGGCGTCGCCTGACCTCGCCGGCGACCAGCGCCATGGTCCGCCGGGCGCGCGCAGGGTCCTCGGTCAGGAAGTAGTGGTCGACGTGCGGCGTCTCGTCGTAGACCACCTCCACGCCGGCCTCCCGCAGCCGGTCGGCGTAGCGCCGCCCGTCGTCGCGGAGCACGTCGAGCTGCCCGGTCAGCACGACCGCCGGCGGGAGCCCGGCCAGCGAGTCGGCCAGCACGGGGGAGGCGTACGCCGAGCCGCGGGTCAGTGGGTCGGGGAAGTAGACGCGGCGCACCATCCGGCGCAGGGCCGGCGAGATCATCCCGGGGTCGCCGTCCTGCGGCTCCTGCGCGAGGTCGAGGGCGGGACAGCCCAGCACCTGCAGGACCGGCCGGAAGGACCGCCGGTCCCGGGCCTGGAGCGCCACCGAGGCGGCGAGCCCGCCCCCGGAGGAGAAGCCGCTGAGCCCGACCCGGTCGTGCTCCAGCGCCAGCGACGCCGCCACGTCGTGGCACTGCTCGTGCGCGACGGGGAAGGACGTCCGCGGGGCCACGTCGAAGTCCACGTTGACCACGGTCACCCCGGTCTCGGCGACCAGGTAGCGGCACCACCAGTCGTCCATCTGCGGGCGCCGCATGAGGAACGCGCCGCCGTGGAGGTGGACCAGCACGCCCGCCCCGGGACGGCCGGCGTAGACGTGGACCGGCACCCGTCCGTGCCGGGTGTCGATGCGCCGCCGGAGGGGGCGGGGAAGGTCGCTGCCCGCGAAGCGCAACGGCTCGCCGTACCTCACGGTGCGCGCGGTGGCACGCATCGCCCAGACGGCGACGTGGTCCCGAGCGCGCATGCCCGGGGTTCGCGCGTGGGCGGAGGCGGGACGGGTCGACCGACGGGACGCTCAGTCGTCCTGGGCAGGTCGGCCCGTAAAGTCCTCCATCGTGCGGTGCACGCCGATGAGCCGTCCGGCGATGAGGTCGCGGGCCGGCAGGGGCAGGATCCCCTTCATCGTCTCGCCGAGCAGGACTCCCTTGGGCAGCACCAGCATCGGCTTGCCCTTGCGCATCGCCTTCCAGACCTTGGCGCAGACGTCCTCGGGCTCGAGCAGCGGCAGCAGGGGTGCGGACCTGGCGCCCTCGAACATGCCGGTCTTGATGTAGTAGGGCGCGACGGTCGTGATCCGCACGTGGTCGATGCCGGCCTGCTCGAGCTCGAGGCGCACCGAGTCGGAGAAGCCGATCGCCGCCCACTTGGACGCGGCGTAGACCGACATGCGCGGGTTGGCGGTGAACCCGGCGGCCGAGGCCACGTTGACGAGGCGGGCCTCCTCGCCCTGGTCGATCATGGCCGGCAGGAAGGCACGGGTGACGTACATCGGCGCCAGGCTGTTGATCCGCATGGTCAGCTCGGCGTCGACGAGGTCGGCGGGGGTCTCCCAGAAGTAGTCGTTGCCTCGGACGATGCCGGCGTTGTTGATCACCACGTGGGGGACGCCCACCTGCGCCAGGACCTGCTCGGCGACGGAG
Source organism: Nocardioides marmoribigeumensis (assembly GCF_031458325.1). NCBI lineage: Bacteria > Bacillati > Actinomycetota > Actinomycetes > Propionibacteriales > Nocardioidaceae > Nocardioides > Nocardioides marmoribigeumensis. The sequence goes on from NZ_JAVDYG010000001.1 coordinate 4,083,828, forward strand.
GTGACGAGCTCCTTGTCGGAGACGTCCACGGCGTAGTCGTGGACCGTTCCGCCCATCTGGCGCAGCTCCTGGGCGGTCTTCTCGAGGGCACCCTCGTCGAGGTCCCACAGGATGACCGCGGCGGCGCCCTCCTCCACGGCGATGCGTGCGTAGATCCTGCCCATGCCCATCGCGCCCCCGGTGATGAGCACCCGCTTGCCGGCCACGTTCTTCACGGTTGGTCCTCTGCTGTCGTGCGGTCGTCGGTCTGGTGGTCCTACCCCGGCGCGTCCCCGCTAGGCCTGGGCGTGCGGCAGGCGCCGGAGGGTCAGGCGACGAAGATGCAGAACGGGTGGCCGGCCGGGTCGACGAGCACGAACAGCGGCTCGTCGGGGTCGTCGCGGCGGTCGTACATCGTGCGGGCCCCGAGCTCCTCGGCCCGCTCCCGCTGACGGTCGAGCTGCTCGACGGAGTCCACGACGGTGTCGAGGTGCATCATCTGGGGCCGCGTCGGCGAGCCCCAGGTGGGCGGGGCCCAGCCCTCGGAGCGCTGGAAGGCGAGCTGGACGCCGTCGGGGTTGCGCAGCACGAGCCAGTCCTGACCCCGCTCGTCCGGCTCCCCGGCCGGCGGCGGCTCGTCGCCGTCGCGGTAGGTCAGTCCGAACAGCTGCCGGTAGAACTCCGCGAGGGCACGCGGGTCGTCGCTGTCGATCACCGTCTGCGCGATCCGGGGAGGGGTCTGGGGGTCTGAGGTCATCGCTCCACCGGTGTCTCGTCGTAGGCCCGGACCACGGTCGGCTCGAACGCGTCCGCGAGGGCGGCGTAGCCCTTGTCGTTGGGGTGGAAACGGTCGGCCGCGACCTTGCCGATCCACGTCCGCGGACCCTCGGCGGTCATGTCGACCACGCGGATCCGGCCTGCCCCCTCCGCCGCACGGATGTGGGCGTTGGAGCGCTGCGCGGCCGCTCGTGGCTGGGGGAGCGTGGAGACCACGCTCCCCTCCGGGAGTCGCGGGAGGAGGTCCTCGAAGCGCCCGGGCAGGTGGGGCCGGTGCGCCTTGTTGAAGAGGTCGTTGCTGCCGACCAGGACGGTGACCACGGCGCTCTGCGCGAGCGGGTCCGACGCCAGGAGCGAGTCCAGCAGGGGGACCTGCTGGTCGAGCACGTCGGAGAGGACCGCGCCCGTGGCCGACAGGTTGACCACGACGAGCCCCCGTCCAGAAGCGGTGAGGCGCTCGTGCAGCTGGTGCACCCAGCCACGGTCCCAGCTCGTGGCCCCCACGCTCTGGGACATCGAGTCACCCAGGACGTACCACCGCCGGCCGGGCTGCGCGAGGGCCGCGCGGTTGTGCGCGACCCACGCCTCGGCGTACGGCGCGACGTGCCGCTGCACGCGGCGCACCCCGGGCAGGACCAGGCCCAGCGCACGCAGCACCCGCCCGGGCTCTCGGCCCGTGCGGTTGTCGTAGGTGAACGGATCCACGCGGCGAACCTACGCGAGCAGGGGAGAGGTCAGGGTGCCGAGCGCGACCCGCTGCCGCCCTGCCTGGTCGAAGTTGTCGGGACCGAGCCACGCCTCGAGCGCACGGCGTACGGCGGGCCAGTCGCGGTCGACGACCGCGAACCAGTCGGTGTCGCGGTTGCGTCCCTTCATCACGAGGTGCTGGCGGAAACGGCCCTCGTAGGTGAAGCCGAGCCGGCGCGCGGCCGCCCGTGACGGCTCGTTGAGGCTGTCGCACTTCCACTCCACCCGGCGGTAGCCGAGGTCGTCGAAGGCGTGGCGCAGCAGGAGGTGGACGGTCTCGGTGGTCGCCGGGGTGCGCTGCACCGGCCGCGCGTGCAGGACGCCGCCGATCTCGACGACGCCGGACGCCGGGTCGGGCCGCATGAGCGAGACGAGACCGCGGGCGTCCCCACCCTGTGGGCACACCGCGAAGGTCTGGGTCGTCGGGTGCTCGACCTCGGCCAGCACCAGGGACAGCAGGTCCTCCTCGCTCCGTGGCCGGTCGACGGACCGGTAGGTCCACAGGGGCTCGTCGTCCGGCGAGCAGACGTGCGCGAGCAGCGCGGGCACGTGCTCAGGACCGAGTGGCTCGAGCCGCACGTGCCGGCCGTGCAGCAGCGTCGGAACGGGCAGGGGGCGGGGCGACCAGTCGGGGACGGGGTCCCCGACCGGCTGCTGCTGGGTGTCGAGAGGCACAGCCGGCACGCTAGCCGTCGGGACGGTCAGCGCATCCGGCGCTCGCCGTCCTTGATCGCTTCACGGATGCGCTGGTAGGTCCCGCAGCGGCAGATGTTGCGGATCTGGTCGAGGTCGGCCTCGGTGATCGAGCGACCCTCGCGACGGGCCCGGCGCACGAGGGCGACGGCCTGCATCACCTGGCCGGGCTGGCAGTAGCCGCACTGCGAGACGTCGTGGTCGATCCATGCCTGCTGCATCGGGTGCAGGTCGCCCGAGCCGCTGTCCGGGGCGTGGTCGGCGAGGCCCTCGATGGTGGTCACCTCGTCGCTCGGGTCGAGCTTGCCGACCGGGATCGAGCAGGGGTTGACCGCCTTGCCGTTGACGTGGGAGGTGCAGGCCTTGCACACGTTGATGCCGCAGCCGTACTTCGGCCCGGTGACACCGAGCCGGTCGCGGAGCACCCAGAGCAGGCGCTCGTGGTCGGGGGCCTTCACGGTCACCTTGCGGCCGTTGAGGATGAAAGTCTGGTCAGGCATGTCGATCTCCTCAGTGGGCCTTGTCGAGACCGTCGGTGGGGGACGGCGGGACAGGGGGCACGAACGACTTGGGCGTGAACGGGAGCGGGTCCCGGTGGTTGATCGGGAAGTACGTCGGGATGCTGCCGGTCGCTGCGCCGTACGCCGAGGCCACCGCGGCGAAGGTCGCCGCGACCCCGGCCTCGCCGGCCCCGCCGGGCTCGGTGCTGTCCGAGGGCATGACGTGCACGTCGACGCGGAGCGGGGTGTTCCACTGGCGCGTGTAGAAGTAGTTGTCCCAGCTGGCCTCGAGGAAGCGGCCGTCCTGCAGGTGGCAGCTCGAGGTGAGCGCGAGCGCGATGCCGTCGTTGATGCCGCCGAGCATCTGCGCCTCGAGCCCGCGCGGGTTGACCACCAGCCCGGCGTCGACGGCGAAGGTCACGCGCCGCACCCGCGGGCCGGTGACCGCCTCCTTCTGCACGTAGCGGCTCACCGTCTCCGGGCGGCAGTCGATCTCGACCAGCGCGGCCGTGACGCCCTTGTACTCCTTGTGGATCGCGATGCCCTGCGCGACGCCGGCGGGCAGGGACCGGCCCCAGCCGCCCTCCTTGGCGACCTTCTCCAGCACCGCCCGAGTGCGGTCGTCCTTGACGAACTTGAGCCGGAACGCCAGGCGGTCCATCTTCATCGCCTTGGCGAGCTTGTCCATGGTGAGCTCGACGGCAACCCGGGAGTCGGGGGAGTAGATGTTGCGCATCGAGCCGGTGTTGAACCGCTCGTCGGTCTCGTTGATCACCTGATCGACGACGCCGAAGTTGAACGGCACCTCCTGCGTGAGGTTCCAGACCGTCTGCGCGTAGCCGAGGTTGCCGAGCGCGCCCGGGGGGAGCTCCGCGGCGTACGCCGAGATGATCTCGCCGAGGCCGTGGCGGAAGTCGGTCTCCACGCTGGTGTGGCGCTGCTCGAGCGAGAGCACCTCGCCGTTGGCGTAGGACGCCCGCACGCGCGAGATCGCCATCGGGTGGCCGCGCCCCTGGCGGGGCTCGTCGGCGCGGTGCCACATCAGCTTGACCGGCTTGCCCATCGCCTTGCTGATCGCGGCGGCCTCGAGGCCGGCGTCGTAGAAGAGCTTGCGGCCGAAGGACCCGCCGCCCTGGGTGACGTGCAGCGTCACCTGGTCCGGCGTGAGGCCGAGCATCGTGGCGATGCGCTCCTGCGCGGTGACCGGCGACTTGAAGGAGCCCCAGATCTCGGCGCGATCGGCGCGCACGTCGGCGATCGCGCAGTTGGGCTCGAGCGAGGAGTTGCTGCGGAAGTAGAAGACCAGCTCGGTCTCGACGGTCTTCGCGATCGGCAGGGCGGGGGCGAGCGGCAGCTGGGCGGCGCGGAGCTCGGCGAGGATCTCCTTGTCGGACTCGCCCTTGACCGGGCCTGCCTTCCACTGCACGTCGAGCGCGCGGACCGCGTCGATGCACTGGCCGAAGGTCGTCGCGCGGACGGCGACGCCGGTGTCGACCATGACCACGTGCGTGACGCCGGGCATCGCCAGGACCGCGGCCCGGTTGTTGATCCGCACCGGTGTGCCGTTGAGGGTCGGCGGCCGGCAGACCATCGTCGGCAGGGCGCCGGGGACCTCGAGGTCCATGGCGAACTTCTTCTGGCCGGTGACGATCGCGCGGGCGTCCTTGCGACCGCGGGCCGTGCCGATGACCGTGAAGTCGGCCGGGTCCTTGAGCGCCACGCGGACGCCCTTGGTGGTCGAGGTCGCGCCGGCCTTGGCGAGCTGGGCGTAGGTGAGGCTGCCGGACGGCCCGGTGACGACCCCGTTGCTCACCGAGAGCTTGTCGATCGCGTCGCCCAGCTGGGCCGAGGCAGCGGCCAGGAGCGCGCCCCTGGCGGCGGCTGCGGCGACCCGGATCGGCGTGAACGTCGAGATCGTCGTGTTGGACCCGCCGGTGAGCTGGTTCCACACCAGCTCGGGTCGCGCGGGCGCGAGGGTCACGTGGACCTTGCTCACCGGGAGGTCGAGCTCCTCGGCGATGATCATCGCCGTCGAGGTCGTCACGCCCTGCCCGACCTCGGCGCGGGGGAGCTCGAACGAGGCGGTCCCGTCCTCGTGGACGACGACCGTGATGAGGTTGGCGGTCGGCCGCGCGGCGTCGGTGAGCAGGTCGTTGAGGTCGTACTGCTCGGGGATCTGCGGCGGGCTCGGGACGACCGCGGCGGCCGGGCGGAACCAGCCCTGCCCGAGGTCGGCCGCGGCCGCGACGGTGGTCGAGGCGACCAGCCAGGCGAGGAAGGTACGGCGGCCAAGGCCACCTCCCACCTCCTCGTCCAGGTGGTCGGTCGGGGTGGGTGGGTTCTCGTCCAGCACGCTGGCTCCTCCTGCTCCCTGGCCGGTGGGGGACGGCCTGACTCACCAACGACCGGGTGTGGCGCCGGTCACGGCTGGTTCGGCCACGATCTGTGACGGGATGGGTGCGAGTTCCTCCCGGAGTGGGACGGTCCCGAAACGGGTAGGTAGGTGACATGTCATCCCAGCTCACCGTCGCCGTGGTCGGCGGCCACGGACAGATCGCCCGCCTCCTCCACCCCCTGCTGCTCGAGGCCGGCCACACGCCGGTCGCCCTGGTCCGGCGCGACGACCAGGCCGAGCGCCTGCAGGCCGAGGGGGTCACCACCCGCCGCCTCGACCTCGAGGCCGACGACGTCGAGACCTTCGCCCGGGCCTTCGAGGGCTGTGACGCCGTCGTCTTCGCAGCCGGGGGAGGGGCCGACGGCAACGCCGCGCGCAAGCGCGCGGTCGACCTCGAGGGCTCGACGAAGTCCGCGGACGCGGCCCGGCAGGCCGGCGTACGACGGTTCGTGCAGGTCTCCGCGATCGACATGGACAAGCCGTTGCCCGCCGACACCGACGAGGTGTGGCGGGCCTACGTCGAGGCCAAGCGTGACGCCGACGCCCACCTGCGCGGCACCGGCCTCGACTGGACGATCATCCGCCCCGGGCGGCTGACCGACGACGGCGCCACCGGCCTGGTCGCCCTCGGCGACGACGTCGCCCGTGGCGACGTCGCCCGCGCCGACGTGGCCGCCGTCCTCCTTGCCGTGCTGGAGGACGACCGGTCGGTCCGGCACCAGTGGAACCTCGTGGGCGGGGACACCCCCGTCGCCGACGCGGTGGAGCACGCCCTGGGCTGAGGGCCTCGGGACCGAGGTCCCGACTTCGGGAGCAGTCGGCAGGAGGTGCAACCTCCTGCGCGGGCGCCGCGTCCTGGGTTCGCAACGGTCACCCGAACCCGAAAGAGGCACTGCCATGACCAGCTCCCGCTCCACCCGCTCCACCCGTCGTACCCCCCTGGCCGTCCCGCGCTCGCGCGCCCTGATGCTGAGCACCGCCTCGGTCGCCGGTGGCGTGGCGCTGATCGCCGGTGGCTACGCCCAGGCCGCAGAACCGACGCGGGCTGCGGCTCCGTCCACCACCTCGGCGGTGTCGACGTCCTCGATGTCCACCACCTCGACGTCCACCGCCGGCCCCGTGCAGGTCGAGCACGAGGTCGGCACCGTGCTCGAGGGATCCGCCGACGCGGGGATCCCCGTCGCGGTGACGCTCTACGAGAACAACCTGCACGGCTCGTCGATCCAGGTGGTCCTCGGTGACCCCGACGCGGACGACATCGGCTACGTCGAGCAGGAGGGCGCCTTCGTCCACGACGGCGTCCTCGACGTGACCGTCGACGTGCAGGGCACTCCGGTGCGCCTCCACGGCACGGTCACCCCGAGCGGCCGCCCGGCCAGGCTGGTCGACCCGATGCAGGACAACGGCGAGCAGATCGTCGTCAAGGGCACCAACACGGCCCTGGCGACCGACGTCGACGTGACCGTCCGCGGCACGAGCGCCCCGGTGCAGTTCGCCCCGGCGTTCTCCTTCGACCTCGAGTCCCGCACGGTCACCCTCTACGGGCGCTGAACCCCAGCCCCCACCCCCGGCAGGGCGGCACCACCGGTGCCGCCCTGCTCGTTTCTGCGGTCCGGCTGCGGGGGTGCGCGCTAGTTTGCGGGGTGGAGGTGGTCCCATGCAGGAGCCGGTTCGTGGTCCGAGGTTGTTGGAGAGCGACGGCGCGACCGCGATCGCCTGGGTCTGGCCGCAGGCCGCCGGGCCCGAGCTCCTGTGGGTCCGCGCACGGAGCCCCGAGTCGCTCCTCACCCCTGCGGCCGCCGTGGCCGTCGCGCGCACGTGCCCGGGGCAGGTCGTCGCCACGGAGGACGTCGCCCTGTCCGCCGCCCTCGCCGACGCGGGCCTGCCGCTCGTGCGGCACCTGCACGCCATGGCCGCCGACCCCCGACAGGTGGCCACCGCCCGGGTCCGCGACGACCTCCGTCTGGCGCCCTTGTCCGAGGCCCCGCTCGACGCGCTCGCGCGACTGCGCCTCGCCGCCTTTCCTCCCGGGCACCCCGACCACAGCGAGGAGACCGTGGAGCAGCGCGTCGCGGCGTTCGGCCACGAGCTGGCCGATCCCGACAACCTGGTCCACCCCTCGAGCCGCTCGGCCTGGCTGGGCGACGACCTGGTCGGCTGCTGCGTGGTCACCGACTCCCGGCACATGCCGGGGTTCGTGGGCCCGTGGGTGATGAACGTGTCGCGCCTGCCGGGGAAGCGGGCCGGGGGAGCGGGGGCGGCGATGCTGGTCGACGCGGCCCGAGCGGTCTCGGACGCGGGTGGCGACTACCTCGGCCTCGCGGTCACCGACACCAACCCGGCACGACGGCTCTACGAGCGGATGGGCTGGTCCGGCCTGGAGATGTGGCTGCACCACGTGCCCGAGGGACAGGGGTGAACCCTGCCGAGCAGTGGGACCTCGACCCGGTGGCGATGCGCGAGCAGCTCAACGCGTGGCCGACCTTCGCGGCCCAGCGCATCGTGGTGGAGGAGATCGCGGCCGACTGGTCGCGAGTGGTGGTGTCGATGCGCGTCGGGTCCGACAACGCCAACTACTTCGGCACGGCGTTCGGGGGGTCGATGTTCGCGATGGTCGACCCGTTCGTCGTCGTGCTGGCCGCCAAGCAGCTCGGGCCGTCGTACGCCGTGTGGGACCAGGCGGCCGAGATCGACTTCCTGCGGCCGGGCACGGGCACGGTGACGGCGGTCGTGGGGATGCCCGCCGAGGTGGTCGGCTCGCTGGCCGACGAGGCGCGGGGCGGCACCAAGGTGCTGCGGTGGTTCGAGGTGCCGGTCCTCGGCGAGGACGGTGCTCCGGTGGCCGTGCAGCGTCGGCGGCTCTACGTCCGGGAGCGCCGCTGACCCGCCTCGGAGGTGTCGGTGGACCGCGACCGGCTGACAGCAGAGCATCATCTGTCATGATGCTATGCTGTCACCATGCGCACGACGGTGACCTTGGACGCCGATACGGAGGCTGAGGTGCGGCGGTTGATGGCAGAGCGGGGAGTCTCGTTCAAGCAGGCCCTCAACGACGCGATCCGGGCGGGGGCCCGGCCCCGACGTGCGGCTCGCTTCGCCACCCGCACGCGCGCCATGGGCACTCCGTCGCTCGACCTCGACAAGGCCCTCGCACTGGCGGGCGAGATCGAGGACGACGAGCTCGTCCGGCGACTGCGCCAAGGGCAGTGACTCCGCTGTGAAGGTCGTCGACGCCAACGTCCTGCTCTACGCGGTCAACTCCGACGCCCCGCAGCACGACGACTCCCGGACGTGGCTGGACGCAGCGTTGAGCGGAGGCGACCGGGTCGGCCTCAGCTGGGTGGTGCTGCTGGCCTTCCTCAGGCTGTCGACGCGGAGCGGCCTCTTCAGCTCGCCCCTGACGCCGACGGAAGCCTTCGACCAGGTCGGCGACTGGACCCAGGCGCCGGGCGGTGAGGTGATCCATCCGTCTCCGACGCACGTCACGACGCTCCAGGGTCTGCTGGCACCGATCGGCCTGGCGGGCAACCTGGTGAACGATGCCCACCTGGCCGCCGTGGCGGTGGAGCACCGGGCCGAGATCGTGTCCTACGACAACGACTTCTCGCGATTCCCCGGCGTGCGCTGGTCGACGCCGGGGGCGCTCCTGGCGTGAGCCTCAGCGCTCGACGACGGCCTTGATCCGCTCGAGGGTCTGGCGCATGCCCTTCTCGTTGGTCCTGCCGCGTGCCCAGCCGAGCAGCGCCCAGTAGACCTTGGTCGGCCCGCTGTCGGACAGACGGAAGGACTCGGTCACCTCGGTGCCGCCCTCGACCGCCTCGAGCGCGTAGTGCCAGTTGTTGATCGGCTTGCCGCCGGCGTACACCGAGAAGCCGAACTCCTTGCCGGGCACGCAGGCGGTCACCTTGCAGGGGGTCCAGTAGACCGGGCCGACGCCGTTGCGCTTGACGTGCCCGCGGAAGCGCGCACCGACAGCCGGGCCGGTCGCGCCGTCGACCCACTCGGCCTCGAACGTCTCCGGGCTGAACTCGCCGATCCTGGTGACGTCGCTGACGAGGTCCCAGACCTGGTCGGCAGGGGCAGCCATGAACACCGTGACGGATCCGCGCATGAGGCCGAACCTATCCAGGGCACCGATAGCGTGGCCGGATGCCTCTCCTGCGGACGCTCGCACGGATCCTGCTGGGCTCGTTCCTGGTGCTCGCCGGGGTGGCTCACCTGACCTTCGGACGCGAGGACTTCCGCGCCCAGGTGCCGAGCTGGTTCCCGCTCGACGTGGACGCCACGATCGTTGCCTCCGGAGTGGTCGAGGTCGTGCTGGGGCTCGCGTTCGTGCTGCTCCCGCGCCACCGCCGCGTGCTCGGCCTCGTCCTGGCGCTGTACTTCGTCGCCGTCCTCCCCGGCAACGTCGCGCAGTACGTCGAACACCGCGACGCCTTCGGCCTCGACACCGACCGCGCCCGCCTCATCCGGCTGTTCTTCCAACCGGTGCTGGTGATCTGGGCGGTCTGGGCGGGGGAGACGCTCGCCGCCCGGCGGTCGACCGACCGCGGTCCCGGGTGACGCGCACCGGACCGCTCACCACCAGCCCTGCCGCTTCGCCCACACCAGCAGGAGGAACGACATCGCGCCCATGAGGAGCACCGCGACTGCGAGCTCGGCTGGTTGGGTCGAGCCGTTGACGATCAGGTTCATCCCCAGGATGGACGAGACCGCGGTGACGGGCAGGGTGACCGCAGCGATCACCGCCAACCTCTCCGCGGCCAGGGTCAGCTCCGTGTTGGTGCGCGCCTGGTAGAACTCGATGGTGCCCTGCAGGTTGTCCTTCTCGACATCGGCCAGCGCACACAGGTGGCCCAGCTGGTCGGCGATGTCCTCGATCCGCTTCTGGGCGGCTCCCTCGCCGAACGCGCCGACCTGCTGCATCCGGGTGAACACCTCACGTGACGTGGCCGCCTGCGTGCGAGCCACGAGGAAGCCGTGGCGCGCGCGGAAGAGCTCGTCCAGGAACTGCTCCGGCTCGCGAAGACGTGCCGACGGGCCTCCTGACACCACCGCCTGGAAGCGGTACTCGAGGTCCCACAGCCCAGCCGTCAGCTCGGCGATGAAGGCACCCAGTCGTTGGGCCACCGTCGAGGTGAGGGCGTAGCACAGCTCGTAGCCGTCCTGGGGGGAGAGGTCGCCGGCTGCGAGCAGGGCGGCGAGGGCGGTGACCTCGACCTGGGCGGCGGCCGGGTCGGCCGCGCTGCTCAGTGGACCGTGCACCGTGACCAGGAACCGCTCACCGACGAACTGGTCCAGCTCGATCGAGTGGACGTGACCTGGCGCGCCGGCGTGGGGGGAGTGCAGCACCAGGAACACGTGGTCGGCGTACACCTCGAACGTCGGCACCCGGTTGCGTTGCGCGCACTGGCTGAGCGCCCGCGGGTGGAAGCCGAACACCTCGCGCAGGAGGTGTTCGGCCTCACCGTCCCACCGCGGGAGGTCCAGCCAGACCACGCCGTCAGGACGCCGGAGCAGCTCCGACACCGCGTCGGTGGGATGCTCTGCGAGCCCGTCCGGCCCGATGAACCGCAGCTGCATGGCTGACTCCTTGCGTAGGGGCCCGCGGGGGGCTCACCTGCTGCAGGATTTTCCCACCTCGTGGCACCAGCGAGCGAGGTGCACGTCTCGGTGTGGCGGCTCACCCGGTGACCGGGGTGAGCGTCCACGTGTAGTGGGTGGTGTTGTCGTGGTCGCCGACGACGTCACGGGTGCCGCCCAGGGTGCCGTCGGCCGGGTCCGGCTCGAAGGGCAGGCCGTCGACCGGCCCGGGCGGTCCCGCGGATCGTCACGGTGAGGCCGTCGCAGGTCAGCGCCGCGGCGTCGGCGGACGGCCCGACGAGTCCCGAGACGACGGCCGACGAAACCAGGACGAGTGCAGCGCCGTTCAGGCGCGTCAGGCGGGTCAGGCGGGTCATGGGGAGATCACCTCCGGTCAGGGCCGCACGGTCGCGGCCGGTGATCTGACTCTGGGTGGTCCCTCTTGCGCTCCACTTGCCCCCGACTTGACCCGGGGAGGGGCTCAGGCGGCGCTAATTGACATAATGTCGATTATCGGCGCAATACTCACGCCTGGGAGCCCCTCTCAGAAGGGGTTGCTGTCGCGCCCCGCTACTGCCGCACGACCTGGCGAGGGACGGGATCGTGCTCGTGGTCCGGGTCGGCGGCGAACATCTTCTCGTAAAGGTCGTAGATGACGCCCGCCTTCTCGTTGTTGTAGAGCATCACGTCGGTGAAGCCGCGCGAGGCGGCGGCGCGCTTGGCCTCGGCGTACTGCTCGCGGTCGTCCTCGTGGGTGCACAGCCAGTCGCGGAAGACGACGTGGCGGCGCGGCTCGACGGCGCTGACCGGCCAGACGTGCACGTTGGCCGGTGGGTCCTCGCCGCGCACGAGACGGTGGCCCTGCCAGTCCGGCTCGCGGACGCGCAGGACGAACCCGGCGTCCTGCAGCGCCGGCAGCCACGAGTCCTCGTCCTCGACGTCGGCGACCGTCACGTCGACGTCGACGACGGGCTTGGCCCACAGGCCGGGCACCGCCGTGGAGCCGACGTGCTCGACCGTCAGCGCCCGGTCGCCGAGGGCGCCCACGACCCGGTCGCGGACGGCCGCGAACCACTCCGACCACGCGCGATCAGGCGGGACGACCTCGACCGACTCCGTGGACCAGCTGTCGTGGTCGACGCGAGCCGCGGCCACCTGCTCCTGCGTCGGCTGCTCGTACGCCGTCCAGAGCGGGTGCCGCCGCGTCACGAGGCGTGGTCGATGCTCTCGGCGAGCTCAGCGAGTCGGTCGATCGAGGCCATCAGCTTGTCCGAGGTGGTGGACCGGGCCCGCTCGAACCGGTGCTCGTCGCTCAGGTTCGTCCAGTCGTAGGTGTGCCGGACCCGCGTGGCCCCGCCCTCCAAAGGCTCGAGCTCCCAGCGCCACTCGTGACCGAGCGGCACTCCTCCGGGCTCCGCGGGACGCCAGGCGATGCGTCGGCCCTCCTCGAAGTCGACGACCTGGTTCTCCCGGACGTTGCCCGAGGTGTTGGTCATGACGAACAGGTCGCCGGAGGACCGGACCCGCTGGCCCGTGGCCGCCTCGGCGAGGTTGTCGTTGCCGTCCCACCGCGGCTGCTGGGCGGGGTCGGCGATCAGCTCGAAGATTGTGGCCGCCGTCGCGTCCACCTCGCGCTCGGCGCTGGTCACCTTGGTCTCGTCGTCAGGTGCGCTCATCACCCCATCGAACCAGACCTGCGGCCTCGACCTGGGCGACGAGGTCGTCGACAGGCCGGACCGTGAACCCCTGCTGGGCGAACGGTTGCGCCGCCATCCACTCCAGGTCGGCGGCACCGATCACTCCTGTCCCGCCCGGGGACAGGACGCGGGCCAGCTCGGCCAGCGGGGACCCCAGGTCGTCGATGAAGTAGACGGTGTTGAGGCTGATCCAGCCGTCGAGCCCGCCGTCGTCGAACGGCAGGCGGTCCATCGCGCCGTGGTGGAGGGTGAGTCGGCCGCTCGCCAGCTCGGTCCTGAAGCCGCGGCGCGCCCGCGCGATCATCGACTCCGAGGGCTCGACCCCGTGCACCCGGGCCGTCGGGCTCGCGTCCAGGAGGAGCCGCAGTCCGATCCCGCCGCCGAAACCGATGTCGGCGACGTTGCCGCCCTCGACTGGACCAAGTGCCTGGACCGCCGCGGCGGTCGGGCCACGGTTGCCCTTGTTCAGCTGCCGCACCACGATGCCGCCGAGGAGGCCGGACGGGTTGCCGAGCTGTGCGGAGAGGGTCCGGAGCCAGGCCGACCTCACGGTGCCACTCATCGTCGCATCAGCCCAGGTAGGTCTTCAGGTGGCGACCGGTGAGCGTCGAGGCGTCGGCGACCAGGTCGGCCGGCGTGCCCTCGAAGACCACGCGACCGCCGTCGTGACCGGCGCCCGGACCGAGGTCGATGATCCAGTCGGCGTGGGCCATCACGGCCTGGTGGTGCTCGATGACGATGACCGTCCTGCCCGCATCGACCAGCCGGTCGAGCAGGGCGAGCAGGTTGGCCACGTCGGCGAGGTGGAGACCGGTGGTCGGCTCGTCGAGGACGAGGACGTCGCCCTTCTCCCCCATCTGCGCGGCCAGCTTGAGTCGCTGGCGCTCGCCGCCCGACAGGGTCGTCAACGGCTGGCCGAGCGAGAGGTAGCCCAGTCCCACGTCGACGAGCCGGTCGAGGATCTTCACCGCCGCGGAGACGTCGGACTGCCCGCCGGCGAAGTGCGCGCGCGCGTCGACGACCGACATCTCGTGCACCTCGGCGATGTCCTTGCCGCCGAGGGTGTGCTCGAGCACCTCGGCCCTGAACCGCCGGCCCTCGCACTCCTCGCACGGCGACTCCACGGTCGCCATCGGGCCGAGCTCGGTGAGGATCACCCCGGCGCCGTTGCAGGTGGGGCACCCGCCCTCGGAGTTGGCGCTGAACAGCGCGGGCTTGACCCCGTTGGCCTTGGCGAACGCCTTGCGGATCGGCTCGAGCAGCCCGGTGTACGTCGCCGGGTTGCTCCGGCGTGAGCCCTTGATCGCGCCCTGGTCGATCACCACCACCTCGTCGCGCGAGGCGAGCGAGCCGTGGATCAGCGAGCTCTTGCCCGACCCCGCGACCCCGGTGACCACGGTCAGCACGCCCAGCGGGACGTCGACGTCGATGTCCTGCAGGTTGTGGGTGGACGCGCCCCTGATCTCCAGGGCGCCGCTGGCCGTGCGGACCTCGGACTTGAGGGCGGCCTTGTCGTCGAGGTGGCGACCGGTGGTCGTCTCGCTGCGACGCAGCTCGTCGACCGTGCCCTCGAAGCAGATGGTGCCGCCGCCCGAGCCGGCCCCGGGTCCGAGGTCGACGGCGTGGTCGGCGATCGCGATGGTCTCGGGCTTGTGCTCGACGACGAGGACGGTGTTGCCCTTGTCGCGCAGCTGGAGCAGCAGGTTGTTCATCCGCTCGATGTCGTGCGGGTGCAGGCCGATCGTGGGCTCGTCGAAGACGTAGGTGACGTCGGTCAGCGACGAGCCGAGGTGGCGGATCATCTTGGTGCGCTGCGCCTCGCCGCCCGACAGCGTGCCGGCCGGACGGTCCAGCGAGAGGTAGCCGAGCCCGATCTCGGAGAACGAGTCGAGCAGGTGCTGCAGCCCCTGGAGCAGCGGCGCCACCGACGACTCGTCGAGCTCGCGCACCCACTCCGCCAGGTCGCTGATCTGCATCGCGCAGAGGTCCGCGATCGACTTCCCGGCGACCTTCGAGCTCCGGGCTTCCTTCGTCAGGCGCGTGCCGTCGCAGTCGGGACACGTCTGGAACGTCACGGCCCGCTCCACGAAGCGGCGCACGTGCGGCTGCATCGCCTCGGGGTCCTTGGAGAGCATCGACTTCTGGATCCGAGGGATCACGCCCTCGAAGGTCAGGTTGACCCCCTCGACCTTGATCTTGGTCGGCTCCGCCCAGAGCATCGTCTCGAGCTGCTTCTTGCTGAACGAGCCGATCGGCTTGTCCATCGGCAGGCCCATGCCGGCGAAGAGTCGGCCGTACCACCCGTCCATCGAGTAGCCCGGCACCGTCAGGGCACCTTCGGACAGCGACTTCTGGTCGTCGTACAGCGCGGTGAGGTCGATGTCGTTGACCCGCCCCATGCCCTCGCAACGGGGGCACATGCCGCCGAGGTAGACCTCCTGGCGCACGACCCTGCGCTCGGTCCGGCCGCCCTTCTCCGTCGTCATCATGCCGCTGGCCTTGCGAGTCGGGACGTTGAAGGAGTACGCCGTCGGCGGGCCGACCCACGGGTCGCCGACGCGACTGAACAGGATCCGCAGCATGGCATTGGCATCGGTCGCAGTGCCGACCGTCGAGCGCGGGTTGGCGCCCATGCGCTCCTGGTCGACGATGATCGCCGTCGTCAGGCCTTCGAGCCGGTCGACGTCGGGACGGGGCAGCGTCGGCATGAAGCCCTGCACGAAGGACGGGTAGGTCTCGTTGATCAGTCGCTGCGACTCAGCGGCGATCGTGGCGAACACCAGCGAGCTCTTGCCCGAGCCGGAGACCCCGGTGAAAACCGTGAGACGCCGCTTCGGCAGGTCGACCGACACGCCCTGGAGGTTGTTCTCCCGGGCTCCGACGACGCGGATCAGGTCATGCGAGTCGGCAGGATGGGTGCGGCTCATGAGGCCATCCTGCCCAACCCGCCGTCAGTCGTCCTGCCCACGGCCGGTCGCCGACTGGAGCCGCTCGATGTGCTCCGAGGCCTCGGCCTTGGTGAGGTCGGCCGAGAGCTCCTCGCCGGCCTGGCGGGCGAGCGTGTCGAGGTAGCTGCGCTGGGCCCCGGTCATCGGCTCGTCCCCGGTGACCCACTCCCCCGGGTCCTTCTCGGTCGTGGTGGGGGCGGGGCCGCCGAGGATGTCGTTCGAATGTGTGTTCGATGCGGTCATGGTGGAGGAGTACCACCCGTGCCGGCGTCGAAACCTCACTCGGCCGTCAGCGTCACGTCCATCCCGAGCCGTTCGGTGCCGCGGCGCCACAGGTGGTCCGCGCCGAGGGCATAGGTGACGTCCACCCGGTCGACCTTGACCTTGCCGGGCCGAGTCGGAGTGACGGTCAGGACGAGGTAGTCACCGCGAGCGCCGTGCTCCTCCGCCCGCCACTGCTCGAGCCGGAAGTCCATGCCGTCGCGCAGCGGCTCGAGGTCCCGGCAGTGGTCGCCGATGTCGCGGATCGCCATCACCGGATCCTCACCCTTGCTCAGGTGGCACACGGAGAACGATGTCGTCGCTGCCGCTGTGTCGATCGCGAAGTGCGCCTCGGCACCGTGGAGCGTGAGCGAGGCGGTGTCACCGTCGCCGGTCTGCGGCAACGTCACGGCCATGGAGGTCGCGGCCCGCGCCACCGGCTGCGAGTGCATGGCCGCACCGCCGTTGTGGTCGTCGAACACTCGTGGGTGCGACCACCACCAGAAGGCGGCCACGAGCGCGGTCGCCGTCGTCAGGGCGAGAGCGGCGCGCCTCGCCCGTGGTGCGCCGTCGCGTGGGGACTGCGCGGACGCGTCGGCCGCCAAGGTCTCGCTCACGGTCGCGCAACGATCCTTCACCGTCCCCAGTTATGCGCGGTTCGGTTGGTGAACCTGGGCCTCGAGGTCAGGATCGCGACCAGCTGACGCCGTACGGACGCGGCCTATCTGCGGCGGTGGAAGCGGATGTCGCCGTTGGGGAGGCGTTGGCTGGTCCAGGTGTGGTCGTGGTGGATGCGGTGGTGGTGGAAGCTGCAGAGCAGGACGCCGTCGTCGATGTCGGAGTCGCCGAGCTTGCCCCAGGGGATCCAGTGGTGGGCCTCTGCCCAGGTGCCGGGGATGGTGCAGCCCTCGGCGCGGCAGGTGCGGTCGCGCAGCAGCATGGCGCGGCGTTGGGCGGCGGAGAACAGCCGTCGGTCGCGGCCGAGGTCGAGGATCTCGGACTTCCCGCCGAGCACGACGGGCAGGATGCGGGCGTTGCAGGCCAGGCGCCGGACCTCACCGGCGGTGACCCGGTCCACGGTGCCGGTCGGGCCAGGGGGCCCGGGGATCGCGGCGGTGGTCAGGATGGTGCCGGCGGCCAGCTCGGTGCAGAGCTCTCGGTAGCCGAGGGTGATCTGCAGCAGGGTCTGGTCCCCGCCGTGTCGGGGCAGGTCCTGGGGGTCCACGCGCTCCAGGAACGCGCGGAGGGCGTGACCGAGCTGCCGCCCGCGCGGGAGTCGTTGGACGGGGTCGGGGTGGGAGGCCAGCGACCCGTCGTCACCCGCCCCGGGATCGACCCCGTCGGCCGGGTCGGCCGGGTCGGTGCCGGCCTCGGGCTCGGCGGACTCGTCGTCCGTGCGCGTCTTGCGGGGGTTGGTGAAGGCCTCGAGGATGACTGCGAAGCGGGTGCCGGTGATCTTGTCCATGGTTGCGTTGAGGCGGATCGAGCCGTCCGCGTGGTGGCGCAGCGTGGCGGTGATCTTGTCCTCGACCGAGGCTTCCTCCTGGGCCAGGCGGCGGGCCTCGACCTCGTCGGCCAGGTCGGGGGCGACCACGGCCAGGATCCGCCCACCCAGCGCGGCGAGCTGACGAGGTCCGTGCTCGGCGGCCAGCTCGACCAGGGCGGTCTCGGCCTCGACCAACACCTCCGGGTCGACCCACCTGGCCAGCGCGTGCAGCGAGCGGGCGATCACCCGGGCCTGGGCCAGGGACACCTCCCCGGTCCGCATCCCCGCCGCCACGACGGTCCACCGCCGGTCGAGGTCGACCGCCAGGGCAGCGTCGACCTTCGCGGTCGCGGGGTCGGTGCGGGTCTGCTGGGCGTACCAGCCGCCGATGTCACGGGCGGCCGCCTCTGCGGCCACGTCGTCGGCATCGGCCATGACCCGCATCCGCAGCTCGACCACCTGCGCCTCGGCCCGCGCCAGCCGGGTCAGGGCCTCCGCCTTGGTCTCGGTGCGCATGAACGAGGGGTTGACCTGCGCCACCGACCCCAGCGCGCCCTCGATCGCCTCCAGCGCCACGAGCACCGGATGCACCGGCACAGCAGACGGGGGCGGAACGGGCAACGACTGAGTCACGAGAGCCCCCTTCGAGTCGACGACGAAGCAGAGGCACGGACGTGCGCATCTGCCGGTCGCCGATCCGGGGCCCCTCACCGGGGCAAGATCACCATTGCGGACCATCACGGCTCGAGCTCAGCACCCCGCGAGGGTCGGCAGGTCACGGGGGACCCTGGGTCGTTCGCCGTTCTCATCGTGTCGAGAGCTCTGCGAGCATCCTACCACCGCCACGCAAATAAGCAAACACCAGTTCGAACAAGGTGGGGACCTGTGAGCCGCGTTCCGGCGCCACCCAACCGGCCAGGGACCCCCGCGCATCTACTGTGCGTGGAGACCGCACTGACGAGCTCGGGGACGGGGGTGGCCGTGGCGCGGACCGGTCCGGACGGCGGCGGCGCGGAGGGGTTCGAGACGTTCTTCCACGCCACGTGGCCGCGCCTGTTCCGCACGACGTACGCCGTGGCCGGTGACGTCGCGAGCGCCGAGGACGCGTTGCAGGCGGCGTACGCCAAGGCCTATGCGTCCTGGCGCCGCGTGCGGTCGGCCGACCACCCCGAGGCCTACGTGCGCCGCATGGCGGTCAACGAGGTGCTCGGCGCGCGGCGTCGGCCGGCCTTCCGGCGCGAGAGGTACGTCGACGCGGAGCCCGACCCCTCGCCCTCCCCCGAGCCGTCCCTCGCCGACCGTGACGCGGTGTGGCGGGCCGTCTCCGCCCTTCCGCCCCGGCAGCGGGCCGTCGTGGTGCTGCGCTACTACGAGGACCTCACCGAGGCGGAGATCGCCGAGGTGCTGGGCTGCAGCCGCGGCACCGTCAAGTCCCAGGCGTCCGACGCCCTCGCGCGGCTGCGCGCCCTCTCGACCAGCGGAGGCCTCTGATGAACCTCACCGACGGGCTCACCGAGCACCTGCACGACCTCACTCCCCCTCCCCCGGACCTCGATCGCGTCGTCCGACGGGGCCGCAACCTGCGACGGGCCCGCCGCACCGCGCAGGTCGCGGCCGGCGTCCTGGTCGTCGTCGTCGTCGGCGCCCTCGGCAGCACTGCGGCGCTGCTGCGGGGCGGCGGCGGGGAGGACCGGGTCAGCGTGCCGCCGATCGCCACCGGCCCGATGGACCTGTCCCACGGCCTGCGGGCGTACGGCGACCTGGGGGGCCAGGTGCGCATGGGCGGCCGGTCGTTCCCGGCGAAGGACATGCAGTGGCTCGACACGGATGCGGCCGCGACCTCGGCGGGACTCGTGTTCTTCCAGGACGGGCGGCCCTTCCTCCTCGGCGGTGACGGCCACCCCAAGGCGTTGTGGGACGGACCGGTCGACGACCCCGAGGGCTGGCACCCGACCGCGAAGAACGACGCCACCTCGCCGGCCGTGGCGTTCGCGGTGCGGGACGGCGACACGGTCACGCTGGTGGTCCGCAACCCGCTGGCCGAGCGCTGGACCACCCTGCCGGTGAGGTGTGACGGCTCGGCCGGCTGCGACGGGCTGGTGGTCGACGGGATCGACTCAGGCGTGGTGTTCGTGCGCACGAGCAGGGGCACGTTCGTGTGGCGCCACACGTCGGAGGAGGCCAAGGGGCTCGAGCCGTTCGCCGGCCCGCGGACGCGCGTGGCCGACGTACGCCACCGGACGGTGCTGTACGACGGGCCGCGGCCGACCGTGACCCTGCCCGGCTGGACCTACGTCGCGGGGGCGATCGACGCCCAGCTGACCTTCGACGGGAAGCACGTCCTCTCCTGGTCCCCGGTGCTGAAGTCGATCGGCAACGACGAGGCGATCACGCTCGACCTGCCGAAGGACGCGCAGTTCTTCACCGTCGACACCGACGGGTCGATCCTCGCCGCGACCACCGGCGACCCCGCGCGGTTCTTCGACTGCGCGCTGCCCGACGGGGTGTGCGAGCCGATCGGTGACCTGCAGATGACCGGCGGCGATCCGCTGTTCATCGGCAACGACATGTGAGCCGGACCCGACGATCGGGCCACGGGACCCGGGCCGGACGGCGGAGGCCGGACCACCCGCCCGTGCCACCCCGTCCGGGCGCCGCCCGCGGACTGCGGCTGGCCCCTGCGTGCCAGGATTAGACCAGTCAGGACTCGTCATGGTTGACCGGGACCTTCGTCGGGGAACATTGGGACCAACGGACGCCTGATTGGGAGGTCGGGCCCGGATTCTGGGAGGCAGAGATGTGTGGATGTGGACGGTGCCCTGAGGCCACCGACGAGCGTTGCTGGACTGCTCACGTGGTGAGCGACCACTCCGAGCAGGGCTGGACCAAGCTGTGCAACGGCGTGATCGTCTTCGACGACGGCTTCTACCTGGCCCCCGACGGCCACAGCGAGCCGATCCTCTCGATGGCGGCCTGACGCACGACAGCAGACCCCGCGCGCGGACCCCTGGTGGGGCCGCGCGCGTCGTCGTTCCGGAGGTCGCTCAGCGGCGGGCGAGGAGGAAGGCCCGGACCGCTGAGGTGAACGCCTCGGGCTTCTCCGAGTGCACCCAGTGGCCGGCGCCCTTGATCGTGACCGACGTGGTCCGTGGGAAGAGCCGCTTCATCACCTCGACGTGCTCGGGCCGCACGTAGTCCGACCGCTCCCCCGCGACCCACAGCACCGGGTGGTCGAAGGTCGCGTCGAGGTCGGGGAACCCGCCGATGATCCCCAGCTCGCGCCGTAGCAGTGCGAGGTTGGCCTGCCAGGTGAAGCCGTCCTTGGTGGTCCGCAGGTTCTGCAGCAGGAAGCCGCGCACGCGCTCGTCTCGGACCCACTGCGCGAGCTGCGCGTCGGCCTCGGCCCGCCGCTCGATCGAGTCCAGGTCGATCCGCGCGAGGCTGTCCAGCAGGTGCTCGAACTCCCCCGCCCCCTCGCTCACGGCCGGCGAGATGTCCGCCACGACCAGTCGGTCGACGAGCTCGGGGCGGCGCAGCGCGAGCACCATCGCGACCTTGCCGCCCATCGAGTGGCCGACCAGGTGGCTCGGGCCGTCGTACGCCGTGGAGAGCCAGTCGGCCACCGAGTCGGCGACCGCTTCGTAGGACGGGTCGTCGGTCCAGGCCGACTTGCCGTGGTTGGGCAGGTCCACGAGCACCGAGCGGAGGTCGGGCGTGAGCGCCTTGGCGATCTGCGTGAAGTTGCGCCCCTGGCCGAACAGGCCGTGCAGCCACACGACGCGGGCACCCGACGTGCCGACCTCCTTCGCGTGGATCGTCGGCGTGGTCACGGGGGTCACCCTAGGACGTGCGCGGCAGCGGGTTCGGCCGGGTGGGAGGGGGTGATCGGTGAGGCCACGGCGGTGGGAGGTGGTCGGGCCAGAGGTCGCGCGCCTCGTCGAGGGTCGCGTAGCCCGGGCTGTTGACGGCGATCCTCGCCAGCACGTCGCGCACGAGCGCCTCGTGGTCGTCGGGGGTCAGCGTGCCGTCCCGAGCGGCCTCGGCGAGAGCGGCCCGGTCGACGTCGTACGACGGGGAGGCGAGCTCGCGCTCGACGATGCGCAGCGCGTGGGCTGCGACCCTGGTCTGGAACGCGTCCCGGCCGGCCAGCGTCGGGAGCAGGTCGTGCTCCAGCCACGCGGCGACCGCGCCCACGAGGTCGGTCGAGGTCGTCATGCCGCCTCCTCCAGCAGGACCAGCAGGTCGAGCTCGCTCTAGGTGACGCGCCGCCCGATCGCCGCGTGCTCGAGCGACGGATGCTCCGGGGTGTGCCGGGCGGCCTGCACCTGGCAGATCACGCCCCACTTGAGCGAGGCGAGCACCTCCCAGAAGTGCAGGCGCTCGGGGTCGACCCCACTCCCGCCGGCCGAGGCGTACGCCGAGAGCAGCTCGTCCCGGGACCCGAGGCCGGCCGCCTCCCCCGGACCGCCGAAGCGCCACGGCCGCGCGCACAGCCAGCCCAGGTCCTCGGCCGGGTCACCGAGGTGGGCAAGCTCCCAGTCGAGGACCGCGACGCGCCCGTCGGGAGCCACGAGCAGGTTGCCCAGCCGGAAGTCACCGTGGACCAGGGCCGGCTCGACCGCCGCCGGCACGTGGCCGCGCAAGCCACCGCAGCGCCAGCTCGAACGCCGGCACCGGGACGCCGAACGACCGGTGCACCCCTTCGAGCAGGTCGAGCTGGTCGGCCGCGCCGAGCACGGGGACGCCCGGATCCCCTTGCACGGCGTGGATCCGGGCGAGAGCCGCTGCCGCCTCGTCGACCAGGGTCGACCGGGCACTCGCGTAGGCCTCGTCGCGCAACAGCCGCCCCGGCAGGGCCTCGCCGTCCAGCCGCTCCATGAGGTAGCCCGCGTCGAGGCCGCCCGTGCCCGCCACCTCGGCCAGCACCCGGGGTGCGGGGACGCCGGCCGCGGTCGCGGCCCGCAGCACGCGTGCCTCCGCCCCGGCGCCGATCGCCATGCCACCGGACTCGGCCCGCGGGCAGCGCAGCACGGCCTCGCCGGCGGGCAGGATCACGTGCCACATCCGGGCGCTCGCCCCACCGCCGGCCGGTGTGGCCGACAGGGCCTCGATCCCCTGTGCACGCAGGGTCTCCGCGACCGCCGCGCTCACCAGTCGCGTCCGGTGGGGCGGCCGTCGACGAGCTGGTCGAGGTACTCCGCCATGCCGACGCCCTCGTGCCCCTCGCAGGTGAACCGGGTCATCGCCTCGGTGATGCGGGTGGTCCGGCCGTCGCGCCGGTTGCGCAGCGGCACCAGCGACATCGACTCCCCCTCGACCACGTAGGTCCGCTCGGCGGTGTCCACCTCGATCCGCTGCCGGCGCGGGTAGTCGCGCTCGTCATACTCGCTGGTGAGGCGCACGTCCTCGATCGGCACGTAGCCGCGGCTCCCCTCCGGGGTCGTCCGCAGCACCATGCCGCCCGCGTGCAGGCCCCCGTCGTGGTCGCCGATGAGCACCGCGCTCATCGCGAGGTCGTCGGAGAAGACCAGCGGGAGGAAGCGGTACCACGACAGGTTCTGCCACAGCCGCGGTCCCCACGAGTGGTCGCGCAGGCCCAGCGCGTCCAGGGAGTACGACGTCCCGTCGACCGTCACGGTGCCGGTGCCGCGGACGTGCTGCTCGTAGTGGCCGCGGGCGAACCCGGCGAGGACGCTGTCCTCCACGCCGTCCACGGGCTCACCACCGAAGGGGGTGACCAGGCCGCGCAGGTCGAGGTCGACCCGTCCCTCCACGAGAC
Organism: Nocardioides marmoribigeumensis; assembly: GCF_031458325.1. Taxonomy (NCBI): domain Bacteria; kingdom Bacillati; phylum Actinomycetota; class Actinomycetes; order Propionibacteriales; family Nocardioidaceae; genus Nocardioides; species Nocardioides marmoribigeumensis. Next base: position 4,106,673 of record NZ_JAVDYG010000001.1, read on the forward strand.
GGTTGGTCTCCATCGCCCGGCCGGGGTCGGCGAGCGCGAGCGGGTCGTCGAGCAGGAGCAGCGGGCCGTCGTACGTCATCCGGAGGTGCTCGAAGGGCTCGACCACCTCGAAGGCCGCTCCCCCGGCGGCCAGGGCGTCGTTGGAGTCGCAGGCCGGCCGTCCGAACCCGAACGCCACGCGCCCGTCGGGCAGGTAGACGCAGCACGAGACCTCGCTGTGCCCCTCGTGCGGCCGGTTGCCCACCCGCACCCAGACGCCCAACCTGGCAACGGGATCGAGCACGTTGGCGTACATCGACTCCTGGAAGGTCGGGGCCTCCTCGATCGGGTGGCAGTGCTCGTCGGACGGGCTCAGGCGCAGCTCGGGGGTCACCGGACCAGTCGACCACACGCGTTGTCACTCGACCAGCGCCTCGCCCCGGATCGCCCCCTGCTCGACCGGAGGGGGCGAGGTTCAGAGCAGGTCGAAGGCCTTGACCGCGGTCTCGTAGACGCCGTAGGCCAGCGCGAGTCCGGCGATCCCCCAGGCGATCGGCAGCAGCGCGCCGGAGTGCTCGGTGTGGTCGCGCGTCGCCTTGCCGTGGGTCTCCTTCGACGCGGTGTCGGCGTGGTCGCCGCTCTCGTGGAACTTCTCGGCGACCGGGCGGATCATCAGGTTGGCCACGAAGCCCACGGCCAGCACCGCGACCATGGTGAGCAGCGCGGGGTGGTAGTCGGCAGCGGTCAGCTTGCCGACCTCGCCCTGCGAGTCGAGGATCCCGTTGACGATGAGGGGACCGGCGATCCCGGCGGCCGACCACGCGGTCAGCAGCCGGCCGTGGATCGCGCCGACCTGGAAGGTGCCGAACAGGTCGCGCAGGTAGGCCGGGGCCGTCGAGAAGCCGCCGCCGTAGAAGCTGATGATGATCCCCGCGAACAGCACGAACAGCACGATGCTGCTCGACCCGACGAAGGCGAGCAGGAGGTAGAGCGCGATCCCGGCGCCGAGGTAGAGCGTGTAGTTGTTCTTGCGGCCGAGGTAGTCCGAGGACGTGGACCAGACGAAGCGCCCCGCCATGTTGAACAGCGACAGGACCCCGACGAAGCCGGCTGCGGCCGCGGCGTCGACCGTGCTGTTGCCGTTCGCGCCCCGGAAGAAGTCGCCGACCATCGGAGCGGCCTGCTCGAGGATGCCGATGCCGGCGGTGACGTTGCAGAACAGCGCCACCCACAGCAGCCAGAACGCCGGGGTCCGGAGCGCGTTGGCCGCCGAGACGTTGGCCGTGGTGACGAGGTCCTTCGTCTCGGTGCGGTCGGGCACGAAGCCCTCGGGGGCCCAGCCCTCCGGTGGGACGCGGACCAGCCACGCGCCGAAGAGCATGACGACGAGGTAGACGAGGCCGAGGGTCACGAACATCTTGGCCACGGCCGACCCGCTCGCGATGGCGGACGGGCCGGCGAAGTCGGCGTCGAAGACGCGCAGCAGCTTGCTCTCCAGCGGGCTCGCGATCATCGCGCCGCCCCCGAAGCCCATGATCGCCATGCCGGTGGCGAGGCCGGGCCGGTCGGGGAACCACTTGATCAGCGTCGAGACCGGCGAGATGTAGCCGATGCCGAGACCGATGCCGCCGATGACGCCGTAGCCGAGGTAGAGCAGCCACAGCTGCCCCGTCGCGATGCCGGCGGCGCCGACCAGGAAGCCCACCGACCAGCACGCGGCGGCGGCGGCCATCGCGCGGCGCGGGCCGCCGGTGTCGACCCACGTGCCGAACAGCGCCGCGCTCAGCCCGAGCATCACGATCGCCAGCGAGAACACGAAGCCGACGGCGGTGAGCGAGGAGTCGAAGTGCTTGACCAGGGAGGACTTGTAGACGCTGGTGGCGTAGGCCTGCCCGATGCACAGGTGGACCGCGAGCGCGGCCGGGGGAATGAGCCAGCGGTTGAAGCCGGCGCCGGCGACGGTGCGCTCGCGCTCCAGGACGGCGAGGGACATGGGGGACCTCCCGAGATGTCGTGTGACCCGGGCCACGACTTACCCATCCCGTGACGTCTCAACCAGATCGGTCCTGGAGACCACCGGGGCCTCGCGCCGCGACGTACGCCGCCGGGGTCGTCCCGTGCCACCGCCTGAACGCGTGGATGAAGCTCGACGCCTCGGCGTAGCCCAGCCGCAGGGCGGTGTCCTCGACCCCGAGCCGAGCCCGGGTGAGCAGCTCGGTCGACAACGAGGCGCGCACCTCGTCGAGGAGCTCCTGGTAGGTCGTGCCCTGCTCCGCCAGCCTCCGACGCAGGGTCCGCACGCTCAGGCCCAGGTCGCGCGCCACCCCCTCCATCGGCGCGCCCCGGGCGAGGTGCTGGGTGATGAGCACCCGGGTCTGCTGGGTGACGCCGGTGCGGGCCCGGCGGCGCGACACCACGTCCTCGCACAGCGCCTCGCTCATCGCGCGCGACTGCGGGTTGGCCTGCGGCAGCGGCAGGTCGAGGTGGGCGGGGTCGAGGACGAGCGCGCTCCGCGCCGCGGCGTACGACGGCACGCGGCCGAACACCTCGCGCGCGGCCTCGTCGGTGGTCGGCGACGAGGGGCCCTCGGCGGCGAGGTCGAGGCCGAGCAGCGGGAGCCGGCGCGCGAGCAGCTCCCCCGCCACGCTGTGGATCGCGGCCAGGTCGCGCTCGACCAGGAAGGCCCGCACGTCGGTGGGCAGCCGGTGCTCGTCGACGGCGAGCACGAGGCGACCGTCCTCCAGCGTGGGCTGCGGGATCGCGAAGGTGAAGCTCAGGTCGAGGTAGCGCAGCGCCACGTTGAGCGCGTCGACCAACGTCGGGCTGGACAGCAGCGCGAAGCCGAGGATCCCGAACGTGCTGACGTGGTAGCCGCGCCCGACCGAGACCCCGCTGACCCGAGGGGCCGCCCGCCGCAGGTTGCGCACCACGCGCAGCTCCTGCTCGGCGGTGACCAGCCGCTCGTGGTCGGCGAGCTCCCCGACGCGCAGCCCGGTGCCCGCGAGCAGCGTCGACGAGCCGACCCCCGCCGCGGCCCCGGCCTCGAGCAGGACCGCGATGCCCGCGACGCCGCGCGCGAACGCCCAGTCGTGCGCCGCCGGGCGCTCCAGCACCATGAGCCCCAGTCTGCCGCGGGTTGGCCGGAATTGTGGATCGACTGTCCGCGGAAGACTCCGCACGGAGCCCCCGCGTTCCCTAGGTTTCCTCCCATGACCTCGCACCAGAGCCCCCGAGTGATCGTGATCGGCGCCGGCTTCGGCGGCCTCAGCGTCGCCGCCGAGCTGCTCCGCCGCGGCCACACCGACGTCACCGTGCTGGAGAAGGCCGACGACGTGGGCGGGGTGTGGCGCGAGAACGACTACCCCGGGGCGGCCTGCGACGTCCCCTCCTCGCTCTACTCCTGGTCGTGGGCGCCCAACCCCGACTGGCCCCGCCGCTACTCCGAGCAGGCCGACATCCTCGATTACATCCGTGGTGTCGCCGACCGGGCGGGCCTGCGCGGGCTGGTGCGCACCGGCGTACGCGTGGTGTCGGCGGCGTGGGACGAGGACCGCGCGGTCTGGCTGGTCAGCACCGAGGCCGGCGAGGTGCTCGAGGCCGAGGTACTCGTCCCGGCGCTGGGCCAGCTCTCCGAGCCCGTGGTCCCGGCACTGCCCGGCGCCGAGGAGTTCACCGGGCCGGCCTTCCACTCCGCGCTGTGGGACCACGACGTCGACCTGGCGGGCAAGCGCGTCGCCGTGATCGGCACCGGCGCGAGCGCGATCCAGTTCGTGCCCGCGATCGTGGACCGCGTCGGCTCGATGACCGTCTTCCAGCGCTCGGCGCCGTACGTCGTGCCGAAGCCGGACCGTGCCTACACCTCGCTGCACACCCGCGCCTTCAACCGGCTCCCCCGCACCCAGCAGGCCGGCCGCCGGCTCACCCGTGCCGTGTCGGAGCGGTTCAACGAGTCGCTGATCCAGGGCGGCGACTGGATGACCAAGGTCCAGGAGCAGATCTGGCGGGCGACCCTGCGACGCCAGGTGCCGGACAAGGCGCTGCGCGACAAGCTGCGCCCCGACTACCCCATCGGCTGCAAGCGGCTGCTGTTCTCCAACGAGTGGTACCCCGCCCTCGCCCGCGAGCACGTCGACGTGGTCACCCACGCCGTCACGGGCCTGACCGAGGACGGCGTCCTGGCCGGCGACGGGACCGTGCACCCCGCCGACGTGGTCATCTACGGCACCGGTTTCGCGGCGACGGAGTTCCTGCGCTCGATCGAGGTCACCGGCCGCGACGACGCCGACCTGCACACGGTCTGGAAGGACGGGGCGTTCGCCCACCTCGGCCTGACCGTGAGCGGCTTCCCCAACTTCTTCTGCGTCTACGGGCCCAACACCAACCTGGGCGGCTCGTCGATCATCCAGATGCTCGAGGCACAGGCGGGCTACGTCGGCCAGGCCGTCGACCTGCTCACCTCGGGCCGCGCCGCCGCGCTCGACCTCCGCGAGGAGGTCGGCAAGGCCTACGACGACGAGATGCAGACCCGGCTGGCCGACAGCGTCTGGACCGGCTGCGGGTCGTGGTACGAGGACTCCTCGGGCCGGGTGAGCACCAACTGGCCCGGCCTGGTCGCGGAGTACGAGGAGCGCTGCGCCCACCTCGACCCGGCCGACTTCGACCTCCTCCCCTCCCGGGCGCCGGTCACAGCCTGACGGAGCCCGTCACCACGGTCACGACGTCGCCGCCGACCCAGATCCGGTCGGCGGACTCCGCCTCGACGTGCACGCGGCCGTCGCGGTGGAGCGCGTGTCCCTGCCCCGCGACGTACGACGAGGGGAGGCGTCCGGCGCCGATGAGCCACTGGGCGAGGCCGGCGTTGAGGGAGCCGGTGACCGGGTCCTCCCAGGCGCCGTCGCCGCCGTCGAAGAAGGCGCGGACCTCGACGTCCTTGCCGAGGGCGGGCGCCTCGGCCCAGCGCCCGACGAGCCCCCACTTGAGGCCGCCGGACCGTGACTGGTCGACGCGTGCGGCCAGCACCGCCTGGGCCGAGACCAGCTCGAGGGCCACCCAGCCCGGGCCGTTGTCCACCCAGGCCGCCCCGACCACGTCCTCGCGGCGGATCCCGGAGGCGGCGACGACCCGTTCCAGCGTCACGTCGTCGACCTCGCCCGACCGGACCAGCGGCGGCGCGGCGAACGCGAGCCGCTCGCCGCGGCGTACCTCCACGAGCCCGACGCCGCACTCCTGCACCACGACGTCGTCGCGGGCCGGCACTCCCCCGGCCTCGAACCACGCGTGGGCGGTGCCCAGCGTCGGGTGCCCGGCGAACGGCAGCTCGGTGCTCGTGGTGAAGATGCGGACCGCGTAGTCGGCCGCGGGGTCCGTCGGCGGCAGCAGGAACGTCGTCTCCGACAGGTTGGTCCAGCGGGCGAAGGCCTGCATCGCCTCGTCGTCGAGCCCGTCCGCGTCGTGCACCACCGCGAGGGCGTTGCCGAGACCGGGCACGGCGGAGAAGACGTCGACCTGGCGGAAGGGGCGCATGGGCCGAGTATCCCGCCGGTCCGGTTGGCCGCGATCGAGGAGTAACGTCCCGACCTCGTGACCTCCCCGCTCTCCCGTGCCGTCGACCGGATCGTCCCGCCCCGCCTGGGCCGCGACTTCCGGCTGCTGCTCGGCAGCTCGTGGGTGAGCAACCTCGGTGACGGGATCGCCCTGTCCGCGGCTCCGCTGCTGGTCGCGTCGGTCACGCGCGACCCGCTGCTGGTCTCGCTCGCCGCCCTGCTGCAGCGGCTGCCGTGGCTGGTGGTCGGCCTGTACGCCGGGGTGCTGGCCGACCGCCTCGACCGCCGGGTGATGACCGTGGTCGTCGAGCTCGCCCGGGCCGCGGTGCTCGGGGTCCTGACGCTGAGCATCGTGACCGGCACGGTGCAGGTCTGGCTGGTGCTGGGGGCCTCGTTCCTGCTCGGCGTCACCGAGACCTTCGCCGACACGGCGGCGCCGGCGATGCTGCCGATGCTGGTGGAGCGGCGCGACCTCGGGATCGCCAACGCCCGGCTGATGTTCGGCTTCCTCACGCTCAACCAGCTGGCCGGGCCGCCGATCGGCGCGTTCCTGTTCGCGGCCGGCACGGCCTACCCGTTCGTCGTGCAGGCCGTCGCCGTCGCGCTCGGTGCCCTGCTGGTCGCGCGCCTGCGGCTGCCGGAGCTGCCGGCGCGCCAGCCCAGCCACGTGCGCCGCGACGTGGCTGAGGGGTTCCGCTGGCTGCTCGCCCACCCGCCGGTCCGGACGCTCGCGCTGACGATCCTGGTCTTCAACGTCACCTGGGGATGCTCGTGGGCGGTCCTCGTGCTCTACGCCCAGGAGCGGCTCGGGCTGGGCGACATCGGCTTCGGCCTGCTCACCACGGTCTCGGCCGTCGGCGGGCTGCTGGGCACCGCGTCGTACGGCTTCATCGAGCGGCGCGTCCACCTCGGGGTCGTGATGCGCGTCGGACTCGTCATCGAGACGCTGACCCACCTCGGTCTGGCGCTGACCACCTCGCCGGTGGTGGCGATGGCGATCATGTTCGTCTTCGGTGCGCACGCCTTCATCTGGGGCACGACCTCGCGCACGGTCCGCCAGCGCGCGGTGCCGACCGCGTTCCAGGGCAGGGTGTCCAGCGTCTACATGCTGGGCCTGATGGGCGGCCTGGTGATCGGCCAGGCGCTGGCGGGGCCGATCGCGCGCCTGGGCGGGATCACCGCGCCGTTCTGGTTCGCAGCGGTCGGGTCCGCGCTGATGCTGGTCCTGGTGTGGCGCCGGCTGATGCTCATCGCCCACGCCGAGGCGGACTGACCTCGACAGGCTCGTCCACCGTCAGGAGGATGCCTCCATGGCCCGTCTCGTCGTCGCCCACCTGAGCGACACCCACTTCGGGGTCCCGGGTGCCGCCCGACGCGTGCGCCTGGCGCTCGACCACCTGCACGGCATGTCGCCGGTGCCCGGCCTGCTCGTCGTCTCGGGTGACGTCACCGACCACGGCCTGCCGGAGGAGTACGCCGAGGCGCGGGCCGTGCTCGACACGTGGAGCGGCGTGCTGGCCGTCTGCCCGGGCAACCACGACGTGCGGGCGGCGTACGTCGAGGCCTTCGGCCCGACCGAGACCGTGGTGACCCACTCCGGGCGGCGCTTCGTGCTGCTCGACAGCCTGGTCGACGCGGTCGACGGGGTGCGCACCGACCCGGGCCACCTCGCCGAGGGATCCCTTGCCTGGTTGGAGGAACGGCTCACCGAGGACGACTCCCCCACGTTCGTGGTGCTGCACCACCCGCCGGCCGACCTGGGCCTCGGGCTGATGGACCCGATCAAGCTCGACAACGGGCCGGCGCTCGCCACGGTGGTCGCCCGGCACCCGCACGTCGTCGCGACGCTGGTCGGTCACGCCCACACGATGGGCAGCGCGTCGTTCGCCGGCCGGCCGTTGCTGGTCGGCGGCGGGTGCGTCTCGACGGTCACTCACGACGCCGAGGCGCTGCCGGTGCTCTGGATGGACGCGCCGGTGAGCCTCGCGCTGCACCTCCACGCCGACGACGGCTCGCTGGTCACCCACTGGCGGGCCCTCCCGGCATGAGGCACGACGGTGCCGTGCCCCTCTCGGGTGGCAACGCCTCGGGCGAGGTCGTGCGCGTCGGCGACGAGGTGCACAAGCCGTGGCTGCCCACCTCGGACCGCGTGGTGGCCTTCACCCGGCGGCTCCGCGAGCGCGGTCTCGACGTGCCCGAGCACCGGCGGGGTGACGACGGCTGCCTGGTGCTCGACCACGTCCCGGGCACCCTCGCGCTCGACCTCGCTCCGCTCGACCTCGACACCGTCCGCGCCGTCGGGGCCCTGGTCAGGTCGCTGCACGACACGAGCGAGGGCCTCGAGGTGCCCGACGACTGGGAGGTGCTCCTCCCCGCCGACGACCCCGACCTGCTGTGCCACCACGACGTCGCGACGTGGAACCTCCTGGTCGACGGCTCCCGGCTCGTCCTCGTGGACTGGGACGGGGCCGGGCCGTCCACGCGCCTGTGGGACCTGGCCTACGCCGCGATCTCGTTCGCCCACCTGTTCCCCGGCGCCGACCCGGCCGCCTCCGCCGAGCGGCTCGCCGCGCTCGTCGACGGCTACGACGCGGACGCCGCCCTGCGGACCGCGCTCCCCGATGCGATGGTGCGACGGGCCGGGGCGATGCACGAGCTGCTGCGGTCCTCGCACGGGTTGGGGCGCGAGCCCTGGTCGTCGATGTACGCCGACGGGCACGGCCGGCACTGGCGCGACACGACGGCGTACGTCGCTCGGCACCGTGACGACTGGGTCCGTGCCCTGCGGCCGGCCCCGACGTGCGCCTGCGACCCGTGGAGGACGCCGACCTCGACGTCCTCTTCGCGCACGAGTCCGACCCCGAGGCCGCCGCGATGGCGGGCTTCCCCTCGCGCGACCGGGAGCGGTTCGAGGCGCACTGGGCCAGGCTCCGCAGCGACGAGAGCCTGGTGACCCGCACGGTCGTCGCGGACGGACGGGTGGCCGGCAACATCGGGAGCTGGCCCGACGACGGGCAGCAGATGCTCGGCTACTGGATCGGGCGCGAGTGGTGGGGCCGCGGCGTCGCCACCCGGGCGGTCGCCCTCGTGCTGGAGGAGGTCCGCGTGCGGCCCGTGCGGGCCCACGTCGCGGTGCACAACGTGGCCTCGGTGCGGGTGCTCGAGAAGTGCGGGTTCCGGCGCGAGGAGGAGGGCGAGGAGGAGCTCGTCCTGGTCCTCGACGACTGAGGTCACCCCCGGCGCAGCACCATCCACGTCGCCCCCGACTCGGTCCGCATGGCGCTGACCAGCGTGAGCCGTCGCAGGTCCGGGAAGCCGTCGAACAGCCGTCGGCCCACGGCGACGGGGTCAGCCCGGCCGAGGACACCACGACCTTGTCGACCGAGCTGATGAAGTCGGCGAACGGCTGCTCGCGGAGGTCCGAGGAGCACCGTGCCCGGGCTCGCGACCAGCGAGGCCTCCAGGCGGCGCACCTCAGGAGGCCCGCGACAGGCAGCGGCCGTCGGGCAGCGTGCGTCCCGCGAGCAGGGCGACCGCCGTGCCCGCGTCGTCCCCAGGGCGTACGCCGGCAGGGTCGACCCCGAACCACGTGCCGCCCGAGGCGATGAGCAGCTCAAGCACGGCGGCGAGGGCCTCCGGCGGCGCGACCGGGTCGAGCGCGACGGCCAGCGTGACGTCGAGCGAGTGGATCACCGCGTGCGAGAGGGCGCCACCCGCCCCGCCGCCCGGGGGCTGCCACGCGTGGAGGTCGGGCGATCGCAGCCGGCCCAGCAGGTCGGCGGTGGGCAGGGCCCCGTCGCGCTCCGCCACCGTGTTGGACAGCACCGTGAAGTCGCCGCCGGCCGCGGCCATCTCGGCGCCGTACTGCTCCGGGGTGAGGCGGGCCGGCATGGTGACGTGCGCGACCACGTGCCGGACCTGCCAGAGCTCGCACAGCGACGGCTGCTCCCACAGGTCCGGCGACCCGGACAGCAGGTCGGCGAGGCCGGTGCACGTGGGTGCCACCCAGGACTGGAGGTCGGTCATGCGGGTTCTCCTTGCAGGCGTGCCAGATGGGCGTCGAGCTTGTCCAGCGAGGACAGGAAGCCGGCCTGCGCCTCGGGCGTGCGCATCCACTCGGGGACGTGCCGCTGGTGGATGACGACCTCGGTGGTGCCGTCGCCGAGGTCCTCCAGCGTGCTGGTCGTCTCGACCCCCGACGCCGGGTCGACCCAGACCAGCAGCGAGGGCGCCTGGACCTGGGTGAAGGTGGCGACCATGCGGTGGCTGCCGTGCTCCCCCACCATCAGCGTCTCGAAGCGGCCGCCGGGCCGCAGCTCCACGACGATGCCGTCGAGCGGGGTCGACATGCCGGCCGGCCCCCAGAACTGCGCCAGCTCCGCGGGCTCGGTCAGGCAGCGCCACACCAGCTCACGGGGGGCGCGGAACACCCGCCGGTGCACCAGCTCGCTCACGCTCTCGCTCACCGGTCCTCCTGCAGCCGCTCGAGGTGGGCGTCGAGGCGGTCCATGCGCTCGGCCCAGGTCCGCCGGCTCTCCTCGATCCACGACAGCGCGGTCTCCAGCGCCTCGGGCTCGAGCCGGCACGGGCGCGTCTGCCGGTGGCGTCCCTGGCTGACCAGGCCGCAACGCTCGAGCACGCGGATGTGCTGGGAGACGGCCTGCAGGCTCATCGGGTAGGGCTCGGCGAGCTCCTTGACGGTCGCCTCCCCGGCCCCCAGCCGTCGCACGATGTCGCGCCGGGTGCGGTCGCCCAGCGCGGTGAACACGGAGTCCAGGTGCTCCTCGGTCATCGTCGCCATGCCATTAATCAAGCAGACTCTTGATCAAGCGTCAACTGGAACATCCGGACGCGGGCAGGCCGACGAGGTGGCCCGCGGGCCCACGGACCACCTCTCATCAGGGGCCGGTGCCGTGGGGGGACGGCTCGGCGAACCTGACCTGCCGGACGCCGTCGCGGGTGGGGGGATTTCTGCGAACGGCGCCCTCGTCGGCGCCGGATCCGCCGTCGCGAGACGGGGACCGGCGGCCACGCCCTGTCACCGTAGAGGCTGGTTCGTCCCGGTTCCAGGTGAGATGCCCCGTTCAGGCGAATGTGTCGTGCTCACTCACCCCGAGGGGTGACCCCGGCGGCTCGAGCCGCCGCGGCGTACGCCCTCGCCAGCGAGTCCAGCGTCTCGTGCGCATTGAGCCCGCTCGGGTTGGGCAGCACCCACAGCTCGGCGCCGGCGAGGTCCTCCGGCTGGCGTCCGGCCGTGGCCCGTCGGCGGCCGAAGGCCGTGCGGTAGGCCGTCACCCCGGCCACCGCGACCACCCGCGGACGGCGCTGCGCCACGAGCCGCTCCAGCCGCTGCCCGCCCTCGCGCAGCTCCTCGGCACTGATCTGGTCGGCACGCCGGGTCGCCCTCGCCGCCAGGTTGGTGATGCCGATCCCCCGCGCCTCGAGGTCGGCCAGGTCGCGCTCGTCCATCCCGCACGAGGCGTCGACCAGGCGCGCGGTAAGACCGGCTCGATGCAGCGCGGGCCAGAACCGGTTGCCGGGGCGCGCGAAGTGGGCGTTGACCGCCGCTGTCCACAGCCCGGGGTTGATCCCCACGAACAGCAGGCGCACGTCGGCGGGGAGCACGTCGTCGACCACCTGGTCGGCCGCGGCCTCGAGGGCGGCCGCGTCCGGACGGGTCACGGGGGGTCGCCGGGCAGCGCGCCCACCGACCCGTCGGGCTTGACCAGCACGGTCACGACGCGGTGCAGCTCGGGACGGTCGTGCCGGCCGCCGTGGACCTCGCCGCGCGCCCACCACATCTCCAACCCCTCGGGCTTGACCTCGAGGGTGGCCAGGTTGTTGTCGAACCACGGACCCTCGACCTTGTCCCAGCGGAACGGCGGGTCCTGGACCCCGGCCCGGCGGGCGGCCCGGCGCCACAGGTGCGCACCGATGCCGTGGGACAGCGCGGCGGCGCCCATGCGCACGACGCGGGGCAGCGGGTTGCGGATCGGGGAGCAGACCGCCTGGACGATCGTGCCGGGCCCCGGGCAGTCGCGGACCTGGGAGACGTAGGAGTTGTGCACGTCCCCGGACAGGAAGGTGACCGTGCGCGGCGCGGGGCCGCGACGGCCGACCGCGACCTCGGCCGCCATGTGCGCGACCTGCTGGAAGCCCTGCTGGAAGGCCGCCCAGTGCTCCAGGTCGATGCCCTGCCGGACCACCTCGGCGGCGCGTCCGGCGCGACCACCCCACGCGCCCTCGGCGACGGCCTCGTCGAAGGCCTCGAGGTGGTGCAGCGACTCGGGCAGCAGGAAGGGCAGCGAGGTGCCGATCAGCAGGTGCTCGAAGCCGCCCTGCATCTGCTCGTCGAGCCAGGCCATCTCGTCCTCGTCGAGGATGTTGCGCCGGCCGGGCTCGAGCACGCGCGCGGCGCGCGAGTCGACCATGACGACCCGGCTGCCGTTGAGGTCGCGCGTGAACGACCAGCGGTAGGTGTCGGGCTCGCGGTCGACGCGGTCGGCGAAGTCATCGAGCACCTCGCTCAGGTCGAGCTCGACGTCGCCGTCGTGCTCGAGCACCCGGCGGTAGATCTCGTCCTCGGCGCGCTCGGCCGGGCTGAGGTTGCCCAGGTGCTGGTAGACCCAGTACGACGCGAGGCCGCCGACGATGCGGTCGTGCCACCACGAGGTCTCGGCCATCTGGCGTCGCCAGACGTCGGAGGTGTTCCAGTCGTCGCGGATGTCGTGGTCGTCGAAGATCATCGAGCTGGGCAGCGTGGAGAGCAGCCACCGGTTGACCGGGTCGCTCCAGGCCAGGCAGTAGAGGTGGGCGTACTCCTCGTAGTCCTTGAGCTCCTCCCCCGGTGGCTCGTCGAGCGAGCGCCGCGTCTCGATGAACTCCTGCATCGCCTCGGAGGTGATGTCGGCGTAGACCTGGTCGCCGAGGAAGAGCACGAGGTCGGGCCACGGCAGCTCGTCGGGGTCGAGGGTCACCCCGCCCATGGCCAGGGCGTAGGCCCGCAGCGCGTCCACGCCGTGGATGGCGTTGCCCTTCGCGTCGTGCGGCACGCTCGTGCGGCACGAGCCGAAGGCGATCCTCGGCGGCTTGCCCGGCTTGACGGTGGTGATGACCGGCTCGGGGAGGTCGAGCCCGTCGTAGTCGGCCGGCGGCCACGCGTGCTCCCCGTCGACGTCGAGGGCGTAGGGCGTGATCGTGCCGGGCTCGAGCCCGGTGCACTCCACGAGCGCGTAGTGGTGGTCGTGCACGCGGAAGGTGCGCGCGGACCACGACCCGGCGGCCGTGGTGACGGTGACCGTGCCTGCCGACTCGGTCTCCACCCACACGGCGGCGGAGGTCTCGTCGACGTGGCGCATCAGCGGACCGAGGCGCAGCGGGGTGCTCAGGGCCCCACTCATGGGCGGAGCAGCACCTTGATCGAGCGGCGCTCGTCCATCGCGCGGTAGGCCTCGGCGACGTCGTCGAGCGGCATCGTCGCGTCGAACACCGGGCCGGCGTCGACGGTCCCGGCCAGGGTCCGCTCGAGCAGGTCGGGGAGGTACTTGCGCACCGGCGCCATGCCGCCCGACACGCCCACGTTGCGGCCGAACATCGCGTTGATCGGCAGGTTGACGCCGTGCGGCACGCCGACGTACCCCACCATCGCGCCGGGTCGCGCGGAGCGCAGCGCCTGCTTCATCGAGGAGTCCGTGCCGACGCACTCGAGGACGGCGTCGGCGCCGATGCCGTCGGTGAGGTCCAGGACGCGGGCGACGCCCTCCTGGTCGCGCTCCTCGACGACGTCGGTGGCGCCGAAGAGCCGGGCGATCGCCTGGCGCGGGGCGTGCCGCGACATCGCGATGATGCGCTCCGCCCCGAGCTCGCGCGCGGCGAGGACGCCGCACAGCCCGACCGCCCCGTCGCCGACGACGACGACGCTCGAGCCCGGCTCGACCCGTGCCGAGACCGCGGCGTGCCAGCCGGTGGGGAGCACGTCGGCCAGGGCCATGAGGGCGGCGATGGTGCCGGGGTCGGCCTCCTCCGGCGAGACCGGGATCGTCACCAGGCTGCCGTCGGCCTGGGTGGCGCGCACGACCTCGCCCTGGCCGCCCTGGGTCATGCCGAGGTTCTGGCAGCCGGCCTGCATGCCCTTGAGGCACACCAGGCAGGTGTTGTCGCAGTGGCAGAACGGGATGACGACGAAGTCGCCGGGCGCGACGTGGGAGACCGACGAGCCGACCTCCTCGACGACGCCGATGGTCTCGTGCCCGATCGGGTTGCCCACGGTGATGTCGTTCTCGCCGCGGTAGGGCCACAGGTCCGAGCCGCAGACGCACGCCGCGACCGTGCGGACCAGGGCGTCGGTGGACTGCTGGATGGTGGGGGCGGGGCGCTCCTCGAGACGGATGTCGCGGGTGCCGTGGATGGTGGTGACGCGCATGACGTCAACGTAGCCCCGGGCGGCGGCCCGGCGAGCCAGGAGGCGTTTATCTCATATGTGGCATATAGTGCTACCCGTGCCTGACGCCTACCTGGTCCGCATCGGCGGCATGATCCGCGACGCCCGCAAGCACCGCGGGTGGACCCAAGCCCAGCTCGCCGAGGTCCTCGCGACCAGCCAGAGCGCGGTCAACCGCATCGAGCGCGGCCACCAGAACATCACCCTGGAGATGGTCGCCCGCATCGGCGAGGCCCTCGACTCCGAGCTGGTCACGCTCGGTGCCGCCGGCCCGACGCACCTGCGCGTCCAGGGCCCCACCACGCTCTCCGGCGAGATCGCGGTCAAGACCTCCAAGAACGCCGGGGTGGCGCTGCTCTGCGCGACCCTGCTCAACCGCGGTCGCACCACGCTGCGCCGCGTGGCCCGCATCGAGGAGGTCAACCGCCTGCTCGAGGTGCTGCAGAGCCTGGGGGTCGAGACCCGCTGGCTCAACGCCGACGGCGACCTGGAGATCGTGCCCCCGGCCGAGCTCGACCTGTCCCGCATCGACGAGGAGGCCGCCCGGCGCACCCGGTCGGTGATCATGTTCCTGGGCCCGCTGCTGCACCGTGCGGCGGAGTTCCAGCTCCCCTACGCCGGTGGCTGCGACCTGGGCACCCGCACGGTCGAGCCGCACCTGACCGCACTGCGGCGTTTCGGCCTGGAGGTCAAGGCGACCGAGGGCTTCTACCACGCGATCGTGGACGCCTCGGTCGAGCCGGGCCGCCCGATCGTGCTGACCGAGCGCGGCGACACCGTCACCGAGAACGCCCTGATGGCGGCCGCCCTGCACGACGGCGTGACGGTGATCCGCAACGCCAGCAGCAACTACATGGTCCAGGACCTCTGCTTCTTCCTCGAGCGGCTCGGCGTGCGCGTCGAGGGCATCGGCAGCACCACGCTGACCGTCCACGGCCGCCCCGAGATCGACGTCGAGGTCGACTACGCCCCCTCGGAGGACCCGATCGAGGCCATGTCGCTGCTCGCGGCCGCGATCGTCACCGAGTCCGAGATCACGATCAAGCGTGTCCCGATCGAGTTCCTCGAGATCGAGCTCGCCGTGCTCGAGGAGATGGGCTTCCGCTACGACCGCAGCGAGGAGTACGTCGCGGCCAACGGCCAGACCCGGCTGGTCGACCTCACCACCAAGGTCTCGCCGCTGCACGCCCCGCTCGACAAGATCCACCCGATGCCGTTCCCGGGCCTCAACATCGACAACCTGCCGTTCTTCGCGGTCATCGCCGCGATGGCCGAGGGCAAGACGCTGCTGCACGACTGGGTCTACGAGAACCGCGCGATCTACCTCACCGAGCTCAACCGGCTCGGGGCGCGCGTGCAGCTGCTCGACCCCCACCGGGTGAGCATCGAGGGGCCGACCCGCTGGTCCGGGGCCGAGATCGTCTGCCCTCCGGCGCTGCGGCCGGCGGTGGTGATCCTCCTGGCGATGCTGGCCTCCAAGGGCACCTCGGTGCTGCGCTCGGTCTACGTGATCAACCGTGGCTACGAGGACCTCGCTGCCCGCCTCAACGACCTCGGCGCCTCGATCGAGACCTTCCGCGACAGCTGACGGTGACCGACCTCAGCCACGTGCGCACCGGCTTCGCCTACCTCGACGAGCCTCGTGAGGCCGGTGGGGTCCTGGCGCTCGCCCACCGCGGCGGCGCACGCCACCCCGACCTGCACGGGCTGGAGAACACCCTCACCGCCTTCCGGCACGCGGCAGGGCTCGGCTACCGCTACCTCGAGACCGACGTCCACGCGACCGCCGACGGTCACCTGGTCGCCTTCCACGACGACCGCCTCGACCGGGTGACCGACCGGGTCGGGCCCGTGCTCGGGCTGCCGCTCTCGGAGGTCCTGGGGGCGGTCGTGGGGGCGCGCGCCGGGCTCGACGAGCGGATCCCCCGGCTGACCGACCTGCTCGAGGACCTGCCCGAGGTCCGGTTCAACATCGACCTCAAGGCCCCCACCGCGGTCGAGCCGCTGGCCGACCTGGTGCGTCGCACGGGTCTGCACGACCGGGTCTGCGTGGCCTCGTTCACCGAGCGCACCCTGCGACGGTTCCGCCGGCTGCTCGACCGTCCGGTCGCCACCGCGACCGGACCCGCCTCGGTCGCCGTGCAGGTCTACGCGCCCTTCCCCCTGAGGGTCGGACGGCTGCTCCGCGACGGGGGCGCGGTCCTCCAGGTGCCGCACCGCTTCCGCGGACGCACGGTCGTGGACCGCCGGTTCGTCGAGCTCGCCCACGCCTCGGGTCGGCATGTCCACGTCTGGACCGTCGACGTCCGTGCTGAGATGGAGCACCTGCTCGACCTCGGGGTCGACGGCCTGGTCACCGATCGCACCGACGTGTGCAAGGAGGTCCTCGTGGAGCGTGGGGTCTGGTACTCCGGAGCGGCGACGTGAGCGAGCCGTCGAGCAGCGGGGTCACCGGGATCGCCGACCTCGAGCCGCTGGCCCGGGCCAAGGAGCAGAAGGCGTGGTACTGGTACGACTGGGCCAACTCGGCCTACGTCACCACCACGGCGGCGGTGCTCTTCGCGCCCTACCTCACCTCGGTCGCCACCCGCGCCGCCGGCTGTGCGGTCGGTGACGGCGCCCCCGACTGCACCAAGGACCTCTCGGTCCTCGGGCTCACGGTCTCCCCCGAGTCGCTGGTCTTCTACCTCGTCACCCTCGCGACGATCCTCTCCGCGCTCGTCCTCCCGGTCGTGGGGGCCGGCGCCGACCGGTCGGCCCACAAGACCCGGCTCCTCGGCCGCTACGCCTGGGCGGGCTCGGCCTTCGCCGCGCTGATGTTCTTCGTCACCGGCACCAGCTGGCAGCTCGGCGCGGTGCTGCTGGTCGCCGCGACGCTCTGCCTGGGCGCGTCCCTGGTGGTGTACGACGCGATCCTGTGCGACATCGCCCTGCCCGACGAGCGCGACCGGGTCTCCAGCCGGGGCTGGGCCCGGGGCTACCTCGGCGGCGGGCTGCTGCTGGCGGTCAACTTCGGCCTGCTCAGCGTCATGAGCGACACCGAGCTGGCCGTGCGGATCTCGCTGCTCTCCGCCGCGATCTGGTGGGCGGCGTTCACGATCATCCCGGTCCGCGGCATCCGCGACCGGGTGCCGTTCCACCCCGAGCCCGAGCGGGGCGGCCTGGTCAGGGCGAGCTTCGGGCAGCTGTGGGCGACGCTCAAGGACCTGCGCCACTACCCCCAGACGCTGCTGTTCCTCGTGGCCTACCTGTTCTACAACGACGGCATCCAGACGGTGATCTACGCCGCCTCCGTCTACGGCGAGCGCGAGCTGAAGTTCGAGAAGTCCTCGGTGCTGCTGGCCTTCCTGCTCGTGCAGTTCATCGGCGTGGCCGGGGCGCTCGGCTTCGGCCGCGTCGCGGAGCGCCGTGGGGCGCGGTCGGTGATCATGGCCGGGCTGGTGATCTGGGTCCTCGTGGTGGCGGCCGGCTACCTCACCCCGGCCCGCAACTTCCCGCTGTTCCTCCTCCTCGCCGCCGCGATCGGCATCGTCCTCGGCGGCACGCAGGCGCTCTCGCGCTCGTTCTACAGCCAGCTCATCCCCCAGGGCCGCGAGGCGGAGTACTTCTCGCTCTACCAGGCCGCCGAGCGCGGCACGTCCTGGCTGGGCACGTTGGTCTTCGGCGTCGTCCAGCAGGTCACCGGGTCCTACCGTCCCGCGCTCTTCGCGCTGGCGGCGTTCTTCGTGGTCGGTCTGGCCCTGTTGTCGCGGGTCGACGCGCGCCGTGGCATCACCGAGGCGGGCAACACCCCGCCAGCCGTGGTGTAGGCGCCCAGCGAGGGTGTGACGTGCACCCCGAAGGAGGGGTGGGGAGGTGTATCTCAGGTACCTCCGGGCATGCTTCATCTCGTAGGCGCGCAGCGGAATGATCTCGCCCACCCGATCGTTGGGATGCTGGGCGGTCAGGTGGCGTCATGAACGCCGCCGTGGCACGTCTCACTGATGCCAAGGCCTCACGAGGGCGACGGACACTGAAGGACAGAGGTGAGTACCCATGGCGGAACGCACGCTTCGCGGCGCTCGGCTGGGTGGACAGAGCTTCGAGGACGAGCGCGGCATCGAGTTCGCCGCCCGTCAGCGAGTGGTCTACGTGTGCCCGCAGGGCCACACGTTCGACATCCCCATGGCCGCCGAGGCAGACATCCCGGCGCTGTGGGAGTGCCCGCGCTGCGGCGCCGAGGCGCTGATGAAGGACGGCGAGCGTCCTGAGCCCAAGGCCGAGAAGCCCGTCCGCACGCACTGGGACATGCTGCTCGAGCGTCGCTCGGAGAGCGAGCTGGAGGAGATCCTCGCCGAGCGGCTCGAGATGCTGCGCGGTGGCGAGATCGGCCCGGCCCAC
This sequence comes from Nocardioides marmoribigeumensis, assembly GCF_031458325.1. Classification (NCBI taxonomy): domain Bacteria; kingdom Bacillati; phylum Actinomycetota; class Actinomycetes; order Propionibacteriales; family Nocardioidaceae; genus Nocardioides; species Nocardioides marmoribigeumensis. The sequence goes on from NZ_JAVDYG010000001.1 coordinate 4,125,015, forward strand.
CTGCACCGCGGCTCCAAGAGCAAGTCGGCGTAGCGCTCCTACTCCACCACGTCGCCCCGGACCACTTCGTGGTCTCCGGGGCGTCGCTGCGTCCGGGGGTCCTGCGGGTCGTGGGCGTCGGCGTACGACGGCCGCTGCGTGCCCGCCACGCTGACGGTCAGGCGACGCGCGACCATCCGCGCGAGGACGCGGCGGGCCAGTGGCCGGGTCACGGGGAGGATGCAGAACAGCCCGAGCACGTCGCTGAGGAAGCCGGGCGTGATGAGCAGGACGCCACCGACGAGGACCAGTGCCGCGTCGGCCAGCTCGCGGGAGGGCATCCGGCCCGACTGCAGCGCCTCGCTGAGCGCGCGCCAGGCGCGGGCCCCCTCGCGCTTCATCAGCCACGAGCCGAGCGCCCCGTCGGCGATGAGGATGAGGATGGTCCACCAGGGTCCGACGACCTGGCCGAGCTGGATGAGCAGGGAGAGCTCGGCGAGCGGCACCACGACGAACAGCGCCGCGAGCACCCACCACGGGATCCTGCGTCTCATGCCCTCGAGCGTACGCGTGCCATCCCACGGCGGACCTGGGCCCGCCGGCGCTCGACGCCCCAGGCGGTGATGCGGCGCAGGGACTCGGTGGCGATGTCCGGGTTCATCTTGGACTCCCCCCGCTCCCGCTCGAGGAACTCGATCGGGACCTCCCGGACCGTGAGCCCCGCCTCGAGGGTGCGCACGGTGAGGTCGGTCTGGAAGCAGTAGCCGACCGACTCCACCGTGGTCAGGTCGATGGCCCGCAGCGTGCTCGCCCGGAACAGCCGGAACCCCGCGGTGACGTCGCGCACCGGCACCCCGAGCAGCGTGCGGGCGTAGAGGTTGCCGCCGACCGACAGCGCCTTGCGGAACAGGCTCCAGTTGACGACGCTGCCACCTCGGACCCAGCGCGAGCCGATCACCAGGTCGGCGGTCTCGAGGGCCGCCCGCAGCCGGTGCAGCTGCTCGGGCTGGTGGGAGCCATCGGCGTCCATCTCCCCCACGACGTGGTAGCCGCGCTCCAGCGCGACGGCGAACCCGTGGAGGTAGGCCGCGCCGAGACCCGCCTTCTCGGTGCGGTGCACGACCCGGACCCGCTCGTCCTGCGCGGCCAGGCGGTCGGCGATGTCGCCGGTGCCGTCGGGGGACCCGTCGTCGACGACGAGCACGTGCGCGGTCGGCTGAGCTGCGAGCAGCCGCCCGACGATCCACTCCAGGTTGTCGGCCTCGTCGTAGGTCGGCACCACGACCACCATCGGTGCGTCGGGCCCGAGGGGTGCCGGCGCCGGCAGGACCTCGCTCACCGGGGGCTCACCGGGGGCTCACCGCTCGCTCCCGACCCTCTCCCGCTCCGTCTCGTCCGGGTGGTGCGGGGCCACGGCGCGCCCGCGGCCGGAGGCGGCCGGACGTCGCCGGCGTACGACGGCCCCCGCGAGCGCGGTCAGCAGCGCCACGCCGGCGAGGCCCCAGGCGATCGCGTCCCCGGCGCGCACGGCGGGGGTGATCGCGGTCAGCTCCGGCACGTCGGCCTCCCAGGTGCCGGGCTCGCGGACGGGCAGGCGCCGCAGGACCTCGCCGGTGGGCGCGATGAGCCCGGAGACGCCGTTGGTCGCCACCACGGCGACGTAGCGGTCGGTCTCGAGGGCCCGCAGCCGGGCGATGGCGAACTGCTGCTCGATCTGGCCGGTGCCCATGTAGGTGGCGTTGTTGGTCTGGACGACCAGCACCCGGGCGCCCTGGCGCACCACGTCGTGGACCAGGTCGTCGTAGGCCACCTCGAAGCAGATCACGTCGCCGAGCGTCGTGCCCCCGACCTGCAGGGCACCTGACCGGGTGCCGGGGACCATGTCGCGCGGGATCTGGTCGAGCCGGCGGAAGTACGTCGCGAGCTGGTCGCGCATCGGGATGTACTCGCCGAACGGCACCGGGTGACGCTTGGCGTAGTAGTCGCCGGGACCGGGCCTGTCGGCCGAGGCCGGCGACCACACGATGCCGCGGTTCTCGACGTCGTGGGGGCCCGGGCCCGTGACCATGGCGCCGACCAGGACGGGCACGTCGACGGCGTCGACGGCGTTCTGGATGTCGGCGAAGACCGTGCCGTCCTCGAACGGGTCGATGTCGGTGGAGTTCTCGGGCCACAGGACCAGGTCGGGGCGCGGAGTGCTGCCGGCGCTCACCCGGTCGGCGAGCAGGTGGGTCTCGCGCACGTGGTTGTCGAGCACGGCCCGGCGCTCGGCGAACGCCTCGAGCCCCTCCCCCGGCACGTCGCCCTGCACCGCGGCGATCCGCACCGTCGTCGCCTTGGTCTCGGTGGTCGTCCACGGCACGGTCACGGCCGGCACGGTGACCGCGAGGACTCCGATCGGGGCGAGCACGCTCACCACGCGCCGGCGGCCGCCTGCCGGCCACCACTCGAGGGCGAGCCAGCCCAGGGTCGTGCCCGTCAGGGCCACCAGGAAGCCGGTGCCGGCGGTGCCGACGCGGGGCATCGCCTCGGCCCACGGCGTGCCGGCGGTCGCGAACGCCAGGCTCCCCCACGGCAGGCCGCCCCAGGGGACCTCGGAGCGCAGCAGGTCGACGCCGACCCACACCGCGGCCGACCACAGCGGCCACAGCGGCAGGACCCGCACCCAGCGCAGGCCGAGCACGACCAGGACGAAGAAGACCCCCTCGAGGATCGTGAGCCCCACCGCGACGTCGGGTCCGACCACGCGGATCCAGCTGAGCAGGACCCCGCAGAACGCGAGCCCGAAGGCCAGGCCGACCGACGCGACGGCGCGGCGGGGCCGGGTCAGGTCGGCCGTGGGGGTGGCCACCACCAGTCCGGCGGTCGCGATCGGCAAGAGCCACCACACGGCGTACGGCGGGAAGGCGAGCGCGGCGGCCACGCCACTGGCCGCGGCCAGGAGGCACCTCCACCACAGGACTCGCACGGGCCGAGCCTAGTCGGGAGCGGGTGGGTCCGGCCGGGCGCCGGTGGGTGCAGGTGTGCGGGCGCGCGAGAGGCCCGGACCCTTCGGACCAACGATGCCCACGCCGGCTGCGTGGCGCGCTCGCTGTTGTCTACTGGGTCCGGGCCTCCGGCGTGTCTCAACCCCGTGGAGAGGCGACGGTGAGGCAGGTCGACGTTCTCCGCACGTGGCACCCATCCGGGAACCTCGACCCTCCAGTCACCGCGACCTCACTGCGGCCTGCTCGGTGGACTCGGAGAGAGTGCCAAAGGTCCCACGGAGGGGTCAACCACCCTCTGACCTGCGCGTTTCCACAAAGCCGCAGGTCATCGCGCGTGGCGCGCGTCACATCGATTTCACAGAAAGTTCACCCGGTCGGCGTGTCGGGCTCGACACGCCGACTTGGAACGTTCCTTTGTCTGGTCAGGGCTCACCGGCCGGCTCGACGGGGCGGGACCAGGCCGCCCGGGTCGTGCGCCGCGAGCCCGTCGACCAGGCTCAGGGTGCAGCGCGGCGCCTCGGCACCCGGGTCGCAGAGGGCCTCGAGGTCGTCCTCGGTGTCCCACGCCGCGAGGGTCGCCGGCGCGCCCGGCAGGAGGGTGCCGCCGAGCGCCTCGGGCAGGTCCGCGGCGCCGCCCTGGAGCCCGGCGACCCACCCGCCGACCGTGTGCGCGTGCAGGGCCTGCGCCGGGGTCAGGCCGGAGCCGGGCGTGCGGTGGTGGACCGCCGCCCGCAGGCCGCCCCAGGGGTCGAAGGGGGTGACCGGGGTGTCCGAGCCCAGCGCCAGGACCGCGCCCGCGGCCAGGGCGGTGGAGAAGGGGTTCATGGCCGGGGCGCGCTCGCCGACGCGGGCGGCGTACAGGCCCCCGGGGCCGCCCCACAGCGCGTCGAACCTCGGCTGCACGCTCAGCACGACGCCCCAGCGCGCGAGCGCGTCCAGCTGCTCGGCGTCGACCATCTCGAGGTGCTCCAGGCGGTGGCGGGCGGCACGCAGGGCGGGGAGGCCGACGACCTCCTCGGCCGCCCGCAGCCCGTCGAGGACCGCGCCCGCCCCGCGGTCGCCGATGACGTGGAAGCCGCCCTGCAGTCCCGCGCGCGTGCACGCGACCAGGTGTCCGGCCACGTCGTCGGCGTCGAGGTAGAGAGCCCCGCGCACCCCGGGCGCGTCGGCGTAGTCCTCGCGCAGCGCGGCCGTGCGGGACCCGATCGCGCCGTCGACGCACAGGTCGCCGGCCGCGCCGACGAGGCCGAGCCGCAGGGCGACGGCGGTGTCCCGGTCGCCCCAGTAGCCGACCACGTCGGGCACCGCCCTCCCCTCCGACCGTGCCCGCTCGGCGAGCGCCGCCACGGTCGCGAAGTCGTCGGGCGTGCTGAGGTGGGGCGCCCCCATCTCGTGGACCTGGCCGACCCCCGCGGCAGCGGCCGCGGCGAGGGCGGTGGACACCGCCTCGGCCCGGTCCTCGGCCGTCACCAGCGACCGCGCGGCGTCGCGCACCGCGTGGTGGGCGTCCTGCGCGACCGGGCCGCGGGCGCTCCAGCCGGGGAGCGCCGACATCCGCGACTCGCCGCCGGCCGCCTCCACCAGAGCGGTGCTGACCAGGGCGGAGTGCATGTCGACCCGGCTGAGGTACGCCGCCCGCCCGCGCGTGGCGCGGTCGAGGTCCTCGCGGGTGACGACCGTGCCTGCCTCCCAGGCGCTCTCGTCCCAGCCGTGACCGAGCACGACGCCGGGCCGGCCCGAGAGCTCGGCGTGCTCCGCGTGCCCGGCGACCAGCGCCAGCAGGTCGGCCGCCGAGGTCGCCCCGGTCAGGTCGACCGCCATGGCCTGCTGACCCGTCTCCGCGAGGTGCACGTGAGCGTCGACGAAGGCCGGGGTGACCAGCCTGCCGCGGAGGTCGATCCGGACCGCACCGGGAGCGGGGCGCCCGGCCGGGCCGACGGAGACGACCCGGCCCTCCCGGACGAGCAGCGAGCCGGGGTGCGCCGCCGTGCTCGGCCGGCCGGTGGCGTCCAGGCCGGGGACGACCCGCGCGTGGTCCAGAAGCAGCTCCATGCCGCCATCCTCCCCGACGCCACGCCCGGCTCTGCGGCGGGCTGCGGACGAAAGAACGTCCGGCTATGCTGGGTTTCGACCGTTGATCCTGCGGTAATGACTTGGTCAGCCGACAAACACTTCGGAAACGCACCGAGGTTCCCCGCGACCCGGAAGGACCACCCCCGATGACGCCCCTGCTCCACCTGCTCCTGGACGGCCCGGCCGGCGCACCCGTCGCCGCTGCCCTCGTGCGGCTCGGCCGCCGCGGCGTGTGCGTGCACGACCGCACCACGACCTGCCAGGCGCCGGTCGACGTCCTGCTGCGCGTCGGCTCGGCGCCCGCCCTGGACCGGGTCGCCCAGGGCGTCGGGGCCGTCGTCCTCTCCCCCACCCACGAGCACTCGGGGCTGGCCGCGCTCGGGGTCCACCCGGTGCCGGCCGCGCCGGGCCCCTCCGCCGTGCTCGCGGCCGGGGAGGAGGAAACCGGGTCGCTGACCGACGAGGACCTGCTCGCACGCACCGACCTGTCGGCCCTCGTCGCGACGACCGGCCTCGAGCTCTCGCTCGGCGCGGCCCCGCTCCTGCGCTCGGCCGGAGTCCCGGTCGCGGCGCTCGCCACCCACGGGGCCGGCCGCGTGGTCGTCCTCGGGGTGGAGATGACCGATCCCGAGGCCGACGAGCTGCTCACGGCCGCGGTCAGCTTCACCGCCCGGCGCGGCGACCGTCGTACGCCGGGGCCGGCGGAGGTCGCCACCGACCCCGCCTGGGTCGACCTCAAGGCCGCGGTCGTCGAGCTGCAGGGCCTGCAGGTCAAGGACGGCAGCGTGCCGGAGGAGCACCGCGAGTCGGCACTGCCCCTCGTCGACCGGGTCGTCGCGGGCGTCGAGGCGCTCGCCCCCCGCTTCCCGTGGGACACCGACTACCTCCGCGCGGTCGTCAAGGACCTGCGCCGCTGGGCCGACGGCGGGCTCGGGGAGCCCGACTTCCTGGACGCGATGGTCGCCTTCCACCCGGCCGCCGACCGGGTCGACGGCCGGCAGCACCTGGTCGTCTTCCCGATGTACACCCAGAACGGCTCGCCCGACCGCCACGTCGAGGCCGTGCTGCTCGAGGTGCTGTGGCCGGAGTTCGTCGCCGAGCTGGAGGCCGGCGACTACTCCAACAAGCTGTTCCTGCCGATCCGCTTCCTCGACTTCACCCCGGGCTACGACACCAACTCCGCGGTGCTCTTCCCCGAGACGGTCGCGATGCGAGAGCTGCCGAAGTTCACCTGGGGCGGCATCTTCGCCGACCGCGAGGCCGCGAGGTTCCGCGCCGTCGTCCGGGCCGCCGCCGACGTCACCGGGCTCTCCCTGCCCTCGGAGGCCGCGCGCCTGCTGGCCGACCAGCGGCTGGCCGAGGAGACGTTCGTCATGTGGGACCTGATCCACGACCGCACCCACATGCACGGCGACCTGCCGTTCGACCCGTTCATGATCAAGCAGCGGATGCCCTACTTCCTCTACTCCCTGGAGGAGCTGCGCTGCGACCTGACCGCCTTCCGCGAGGCGGTGCGGCTGGAGTCCGAGGGCGGCACGGGCCACGCCCGGCTGGTGCAGTACGCCATCCTCTTCGACCGCATCTTCCGCTTCCCGATCACCGGCACCCGGGTGCGCAACTACGACGGGCTCGGCGGGCAGCTGCTGTTCGCGTGGCTGCACCAGCGCCGGGTGCTCAACTGGACCGACAACCGGCTCTCGGTGAAGTGGGAGCGCGTGGCCGACGCCGTGCTCGAGCTCGGCGCGGCGGTCGACGACCTCTACTGGCGCTCGATCGACCGGCCCAAGGTCGCGCACTGGCTCGCGGCGTACGCCCTCGTCTCCTCCACGCTCACCCCGCACCCGGCCTCGACCTGGGCCAAGGGCCCCGAGGCGCTGCCGCTGGACGGCCCGCTCAAGGGGCTGACCGACGCCGTCCTCGACGACGAGTTCCCCCTGTCGATGTTCTACGAGGCGCTGTCGAGGAAGATGGGTCCCGTGGTCGAGTCGACGAAGGGGATCACTGCATGAGCGTCGTGGTCGTGGGGGCCGGCAGTGCTGCCGGCCGGGCAGTCGTGGACGCGCTGCTGGCGTCGGGTCACAGCGTCGCCGCGGTGGACCTGCGGTCGCCCGAGATCGAGGGCACGTCGTCGTACGCCGTGGACGCCACCGACCACGCGGCCGTCGACGCGGTGGCCGCCGAGCTCCGCGCCGGCGGTCCGGTCACCGGGCTGGTGCACCTGATCGGCGGCTGGCGGGGCGGCAAGGGCTTCACCGACAACAGCGACGCCGACTGGGACTTCCTGTCCTCGATGCTGATCGACACGTTGCGCCACACCACCCGGGCGTTCCACGACGACCTCGTGGCCTCGCAGGGCCGCGTGGTCATCGTCTCCGCGGCGGCGGCCGGCAAGCCGACCGCGGGCAACGCCAACTACGCCACCGCCAAGGCGGCGGCCGAGGCGTGGATGCAGGCGCTCGCGCACTCCTTCGGCGACTCGGGTGCGGCGGCGGTGACCCTCGTGGTCAAGGCGCTGCTCACCCCCCAGATGCGCGAGGAGTCACCGGAGAAGAAGTTCCCCGGCTACACCGACGTCGCCGACCTCGGTGCCGCCGTCGCCGAGACCGTGGGCGGGGCCCACGGCAACGGCGAGCGCGTCGTCCTCGGGTCGTAGGGTCGCACCGTGCCCCTTCACGACACCGAGCTGCGCAGCTTCGCCTCCGACAACTACTCCGGCGTCCACCCCGAGGTCCTCGAGGCGGTCGCCGCGGCCAACGGCGGCCACCAGGTCTCCTACGGCGAGGACGTCTACACCGAGCGGCTCCAGGAGGTCCTGGCCGGCCACTTCGGCAGGCCGGTCGAGGCGTTCCCGGTGTTCAACGGCACCGGCGCCAACGTGGTCGCGCTCCAGTCGATGCTCCCCCGCTGGGGCGCGGTGGTCTGCTCCTCCAACGCCCACATCCACTGCGACGAGAACGGCGCCCCCGAGCGCATGGGCGGCATCAAGCTGCTCACCGTCGACGTGCCCGACGGCAAGCTCACCCCCGACCTGATCGACCAGCAGGCGTGGGGCTGGGGCGACGAGCACCGGGCCCAGCCCCTGGTCGTCTCGATCACGCAGACGACCGAGCTCGGGACGGCGTACACCCCTGACGAGATCGGCGCGATCTGCGACCACGCCCACGAGCGCGGCATGCGCGTGCACCTCGACGGCGCCCGCATCTCCAACGCCGCCGCCTCCCTGGGCGTGCCGATCAGCGTCTTCACCACCGACGTGGGCGTCGACGTGGTGTCCTTCGGTGGCACCAAGAACGGCATGCTCATGGGCGAGGCCGTCGTCGTGCTCGACCCCTCCGCTGCCGAGGGCCTGAAGTACCTCCGCAAGATGTCGATGCAGCTGGCCTCCAAGATGCGTTTCATCTCCGCCCAGCTGATCGCGCTCTACGAGGGCGACCTGTGGCTGCGCTCGGCCTCCCACGCCAACGCGATGGCGACCCGGCTGGCCGACGGCGTCCGCGGGCTCCCCGGGGTCGAGCTCACCCAGCCCGTCGAGGCCAACGGGGTCTTCGTGATCGTCCCTGACGACGTCACCGAGCAGCTGCGCAAGCGGTTCCGGTTCTACGACTGGGACGCCGCCCGCGGCGAGCGCCGCTGGATGTGCTCGTTCGACACCACCGAGGCCGACGTCGACGCCTTCGTGACCGAGCTCCGCTCGCTGCTGTAGTTCGGAGTTGTGGTCGCTCATCTGGTGCTGTGACAGCACTTGTGCGGCCATCACTCCGATTGACAGCTGGCGCGGGACCCAACCGGCAGGGGCCGGCCGACGTTCTACCCATGACAAGGTGCTGAGCACCTGCGACGACGGGGAGGGTGGATGGCCGACCGGGCGGGCTTCACCGAGTACGTCGTCGCGCGCCGCGCGCTGCTGCACCGCACCGCGTGGGTGCTGACCGGCGACCACCACCTGGCCGAGGACCTCGTGCAACAGGTGCTGACGAAGCTCTACCTGCGGTGGCCGCGGGTCGAGCGCATGGACTCGGTCGACGCCTACGTGCGTCGCATGCTCGTCAACGCCAACGTCGACCGCCTCCGGCGACGCCGCCACCTCACGGGTCTCGACTCCGTCGACGCGGTCGCGATCTCGCCTGACAGCGACGCACTGCTCGACCTGCGGCAAGCGCTCGAGTCGCTCGCGCCGGGTCAGCGGCGTGCCGTCGTGCTGCGGCACCTCTGGGGCCTGTCGGTCGAGGAGACCGCCGCCACGCTGGGGGTCTCCGCCGGGACCGTGAAGTCCCAGACCTCCGACGCGCTGCACCGCCTGCGCGACCTGCTCACCACGACAGACCCGAGGAGCCACCGTGACCGATCGTGACCTCGACGAGCTGCTCGGCCGGATCCCCGTCCCCGCGTACGACGTCCGCGACGACGTCGCGCGCGGCACCACCCGTCTGCGGCGTCGCAACGGGACCCTGAGCGCCGCCGGACTCGTGCTCGCTGCGACCGTCGGCACAGCCCTGGTGCTGCACGGCGGCACCGGTCCGAGCACCGCACCGCACTACGCCGGCCGGCCGTCGGTCAGCGCGACACCGGAGCAGCCCTCGCCGAGCCCCGTCACCTCGTCCGAGCCTGCGGTGGTCCGGCCCTCGCCCGAGGCTCGTGCGATCCCGCCCGCGAACTACGACGAGGCGGTCCCGGTCCTGCGTGCCTGGCGCAACGTGCTGGCCGAGCACCTCGGGGACCGGGTCCGCTGGGCGCAGAACTCGCAGTCCGGAGGTGAGGCGATCGGCTCGAAGTACGACTGGGCCGGTGGCGGGATGCTCGAGCTCATGGTCGGACGACGGTGGGACGACATCGCCGGCTTCGTCGGGTTCGTCGGCAACGAGCGGACGACGTTCCGTGGCCTGCAGGCGCGCACCTGGACCGACGGGTCGGACCGCCTGGTGTCGGTCAGGCACCGCGACGGCACCGTCGTCTCGCTCTACGCCTCCACCAGCTTCGGCAACAACGGCACCTCCACCGACACACTGGGGGTGACCCAGCAGGCGCTCCTGAGGGCCGCGGCCGACCCGAGGCTGCGTCTGCCGTGAGGGGGCGCCGTCGAGCTGGTCGGAGGCCCTGCGAGCCGAGAACGTGCAGATCAGCCGCAGCGCCGGCAGGTCAGAGGTCGGTCAGCGTCTCCACCAGCCGCGCGACGGGGCTGTCGAGGCCCCAGCGGGCGGACAGCTCGACCAGCCGGTCGGGGTCGGCCGGGGTGCGCGGCAGCCCCAGCTCGACGTCGCCGAGGTCCAGGTCGCGGGCCACCCGCACCACCTGGGGCGCGACGGCGAGGTAGTCCGCGGCGTCGGCGAGCTTGCGGCGCGGCCCCGGCGCCAGGTCGGAGCCTGGGTCGGCGACCGCGGCGGTGAGGGCGTCGATGTCCGGGAAGCGCCCCAGCAGGGTCGCGGCGGTCTTGTCCCCCACGCCGGCCACCCCGGGCAGCCCGTCGGAGGCGTCCCCGCGCAGGGTGGCGAAGTCGGCGTACTGGCGGGCGTGGACGCCGTACTTGTCCTTGACCCAGGCGTCGTCGACCCGCTCGTGCAGGCGCACGCCGCGGGCGACGTAGAGCACGCGCACGCCGCGCTCGTCGTCGACGAGCTGGAACAGGTCGCGGTCGCCGGTGACGATGTCGACCGGCATCGACGCCTGCGTCGCGAGCGACCCGATCACGTCGTCGGCCTCGTAGCCGTCGGCGCCGACGACCGCGATGCCGAACGCCTCGAGGACCTCGAGGATCACCGGGACCTGCGCCTGCAGCGGGTCGGGCACCTCCTCGACGTCGGGGGCGCCGGTGCGCTCCGCCTCCACGCGGTGCATCTTGTACGACGGCAGCAGGTCCACGCGCCACTGCGGGCGCCAGTCGTTGTCCCAGCAGCAGGCCAGGTGGGTGGGGGCGTACTCCCCTGTCAGGCGGCTGATGAAGTCCAGCAGCCCCCGCACCGCGTTGACCGGGGTGCCGTCGGGGGCGGTCACCGAGTCGGGGACGCCGTAGAACGCGCGGAAGTAGAGCGAGGCGGTGTCGAGCAGCATGAGGCGCTGGGGACGGTCCGGGCCGTGGGTGGGCATGGCCGGAGCATAGGCGGCGTGGACGGGCTCCCCAGGCAGGCACGGGATCGCTAGGGTGACGGCCGTGGAAGACACCGATCGGGCGATCCTCGGGCTGCTCGCAGCCGACGGGCGCATGTCGTTCACCGACCTCGGCAAGGCCACCGGGCTGTCGACGTCGGCGGTGCACCAGCGCGTGAAGCGGCTCGAGGGCCGGGGCCTGATCCGGTCCTACACCGCGGTGCTGGACTACGACGCGATCGGGCTGCCGCTCACGGCGTTCATCTCGATCCGGCCGATCGACGCCTCCCAGCCCGACGACTCCCCCGAGCGGCTCAGGGACATCACCGAGATCGAGTCGTGCTGGTCGGTGGCCGGCGACTCGTCGTACCTCCTCAAGATCCGGGTCGCCACGCCTCACGACCTGGAGAACCTGCTGGCCCGCATCCGCGCGGCGGCCAACGTCACGACGCGTACGACGATCGTGCTCTCCACGCCCTACGAGGGCCGCCCGGTCGCCGACTGAGGCTGGTCGGCGCTCCCCGCCGGCGCGTGACTCGTCGCCGAACCCCGAGAAGTAGATCGGGGTGATGGACGCTTGGCACGTGCCACAACGCCAGATGAGCGACCGTAACCCCGATCTACAGCTGGGGGGTGGCGGTCACTCGGTCATCGAGGAGTAGGCCACGACCCCGCGGCGCAGGGCGCCGACCGTCTCGCGGGCGGTGGCACGGAGCTCGGGCGTGGGGGCGGCGTCGGCCACCTGGCCGGCCAGGTCGAGCAGCTGCTTCATCCAGCGCACGAAGTCGCCCGCGGCGAGGTCGGTCTCGGTGAGCACCTCGTCGAGGTGGGCCCCCGCCGCCCAGCGTTGGGAAGCCCAGGCGAAGCCGAGGTCGGGCTCGCGCAGGAAGTCGACCCGATGGTCCTTCTCGGTGCGCGAGAGGCGCCCCCACAGGGTGATCATGGAGGCGATCACCTCGCGGACCTGGCCGTGGGGCGGGCGGGGCGAGCTCTGGTCGTCGGCCCGGCGCGACTCGTAGACCAGCACCGAGAGGGCGGCGGCGAGGTCGGGGGCGGACAGGCCGTCCCACAGGCCGGTGCGCAGGGACTCGGCGACGACGAGGTCGAGCTCGGTGTAGACGCGCATCAGCACCCGGCCGGCGTCGGTGACCTCGTGGTCGGTGGAGAGGTAGCCCAGCGAGGTGAGTACGTCGCAGATGCGGTCGAACTGCCGCGCGATCGTGTTGGTGCGCGACTCGATCCGGCGCCGCATCGTCTCGGTCTCGCGCGAGAGCTTGTGGTAGCGCTCGGCCCAGCGGGCGTGCGACTCGCGGTCCTCGCAGGCGTGGCAGGGGTGGGCGCGCAGCTCGGCCCGGATCCGCGAGATCTCCTCCTCCGTCGCACCCCGGGTCGGGTCCGCGGCGGCGGCGCGCTTGCGGCGCTGGTTGGGTGAGCCCGGGTCGAGCGTCCTCGTGCGCTCCTTGAGCGCGTTGGCCAGGTCGTTGCGCGACTTGGCGTTGCGGCCGTTGAAGTTCCTCGGCACGCGCATGCGGTCCGCGGCGCGCACCGGCCGGTCGAAGTCGATCATGCCCAGCCGCCGTGCCTGCTTGCCGACCGTCACGACGTAGGGGCGCGGGTCCTCCCGGTCGGCCCGTTGGCCGGGATCGACCACGACCGCCCAGCCGGAGAACTTGCCGGTGGGCACCTGGATCACGTCGCCGGGACGCAGCGCGTCGAGGGACTCCACCACCTCGTCGCGGCGGTCGCGCCGGCGCGACCGGGCGGCCTCCGCCTCGGTGTCGCTCAACCGGCGCCTCAGGGCGGCGTACTCCATGAAGTCGCCGAGGTGGCAGGTCGCGGCCTCGGCATAGCCGCTGAGCCCCTCCTCGGCCTTGCGGAGCTGCCGGGCGAGCCCGACGACCGCCTTGTCGGCCTGGAACTGCGCGAACGAGGACTCCAGCAGCTCGCGCGCGGTGGCGCGGCCGAACTGGTGCACGAGGTTGACCGCCATGTTGTACGACGGCCGGAACGACGAGCGGAGCGGGTAGGTCCGCGTCGACGCGAGACCGGCGACCTGGCGGGGCTCGAGACCGGGTGCCCAGAGGACGACGCCGTGACCCTCGACGTCGATGCCGCGGCGGCCGGCGCGACCGGTGAGCTGGGTGTACTCCCCCGGCGAGATGTCGGCGTGGGTCTCGCCGTTCCACTTCACCAGCTTCTCGAGCACGACCGAGCGGGCGGGCATGTTGATGCCGAGCGCGAGGGTCTCGGTGGCGAACACGACGCGGCAGCGGCCGGCGGCGAACAGCTCCTCCACGCACTCCTTGAACCGAGGCAGCATGCCGGCGTGGTGGGCGGCGATGCCGCGGGTCAGCCCGTCGAGGAAGTCGTGGTAGCCCAGGACGGCGAGGTCCTCCTCGGGCAGGTCGGCGCAGCGCTCCTCGACGAAGCGGAAGATCTCGTCGCGCTCCTGGGGCGTGGTCAGGCGCAGGTTGGCGCTGAGGCACTGGGTGACCGCGGCGTCGCAGCCCACCCGGCTGAAGATGAAGTAGATCGCCGGCAGCAGCCCGTCGCGGTCGAGCCGGTCGACCACGTCGAAGCGTGAGGGCATCATCGCGCGACCGGGACGGCCGTTGCCCGCGTGGCGGGGCGTCTTGCCGCGACCCTTGGGCGTGCGGTGGTCGCGCACCCGCCGGTGGACCAGGTCGTCGCGGGCGACGCGGGTCAGCTCGGGGTTGACCCGGGCCTCGGGGCCGGTGTCGCCGGACTCGTCGAACAGGTCGTACATCCGTCGCCCGACCATCACGTGCTGGTAGAGCGGGACCGGCCGCGTCTCCTCGACGATCGTCGTGGTCGACCCGCGCACGGTGGCCAGCCAGTCGCCGAACTCCTCGGCGTTGGAGACCGTCGCGCTCAGCGAGATCAGCGCCACCGACTCGGGCAGGTGGATGATCACCTCCTCCCACACCGCGCCCCGGGAGCGGTCGGCGAGGTAGTGCACCTCGTCCATCACCACGAACCCGAGGTCGAGCAGCGTGCGCGACCCGGCGTAGAGCATGTTGCGCAGCACCTCGGTGGTCATCACCACGACCGGCGCCTCGCCGTTGACCGAGTTGTCGCCGGTCAGCAGGCCGACCTTGTCGGCGCCGTAGCGGCGCACCAGGTCGGCGTACTTCTGGTTGGACAGCGCCTTGATCGGCGTGGTGTAGAACGCCTTGCGTCCCTGCGAGAGCGCCAGGTGCACGGCGAACTCGCCGACCAGCGTCTTGCCCGACCCGGTCGGCGCCGCCACGAGGACGCCGTCGCCGTCCTCGACCGCCTCGCAGGCGCGGACCTGGAAGTCGTCGAGGGGGAAGTCGTAGAGCTCGCGGAAGTCCGCCAGCACCGGGTGGGGCTGCTCGCGGCGGAACCGCGCGTAGCGCTCGGCGTGCGACTCGGTCTCAGTCATGCTCAGCCCCTACCCAGTCGTGCCCGACGAGGACCTTCAGCGCCGCCGGCTCGGCGGTCACGGTCAGCGGCAGCGGGCCCAGGCGCTCGCCGTCGGCGTACGCCGTGATGCCGGCCGCGGCGATGCTCACCGTGTGCACCCGGTGGTGCTCGAACGCCGGGTGGTCGCGGTGGGTGGCGTTGAACAGCGTGGGGTAGGTCCGCACCAGGTCGGGCTTGGAGATCGGGTGGAAGAACACCACGTCGAGCAGGCCGTCGGTGACCGAGGCACCCTCGGTGATCCGCAGCCCGCCGCCGAACGACGGGCCGTTGCCCACCGCGACCATCATCGCCCTGACCCGGCGGACGTCGCCGTCGAGGTCGAGGGTGTAGTCGATCGGGCGGAACACCCGCAGCTCGGCGAGCGTGGCGAGGTTGTAGCGCATCTGGCCCCGCGGCCACCGCATCGCGTTGGCCCGCTCGTTGACGATCGCGTCGAAGCCCGCCGACAGCACGCACAGGAAGCGCCGGCCGCCCGTCCGGGCGAGGTCGATCGTGCGCACCCGGCTGGCGACCACGACGTCGGCGGCCCGTTGCGGGTCGGTGCGCGGCACCCCGAGCATGCGGGCGGCGTCGTTGCCGGTGCCGGCCGGGACGACGCCCAGGGCGGTGTCGCTGTGCGCCAGCGCCTGGACCGCGAGGTGGACGAGACCGTCACCGCCCACGACGACCAGGGACTCCACCCCGTCGGCGACCGCCTGCCGCGCCAGGTCCTCGGTCTCGGAGGCGTCGCGGCCCTCGACCTGCCGGACGTGGAAGCCGGCCTCGGTCAGCCGGGGCACGACGATCGCCGCCGTGCGGCGCGCCGTCCCCCTGCCCGAGACCGGGTTGGTCAGGAGGACGATCTCGCGGGCCACGACCTCAGCCTAGGAGAGCCGGGCACACCGGCGCGCGCGACGCCTCGGGAGGACCTACGTCCCGCAGATCGAGGACCTCGGCGGGCCGACATCACTCTCAAGGGGGACGCCCCCACCCGAGGCGCGTCCCTAGCGTCCTCCCATGCGTCGCTCGGGAATGCTCTCCGCCCTCGTCCTGCTCCTCGGCCTCGGCCTGGTGGTGGGGCCCGGGTCACGCACGGCGCAGGCGCTCTCCTCGGCCAACGTGGCCCTCATCGTGTCGATCACCGGGGTCCAGGTCGGCAACCCGATGACCACCGAGTCGTGCGGGATGGACGGCACCTCCCAGGTGATCCCGGTGACCATCCAGGCCGACTTCTTCCCGGCCCGGCCCGACGTCGACGTGGTGGGGCCCTACGCGACCGTGACCTGGGACGGCGGGTTCGGCAGCTTCGACGACCACTACCCCGACGACAGCAAGCACCAGGTCTTCCACGTCCTGGTCCGGCCCTCCGACAACGACTGGCACGGCCAGGGCACCTACTCCTTCCGCGCCACGGTCCAGGACGTCGGGATCGGCATGGGCTCGGACTCGGTCGTCGTCGACGCCGACCTGTCGGAGATGTCACCCCTGGCGTGGCCGCGCGAGGTCAAGTGCCCGATGGGCGCCAAGCCGGTGGACCCGAGCTCCTACCTCAAGAGCGTCGGGCTGGCCGCCGGCAAGATCGTCTGCGAGTTCTGCACCAGCGCGCTCGAGCTGCTCGACCAGGTCAACGGGTACGGCGAGATGTCCGGCAACCTGCTCCGTCGCGGGGTGCTCGAGGACCCGCCGGACCCGGCCTTCCGCACGATCCCCACCCCGGCGACTCCACCGGTCCTCCCCGTCCCGGACGGGCTCACCTCCGAGCAGTCCACCGCCGCCCTCGCGCTCGAGGCGACCTACGCGTCGTACGTCGCCGACCTGCGGGGGCTGGTCGACGCCGGCAACCGCGCCTGGGGGGCGGCCAACGCGGGCAGCCGGACGTGGTACCTCGCGCAGCGGCAGGCGCTGGCCCGGTTCGCCTCCGCAGCCGCCGCCGACGCCCGCTCCCTCGCCACCCGGCACGCGGCGCTGGCCGCGACGTTCACCGGGGCCTCGGCGCTCCCGACCCACACCGTCACCCGCGCCGACGTCGACGGGGTGCTCGGCGAGCTCAGCCGGACCCACCTCCCGCCCGCCGGTGAGCGCGCGGTGCTCACCGCGCTCGGGGCGACCGAGGCCGACCAGCGCGAGATCGCCCTGATGCTCCAGCAGGGCTACCCCGAGCGTGTCCTCGGCAAGGTCACCGGGGCACAGCTGTTCACGACCACGCCCGACCTCGCCGCGATCTCCTCCGGCCTGCTCTCGCTCTCGCAGTGGGCGCGCGCCACGAAGGACGTCGCTCCGCCCGTCGTGACCGGTCTCAGCACGCACCGGGCGCCGAGCGGTGGCGCGCGCTGGATCGCGGTCACCGGCACCAACCTCGCGAGCGTCACCGGGCTGTCGTTCGGCGCCTCGACGCCGACCACCGGGCAGGGTCGCGACCTGAGCTGCTCCGAGACCCGGTGCGACGCCGTCGTGCCCGCCGGGCACGGCACGGTCCACGTGAGCGCGTTCGGCCCCGGCGGACCGTCCGCCCGCACCGACGCCGACCTGCTCACCTACGTCACCCCGGTCGCACCCCAGGTCACCCGGGTCTTCCCGTCCAGCGGTCCGCTTCTCGGCGGGACGCAGGTGAGCATCTGGGGCACCGGCCTCTCGGACAGCCTGGTGCGCTTCGGTCCACAGCTCGCCCTCGACTGGACCTGCAGCGACACCCGCTGCACCGCGCGGGCCCCGCAGAGCGAGCACGACGGCCGCGTCGACGTCCGCGTGTCCACCGACGCGGGCACCTCGCCCGCGGTCGCCGACGACGGCTTCACCTACCTCGCCGGGGAGCCGCCCCCGCCGCCCGCACCCACGGTGTCCGGCCTGTCGGCCACCCACGGCAGCCGGTCCGGCGGGGACCGGGTCACGGTCACCGGCACCGGGTTCACCGGGGCCACCGACGTCCTGTTCGGCACCAGCGCCGGCACGGACGTCGAGGTCGTCGACGCCACGCACCTGCAGGTCACCACCCCGGACCACGCCCCCGGGCAGGTCCACGTGAGCGTGTCGGGACCGGGCGGGTCCTCGGCGGCCGTCGCCGCCGACCGCTTCACCTTCGACAGCCTCGTGCCCAGCATCACCGCGCTCAGCGCGGCGTCCGGCCCGTCGACCGGCGGCAACACCCTCACCGTGACCGGCAAGGCGCTCAACCAGGGCATGGTCGTCCTCGACGACGGGGCGCCGGCCGAGGGCACGTGCACGGCCACGGCCTGCGTGGTGACGATGCCGCCCCACGCCGAGGACGACGTCGACGTCACCGTCGAGACGGCCAGCGGGGTGTCGGTCATCTCCACGGCCACGCGCTACCACTACGCCCTCGCCTCGGCCCCGCTCGTGCGCTCCCTCACGCCCGACACCGGGTCGACGGCGGGTGGGGACACCCTCGCGGTCACCGGGCTCCGGCTCGACGGTGGCCAGGTGACCGTCGGGGGCGCCGACGCCGACCCCGTCTCGGGCCTCGGCTGCGAGCCGACGCTGTGCGTGGTCACCGTCCCGCCGGGCTCGGCCGGTGACCGCTCGGTGGTGGTGACCCGCGTCGACGGGACCCGGTCGGCGGCGTCCGCCGCGGCGACGTACTCCTACGTCCGGCCGGGTGCGCCCCGGGTCACCTCGGTCTCCCCCGCCACCGGCTGGGTCCACGGGCTCGACACCGTCAACGTGTACGGCGACAACCTGCTCGGCGGGACCGTGCGGTTCGGTGGGGCCGAGGCCCATGGCTGGACGGGCGTGGACTGCACCCAGTCGGTGTGCACGGTCGCGCCGGCCTGGCGCGACACGACCGGCTCGGTCGACGTCACCGTCCGCACCCCGGGCGGCACCTCCCCGGTGACCGCGGCCGGTCGCTTCACCTACGTCAGGCCGACCGTCACGGCCGTGACCCCGAGCAAGGGCTGGACCATCGGGGGCACGACGGTCACCGTGACCGGCTCGCACCTGCGGGGGGCCGACCTGTCCTTCGACGGCGTGCCGGGCACCCAGGTGGCCTGCGAAGAGACCTCCTGCACCGCCGTGGCGCCGGCCGGGGCCGCGGGCCCGGTGCACGTCGTCGCGACGGCGAACGACGGCATGGTCGAGTCCGTGCCCTCCTCGGCCGACGTGTTCACCTACCAGCAGCTGCCCGTGCCGACGGTCTCGTCGGTCTCGCCCAACCGCGGCTCGGACGCCGGCGGCGACACCATCGTGGTCACCGGGACCGACCTCGACGCGGGCATCGTGCGCATCGACGGCGACCAGCTGCAGGGGACCTGCTTGCCGACGCGCTGCGAGGTGGTCACCCTGTGGCACGCCGACGGCGCCGCGCCGCTGACCGTGACCACCGACGGCGGCACCTCGGCGCCGCGGACCTACACCTTCGCCACGCCCGCCGTCCCGACGGTCACCGGCGTCACCCCCAGCGGCGGCCGCGCCGGGGGCGGTGACGTGGTGACGGTCACCGGCAGCGACCTGACCAACGGCTCGGTCACCTTCGGGGGCACCGACGGGCTGGTGGCCGGCTGCACCTTCACCTCCTGCCGCGTGACCGTCCCGGCCCACGCGCCGGGCGCCGTGCACGTCCAGGTCACCACGCCGGCCGGCACCTCGGCGACGTCCACCGCCGACCGGTTCACCTATGCCACGCCTCCCACGCCGGTCGTCACCGCCCTCTCCCCGCGCAGCGGCCCGCGCTCCGGCGGGAGCGCCGTGCGCCTCACCGGCACCGACCTCGACGGCGCGACGGTCGACTTCGGCGGGGTCCCCGCAGCGGCCCAGCAGTGCACCCGGACGTGGTGCGAGGCCACGGCGCCCCCCGGCACCCCGTCCACCGTCCACGTCCGCGCCACGACGTACGGCGGCACCTCGGCCGCCACGGCCGCCGACACCTTCACCTGGAGCCCAGTGCAGGTCGACCGGGTCCCGATCGAGGGCCTGTCCGACGGGGCCGCCGCCGGTGGCGGGCACCTCGTGGCCGCACCCGACGGCTCGGTCGACTTCGTGATGCCCCAGCAGGACGCGGTCGGGCACGTCACCGCGGGCGGCACCACGACGTCGTACGCCGTCCCGGACGCGAGCTCGCTGCCGGTCTCGGTGACCCGGACCGCCGACGGGACGGTCTGGTACACCGAGCAGACGCCCAACGTCGTCGTCGAGCACCGGACCGACGGCACGGAGGTGCGCCACGACCTGCCCGGCCAGCACGAGGACGTGCGCGACCTCGTCGCAGGCCCGGACGGCCGCGTGTGGTTCGCACTCGCCGCCTCCGACGCCATCGGGGCGATCGACCCGGCGACCGGCAGGGTCGAGGTGCACGCCCTCCCGACCGTGGCGGCGTTCCCGGTCAACCTCACCGTCGGTCCCGACGACCGGATCTGGTTCACCGAGGGGCACGCCGGCCGGGTCGGGGCCATCACCACCGACGGCGAGGTCTCGGAGTACGCCCTGCCCTCGGGCAACAGCTCGCCCTGGGACATCACGACCGGGCCCGACGGGAGGCTGTGGTTCACCGAGTCCGGCGGTCACGCGCTGGGCGCGGTCACGACCGGCGGCGCGGTGACGGAGTACCCCGTCGCCGGGCTCGGCGGCTCGCCGTACGCCCTGACCTCCGGCGCCGACGGACGCGTGTGGTTCACCCGGGCGGCGATGGAGCAGGTCTCGGCGATGGATCCCGCGACCGGCACGGTCACCGACCACCCCCTGCCGCCCGACCCCGGCGGGGTGGTCGCGCACGGCGACGAGCCCCGCTACCTCACCACCGCGACCGACGGGAGCATCTGGGCCACCGAGCTCAACGGCAACGACCTCGTCCACGTCACCGGGACGACGACCGGGGTGACGCCCGCGGTCACCGCGCTGAGCCCGGCCTGGGCCGCGCCGGGCGCGACCGTCACCGTCACCGGCGCCCACCTCCAGGGAGCGACCGCGGTCAGCTTCGGCGGCACGCCGGCGACCGGCCTCCAGCAGGTCGACGCCGCCCACGTGCGCGTCGTGGTGCCGGCCGGCTCGGGCACGCCGACCGTCACGGTGACGACCCCCGCCGGGACCACGGCCGCCGCACCCGCGGCGGTGTTCCACTACGGCACCCGGCCCCCGGAGACCCCCGTCGTCGAGACCCTGTCACCGCCGTCGGGCCCGGGCGGCACCGTCGTGGAGCTCACCGGCCGCCACCTGACGGGCGCGACCGTCCGGGTGGGCGGCGTGGCCGCCACCGCCACGACGTGCCTCGCCACCCGGTGCACCGCCACGGTCCCGGCGGGGTCGGGCACCGACCCGGTCACGGTCACGACCCCGGGCGGACAGGCGACCGCGTCGCAGAGGTTCACCTACGACACGTCCCCGCCCGCCCGTCCCGCCGTGAGCAGGATCAGCCCCACCAGCGGCACCACCACGGGGGGCACCAAGGTCACGGTCACCGGCACCGGCCTCGCCGGCGGTCGGGTGCAGATCGGCCTGCGTCAGGTCGACGCGACCTGCTCGGCCACGACCTGCACCTTCACCACGCCCGTCTCGGGCACGGGGCCGGTGCACGTCCGGGTCACCGGCGACGGGGGCACCAGCCTCCGCTCCTCCGCCGACGTGTTCACCTTCGCCGCTCCGGTGACCCCGGTGACCCTCGCGCTCACCTCGGCGCCGAGCGTCGTCACCGCGGGTGGCACGGGCACGGTCAAGGGCACGCTCACCACCACCTCCGGGGCCCGTCCGGTCGCCGGCACCCGGGTCTGGCTGCAGACCCGCACGCCGGGCACGAGCACCTGGAAGGACACGGTGTCGGCGCTCACCACCTCCACCGGCACGGTCGCGCTGGCCCTCAAACCGGTCCGCACCCTCGAGGTCCAGCTGCGCACCGGCGCCGTCGACGGGCACACCGCCGCGACCTCCGGCCGTCGTACGGTCGGGTGCCGGGCGGTGGTCACGGCCACCTTCTCGGCCACGACGATCACGAAGGGCTCCTCGAGCCGCCTGAGCGGCAAGGTCACTCCGTCGTACGCCGGCCACCAGGTGTTCCTGCAGCGCCGCACCAGCTCCGGCTGGACCACGGTGACCTCGCGGACCCTGAGCTCGACCAGCGGCTACACGTTCACGATCAAGCCGACGACGAGGGGCACGTTCACCTACCGGGTCCGGCTGCCCAAGGACACGAGATTCTGGCAGTCGCTGAGCCGCGAGCGGAGCCTCAAGGTGACCTGAGCCGCGGCCCGTTCAGAGCCGGACGAGCGCGGCGAACCGGTCAGGGCGTGCGCCCACCGACCGCGCCAGCCGGCGCAGCGCCTCCAGCGCGACGTCCACGCTCACGTCGACCCCCGGGACGACCAGCGTGAGGCGCCCGTCGACCTCGACCAGCAGCACCTGGGCCAGTGCCCAGGCGTGGTGGGCCTCGCGACGCCAGTGCTCGGGCAGCACCGGCTCGGGGTGGGCGCGGTCGCAGGCCTGGAGGTCGCAGGGCAGCTCGTGGCCTGCGGCCTGGAGGCTGCCTGGGACCAGGGGCGTGCCGACGGTGGCCGCCGTGGTCCACACCACCTCGGACTCACCGAGCCAGTCGGGCAGCTCGAAGGCGTCGACCGGCTCGACCGTGGGGGTCGCCACTCAGTCGTCCTCGTCGAGGTCGGAGGGGCGCACGTCGTCGTGCCGCAGGTCGAGCACCGACATCTCGTCGTCAGCGATGTCGCCACCCAGGGCGTCACGGGCGGCCCTGTCGCGGCGCCGGTCGATCACGCGGGTGACCGCCTCGGAGAGGAAGAACAGCAACGTCATCGGCAGCGCCAGCATGAGCATGGAGAACGGGTCGGTCGAGGGGGTCGCGACCGCGGCGAACACGAAGGTCCCGATCACGATCCACGGGCGGTGCTCGGCCAGCGACTTGGCCCGGACGATCCCGGCGAGGTTGAGCAGCACCACGAACAGCGGGATCTCGAAGGCGACGCCGAAGACCAGCAGCATCCGGGTGAAGAAGGAGAAGTACTCGCCGAACTCGACCAGGTTCTCCAGCTTGCCCGGGGTGAAGCCGATCAGGACCTCGAGCCCGCGCGGCAGGACGTAGTAGCCGACCGCAACGCCGAGGACGAACAGCGGGCCGGCGATCGCGACGAAGACCCGCGACCACTTGCGCTCGTGGGAGTGCAGCCCCGGCAGGATGAACGCCCAGATCTGGTAGAGCCAGTAGGGGCTGGTCGCCACGACCCCGGCGATGCCGGCCAGCTTGAAGTGGAGCAGCAGCGGGCCGCCGGCGCCCTTGATGTAGGCCTTGGTCGTCACCTCGCCGGTCAGCTTGGTGGCGGCCGACTGGTAGGGCTCGAGGACGAGGTCGAGCAGCCGGTCGAAGAAGAAGAGGCCCAGCACCATGCCGACCGTCACCACCAGGACCGACCGCAGCAGCCGGGCCCGCAGCTCGCGCAGGTGATCGACCAGCGCCATCGTGCCGTCGGCGCCGACGGGTGACTGGGGCGTCGCCCGGAACATCCGGACGACGCTGGAGGCGACGCTCACGCCGGTCTCGTGTGGGTCAGGGGATCAGGCTCAGCGGTCGGTCTCGGGGCGTCGCTGGTCGTCGTAGGAGACGTCGGTGCGCACCGAGTCGGCCTGGACGGGGCCGCGGTCGATCTCGCGGCGGTCGGGCTGCGAGGGGTCCTGGGCGTCGCGCTTGGCGGCCTTGTCCTCGTCGTCGTCGTCGCCGATCAGGCCCTTGGTCTCCGCCTTGAAGATGCGCAGGGCGCGGCCGGACCCCCGCGCGAGCTCCGGCAGCTTCTTCGCGCCGAACAGCAGCACGAGGACGACGAGGATGAGGAGGATCTCGGGAGCGCCAAGGTTGCCCATGAGGTGTCTGCCTTCGTGTGGTGGAGAAGCGTGTGCCCAGCGTGTGCCCAGCGTGTGCCCGGCGTCCCCATCGTACGCGGGGGCCGTCGGTCCGGGTCAGGAGTACGCCGCCAGCGCGCGTCGCGCGGCCTCGCGGACCCGCTCCTCCAGCTGCGGAGGGTCGACCACGACGGCCTCGCCGCCGATGCCGAGCAGCAGGCCGACCAGCCAGTCGGCGTCGCCCAGGGGCAGGGTGAGGTCCAGTCCGCCGGCGAACGGGCCCTCGGTCACGGGCTCGGCGTGCTCGACGGGGTAGTACTCCCCCACCCAGGCCGCGCTCGCGGCGACCCGTACGACGGCGCGGGGCGCGGTCTCGTCGGGCCGGAACGCACCGCGCGAGAGGTCCTGGGCCGCCGCCTCGTTCTCGACCGTCGTCTCGAGCACCTCGGCCCCCACGACGCGGTCGAGCCGGAACAGCCGCTGCTCCCCCGACCGGTGGTCCCAGGCGTCGAGGTAGAGGTGGCCCTCGGCCGCGGACACCGCGACCGGGTCCACCACGCGGGTGGTGACCTCGTCCCGCACCGCGGAGGCGTGCTGGAGCCGCACCTGGCGCCGCGACTGGACCGCGCCGCCCAGCCGGTCGGCCAGGTCGCGCTCGGCCTGGGAGACCAGCGGCTCCACGCGGACGGTCTCGGCGACGCCTCCGACGGCCGCGCTGATCTTGGCCAGCGTGCGGTCGACGACCTCGCGCTCGGCCTCGCCGCTGCCCTCGCGCAGGGCGCGGAGCGCGGCGACGAGCGCCACGGCCTCGAGGTTGCCCAGGCGGAGCGGACGGGTGAGGAACTCGGCGTCGCGGATGCGGATCACCCGGTCGTCCTCGAGCGCCTCGAAGTCGAAGTCGATGATCTCGCCGGGCAGCAGGCCGGGCAGGCCGCACATCATCAGCACGCTCAGGTCGCGCTCGATGACCCGCTCGCTCACCTTGAAGCGTGCGGCGGCCTCGGCGACGGAGACCTCGCCCTTGCGCTGGAGGTAGGGCACCAGTGCGAGCAGCCGCTCGATCTGGTCGGTCGAGGTGGTCATCGCGGACCTCCCGCCACCGCGGTCAGCCGCTGGACCAGCGCGTCCCGCACGTCCTGGGGGGTGAGCACGACGGCCTGGTCGCCCAGGCGGGCGACCTCCGAGACCAGCGCGCTGACCCGGCCCAGCGGCACGGTGACGCGCTCCCAGCCGTCCCCGTCGGGCTCGACCGCGACCGCGCGCCGTCGCAGGGTCACCCCGCGCCCCTCACGCACCCGCAGCACGGCCTCCCGCTCGGGCACGTCGGCGGCCAGGTGGCGGGTCATGGACTCGGTGTCGACGTCGGGCACCGAGAAGGCGTCGGGCTCGCCGACCAGCTCGACCTCCCCGGTCACCCGGCCGATGCGGAAGGTGCGCTGGGCCTCGCGGTCGCGGTCGCGCCCGACGACGTACCACCGGCCGCGGTAGCTGACCAGCCGCCAGGGCTCGAGCCGGCGGTCCTCGCGCGGCGCGGCCGGGCTCTTGCGGTAGCCGAAGTGGACGACCCGACGCTCGGAGACCGCCTGCATGAAGAGCTCGACCGACGGCTCGTCGGCGTCGAGCTGGGGCGCGATCAGCGCCTGGGCGGACCGGTCGGTCTCGACGCCGTCGGCGGCGAGCTTGCGCAGGGCGGTCTCGGTGCTGTCGGCCAGGCCGGCGTGCTGCCACACCCGAGCCGCGAGCCCGCAGACCGCGGCCTCGTCGGCCTCCAGCTGGATCGGCGGCAGCTCGAACTCGCGACGCGGGATGCGGTAGCCGGGCTCGTCCTCGAAGTAGGCGTCGTGGCTGCCCACCTCGATCGGCACCCCGAGCGCGCGCAGGTCGTCCTTGTCACGCTCGAACATCTTCTCGAACGCCTCGTCGGTGCGCGCGGCGGCGTACTCCGGGAAGCTCTCGCGCAGCTTCTGCTTGGTGACGTAGCCGCGCGCGTTGAGCAGCATGATCAGCAGGTTCATCAGCCGCTCGGTCTTGCGCGCCGACATGCCGCCCCTCCTGTGTCGGGGCCCTCGCGGGCCCGGCCCCCGTCAGCCGGCGCTGAGGACGTCGATGACGAACACGAGCGTGGCGCCACCGGGGATCTTCGGCGGCTGGCCCTGGGAACCGTAACCGAGGCTCGCGGGGATCACCAGCATCACGCGGCTGCCCTGCTTGACCCCGACCAGGCCCTTGACCCAGCCGTCGATCAGGCTGCCCTTGCTGAGCTGGAAGGTCGCCGGCGTCCCACGGGAGTACGACGAGTCGAAGGGCGTGCTGCCCTTGCCCCACACGGTGCCGAAGTAGTTGACCGTGATGTTGGCGTTCTCCTTGACCGCCGGGCCCGTGCCCTCGACCAGGGGGATGACCTTGAACTGGGTCGGCTGCTTCTTGGGCGCCGAGGAGAAGTCGAGCCCGGTCACCTTGTCGCCCTCGGTCTCGACCTTGGGGGCGTCGGCCGGGGGGTCGACCTTCTTGCCGCTGGGGCCGGTGGCGACCGGGGGCAGGATCTTGAGGACGTCGAAGACGAACAGCATGCTCTCGTCGGGGTCGAGCCCGGCCTGGGGAGCGCCCTTGGGCCCGGCCACGTCGGTGACGGGGGCGGCGACCGCGACGCGGCTGCCGGCGTGGGTGCCGAGCAGCGCCTGCACGGCCGGGCCGGTGTCGGAGCCCATGTTGATCTGCTGCGGCTCGTTCTGGTCGTAGTTGCCCTGGACCAGCTTGCCGTCGCTGTCGAAGATGCCGATGCGAGCCGAGACGACCGACTTCTTGTCGATCGTCTTGCCGTCGCCGACGATGATCTCGGCGCTGGTCAGCTTCTTGACCTTGAACTTGGAGGTCGTGACCTTGGGCTCCTTGCCCAGGTCGCCCTTGACCGAGACCCCGGTGATGGAGCCGGCCTCGTCCTTGTTCTTGCTGTCGTCACCGCAGGCGGCGGTGCCGGTGAGGACGAGGGCAGCAACGAGGCCCGCGGCGAGACGGCGGCGCATGAATCAGCTCCAGAGAGGGTCGGGGAAGGCTCGACCGCCCACCCTAACCGGCGTCGGCAAAGGGCGGTTACATGCCCTCGATCAGCTTCTGCACCCGCTCGTCGTGGGCGCGGAAGGGGTCCTTGCACAGGATCGTGCGCTGGGCCTGGTCGTTGAGCTTGAGGTGCACCCAGTCGACGGTGAAGTCGCGGCGACGCTCCTGGGCCCGCTTGATGAACTCCCCGCGCAGCCGCGCGCGGGTGTCCTGCGGGGGGCGGCTCTTGGCCTCGAAGATCGCCAGGTCGTTGGTCACCCGGGCCACCGCGCCGCGGTTCTGCAGCAGGTAGAACAGCCCGCGACCGCGGTGGATGTCGTGGTAGGCGAGGTCGAGCTGGGCGACCCGCGGGTGGCTCAGCGGCAGGCCGTGCTGGGCGCGGTAGCGCTCGATCAGCTTCCACTTGATCACCCAGTCGATCTCGCGCTCCACCAGCCCGAGGTCACCGGACTCCACCGCCTTGAGCCCGCGCTCCCACAGGTCGAGCGCCTGCTCGATCACCGGGGTGTGCAGCTCGCGCCGGTCGACGAACGCCCGCGCCCGGCTGAGGTAGTCGTGCTGGATGTCGAGCGCGCTGGCCTCGCGGCCGTTGGCCAGGCGGACCTTGCGGCGGCCGGTCATGTCGTGGCTGATCTCGCGGATCGCGCGGATCGGGTTGTCCATGGTGAGGTCGCGCATCACCACGCCCTCCTCGATCATCCGCAGCACCAGGTCGCAGGTGGCGACCTTGAGCAGGGTGGTCGTCTCGGACATGTTGGAGTCGCCCACGATCACGTGCAGCCGGCGGTAGCGCTCGGCGTCGGCGTGGGGCTCGTCGCGGGTGTTGATGATCGGCCGGCTGCGGGTGGTGGCGCTCGAGACGCCCTCCCAGATGTGCTCCGCGCGCTGGGAGACCGAGTACATCGCCCCGCGCGGGGTCTGGATCACCTTGCCGGCCCCGACGATGATCTGCCGGGTCACCAGGAACGGGATGAGCACGTCGGCGAGCTTGCTGAACTCGCCGTGCCGGGCGACCAGGTAGTTCTCGTGGCAGCCGTAGGAGTTGCCGGCCGAGTCGGTGTTGTTCTTGAACAGGTAGACGTCGCCGAGGATGCCCTCCTCGCGCAGCCGTCGCTCGGCGTCGACGAGCAGGCCCTCGAGCACCCGCTCCCCTGCCTTGTCGTGGGTGACCAGCTCGACGATGTCGTCGCACTCGGGGGTGGCGTACTCCGGGTGGGAGCCGACGTCGAGGTAGAGCCGGGCGCCGTTGCGCAGGAAGACGTTGCTGCTGCGGCCCCAGGACACGACCTTGCGGAAGAGGTAGCGCGCGACCTCGTCGGGGCTCAGCCTGCGCTGCCCCTTGAACGTGCACGTGACGCCGTACTCGTTCTCGATGCCGAAGATCCGCCGGTCCACGTCCCCACCCTACGGGCGGGGCGCGTGAATGTGGCCGAACCGCGCGGTCGGTGCGGCCTCAGGCCGGACGCCGGCCCAGGACGAAGGCGCGCTCGGTGCTCTCGCCCCTGCCGGCCACCGGTCCGCGCAGGTGCCAGGTGACCTCGGTCAGTCCCGCGGCCTCGAGGGCCCGCGCGACGGCACGCGGCTCGTGCAGCACGACGTCGAGGTCGACGTCCTGGTCGAACCACCGGTCCAGGTGGACGACGCCGGTGCCGGCATGGAAGGCCAGCACCAGCTGCCCACCGGGTGCCAGCGGCCGCACCAGCGCCTGGAGCGCCGCGGGCAGCTCGCCCGGGGTCAGGTGGATCAGGGAGTACCACGCCACGACAGCGCCCCAGCCGGCCGCGGCCCGAGGGCGCATCAGGGACCGCAGGTCGCCGACGGCGTAGGACGCCTGCGGGAACCGGGCGGCCGCCTGCTCGACCATCGCGGGGCTGAGGTCGATGCCGGTCGCGGTCGCGCCCTGGTCGGCGAGGTGGGCCGCGACGTGTCCGGGACCGGTGCCCGCCTCGACCACGGGCAGTCCGGCGGCCATCGCGTCGGCGGCGACCCGGTCGAGCAGCCACCGCTCGAACGGCAGCGCGTCGAGCTCGTCGGTGAACCGGTCGGCGTAGGTCGCCGCGACGGCGGCGTAGGAGGCCCGCACGCGCTCGTCACGGGTGCCCAGGTCGACCTCCACCGGTGCCGTCGCCGCCGGTGGCTCCGACGACGCCTGCGGAGGCGCCTCGCCCAGCAGGTGCACCCAGCGGGCGTCGCGCTCCCCCGGGCGTCGGGCGAGCTGCCGGACCAGGGGGTCCTCGCGCGCGGCCATGGCGGCCAGCGTCGTCTCGACCTCGCCCCGGTCGGCGAACGCGTGCAGGCGCTCGGTGCGGGTCCGGAGCTCACCCGGTGCCTGAGGCCCGCGCAGCAGCATCACCGTGAGCACGGCCCGCTCGTCGTCGCCGAGGTCGAGCACCTCGGTGAGCGTCTGGAGGTACTTCAGGGTGCGGCGGCCGGTGTCGGACCAGACGATCCGGACCAGGCCCCGGTCCTTGAGCGCCCGTGCGGTCGTCTCGACGAACCGCTCGTCGTAGTCGGTCACCGGCTCGCGGCTCGAGGTCTGGTTGCAGGCGGTGCGCAGCGCGTTGGCCGACAGCGGGTAGGACGCCGGGACCGTGCGCTCCTTCTCCAGCAGCGACCCGACGACCCGCTGCTCCTCGGGTGTCAGGACCGGGAGGCTCATGACCGGCTCCGACCGCGTCGGCTCACGAGCCGAGGATGCCGGCCAGCTCCTCGTCGGGGAGACGCCGGAACTTGCGCTGCTGGGTGCGGGTGCGGTCGAGCACGGCGACCTCGAGGGACTCCACGGGGATCTCCCGCTCGCCCGCCTCGCTGGACCCCAGCCCCTCGACCGCCACCTTGACCGCCTCGGCCAGGGAGAGCCCCTCGCGGTAGTGGTCCTTGATGTGGGTGGTGACCGCCTCGGCCGAGCCACCCATCGCGCCGTAGCCCTGCACGTCGGCGACCTGGCCGTCGTAGGTCAGCCGGAAGATCTGGTCGCCTGCCGCGGTGTCCCCGACCTCGCCGACGAAGATCTCGACCTCGTAGGGCTTCTCGCCACCGGAGGAGAAGATCGAGCCCAGCGTCTGGGCGTAGGCGTTGGCCAGCCCGCGACCGGTCACGTCGCTGCGGTCGTAGGAGTAGCCGCGCATGTCGGCCAGGCGCACCCCGGCGATGCGGAGGTTCTCGAACTCGTTGTAGCGGCCGACCGCGGCGAAGGCGATGCGGTCGTAGATCTCGCTGATCTTGTGCAGGGCCGCCGAGGGGTTCTCCGAGACGAAGACGATGCCGTCGGAGTACTGCAGGACGGCCACCGAGCGGCCCCGCGCGATGCCCTTGCGGGCGAAGTCCGCCCGGTCCTTCATCAGCTGCTCGGGCGAGACGTAGAACGGCATGCTCATGAGATCAGCCCCGCAGCCGGGCCGTCGGGTCGTTGCATGCGGCCACCGACGACGCGGTCCGCGATCGCGGCGACCTCGTCCTGGGCCATGCGGCGGTAGCCGTCGGCGGTGATGACCCCGACCACCGGGAAGATGCGGCGGGTGAGGTCGGGGCCACCGGTGGCCGAGTCGTCGTCGGCGGCGTCGTAGAGCGCCTGGAGCAGCACGGTCACGCAGCCCTCGGCGTCGAGGTCGTCGCGGTAGAGCTTCTTGAGCGCGCCGCGGGCGAACAGCGAGCCGCTGCCCACCGAGTGGAACGCGGTCTCCTCGTAGCGGCCGCCGGTGACGTCGTAGCTGAAGATGCGCCCGTGGCCCAGGGCCAGGTCGAAGCCGGCGAAGAGCGGGACGACCGCGAGGCCCTGCATCGCCATCGCGAGGTTGGACCGGATCAGCGCGGAGAGCCGGTTGGACTTGCCGTCCATCGACAGCGGCGAGCCCTCGATCTTCTCGTAGTGCTCGAGCTCGGTCTGGAACAGGCGGACCATCTCGACGGCGAGGCCGGCGGTGCCGGCGATGCCGACGCAGGAGAACTCGTCGGCGGGGAAGACCTTCTCGATGTCGCGCTGGGCGATGACGTTGCCCATCGTCGCGCGGCGGTCGCCCGCCATCACGACGCCACCGTCGAAGGTGGCCGCCACGATCGTGGTCGCGTGGGGTGCCAGGTCACCGGCCCCGGCCGGCGTGCTGCGGCGCGACGGGAGGAGGTCAGGGGCCTGCTCGGCGAGGAAGTCGGCGAACGAGGACGAGCCGGGGGTGAGGTAGGACGCCGGAAGTCGTGGGGAGGAGGTCACTGGCCGCCCTTCTGGATGAACGACTTCACGAAGTCCTCGGCGTTGGACTCCAGCACCTCGTCGATCTCGTCGAGGATCGCGTCGATGTCCTCGTCGAGCTGTTCCTTGCGCTCGGTGACCGAGGACTCGGGGGCCTCCTGGGCCTGCTCGGCGTCCTCCGACCCCTTCTTGGGGTGGATCTGCTCCTGTGCCATGCAGCCAACCTAGCGCTCGACACCGACAAAGGTCAGGAAGGCGTCAGGACGGTTGCGTCAGGGCGCGGAACAGCGCCTCGGCGGTGTCGCAACGGTCCAACAGGTCCCCCACGTGGCTGCGGCTGCCCCGCAGCGGGTCGATGGTCGGCACCCGCTGGAGCGACTCGCGCCCCGGCAGGTCGAAGATCACCGAGTCCCAGGACGCCGCGGCGATGCGGTCGGCGTACTTCTCCAGGCAGCGCCCACGGAAGTACGCGCGGGTGTCGGTCGGCGGCTGGTGCACGGCCTCGGCGACCTCGTCGTCGGTGAGCAGGCGGTCCATCTGCCCCATCGAGACCAGCTTGTTGTAGAGCCCGCGGCCGGGACGGATGTCGGAGTACTGCAGGTCGACCAGCTGCAGCTTGGCATCCGACCAGTCCAGGCCGTCCCGGTCGCGGTAGCGGTTGAGCAGCGCCAGCTTGGCGACCCAGTCGAGCTCGCGCTTGAGCGACATCGGGTCGCGCTCGAGCCGGTCGAGCACCGACTCCCAGCGGTCGAGCACGTCGACGGTCTGCTCGTCGGCGTCGGAGCCGTAGCGGTCCTCGACGTACTTGCGGGCCAGGGAGAGGTACTCCATCTGGAGCTGGACGGCCGTGATCGAGCGACCGCTGCGCATGGTGAGCAGGTGCGTGAGCGTCGGGTCGTGGCTGACCGCCCGCAGCGAGCGCACGGGCTGGTCGACAGTGAGGTCCTGTGCGATGAAGCCGTCCTCGATCATCGCCAGCACCAACGAGGTCGTGCCGACCTTGAGGTAGGTGCTGATCTCGGACAGGTTGGCGTCGCCGATGATCACGTGCAGCCGGCGCCACTTCTCAGGGTCGGCGTGCGGCTCGTCGCGGGTGTTGATGATCGGCCGCTTGAGCGTGGTCTCCAGCCCCACCTCGACCTCGAAGAAGTCGGCGCGCTGGGAGATCTGGAAGTCGTCCTCGCGACCGTCCTGGCCCTTGCCGACCCGGCCGGAGCCCGCCACGACCTGCCGGGACACGAAGAAGGGGGTCAGGTGGCGCACGATGTCGCCGAACGGGGTCGAGCGGCGCATCAGGTAGTTCTCGTGGCAGCCGTAGGAGGCGCCCTTGTTGTCGGTGTTGTTCTTGTAGAGCTGGATCGGGGTGGACCCCGGCACCGCAGCGGCGAAGCGGCACGCGTCCTGCATGACGACCTCGCCGGCCTTGTCCCACAGCACGGCGTCGCGCGGGTTGGTCACCTCCGGCGAGGAGTACTCCGGGTGGGCGTGGTCGACGTAGAGCCGCGCGCCGTTGGTGAGGATCACGTTGGCCAGGCCGAGGTCCTCGTCGGTGAGCTGCGAGGCGTCGGCGAGGTCGCGGGACAGGTCGAAGCCGCGGGCGTCGCGCAGCGGCGACTCCTCCTCGAAGTCCCAGCGGGCGCGGCGGGCCTTGAGCGTCGAGGAGGCATAGGCGTTGACGATCTGCGACGAGGCCACCATCGGGTTGGCCTGGGGCTGCTGGGCGACGCTGATCCCGAACTCGGTCTCGATGCCCATCACGCGTCGCACGCTCATGCGTCCACCGCCTCCTCGCTCATGCCTCCACCCTACGCATCGGGCACTCCGAAAAAACTTCTGCGGAACCCGCGTCACGATCCGCGAGGTGCCACGTCCCATTCCCGAGCGCGACGGAGACCGGGACTGGGAGGCCCGGTCACCGACTCGCGGGGGGTCGGAAAGGGACGCGTGAAGCGGCCGGTGCTGGGAGGACCGGCCGCTCCGCGATGCCCTGGTCACGGGAGAGCCGCCGGAGGCGGCGGTGCCGGGTCGCGCCGCCCCCGGGGACGCCCTGCCCCTCGGGGCCCGAGGGGTAACGTCCCGACCGTGACCTCAGCGGAACCCATCGAGCTCGTCGGCCTCGTCGACGACCAGGGCCGTCCGGCCGGCAGCGCCCCACGTGACGTCGTACGCCGTGACAACCTGCGGCACCGCTCGACCGCGGTGCTGGTGCGCCGGCCCTCCGACGGCGCGGTCTACGTGCACCTCCGCTCCCCCGGCAAGGACTGGGCCCCGTCGCACCACGACGCCGCGGCCGGCGGCGTCCTCGGCCCCGAGGAGGACCCCGCCGAGGGCGCCCGGCGGGAGCTGGCCGAGGAGCTCGGCATCGAGGACGTCGAGCTCACGCCCCTCCTCGTCGCGGCGTACGACGACGAGCAGGTCCGCACGGTCGCCCACGTCTTCGAGGTCTGGTACGACGGCCCGGTGCGGCACGCCGACGGCGAGGTCGTCTCCGGGGAGTGGAGGTCGCTGCCCGACCTGGTCGACCACCTCGCCGACCCGGGCTGGGCGTTCGTGCCCGACACCCGGGCCCTGCTCGACCGTCTGGCCGACGACGCGACCGGTGACTGGGGCCTGCTCCGGGCCCTGCGTCACGCCCGGCGCCTCGGCCTCGACGTCGAGGTGCGTCGGCACGGCCCGGTCTCGTCGCTCGCCGAGGCGGCCGCGGCCCGCGGGGTCGACCCGGCCTCGTTGGTCAAGACGCTGGTGGTGCGGCTCTCCGACGACGACCACCGGCTGGTGCTCGTGCCGGGTGGCCGCAAGATCTCCTGGCCGCCCCTGCGGGCGCTGTGGGGGGTCAACCGCACCTCGATGCCCGACGCGGCGGCGGCGCTGGCCGTGACCGGCTACCCCCGCGGCACGATCACGCCGCTGGGCACCCGCACCGACCTCCCGGTGGTCGCCGACTCGCACGTCACCGGCACGGTCTCGATCGGCGGCGGTGCCCACGGGGTCGGTCTGACCGTCGACGCCGGGGCGCTGGTCGCGGCTCTGGGGGCGACGGTGGCCGACGTGACGGAGCCCGAGTGAGGCCCGAGTGAGCTGGTGGGAGGACCGCGTCGTCCCGCACCTGGTCGAGGCGACCTGCGGCACCGGCGCCGTCCGCTGGCACCGGCGGCCCGTCGTGGCCGGGGTCCACGGCACGGTCCTCGAGATCGGCTTCGGGTCCGGCCTCAACGTGCCCCTCTACCCCGACGCGGTGAGGCGGGTGCACGCGGTCGAGCCCAGCGACCGGGCGTGGGCGCTCGCCGCCGACCGGCTCGCGGCCTCGCCGGTCGAGGTGGTCCGCTCCGGTCTGGACGGACAGCGGCTCGAGGAGCCGGACGACTCCTTCGACTGCGCGCTGGTCACCTTCAGCCTGTGCACCATCCCCGACCAGCGCGCCGCGCTGGCGGAGGTACGCCGGGTGCTCGCCCCGGGCGGCACGCTCCACTTCCTCGAGCACGGCCTCTCCCCCGACCCGGGCGTGGTGCGCTGGCAGCGCCGGCTCGAACCCGTCCAGCGACGGCTCGGCGGCGGGTGCCACCTGACCCGTGACCCGGTGGCCGACCTCGAGGCGACGGGGTTCGAGGTCAGGTCCCTCCAGCAGGAGTACCTCCGCGGTCCGCGGGTCGCCCGGCCGTGGGCCCACCTCTCACGCGGCACGGCCACGGCGACCTGACTCAGCCGCCCGTCCCGAGCCGGTCCCACACGTCGACGCCGCAGGAGCCGGCGATCATCCCCTGGGGGTAGGGCAGGACGCCGGGGGCGCTGACCTCGCCGAGCAGGCGCAGGTCGTCGGCGTCGAGCTCGAGCGAGCCGGCGTCGAGGGCCTGCGAGAGCTGGTCGAGGGTGCGGGCGCCGGCGATCACGGAGGCGACACCGGGCCGGGTGAGCAGCCAGGCCAGCGCCACCTGCGGCATCGGCCGGTCGTGCTTGTCCGCGACCTGCTCGACGGCGTCGACCACCCGCCACGTGCGGTCGGTGTTGCGCGTGTCGTAGGCCTCGACGCCCCGCCCGGGGTCCTCCCCGAGCCGCGTGGCGCCGGTGGGCCGGGTGTCGCGGGAGTACTTCCCGGTCAGCCAGCCCCCGCCCAGCGGCGACCACGGGGTGACCGCGAGGCCCTCCTCCAGGGCGCAGGGCAGGACCTCGTGCTCGATGCCGCGGTCGAGCAGGTTGTACTGCGGCTGGATCGCCGTCGGCACGACGAAGCCGCCGAGCCGGGCGGTGGCCATCAGGCGCGCCAGCTGCCACCCGGTCACGTTGGACCAGCCGATCGAGTGGAGGCGCCCCTGGCGGGCGAAGCCGGAGAGGACGTCGAGGGTCTCCTCGACCGGGGTGACGGGGTCCCAGCCGTGGACGAGGTAGAGGTCGACCGCCTCGACGCCGAGCCGGTCGAGGGACGCCTCCAGGCTCCGCACCAGCGAGCGACGGGACGCTCCCGCGGAGCCGGGCGGCGGGGCGAAGCGGCCCTTGGTCGCCAGGACGACGTCCACGCCGGGGTTGTCGGCGAGCCAGCGCCCGACGATGCGCTCGGACTGGCCACCACCGTAGACGTCGGCGGTGTCGACCATCGTGCCGCCGGCCCCGACGAAGGCGTCGAGCTGGCGGTGGGCCTCCGGCTCGTCGGTCTCGACGCCGAAGGTCATCGTGCCCAGCGCGATCGTCGACACCGAGGGCCCACGAGCCCCCAGCGGCCTGGTCGCCAGCATGCTCAGAGGTACTGGCCGGTGTTGGCGACCGTGTCGATCGAGCGCCCCGGCTCGGTGCCCTGCTTGCCGGTGATGAGCGTGCGGATGAAGACGATGCGCTCGCCCTTCTTGCCGGAGATGCGCGCCCAGTCGTCGGGGTTGGTGGTGTTGGGCAGGTCCTCGTTCTCCTTGAACTCGTCGACGCAGGCCTGGAGCAGGTGGTCGACGCTGATGCCCTTCTGGTCGTGGTCGAGCAGGTCCTTGATCGCCATCTTCTTGGCGCGGTCGACGATGTTCTGGATCATCGCGCCCGAGTTGAAGTCCTTGAAGTAGAGGACCTCCTTGTCGCCGTTGGCGTAGGTGACCTCGAGGAAGCGGTTCTCCTCGGACTCGGTGTACATCCGCTCGACGACGGCCCGGATCATCCCGGCGACGCACGCGTCCTTGTCGCCGTTGAACTCCTCGAGGTCGCGGGCGTGCAGCGGGAGGTTGGCGGTGAGGTACTTGCTGAAGATGTCGCGCGCGGACTCGGCGTCGGGGCGCTCGATCTTGATCTTCACGTCGAGGCGGCCGGGCCGCAGGATCGCCGGGTCGATCATGTCCTCACGGTTGGAGGCGCCGATGACCAGGACGTTCTCCAGCGTCTCGACGCCGTCGATCTCGCTGAGCAGCTGCGGGACGATGGTGTTCTCCACGTCGGAGGAGACCCCCGAGCCGCGTGTGCGGAACAGCGAGTCCATCTCGTCGAAGAACACGATCACCGGGGTGCCGTGGCTGGCCTTCTCCCGCGCCCGCTGGAAGACCAGGCGGATGTGGCGCTCGGTCTCGCCGACGTACTTGTTGAGCAGCTCGGGGCCCTTGATGTTGAGGAAGTAGGACTTGCCCTCCTGCCCCGTCTTGGCCGCGACCTTCTTGGCCAGCGAGTTGGCCACCGCCTTGGCGATGAGCGTCTTGCCGCAGCCGGGCGGGCCGTAGAGGAGCACGCCCTTGGGCGGCTTGAGCTCGTGCTCGAGGAACAGGTCGGGGTGGAGGTAGGGCAGCTCGACGGCGTCGCGGATCGCGTCGATCTGGTTCTTGAGGCCGCCGATCGAGTCGTAGGCGATGTCGGGCACCTCCTCCAGGACGAGCTCCTCGACCTCGCTCTTGGGGATGCGCTCGAAGACGTAGCCGGACTTGGCGTCGTGCAGCAGCAGGTCGCCGGCGCGCAGCGGCTGCTCGCGCAGGGTGTCGGCCAGCCGCACCACGCGCTCCTCGTCGGCGTTGGCGATGCACAGGGCGCGCTCGCCGTCGGCGAGCAGCTCCTTGAGCATCACGGTCTCGCCGACGGTCTCGAAATCGAGGGCGGCGACGACGTTGAGCGCCTCGTTGAGCATGACCTCCTGGCCCTTGCGGAGCTCCTCGAGCTCGACGTTGGGGCTGACGCTGACCCGCAGCTTGCGGCCGGAGGTGAACACGTCGACCGTGTCGTCCTCGTTGCGCTGGAGGAACACCCCGAAGCCGGACGGCGGCTGCGCCAGCCGGTCGACCTCCTCCTTGAGCGTGAGGATCTGCTCCTTGGCGTCGCGCAGCGTCTGCGCCAGGCGCTCGTTCTGGGCCGTCACCCCCGCCAGCGAGCGTTGGGTCTCGGCCAGTCTCTGCTCCAGCGCGCGGGCGGACCCGGGTGCCTCGGCCAGGCGACGGCGCAGGGCGGTCACCTCACGCTCGAGGTAGGCGACCTGCGCCTCCCAGTCCTGAGGAGTCCTCGACCCACCGTCGAAACCACTGTCGGACGTCATCTCACATCACCTCCAGCTGGTGTGTGCTCGTCCTTCCAACCTACTCGTGACGAGAAGGTGCGGCGCCACTCATTCTCCCGTGTCGGGACGAAAGGGCTAGAGTCCGCACTCGTGCCCGCCGCCGCCCGACCCTCCGGGTTCCTCTCCGGTCTGGCGCCGGTGACGGCCGGGGTGCTGGCCGCAGGCGCCTTCTCCTTCGCCTTCCTCAGCATCGCCGGCCGCGTGCTGGGTCCGGTCGACTTCGCGCCGGTGTCGTCCCTGTGGGCGATGGTCTTCATCGTCGGGCCCGGCGTCTTCCTGCCGCTGCAGCAGGAGCTCGCCCGGGTGCTGGGCAGCCAGCGGGCGCGAGGCGGCGGGGGCGCCGCCGTACGCCGCGCGCTCGTGGTCGCCGCCACCCTCGTCGTCGTGCTTGCCATCGCGACCCTCGCGGTCGGTCCGTGGCTGGTCTCCTCGTTCCTCGACGGGCGCTGGTCGATGCTGTGGTGCTTCCTCGGTGCGGTGGTCGCCTACGCCTTCGCGTTCACGGCGCGCGGGGTCCTGTCGGGCGCGGGGGCCTACACCCAGCTGGGCCAGATGGTCGCCCTGGAGTCGCTCATGCGTCTCCTGCTCGCCGGCGCGTTCGCGCTGGCGGGCCTCCGCTCGCCGACCGCGTTCGGAGCCGCCATCGCGCTCGGTCCCGCCCTCTCGACGGTGCTGGTCTGGTGGGGGTCGCGGGAGCGGGTCCGGCTGGCCCCCGGGCACACCGTGGCGTGGCGCGAGCTCACCCGCGCGTTCGGGTGGCTGGTCCTGGCCGCCCTCCTCATGCAGCTCCTGGCCAACGCCGGGCCGCTCGCCGTCCAGGTCCTCGAGCCGCCCGCGCAGGACGGCAGGGCGGGCCTCTACCTGGGAGCGCTGATGATCGCGCGGATCGGCCTCTACCTCTTCCAGGCCGTGCAGGCCACGCTCCTGCCCAACCTCGCCGAGCTCGCGGCCACGGGTCGGCTCGACGACCTGAGGTGGGCGCTGCGACGCATCGTCGTGGTGTCCGTGGTCCTGGTCGTCGTCTCCTTCCTGGGGGGCCTGGCTCTCGGGCCGCTGGGCGTGCGGTTGCTGTTCGGTGGGGACTTCCGGATCGGCGCCATGACCATGGCCGTCCTCGCGTCCGCGAGCGCGGTCTACATGCTGGCCGCGGCGCTCAACGGCGCGGCGCTCTCCGTCGGGGCCCACCGGCTCAGCGCTCTCGCGTGGCTGGCGGGGTGCGTGGTCCTCGTCCTGGCGTTCGAGCTCCCGGGCGACCTGTTCACCAGGGTCGACACCGCCTACGCTCTCGGCGCCTGCACCTCTGCCGGTGTGCTCCTGCTCCGGATGCCGGCAGCGCTGAGGGGCTACGAACCGGTCCTTGCCACGCCGACGAGCGGACCGGTGTGAGGATCTCCCGGAGCGATTTGACAAGGTTCGGACCAACGGCACATCTCGGAAGGACCCCGCATGCTCGACCATGAGGCTCGCTGGCTGGCACACCAGCTGGACCTGATCCCCGTGTCCGAGCTGTCTCCCATGCTCGCCGTGGCGAGCCACACCAACCGGTCCGCCCAGTCGCCGGCCGGACGCCTCGTCGCCCATCTGGAGCAGCGGGGGGTCGAGGTCGTCGGCCTCGACGTCGTCGGGGACCTCACCGACCCCGAGCGCCTCGAGGGCCTGCGTGCGCGGGGGTTCCGCAGCGTGCTGTGCAGCCACGTGCTCGAGCACGTGCCCGAACCCCGCCTGCTGGCGCGCAACCTGGCCTCCATCCCC
Source organism: Nocardioides marmoribigeumensis (assembly GCF_031458325.1). Lineage (NCBI taxonomy): Bacteria > Bacillati > Actinomycetota > Actinomycetes > Propionibacteriales > Nocardioidaceae > Nocardioides > Nocardioides marmoribigeumensis. The sequence goes on from NZ_JAVDYG010000001.1 coordinate 4,163,863, forward strand.
GGCCCGGGCGGCCACCTGGTCTTCTCGGGTCCGCGCCGCTCCTCCCGACGCGCCGAGGCCCTCGCCGGCGCCCCCCGCCCCGAGCCCCATGAGGTGCCGGCACTCTTCCCCGGCACCCAGGTGGTGGCGGCCGACGAGATCGAGGTGCAGCGGGGACGTCGCGACGCACGCACGCTCCTCCACCTGCTCCTGCCCTGGCTCGTGCGCAGGCTCACGGTGACCTGCGCGGTCCTGCGGACCGGGTCCGTGTCGCCGGTGCCAGGCGGCGCCCGGCCGGACCACCGTCCCCTGCGCGTCCTCTACGTCACCAAGCTCTCACCCGAGCTGGGACTGCCGCACATCCTGGAGCCCGGTCGCCGGTTGGCGCAGCGCGGTCACCAGGTCGACGTGCTGTGCGCGCGGACCCGCAGGGACCAGCCGCGTCGCCGCCTCGTGGACGGCCTGCGCATCCGGACCGTGGCGACGGCCCCGGGGTGGCTGCGCGAGAGGGGCGCGATGGGGTTCTTCGCCAGCCGCCTGCCGTTCTACCTCGTCGCACCCAGGATCGTGCGCCGGGAGTACGCCGACGTGGACGTCGTCATCGAGGACATGGCCCCGCTCCGCTCGCCGCGGCTGCCCGCCGTGACGCGGCGCCTGGGGCTTCCCCTCGTCTACCACACCCACAACGCCTACCCGACCCTCGCGTCGTGGACGGGTTCCTACGGTCCACTGGGCACCCTCGGCTGGGTCTGGGACCAGTGGTTCCGTCGGCGCCCCCAGTGCCAGGTGCTGTTCACCGCCGCGCGCTACACCGCCGAGAGCTACGAGGGGATCGGCTGCGACGTGCAGTGGCTGCCCAACGGCATCGACACCTCGCGCTTCGCCCTGCCCGAGGGGCCCCGACCCGAGGGCGCCCCGCTGCGCCTGCTCAGTGTCGGGCGCGTGGTCGACATCAAGAACCACCAGCTGCTGGTCGAGGCGATGGCGGCCTCGCGCGGCACCGCCACGCTCCGCATCGTCGGCGACGGGCCCGCACGCCCCTACCTCGAGTCGTTGGTCCGCCTGCGCGGGCTGGAGGACCGGGTGACCTTCACCGGTCACGTCGCCGCCGGCCAGGTCGCGGCGGAGTACCGCCACGGCGACCTGTTCGTCATGCCGTCGCTGTGGGAGGGGCTGCCGCACGTCCTCCTCGAGGCGATGGCCTCCGGCCTGCCGATCGCGATCAGCGACATCGACGCGGCGAAGGGGATCGTGGAGCCGGAGTACGGCTGGATCCTGCCGACCCGCTCCAGCGCACCGTGGACGGCGCTGTTCGACCGGCTCGAGAGCGACCCGACGCCACTCGCGGAGATGGGCCCGCGCGCGAGGAAGGCCGCCGTGGCCTGGGCGGACTGGGACCACATCACCGACCGCGTCGAGCTGACCCTGCGCGGACTGTGTGACTGTGTCGGCTAGCCGGACCCGGCCCCAGGGAGGACATCACGACCCGGGGTTGACCGTCGCCGTCGCCCTGGTCACCCTGACGCTCACCGGCCTCGCACGGCTGCCCTGGGCCGAGGGCGTCAGCTCCGTCCCGGCGGCGGGGCTCCTCCTGGTCTGGCCCACGCTGGTCGGAGGCTGGCCGAGGTGGAGGACGACCTGGGCGTGGGGACCCGAGCTCGCGCTGCGCTTCGCCATCGGCAGCCTGACCCAGGTCGCCCTGGCCCTCGGACTCACCGGTCTCGGCCAGTTCACGATCGGGCGAGTGATGACCGTCGCCCTGGTGATGGCGGTCCCTGGGCTCGCGCTCGACTGCCTGGGGTCGAGAGGCGCGGGCGGACCCACCGCGCTCGTCGGTCGGCTGGGGTGGAACAGGGTCACCGCAGCCTGGCTCGCGGTCGGTGTGGTCGGCGTGGAGGCGGCGATCGGCTACTGGCGCGCGTGGTCGCCGTACCCCTTCTTCACGACGTGGGACGGGTTCCTCCAGGTCTCGATCGTGCGACGGATGCTCGAGCGGGACCAGTTCTCGCTGTCCTTGCAGCACCTCTCTCCGGCGTTCACCTTCGACGCCTACCTGCCGACGTTCCACCTCGACCTGGCGGCCGCGAGCCGGTTGTCAGGCGTCCCGCCGCTGGGACTGCTCTGGGGCGGGCCGTTCGTGGCGGGTCTCCTCGTGGCGTGCGGCATGTTCGCGCTCGTCCGTGCGGCCGGCCGGACCCTCCCCTCCGCCGGCCTGACCGTTGCCGTGACCGGGCTCCTGCTCACCACGCGCAAGTCGACCAATCCCCTGCTCGACACGCTTCCTGCCTCCGTCCTGATGTCGATGGCGCCCCTGGTCCTGCTCACGCTCGCGGACCGTGATCCCCGCCGCGGTCTCCGGCGTGGTCTGGTCGTCGCCGTGCTCTTGCTGGGCCTGCACGGACTGGTCGCCGCGCTGCTCGTCGGCGTGCTCCTCGCGAGCCGGGCCCTCGCCGCCACGACCAACCGTCAGGCGGTCGGCCGGAGCCCGATGCTCGCCGCGTTCCTCGGAGTGGTCGGAACGGTCGCGGCCGTGCTCTTCGCCCTCCCACGCGCCGCCCGACAGCCCCTCCAGCACGTCGTGCTGGACCCGACCACGTTCTACGCGCGCCTGACCCCGAGCTCGGACCTCCAGCAGCGACTCTCGCTGGCCAACAACAGCTATCCCTACGGCAGCCTGGGCGCCCTCACCGCGGTCGCGGTCGTGCTCATCGTGCTCCGTGCCCGTCGCGCGTCGGTCACCCCGCTCGTCGCGATGCCGCTGGTCGTCCTGGTCGGCTTCGTCACGCCGGTGATCGGCCTGGAGCGCCTCGAGGGCTTCCTCTGGGTCGCTGCCGGCCTCACGATCGGCGTCGTGCTCGACGCGGTCGCGGACGGTGCGCGTCGGCTCCGGGCTCGCGGACGACCCGTCCCCGCGCCGGTCGTCGCCTCGACCCTGGTGGTCATCGTCCTGCTGCCGCTGCTGTCCCGCCCTCTCCACGCCCTCCACACGCTGCAGCTCACCGACACCACCGAGCACCACCTGCAGAGCAGCTTCACGCCCTACGAGCTGCATGCCCTCGAGGCCTATGCCGAGCGCTACGGCCGATCCGAGCGCATCCTGTCCGACCCGATGACCCAGCAGGCGGCCGAGGGCCTGGCGATGCTCGACTCGATCGGCGGCGTGGCCACGAAGCCCCTGTCGCAGCTCCGGATCGCCTTGGCCCTCACCGCTCGGAAGCCGCCAGTCGCCCGGCAGTACCTCTCTGCGCTCCAGCACAGCTACGGGTCCTTCGTGCTGGTCGTGACCGGGCGCACCGAGCGGTGGGCGCACCTGTACCGAGCGCGCTACCTCGACGGGGAGTCCCTCGAGGACCTCCAGTTCGCCGCGATCTACCGGCCGTGGAGCCTGACCGAGACCCAGGACGACGAGGACGTGGGGAAGCCGGCCGACAAGCTGCTGGCGCCCGTGCGGGCGTCAGGCTGCGTGCAGGACGAGCTCGGCGGTCCGGAGATCGCGATCTTCCGGATCGACTGCACGGCTCAGCCGTCCAGCGGCTCCTCGGCGGACTGAGGGGGCAGACCCTCGGGGCGCGGGCCCGTGTAGTCGACGCCGTAGGCACCGGGGGCGGGACGCCGCCGCTTGGTGGGCGGCCGCTCCCCCGGCGCCATGCGGCGCGCCGTCACCAGGAAGCCGGTGTGCCCCACCATCGAGTGGCCGGGGCGCACCGCGAGGCCCTCGACGTGCCAGTCGCGCACCAGGGTCTCCCAGGCCTGCGGCTCGGTGAACCCGCCGTGCACCCGCAGCGTCTCGACCGTCTTGCTGAGCTGGGTGGTGGTCGCGACGTAGGCGCAGACCATCCCGCCGGGCACCAGCACCCGCGCCACCGACTCGACGCAGTCCCAGGGCGCCAGCATGTCCAGGATCACCCGGTCCACCTCGGCGTCCTGGCCGTCCGGCCCGGGGAGCGCGTCGGCGAGGTCGCCGATCGTGAGGGACCAGGCGGGGTGCTCGCCGGCGTACCACTGGGTGACGTTGCGCCGCGCGACGTCGGCGAACTCCTCACGCCGCTCGTACGACGACACGCGGCCGGTCGGGCCGACCGCGCGCAGCAGGTAGCAGGTGAGCGCCCCGGAACCGACCCCCGCCTCCACCACCCGTGCGCCGGGGAACACGTCGGCCATGGCCACGATCTGGGCGGCGTCCTTGGGGTAGACCACCGCCGCACCGCGCGGCATCGACACGACGAACTCGTTGAGCAGGGGCCGGAAGACGAGGTACTCCGCGCCGAGCGAGGAGGTGACCGTGAAGCCCTCCGGGCGGCCGATCAGCTCGCCGTGGTCGACGTGGCCCTTGTTGCTGAAGAACTTCTTGCCGACCTCGAGGCAGAAGTTGTTGCGGCGGCCCTTGCTGTCGGTCAGCCGCACCCACTCCCCTGCGCGCAGCGGACCGGTGTGGACGCCGGAGAGGGAGGGCTGCTGCGGCGAGGGGGGCGTCGGGGACATGGGTCCTGAGTCTAGGAGTGCCTCACTCGCGCGAGAACGCCGCGTCGACGTCGGTGGCGACCAGGACGCCGAAGACCGAGCCGTCGGGCTCGAGCAGGAGGTACTCGCTGGCCGGGCGGCGGGCCATCGCGGTGATGAGCTGCTCGCCGGAGATGTCGGCGGGCAGCGAGAGGTCGGGCTGGAGGGTGCGGCTGACCGAGCTGACCGGCACCCACGCCCGGCGGTCCTCCGGGGTCGCCAGCACGGCGTCCTCGCTGACCAGGCCCGAGGGCCGGCCGGAGTGGTCGAGGGTGATGATCGAGCCCGCCTGGGCCTCGCGTGCCCGGCGTACGGCGTCCGCGACGGGCACGTCCTCGGCGAGCGCCACGCTGCGCCGGGCGAGGCGCCGGGCGTCGAGCCTGGGCAGGCGGGCGCGCACCTTGGCGGCGAGGATGGCTCCGGACGCGGCGGTCCACAGGAACCACCCGATGACGACGGCGAAGACGAAGTCGAAGACGTCGGGCTGGGTGCCGAAGGCGGCCATGAGCAGCGGCGAGCCGAGCATGAGGACGGCGACGCCGCGGCCGGCCCAGCCCGCGGCGAGGAGCCCGCGGTTGGGGTCACCGCTGACCTTCCACACGACCGCGCGGAGCACCCGTCCGCCGTCCAGCGGCATGCCGGGCACCAGGTTGAGCACGCCGACGACGAGGTTGGCCCACGCCAGCCCGCCCACGACCACGGAGAGGAGCGTCTGGTCGGGCATCACCTGCAGCAGCGCGTAGGCCGCCCCGCCGACCCCCAGCGACGTGACGGGACCGATCGCGGAGATCGCGAACTCCTGGCGGGGCGTCGCGGGCTCCGCCTCCATGGCGGTCACGCCCCCGATGAAGTGCAGCGTGATGGAGCGGACGGGGATGCCGAAGTGCTTGGACATCAGCGCGTGGGAGAGCTCGTGCAGCAGCAGCGAGAGGGTGAGCAGGACGGCGAAGGCCGCCCCGGCGACGTACTTCAGGTTCCCGAGGCCGGGCTGCACCTGCTCGAAGGCCGGAGCGACGAGGTAGGCGATCAGCGCGGCGATGAGGAACCAGGAGGAGCGGACCAGGACGTCCACACCGCCCAGCGACCCCACCCGGATCGTGCCGGGGTCGTTGACGCGGGCCGGACCGCCCATTCCTTCGCTCACACCTCCAACGTACCGGGGTCGGCTCCACGGAAATGTCGGGCCTCACGCCTAGGGTGCCTTGCATGACAGCAGTGGTGGAGGGTCCCGTGGCCGAGATCCCGCTCGACCGCCCGGCTCGCAAGCAGCGCGGCGACAACGCCCGCACGGTCGACGGCGTCGAGGTGGTCGGCTCGTTGTCCCCGAGCCGGGCCGGCGACTTCATGACCTGCCCGCTGCTCTACCGCTACCGCACGATCGACAAGCTGCCCGAGGAGAGCTCGCCCGCCGCCGTGCGCGGGACGCTGGTCCACAAGGTCCTCGAGGACCTCTTCGACCTTCCCGCGGCCGAGCGCACGCCCGACCGGGCCCTGTCGATGGTCGAGCCCGCCTGGGCCGACCTGCTCGGCTCCGAGCCCGGGCTGGCCGAGATGTTCGCCGACGGGACCGACGGGGCCGACGAGTCCGACGGGGCCGACGGGACCGCGCAGGCCGTCGACCTGGTCGCCTGGCTGGGGTCCTGCCGCGAGAGCGTCCAGCGCTACTTCACCCTGGAGGACCCCAGCCGCCTCGAGCCGGCCGAGCGCGAGCTCTACGTCGAGACCGTCCTCGACAGCCGGCTGCTGCTGCGAGGGTTCGTCGACCGCATCGACGTGGCGCCGACGGGCGAGGTGCGAGTCGTCGACTACAAGACCGGCCGGGCGCCGGGGCCGATGTGGGAGGCCAAGGCGCTGTTCCAGATGAAGTTCTACGCCCTGGTGCTCTGGCGCCTGCGGGGCGAGATCCCCACGATGCTCCAGCTGATCTACCTCGGCTCCGGCGAGGTCCTGCGCTACCGCCCCGACGAGGCCGACCTGCGCGCCGTCGAGCGCAAGGTCGACGCCCTGTGGGGGGCGATCAGCCGTGCGGCCGAGTCCCGAGACTGGCGTCCCAACCGGACGCCCCTCTGCGCGTGGTGCTCCCACCAGGCGATCTGCCCCGAGTGGGGCGGCACTCCCCCGCCGCTGCCCGAGGTGACCGCCCAGCAGATCGCCGACCCCGGCCTCTCGCCGGAGGACGTCGACTGAGCCGGCGCGGCGCGCGCCGGCTCAGTGGGGCTCAGTCGGGCTCACCGCTCGGCGGTGGGTGACCCGGACGACTCGTCGGCGTACAGCACGCAGGCGACGTCGACGCCGCCTGCCCTCCGCAGCGCCGGGTCCTCGCCCTCCGCGAAGCGGACGGTGACCCCGGAGGCTCCGGACGAGATGTCCTCGACGCCCTTCCACAGCGGCTCGTCGGGGCGCTCGGACCGGATCTCCTCGACCAGCCGCCTGGCCCCGTCTGGGTCGGCGCCGCCGAAGGTGACCTCCGTGGCCGGCCGGTCGAACACCTCCAGGTCACCGACCAGGCTGCGCTCGCGGAGGTAGACCTCGGAGTCGCGCCGGGTCCAGTGCTCCTCCAGCAGGGCCCGCAGGTCCCGCGACTCCCAGCCGCAGGTCGAGGTCGCCTCCGGGCAGCGCGGGTGGAACGAGCACCCGAGCGGCGGGCTGGCGGCGTCGGGGATCTCCCCGCGGGGCAGGTCGCGCGGCACCATGCGGGTGGGGTCGGGCTCGGGGATGGCCTTGAGCAGCGCCTTGGTGTAGGGGTGCTTGGGGTCCTCGAAGATCTCCTGGGTCGGCCCGATCTCGACGATGCGGCCGAGGTACATGATCGCGACGCGGTCGCAGAAGAACTTCGCGGTGGCCAGGTCGTGGGTGATGTAGACGTAGGTGAGCCCGAGGTCGTCCTTGAGGTCGAGCATGAGCTGGAGGATCTTGGCGCGCACGCTCATGTCGAGCATGGAGATCGGCTCGTCGGCCACGAGCAGCTCGGGGTCGAGGATCACGGCCCGGGCGATGACGGCACGCTGCTTCTGGCCCCCGGACAGGTCGGAGGGGTACTTGCGGAGGAACTGCTCCGCGGGCGCGAGGCCCACGCGTTCCAGCGCGGCGACGACGCGCCGTCGCAGCTCGTCGCCCGAGGCGATGCCGTGGATCCTGAGCGGGTGGCCCACCGCGGTCTCGAGGTCCATCGACGGGTTGAGCGCCGCGTGGGGGTCCTGGAAGACCATCTGGAGGTCGGTGCGCAGCTCGCGCAGCCGCTTGGCCGAGCACTCGGCCAGGTCGGTGGTGCCGCCGTCCCCGTGGTGGTAGCGGATCGCCCCCTGGGTGGGCCGCACCAGGCCGAGCAGGGCGCGCCCGAGGGTGGTCTTGCCGGACCCGGACTCCCCCACCAGGCCCAGCACCTCTCCCTTGCGCAGGTCGATGTCGACGCCGTCCACCGCCTTGACCGTGCCGGTGTCGCGACCCAGCAGGCGCGCCAGGCTGCCGCCGCGGAGCTGGTAGTGCACGGCCAGGTCGTCGAGCTCCATCAGCACGTCGTCGGTGCGCGCGGGGGCGCTCGCGGTCTCAGGCTTCGTCGGCAACGGAGAGCTCCTTCTGCTCGAGGGGCTCGTCGCGACCGGCAGGGATCGTGGCGAGACCGGCGTCACGGGCCGCCACCCAGCACTCGACGCGGGTGCCGGAGTCGAGGGTCTCGACCGGCGGGTCCTCCAGGCACTGCTGGAGCGCCTGCGGGCAGCGCGGGTGGAAGTGGCAGCCCTGCGGCGGGGTGACCAGGTCCGGCGGGGCGCCCGGGATGTAGTGCAGGCCCGTCGTCGAGAGCGAGATCGTCGAACGCAGCAGCTCCTGGGTGTAGGGGTGCTGCGGGTGGGCGAAGACCTCCCGGGCGTCGCCGATCTCCACGATGCGGCCGGCGTACATCACCGCGACCCGGTCGCAGGCCTCGGCGATGATGCCGAGGTTGTGGGTGATCAGCAGCAGCGAGGTGTCGAACTCGCGGCGCAGGTCGTGCAGGATCCGGATGATCTGGGCCTCGACGAGGACGTCGAGCGCGGTGGTCGGCTCGTCGGCGACCACGAACCGCGGTCGCAGCACGAGGGCGAGCGCGATCATCAGGCGCTGGCGCATGCCGCCGGAGAACTCGTGCGGGTAGGAGCGCCAGCGGGTGGGCGGGATGCCCATGCGCCGCAGCACGTCGAGCGAGCGCTTCTCCATGTCCTCCTTGCGCAGGTCGGGCTCGTGCGTGCGCAGCGTCTCCAGGAAGTGCTCGCTGACCCGCATCAGCGGGTTGAGCCGGGTCAGGGGCTCCTGGAAGATCATCCCGAGCTCCTGGCCGCGGCGCTTGTAGAGCTGCTTGGGGTCGATCGCGAGCAGGTCCTCACCGCCGAAGGTGAGCCCGCCGTCCATCGCCGCCCCGTCGGGCAGCAGGCCGAGGAGGCCCCGCCCGAGGGTCGACTTGCCGCAGCCGGACTCCCCCACCAGGCCGAGGATCTCGCCCTGCCGCACCGAGAAGGAGACCCCGTCGACGGCGCGGACGGGGCCGCGGTCGGTGGCGTACCAGACGCGGATGTCATCGGCCCGGATCACCTCCTCGCGGGCGGGTGCGGACGCGCTGGTGCTGGTCACTGGCCGACCTCCGTCGTCTCTCGGTCACGCGGCGGCAGGACCACCTTGCGCAGCCGGCGCTTGCGCAGCACCGGGTTGATCGTCTCGTTGAGCCCCTCGCCGACCAGAGTCAGGCCGACGATGAGCAGGACGATGGCGGCGCCCGGGAACGCCGCGGTCCACCAGATCCCCGCCGACACGTCGTCCAGGGCGCGGTCGAGGTCGTAGCCCCACTCCGCGGCCTCGGTCGGCTGGATGCCGAAGCCGAGGAAGCCGAGGGCCGCGAGCGTGCCGAGCGCGTCGGCGGCGTTGAGGGTGCCGATCACCGGGACCGAGCCGATCACGTTGCCGAACAGGTAGCGCCACATGATCGTGGAGTCCTTCGCGCCGATCGCGCGCGCGGCCTCGACGTACGTCGCCTCGCGGGCCGAGACGGTCGTGTTGCGGACCACGCGGAAGTACTGCGGGATGTAGATGACCGTCAGCGAGATCGCGGCGGCCAGCACGCCGCCGCCCAGCTTCCCGCTGAGCAGGAAGCTGAAGACGATCGCCAGGAGCAGCGTGGGGAACGCGTAGATCGCGTCGGTGAAGAACACCAGCAGCCGGTCGGTCCAGCCACCGACGTAGCCGGAGACCAGGCCCAGCACGACGCCGGCCACCACCGAGAGCAGCACCGAGAGCACCACGACCGTGAGGCCCGTGCGCGCACCCCAGATGACGCGGGACAGGACGTCGTAGAACTGGTCGTTGGTGCCGAAGACGTGGGCTCCCGACGGCGCCTGCAGCTTGGGCAGCTTGACCCCGTCGACCTTGGACTGGGAGAAGTCGGTGGGCGCGATCCAGGGGGCGAAGATCGCGACCACGATGAAGGCGAGCGTGATCAGCAACCCGGTGACCAGCAGCCAGCGGGCCGGTCCGCTGGTCGTCCGGAACGGACTGGTCAGCCGGGAGAGAGCGCGGTTGGCCATCAGTAGCTCACTCTCGGGTCGATCAGGGCGTTGAGGATGTCGACCAGCACGCTCATCACCACGACGATGAGGGCGAAGAACGTGACCAGCCCCTGCACCGCCGCGTAGTCACGCGCGTTGAGGTAGTCGATCAGCTCCGTGCCCAGCCCCGGCCAGTTGAAGGTGCTCTCGGTGAGCACCGCCCCCGAGAGCGTGAGCGCCACCTGCAGGCCGATGACGGTGACCACCGGCACCAGCGCGTTGCGGAACGCGTGGCGACGGATGACGTAGCGCTCGGGGATGCCGCGGGCACGGGCGGCCTCGACGTAGTCGCCCTTGAGGGTCTGGAGCAGGTTGACCCGCACGAGCCGGATGAAGACGCCGCAGAGCAGCAGACCGAGGGTGAAGCAGGGCAGGACGTGGTGCTTCAGCACGTCGGTGACGGCCGCTCCGTTGCCGGACAGGACGGCGTCGAGCAGCAGGATGTGGGTCTTGGGCTGGACGGTGAACTTGGTGACCGGCGAGGCGATGTCGTACGTCGGCCACCCCGTGCCGGCGCTGGCGACGATGAGGACGAGCACCAGGCCCACGACGAAGATCGGGGCGGCGTAGGTGACGATGCCGAACAGGCGGATCACGATGTCGGCGAAGGAGTCGCGGCGCCGCCCGGCCATGAGGCCCAGCGGGATGCCGATGACCAGGGCGAAGAGGAAGGCCCCGATCGTGAGCGTCAGGGTCGCCCCGCCGTTGTCGCGGATGATGTCGATGACCGGACGGTTGTCGGACAGGGCCTTGCCCAGGTTGAGGTGCGCGACCTGGCCGAGGTACTCGAGGTACTGCACCCACAGCGGCCGGTCGAGCCCGAGCGACGCACGACGCCGGTCGAGCTCGTCCTCGCTGAGCCGGCCGCCCACGGCGGCGCTGACCGGGTCACCAGGGGCCACGCGGAGCATGAGGAACACCAGCGTGAGCACGAGCCAGATCATCGGGACCAGCAGCACCAGCCGCTGTCCGATGTAGCGCGGCAGCGAGCCGCCCGCGACAGCCATCGGGGTCTCCTAGGAGGGGAGGTCAGTGGACCTCGGGGTGGGCACACGTGCGTGAAGGGCCCGGGAGTGTCCCCCGGGCCCTCCACACGAGATCAGGACGACTTGCTGATCGTCCAGAGGCGGAAGATGTACGTCGGGTCGAGGGTCTCCTTGACCCCCTGCATCCCCGGGCCGGCCACGGCGACGTTCTTGCCGAACCACGACGGGATGTAGGGCACGTCCTCGGCAGCGATGTCCTGCAGCTGCCCGATGATCTCGTCGCGCTTGTTGGTGTCGGTCTCGGCGAGCTCCTGCTCGAGGAGCTTGTTCACCTCGGGGTTGCTGTAGCCGTTGGCGAAGAAGCCACCGTCCTTGATGAACGGCGTCAGGTAGTTGTCGGCGTCCAGGATGTCGGGGTACCAGCCGAGCGCGAAGAGGTCGTAGGCGTTCTTCTTGTAGAGCGTCTGGTACTGCTCCCACTCCGCGCTCTTGAGCGCGACCTTGAACAGGCCGCTCTCGTTGAGCTGGTCGGAGAGGTCCTTGGCCTCGTCGACCAGGTTGGGGCCGTAGTGGGTCGGCGTCCAGCCGATGGTCAGGTCGACCGGTGTCTTCACGCCGGCCTGGCTGAGGATCTGCTTGGCCTTGGCGGTGTCGGGTGCGGCGCCGTACTTCTCCTTGAAGGAGTCCTTCTGGCCGCCGAAGCCGGGCGGGACGATGGAGTAGGCCGGGGCGGTGGTGCCGTCGTAGGCGTCCTGGGTGATGGCGTCGCGGTCGATCAGCTGGGCGACGGCCTGGCGGACGGCCTTCTGCTTGCCCGTGGCGGTGCCGAGCTGGAAGACCCAGTAGCGGAACTCAGCGCCGCCGCCCTCGAGGACCTGGGCGTTGCTGTTGTCCTTGAGGTCCTGCAGGTCCGTCGGGGACAGCGTGCGCCAGGCGATGTCGACCTGACCGGTCTTGATCGCCTCCTTGAGGGGGGCCGGGTCCTTGAAGTACTGGACGAAGATCTGTGACGACTTGGACTTCTTCTCGCCCTTGTAGGAGGCGTTGGCCTCGAGGACCGCCTGCTCGCCGGGCTTGTACTGCGACAGCTTGAGCGGGCCGGAGCCGATCACCTTGTCGTCGTCGAGCAGCTTGTCGGCGGGGAAGACGTCCTCGTCGACGATCGAGGTGGTCGCGGTCGAGAGCAGCTTGAGGAACGTGGTGTCCGGGGTGTTGAGGTGGAACGTCACGGTGGTGTCGTCCGGCGTCTCGATCGAGTCCGCACGGAACTTGCCGTCCTTGTCGGTCAGCTGGCCGAGGAGCACCGCGGAGCCGTTGGGGTCGGCGATGTCGATGTTGCGCTTGAAGCTGAAGAGCACGTCGGAGGACGTCAGCTCGTCGCCGTTGGAGAACTTCAGCCCGCTCGTGAGCTTGCAGGTGACGGTCTGGGGGTCGTCGTAGTCGCAGCTCGCGGCGTCGGCGACCGGCTCGGTCTCGTTGGCGTTGATCGTCATCAGCTGCTGGAAGATGGCGTACTGCATGTTCCACGAGCCGAAGTCGTAGGAACCGGCCGGGTCCATCGCGGTGACGGACTCGGTGGTGCCGAGGATGTACTTGCTGCCGTCGCCTCCCCCGCCGCCGGTGTTGCTGCTGCTGCCTCCGTCGTCGCCGCCGCACGCGGCGAGCGAGGCGACCATGACGCCCGCGCTGACCGCCGCGAGCATGCCCCTCTTGCGCATCACTTCGTACCTCTTCAGGTCGTTGTTCGAGTCGAGAGCTCCGCCGCCGGCGGAGCCCGGCTCGCAAGGTAACGCTGAGCGGGGAGCCTCGACCACCACTGAAACGGCACGGGAAGGTCGCGAATCGACAACGATTCCGGATCCGGCCCGGTGATCGGGCCCTCCGGCCCCGGTGATCGGGCTCAGTCGAGGTCCAGCGACCTGAGCTGGTCGAGGCCGACGACGGCCAGCGTCTCGCGGAACACGCGGCGGTCGCTCGGCGCCACCGGCACGTGGTTCTCGATCACCAGCACCACGCAGCCGGCAGCCTCGGCGGAGCGCGCGCCGGTGTTGGAGTCCTCGATGGCCACGCAGTCCTCGGGGCGTACGCCGAGCAGCCGTGCGGCCTGGAGGTAGGGCTCGGGGTGGGGCTTGCCGAACTCGACCTGGTCACCGGTCACGACCTCGGCGAACGAGCCCTCGGGCAGCGAGGCGAGCACCGGCTCCACGAACCGCTGGTAGGACATCGTGACCAGCGCGCACGGGACGCCGGCGACGCGGAGCTCCTCGAGCAGCTCCCGTGCCCCGGGCCGCCACGGCACCGAGCGCTGCACCCGGGCCACGACGCCGTCGAGCAGCAGGTCGACGATGACCTCCGGCTCGAGGTCGATGCCGGACTTGTCGCGCAGCATCGTCGCGGACACGATCAGCTCGTTGCCGACCAGGTCGAGCGCCTGGTCGTGGCTCCACGTGCCGCCGTGCGCCTCGACCACCTCGGTCTCGACGGCGATCCAGTAGGGCTCGGTGTCGACCAGGGTGCCGTCCATGTCCCACAGGACGGCCGCGGGGAACCGGCCCGGACCTCGTCGGTCGGCCGGGGTCGGGTCGTCCACCTCAGTCCTCGGGCTCGTAGCCGAGGTTGGGGGCGAGCCACCGCTCGGCCTCCTTGAGCGTCCACCCCTTGCGGCGGGCGTAGTCGGCGACCTGGTCGGGGCCGAGGCGGCCGACGACGAAGTACTGCGAGTCGGGGTGGGAGAGGTACCAGCCGCTCACCGAGGCGCCCGGCCACATCGCCATGCTCTCGGTCAGCCGGATGCCGACCCGCTCCTCCACGTCGAGCAGCTCCCACAGGGTGGCCTTCTCGGTGTGGTCGGGGCAGGCGGGGTAGCCGGGCGCCGGCCGGATGCCGGCGTACTCCTCCTTGATGAGCTGGCGGTTGTCGAGGTGCTCGTCGGGCGCGTAGCCCCAGACCTCGGTGCGCACGCGCTCGTGGAGGCGCTCGGCGAAGGCCTCGGCGAGCCGGTCGGCGAGCGACTCCAGGAGGATCGCGTTGTAGTCGTCGAGCTCCGTGCGCAGCCGCGCGACCTCCTCGGACGAACCGATGCCCGCGGTGACCGCGAACCCACCGACGTGGTCGTGCAGGCCGGACCCCTTGGGCGCGACGAAGTCGGCCAGGCAGCGGTGCGGGAGCCCGTGGCGCTGCTCGCCCTGCTGACGCAGGTGGTGCAGCACGGCACGCACCTCCTGGCGCTCGTCGTCGGCGTAGACCTCGACGTCGTCACCGGTGGAGGCGGCCGGGAAGAGGCCGACCACCCCGTTGGCGCGCAGGATGCCCGAGGTCTCGAGCCGGTCGAGCATGGCCAGCCCGTCGTCGTACAGCCGGCGTGCGGCCTCGCCGGACGTCGGTGCGTTGAGCAGGTCGGGGAAGCGCCCGCGGATCTCCCAGGCGTTGAAGAACGGCTGCCAGTCGATGTAGGTGCGCAGCTCGGCGAGGTCCTGGTCGAGGACCAGCAGCTCGCGGCTCTTGGGCTGCGGCGGGAGGTACGTCGTCCAGTCGAGCTGGGCCTTGTTGGCGCGGGCCTTGTCGATGGGCGTCAGCGGACGGCGCTTCTGCCGGCTGGCGTGGCGCTCCCGGATCGAGTCGAAGTCCTCCTTGACGTCAGCGAGCAGCGCGTCGCGGCGCTCGTCGGACAGCAGCTGGCTGACCACCGGCACCGACCGGGAGGCGTCCTTCACCCAGACGACCGGGCCGTCGTACGACTGGTCGATCTTGACCGCGGTGTGCGCCCGGCTCGTCGTCGCGCCGCCGATGAGCAGTGGGATCTCGAAGCCCTGCCGCTTCATCTCCGTGGCGACGTTGACCATCTCGTCGAGCGAGGGGGTGATCAGGCCGGACAGGCCGATGATGTCGGCCTTCTCCTCGCGCGCGGCCTCGAGGATCTTCTGCGCGGGCACCATGACGCCGAGGTCGACCACGTCGTAGTTGTTGCACTGCAGCACGACCCCGACGATGTTCTTGCCGATGTCGTGGACGTCGCCCTTGACGGTCGCGGTGACGATCTTGCCCTTGGCCTTCACCGGCGCGTCGGGGTCCTTCTCGGCCTCGATGAACGGGATGAGGTAGGCCACCGCCTTCTTCATCACGCGGGCCGACTTCACCACCTGGGGCAGGAACATCTTGCCGGCGCCGAAGAGGTCGCCGACGACGTTCATGCCGTCCATCAGCGGGCCCTCGATCACCTCGAGCGGCTTGCCACCACGCTCGGAGATGAGGGCGCGCAGCTCCTCGGTGTCGGCCTCGACGTGGTCGTCGATGCCCTTGACCAGCGCGTGGGTGATGCGCTCGTCGACCGGCAGGTCGCGCCAGGCCTCGGTGGCCTGCTCGGCCTCGGCGCCGTCGGAGCGGTAGGACTCGGCGATCTCCAGCAGGCGCTCGGCGGCGTCGGGCCGGCGGTTGAGGATGACGTCCTCGATGCGGTCGCGCAGCTCCGGGTCGATCTCGTCGTAGACCACGAGGGCACCGGCGTTGACGATGCCCATGTCGAGGCCCGCCTCGATCGCGTGGAACAGGAAGACCGCGTGGATCGCCTCGCGCACCGCGTTGTTGCCGCGGAACGAGAACGAGACGTTGGAGATGCCACCGGAGGTCAGCGCGCCGGGGAGGTTCTGCTTGATCCACCGGACGGCCTCGATGAAGTCGACACCGTAGTTGGCGTGCTCCTCGATGCCGGTCGCGACCGCGAACACGTTGGGGTCGAAGACGATGTCGCGCGGGTCGAACCCGACCTTGTCGACGAGCAGGCGGTAGGCCCGCTCGCACACCTCGACCCGTCGCTGCAACGAGTCGGCCTGGCCGTCCTCGTCGAAGGCCATGACGACCGCCGCGGCGCCGTACTTGCGGCACAGGCGGGCGTGCTCGAGGAACTTCTCCTCGCCCTCCTTGAGGGAGATCGAGTTGACGATGCACTTGCCCTGGGTGGTGCGCAGGCCCGCCTCGATCACCTCCCACTTGGAGGAGTCGATCATCAGCGGGACCTTGCTGATGTCGGGCTCGGTGGCGATGAGCTTGGTGAAGCGGTCCATGGCCGCGACGCCGTCGATCATGCCCTCGTCCATGTTGACGTCGATGACCTGCGCACCGGACTCGACCTGCTGCCGCGCGACCTGCAGGGCCGTCCCGTAGTCCTCGGCCTTGATCAGGTTGCGGAAGCGGGCCGACCCGGTGATGTTGGTCCGCTCCCCCACGTTGACGAACAGCGAGTCGCCGGTGATGTTGAACGGCTCGAGGCCGGAGGTCCGGGTCGCCGGAGGTACGACGGGCAGGGTGCGCGTCGTGCCCGCTCGCGCCGCCGACTCGATCGCGGCGATGTGCTCCGGGGTGGTGCCGCAGCAGCCGCCGAGGATGTTGACCAGCCCCGAGGAGGCGAACTCGCCGAGCACCTCGGCCATCTGGTCGGGCGACTCGTCGTACTCCCCGAACTCGTTGGGCAGGCCGGCGTTGGGGTAGGCCGAGACGAAGCAGTCCGCGACGCGGGAGAGCTCGGCGACGTAGGGCCGAAGGTCGGCCGCGCCCAGTGCGCAGTTGAGGCCGACAGCGAGCGGGCGGACGTGGCGCACGGAGTTCCAGAACGCCTCGGTGACCTGGCCGGACAGCGTGCGGCCGGAGGCGTCGGTGATGGTGCCGGACACGACGACCGGCCAGCGGCGGCCGTGCTCCTCGAACAGCGTCTCCAGGGCGAAGATCGCGGCCTTGGCGTTGAGGGTGTCGAAGATCGTCTCGACCAGGAGCAGGTCGGCGCCGCCCTCGACGAGCCCGCGGGCCTGCTCGAGGTAGGCCTCGACCAGGTCGGTGAAGGAGACGTTGCGCGCCCCCGGGTCGTTGACGTCGGGCGAGATCGACGCGGTCCGGTTGGTCGGGCCGATGGCACCGGCGACGTAGCGGGGCCGGGAGGTGTCCTCCGCGGTCACCGCGTCGCAGGCCTGCCGGGCCAGCCGGGCCGAGGCCAGGTTGAGCTCGCGGGACAGCTCCTCCATGCCGTAGTCGGCCTGGGAGATGCGCTGGGCGTTGAAGGTGTTGGTGGCGACGATGTCCGCGCCCGCCTCGAGGTAGGCGCGGTGGATCTCCTCGATGATCTGCGGCTGGCTGAGCGAGAGCAGCTCGTTGTTGCCCTGGACGTCCCGGTCCCAGTCGGCGAACCGCTCGCCGCGGTAGCCCGCCTCGTCGAGGTGGTGCCGCTGGATCAGCGTGCCCATCGCTCCGTCGATGACCAGGACGCGCTCGGCCATCACGTCCGCCAGGGCAGCGGTGGCGTCGGGTCGCAGGTCGGCAGCGTGGCTCACGGGGTTCCTTCACAGGTGGGGGACGGATCAACGGTAACGACCGCAGGCACGCAGGCGCGCCCGCATCTCATGCCCGTGGTTCGCAGGTGCCCAGGTCATAGGCTGGTCATGTGATCGAGATCGAGCCGGTGGGCCCGCTGCGCGACCCCGTCCTGGTCGCCGCCTTCGAGGGGTGGAACGACGCCGCCGACGCCGCGTCGGGGGTCGTCGACCACCTCCTGTCGGTCTGGGAGAGCACGCTCGTCGCGGTGATGGACCCCGAGGACTTCTACGACTTCCAGATGAACCGCCCGCTCATCGAGACCGACGAGCACGGCCACCGCCGGATCACCTGGCCCTCGACCCAGCTGTCCGTCGTGTCTCCCCCGGGCTCCCTGCGTGACGTGATCCTGCTGCGCGGGATCGAGCCCAACATGCGCTGGCGGCAGTTCTGCGCCGAGCTGCTGGCCGCGGCCGACGAGCTCGAGGTCAGCCACGTGGTGACCTTCGGTGCCCTGCTCGCCGACAGCCCGCACACGCGGCCCATCCCGATCTCCGGCAGCTCCACCGAGCCGGGGATCCAGGACCGGCTGGGCCTCGAGCCCTCCCACTACGAGGGCCCGACCGGCATCGTCGGGGTCTTCCAGGACGCCTGCATCCGCACCGACATGCCGGCCACGTCGTTCTGGGCGGCGGTCCCCCACTACGTCGCCCAGCCACCCTGCCCCAAGGCCACGCTCGCCCTGCTCGGCCAGCTCGAGGAGCTGCTCGAGATCCCGATCCCGCTGGGCGACCTGCAGGAGGAGTCGCGGGCCTGGGAGCGCGGGGTCACCGAGCTCGCCGAGGAGGACGCCGAGATCGGGGAGTACGTCCGCGCCCTCGAGGAGTCCCGTGACACCGCCGACCTGCCCGAGGCCAGCGGTGAGTCCATCGCCCGTGAGTTCGAGCGCTTCCTCCGCCGCCAGGACCCCCCGGCCGGCAGCTGAGCGGGCGCCGCGACGTACGCCCGCCCCACCCGCGGCCCGCGCGTACTCCGACGTACGCGTGGTCAATGTCCATAATGTCCAGCGCGTACGTCGGAGTACGCGCGGCGGGGCGCGGTGGGTCAGAGGAGGATGCCGAGGCGGGCGTCGATGAGCTCGCGGACGGTCTCGGCCCCGGAGCCGTCGCCGGGGTACCACCCCTCGGCCCAGTCGTCGAGCAGCTTGATCGCCCGGGGGGTGTCGAGGTCACCGGCCAGCGCCTGGCGGACCGAGACGACGAGCTGGTTGGCCTGGACCTGGGTGGTGGAGCCCAGCTGGGCCCGCCACGCGGCGAGCCGCTTCTCGGCCTCGGCCAGGTCGTCGTCGTGCCACTCCCAGTCGGAGCGGTAGTGGTGGGCGAGCAGCGCCAGGCGCAGCACCATCGGGTCGACGCCCTGCTCGCGCAGCCGGGAGACGAAGACCAGGTTGCCCAGCGACTTGGACATCTTCTCGCCCTCGTAGCCGACCATCCCGGTGTGCACGTAGTTGCGGGCGAAGAGCAGGCCGGGGAACGCCGCCTGCGCCTCGGAGGCGCTCATCTCGTGGTGCGGGAAGACCAGGTCGTTGCCGCCGCCCTGGACGTCGAAGTGCTCCCCCAGGGTGCTGAGCGCGATGGCGCTGCACTCGATGTGCCAGCCCGGTCGGCCACGGCCGAGCGGGGTGTCCCAGGCGGGCTCGCCGGGCCGCTCGGCGCGCCAGAGCAGGCAGTCGAGGGCGTGGCGCTTGCCGGGGCGGTCGGGGTCGCCGCCCCGCTCGCCGAAGGTCTCGAGCATCTCGGCGTCGGTGAGCTTGGCGAGCTGGCCGAAGGCCGGGTCGGCGTGCACGTCGAAGTACCAGTCGTCGTCGACCTGGTAGGCGTGGCCGAGGTGCTGCAGCTGCTGGACGAGCTCGACCACGAGGGGGATCGTCTCGACGGCGCCGAGGTACTCCGCCGGCGGGAGGATGCGCAGCGCCTCCATGTCGCCGCGGAACCGCTCGATCTCGCGGTCGGCGACGTCGCGCCAGTCCTCGCCGTCACGCTCGGCGCGCTCGAGCAGCGGGTCGTCGACGTCGGTGACGTTCTGGACGTAGCGCACCTGCAGGCCCATGTCGCGCCAGGCACGGACCACGAGGTCGAAGGCGAGGTAGGTCGCGGCGTGCCCGAGGTGGGTGGCGTCGTAGGGCGTGATGCCGCAGACGTAGATGCGCGCCTCGTCCCTCGCCGTGGTCGAGGGGCGGAGCGCGCGACGCTGGGTGTCGAAGAGCTGGAGGGTCGGGGAACGCCCGTGTCGCTCCAACGACGGCACGTCCGTGCCCTTCCAAGCCCGCATGGACCAGAGCCTACAAGTCCGGCCGCAGTCAGAACGCGGGCCACGGGATCGACGGCCAGCCGCGTCCCGGGACGGGCATCGAGCCTGCCCGCAGCAGCCGCTCCGCACGTCGTTCGAGGACCACGACCTCGGCCGCGGTGAGCAGGTCGGCGAGCCGGTCGCGCAGCCCGTCGGGCTCGCGCAGGGCCGCCAGCACACGGCGTACGCCGGACTCCACGTCGTCGTCCAGCGCCTGGCCGGCCCAGCCCCACAGGACGGTGCGCAGCTTGTTCTCGACGTGGAAGCACACCCCGTGGTCGACGCCGTAGCGGTGGCCGTCGCCCATCGCCAGGACGTGGCCCCCCTTGCGGTCCGCGTTGTTGACCAGCACGTCGAAGGCGGCCATGCGCCGCATCGGGCGGGAGTCCTCGTGGATCAGCGAGACGTCGTTGCCGGCGCCGTCCTCGGCGTCGAGGACGTGCAGGAAGCCGGCCGGGACCCGCCCCCGGGGGCACAGGTCGACCGGGTCGGGCACGCCCGGCCTGGGCTCGGCGGGCTCCTGCCACTGCTGGACCATCCCCGGACCGTGGGGCCCGTCGCGCAGCAGCGTCAGCGGCACGACGTCCCAGCCGAGGGCGTCGGAGACGAGGTAGGCCGCCCGCTCGCGCCCGGCGAGCGTGCCGTCCGGGAAGTCCCACAGCGGCCGCTCCCCCGCCACCGGCTTGTAGATGCAGGCGACGGACACCTCACCCAGCACCGCGTCGGCGAGGAAGGCGGCGTTGGAGGCGGGCAGGATGCGCCCGCGGAGCTCCAGGTCACCCTCGGCGAGGGCGCGGTCGGTCGACGGCGAGGTCAACGGCGACGGAAGCCGTTCATGCGCGGGCACAGGTGGCCGTCGGGGTCGAGCGGGTTGCCGCAGAAGTCGCAGCTAGGCCGCCCCGCCGAGACCACGACCTTGGCGCGCTCGCAGAACGCCCGCGCCGCCGTGGGCGGCAGGACGACGACCACGACCTCGCGCTCGGTCTCGGGATCGACCAGGTCCTCGGGCCCCGCGACGTCCTCCTCGATCGCGAACACCTCGACGATCACCCGCTGGGCGTCGTCGTCCCAGGCCAGCGTCATCGTGCCGGCCCGGAACTCCTCCTCGATCGGGGTGTCCAGGGGCTCGCGGTCGACCGAGTCCTCGGGGGTCAGCGCCGGGACGATCTGCTCGTCGGAGGCACCGGTCAGGGTCTGCAGCAGGTCGTCGAGCATCGCCTCGATGCGCTCGGCGAGCAGCTGCACCTGCTGCTTCTCCAGCGCGATGCTCACCAGCCGTCCCTGGGCGCGCGCCTGGATGAAGAACGTGCGCTGCCCCGGCTCGCCGACGGTGCCGGCGACGAAGCGGTCAGGTGGGTCGAAGCGGTGCTCCATGCCAGTGACCCTATCCAGGCCTCACGCACCGCCGCCGACGACGGCGTCGGAGGAGCGGCGGGCCGGCGTGCGGCCCTTCTTCTGCGGCGGGGTGAGCCCGGCCAGGTCACCCGCCGTGGTGTTGCTCATCAGCACGAAGGGCCGCTCGGGGGTGTAGCGGACCACCGAGATCGAGGCGGGCTCCACGTGGATGCGCTGGAAGGCGTCGAGGTGCATCCCCAGCGCGTCGGCGAGCACCGCCTTGATCGGGTCGCCGTGGCTCACCGCGACCCAGACCGCCCCCGGGCCGTGCTCGGCCTCGACCTCCGCGTCCAGCCGGCGCACGGCGGAGACCACGCGGGCGGACATCGCCGCGAGCCCCTCGCCCTCGGGGAACGTGGCTGCCGACGGCTGGGCCTGGACGACGCGCCAGAGCTTCTCCTTGGCCAGGTCCTTGAGGGCCCGGTTGGTCCACTCGCCGTAGTCGACCTCGACGAGGCCCCGGTCGCTGGACAGGGGCACGTCGGGGTGCGCCCTGGCCAGCGGCCGGGCGGTCTCCCGGCACCGCTCCAGGGGGCTGGTGACGATCCGCGCGACGCGCGTGCCGGCGAGCCGCTCGGCGGCCCGCTCGGCCTGCCCGCGTCCGGTGTCGTCGAGGTGGACCCCCTTGGTGCGTCCGGCGAGGACGTGGGCGGTGTTGGCGGTGCTGCGCCCGTGGCGCAGAAGGACGACCGTAGCCATGGGCTCACCGTAGAGTGCCGGTCATGATCGTGGACTGCGCGTGGTACCGCGACTGCAAGCGCCGCGCGGTGGACGTGACCCCGGGGCTCCTCGAGCGCATCCGCGAGGAGCCCGCCGAGACCCGCGGCTTCGTCTGGGTCGGGCTGCACGAGCCGTCGCAGGACGAGATGCAGCTGATGCAGAACGTCTTCGACCTCCACCCCCTCGCGGTCGAGGACGCGATGTCCAACCGGCAGCGGCCCAAGGTCGAGCCCTACTCCGACATGCTCTTCATGGTCCTCAAGACCCTTTGGTACGTCGACGAGCGCGACGAGGTCGAGACCGGCCAGGTGGCGATCTTCCTCGGCCCGGACTTCGTGGTCACCGTCCGCCAGGGCGCCGGTGTCCAGCTCGGCAGCATCCGCCACGACCTCGAGCAGCGCGACGACCTGCTCACCCACGGGCCGACCGCGGTGGCGTACTCGGTCTGCGACCGGATCGTCGACGGCTACGAGGACGTCGCGGCCGAGCTGGAGGTCGACGTCGACGAGGTCGAGGAGTCGGTGTTCTCCCCCGGGCGCACCCGTGACTCCCAGCGCATCTACGTCCTGAAGCGGGAGGTCGCCGAGGCTCGTCGGGCGGTCCACCCGCTGCGGGTCCCGATGGGTCGCTTCGCGTCGGCGTCGTACGCCTTCCTGCACGAGGACTCCGCGCCCTTCTGGCGCGACATCGCCGACCACGTGGTCCGTGTGGACGAGGCGGTCGAGACCCTCGACCAGCTGCTGTCGACGGCGTTCGACGCGCACCTCGCGCGGATCTCGGTCGACCAGAACGAGGACATGCGCAAGATCTCGGCCTGGGTCGCGATCGCCGGTGTGATGACGCTGGTGGCCGGCGTCTACGGGATGAACTTCCAGCACATGCCCGAGCTCGGCTGGCACTTCGGCTACGCCTACGCGCTCGGCCTCATGGCGGGGCTCTCGGCGATCCTCTACCGGATCTTCAAGAAGTCCGGGTGGCTCTAGCGGGTCAGCCGCCGACGGTGAGGACGCCCGCCCAGGCGAGGAGCAGCGTGGCCGCACCGAGGGCGATGCGGTAGACCACGAACGGTGTGTAGGAGTGCGTGGTGACGTAGCGCAGCAGCCACGCGATCACGCTGTAGCCGACCACGAAGGAGACGATCGTCGCGACCAGGGTCGGGCCGCCGCCGTAGGCGTTGGCGCAGGTGTCGGTGGAGGACCCGTCGCACTGGAGCACGTCGAGCAGCTCGAAGACGCCGGCCCCGATGACCGCGGGGATCGCCAGCAGGAACGCGAAGCGGGTGGCCGCCTCGCGGTCGTAGCCGAGGAAGCGGCCCATGCTGATCGTGGCGCCCGAGCGCGAGACGCCCGGGATGAGCGCGAGGGCCTGCGCGGCGCCGTAGAGCACCGCGTGCGGGAGCGTGAGCGACTCCGTCGTGCGCTCGGTGCGGCCGACGCGGTCGGCGATGCCCAGCACGATGCCCAGCACGATCAGCGTCGTGCCGATGATCCACAGGCTGCGGAAGTCCTTCTCGATGACGTCCTTGAGCAGCACGCCGAGGACCACGATCGGCAGGGAGCCGATGATGACGTACCACCCCATGCGGGCGTCCTGGTGGCCGCGCCACGCCGGCTGGACCAGCGAGCGCAGCCACGCCGAGGCGATGCGCCAGATGTCCTTGGCGAAGTAGAGGAGGACCGCGACCTCGGTGCCGATCTGGATGATCGCGGTGAACGCCGCGCCCGGGTCGCCCCAGCCGAACAGGTCGGGGAAGATCCGCAGGTGGGCGCTGCTGGAGATCGGGAGGAACTCCGTCAGCCCCTGGATCAGGCCGAGCACGATCGCCTCGAGGTAGTCCTGCACGGCCTCTCCTGAGGGTCCGGTGGTTGGGCGGCCGACAGCCTACGGTCCCGGACCTGCCAACCACCGCAACGGGTGTACGGCGAGCCGCGCGGCCCGCCGGCGCGCGCCGCCGTACCGTGTCGGCATGCAGCAGCGCCACCTCGGCCGCACGGGGCTGACCGTCTCCCGGCTCGGTCTGGGCACCCTGACCTGGGGGCGCGACACCGACGAGCACGAGGCCCGCGACCAGCTCAAGGCGTTCGTGGAGGTGGGCGGGACCCTGCTCGACACCGCGGCGGGCTACGGCGACGGCGCCTCGGAGGAGCTGCTCGGCTCGCTGCTCGGCGACGTCGTCGACCGCGACGACGTCGTGCTCGCGACCAAGGCCGGTGTGCAGCGCACGCGCGGCGCGCGCCAGGTCAACGTCTCCCGCGGCCACCTCCTGCGCACCCTCGACGCCTCCCTGCGGCGTCTGGGCACCGACCACGTCGACCTGTGGCAGGTCCACGCCTGGTCCGACGAGACGCCCTGGGAGGAGACGCTCGCCGCCGTCGACACCGCGGTGTCCTCGGGCCGTGCGGCCTACGCCGGGGTCTCCAACTACTCCGCCTGGCAGATGGCGCAGGCGGCGACCTGGCAGTCGGCCGTGCCGGGCCGCGCTCCGATCGCCTCCAACCAGGTCGAGGTCTCGCTGCTCAACCGGGGCGCCGAGACCGAGCTGCTGCCCGGGGCGCAGGCGATGGGCGTCGGGGTGCTGGCCTGGTCGCCGCTGGGCCGGGGGGTCCTGACCGGCAAGTACCGCTCCGGCACTCCTGCGGACTCCCGGGCCGCCTCCCCGCACTTCACCAACTTCGTCGGCGCCTACCTCGACCCGCGCTGCACCCGCATCGTCGAGGCGGTCGCCCGCGCGGCCGACGGCCTGCAGTGGTCCCCGCTCGAGGTCTCCCTCGCCTGGGTGCGCGACCTGCCCGGCGTCACCTCGGCGATCGTGGGCGCGCGCACCGCGGCCCAGCTGCGCGGCTCGCTGACCGTCGAGGAGTGCACCCTGCCGACCGAGATCCGCCGGGCGCTGGACGACGTCTCGTCCGGGGTGGCCTCAGACGACCGCTGACCCTGGTCAGACGGCGGTGCGGGTCTGCCGGATGATCCGGCGGCGCAGGATCACCTTGCGGGTGCCGTCGTGCAGCACGCGCAGCCGGTCGATCTCCCAGCCACCGTGCTCGGCCCGGTCGACCAGCAGCCGGGTGACGTAGCTGCGGGAGAAGTCGCGCGGGATCGTGATGCGGTCGAACTCGTACTCGGTGGCGCTGCGGCTCGGTGCGCCGTACTTCCTCGTGCCGGTGGTGTGCAGCGAGTGCACAGGGGGGCGCGCCATGCGGCCCATCGTAGGCGTGGGTCAGAGGCTTTCCAGCACCGCCACGGTGCGATCCCACGCGGCGCTGGAGGGGTCGATGACGACGAAGTGGTCCCCCTCGACGGCCACCAGCTCCGCGGTGCCCCCCGCCGCGGTGGCCGCGCGCACGTAGTCGCGGGAGTACGCCGGTGGCACGACCGTGTCGGCGTCCCCGTGCACGCACCACGCCGGGACGTCGAGCGGGACCTGCGCCTGCGGGTCCGCCTGGGCGTACGACGGGTCACCGGGTCCGGCGCCCATGAAGGCGGCCACCGCTCCCCCGCCGAGCCCCTCCTCGTGGGCCCGGGCCAGGTCGAGCACGCCGGCCTGGGAGATGACGTGGGTGACCGGGACCCCGCCCTTCCACCGGTCGAAGCGGCCGCGAGCGGCGGCCCAGGTGGCGAGGTGCCCGCCGGCCGAGTGGCCGAGGGTGACGACCGTGTCGAGCGAGAGCCCGTCGACCCCGCGGAGCAGGTCGAGGCCGGCGGCGACGTCGTCGCACGTGGCCGGCCAGCCCCCGCCGCCCCCGGGGCCGGAGCCGACCCGGCGGTACTCCAGGTTGAGCACCGTCCACCCGCGCTCGACGAGGTCGGCCGCGAGGGGCTCGCCCAGCGAGGCGTCGTACTCCGCCTTCCAGAAGCCGCCGTGGATCACCACCACGACCCCCTTCGACGGGCCATCGGGCCGGCTGAGGTCGGCCCACTGGGACGGGTCGTCGCCGTAGGTGAGGCGCTGGGTGGTCACGTCGTTGCTCCTTCGCGGGGTGACGGCGGGGGTGCCGGACGGGGTGACAGCCGGGGTGACGGACGGGGTCTCGGCCCGGCCGGTGCCGCAGGCGGCCAGCGGCGCGGCCAGCGCGCCCGCCAGGAGGACGCGCCGCGTGAGTCGCATCAGAAGCGCTCCTGCCGCAGCCGCTTGGTCTGCCCGCGCTGCTTCTTGGCGTCGAGGCGGCGCTGCTGGGAGCCCTTGGTGGGCCTGGTCGGCCGACGCTTCCTGGGTGGCGGCGCGAGCGCCTCCTCGACCAGGGCGGCGAGCCGGTCGCGGGCCTCGCGCCGGTTGAGCAGCTGGCTGCGCTCGGTCTCGGAGGTCACCGAGAGGACCCCGCCGGTCAGCCGCCCGGCGAGCCGCTCGAGGACCCGGTCACGCCGCGCCGGGGACAGCGCCGTGGTGGCGCCGACGTCCCAGGACAGGGTGACGCGGCTGTCACTGGTGTTCACGCTCTGACCTCCCGGACCCGACGACCTCGAGAAGCGTTCGCGCAGCTCGCCCCCGGGGATGGTCAGGCCGCGGCCGACGGGCAGGTCGTCGGGCATGTGGTCCGCGCCGTCAGTAGAGGTCGAGGAAGCGGTCGAAGGTGCGTGCGCCGAACTCGAGCGCGTCGGTCGGCACCCGCTCGTCGACCCCGTGGAACAGCGCGGTGAAGTCGAGGTCGGCCGGCAGCCGCAGCGGCGCGAAGCCGTAGCAGGCGATGCCCGCCTTGGCCCAGTGCTTGCCGTCGGTGCCGCCCGGCATGAGGTAGGGCACGACCTGCCCGTCGGGGTCCTCGGCGAGGATCGAGCGGGTGATCGCGGTCGCGACGTCACCGGCGTACGGCGTCTCGACGGCCTGCTGCTTGGACAGGAAGTCGATCTCGATCCCGTCGCCGACCAGCTCGGAGAGGGTGGCGAAGAACTCGTCCTCGTGACCGGGGAGGAACCGTCCGTCGACGTGCGCGCTCGCGCGGCCCGGGATGACGTTGACCTTGTAGCCGGCGTCGAGCATCGTCGGCGCCGCCGAGTTGCGGATGACCGCGCTGAGCATCCGTGCGGCGGAGCCGAACTCCTCGATCAGGTCCGCAGCGTTCTCCGGGGTCGCCTCGGTCCCGGCGAGGTCGGCGACGGCGGCCAGGCAGACCTCCATCGCCGGCGTGAGCCGCACCGGCCACTGGTGGGCGCCGATGCGGGCGACCGCGGCCGCCAGCCGCGTCACGGCGTTGTCGGGGTTGCGCATGGAGCCGTGGCCCGCGGTGCCGGTGGCGGTCAGGCGCATCCACGCCATGCCCTTCTCGGCCGCCTGGATGAGGTAGAGCCGCTGGTCGCGGACCGTGGCACTGAAGCCGCCGACCTCGCCGACGGCCGTCGTCACGCCGTCGAGCCACTCGCGGCGGTGCAGGAGGACCTGCTCGGCCCCCTGGTGGCCGCCTGCCTCCTCGTCGGCGGTGAAGGCCAGCACCAGCGGCCGGGCGGGCAGGCGGCCGGCCCGGGCCCGGGCGCGGACCACGGCGAGCATGATCGCGTCGAAGTCCTTCATGTCGACCGCGCCGCGGCCCCAGAGGCAGCCGTCCTGGATCTCGCCGGAGAACGGGTCGACCTGCCAGTCCGCGGCGTCGGCCGGCACCACGTCGAGGTGGCCGTGCACGAGCAGCGCGTCCCTGTCGGACGCGGCGGAGCCGTCACCGCCCCACCTCGCGAGCACGTTGGTGCGCCCCGGGACGCCCTCGTAGAGCTCGGCGGTGATGCCGACCTCCTCGAGCAGCCCGGCGACGTGCTCGGCGGCCTTGCGCTCCCCCGGTCCCTGGCCGTCGCCGGTGTTGGTCGTGTCGATCCGGATCAGGTCGCGGCACAGGTCGACGACCTCGGCGTCGACGTCGGGGGTGGTGGCTTCCTGGGAGGGGCTGCGGTCGCTCACCCGGCCATCCTCACACGCAGCCCCCGGTCGGTCCCCGATGCGGGAAGGACGGCCCGGCTTTGCTAGAGTTTCGGTCGCACTCGTCCGGGTGGCGGAATAGGCAGACGCGCTAGCTTGAGGTGCTAGTGCCCCAAAAGGGCGTGGGGGTTCAAGTCCCCCCTCGGACACCAGCCAGCACGACGAACCCGCAGGTCATCGACCTGCGGGTTCGTTGTTTCCCCAGGTCGGGTCAGGCGGGGTTCTCGACCACGAGGACGGCGATGTCGTCGTCGGCGGCGGAGCCGACCATGCGGTCGATCACGGCCTCGGTCAGGTCGGCGGTGGAGACCTGCTCACGCAGGCAGTCGCCGACGACCTGCGTGAGACGGGCGAGGCCGGCGTCCAGGGGCTCGTCGCGTCGCTCGACGAGGCCGTCGGTGTAGAGCAGGACCCGAGCCCCCGGCTCGAGCAGCGTCGTGGTGTCGGTGCGGCCGACCCGGTGCTGCACCCCGAGCAGCAGGCCGTCGGGGACCTCGATCAGCTCCACCTCGCCGCCGGGGTGGATCAGCAGCGGCGGCGGGTGACCGGCGCTGGACCAGCTCATCGCGAGCATCCCGGGAGACACCTCCGGCACTCGGGTCACCCGACCCACCAGCGCGCTGGCCATCACCTCCAGCCGGAGCCCGAGGACCGCCAGGTCGAGGCGACGAAGGACGCTGGCGGGGCTGGTGTCCTCCATCCAGGTGAGGACCCGCAGCATGCTCTTGAGCTGGCCCATGGACGCCGCCGCCCGGGTGTCGTGCCCCAGCACGTCGCCGATCACGATGGTGGTCGCCGTGGGGAGGTCGATGACGTCGTACCAGTCGCCGCCGACCTGGTCCACCGCAGGGCGGTAGCTCGCGACCAGGCCGAGGTGCTCCACCTCGGGCAGGGCGCTGAGCAGGGCGGTCTGGAGGGTCGCGGCGATGGACCGGTCGTGGGCGAGGGCCTCGGCGAGCTGCCGGTTGACCGTCTCCAGCTCCGCGGCCCGGAGCCGGAGGGCGTCCTGGGCCTCGTCGACCTGCAGCTGCAGGCCCTCGGAGATCGTGTCCGCCAGCACCCTGGCGGCGCGCGCGTCGACCAGCTCGGTGACGTCCTCGGTGTAGTGCACGACCAGGTCGGCGCGACCGTCCGCGCCCATGAGCGGCACCTCGACGACGTTCCACAGCCGACGGTCGAACGCGCCGGAGGCGTTGGGGATGTTGTAGGGGTACTCCTGGAGCCGCTGCGTGCGCCCGTGCTCGATCGCGCCCATCATCACGTTCTTCAGCGACTGGGCCTGGCTCGGGCCCGGTGCCTCGGGGTCGTCACCGAAGACGTCGAAGACGTTGCGGCCCGCGATGTCCTCCAGCTCCATGCCGACGGCCTGGAGGTACGCCGGGTTGGCGTGCACCATCGTCAGGTCCCGGTCGAAGACGAGGAGCGCGACCGGGGTCGCGTCGAAGACGTCCGCCAGCCGATCAGGACTGATCGGGGGCATGCTCACCGAGCACCTCGTTCCGGGTCGTCTCGCCGAGGGTGATGGCCGCCCGACCCCCTCGGTGGGCCATCATGCCTCCCCGCAGGTGCGCTGTCCCCGATTGACGGTGCGCCGGAGTGGGAGAGCGCTCTGACAGGCTGGACGCATGATGATCCGGCCCGCCGAGCTCGCGGCGATCAAGCGGGGGGAGATCGACCTGGCCTTCCGCCGGTGGGACAGGCCGCGGGTCAAGGTCGGGACCCGGCTCCGCACGGGGGTCGGGCTGGTCGAGATCACCTCGGTCGAGCGGGTGACGGTCTCGTCGCTGCGTGCCGACGACGCCCGGAGAGCGGGGGCGGCGAGCCTGGCCGCGCTCAAGGAGGCCGTGTCCTACCGCGACGACCGCCCGCTGTGGCGCATCGGCCTGCGTCATGCCGGTCCCGACCCGCGCGAGGCCCTGCGCGACCAGGTGCCGGACGCCACCGAGGTGGCCGAGATCCTCGCGTGGCTGGACCGCCTCGACCAGGCTGCGCCGCACGGTCCCTGGACGAGGGCGACGCTGGAGGCCATCGACCGCTCCCCCGGCGTCCGGGCACCCGAGCTGGCGGCCGCGCTCGGTCGCGAGACCCAGGAGTGGAAGCGGGACGTCCGCAAGCTCAAGGAGAAGGGCCTCACCGAGTCGCTCGCCATCGGCTACCGGCTGGCCCCGCGGGGCGAGGTGGTCCTCGACCACGGCGGCCCACCCCGGGAGCGGGCACCGCGGCCCTCGGGCACACCGCTGCCTCGCAGCATCGGCGCCCCGGCGACCCGCGCGCTGCGCGCCCAGGCGGTGCACTCGCTCGAGCAGCTCGTGGACTGGTCGGAGAGCGAGCTGCGCGCGCTGCACGGCGTGGGGCCGCTGGCCGTCGCCCGGCTGCGTGAGGCCCTCGCGGAGCAGGGCAGAGGGCTGCGCGGCGACTGACCCCGGCTCACAGGTGGCGGACAGGTCGAGCCCACGTCCGCCCCATGGTGCCGGGTCACGCTGAGGTCATCACGACCTGAGGAGACGACCGT
The DNA here is from genome assembly GCF_031458325.1 of Nocardioides marmoribigeumensis. Taxonomy (NCBI): domain Bacteria; kingdom Bacillati; phylum Actinomycetota; class Actinomycetes; order Propionibacteriales; family Nocardioidaceae; genus Nocardioides; species Nocardioides marmoribigeumensis. The sequence goes on from NZ_JAVDYG010000001.1 coordinate 4,194,073, forward strand.
GGCGGTCACGCACACCCCCCACCCGGGCAGGATCGTCCACCGGAGGGCGCGGCACCCGCTGGGGAGCCGTGCGCGGCGCGACGCCGCCGTCCGCACGGGCGCGGGGGTCGCCCTGTGGTCGGGCCTGCTGCTGGTCTCCTACTGGTGGGCGACCGGCGGTGGGGTCGGCGACGTCCTCGCCTCCTGGGCCCAGGCTCTGGTGTCGGTCGGGCGGCTATGCGGTCTGGTCGCCAGCGTGCTGCTGCTGGTCCAGGTGGTCCTCATGGCCCGCGTGCCGCTGCTCGAGCGAGCCTTCGGCCAGGACCGGCTGGCACGCGACCACCGCATCATCGGGTTCACCTCGTTCAACCTCATGTGGCTGCACATCGTCGCGATCACGTGGGGGTACGCCGGCGGGTCGACGCCCAACGTGCCCGCGATGCTGTGGCGGCTGGTCGTCGACTACCCCGGCATGCTGCTCGCCGCCGCCGGGACGGTCGCCCTGGTCCTCGTCGTCGTCACCTCGGTGAAGCGGGCGCGTCGCCGGCTGCGCTACGAGTCGTGGCACCTGCTCCACCTCTACGCCTACCTCGGCGCGGGCCTCGCCCTCCCGCACCAGCTGTGGACCGGGCAGCAGCTGGCCACCTCGCCCCTGCGGACCCTGTTCTGGTGGACGGCCTGGGGCGCGGCCGCGGGCAGCGTCCTGCTCTGGCGCGTCGGGCTGCCGCTGTGGCGCAACGCCCGGATGGGCCTGCGCGTCGCCGAGGTCGTGCCCGAGGGCCCCGGGGTCGCCTCGGTCCACCTCACCGGCCGGGACCTGCACCGCTTCGACCACGAGGCCGGACAGTTCTACACCTGGCGGTTCCTGGGCCGGAAGGGCTGGACGCGGGCGAACCCCTACTCGCTGTCCGCCGCCCCCGGCCCGCACCACCTGCGGATCACGGTGCAGGACGTCGGCGACGGCAGCCGTGCCGCGCACGACCTGCGGCCGGGCATGCGGGTGCTCGTCGAGGGTCCCTTCGGCCGGCTCAGCGAGCGCGCGCGGACCCAGCCCAAGGTCGCGCTGATCGCCGCCGGCGTCGGGATGGCCCCGATCCGGGCGCTGGCCGAGGGGCTCGCCTACGGTCCGGGTGAGGCGGTCGTGCTGCAGCGCTACACCGACCACCCGCTCTACGCCGCCGAGCTCGACTGGCTCGCCGACAAGCGGGGGCTGCGTGTGCTCCGGCTCCCGGGCCGCCGGCGCGGACCGCACTCCTGGCTCGGCCACGGCCTGGGGCCGGTCAGCGACCTCGACGCACTGCGCTTCTGGGTCCCCGACATCGCCGAGCGCGACGTGTTCCTGTGCGGGCCCGGGCCCTGGGGCGACCTGGTGGTGCGCGACCTGCGCGCGGCCGGGGTGCCCGAGTCCCAGATCCACTCCGAGACGTTCAGCTGGTGATCCCGTGAGACGCATCGTCCTGTGGTGCATGAGCACCCTGTCCGTCCTGGTCCTGCTGCTCGGCTACCACACCTCCACCTCCTCCACGATGGCCTCGACCCCGACGTCGGCCTACCGCTCGGGCCTGGAGCCAGGGAGCCCGAGCGCCTCGGCCGGCGGCGCCTCCTCGGGCACGTCCACCGGCAAGCGGGCCTCGTCGAGCGCGCACGCGCACCCGGCCAGGACCGTGAACGGTGACACCGTGGCGACCCAGTGGGGGCCCGTGCAGGTCTCGCTCAAGGTCAAGGGGAGGCAGATCACCGAGGTCTCGGTGCCGGTCTACCCGAGCGGCAGCTCCACGGACTCGCAGATCAACGGCTACGCCCTGCCCGTCCTGGTCCGGGAGACCCTGGACCAGCAGAGTGCCCAGATCGACATGGTGAGCGGCGCGACCGTCACCAGCACCGGCTACGTGCAGTCGCTGCAGAGCGCGCTCGACCGGGCCGGGCTGTGAGCGCCACGGCGGTCCACCGCCGGGTCGCGCACGTGATGGGGATGCCCATCTCGCTGGCGCTGCGCGGCCGCCACACCACCGACGCCGCAGCCGACCGCGCGTGGGAGGCCGTGCTCGCGTCGCTGCGCGAGACCGACGCGGTCTTCAGCACCTACCGGCCCGACTCGTGGGTCTCCCGGCTCGGTCGTGACGAGGTGAGCGTCGCCGACTGCCCGCCCGAGGTGGCCGAGGTGCTCGCCCTCGGCGAGGCCGCCCGGGCGCAGTCCGCCGGCGTCTTCGACGTACGACGGCCAGGGGCGGGGGGCGTGACCGTCCTGGACCCCAGCGGGGTCGTCAAGGGGTGGGCCGTGGAGCGGGCGGCCGAGGCACTGCGACGGGTCGAGGACACCGACTGGTGCCTCTCGGCCGGTGGCGACATGGTGTGCCACGTGGCGCGTGCCGATGGGGAGCCGTGGCAGGTCGGGGTGGAGGACCCGCTCGACCCTCGACGGGTGGTGGCCCGGGTGCCGGTGCGACGCGGGGCGGTGGCCACGTCCGGCACCGCCCATCGTGGTGAGCACCTGGTCGACGCGCGCACCGGACGGCCGCCCCGCGGCGTCGCCTCGGTGACGGTGGTCGGGCCCGACCTCACGTGGGCGGACCTGGACGCGACGTCCGCCTACGCCCAGGGCACGGCCGCCCTGGACTGGCTGCGCTCCCGGGAGGGGCGGTGCGGCGTCGTGGTGTGGTCCGACGGGCGCGCCGAGGTCTTCGGTGCCCCTGGTCCCCCGGACGTCCGGGGGCCCAAGGCGCGTCAGAGCGTGGAGTAGGGCGAGGTCTGCACGAGCTTGACGGCACGGTCGAGGTCGAACGGGTCGGCCTGCTCGTAGAGCCACGGCCGGCCGAACCACATGTAGGCGTCGCAGAAGCTCGCCGCCTTGCGGCGTGCGGTCGCCGAGAGCCCCCACAGCGGGTTGGCGACGTCCATCGTCGGGGGGATGCCGAGGGTCACGCAGCCGCTGTCGAGGACGGTCTCGCACACCCGGGCGTTGTCGAAGTTCGTGCCCCTGTAGGTGTAGCCGGCGAAACCCTTGCCGTTGGACGAGGTGTTGACGATGAACCGCTTGCCCCTGATGCCGCGGAGGTAGAGCTCGCGCACCACGGCGCCACCGAAGCGGACCTCGCGCTCGGTCGGGCTGTAGTGCGTGGCGTTGAGGGCGAACCCCCGGACGTACTGGACCCCGGCGGGGATGAGCAGCTGCGCGGCACGCTTGACGTCGTCACGCAGCCAGTCGCCCGCGCCGGCGTCGATGTAGACCGCCGCGTTGGGCAGCGAGCCGAGCTTGCGTGCCGAGTAGGCGATCAGGCTCGAGTAGACCTTGGAGCCGCGGGGGGCGCAGAGCGCGAAGGGACCGTCCGCCTGGAGGACAACGGCCACGTGGGCGTTGCCGATCCCCTGGGCGAACGCGTCGGTCCAGCGCCGGTAGAACGCCCTCTGGCTGGTCGTGGGCAGTGATGTGCACGCGGCGTGCTCCCACGGCTTCATCGCGAAGGTGGTGAGCTGGACCAGGGCGTCGGGGTCGCCCGCCTGGGCGTTGGCGATGTGGCTGCGCACCTTGCTGGCGAGGTCACGCGGCTTGATCCACGCGCCGAACCACTTCGACTTGGGACGCAGCGCGATCTCGGCGAGCAGGTCCCGGGTGTCCCCCGTCGACCTGAGGTAGGGCTGCCACGCCTGCTCCTGGTTGCCCATGTAGACCCCCCACGTGCGGTCCGCCAACGGGTTGGTGGGGTTCCGCGGGTTGGCCGCCCAGCGGCCGTAGACGGTCGTGGACGCCACGTCGGTGACCCGGCCCGACACGGCCGGGCCCGAGGGTGCCGCAGCGGGCACGGTCGAGGGCGCGGCGACGCCGGCCAGGACGACCAGCGGCAGGCACGCGCCCAGCGTGCGGGCGACCAGGCGACCGCGGAGGGGGCGCGGCGCAGCAGACATGGACGACATTTCTTCCTCCCACAAGAAATCCGCGACGAGGCCTCGTGGGGATGAGGTCCCGACCACGACAGGTCCTTGGTCCCGATCATGACAAAGAGGCCGGGGGGTCGGGCGGGACTTTCGCGCCATCTGTGACCCGTGTGGCCAGAGGGGCGAATGAGGTCGCCGCACGCGTCTAGACCGGGCGGGAAGATGTGCGCGTGACGAGGAGGTCCCGGCAGACCGCTGCGGAACGTCTTGAGTCATCCCATAACGGGATCAACCGTGCGCCGACGGAACGTCGCACTGCCCTGGAGGGGAGCTGCGTCACCCCGGAGGTGCTCGAGGGCGAGGATTCGGCCGTCCCGGGCGGGGGCAGACACCAGGCAGGCGGGCGGGAACAGGACCTAGGTCCTGTACGGTTCCCGCAACCGGGATGAGGGACGTGTGGGAGAGAAGCTCATGTCGAAGCGTCGTGGATCGTCCGCTCTGGGCGCGCTGGGCGCGCTGGGCGCGCTGGTCGCCGGGTTCGCCCTGCTGCTGTCGCCGTTCGCCGTGCCGCAGGCGCAGGCGGCGTACTCCTGGGAGGGCGCCAGCGCCTCCGCGCTGCAGGACTACGCCAACCGCCTGGTCACCCAGGTCAACAAGCGCCGCGCCTCCCACGGCCTGCCGGCGCTCAGGATGAACACCTGCGTGGACGGGTTCTCCAGCTCCTGGGCGACCTGGCTGGACACCTACGACAAGTTCCAGCACGCCGACCTGGGCAGGCTGATGAACCGCTGCAGCCTGGTCTACGCCGCCGAGAACCTCGCGGGCTGGTCGGGCAGCGTCGCCCCCAGCAACGTGGTCAAGCTCTGGATGAACAGCGACGGCCACCGGCAGAACATCCTGTCCAGCAGGGCCCGTCGGGTCGGCGTGACGGTCGTCTACGACAGGTCGCGCCGTCAGTACCTCGCGGTGATGGAGTTCGCCCGCCTCTGAGGGCGGTCACCAGCCCGCCGGCAACGGCCTTCCCTCGTGGAAGCCGGAGGCCGACTGGACCCCGACCACCGCACGGTCGGTGAACTCCGGCACGGTCCGCGCACCGGCGTAGGTGAACGAGGACCGCACTCCTGCGCAGACCTGGTCGAGCAGGTCCTCCACGCCGGGACGCCCCGGCGCGAGGTACATCCGGCTGGAGGAGATCCCCTCCTCGTAGAGGCCCTTGCGGGCCCGGTCGAAGGCCGACTCCGTCGTCGTCCGGTTGGCGACCGCCCGGGCCGAGGCCATGCCGAAGCTCTCCTTGTAGCGCCTGCCCTCGGCGTCCTCGTGGAGGTCTCCCGGGCTCTCGTGGGTGCCGGCGAACCACGAGCCCACCATCACCGCGCTCGCCCCGGCAGCGAGGGCCAGCGCGACGTCGCGCGGGTGCCGCACTCCCCCGTCGGCCCAGACGTGGGCGCCGAGCTCCTCGGCCTGGCGGGCGCACTCCAGGACCGAGGAGAACTGAGGCCGCCCGACGCCGGTCATCATGCGGGTCGTGCACATCGCGCCGGGACCGACGCCGACCTTCACGATGTCGGCACCGGCCTGGACGAGGTCGCGGGTGCCCTCTGCGGACACGACGTTGCCGGCCACGACGGGCACCTGCGGGTCGAGCTCGCGCACGGCGGCCAGCGCCTCGAGCATCCGCTCCTGGTGGCCGTGGGCGGTGTCGAGCACCAGGCAGTCGGCACCGAGGGCGAGCATCTCCTTCGCCTTGGCGCGGACGTCACCGTTGACGCCGATCGCCGCGCCGACCTTGAGGCGCCCGGAGGCGTCGAGGGCCGGGGTGTAGATGGTCGCCCGGAGGGCGGAGGTGCGGGTGAGCACGCCCACCAGGCGCCCGTCCGCGTCGACGACCGGCGCCAGCCGCCGGCGCTCCCGCTCGAGCTGCTCGAAGGCGGCCCGGGGCTCGACGTCGTCGCGCAGCGAGGAGACCGTCGCGCTCATCACCGTCTGGACCTGGGTGAACCGGTCGACCCCGATGCAGTCGTCCTCGGACACTACGCCGACGGGCCGGCCGTCGACGACGACGAAGGCGGCGCGGTGCGAGCGCTTGGGGATGAGGGCCAGCGCGTCGGCCACGGTGTGCTCGGGGTCGAGCACGATCGGGGTCTCGAAGACCGGGTGGCGCTGCTTGACCCAGCTGACCACGTCGGCCACCACCGGGCCGGGGATGTCCTGCGGGATGATCGCCATGCCCCCGCGGCGCGCCAGGGTCTCGGCCATCCGGCGGCCCGACACCGCGGTCATGTTGGCCGCGACGATCGGCACGGTCAGACCGGTGCCGTCGGGGGACGACAGGTCCACGTCGTAGCGGGAGGCGACCGACGAGCGCCGCGGCACCATGAACACGTCGTCGTAGGTCAGGTCGTGGGCCGGCAGTCCGGTCTCGTCCAGGAATCGCACCGCCCCAGCCTAGGTCGCCCGCCCGTCGGACCTGTGGAGAGCCGGAGCAGGGCTTCGCCGGGGTCCTGCATCCTGACGCCTCCCGATCCGAGGAGGACGTGTCATGGATGTGGATCTGTCGAAGATCGACCACGAGCTGTGTCTGGTGCTCGAGCGGCTGACCCGCGAGCAGGGCCCCCTGGAGGGCGGCTGGCTCGTGGCCCGGGCGCGCCGGGAGCTGCGCGACGCTCGGGTCGACCATGACGCGATCGTCTCCGCGGTCGATTCCTCCACCTTGCTCGCCTGGCTCCCGACCGGTGAGGTCGCTCACCTGGGCGAGGTCCTGGACGGAGCCATCCTGACCCTGCGGGTGCGGGCGGGGCTGGCGGGGCGCACCGACCTATGGTGCTCGGTCTCCGTCCAGCCCCTGCTCAACCTGGCCGCGTGCGCTCCGATCCCGCTGGCTGACGGCAGTGGGGTGGTCTCCCGGCCTGACACCGGTCACGAGGTGCTGGTGGGCCCGCCGGGGTGGCTTCCCCCGGTCGACCGCTACGAGGTCATCGGACTACGCCTGGGTGGAGGTCGCCTCTCGGTCGAGCGGGTCGACGAGGCGTCCTACCCCGACCTGGAGGAACAGCAGAGGGTCAAGGAGCTGCTGGTCAAGCACTACCGGCTCGAACGCTGGTTCGTCGGCGAGGACGACCTCGCCTCTCGGCCGGCGGAGGTGGTCAGGGCCCTCGCCCACGCGCGGCTCGAGGACCCGCACCTGCTCTGCGCGCCGCACCCACCCCTGGAGGAGCTGCTCCACCTCGCCCTGCGGAAGGACGAGGAGCACCACTACTGGCGCGACTACGCCGCCCAGGTCGAGGGGACGTCGTCCTTCTGGGTCGGGGGCATGCCCGACGCCTTGCACCACGAGCTCTCGGCTCGCGCGCGTCTCTACGGCATGTCCTTCGACCAGTACGTCGTGGCGGTGCTCGGTCAAGCGGCGTGGCGCACGCCGTTCGCCGAGGACATGGGGCCGTGGCAGGACTGGGACCCCTCTCCTCCCGACCAGGAGGCCGCCCCGGTGGTCGCCATCTCCGATCCCGCACGATGAGGGTGCGGCACAATGACGATCGTGACGACCCTGCCATGGAGTAGGCCGCTCACCGCGGCCGATCTCGAGCTGATGCCCGATGACGGGCACCGCTACGAGCTGCTCGACGGGGCCCTGATCGTGACGCCGTCCCCGGTCCCTCGGCACCAGCTCGCCTCGAGCCGGCTCCAAGGGCTCCTCATCGCCGCCTGTCCGGATGACCTCGTCGTGCTGTCCGCGCCGTGCGACGTGGTGCTGGCCGACGACACCGTGCTGCAGCCCGATCTGCTCGTGACAGATCGGGCGTCGGTCGTGGCGAACCGCAAGGTCACGGCACCGGTCCTGGTGGTCGAGATCCTCTCGCCCAGCACGCGGATGCTCGACCTCCACACCAAGCGCGCCCGCTTCGAGCTCAGCGGCATCGCGTCCTACTGGGTCGTCGACCCGACGACCCCGTCACTCACCGCCTGGGAGCTCCGCGACGGCGCCTACGCCCAGGTGGCTCACGCCGAGGCCGACGAGCCTTGGACCGCGACCGCGCCCTACGGGCTCACGGTCACCGCAGCGGAACTGCTCCGCTGACGCTCTCACTGGTGGACCTTGGTCCACGACAGGAGTAGGCCTTCTGTCTGCACCCCGGGTCTGCCGAGTCACTGCCAGGCTGACCGAGTCGCCCGTCTGGGACGACCTGCCTGAGAGTTGCGGGGCTCGGTGGCCCGGGACGTGCAGATCGGCCATAGGGCTTTGCGCCAAGGCTTGCCGGCCTGGAGCGCCTCAGTGAGCGACCGACCGTCACGTCCCGGACCGGAGTGCTGAATCCGTGGGCTAGACGGAAGGAGAGCACTCACATGGAGGCTACGCCCGCACGAATCACCTTTGCCGGGATCGACTGGTCCTGGCAGCACCACGCGGTCTGCGTGATCGACGCGCAGGGTCACCGGCTCGAGGAAGCCACGCTCCCGCACTCGCGTTCCGGCCTGGCCAAGATCACCGCGCTGCTGCGCCGCCACGAGATCACGCAGGTCGGAATCGAACGTGGCGACGGACCGGTCGTCGAGCACCTCCTGCGCGAGGGGTTCGAGGTCGTCGTGATCTCCGCACGCCAGGTCAAGTCCCTGCGGGACCGCTATGGCTCGGCGGGCAACAAGGACGACCGCTTCGACGCCTTCGTCCTGGCCGACGCGCTGCGCACCGACGCCGGACGCTGGGCGATCGTGCGTCCCGATACCCCCGAGACGGTGGCACTTCGGATGCTGGTCCGCGCCCGCCAAGACCTGGTCGGGCACCGGATCGCGGTCCACAACCAGCTGCTCGCGGTGCTGCAGCACAACTTCCCCGGCGCGATCGGCCTGTTCAGCGGCCTCGACATCGCCATCAGCCTGGCGTTCCTGCGCCGCTTCCCCTCCGAGGCCAAAGCCGCCTGGCTCTCGCAGAGCCGGCTGGCGCACTGGCTCAAGGCCAACGCCTACTGCGGACGCCAGACACCCGCCGAGCTCGTGGCACATCTCCATGAGGCCGCGACCGGACGCGTCGATGGAGCAGCCGCTGAGGCGAGCGAGCTCATCGTCCTGACCCTGGTCGAGCTGCTCACCACCCTGCGACGCCAGCAGACCGCGCTCGAGACCCGGATCAAAGAAGCACTGCTCGCCCACCCCGACGGACCGATCTTCCAGTCCCTGCCCCGCTCCGGCACCGTCCGCGCCGCCACCCTGCTCGCCGAGATCGGCGACTGCCGGGCTCGCTTCCCCGACGCGGGCGCTCTGGCCGCCGCCGCCGGCGTCGCACCCTCCACCCGGCAGTCCGGGACTTTCCGCAACGTGGGCTACCGACGCGGCTGCAACAAACACCTCCGCGACGCCCTCGTCGACTGGGCCCAGGACACCCCACGCGCCAACGCATGGGCCCGCGACACCTACGACCGCGCCCGCCAACGCGGCGCACGCCACCCCCACGCAGCACGGATCCTGGCCCAGGGCTGGACGCGGATCCTCTGGCGCTGCTGGACCGACCACCAGCCCTACAACCCCGACCTACACGGCCGCCTCAACGACCTCCAACACCAGGCCGCTTGACATAGGGCTCTCAGGCGCGCTCCTCCGCGATGCTGTTGCCGCCGTCGACGACCAGGCACTGCCCGGTGACGTAGCCCGCGGCGTCGCTGCACAGGAACCCGACCGCCCCCGCCACCTCGGCTGGCGTGCCGCTGCGTCCGGCCGGTGTGCGGAGGCCCTGCCTCGACTCGTCCTCGGTCTGGCTCCCGGTCGCGATCCAGCCCGGGGCGACCGCGTTGACGGTGACGCCGTGGCTCGCGTGGTCGACGGCCAGCGAGCGGGTCAGGCCGACCAGGCCGGCCTTGGCCGCGGCGTACGCCGGGTCCTCGCGAATGGCCATGACCGGCCCGGTCACCGAGGCGACGTTGACCACGCGACCCCACCCGCGTGCGGCCATCGGCGGCACGAACGCACGGCAGACCAGGAAGGCGGAGTCGAGGTTGCGGGACAGCGAGGCGCGCCACCGCTCGTGGGGGAAGGACCCCAGCGCACCGGACTCCGTGCCCGGGCCGTCCATCGCAGGCGCGGCGAGGCTGGTCATGCCGGCGTTGTTGACCAGGACGTCGACGCGGCCAAGGTCGTCCAGCACCTGTCGGGCGAGCGCGGCGACTGTCGTCTCGTCGGTGAGGTCGCCGACCGCGGCCCGCGCCTCGACCCCGAGGGCCCGCAGGTCCGCGGCCCGGTCGTGAGCGCGGTGGGTGGTCGCCCCGACCACGACGGTGGCACCGAGCCGTCCCAGCAGCGACGCCGTGGCGAACCCGATCCCGTCGGCCGCACCGGCACCGGTCACCACCGCGACACGTCCGTCGAGCGAGAGCTCGGGCGGGATGCTCACGCGTGCTTCTTGGGGGGCAGGGGAATGAAGCCGCTCGTCCGGCGCACGTAGTCGACGTACTCCGGTCGGCGGTCGTGGATGTCCTTCTCCAGCAGGGCGGCGCCGGTCCCCTTGGCCAGCAGCCAGGTCATCACCACCGGCGAGAGGACCGTCCACCAGCCGCCGGCGTCCACCGCGACGAGCCAGATGCCCCACCAGGCGGTGGCGTCGCCGAAGTAGTTGGGGTGGCGGGTGTAGCGCCACAGGCCCGTGTCGAGCACCTTGCCCTTCGAGGTCGGGTCGTCGCGGAACTGCTGGAGCTGCCAGTCCCCCACCGCCTCGAAGAAGAGCCCGACGGCGAAGACGACGAGGCCGATCCACGCGAGGACGCCTGGGTCCCCGTCGCCGGTGACCGCGGCCTGGACGGCCCAGGAGACGAACCACATGATCACGGCCTGCGGGAGGTAGACCCGTTGCAGGGCGTAGGCGTTGGCGCTCCTGGGGGCCCTGCTCAGCAGGGCTACGTAGCGCGGGTCCTCACCGTGACCGCGCGAGCGCAGGTAGATGTGTCCGGCGAGCCGGAGGCCCCACAGCGCGACCATCACCACGACCAGCACCCCGCGGGCGTCGGCACCGGTGACCAGCAGCGAGACGACCGCGACCACGACGAAGCCGAGGCCCCAGGTGACGTCGATGACCGCGTGCTTGCCCACGCGTAGGGCGACTGCGAAGGTCACCGCCATCACCACGAGGATCGCGAGCGCGGTCCACCCGAGCGAGACGCCGAATGCTGCGAGGTCGACCGAGCCCATCTCAGAAGTCTCGCACCCAGGGCATCCCGCTGCGGCCGTCCGCGCTCGACTTGACCGCGAGGACCTGGTCGACACCCATGCGGCCCTCCTCGAAGGCCAGCGCGCCCCCGACGAGGTAGAGCCGCCACACGCGCGCCATCTCCTCTCCCACCATCGCGACGACGCGGTCCCAGTTGGACTCGAACGTGGCGTACCACGCGTCGACGGTGCGGACGTAGTGCTCGCGCATCGCGTGCACGTCCCGCACCTCGAGGCCCGCCTCCTCGATCAGCGCGACCGTCTCGCCGACTGGGCGCATGTGCATGTCGGGGGCGATGAACGCCTCGATGAACGGACCGCCGCCGGGCCTGGTCGTGCGCGACATCTGCTGGATCAGCATGCGGCCGCCGGGCGTGAGCAGCCGCTCGATCTGCGCCAGGAAGACGGGGTAGTTGCGCTTGCCGACGTGCTCCCCCATCTCGATCGAGGACACCGTGTCGAACGGCCCGTCCGCTACCTCGCGGTAGTCCTGGAGCCGCACGTCCACCCGGCCCTCGAGCCCCTCGCGGACGATCCGCTCGTCGATGTAGGCCTTCTGCTCCTTCGAGATCGTCACGCCGACGACCTCGACGCCGTACGCCGCGGCGGCGTGCAGCGAGAGCGATCCCCAGCCACAGCCGATGTCGAGGTGTCGGTGACCGGGCCTCGCGTTGTCGAGGCCGAGCTTGCGGCAGACCAGGTCGAGCTTGTCGCGCTGCGCGTCCTCCAACGGGTACGACGGGTCGTCGCTGGTGAAGTAGGCGCACGAGTAGGCCTTGTGCCGGTCGAGGATGAAGTCGTAGAACTCGTTGCTCAGGTCGTAGTGGTGGGCGATCGCGTCGCGGTCCCGGCCGACCGTGTGCAGACGTCCGCGCAGGTTGGCCTGCGTGACCGGTGGGGCGGGCGGCGTCCCGAGGACACCCAGTCCCTTCATCGCCCGGAGCCCCGCCACGACCGTGCCGGCGTCGAGCCGCGAGGTGAGGCCTCGCTCGCGGGTCAGGGCCCACACCCGGCGGAACCCATCGAGCAGGTCGCCCTCGACGTCGATCTCACCGGTGACGTAGGCCTGCGCCAGGCCGAGCTCGCCCGGGTGGTACATCAGCCGGGTCAGCGCCTTGGGCGTGGTGATCCGGACGGTCGGCGCGTCGCCGGGCCCGGCCACCGAGCCGTCCCAGGCCGCGACCCGCACCGGCGGCTCGCCGCCGAACACCCGTCGCAGCAGCCCGAGCAGGGTCTCGGCGACGGGCTGGTCGGGGGTCGGTCCGGTCTGGGGGGACTGCGGCAAGGTGGCGGTCATGCGTGGGACCTTCCTGGTCGGTGTCGCGCAGGTGCGCCGGTCCCACGTTATTCGGTGCTGGTGGGCGCCCGGCTCGGTCGGCCTCGGTGGTCGAGCCATCTCGGTGGTCGAGCCATCTCGGTGGTCGAGCCCAGTCGAGACCCCCGGGCGCGGGTGAGGTGTCTAGCTCGGGTCCCAGAGCCCCGCGAGGACGCTCGCGAACGTCGTGACGTAGACGAAGTACGCGGCGAGCCCGAACAGGGCGACCATCTGCATCTTCATGAGGTCCACGCTGGCGTGCCGTGGTGACGCGACCCCCGCGACGGCGTGTCCTCCGGGTGAACTTCCCGTGCACCGGCGCGGGCAGGGACGATGAGTTCCGCGGTCGCGAGAGGTCGGGCCACCACGAGCAGACGTCGAGACGAGACGAAGTGACGCAGATGGTGAGGGTCCACAACTTCAACGTGTCGAGGGACGGCTATGCCGCCGGTGAGGGACAGAGCCTCGAGCGCCCGTTCGGCCATGCGGACCCCACCGCGATGTTCTCCTGGACCGGCGCGACCGCGAGCTGCCCGACTCGCACCGACCCCGGCGGCAGCCGGGGCCTCGACGACTACCTGGTCCGCGACTTCCACCGCAACGTCGGGGCGGAGATCATGGGCCGCAACAAGTTCAGCCCCTACCGCGGACCGGGGGAGGACCAGGACTGGAACGGCTGGTGGGGTGACGAGCCGCCGTTCCACACGCCGGTCTTCGTGATGTCCCACCACGAGCGGCCGCCGCTCACGCTGTCCGACACGACGTTCGTCTTCGTGGACGGCTCACCCGAGGAGGTCCTGCACCTCGCGCTGACGGCAGCGGACGGCAAGGACGTCCGCCTGGGCGGGGGCGCGTGACGGTGTAGCGGGCGCGCGGCCGGGACGTGGTGAGCGCCTTGTGGACCACCTTGGCGACGGCCTCGGGAGGTCCGCCCAGCTTGGACATCGGGCCGGTGTGCGCCGCCGCGGTGCCCTTGCGCACCGAGCGGTTGAACCGGGCGTAGGGACCCTCGTCGCCCGAGGCGCCGGTCGCGCCTGAGTCGACGCTGGCGACCGCGGTGGTGGCGAACTCGGTCGTGATGAGGCCGGGCTCGACCAGCACGACCTTGACGCCGAAGCCCTGCACCTCGAACCGCAGGGCGTCGCTGAGCGCCTCCACGGCGTACTTCGTGGCGTGGTAGACACCGCCGCCCGGGAACGTGAGCTTGCCGCCCATCGAGCCCATGTTGACGATGCGGCCCTCCCCCGCGGCCCGCATGCCCGGGAGCACCAGCTGGGTCAGCCGCAGCAGGCCGAAGACGTTGGTCTCGAACGGGGCCCGGACGATGTCGAGGGTGAGCTCGACCCGCAGGTCGCCGCGTCGGCTCACCTGCCGTTCGTCCGCAGCGGCGCGGCGCGGGCACGGGGCGGCAGCGGGCTCGGCCTCGCGATCGCCACGGAGGTCGTGACGCAGCACGGCGGGACGCTGACCCTGAGGTCGCGCCCCGCCGGCGGCACCGAGGCGGTGCTGTGGCTCCCGGCTGCTACTTGAGCTGCGCGGAGGACAGGCCCAGCACGCGGCGGGCCACGATCAGCTGCTGGATCTGCTGGGTGCCCTCGAAGATGTCGAGGATCTTGGAGTCGCGCGCCCACTTCTCGAGCAGGTCGTGCTCGCTGTAGCCGAGGGTGCTGGTGAGCTCGACGCAGCGGAGCGTCACGTCGCTGCCCATGCGGCCGGCCTTGGCCTTGGCCATCGAGGCCTCGAGCGAGTTGGCCTGGCGGTTGTCGGCCTTCCAGGCGGCCTCCAGCGTCAGCAGGTAGGCCGACTCCCAGTCGGCCTCGAGCTGCAGCAGCGTCGACGCGGCGGCGTGCTGGTTGAACGCGGGAGCGTCGTAGTCGACCTCGACGCCGCTCTGCGCGAGCAGGTCACGGGTGAAGTCGAGCGCGGCGCGCGCGCAGCCGAGCGCCATCGCGGCGACCAGCGGACGGGTGTTGTCGAAGGTCGCCATCGCGCCGGCGAAGCCCTGCTTGGTGTCGATGTCCGGCGACCCGAGGAGGTTCTCCTTGGGCACGCGGCAGTTCTCGAAGATGAACGCCGCGGTGTCGGAGGCGCGGATGCCGAGCTTGTGCTCGAGGCGCTCCAGGCGCATGCCGGGGGTGCCCTTCTCCACGACGAACGACTTGATCGCCGCGCGGCCGAGGCTCTTGTCGAGCGTCGCCCACACCACGATCGCGTCGGCGCGCTCCCCGGCGGTCACGTAGATCTTCTCGCCGTTGAGGACGTACTCGTCACCGTCGAGGACGGCGGTGGTCTGGATGTTGGCCGAGTCGGAGCCGACGCCGGGCTCGGTGATGGCCATGCCGGCCCAGACGCCCTTGAAGCGCTCGAGCTGCTCCTCGTTGGCGACCGAGGCGATCGCGGAGTTGCCCAGGCCCTGGCGCGGCATCGAGAGGAGCAGGCCGGTGTCGCCCCAGCACATCTCGAGGATGGACAGCACGGAGGCGAGGTTGGCGCCGTTCTTGACGCCCTTGTCCTTCTCGGCCGGCGTCTCGTCACGGCGTACGCCGGAGGCTCCGGCACCCTCGCCGGCGCCGGACTCCGAGAGCCCGTCGATCATCGCGGCGAGCATGTCGAGCTCGACGGGGTACTCGTGCTCGAGGGTGTCGTACTTGCGGCTGTTGGGGCGCAGCAGGTTCATCGCGACCTGGTGGGCCTGACCGATGAGCGGCCGGTGCTTCTTGGGGGTCTCGAGGTTGATCATCAGACCAACACCCCTCCTTCCATGACTCCGATGGCTCTGAGGTCGCGGTACCACCGCTCGACCGGGTGCTCCTTGACGTAGCCGTGGCCGCCGAGCAGCTGCACGCCGTCCAGGCCGATCTGCATGCCCTTGTCGGCGCAGAGCTTGCGGGCAAGCGCGACCTCGCGGGAGAAGTCCTTGCCCTGCGCGGCGCGGGCGGCGGCCTTGTAGGTCGCCAGGCGCATGCCCTCGAGCTCGATCGCGATGTTGGCGACCATGAAGGCGACCGACTGGCGGTGGCTGACGGGCTCGCCGAACGCCTCGCGGCTGTTGACGTAGGGGACGACGTAGTCGAGCACGGCCTGGCCGGTGCCGACCGCGAGGGCGCACCAGCCGAGCCGGGCGAGGCGGACGGCCTCGAGGTAGGTCTCGGCGTCGCCGAGCAGCGCGATCGAGCCGACCTCGACGTCCTCGAGGACCAGCTTGGAGATGCCCGCGGCGCGCACGCCCATCGACGGGTCGTTCTCCACGGTGAGGCCCGGCGTCGAGGACTCGACGAGGAACAGGTGAGGCCTGCCCTCCAGGTCGGCACCGACGACGAACAGCTCGCCGTCGTGGCCGCGCGGGACCCCGGACTTCACGCCGTTGAGCACGAAGCCGTCGCCCTGGCGGCGGGCGGTGGTCTGGAGGTCGCGCGGGTCGAACAGCGGGCGCGGCTCGGCGAGCGCCAGCGCGGCCGCCGGCACATCGTCCTCGGTGAACGCCGGCAGGTAGGTCTTCTGCTGCTCGTCGGTGCCCCACAGCGACAACGCGGTGCTCACCGCGGCGGGCGCGAGCACGGCGACGGCCAGGCCCATGTCGCCCTTGGCCAGCGCCTCGGCCACGAGGGTGCCGGCGACGGCGGAGCGCTCGGTGGCGATGCCACCGAGGTCCTCGGCCACGCCGAGGATCGGGAGGCCGATCTCGTTGGCGGCCTCGAGCACCTCCGCCGGCGCCTCGCAGGTCTCGTTGGCGCCGGACGCGGCGGGGAGCACGACCTCCGCGGCGAACTCGGTCACCACGTCGACGAGCATCTGCTCGTCCTCGCTCGGGGTCAGGTCGAAGACGCCGGTGCGCTGCGCGGACGGCACGCGCTGGCCCTTGCCCTTGCCTCCGGCCCGCTTGAACTGCCGGTTGACCGCACCGATGGTCTGGAAGCCGGACTTGGTCGCGGTGTAGACGACCTGCTCGGCCGGCTTGCGCAGGCCGAGGCGGTCCAGGGCCGGGGTCTGGGCGAGGCGGTTGAGGAAGGCGACGGCGAAGCCGATCGGGTCGGTCTTCTCGCTACGGGCGAGGCCGCGGCGGCGCTGGCTGCCGCTGGCCGGGGCGTCGGTGTTGAGCGTCATGCGTGAAACTGTAACTCGGAGTTACAGTTGCGGACCAGGGCGGTGCTGCGTGGCGCAGGTCACGCTGTTCGGCCGGTCGCGAGGCCCCTCCTTACGATGTCGCCCATGCCCCCCGACTCCCCCGACTCGCCCCTCACCTCCGTCGGCCCCGAGCTCCCCGACGGCGGCACCGTCCGCCCGATCACCCGGTGGGGCGCCGACGTCATGCACCGGCCGCAGCAGCCGGTCACGGCGTACGACGACGAGCTGCGGTCGCTGGTCGCCGACATGACCGCGACCATGTACGCCGCCGAGGGCGTCGGCCTCGCCGCCTGCCAGATCGGGGTGGACCTGGCGGTGTTCGTCTTCGACTGCCCGGACGACGACGGCGTGTTCCACCGCGGCGTGGTGTGCAACCCGGAGGTGACCCTGCCGGAGGGCAAGGACCGCCGGCTCGACGACGGCGACGAGGGCTGCCTGTCCTTCCCGGGGGCGTTCACCGAGTGCGCACGCCCCGACTGGGCGGCCGTCGACGGCACGGGCCTCGACGGCGAGCCGGTCCACTACGAGGGCACCGGCCTCCTCGCCCGTTGCCTGCAGCACGAGACCGACCACACCAGGGGCACCGTCTTCGGCGACCGGCTGAGCAAGCGCTCCATGAAGCGGCTCACCAAGCAGCACGACTCGGTCGCGGAGGACTACCCGGCCGAGTGGCCCGCCACGTAGAACGCGACCGCGCTCGCGGCCGCCACGTTGAGCGAGTCGACGCCGGCGGCCATCGGGATGATCGCCCGCCGGTCGGCGGTCGCCTGCCAGCGGTCGGAGATCCCGTGCCCCTCGGAGCCCAGCACGAGCGCGACGCGGTCGACCCCGGCCAGGGCCTCCTCGATCGGCACGGCGTCGTCGGCGAGGGTCAGGGCCACGGTCGTGAAGCCGCGCGCGCCCAGGTCCGGCAGGGCGTCGTACCACTCGGGCAGGCGGGTCCACGGCAGCGAGAACACCGCGCCCATCGCGACCTTGACCGAGCGGCGGTAGAGCGGGTCCGCGCAGCGCGGTGCCAGCAGCGCGGCGTCGACGCCGAGCGCGGCCGCGCTGCGCAGGATGGCCCCGACGTTGGTGTGGTCGACCACGTCCTCGAGCACCACGACGGTCCGGGCGCCGTCGAGCACCTCGTCCAGCGACGGCAACGGCCGGCGGTGCAGGGAGGCCAGCGCGCCCCGGTGCACGTGGAAGCCGGTGACCTGCTCGGCGAACGCCTCCGACACGACGTAGCAGGGCGCGTCGGTCCTCCCGAGCACGTCGGCCAGCCCGTCCAGCCAGCGCGGCGCCATCAGGAACGAGCGGGCGGCGTAGCCGGCCTCGACCGCCCGGCGCACGACCTTCTCCCCCTCGGCCAGGAAGAGGCCCTCGGCGGCCTCGACGGACTCGCGGAGCTGCACGTCGCGCAGGTCGCGGTAGTCGGAGAGCCGCGGGTCCGCGGGGTCCTCGATCTCGATCAGCTGCGCCACGGGACCAGCCAACCAGAGGGCGGTCGCTAGCCCGCGCCCACGTCGTACGCCGCGGGGTTGGCCACGGCGACCACGTCGCCGACCACGACGATCGCCGGCGGCCGCACCTCGTGCCTCTCGGCGTCGACCTCGACGGTGCCGAGGGTCGACCAGACGGTCCGCTCGGTGGGCATCGTGCCGTCGCAGACGATGGCCACCGGGGTGTCGGAGGGCCGCCCGCCGGCGATGAGGACCGCGGCGATCCGCGGCAGGTTCTGCACCGCCATGAGGAGCACGACCGTGCCCCGCATCCGGGCGACGGCGTCCCACTGGACCAGCGACTCCGGGTGACCGGGCGGCAGGTGGCCCGAGATGACGGTGAACTCGTGCGCGACGCCGCGGTGGGTCACCGGGATGCCGGCGAGGGCCGGCACCGAGATGGCGCTGGTGATGCCCGGGATCACCTGGCACGGGACCCCGGCCTCGGCGCAGGCGAGCAGCTCCTCGTAGCCGCGCCCGAAGACGTAGTTGTCGCCGCCCTTGAACCGCACGACCCGCTTGCCGGCCCGGGCGCGGTCGACGATGACCTGGTTGATCGCCTCCTGCGCAGCGGCCCGGCCGCGCGGGAGCTTGGTGACGTCGATGAGCTCGACGTCGGCCGGGAGCTCGTCGAGCAGCGCGCGCGGGGCGAGCCGGTCGGTGACGACGACGTCGGCCTCCCCGAGCGCGCGGCGCGCGGCCACGGTCACCAGGTCGGGGTCGCCCGGTCCCCCGCCGACGAGGACGACCCCCGCCTCGTGCGGGGCGGTCGAGCCGGGGTCGCGCAGCAGCCCGTCACGCAGGCCCGCGATGATCCGGTCGCGCAGGGCGGCCGACCGTCGCGGCTCGCGGTTGGCGACGACCGCGACCGTGAGGCCCTCGTGCCGTCCCGTCGCCGGGGTCCAGGCGCTCGCCTGGCTGGCGTCGTCGGCGCGCACGCAGAAGACCCGCAGGGCCTCGGCCTCCTCCGACACCGCGGCGTTGGCGGCCGGGTCGTCGGTGGCCGCGATGACGTACCACGCCCCCTCGAGGTCACCGGGCGCGTAGCGGCGCTGCTCCCAGGTGATCTCCCCGCCCGTGGCCATGCCCTCCAGGGCAGGGGTCACCTCCGGCGACACCAGGCGTACGACGGCCCCTGAGCCGAGGAGCCCGGGCACCCGGCGCTGGGCGACGTGACCGCCGCCGACCACGAGCACCTGGCGGCCCTGCAGCTGCAGGGCAACCGGGTAGGGGGCGGGGGTGGGGTCGGCATGCACCCGGTCATTGTGGGCAGGGTGGCGAGTGGACCTTGACCGCCGACCAGAGCGCGGACCAGGGTGCGGAGAAGGCCCGTGCTGTGCTCGACCCCCGAGAGGAAGCCCATGTCGCTCGACCGTCCTGTGAGCCCCGATCCCTACACCCTGCTGCCCGAGGTGCCGTCCTTCGAGGTGACCAGCGACGACGTCACCGACGGTCAGCCGCTCAAGGACGACCAGGTCAACGCCGAGGGCGACACCTCACCTCAGCTGAGCTGGAGCGGCTTCCCGGAGGAGACCAAGAGCTTCGTGGTCACCTGCTTCGACCCCGACGCCCCGACCCCGTCCGGCTTCTGGCACTGGGTGGTGTGCGACATCCCGGCCGACGTGACCTCGCTCGACACCGGGGCGGGCGCCGAGGGTGGCGCGGGACTGCCCGAGGGGGCGTTCATGTGCCGCAACGACGGCGGCACCAAGGCGTTCATGGGCGCGGCCCCGCCGGAGGGCGACCAGGTCCACCGCTACTTCTTCGTGGTGCACGCGGTCAAGGAGGACACGCTCGGCGTCGACAGCGACGCCAGCCCCGCCGTGGTGTCGTTCAACCTGGCGTTCAAGACCGCGGCGCGCGCGATCCTGCACGGCACCTACCAACACTGACCTCTCACTCGTCGAAGGCGGCGTCGAGCGGCACGGTGCGCTCGGCGTCGGCCTCGACCAGGTCGTCGGCGCCCGGACGGCCGCGCGTGACCAGCACCGGGCAGTCGGCGTGCCGCACGATCTGCTCGGTCACCGATCCGAGCAGCAGCCCCTTGAAGCCGCCCCGACCGCGGGTGCCGACCACGAGCAGCGACGCGTCGCGCGAGGCCTCGAGCAGCGCCTGGGCGGCCGGCTGGTGGGGCGTCTCGTAGACGACCTCCACGTCAGGGTGCTCGGCCACGAACGCGGCCACGTCGGTCTCCAGCTCACGGCGTACGGCGGCGGCGAAGTCCGCGAACGGCGGCACGAAGCCCTCGCGCATCGACTCGGGCCGCGGGGCGCTGGTCAACGACCACGACCGCAGGATCCGCACCGGCTGCCCGGTCCTCTCGGCCCACGTCAGCGCGGTCCGCACCGCCCGGTCGGCGAACCTCGACCCGTCGTGACCGACCACCACCGCGTTGGTTGCTCCCATGACCGCAGGATAGGGGCCCCCGGCTCAGCGCAGCGCGGCGTACTCCTCCGAGGCGAGGAACCGGGGCACGAACCACGCGGCCGCCTCGGCCAGGTCCAGCTCGGGCACCCGTGCGGGGTCGACGAACACGATCTGCCGACCCTCGCCCAGCACGATGTCCTCGTCGGTGAGGTCGGCCCTGCCCACCCACAGCTGCCAGCGGTTGCGCACGCCGAGCCGGGCCTTGGTCTCGGGGGTGTGGTCGCCGTCGTACCAGATCCGCAACGTGCCCTCCGGCAGCCGCAGCCCGGTCTCCTCGGCCAGCTCGCGCCGCATCGCGTCGGGGAACGGCTCCCCCGGGTCGACGTGCCCGCCGACGAGGCCCCACTTGTCGGGGGCGACCGGCGCGTGCTCGTCGCGCTCCTGCAGCAGCACCCACCCGCGGGCGTCGACGACGATGATGCCGACGATGTCGCAGCCGCGCTCGGGGCAGGGCAGCAGGTGCTCGGGGTCGTCGTGCCGTCCGACGGGGGTCGCGCTCATCCGGCCAGTCTCCTCCGCGCCGGCTGGCGTCGTACGGAAGGATTGCCCCGTGTCCCCCGCTGCTCGCCCCGCGTGGCAGGTCGACGTGCTCGGCCGGCCCTACTACGCCGAGACCTTCGAGCTCCCGCCCGACGACGAGGGCCCGGTCGTCGCCACGCTGGTCCGTCGCAAGGCCTCGCGCAAGCGGTCCCGCCGCGCGGTGCTGCACCTGCACGGGTTCTGCGACTACTTCTTCCAGACCGCGGCGGCCGACTTCTGGACCAGCCGCGGCTACGACTTCTACGCCCTCGACCTGCGGAAGTACGGCCGCTCCCTGCGGGAGCACCAGACGCCCAACTTCGCGCGCGACCTGGCGGAGTACCACCCCGAGATCGATCTCGCCCACCAGGTCATCACCGAGCGCGACGGCCACGACCACGTCGTGCTGAGCGGGCACTCCACCGGCGGCCTGATCGGGGCGCTGTGGGCCGAGGCGCGCTCCCCCCGGCTCGCGGGACTGTTCCTCAACGCCCCCTGGCTGGACATGCACGGCTCGTTCCTGCTCCGCACGGCCGGCACCCGCGCGATCGACCAGATCGGCGCGCGGCGGCCCTACCAGGAGATCCCGCGCTCGGTCAGCGGGCTCTACGCCCGCAGCCTGCACCGCGACCACGACGGTGCCTGGGACTTCGACCTGGCCTGGAAGCCCCTGGCCAGCTGGCCGGTGCACGCCGGGTGGGTGCGCGCGGTGCGCCGCGGCCACGCCACGGTCCACAAGGGCCTCTCGCTGACCCTGCCGACGCTGGTGATGACCTCGACGCAGTCGGTGTTCCCCAAGGCGTGGGAGCCCGCCGTCGACGCCAGCGACATCGTCCTCGACGTCGCCCAGATCGCCCGCTGGTCGACCAAGGTCTCGCGCCACCTCACGCTCGTGCGCGTCGAGGGCGCGCTGCACGACGTCACGCTGTCCCGCCCGGCGGTGCGGGACGAGGTCTTCGACCAGCTCGGCCGCTGGCTCTCGGCGTACGTCGAGCCGACCGACCCCGCCTGACCCCGCCTCAGCTGCGGACGAGGAAGACCACGAGGGCGGTCCCGCCCACCAGCAGGATGACCCCGCGCAGCAGGGCCGGGGAGAGCCGGCGGCCCAGCGTGGCGCCGAGCACGGCACCCGCGACCGAGCCGCCGCCGATCAGGGCCGCGACGACCCAGTCGACGTGGGCCACGGTGACGAAGACCAGCGCGGCGACGGAGTTGACCAGGGCGGAGAGCACGTTCTTCAGCGCGTTGAGCCGGTGCACGCCCTCGGCCAGGGCCACGCCGAGGAAGCCGACGAGGATGATCCCCTGGGCCGCGCCGAAGTAGCCGCCGTAGACCCCGGCACCCATGGTCGCGGGCCAGGCCCACCACGCGTCGGGGCGGTCCTCGGGCGACTCGTGGGCCTTCGCCACGCGGCGGTTGATCGCGGGTCCCGCGGCCACGAGGACGAGGCCCACCACGATGAGCCCCGGCACGATCAGGTCGAAGGCCGAGCTCGGCAGGGCCAGCAGCAGCACCGCCCCGAGGAACGCACCCACCGCGCTCGCCGTGGCCAGGCGCAGCACGCGGCGGCGCTGCCCGACGAGCTCCCTGCGCCAGCCCACCGCGCCCGCGACGCTGCCCGGGATCAGGCCGACGTTGTTGGAGACGTTGGCCACCACCGGGGGCACGCCGAGCGCCACGAGGGTCGGGAACGTGATGAGCGTGCCCGAGCCGGCGACCGTGTTGATGAAGCCCGCCCCCACTCCGGCCAGGGCGACGAGCAGCAGCTCCAGCGGGGTCACGTGCTGCGACGGCGCAGGCGACGGCGGGCGGCGTAGCGACCGGCTGTCTGCTCGAGCACCAGCGGCATCCCGAACGTGGCCGACAGGTTGGCCTCGGTCATCACGTGCTCCAGCGGTCCGGCGACGACGACCTTGCCGCCGCGGAGCATGAGGACGTGGGTGAAGTTGGGCGGGATCTCCTCCACGTGGTGGGAGACCAGCACGATCGCGGGGGCCACGCCGTCCAGCGCGAGCACCGACAGCGTCGAGACGAGGTCCTCGCGACCGCCCAGGTCGAGCCCGGCGGCGGGCTCGTCGAGGATCAGCAGCTCGGGGTCGGTCATGAGCGCCCGGGCGATCTGCACCCGCTTGCGCTCGCCCTCGCTCAGGGTGCCGAAGGTCCGGTCGGCCAGGCGCGCCACCCCGAGCTCGTTGAGCAGCGACTCGGCCCGCTCGTGGTCGGGCCGGAAGTACTCCTCGCGCCAGCGCCCCACCACGCCGTACGACGCGGAGACGACGACGTCGCGCACCGCCTCCGAGCGCGGGATGCGCTCGGCGAGGGAGGCGCTGGCCAGCCCGATGCGGGGACGGAGCTCGAAGACGTCGGTGGCGCCGAGACGCTCGCCCAGCACGTGGGCCTCGCCCTCGCTGGGGTGCAGCTGGGCGGAGACGATCTGCATGAGCGTGGTCTTGCCGGCGCCGTTGGGCCCGAGGACCACCCAGCGCTCGTCCTCCTCGACCACCCAGTCGATCCGGTCGACCAGGGTCGCGGCCCCACGACGGACCGAGACCGCCTCGAGCTGGACCACCGGATCGATCACGACGGCCACCCTACGTCTCGCACGGAGCCCCCTTGGACCCGGCTCGCTAGTCTGCCGAGGTGGAGCAGGAGCACCCCTCGTGGCAGCGCTGGCAGGCCGAGCTGGCCGGCAGCCGGGCCGCGCCCGAGCGACGCCAGGTGGGTCTCCACGACGACCCCGACGCCTATGCCGCGGTCGGTCTCTCGCTGTGGTGCGACGCCTGGCTGCACGGCGCGGTGAGCCTCGACGACGCGGCCGACCACGTCGCCTCGGGCGACGCGGTGCACCTGGTCGACACCGGCTCGGGTCCCGAGCCGCTGATCATCGGGCTCGGCCGGCTGCGCGCCCTCGGTGCGGTCTCGGCCGGCGCTGCGCTGCCGGTCCCTGGTGATCCGGTCGGGCTGGCCGGGCCGGCGGGGTTCAACCAGGCGGCGCTCGAGGCCGAGGAGGCGGTGCTCCTCGAGGGGGCCGGCCTCGGGCTGGTCCCCGAGCGCGTCGGGTCGTCGGTGACGTGGCGGGCGCTCC
Source organism: Nocardioides marmoribigeumensis (assembly GCF_031458325.1). NCBI lineage: Bacteria > Bacillati > Actinomycetota > Actinomycetes > Propionibacteriales > Nocardioidaceae > Nocardioides > Nocardioides marmoribigeumensis. The sequence continues at coordinate 4,218,068 of NZ_JAVDYG010000001.1, forward strand.
CCGCCACCACCCGGCGGCAGACGATCGACCCCGGTGACGCCGACCGCGAGCTCCGGGCGGCCCTGCCCCGCGCCGCCGACCGGCTCGCGGCCCTCGACGTCGCCCGGTGGCGGCCCGAGGTGGCCGACGCGCTGCTCAACCTGCGGCGCGAGCAGCACCTCGACCTGCCGCCGCACGTCGCCGCCCGCGCGGCCCGGATGCTGGTGCTCGGCCTGCGCTGCCTCGACATCGTCGCCCTCGCGTCCCAGGACGACGGCGGGTCCGTCACCGCGGCCGAGGCCGGTCAGCGCCGGGCTGCCCTCGACGACCTCGCCTCGGCCGCCAGGCGTGCGGTCGTCGCCGCGACCTGCGCCCCGTCGTACTGACTGGGTGTGTCCCTATTCGGTCAACACTGGCTTCACTTGACCGCCGCCCCGTTGAGGGCGGTGGTTCTTGGTTGCCATCCGAGCGCCACCACACGGGTGAGCTTGTCTCGGTTCCGACCCAGGGTCCCTTCGTGAAGCAGGGTGGCGATCGGCTCTACGGCCCGGTCCATCCAGGCACGGACACGCTGTGCGCGTGTCAGGCAGCCGCGGGTAGCGGCGGTGAAGCAGTCGTGTCCGGCGGGACGGGTGGGGTGTAGCGGGCCAGGTTGATGGCCGCGTTGGGGTCCCGGTCGATGACCAGGCCGCATGACCCGCATTCATAGACCCAGTCGGCGAGGGTGAGGTCGGTCTTCACGACTCCGCACCCCGAGCAGGTCTTCGATGAGGGGAACCAGCGGTCCGCGATGACGAGCTCGGTGCCGTACCACGATGTCTTGTACTCGAGCTGGCGGCGCAGCTCGCCGAACCCGGCATCGGAGATGTGTCGCGCGAGCTTGCGGTTGCGGGGCATGCCGGCGGCGTTGAGGTCCTCGATCACCACGACCGCCGAGCCCTTCGGGAGCTCGGAGCTGATCGAGTGCAGCAGCGCATTCCTCGCACGTCGAGGGTGAACTTGAACGTCGTGGCCCGAGTCAACCGCATGCCGGTGTGCGACACGAGCGTGTCAGCAGGTCCGGCAGCAACGGGCACGAGATCGACGGCGCCGCCCGGCACCGACAATCCCGCCAATAGGGACACACCCTCTGAGATCGTGGTCGGGGCGACCGCCCACCTCGTCTAGCCTTCTGCCGTGTCCGTCGACGATCACGAGACCCCCAGGACGCTGCTGATCACCCTCACCGGCGTCGACCGTCCGGGCGTGACGGCAGGCCTGTTCTCGACCCTGTCGCGCTACGGCGTCGAGGTGCTCGACATCGAGCAGATCGTGCTCCGCGGCAACCTGGTGCTCGGCGTCCTGGTCACCGCCCCCAAGCAGTGGAAGGACCTGCGCAGCGCCGTGGAGGCGGAGGCCGCCGACCTCGGGATGGGGGTCACCGTCGACAAGGGCCACGGCGACAACGAGCGTCGCCGCGAGGGCCGCTCCCACGTCACCGTGCTGGGCAGTCCGCTCAAGGCCTCGGCGATCACCGCCGTCGCGGGCCGCATCGCCGACATCGGCGGCAACATCGACCGCATCGAACGGATGGCGCGCTACCCCGTCACCGCCATCGAGCTGCACGTGTCGGGGACCGACCACCAGCGCCTGCGCCTGCTGCTCGCCGAGGAGGCCTCGCGCCACCAGGTCGACATCGCCGTCCAGCCCGCCAACCTGCTGCGCCACGGCGTGCGCCTGGTCGTGATGGACGTCGACTCCACGCTGGTGCAGGGCGAGGTGATCGAGATGCTCGCCGAGCGCGCGGGCTGCCTGGACGAGGTGGCCGAGGTGACCGCGGCGGCGATGCATGGCGAGCTGGACTTCACCGAGTCGCTCACCCGGCGGGTCGCGCTGCTCGAGGGCCTCGACGCCTCGGCGCTCGACGACGTCTACGACAACCTCGTGCTGACGCCCGGGGCCCGCACGCTCGTGCGCACCCTCAAGCGCCTGGGCTACCGGTTCGCGATCGTGTCCGGTGGCTTCAGCCAGATCACCGACCGTCTCGCCGCCGAGCTCGGCATCGACTTCGCCGCGGCCAACGAGCTGGAGATCGTCGACGGCCGGCTGACCGGTCGCATCGTGGGCGCGGTCGTGGACCGGGAGGGCAAGGCCGACGCCCTGCGCCGCTTCGCCGCCCAGGTGGGCGTGAGCCAGGCCGCCACGGTCGCGGTCGGGGACGGCGCCAACGACCTCGACATGCTGGCCGCCGCGGGCCTGGGGGTGGCCTTCAACGCCAAGCCCGTGGTGCAGCAGGCCGCCGACACGACCGTCAACGTGCCGTTCCTCGACACCGTGATCTACCTGCTGGGGATCAGCCGCGAGGAGGTCGAGGCCGCCGACGCCGAGGCCGGCATCGTCACCCCGGCGCCGCCGCTGGTCCCGGCGCCGTGAGGGCTCAGCTCGCGCTGCCGTCGTGGAAGTGGGTCGGCTTGGCGCCGAGCATGTCGAGCCCCGCCCACGCCGCCGAGGTCTCGTAGACCGCGAGCGCGCCGGGGAGCATGCCGTTGAGCAGCTGCTGGAGCACCTCCATCGGCCCGTCGGCGTCGGCGAGCACCGACGCGACGTAGGCGACCGACGGGTTGTGCCCGATGAGCAGCACGGTGTGGGCGGTCTCCGGCACCGACCGCAGCACCTCGAGCACGCTGTCGGCGGAGGCGGCGTAGATGCGGTCGTCCACGACCTCCACGAGGCCGTCCGGCGGGTCCAGGGCGGCGCGCAGGTGCGCCCACGTCTCGGTGCACCGCCGCGCGGGCGAGACCAGCACGTGGTCGGGCACGACCCCGATCGACCGGAGGAACTCCCCCGCCTCGGCCGCGGTGCTGCGCCCCCGCGACGTCAGCGGACGGTCGGCATCGTTGGAGGCGTGCGGCGCCGCAGCAGCGTGCCGCATGATCACCAGCCGTCGTCCGTCCACGGTGCCAGTGTGGCAGCCGGTTTCCACCAAAGCGCACCTTATGTCGTGCTCTGTCCCGCGCGGGATCTCCATCGCGGGACGAAATGTCCGTTCGGGGCCCGGCGGTAGTCCCGGCGAGCGTGCGGGCCGTGGGCCTTTCAGGGACCCCCGCCCTCGATCCCGGTCAGAGACCCATGGCGTGGAAGCCGCCGTCGACGTGCACGATCTCGCCCGTCGTCGCGGGGAAGAAGTCGCTCAGCAGCCCGACCACGGCGCGCGCCGTCGGCTCGGTGTCGGTCTCGTCCCAGCCGAGCGGGGCGCGGTCGCGCCAGGAGGTCTCGAGGCTCTCGAAACCCGGGATCGCCTTGGCCGCGAGCGTGCGCAGGGGCCCGGCGGAGACCAGGTTGACCCGCACGCCCTGCGGCCCGAGGTCGCGGGCGAGGTAGCGCGAGCACGACTCGAGGCCGGCCTTGGCCACGCCCATCCAGTCGTACGCCGGCCACGCGACGCCGGCGTCGAAGGTCAGGCCGACGATCGAGCCGCCGCCGTCCTTCAGCAGCGGCAGGCAGGCCTTGCTCAGCGACATCAAGGAGTAGGCCGAGACCTGGACCGCCTGGGAGACGTCCTCCCACGGGCCACGCAGGAAGTCGCCGCCGAGCAGCGTCTCGGGGTTGCCGTAGGCGATGGAGTGCACCACCCCGTCGAGCCCGTCGACGTGCTCACCGAGCACCTGCGGGAGACGCTCGAGGTGCTCGGGATCGGTCACGTCGAGCTCGATGACCGGGGCCGGCTGGGGCAGGCGTCCGGCGATGCGCTCGGTGATGCGCAGCGCACGGCCGAAGTTGGAGATCACCACCGTCGCACCCTGCTCCTGCGCCACGCGGGCGGCTGCGAAGCCGATCGAGGCGTCGGTGGTCACGCCGGCGACGAGGATGCGCTTGCCGTCGAGGATTCCCATGGTCGTGTCCTTCTCCTGGGGGTTCTGGGGACGAGCAGGTGGTGGGCGGTCGGCCGGTCAGTGGCCCATGCCGAGGCCGCCGTCGACGGGGATCACGGCTCCGGTGACGTAGCCCGCGGCGTCGCCGGCCAGCCACGTCACGGTGCCGGCCACCTCGTCGGACGTGGCGTAGCGGCCCAGTGGGATCTGGGCGAGGTAGGTGCTCCTGAGCTCCTCGGAGAGGGTCTCGGTCATCTCGGTCTCGACGAAGCCGGGCGCCACGACGTTGGCGGTGATGCCGCGGCTGCCGAGCTCGCGGGCGATCGACCGGGCCATGCCCACCAGGCCCGACTTGGAGGCGGCGTAGTTGACCTGGCCGGCGGAGCCGAGCATCCCGACGACGGAGGAGATGAAGACGATGCGGCCCCGGCGGGCGCGGAGCATGCCACGCGCGGCGCGCTTGGCCACGCGGAAGGACCCGGTGAGGTTGGTGTCGATGACGCGGCTCCAGGCGTCGTCGCCCATGCGCAGCAGGAGGGTGTCGTCGGTGATCCCCGCGTTGGCGACCAGGACCTCCACGGGGCCCTGCTTCTCCTCGATCTCGGCGAAGGCGGCGTCCACGTCCTCGGCGGAGGTGACGTCGCACCGCACGGCGAGGAAGCCCTCCGGCGGCTCGCCGGAGCGGTAGGTGATCGCGACGTCGTCGCCCAGCTCGCGGAAGGCCTCCGCGATGGCGCGCCCGATGCCCCGGTTGCCTCCGGTCACCAGCACCGATCTCGCCACGTCCCGCACCTCTTCTGTGTCCCTCGAGTCGTCTCGCGATCGACGCTAGGGGCTACCCGTGGGTACCCGAAATCGGGCGGGTGCCGGGCGGGCTCAGTCGATGTCGCCGTCGTCCTCGAGGCGGAAGCCGACCTTGAGGCCGACCTGGAAGTGCTCGACCGTGCCGTCCTGCACGTGTCCGCGGATCTGGGTCACCTCGAACCAGTCGATGTGGCGCAGCGAGGACGCGGCTCGCTCGATGCCGTTGCGGATCGCGGTGTCGACGCTCTCCTTGGAGGTGCCGACGATCTCGGTGACGCGGTAGGTCCGGTTGCTCATGACGTCAGGCTAGTCACACCCGCGCGCACCTCGGCGGGTTGGTCGGCGAGGGTAGGTTCGAGGCGTGCGGAAGAAGACCGACGACTCGGTCAGGATCACCAGCGCGACCGTCCCTCGCAGCCAGGACATCGCGGCGCGGCAGCGTCGCTACCTGTTCTCCATGAGCATCCGGACGGTCTGCTTCATCCTCGCGATCGTGTTCCGCAACACCCCGGCGTGGCCCTTCTTCATCGCCGGCGCGATCATCCTGCCCTACGTCGCGGTCGTGCTCGCCAACGCCGGCGCCTCGCCCGACCCCGGTGGCATGGACGTCTACGTCCCCGAGCGCCCCGAGCTGGAGACCGACCGGGGCACCCGCTCGCTCGACTGCTGAGCACCCGAGGCGGCCTGAGGCGCCGTCAGCCTCCGATGGCCGACATCGGCCGGGCCGGCTGCAGGAAGGTCGGGTCGTCGATGCCGTGCCCCGGCAGCTTGGTGGCCATCGCCTGCTGCCAGCGGCGGGCGATCTCCTCGTCGCTCGCGCCACCGCGCAGGGCCGCCCGCAGGTCGGACTCCTCGCGGGCGAACAGGCAGTTGCGGACCTGGCCGTCGGCGGTGAGGCGCACCCGGTCGCAGTCGCCGCAGAACGGCCGGGTGACCGAGGCGATCACGCCGACGTGGCCCGGGCCGCCGTCGACCCGGAACAGCTCGGCGGGCGCGGTGCCGCGGGGCTCCTCGGCCGGCTCCAGCACGAAGTGCTGCTCCAGCGAGGCGAAGATCTCGTCGGCGGTGACCATGTCGTCGCGTCGCCAGCCGTGCTGGGCGTCGAGCGGCATCTGCTCGATGAAGCGCAGCTCGTAGCCCCGCTCGAGGCACCAGCGCAGCAGCTCGGGCGCCTGGTCGTCGTTGACGCCGCGCATGAGCACCGCGTTGACCTTGACCGGGCTGAGGCCGGCGGCCTGGGCTGCGGCCAGACCGGCGACCACGTCGTCGAAGCGGTCCCGCAGCGTCATCTGCTTGAAGGTCTCGGCACGCACGGTGTCGAGGCTGACGTTGACCCGGTCGAGGCCCGCGTCGCGCAGGGCGACCGCCTGGCGCTTGAGGCCCAGGGCGTTGGTGGTCACCGACAGCTGGGGGCGCGGCTCGAGCTCGGCGCAGCGTCGCACGATGTCGACGAACCCGCGCCGGACCAGGGGCTCGCCGCCGGTGAAGCGCACGTCGTCGACGCCGAGCAGGCGCACGCCGATCGAGACCAGGCGCACCACCTCGTCGTCGGTGAGCACGCGGTCGTCGGGCAGCCAGTCGAGTCCCTCGGCGGGCATGCAGTAGGTGCAGCGAAGGTTGCACCGGTCCGTGAGCGAGACACGCAGGTCGCGTGCGACGCGGCCGAAGCGGTCGGTCAGGGGGAACGGGGCATCCACCCGGCCCACTTTATGTGCGACTGGGTAATTTGGGCTCATGCGCCTCGGCTTCCTGCTGTCCCGGAGGTGGGTGCTCTTCTTCGCCGCCGTCCTGCTCATGGCCTGGGGGGCCGTGCGGCTCGGCGAGTGGCAGTTCCACCGGCTCCACGACCGCGAGCAGCGCAACGCCTGGACCGAGCGCAACCTGGCGGCCTCCCCCGCCCCGGTCGCCGACGTCCTCTCCGTCGACGCGCCCCTGCCCGAGAGCCGCGAGTTCCGCCGGGTGACGGCCTCGGGGACCTACGACGCCGCCGGCACCTTCGTGGTCCGCTACCAGACCCGGGACGGGGACGGCGGCGTCGACGTGGTCACCCCGCTGCGGCTCGACGACGGGTCCTACGTGCTGGTCGACCGCGGGTGGACGGCCACCCAGGACCCCGGCTTCGGCCCCGACGACGCACCCAACCCGCCTGCGGGCCGGGTCCAGGTGACCGGCTGGGCACGGGCGGACTCGACCGGCGACAAGACCGGGATCACCGGCGGCTCGACCCGCGAGGTCTCCAGCCGCGCGGCCACCGACCGCGTGGACGGGCCGCTGCGGCAGGGCTTCGTCGACCTGCAGCGCGAGACCCCGACGGTCACCCCCGCCCTCGTGCCGGTCGACAAGCCCGACCTGGGCGACGGGCCGCACCTGTTCTACGGCATCCAGTGGTGGTTCTTCGGAGCGCTCGCGGTCGGCGGCTTCGGCTACCTGGTGTGGGACGAGGCTCGCGGGGGTCAGAGGCCCCGCAGGAAGCCACCGTCGACCGGCAGGGCGACCCCGGTCACGTAGCTCGCCGCCGGCGACAGCAGGAACGCCGCCACGTCGCCCAGCTCCTCGGGCCGGCCGTAGCGGGCCAGCGGGATGCGCGCCTCCTGGGCCGCCCGCGCGGCGGCCGGGTCATCGGCGGCGTCGTCGAGCTCCTGGATGCGCTCGGTCTGGATGCGGCCGGGCAGGACGGCGTTGAACCGCAGCCCGCGAGCGCCGTGCTCCTGCGACAGCGAGTCCATCACCATCGCCAGGCCGGGGCGCAGTCCGTTGGAGATCGCCAGCCCGGGGATCGGCTCGCGGACGGTCGAGGACAACACGAAGACGACCGAGCCCCCGTCCTCGAGCCGGTCGACCGCCTCACGGGCGACGCGCACGGCACCGAGGAACACGCTCTGGAAGGCCTGTGTCCACTGCTCGTCGGTGATGTCGGCGACCGTGCCGCCAGGGGGGCCGCCGACCGAGACGAGCACGCCGTCGAGCCGGCCGGTGGCCGAGTGCGCGGCGTCGAAGAGGCGCCGCGGGGTGTCGGGGTCGGCCAGGTCGGCGGCGACGCCGGTGGCCCGCTCCCCCAGCTCGGCGACGGCCCGGTCGACCGACTCCTGGGAGCGGGACGAGACGACCACGTGGGCACCGTCGCCGACCAGCGCACGGGCGGTGGCCAGGCCGAGACCGCGCGACCCCCCGGTCACGACGTAGGTGCGGTCGGCGAGTCCGAGGTCCATCAGGCCTCCACGGGCTGGTCGGCGAACTGGGTGCGGTAGAGGTGGGCGTAGAGCCCGCCCTCCGCCAGCAGCTCGGTGTGGGTGCCCTGCTGGACGATCCGGCCCTCGTCGAGCACCAGGATGCGGTCGGCGTTGCGCACGGTCGAGAGCCGGTGGGCGATGACCAGCGACGTGCGTCCCTCCAGCGCGGTGTCGAGTGCGCGCTGCACGGCCGCCTCGGACTCGGAGTCCAGGTGGGCGGTGGCCTCGTCGAGGACGACGATGCGGGGGGCCTTGAGCAGCAGCCGCGCGATCGCCAGGCGCTGGCGCTCGCCGCCGGAGAGGCGGTAGCCGCGGTCCCCCACGACCGTGTCGAGCCCCTCGGGCAGCGACCTCACCAGCCGGTCGATCTGCGCCGCTGACAGCGCCGCCCACAGCTCGTCCTCGGAGGCGCCGGGGCGGGCGTAGTCGAGGTTGGCCCGGATCGTGTCGTGGAACATGTAGGCGTCCTGGGTGACGTAGCCGACCGCGTCCTCCAGGGACTGCAGGGTCAGGTCGCGCACGTCGGTGCCACCCACGCGCACGGCACCGCCGGTGACGTCGTAGAGCCGCGCGACGAGGTGGGTGACGGTCGTCTTGCCCGCGCCGGACGGGCCGACCAGTGCGACCATGTCGCCCTCGCCGGCCTGGAAGCTCACGCCGTGCAGGATCTCGCCGGTGTCCTTGGTCTCGCGTCGCGCGACCGCCTCGAGGCTGGCCAGCGACACCTCGTCGGCGCGAGGGTAGCGGAACACGACGTCGTCGAACTCGACGGTCGAGGAGCCCGCGGGCAGCTCCTTGGCGTCGGCCTTCTCGGGGACCGTCGTCGGCAGGTCGAGGATCTCGAAGACCCGCTCGAAGCTGACCAGCGCGGTCATCACGTCGATGCGCACGTTGGAGAGGCCCTGCAGCGGGCCCAGCAGACGCAGCAGGAGCGTGCCGAGCGCGAGCAGGGTGCCGATCGACAGGTCGCCGCGCACGACCAGCCAGCCGCCGACCCCGTAGACCAGGGCGGTCGCCAGCGCGGGGATGAGCATGAGGGTGGCCGCGAACAGCCGGGTGATCAGCGAGATGCGCACGCCGAGGTCGCGCACGACGGCGGCCTTGGCGGTGAACTGCTCGTCCTCGACCTCGCGGCGGCCGAAGAGCTTGAGGAGCATGGCCCCGCCGACGTTGAACCGCTCGGTCATCGCGTTGCCCAGGGCCGCGTTGCCGTCCATCTGCCGGCGGGTGAGCTCGGAGAGGCGGCCCCCGACCCAGCGCGCGGTCAGCACGAGCACGGGGAACAGCACGAGGCACAGCAGCGTGACCTGCCAGCTGAGCGTGATCATCGTGGCCCCGACGACCACGACCGCGATGCTGTTGCTCACCGTGCTCTGCAGGGTGGAGGTGAAGGCGCGCTGCGCCCCGATGACGTCGTTGTTGAGCCGGCTGACCAGGGCCCCGGTCTGCGTGCGGGTGAAGAACGCCAGCGACAGCCGTTGCACGTGGGCGAAGACCGCTGACCGCAGGTCGAGGATCAGCCCCTCGCCGATGCGCGAGGACAGCACCCCGGACCACACCGTCAGCCCCGCCTCCAGCAGCGCCACCGCCGCCATGATCGCCGCCAGGACGGCGATGTAGGACACGCGGGAGTCCTTGATGCCGACGTCGACGATCTCCTTGACCACCAGCGGGTTGACCACGACCAGGAGCGAGTCGAGGACCGTCAGGACCAGGAACACCGTGATGACGGGCTTGTGCGGCGTCGCGAACGCCAGCACCCGGCGCAGGGTGTCGCGCCCGAGCCGCACGTCGGCCGCGCTGCGGTCGGTGCGCATGTGTCGCCAGACCGGCCCCATGCCGGTGTGCATCGCCATATCGACCACCCAACCAGCACGGACCCTCATTTTGTTCCGGACCTCGGTCCTGCCCTCCGACGGCTGTGGAGGAGCACCATGCAGGCATGGCTGGTCCACCGGAGCCGCGCAGCTCGATCGAGCCCGACGAGGGCGAGCACCTCGCCACCGGCTGGGAGCCGGACCTCCCCGACTCCGACACGCTCGTGCGCCGCGCGGTGGCCGTGCACGCCTCGTGGGGCGTGGCCGTCGCCGACTCGCTGGGCCGGCCCTCCCGCCGTACGCCTCGGTGGGCGGGCGGGTTCGTCGGCGACAAGGGCGCGCTGACCAACCCGGTGGTCGTGACGGCACCGCTCGCGCCCGGGGAGTACGCCGAGGTGCTCGGCGAGGTGGGCGGCCTGGTGCCGGACCGGGCGCCGTACTTCCTGGTGAGCCCGTTCCCCACCCCGGACCTCTCGGCCCACGGGCTGGTGAGGATCGGGCACCCGCCGCTGATGGTCCGCTTCCCCGGCGGCGCCGCTCCCCCGCTGCGTGACGGCGTCGGGCTGCGGCAGGTCGCCGACGAGGACACGCTCGCGGTCGCGGAGCGCGTGCTGGTCGAGGGCTACCCGATGCCCGAGCTGCAGCCCCTGGTGCCCGGCAGCATCCTCGCGCCGCCGCTGCTGGACGGCACCACCCGCGTCTGGTTGGCGTACGTCGACGGGCAGCCCTCGGCGGTCGCCGCGGCGCACGTGGCGGGCGGCGCCGTGCTCGTGGAGTACGTCGCCGCGCTCCCGTCCGGGCGGGGCCGGGGTGCCGGCGCGGCCGCGACCTGGGCCGCCACGCTGTGCGAGCCCGACCTGCCGGCCGTGCTCGTCGCGAGCGACGACGGGCGGCCGCTCTACGAGACGATGGGGTTCGTCGCGGTGGAGCGGTGGACGGCCTGGCTCAGGCCTGCCCGCTGAGCTGCCGGGCGAGGTCGCGCAGCCGGCCGACCTGGGTGCGGCGCTCGAGGAGGCGCTGGGAGTCGAGGTCGTTCTCCGACGCGGCGAGCACGATCTGCTTGGTCGCGGCGACCGCGCCGTGGGGCGGGCCGCAGAACCGCGCGACCGCGGCGGCGACCTCGTCCTCGAGCGACTCGGCGGACGTGAGCACGTTGACGAGCCCGATCGCGGCCGCCTCCTCGCCGCCGACGACCCGGGCGGTGGCGCAGAGGTCGAGAGCGCGGGAGTAGCCCACGGCCTCGACGAGCGGCTTGGTGCCGGTCAGGTCGGGGACGAGGCCGAGCGCCGACTCCTTCATGCAGAAGGCCGCCTCGGGGGTGGCGATCCGGTAGTCGCACGACAGGGCGAGCTGGAAGCCCGCGCCGTAGGCGTGCCCGTGCACGACGGCGATCGAGATGAAGCGCGGGTCGCGCAGCCAGGTGAACCCGTGCTGGCAGACGTCGACCCAGTCGACGATCGCGTCGTCGGACTGCGACATCAGGCCGGGGATGTCGTCCTCGCCCTCGATGCCCGAGCCGTCGATCAGCCGGCGGTCGAGGCCCGCCGAGAACGACTGGCCCTCGCCGCGCAGGACGACGACGCGCACGTCGTCCGGGAGGGAGTCGCCCACGTGGGCCAGCGCCGCCCACATCGACGGGGTCTGGGCGTTGCGCCGGTCGGGACGGTCCAGGGTCACGGTCGCGACGCCGTCGGCGACGTCCACGCGCACGCCGCCGGCCTCGAGGATCTCGGGGTTCATGGGCTCAACCTAGGGCAGCGTCGCGAGGCGACCCGCGCGGTGGGCGCGGACGCCGCTACGCCAGGGCAACCAGGTCGGCGTAGTCCGCGGTCCAGAGGTCCTCGACGCCGTCGGGGAGGATCAGCACCCGGTCCGGCTCGAGCGCGTGGACCGCGCCCTCGTCGTGGGTGACCAGGATGATCGCGCCCTCGTAGGCTCGGATCGCGGCCAGGACCTCCTCGCGCGAGGCGGGGTCGAGGTTGTTGGTCGGCTCGTCGAGCAGCAGCACGTTGGCGCTGGAGACCACGAGGATCGCCAGGGCGAGACGGGTCTTCTCGCCGCCGGACAGCACGCCGGCGGGCTTCATCGCGTCGTCGCCGGAGAAGAGGAACGACCCCAGGACGCTGCGCGCCTCGGTGTCGGTGAGCTGGGGCGCGGCGGTGTGGAGGTTCTCCAGCACCGAGCGCGAGGTGTCGAGGGTCTCGTGCTCCTGGGCGTAGTAGCCGAGCTTGAGCCCGTGGCCCGGCTGGACCTGCCCGGTGTCGGCCCGGTCGACCCCGCCCAGGATGCGCAGCAGCGTGGTCTTGCCGGCGCCGTTGAGCCCGAGGATGACGACCCTGCTCCCCCGGTCGATCGCGAGGTCGACGTCGGTGAAGACCTCCAGCGAGCCGTAGGACTTCGACAGGCCGCTCGCCGTCAACGGCGTCTTGCCGCACGGGGCCGGCTTGGGGAACGCGATGCGGGCCACGCGGTCGGCGCGCCGCTCGCCCTCGACGCCCTCCATCAGGCGCTCCGCGCGCTTCATCATCGACTGGGCGGCCTGGGCCTTGGTCGCCTTGGCGCGCATCTTGTTGGCCTGGTCCATCAGCGAGCTGGCCTTGCGCTCGGCGTTGGCGCGCTCGCGCTTGCGGCGGCGCTCGTCGATCTCGCGCTGCTCGAGGTAGGCCTTCCAGCCCATGGCGTAGACGTCGACCTCGGCCCGATTGGCATCGAGGTGCAGCACCCGGTTGACGCACGCCTCCAGGAGCCCGACGTCGTGGCTGATCACGATGAGGCCGCCCTTGTAGGTGCGGAGGTACTCCCGCAGCCACACCACGGAGTCGGCGTCGAGGTGGTTGGTCGGCTCGTCGAGCATGAGGACCTCGGCGTCGGAGAACAGGATCCGTGCCAGCTCGACGCGGCGCCGCTGCCCTCCGGACAGCGTCCGCAGGGGCTGGTCGAGGATGCGGTCCTCGATGTTGAGGCTGGCCGCGATGCGTCGCGCCTCGGACTCCGCGGCGTAGCCACCGCCGGCGTGCAGGGCGGCGTCGGCCCGCTCGTACTTCTTCATCGCCTTGTCGCGGACGACCGGGTCGTCGGAGCCCATCTCGTGCTCGGACTCGCGCAGCCGGCGTACGGCGTCGTCGAGGCCCCGCGCGGACAGGACGCGATGGAGCGCGAGCACCTCCGGGTCACCGCTGCGGGAGTCCTGCGGCAGGTAGCCGATCTCCCCCGAGCAGGTGACCTTGCCGGAGGCAGGCAGTGACTGGCCCGCGAGGACCTTGGTCAGCGTGGTCTTGCCCGCGCCGTTGCGGCCCACCAGGCCGACGCGGTCGCCAGGTCCCACGCGGAACGACACGTGCTCCATGAGCAGTCGAGCGCCGGCGCGTACTTCGAGGTCGGTGACGGTGATCATGGCCGTGTGCAAGCCTACGTGCATGCGTTTCAACCCTCGGGCCCGGCTGGACTCCTCGCAGGTGCAGGTACGCCGCGGCGGGGGTGGCGGTGGCCGTGGCCTGCCGATCCCGATCCCCTCGAGCACGGGCGGCCGAGGTGGTCTGGGCGGCGTCGTGCTGCTGATCCTGATCTTCGTGATCGTGCAGGCGGTCAACGGCGGGGGCGGCGGCGCGGGCGGTGCCGGCGGTGCCGCGCCCGACGACTCGCAGGTGCAGGGGCTCGACTGCACGTCCGGCGCGGACGCCAACAAGACCGAGCAGTGCGCGCTGGTCGCCGACGTCAACAACATCCAGGCGTTCTGGGCCGGCGAGCTGCCCCAGCAGGCCGACGTGGCCTACTCCAAGAGCCTCGCGGTGTTCTTCTCCCGCAGCACGCAGACCGGCTGCGGCGGCGCCACCGCCCAGGTCGGGCCGTTTTATTGTCCGACTGACAAGACTGTCTACCTCGACACGACGTTCTTCAAGGACATGCTCCAGGGTGACCTCGGCGCCAAGGGTGGGCCGTTCTCCGAGGCCTACGTGCTGGCCCACGAGTACGGCCACCACGTCCAGGACCTGCTCGGCACGATGGGCAAGGTGCGCACGCAGAAGGGGCCGCAGAGCGACACCGTGCGCCTGGAGCTGCAGGCCGACTGCTACGCCGGCATGTGGTCGAAGTACGCCACGACGGTCGAGGACGCCAACGGTGAGGTCTACATCCTCGACCTCACCCAGGACGACATCGCCCGCGCGCTCGACGCCGCGGCGGCCGTCGGTGACGACCGGATCCAGCAGAAGTCCGGTGGCCGGGTGAACCCCGAGTCCTGGACCCACGGATCCGCCTCGGCCCGGATGTACTGGTTCAAGACGGGCCTGTCCCAGGGCACGCTCGACGCCTGCGACACCTTCAGCGCCCGCGACCTGCACCTCTGACCGGCCACACGACCTCGAACCGCTCGAACACGACCGGGATGGCGTCGCTGAAGTCCCAGCCGTTGGCCTCGCACTCCCGGCGGAAGAAGCGGGTGTGCGCGTCGAGCCACCAGTCCCGACTGCGGTCACCCTCCCCCTCGTCCCAGGCGAACGCATCGTCGACCGACGAGAGCGGGCCGACCCGCACGTCGGTGGTGCGTACGACGGCCAGCGGGCGCCCGGCACCGTCGAGCACGACGCACCGGTCATCCACCTGAGGCATCGGGTCGCCGTCCCCTCCGAACGCCTGCGCCAGCTCGGCCGTCGCCCGCTTGGGTCCGTGCAGCACCAGCTCCCCCAGCTCGTCGGCCAGCTCGGGGCTGTCGCCGAAGGCGTAGGAGGTGACCAGCGGGCCGTCGTACCCACTCGCGCTGACGTACGACGCCCAGAACGCGGCGACCGTGTCACCCGTCGACTCCACCCCGGCAGGCTACGTCGCCACCCCTGCGGCGCGGATGGTCACCGGCGAGCGGACCACCGGTCATGCCCTTGGTCGCGATCTGGAGCGACCTTGTGCCCGATCCGGCAGGAAACCCTCGCGCCGGCCGTGACCGGTGGCACATCCTGGGACGACATCGCGGAGATGGGGGGCATCATGCGCGAACCTGACACCACCACCCTCTTGTGGGCCTCGACGGCGGTCGTCCTCGGCCTCGGGCCGAGCCGGGAGACCGAGACCTTCCTCACCGGCCTGCTCGTCGTCGGCGCCGCGACCGCGGCCACGGGCCTTCACCACCTGCTCGTGCCGCCTGCGCAGCACGACTGACCGCCGGACGCTGTTTCGTCGCCCAGGATGCGGGGAACCTCCGGATCGAGTCGCACGCTCAGATCTCGGGGGTGTCGTCTTCCAAGCGCACCAGTGCACAGCGTCCTCCCAGGCCGGCACCGGCGCGAACAGAGCCGCCCAGGTCGACGCCCTCCCACGTCGCGGGCGGCTCTCTTGGTCTGCGGTGGTCTGCGGGGCGGCTCTCAGGCGAACTCGTCGGCCACGGCCTGCAGCCGCGCGCGATAGGCCTCCCACCACGCCTCGTCCTCGGGCGGCAGGTTCGGCGCGGTCCGCAGCATCCCGACCGGACCGTCGAGCTGCTCGCGCAGGATGTCCATCTGGCCGGCGTGGCGGTTGGTCTCCGCGACGACGTGGACCAGCACCCGCCGCAGCGAGGGGTGCCGGCGCTCCTCGGGCCACCACGGGACCTCGCCCAGGTCGTCGAGCCCGACGGTCGCGAGCGTGTGGTCGCCGTGCTGCCAGACGCGGCGATAGAGGTCGACCACCCACTCCCGGGACTCCTCCCGGGTGGCCCACATGTCGGCGTTGTGCTCGCCGTCCTCGGCCATCCACGGCATCGGCTCGGGCCACGGGTGGCCGAAGCAGGAGCCGAGGTACTCCACGTCCACGCTCGCCAGGTGCTTCACGACGCCCAGCAGGTTGGTGCCCGTGGGCGTGAGCGGCCGTCGTACGTCCCGCTCGGAGAGGCCCTCGAGCTTCCACAGCACGGTCTCGCGGGCCCGCTGGAGGTAGGTCCTCAGGATGGTCAGGTCGTCCAGGGCGTCGGGCATGGGCCCACCCTCGCACCGGGGCTGGACAGCACGCATGCGCGTTTCCGGTGCGGGTACGACGGCCTCGTGCAGACCGTGCTCCGCTCCCTCCCCTTCGGCCCTCTGGTGATCGCCTGGCACGAGGGCGTCCTCGAGCCCCGTCCCTGGACAGCCGCGCAGTCACGCTGGGCCGCCGCGCTCGCCGCCGACCTGCCCGCCGGGCCGCTGCTCGAGCTCTGCTCCGGAGCCGGCCACATCGGGCTGCTGGCGGCGCACCTGTCCCAGCGCCCGGTCGTGTGCGTGGACGTCTCCCCCGCCGCCTGCGCCCTGACCCGGCTCAACGCCGAGGCCGCCGGCGTCACCGTCGACGTCCGAGAGGGGCCGATGGACGCCGTGCTCGCCGCAGACGAGCGCTTCGGCCTGGTCATCGCCGACCCGCCGTGGGTGACCACGCAGGAGGTCTCGGCCCACCCCGCCGACCCGGTGCTCGCGATCGACGGGGGTGACGACGGGCTCGCCGTCGCGCGGCTGTGCCTGGCTGTCGCCGAGGCGCACCTCGGTCCCGACGGCTTCCTGCTCCTCCAGCTGGGCGACGAGGCCCAGGCCGCGGCGCTGGCCGCCGAGACGGTCCTGTCGCTGGAGGAGGTACGCCGCGAGGAGCGTGGGGTGCTGGCGCTCTGGCAGCGCGTGTGACAGCACCACCCAGATCACTCGAGGTTTGGGCGCACGGCCATCGACACACGATGTGTGCGCAAGCGCATTGATCGTTCGAAGGGACCCCATGCCGTCGACTCACGACCTCACGGTGCACCTGGGACACGACGAGCTGGTGATCCGGCGCCGCTACGAGTCGCTCAGCATCGCCAACGACGTGCTCATCGCGCTGTGGTTCGTCGTGGGAAGCGCGTGGTCCCTCTGGGGGTCGGGCCAGGTCGCCGACTGGCTGTTCCTGCTCGGCAGCGTCGAGTTCCTCGCCCGCCCCGCGATCCGGCTCGCGCGCCGCGTGCACCTGCGACGTGCCGGCCACGAACCCACGAGCGACGCCTCGTCCGACTTCTGACCAGCTCCGACCCGAGGAGATCCATGAACCCCTCCGACCAGATCGTCCACGACCTCGAGCGCCTCCTCCGCGACCACGCCGACCTCGGCCCACTCCTGGAGCGGTCCCTGGTCCAGGCGCGCGAGCGCGCGCACGCCGACCTCGACCCCGAGCTGTGCCACGCGCTCGAGTGGCCCACGGACCTCTCGGAGTACGCCGACTACCTGCGGCGGTTCATCAGGTGGATCCCGCAGCAGACCGACGCCCCCGCCTGGAAGGCCACCGCCCCGGAGGAGAGGTACGCCCAGGAGGTCAGTGACCGGCTCGCGCACTTCTTCTGGCTGGTCGACCAACGGGCCGCAGGCGAGGAGGGGGACGGCCGCGCGATCGCCGAGAGCATCCCGGCCTTCCAGGACTGGCTGACCGACTTCGCCCGGCAGTGGGGCAGCTTCCTCGACACCCCGGAGTCGTTCGGTCCCGACGTGCTCGACTCGTTCCTCGCCAACGCGCCGGAGTACGGCGTCGAGGAGTCCCTGGTCGACGGGCGGCCCAACTCGCCGAGCGGGTGGCTGACCTTCAACCAGTTCTTCGCCCGCGAGCTCAACCCTGGGCTGCGCCCGATCTCCGAGCCGACGGACAACTCGGTGGTGACCTCACCGGCCGACTGCTTGTTCCGCCAGTCCTTCGACATCGACGACGACTCCAACATCCCGGCCGTCACGATCAAGGGCACCCACCGCTACGGCAACATCGCCCAGCTGCTCGAGGGGTCGAGGTACGCCGAGGCGTTCGCGGGCGGCACGTTCGTGCACTACATGCTGCCGCCCTCGTCCTACCACCGCTACCACGTGCCCGTCTCCGGCCGGGTCGAGGAGTCGTTCGTGGTGCCCGGCAGGGTCTACATGGAGGTCGCGCTCGAGGACCACCAGCTCAGCTCCAAGGACCGCACCCAGTCCGGCTACGAGTTCAGCCAGGTGCGCGGCGTGCTGACCCTCGACACCTCCGCCTCCGGCCACGGCGACCTCGGCACCGTGGCGGTGGTCCCGGTGGGCATGTCCCACGTCGCCTCGGTCACCCTCAGCACCGTCCCGGGGACCGTGGTCACCAAGGGCGAGGAGTTCGGCTACTTCCAGTTCGGTGGCTCCGACATCATCATCCTGTTCCAGGAGGGGGTCGACCCGCAGGTCGACACGAGCACCGCGCTGCGCCACGTGGGCTCCCCGGTCGCCCGCATCGGGTCGTCCGGCTGAGCCCGCGACCACCGCTCCGTGCCGACGACGTCGGGCAGGCGTCACGGACGCTTGTCGGGCGGCAGCAGCTTGTGGGTCCCGTCGCACCACGGGAGGTCCTGGGAGCGCCGGCAGCGGCAGACCGCGTTGACCGGGCGGCGGGTCAGGTGCACCTCGCCGTCGGCGTCCTCGACCGGCCGTCCGCGGCCCCTCAGCAGCATCGGACCGCCGGGGCACAGGACGACGTCGGGGTGGTCGAAGGACGCGGTCACGCGACGGACTCCCAGCCCTGCAACGCCATCCGGGCGAAGCGGTCCTCCAGGTCGAGGGACGCCCACGCCCCGAACATCACGTCGTCCCGCAGCGACGGCTCGTCCTCGACCAGCGTGGCGCAGATCGACCGGGCGGCGAGCTGGTCGTGCACGGCGTCGGCCTCGACGTGCTCGCGGTAGTAGTCGACCAGCGGCTCCCCCAGGTCGAGCCGCGAGAGCCCTTGGGCCATGCGGCGCGACGGCACGGAGCTGGTGATCTCGAATGCCGCGAGGTGGCCCATCGCCGCACCGCGCAGCCGGCGCTGCAGGCCGAACATCCGACCGGCGTTGTCCTGCTCGAGCACCTCCAGCGGCGCCTCGTCGACGTAGCGGCCGTAGCCGGACTCGAGACCGGCTCCCTCCAGCCCGAGGACGAACAGGTGGTGGTGCAGACGGTTGGGGTCGCCGGCGCCGTACTCGTCGTACTGCAGCTCGGCCAGGGCCGCCTTGGCCCGCACCGGCAGGGTCGGCACGACCCACGCGACCGGGTCGGACTCGTGCAGGTGGTAGACCGACCTCATCCGCAGCAGCTCGCGCACCTGCTCGGCGCCGGCCTGCGCCTTGACGAACTGCGCGATCGAGGCGCCGTCGTGCGCCTCCACGAGGTCGAAGAGGTCCTGCGCCACGTCACCGGAGTCGGGCCGCTCGGTCACCGCCGCCCACCGCCGGCGCAGTCGCCCCTCGAGCTCGTCCTCCAGGTCGCGCCGCAGGGCCAGCAGCGCCGGAGACCGCTCGGCCCGGTCGTCGACGTCGTCGAAGCCTCGGTGGTGCAGCGAGTGCAGCATCCACAGCGCGATCGCGCGGTCCTCCGCGCCGTCGTCGGGCAGCCCGACGGGCAGCGCGTCGGGGTCGTCGCGGAGGGCGGCGTGCAGGCGCATGCTGAGGCGTCCGCGGGGCTTGGGGGCGTCCATGAGCGGGACGTACCCGACGGGGCGAGTCGCACGCCCTCCCTGGGGGTGATTTCAGTCGGCGGGGTCGGTGACGACCACGACTGCCGACAGCAGGTCGGCGACGGCCTTGTCCACGACGCCGGCGTCGGGGTCGCCGAGCGCCAGGTGCAGGGAGGTACGCCGGGCCGCCACCTCGCGCAGCCGGGCGTCGGCCAGCACGTCCTCGACGGCCTTGCGATCGCCCCCGGTGACCAGGGCCGAGACCCCACCGAGCTCGTCGACCAGCAGGCGCACGGCGTGGTCGGCGGCCGCCTCGAACGCGGTGCGGGCCTGGTTGTCGCGGCGCCGGGCGTAGCGCTGCTGGCTCCAGCCCCCCGCCTTGGTCTTGCCCTGCACGTGCCGGCGACCGACCTTGCGGACGCCGACCGACGGGCCGGCTCCCCCGGCGACCGCGAACCCGCCCCGACGCACGACCAGCAGCCCCCAGCGGACCGGGTCCGCGGTGGCGGCCGCGAAGGCAGCCGGGTCGGCCGGGCCGTCGTACGACCGGTCGAAGGGGAGGTGGGCGACCGCCTGCGCGCCGTCCGACGCCGTGGCCGAGAGGGCGCCGCCGGTGACGGTCAGCGACGCGGCGCCGTGGCGGCCCTCGAAGTTGTCGAACCAGCGGACGACCCGCGCCGCGGGCACGTGCACCCGGCGCGGGTCGGTCATCGACTCAGCCGACCAGGGATCAGACGTTGAAGCCGAGGGCGCGGAGCATCTCGCGGCCGTCGTCGGTGATCTTGTCCGGGCCCCACGGCGGCATCCAGACCCAGTTGATGACGACGTCGTCGACCATGCCCTCGAGGGCCTGACGGGTCTGGTCCTGGATGACGTCGGTCAGCGGGCAGGCCGCGGACGTCAGCGTCATGTCGAGCACGACGTCGTTGCCGTCGATGTTGACGCCGTAGAGCAGGCCGAGGTCGACGACGTTGATGCCGAGTTCGGGGTCGACGACGTCCTTCATGGCCTCCTCGACGTCCTCGACGGTGAGGGTCCCGGCAGCCGAGCCGGCGGTGGACAGGTCCACCTCGGGCAGGTCGCTGTGGTCGGTGGTCATCTGGTCTCCCATCGTCATCGTCCGGCCGCGACCTGCGCGGTCGCGTCCTTCCAGGCCATCCACCCGAGCAGGGCGCACTTCACTCGGGCGGGGAACTTCGCCACCCCCGCGAACGCGACGCCGTCCTCGAGCACGTCCTCGTCGGGCTCCACGTTGCCGCGGCCCTGCATCAGCTCCACGAACGAGTCGAGGATGCGCATCGCCTCGGCGACGGGCTTGCCGATCACCAGCTCGGTCATCACGCTCACCGACGCCTGGCTGATCGAGCAGCCGAGGGCGTCGTACGACACGTCCTCGACGACCGCGTCGTCGCCGCTGCCGTCGAGGTGCACCCGCAGGGTGACCTCGTCGCCGCAGGTCGGGTTGACGTGGTGCACCTCGGCCTCGAACGGCTCGCGCAGTCCGGCGTTCTGGGGGTTCTTGTAGTGGTCCAGGATGATCTCCTGGTACATCGCGTCGAGGTCAGACACAGCGCTCCTTCTCAGCCGACCTTGAAGTAACGCTTGGTGTGCTCGAGACCTTCCACCAGGGCGTCGATCTCGCCCGGCGTCGTGTAGAGGTACGACGACGCGCGCACGCTCGCCTGCACGCCGAACCGCGCGTGGGCCGGCTTGGCGCAGTGGTGACCCGCGCGGATCGCGATGCCCCGGCTGTCGAGCAGCTGGGCCACGTCGTGGGGGTGGACACCGGCGAGCTCGAAGCTGACCGCTCCCCCGCGCTCGTGCGCCGAGGTCGGGCCGATCACCGTGACGCCCGAGACCGAGGCGAGGCCCTCGAGCAGGTAGCCGGTGATCGCCTCCTCGTGGCGGCGGATGTTGTCCATGCCGACGTGGGAGAGGTAGTCCACCGCGGCTCCGAGACCGACGGCCTCGACGATCGGCGGGGTGCCGGCCTCGAACTTGGCGGGGGCGTCGGCGAAGGTCGACCGCTCCATCGTGACGGTGCGGATCATCTCGCCGCCCCCGAGGAACGGCGGCAGCTGCGCGAGCACGTCACGTCGCCCCCACAGCACGCCGATGCCGGTCGGGCCGACGACCTTGTGACCGGTGAAGGCGATCAGGTCGGCACCGCTCTCGGTGACGTCGACCTTCATCTGGGGCGCGGCCTGGGAGGCGTCGAGCACCACCAGGGCGCCGACCGCCTTGGCCCTGGCCGCGATCTCCGTGACCGGGTTGATCGTGCCGAGCATGTTGCTCACCCAGGTCAGCGAGACGACCTTGGTGCGCTCGTTGAGCAGGTCGTCGATGTTGCTCAGGTCGAGCCGGCCGTCGTCGGTGAGACCGAACCACCGCAGCGTGGCGCCCGTGCGCTCGCACAGCAGCTGCCACGGCACGATGTTGGAGTGGTGCTCCATCTCGGTGATGACCACCTCGTCACCGGGACCGACGCGCAGGTCGTCGGGCGCCCACACGAGCGTGTTGGCCACGAGGTTGAGCGCCTCGGAGGCGTTCTTGGTGAAGACCACCTCGTCGCGCTGCGCCCCGATGAACGCCGCCACCTTGTCGCGGCCGCCCTCGAACGCCTCGGTCGCCTCGGCGCCGAGCTGGTGCATGGCGCGCGCGATGTTGGCGTTGTGCCGCTCGAGGTGGTCGACCATCGTGTCGATCACCACCTGCGGCTTCTGCGAGGTGTTGGCTGAGTCGAGGTAGACCAGCGGCTGGCCGTGGTCAAGGGTCCGCTGCAGGATCGGGAAGTCCTTGCGGATCAGGTCGAGGCCGTCGAGGAGCCCGGGCAGCTGGGTCGACATGGTCAGACCGCGGACTTGGTGTACGCGGCGTACCCCTCCGCCTCGAGCTTGTCGGCCAGCTCGGGACCGCCCTGCTCGGCGATCCGGCCGTCGACGAACACGTGGACGTGGTCGGGGGTGATGTAGCGCAGGATGCGCGTGTAGTGCGTGATCAGCAGGACGCCCTTGTCGCCGTCCTTCTTGAACCGGTTGACGCCCTCGGAGACGACCTTGAGCGCGTCGATGTCGAGGCCGGAGTCGGTCTCGTCGAGCACGGCGACCTTGGGGTCGAGCAGCTCGAGCTGCACGATCTCGTGACGCTTCTTCTCACCACCGGAGAAGCCCTCGTTGACGTTGCGCTGGGCGAAGGCACGGTCCATCTGGACCTCGTCCATCGCGGTGTTGACGTCCTTGATCCACGTGCGCAGCTTGGGCGCCTCGCCGTCGATCGCGGTCTTGGCCGAGCGCAGGAAGTTGGACACCGAGACGCCGGGGACCTCGACGGGGTACTGCATGGCGAGGAAGAGCCCCGCGCGCGCCCGCTCGTCGACCGACATCTCCAGCACGTCCTCGCCGTCGAGGGTCACGGTGCCGCCGGTGACGGTGTACTTCGGGTGGCCGGCGATGCTGTAGGCCAGCGTCGACTTGCCCGAGCCGTTGGGGCCCATGATCGCGTGGGTCTCGCCGGCGGTGATGGTCAGCGTGACCCCCTTGAGGATCTCCTTGGGGCCGTCCTCGGTCTCGACCGTGACGTGCAGGTCCTTGATCTCAAGCGTGCTCATCGTTTCTCCGTTAGTTCAGGGGGTTCGCGACGTCGACGAGCACGTCGTCGCCGTCGATGCGGACGGGGTAGACCGGGACCGGCTCGGTCGCGGGCAGGACGTCGGGCTTGCCGGTGCGCAGGTCGAAGCGCGACCCGTGCAGCCAGCACTCCACGTGGCAGTCGTCGACCTCGCCCTCGGACAGCGGGATCGAGGCGTGCGAGCACTCGTCGAAGATCGCGAAGACCTCACCGCAGGTGCGGATCAGGGCCACGTCGACGTCGTCGAGCTCCACCCGGCGCGGCTCGTCCTCGGTCAGCTCGGACAGCGCGCAGACCCGCTCGAACGTCATGCCGGGACCGCCGTGACGTTCTTCTCGAGCTCGGCCTCCACCACCGCGAACAGCTTGTCCTCGATGGCGGGCACGCCGATCCTGCGGATCAGGTCGTTGAAGAACCCGTGCACGACCAGACGCTTGGCCTCGTCGGCCGGGATGCCGCGGGACTGCAGGTAGAACAGCTGCTGGTCGTCGAAGCGGCCGGTCGCCGAGGCGTGGCCCGCGCCCTCGATCTCGCCGGTCTCGATCTCCAGGTTGGGGATCGAGTCGGCACGGCACCCGTCGGTGAGGACCAGGTTGCGGTTCTCCTCGTAGGTCTCGATGCTCTCCGCGACCTTGCGGATCAGCACGTTGCCCACCCACACGGTGTGCGCACCCTTGCCCTGCAGCGCGCCCTTGTAGGAGGCGTGGCTGCGGGTCCTGGGCGCGGTGTGGTCCACGAAGAGCCGGTGCTCGATGTGCTGGCCCTCGTCGGCGAAGTAGAGGCCGAGGAGCTCGGCGTCACCGCCCGGGCCGTCGTACGTCACGTTGGCGTCCATGCGGATCAGGTCGCCGCCGAAGGAGATCGCCGCGTGCTTGTACGACGCGTCGCGGCCCACGCGCGCCTGGTGGTGCGAGAGGTGCACCGCGTCGTCTGCCCAGTCCTGGATGGACACGACCGTGACGTCGGCGCCGTCGCCCACCACGATCTCGCAGACCGCGGCGACCGACGCGGAGCCGGTGTGGTTGACCACGACGACGGCCTTGGAGTGCGTGCCGAAGCGGAACACCAGGTGCCCGCCGGTCGTCTCCGAGGCGTCGGTGCCGGTCACGTCGATGACCAGCGGCTCGGCGACCTCGGTGTCGGCCGGCACGTCGACGAGCACCGTGGCCGGCACCTCGTCGACGACCCGCGCCGACCAGCGGTCGGACGGGGCCCAGCCGCTCACGCCACGCAGCGCGCGGGCGTCGTCACCGGTCACGTAGGACACCGAGGCGCCCTCGACGTCGTTCCAGGTCAGCTTCTGGGTGCGGCCGGACAGACCGGCGTCGGCGTGGAGCCCACGCAGCCGCTTGAGCGGGGTGAAGCGCCACACCTCCTCGCGGCCCGTCGGCGTCGCGTGGTCGGCGACGTCGAAGGAGCCACGCGGGTGGAGGTGGGACTCGACGTGGTCCAGCTCCAGCGCGGACCTCACGTTGTCAGTCAGTGTCACTCGTCTTCTTCCTAGATCGCAGTCGTCACCAAAGGCACCCCGTCGGGCGGGAGGCGCTAGCCGACCGCCCCTTCCATCTGCAGCTCGATCAGGCGGTTGAGCTCGAGGGCGTACTCCATCGGGAGCTCCTTGGCGATCGGCTCGACGAAGCCGCGCACGATCATCGCCATCGCCTCGTCCTCGGCCATGCCGCGGGACATCAGGTAGAACAGCTGGTCCTCGGAGACCTTGGACACCGACGCCTCGTGACCCATCGACACGTCGTCCTCGCGGATGTCGACGTAGGGGTAGGTGTCGGAGCGGCTGATCTGGTCGACCAGCAGCGCGTCGCAGAGCACGTTGGACCGCGATCCGTGCGCACCCTCGTTGATCTGCACGAGGCCGCGGTAGGACGTGCGCCCGCCGCCACGCGCGACCGACTTGGACAGGATCGAGGAGGACGTGTTGGGCGCCGCGTGCACCATCTTGGAGCCGGCGTCCTGGTGCTGGCCCTCGCCGGCGAAGGCGATCGACAGCGTCTCGCCGCGAGCGTGCTCGCCCATGAGGTAGACCGCGGGGTACTTCATCGTCACCTTGGAGCCGATGTTGCCGTCGATCCACTCCATCGACGCGCCGGCCTCGCAGACCGCGCGCTTGGTGACGAGGTTGTAGACGTTGTTCGACCAGTTCTGGATCGTCGTGTAGCGGCAGTGGCCGCCCTTCTTGACGATGATCTCGACGACCGCGGAGTGCAGCGAGTCGGACTTGTAGATCGGCGCGGTGCAGCCCTCGACGTAGTGCACGTGGGCACCCTCGTCGACGATGATCAGCGTGCGCTCGAACTGGCCCATGTTCTCGGTGTTGATCCGGAAGTAGGCCTGCAGCGGGATCTCGACGTGCACGCCCTTGGGGACGTAGATGAACGAGCCGCCCGACCACACCGCGGTGTTGAGCGCGGCGAACTTGTTGTCGCCGACCGGGATCACGGTGCCGAAGTACTCGCGGAACAGGTCCTCGTGCTCGCGCAGCGCGGTGTCGGTGTCGAGGAACAGGACGCCCTGCTCCTCGAGGTCCTCACGGATCTTGTGGTAGACGACCTCGGACTCGTACTGCGCGGCGACGCCGGCGACCAGGCGCTGCTTCTCGGCCTCGGGGATGCCGAGCCGGTCGTAGGTGTTCTTGATGTCCTCGGGGAGCTCCTCCCACGAGGTCGCCTGCTTCTCGGTGGAGCGGACGAAGTACTTGATGTTGTCGAAGTCGATCGTCGACAGGTCCGCGCCCCAGGTGGGCATCGGCTTGCGGCCGAAGAGCTTGAGGCCTTTGAGGCGCAGGTCGAGCATCCACTGCGGCTCGGACTTCTTGCCCGAGATGTCACGGACGACGGCCTCGGTCAGGCCGCGCTGCGCCGCCGCGCCGGCGACGTCGCTGTCGGACCAGCCGTACTCGTACTTGCCCAGGCCCTTGAGCTCGGGGTTGAGCTCCTCGATGGCGTTGGGCGCCACGGGAGCGTCGGGGTGCGTGGTCATGAGGACCGCCTCTCCGAAGGGGTTGGGTGGGGGGTGGTACGGGCAGGGATCGAGGTGGTGCAGACACCGTCGCCGTGGGCGATGGTGGCCAGCCGCTGGACGTGGCTGCCCAGCACGCGCGAGAAGACCTCGGTCTCGGCCTCGCACAGCTGGGGGAACTCGTGGGCGACGTGGGCGACCGGGCAGTGCTGCTGGCACAGCTGCTCGCCCATCGGCCCCTGGAGCACGCCGGCGGCGAAGCCGTGGGTGCGCAGCACCTGGGCGAGGGCCTGGGGCGCGCTCAGCGACGGGTCGGCGGCGCGGACGTCGGCGACCGCCTCCTCGACCCAGGACAGCCGCTGCCGGGCGAAGGCCAGCACGGCGTCGTCGCCGGCGGTCTGGGACAGGAAGCGCAGCGCCTGGGCCGCGAGGTCGTCGTACTGCTGCTCGAACTGGTCGCGACCGGCCGCGGTGAGCGCGAACTCCTTGGCCGGGCGCCCGCGGCGACGCTCCTTGGTGCGGGCGTCCTGGGCGACGACGGCGCCGGTGGCCAGCAGGTGGTCGAGGTGGCGCCGGATCGCCGCCGGCGTCAGGTCCAGCAGCTCGGCCAGCGTGGCCGCGGTGCTGGGGCCGTGCTCGAGGATCGCCCGGGCCACGCGCTGACGCGTGGGCGCGTCGACGTGCTCGAGGACCTCGATTTCCATGACGCCATTGTTGCGTTAATCAAAACCGCCCTTCAAGTAAGGGTCCCCTTAGTCGCCCCGCGACGTGTGACCCGTTCGTCATCCAGGTCCGGCGGGCGGGGCCGTGGGCGCTCCTAGACTGGGGGTCGTGCCGTCCACCCCCTCCTCCCCCGCGTCGACGTCTGCCGTCGACATCCGCGGGCTGGTGATGAGGTACGGCGCCAAGACGGCCGTCGACCACCTCGACCTGACCGTCGAGCGCGGGACCATCACCGCGGTGCTCGGGCCCAACGGCGCCGGGAAGACGACGACCCTGGAGACCTGCGAGGGCTTCCGCCGGCCCCAGGAGGGCACCGTCCGTGTCCTGGGCCTCGACCCGGTGGCCGACCGGCAGGAGCTGCTCCCCCGCATCGGCGTGATGCTGCAGACCGGTGGTGCCTGGACCGGCGTCCGCGCAGTGGAGATGCTCCGCCACGTCGCCTCGCTGCACGCCCACCCGCTGCCCGTCGAGCTGCTCGTCGAACGTCTGGGGCTCGACGACTGCGGCCGCACGGCCTACCGCAGGCTCTCCGGGGGCCAGAAGCAGCGGCTGTCCCTCGCCATGGCGCTGGTCGGCCGGCCCGAGCTGCTCTTCGTCGACGAGCCGACCGCGGGCATGGACCCGCAGGCGCGCCGCGACACCTGGGAGCTGCTCGAGGAGGTCCGGGGCGACGGGGTCACCACGGTGCTCACCACCCACTACCTCGACGAGGCCGAGCGCCTCGCCGACCAGGTCCACATCATCGACCGCGGACGTCTCATCGCCAGCGGCTCCCCGGCCGAGCTGGTCCGCGGTGCCGGCGAGCGCACGCTGCGGCTGACGGCCGTCGCCCCCCTGCCCGCGGACGCCGAGCAGACCCTCGGCGCCGACCTCGGCTCGCTCGGCGAGGTGCACCTGGTCGACGGCCACACGCTGCTGGTCAGCGGCGCGGTGGACGCCAAGGCGCTGGGCGTCGTCGCCACCTGGTGCGAGCGGCGCGACGTCGAGCCCGACGCGCTGGCGATGGGCCAGCGCACCCTGGAGGACGTCTTCCTCCAGCTGACCGGACGGGAGTTCGAGGAGTGACGGCCACCCCCCGTGCGACAGGGACCTTCGCGCCCGCCCCCGGGTCGGCTCCGCTGGGCCGCCAGGTGCTGGCGCAGGCGCGCATGGAGGCGCGGCTGATGCTGCGCAACGGCGAGCAGCTGCTGCTGGCCCTCGCGATCCCGGTGCTCGTGCTGGTCGGCGGCGTGGCCGCGATCGAGCGCCAGAACCTCTCGCTGTCCCACACCGCCATCGACACCCTCGCGCCGGGGGTGCTGGCCCTGGCGATCATGTCGACCTCCTTCACCTCGGTCGCGATCACGACCGCCTTCGAGCGCAGGTACGCCGTCCTGAAGCGGCTCGGTGCCTCCCCGCTCCCCCGCCACGGGCTCCTGCTGGGCAAGGTCGGAGCGCTGCTCGCGGTGCTCGTCGGCCAGGTCGTCGTGCTCGGCGGCTTCGCGCTGGCGCTCGACTGGGACCCGGCCGTCACCCTGCGCGGCGTGGCCGGTGCGCTCGCGACGGCGATCCTGGGCGTCGCGGCCTTCGCCTCGCTGGGCCTCCTCATCGCCGGCACGCTGCGCGCCGAGGCGACCCTGGCCGTGGCCAACCTGATCTACCTCCTCCTCGCCGCCGGCGGCGCGGTCGTCCTGCCGGCCTCGGTCTACGGCCACGGCCAGCACGTCGTCCGCTGGCTGCCGTCCGGCGCGCTCGGCGGCGGCCTGCGCGAGTCGCTGCTCGTCGGGACCTTCCCGCTGACCCCCTGCCTGGTGCTGGTCGCCTGGGCCGCGCTCGGCACCCTGCTCACGGCGAGGACGTTCTCGTGGGACTGACCACCTCCGCGCCCGTCGAGCCCGACGCCGGGGTCGCGGCCTGGGCCCGCCTGCGCCTGGCCGCCTGGGCGTCCCTGGTCGCCAACATCGGCATCGTCGTCACCGGCGGCGTCGTGCGGCTGACCGGCAGCGGACTCGGCTGCCCGACCTGGCCGCGCTGCACCGACGAGGCGTTCACCCCGCACCAGGCGCTGAGCTACCACTCCGCGATCGAGTTCGGGAACCGCACGCTCACCTTCGTGCTCGCCGCGGTGGCCGTGGCGACCTTCGTCGTGGCCTACCGCGTCGGCCGGCGCGGCCCGCTGCGGCTCGCCGTGCTCCTCGCGCTGGGCGTGCCCGCCCAGGCCCTGCTCGGCGGCATCACGGTGCTGGTCGACCTCAACCCGTGGGTCGTGGCGGGCCACCTGCTGCTGTCGATGGCGATGATCTCCGTCGCGGTGCTCCTCCTGCGCCGCGTGTACGACGAGGACCGGCCGCGCGTGCGCGCCGTACCCCCGGCCCTGGCGCGGCTCGCCGCGCTGACGTACGCCGCCGGCTGGGCCGTGCTCTACGTCGGCACCGTGGTGACCGGGTCCGGCCCCCACGCCGGCGACGCCAGCTCACCCCGCAACGGGCTGGACCCGCGCGGCATGAGCCAGCTGCACGCCGACCTGGTGTTCCTGCTCGTCGGCCTCACGGTCGGTCTCCTGCTCGCGTTGCTCGCCACCCGCGCACGACCCCAGGCCGTCCGTGCGGCCAAGGCCCTGCTCGCCGTCGAGCTCGCGCAGGGGCTGGTCGGCTTCGTGCAGTACTTCACCGGGCTGCCGGTGCTGGTCGTGGCCGTGCACCTGCTCGGCTCCGCCGTCGTGGCGGCGGCGATGACCTGGGCGCTCGTGGAGACCCGGGCCGCCGAGCCCTCACGTCACCAGCCCGGTCAGCCCCTGACCTCGTAGCGCACCTGCGCCCCGTCCGGCAGGTCCCGGAGCTGCGCGGCGAGATCGCCGCGCACGCGCATGCCTTCCGTGGCGTCCAGGGCGTAGAGGTTCGCCACGTCGAACGCACCGCCGAGGACGAACGGTCGCTTGGGGACCAGACGTGTCCCCGGCACGAGCGTCCCGTGTCGGGACTGCCAGTCATGAGCGACCGGGTAGCCGGTGAGCTCGCGGTAGTCGGACAGCAGCTGGTCGGCCCAGTCCTCGATGCTCGTGCCCATCGCCCCGACGTCCCCCGTCTCGGGATCGAAGGTCACGACACGGTCTCCTCGCAGGGCGAACTGGACGCCGAACACGTCCTCGGCGAAGAAGAGGAGCCCCTCGGCCAGCTCGCCGTAGGCCACTCTCCACCCGTGCTCGGCGTTCCACTCCTCCAGCGACCCGCCCGTCACCGACGGGCCGGACCCGAAGACGTGGAGAGCGGACTCGAAGGCGTAGAACCCGTTGCGCGCCACCAGCAGCGCGCCCAGCTCCTCGGCCACGGGCCCGCCGTCGAGGCGCACGGCGGGTGTGGCGGGCCCGGACGCGTCCGAGGCGATCGAGAGCAACCTGGTGGTGCGAGGACCGAGCTTCAACAGATCTCCGACTACGCCTGCGGGGCGTGAGGTCTCAGCGGCCCAGCAGCGGGTCGAGCGCGACCGCGAGGAAGAGCAGCGACAGGTACATGTTGGACCAGTGGAAGAGCCGCATCGGCTTGATCTCCACCACGTTGTCGGTGCGCTGCGCCCGTTGCCGCAGGCCCCACGACTCGGCCACGAAGACCGCGCCGAGCACTCCGGCGGCGACGGGGTAGAGCCAGCCCGTGCCGGCCACCGGCCACAGGGCGACCGAGGTCGCCACGGTCACGACGGCGTAGGCGAGGATCTGGTTGCCGACCTCGGCCGCCGGGGCCACCGAGGGGAGCATCGGGACGTCGGCGGCGGCGTAGTCCTCGCGGTAGCGCAGGGCCAGCGCCCAGAAGTGCGGCGGGGTCCAGAAGAAGACCACCAGGAAGAGGACGACGGGGGCCCAGGCCAGCGAGCCGGTGACCGCGGTCCAGCCGATGAGCGCCGGGAAGCAGCCGGCGGCGCCGCCCCACACGATGTTCTGGCTCGTGCGCCGCTTGAGCAGCATGGTGTAGCCGACGACGTAGAAGACGTTGGCCGCGAGCGCGAGGCCCGAGGAGAGCCAGTTGACGGCCAGGCCCAGCAGGAGCGTCGAGACGACGCCGAGCACGAGGCCGAAGACGAGGGCCGCGCGCGGGGTGACCGCGTGGCGCGGCAGGGCACGACGGCGGGTGCGGCGCATGCGCTCGTCGATGTCGCGGTCGTAGACGCAGTTGAGCACGTTGGCGCTGCCGGCAGAGAGCGTGCCGCCCACGACGGTCGCGATGACGAGCCACACGTCGGGCACACCGCGTGCGGCGAGGAACATCACCGGAACGGTGGTGAGCAGCAGCAGCTCGATGATGCGCGGCTTGGTGAGGCCGACGTACGCCGCGAGGACGTCGCGCGTGGAGGCGCGACCGAGGCGGTCGGAGTAGTCGGTGTGCCCGTCCCGCGCGGTCGCGGAGGCCCGTGCACCGGGTTGGGGATCGAGGGCCGTCACGTCGGGAAGTGTAGTGGTCGCGCTCGTCGGGCACCGCCTCCACGTGCCCTTCTGGGCGATCCGAGTGGATGTGCATCTGCTCACTCCACCTCGGTAGGGTCGAGACACCGCCGTACGACGAGAGGAACCCCGTGAGCAAGCTGGAGTGGACCGACCTCGACCGCAGGGCGGTCGACACCGTCCGCGCCCTGTCGATGGATGCCGTCCAGAAGGTCGGCAACGGCCACCCGGGCACGGCGATGAGCCTGGCGCCGGTCGCCTACCTCCTGTTCCAGAAGGTCATGCGCCACGACCCGGCCGACCCCGACTGGATCGCGCGCGACCGCTTCGTCCTCTCGTGCGGCCACACCAGCCTCACCCTCTACAACCAGCTCTTCCTCGGCGGCTTCGGCCTCGAGCTGGAGGACCTCAAGGCGCTGCGCACCTGGGGCAGCAAGACCCCGGGGCACCCCGAGGTGCACCACACCGCCGGGGTCGAGACCACGACCGGCCCTCTGGGCCAGGGCCTCGCGACCGCCGTCGGCATGGCGATGGCCGCGCGACGCGAGCGCGGTCTGCTCGACCCCGAGCCGGCGGTCGGTGAGAGCCTCTTCGACCATCACGTCTACGTGCTCTGCAGCGACGGCGACATGCAGGAGGGCGTCACCGCCGAGGCCTCCTCCCTCGCCGGTCACCAGCAGCTCGGCAACCTCGTCGTCATCTACGACGACAACAAGATCTCGATCGAGGACGACACCTCGATCGCGTTCAGCGAGGACGTCTCCGCCCGCTACAAGGCCTACGGCTGGCACGTGCAGGACGTCGACTGGACCAACGGCGGCGACCACTACGAGGAGGACGTCCCGGCCCTCCACCGCGCCATCGAGAGGGCCAAGGCCGAGACCGGTCGCCCCAGCTTCATCAACCTGCGCACGATCATCGCCTGGCCCGCCCCCCACGCGCAGGGCACCGGCTCCTCACACGGGTCCGCCCTCGGCGAGGACGAGGTGCGGGCGACCAAGGAGATCCTCGGGTTCGACCCCGACCGCACCTTCCAGGTCGACGACGACGTGCTCGAGCACACCCGGTCGCTGCGCGAGCGTGGCGCGGCGGCGGGTGCCGCCTGGGACGAGCGCTACGCCGCGTGGGCCGAGGCCGCCCCGGAGCGGGCCGCGCTCCTGCACCGGCTGCGCGGCCGCGAGCTGCCCGCCGGCTGGAAGGACGTGCTGCCCGCCTTCGACGCCGACGAGAAGGGGGTCGCGACCCGCAAGGCGTCCGGCGAGGTGCTCAACGCGCTCGCGCCGGTGCTGCCCGAGCTGTGGGGCGGCTCGGCCGACCTCGCCGGCTCCAACAACACCACGATGAAGGGCGAGCCGTCCTTCATCCCGTCGGGGCACGCGACCGAGCAGTTCCCCGGCGACCGGTACGGCCGCACGCTGCACTTCGGCATCCGCGAGCACGCCATGGGCGCGATCATGAACGGCATCGCCCTGCACGGCGGGACCCGGGTCTACGGCGGGACGTTCCTCGTCTTCTCCGACTACATGCGGCCCGCGGTGCGGCTCGCGGCCGTCATGCAGGCGCCGGTCACCTACGTCTGGACCCACGACTCGATCGGTCTCGGCGAGGACGGCCCGACCCACCAGCCCGTCGAGCACCTCGCCGCCCTGCGCGCGATCCCGGGCCTGGACGTCGTACGCCCCGCCGACGCCAACGAGACCGCCGTCGCCTGGCGCACGATCCTGGAGAACCCCCACGGCCCGACCGGGCTCTGCCTCACCCGTCAGGACGTCCCGACCTTCCCCCGCGGCCAGCAGGACGACGGCACGTCCTGGGGCTCGGCCGACAGCGCCTCCCGCGGGGCCTACGTCCTGCTCGACGCCGAGGGCGAGGCCGACGTGCTGCTGGTCGGCACCGGCTCCGAGGTCCAGGTCGCGGTCGCGGCCCGTGAGCTGCTCGCCGCCGACGGCATCAAGGCCCGTGTCGTGTCGATGCCGAGTCGCGAGTGGTTCGACCGCCAGGACGCCGCCTACAAGGACACGGTCCTGCCGCCCACGGTCAAGGCGCGGGTCAGCGTCGAGGCGGGCGTGGCACAGGGCTGGCGCGAGATCGTCGGCGACCACGGCCGGTGCGTCTCGCTCGAGCACTTCGGCGCCAGCGCCGCCTACCAGCGTCTCTACGCCGAGTTCGGCATCACCGCGGAGGCCGTCGCGGCCGCCGCCAAGGACAGCATCGAGTCGGCTCGCAACGCCCACCCGTGACCGTCCACTGACGTTTGCAGCGTCCACCGCGACGGGTACGCCGACCCCAACAGGAGGGAAGTTCCATGACTTCGCAGAACGACCAGACCACGAGTGGGTCGGACCGGCTGGGGGCCCTGTCAGACGCAGGCGTCTCCATCTGGCTCGACGACCTCTCCCGCGAGCGGCTCGAGACCGGCAACCTCGCCGAGCTCATGCGCGACAAGCACGTCGTGGGGGTCACCACCAACCCCAGCATCTTCGCCTCGGCGCTCGCCGAGGGTGAGAGGTACGACGACCAGGTCGCCGGCCTGACCCGCGGCGGCGCCGGTGTGGACGACGTGATCACCGAGGTGACCACCGACGACGTCCGCAACGCCTGCGACGTGATGCGTGAGGTCTTCGACCGCACCGACGGGGTCGACGGCCGCGTGTCGATCGAGGTGGCCCCGGGGCTGGCCTTCGACACCGAGGCGACGATCGAGCAGGCCACGCAGCTGTGGCGCAAGGTCGACCGCCCCAACCTGTTCATCAAGATCCCGGCCACGACCGAGGGTCTGCCGGCGATCACCGCGACGCTCGGCGAGGGCATCTCGGTCAACGTGACGCTGATCTTCGGCCTGGCCCGCTACGACGAGGTGATGGACGCCTACCTCGCGGGTCTCGAGCAGGCCCGGTCGCAGGGCATCGACCTCTCCACGATCCACTCGGTGGCCTCCTTCTTCGTCTCCCGCGTGGACTCCGAGATCGACAAGCGGCTCGAGGCCATCGGTGGCGACGACGCGCTCGCGCTCCGGGGCAGGGCGGCGGTGGCCAACGCCCGGCTCGCCTACGAGCGGTTCGAGCAGGTCTTCGCCAGCGACCGCTTCGCCGCCCTCGCCGAGCACGGCGCGCGGCCCCAGCGTCCGCTGTGGGCGTCGACCGGGGTGAAGAACGAGGACTACTCCGACACGCTCTACGTCGCCGAGCTGGTCACCTCCGGCACCGTCAACACGATGCCGGAGAAGACGATGAACGCCTTCGCCGACCACGGCGAGGTGCGCGGCGACACGGTGCGCGGGAGCTACGCCGACGCCCACGACGTGATGGCCGGCCTGGAGAAGGTCGGCGTGGACTACGACGACGTGATCGCCACGCTCGAGCAGGAGGGTGTCGACAAGTTCGTGGCCTCGTGGGACGAGCTGGTCGAGACCGTCAAGGGTCAGATGGACGCCTCCC
This sequence comes from Nocardioides marmoribigeumensis, assembly GCF_031458325.1. Classification (NCBI taxonomy): domain Bacteria; kingdom Bacillati; phylum Actinomycetota; class Actinomycetes; order Propionibacteriales; family Nocardioidaceae; genus Nocardioides; species Nocardioides marmoribigeumensis. Next base: position 4,252,310 of record NZ_JAVDYG010000001.1, read on the forward strand.
GCGAGGACTCCGACTCGTGAGCCACCTGCGCGTGAGCGCGACCGGGCCGGCCGCAGACGCCGTGCGCCGGCACGTGCCCGACCTGGTCACCGACCGGTTCGCCTCGCAGCTCTTCGCCCAGGACGCCACGCTGTGGGGCCACGACGCCGAGGAGGAGGCCGGCAAGCGTCTCTCGTGGGTGCAGCTGGCCCACGCCTCGCAGTCGCTCGTCCCGGAGATCACGGCGCTGCGTGCGCAGTTGAGCGCCCAGGGCGTCGACCACGTCGTGCTGTGCGGCATGGGCGGCTCCTCCCTGGCGCCCGAGGTCATCTGCGCGACCGACGGCGTCGAGCTGACCGTCGTCGACTCCAGCGACCCCGACCAGGTCCGCTCCGCACTCACCGACCGCATCGACCGCACGGTCGTGGTCGTGTCGTCCAAGTCCGGCTCGACCGTCGAGACCGACTCCCAGCGCCGGGCGTTCGTGGCGGCCTTCGAGGAGGCCGGCATCGCGCCGACCGAGCGCATCGTGGTCGTCACCGACCCGGGCAGCCCGCTCGACGAGTCCTCGCGCGCCGACGGCTACCGCGTGGTCAACGCCGACCCCGACGTCGGCGGCCGCTACTCCGCGCTCACGGCCTTCGGCCTCGTGCCGTGCGGGCTCGCCGGGGCCGACATCGGTCGTCTCCTCGAGGACGCGGCAGCGGCCACCCCCGCCCTGTCGACCGACGACGAGGCCAACCCCGGCCTGGTCCTCGGCGCGGCGATCGGCGGCACCGACCCGCTGCGCGACAAGCTCGCGATCGTCGACGACGGCTCCCCGCTGGTCGGCTTCGCCGACTGGGCCGAGCAGCTCATCGCCGAGAGCACCGGCAAGCGTGGCACCGGCATCCTCCCCGTCGTGGTGGCGGGCACCGACGACCCCGAGGTGCAGTGGCCCGCGGGCGACGTGACCGTGGCCCGCCTGGTCGCCGAGGACGCCGAGCCGATCGCCGCCGACAGGGACACCGAGCGTGCCGAGATCGTCGTCTCCGGGCCCCTCGGCGCCCAGATGCTGCTCTGGGAGGTCGCGACCGCGGCTGCCGGCCGGCTGCTGGGCATCAACCCGTTCGACCAGCCCGACGTCGAGAGCGCCAAGGTCGCGGCCCGCGAGATGCTCGAGGGCACGCCGGACGACACCGAGCCCGCGTTCGTCGACCAGGGCGTGGAGGTCCGCGCCCTCGGCGGTCGCGGTGACTGGCTGGGTGACGCCGCCACGCTCGAGCAGGCCGTCGCCGGGCTGCTCACCCAGCTCGACCCGGACCGCGGCTACGTCGCGGTGATGGCCTACCTCGACCGGCTCGCCCACGCCGACCTGGCCGGCGTACGCCGCGTGCTCGCGCTGCGCACCGAGCGTCCGGTGACCTTCGGCTGGGGTCCGCGCTTCCTCCACTCGACCGGCCAGCTGCACAAGGGCGGGCCCGCGACCGGGGTCTACCTCCAGGTCACGGGCACCCCGTCGTGCGACGTCCCGATCCCGGGCCGCGAGTTCGGCTTCGCCACCCTCATCAGTGCCCAGGCTGCCGGCGACGCGTCGGTGCTGGCCGACCACGGCCGGCCGGTGCTGCGGCTGCACGTGACCGACCCACAGACCGGGCTGGCCGCCATACGCCGGGCGCTCGAGGGTGGGGCCACAGCGTGATCGACAACCCGCTCCGGGACCCGCAGGACCGGCGGCTGCCCCGCGTCGCGGGACCGTGCGGCATGGTGCTGTTCGGTGTGACCGGCGACCTGGCGCGCAAGAAGCTGATGCCGGCGATCTACGACCTGGCCAACCGTGGCCTGCTGCCGCCCGGCTTCTCGCTGGTCGGCTTCGCGCGTCGCGACTGGGCCGACCAGGACTTCGCCAAGGTCGTCCACGACGCGGTGCGCGAGCACGCCCGCACCGAGTTCCGTGAGGCCACCTGGGCCCAGCTGTCGGAGGGCTTCCGGTTCGTGCCGGGCGACTTCGACGACGACCTCGCGTTCGCCCAGCTCAAGCAGACGATCGAGGACCTCGACCGGCTGCGGGGCACCGGCGGCAACCACGCGTTCTACCTCTCGATCCCGCCGCGGTTCTTCGGCAACGTGATCGGTCAGCTCAAGGAGCACGGCCTCACCGAGGGCCAGGGTGACGCCTGGCGCCGCGTGGTGGTGGAGAAGCCCTTCGGCCACGACCTCGAGAGCGCCCGCGAGCTCAACGCGGTGCTCGCCGACGTCTTCCCGCCCGAGTCGGTCTTCCGCATCGACCACTACCTCGGCAAGGAGACGGTGCAGAACATCCTGGCGATGCGGTTCGCCAACGCGATGTTCGAGCCGATCTGGAACTCCAACTACGTCGACCACGTGCAGATCACGATGGCCGAGGACGGCGGCATCGGCGGTCGTGCGGGCTACTACGACGGCATCGGCGCCGCGCGCGACGTGATCCAGAACCACCTCCTCCAGCTGATGGCGCTCACCGCCATGGAGGAGCCGACGTCGTTCGAGTCACGCAGCCTGCGGCTGGAGAAGCTCAAGGTGCTGGAGGCCGTCACGCTGCCCACGCGCATCGACCAGGGCACCGCCCGGGGGCAGTACTCCGAGGGCTGGTCCGGCGGGGTCAAGGTGCCCGGCTACCACCAGGAGCAGGACATCCCCCCGGGCTCGCGCACAGAGACCTACGCCGCGATCCGGCTCGGCATCGACAACCGGCGCTGGTCCGGGGTGCCGTTCTACCTCCGCACGGGCAAGCGCCTCGGGCGCCGGGTCACCGAGGTGGCGGTGTCGTTCAAGCAGGCACCGCACCTGCCGTTCGGTCCGGCCGCGACCGAGGACCTCTCGCACAACGCGCTGGTGATCCGGGTCCAGCCCGACGAGGGCGTGACCCTGCGCTTCGGCGCCAAGGTGCCGGGCACCGCGATGGAGATCCGCGACGTCAACATGGACTTCGCCTACGGCGGCTCGTTCACCGAGGCGTCCCCCGAGGCCTACGAGCGGCTCATCCTCGACGTGCTGCTCGGCGACCCCCCGCTGTTTCCACGCCACGAGGAGGTCGAGGCCTCGTGGCGCATCCTCGACCCGATCGAGGAGCACTGGGCCGAGCACGGCAAGCCCGACCCCTACGCGGCCGGCACGTGGGGACCGAAGTCGGCCGACGACATGCTGGCCCGCGAGGGCCGCACCTGGAGGCGACCATGAGCACGATCACCCTGGAGGACACCAGCGCCAACGCCATCGCCTCCGCGCTGGTCAGGGCACGCCGCAACGCCGGGTCGCCCGCGATGGGGATGGTGATGACCCTGGTCGTCGTCGTGCCCGAGAAGGACGCCGAGGAGGCGATGAAGGCCGCCGGGTCGGCCGCGCGCGAGCACCCCTCACGCATCCTCGCCGTCGTGGTCGGCAGCGGGCGGGGGTCCTCGCGCATCGACGCCGAGATCCGGTCCGGCACCGGCACGCCGGGTGAGCTGGCGCTGATCCGGCTGTCCGGCGCGGTCACCGGCCACGCCGAGTCGGTGGTCCTGCCCCTCCTGCTGCCCGACTCGCCCGTGGTCGTCTGGTGGCCCACCGACGCCCCCGCCGACCCGGCCGCCGACCCGATCGGCAGGCTCGCCAAACGCCGCATCACCGACGCCGCCCAGGTCCCGCGCGGACGCCAGCAGGCGATGCTCACCCAGTGCTCGTCGTACGTCGACGGCAACACCGACCTCGCCTGGACCCGCATCACGCGCTGGCGCGCCCTGCTCGCCGCCGCGCTGGACCAGGCCCCGGGGCGCGTGACCCGCATCGAGATCACCGGCGAGCGCATCAGTCCCAGCGCCGACCTGCTGGGCGCCTGGCTGGCCGACCGGCTCAAGGCGCCGGTGGAGCGCACGGTCTCCGACGGGCCCGGCATCACCTGCGTGCGCCTGGTCACCAGGACCGGCGAGATCGCGATCACCCGGGGTGACGGCGTCCACGCGACGCTCACCGTCCCCGGCCAGCCCGACCGCCCGGTCGCTCTCCCCCGGCGCGACGTGCCCGACCTGCTGTCGGAGGAGCTGCGACGCCTCGACCCCGACGACATCTACGCCGCGACCGCCAAGCGCCTGCACCGCATGGCCGGCAGCACCGCGCGCAAGGCAGCGGCCACGAAGGGCACAGCCAGGAAGACCACCGCCAAGAAGGCGCCGGCGTCCACGAAGGCGGCCGCGGGCCGCACGGCCAAGAAGGCGGCGAGGAAGTCGTGACCGGTCCCGACCTGCGCCGACACCCCGACCGCACCTCGCTCGCGGCGGCGATGGCCGACGACGTGGTGGCGCTGCTGCGTGGGACCACCTCGCAGCCGGGCGGCTCCCGGATCGTCCTCACCGGCGGCTCGATCTCCCGCGACCTGCACCGCGCGATCGCGGCCCGTGGTGTCGGGGTCGACTGGGCCGCCGTCACCGTGCTGTGGGGCGACGAGCGGTTCGTGCCGCTCGACGACGACGAGCGCAACGACGGCCAGGCGCGGGAGGACCTGCTCTCCCACGTGCCGGTCGGCACGGTCCACCGGATGCCCAGCCCCGACGACGGCGTCGGCCTGGAGGCCGGCGCGGCGACCTACTCCGGCGTCGTCGAGGAGCTCCTCGCCGAACGCTCCGAGCCGGCCTTCGACCTCGTCATGCTCGGCATCGGCCCCGACGGCCACGTGGCCTCGCTGTTCCCCGGCCACACGCACCCCGACGCGCTCGTCGTCGCCGAGGCCGACTCCCCCAAGCCGCCGCCGGCGCGCATCTCGCTGTCGATGGACCTGCTGTGCCGGGCCTCCCGGGTCTGGTTCGTGGCCGCGGGCGAGGAGAAGGCAGAGGCCGTCCGCGGCTCGGTGCACGACGACCCGCCCGCGCTGCCGGCCGGTCTCGCCCGGGGCGTCGACGAGACGCGCTGGTACCTCGACGAAGGCGCGGCCTCCCTGCTCTGAGAGGGCATGCTGGCCGGGTGCGCACCACCCTCCGTGCGGCCTGGCCGGCCGCCCTGACGCTCGCTGTCGTGCTGACCGTGCTGAGCGCCGGCTACGGCTGGCACCGCGACGAGCTCTACTTCCGGATGCTCCCGCGCGCCTGGGGGTACGTCGACCAGCCGCCGTTCACGCCGTGGCTCGTCCGCACGCTCGCGGGCCTCGTCGACCAGCCGTGGATGGTGAGGACGGCCGCGACCCTCGCCGGCGTCGTCGCCGCCCTCCTGCTGGCGGGCATCACCGCCGCCCTCGGTGGCGACGTGCGGGCGCAGCGCGTCGCGGCGTGGGGTGGCGCGTTCGCGGGCTTCCCGGTCCTGCTCGGCCACGTGAGCCTCACCTCGACCTTCGACCACCCGGTCACCCTGGCGGTCGTGCTCACCGCGCTGCTGGCCCTGCGGCGCGACCCGCGCTGGTGGCTGGTCGCGGGGCTGCTGGCCGGCCTGTCGACCTACAACCGGCTGCTGCTCCCCGTCGTCGTGCTGGGCCTCGTGCTCGGCCTGGTCGCCTTCCACCGCACGGCGCTCAGGTCCGTCTGGCTGTGGTCGGGCGCCGGCCTCGGGGCGCTCCTCGCCGTGCCCAACCTGGTCTGGCAGGCCCGTCACGACTGGCCCCAGCTCGCCATGGGCCGCGCCCTGTCCGACAACAACGCCACCGACACCCGGATCCTGCTGCCGGTGGTGCTGGTCGCCGCGGTCGGCCCCTTCCTCGTCGCGTCGGTGCTCCGCGGGGTGCGGGTGGCCTGGCAGACCACCGACACCCGGTGGGTCGTCGTCGCTGCGGCCCTGGTGGTGGTCTTCACGTTCGTCTCCGGGGCGCAGCCGCACTACCCGGTCACGATGCTGTGCGTGCTGTTCGCCGCGGGCTGCGCGTCCGGACGTCTCGCGCGCCGCCGGGCCCTGGTGGCCAACGCCGTCGTCTCGTGCCTCATCGGCCTGCCGGTGCTGCCGGTGGCGCTGCTCGCCCGCACGCCGATCCCCGCGATGAACGTCGTCGCCGCCGACCAGGTCGGCTGGCCGGCGTACGTCGAGCAGGTCGCGCAGGTCTGGGACGAGGCCGGCGACCCGTCCGCGGTCGTGCTCACCGGCAACTACGGCGAGGCCGGGGCGGTCGACCGCCTCGGGCCCGCGCTCGGTCTCCCGCCGGCGTACTCCGGTCACAACGCGCTGGGCCTGCTGCCGCCACCGCCCGAGGACGCCCGGACCGTCGTCGTGGTCGGGCACGCTGTGCGGGCGCTGGAGGGCTCGTTCGACACCTGCCGGGTCGTCCGGCGGCTCGACAACGGGGTCGGCGTCGACAACGAGGAGCAGGGCGTCCCGGTGTCGGTCTGCCGCGGACGCACCGAAGCCTGGGCCACCCTGTGGCCCAGGCTCCGGCACCTGGACTAGAAGATGATCTCTCCGCGCTTGCGACGGTCACGCAGCGACTTGAGCGCCTCGTCGAGGATGTCGGAGGCCTCCTGGTCGGAGCGGCGCTCCTTCACGTAGGCGAGGTGGGTCTTGTAGGGCTCGATCTTCGGCGGCGGGGGCGGGTTCTCCTGGTCCATGCTCGCCGGCAGCCCGCACCGCGGGCAGTCCCACGACTCCGGCACGACGGCCTCGGCGGCGAAGGCCACCTCGAAGCGGTGCTCGTGGGCACAGAAGAAGATCACGCGCTGCCGGGGAGCGGACTCGCCGCGCTCCGCCTCGCCCATGGGTCCTGCTCCGACCCGACTTCCGCGGATCGCGTTGCCACCACCGACTGCCACGGCGGCCCTCCTTGGGGGGTAGATGAGCGGCGCCGTCCCCGTCCGGGGGCACCGCGAGAGATGGGGTGGTGCTGGGCCTAGTTGCTGCCGCCGTACTTGAACTTCATCAGGAGCCCGAGGCCCACGACGCAGACGAACCAGAGCATCCCAGCGCCGACCGTGATGCGGTCGAGGTTGCGTTCGGCAACCGAGGACCCTCCGAGGCCGCTCGACACTCCGCCACCGAACATGTCGGAGAGTCCGCCGCCCCGGCCCTTGTGGAGCAGGATCAGCAGGATCATCAGGAGGCTCGTCATGATGAGCAGAACGGTCAGAGCGGTGATCACGGGGGAAACTCTACGTCAGAGGGTCGGCATGTCGTAGAAGCGGCACACGCCGCCGAACTCGTCCGCCTCGAGGCTCGCCCCGCCGACCAGCGCACCGTCCACGTCGCGCTTGGCCATGATCCCGGCGATGTTGCCCGCCTTGACCGAGCCGCCGTAGAGCACGCGCACGGACTCGCCCGCAGCCTCGCCCCACCGCTCGGCCACGCGCGCGCGGATGGCCGCGCAGACCTCCTGGGCGTCGTCGGGCGTGGCGACCTCGCCGGTGCCGATGGCCCACACCGGCTCGTAGGCGATGACCAGCGCAGCGACCTGCTCGGGCGTGAAGTCGCCGAGGGAGCCGTCGACCTGCTCGAGGGTGAACTCGACCTGGCGCCCCTCCTTGCGCACCTCGAGGCCCTCGCCGACACACACGATCGGGGTCATGCCGGCCTCGACCGTCTTCTGGGCCTTGGCGTGCACCTCGGCGTCGGACTCCGCGTGGTACTGCCGGCGCTCGGAGTGGCCCACCACGACGTAGGAGCAGCCGAGCTTGGCGAGCATCCCGGCGGAGATCTCGCCGGTGTAGGCCCCCGAGTCGTGCGTGGAGACGTCCTGTGCGCCGTACTTGATCTGCAGCTTGTCGCCGTCGACCAGGGTCTGCACGCTGCGCAGGTCGGTGAACGGCGGGATCACCGCGACCTCCGCCTTGGCGAAGTCGTGGTGCTTGTCCGACAGCGTCCAGGCCAGCTTCTGCACCAGGACGACGGCCTCCTGGTGGTTGAGGTTCATCTTCCAGTTGCCGGCCATGAGGGGGGTGCGCGATGCCATGGGTCAGTCCTCCTGCAGGACGTCGATGCCGGGGAGGGGCTTGCCCTCGAGGTACTCCAGGCTGGCGCCACCGCCGGTGGAGATGTGGCCGAAGGCCTTCTCGTCGAAGCCGAGCGTGCGTACGGCGGCCGCGGAGTCCCCGCCGCCCACGACCGACAGCCCGTCGATCTCGGTGAGCGCCTGGGCCACGGCCCGGGTCCCGCCGGCGAAGGCCGGGAACTCGAAGACGCCCATCGGGCCGTTCCAGAAGACGGTGCGGGCGTCGGCCAGCGCGGCGGCGAACGCCTTGCCCGACTCGGGTCCGATGTCGAGGCCCATCTGGTCCGAGGGGATCGCGTCGGCCGCGACGACCGTGGCGGGGGCGTCGGCCTTGAACTCCGGGGCGACCACGACGTCGGTCGGCAGGACGATCTCGACCCCGGACTCCTCCGCGCGGCGGAGGTAGTCGCGGCACACGTCGAGCTGGTCCTCCTCGAGCAGGCTCGTGCCGACCTCGTGGCCCTGCGCCTTGAGGAAGGTGAAGACCATGCCGCCGCCGATGAGCAGCTTGTCGGCCTTGCCGAGCAGGTTGTCGATGACCCCGAGCTTGTCGGAGACCTTGGAGCCACCGAGAACCACGGCGTAGGGCCGCTCGGGGTCCTCGGTCAGCCGGCGCAGCACGTCGATCTCGGTCGCCACCAGGCCGCCCATCGCGTGCGGCAGGAGCTGCGCGACGTCGTACACGCTGGCCTGCTTGCGGTGCACGACACCGAAGCCGTCGGAGACGAAGGCGTCGGCGAGGGCCGCGAGCTGCTGGGCGAACGCGCGGCGCTCGGTCTCGTCCTTGCTGGTCTCGCCCGGGTTGAAGCGGACGTTCTCGAGGAGGGCGAGCTGCCCGTCGCCGAGGCCCTCGACCGTGCTGCGCGCGGACTCCCCCACGGTGTCGGCGGCGAAGGCCACGTCGAGCCCGAGCAGCTCGCCGAGCCGCTCGGCGACCGGACGCAGGGAGTACCTGTCCTCCGGGGCGCCCTTGGGACGCCCGAGGTGAGCGGCCACGACGACCCGGGCACCCGCGTCGAGCAGCCGCTGCAGGGTCGGCAGGCTCGCGCGGATGCGTCCGTCGTCGGTGATCGTGCTCCCGTCGAGGGGCACGTTGAGGTCCGAGCGGACCAGGACGCGCTTGCCGCGCAGGTCCCCCAGGTCGTCGATGGTGCTCACGCGGTCAGAGGCCGGCGCCGACGTGGACGATCAGGTCGACCAGGCGGTTGGAGTAGCCCCACTCGTTGTCGTACCAGCCGACGACCTTGACCTGGTTGCCGATCACCTTGGTCAGCGGCGCGTCGAAGATGCACGACGCCGGGTCGGTCACGATGTCGCTGGAGACGATCGGGTCCTCGTTGTAGCGCAGGAACTTGCCGTCGGCCGCGGCCTTGACCGCGGCGTTGACCTCCTCGACCGAGGTCTCACGGCCGGCCTCGAAGGTGAGGTCGGTGGCGGAGCCGGTCGGGGTCGGCACGCGCAGCGCGTAGCCGTCGAGCTTGCCCTTGAGCTCGGGCAGCACCAGGCCGATCGCCTTGGCCGCACCGGTCGAGGTCGGGACGATGTTGATCGCGGCGGCACGGGCGCGACGCAGGTCGCTGTGCGGGGCGTCCTGCAGGTTCTGGTCCTGGGTGTAGGCGTGGATGGTCGTCATGAGGCCCTTGACGATGCCGAACTCGTCGTTGAGCGCCTTGGCCATCGGCGCCAGGCAGTTGGTGGTGCACGACGCGTTGGAGATGATCGTGTGCTTCGAGGCGTCGTAGTCCTCGTGGTTGACGCCCATCACCACGGTGATGTCCTCGTTCTTGGCGGGCGCCGAGATGATGACCTTCTTGGCGCCGCCGTCGACGTGGGCCTTGGCCTTGGTCGCGTCGGTGAAGAAGCCGGTCGACTCCACGACGACGTCGACCCCGAGGTCGCCCCAGGGCAGGGCCGAGGGCTCGCGCTCGGCCAGGATCTTGAGGGTCTTGTCGCCGTACTGGATGCCGCCGTCGACGACGGAGACGTCGGCGGGGAAGCGGCCCAGGATGGTGTCGTACTTGAGCAGGTGCGCCATGGTCGCCAGATCGCCGAGGTCGTTGGCGGCCACGATCTCGATGTCGGCGCCGGAGGCCTGCACGGCCCGGAAGAAGTTGCGGCCGATGCGGCCGAAACCGTTGATGCCTACGCGGACGGTCACGAGAAGGACTCCTTCATCAGGGTTCGTCAGGGTTCGTCGGTCCTGGGGAGGGCCAGGGTCAGGCCCCGTCAGACGACCCTATCGCCCCCGTGCGGAGCGGGTCATGCCGCGCCGGGGCTACCGGTCCGTACGGCGGACAGCGCCGCCGGGGCTCAGTCGTCGGCGAGCATGTCGGGGGTCAGGCTGGCCTCGGTGTCGGGGATGCCGAGGTCCTGCGCGCGCTTGTCGGCCATCGCCAGCAGGCGACGGATGCGCCCGGCGATCGCGTCCTTGGTGAGCACCGGCTCGTGCAGCTGGCCGAGCTCCTCGAGGGAGGCCTGCTTGTGCTCCAGGCGCAGCTGGCCGGCCTGCTTGAGGTGGTCGGGGACCTCCTCGGCCAGGATCTCCAGCGCCCGGGACACGCGTGCGCCCGCGGCGACAGCCGCACGGGCCGAGCGGCGCAGGTTGGCGTCGTCGAAGTTGGCCAGGCGGTTGGCGGTGGCGCGGACCTCGCGCCGCATGCGCCGCTCCTCCCAGGCCATGAGGGACTCGTGGGCGCCGAGACGGGTCAGCAGCGCGGCGATCGCGTCGCCGTCGCGGATCACGACCCGGTCGACCCCGCGGACCTCGCGGGACTTGGCCGAGATGTCGAGACGGCGGGCCGCGCCGACCAGCGCGAGGGCCGCCTCGGGACCCGGGCAGGTCACCTCGAGCGCCGACGAGCGACCGGGCTCGGTGAGGGAGCCGTGGGCCAGGAACGCACCCCGCCAGGCGGCGACGGCGTCGCAGCTGCCGCCGGAGACGACCTGCGGCGGCAGTCCGCGCACCGGCCGGCCGCGACCGTCGATCAGGCCGGTCTGGCGCGCGAGGGCCTCGCCGTCCTTGACCACGCGCACGAGGTAGCGGCTGCTCTTGCGGATGCCGTGGCCCTGGACCATGGCGAGCTCGGACTGGTGGCCGTAGATCTCGGCGATGTCCTTGCGGAGACGCCGTGCGGTCGCGCCGGAGTCGAGGTCGGCCTCGATCACGATCTGACCGTTGACGATGTGGAGCCCACCGGCGAAGCGCAGCATCGAGGAGACCTCGGCCTTGCGACAGCACGTCTTGGTGACGTGGGTGCTGACGAGCTCCGCCTTGACCTGTGCTGTCATCGCCATGCTCCCGATCCTGCCATGCCCGACCTTGCCCCATCCCGGGCCGGCCAGCTCCCGAAGGCCGTTGGGTGGTGGGGCATCCGGGCCACTGCCTGACCCTGGAACCGGGCTCACCCTACGTGGTCGCCAACGCTCCGGCATAGGCCACCGCCAGCTTGGTCACGTCGTGGCGCGCGGACCCGTCCTCGGAGGCGACGTCGGCCAGCACCAGTCGCGCCCCGACGACCTCGCAGGCGGCCTGCAGCGCGGCCTCGTCGGAGACCGTCGAGGGGTCGGCGAGGACGATGTCGAGGCGCATCCCGGGGGCGTGGTGGGACAGGGTTTCGAGGTGACGCTCGGGCGTGAACCCGGTCGTCTCCCCCGTCTGCGGCGCGAGGTTGAGCACCACCATGCGGCGGGCGGTCGTCTGCTCCAGCGCCGCCCGGAGGTCGGGCACGAGCAGGTGAGGGATGACGCTGGTGAACCACGAACCCGGCCCCAGCACCACCCAGTCGGCCTCGCCGATGGCGGTCAGCGCCTCGCCGCACGGCGCGGGGTCGGCGGGGTCGAGGGCCACCTCGAGCAGCCGGCCCTCGGTCGTCGCGACCTCGACCTGGCCGCGCACCTGCGCGCGCCGGCCGTCGGGCAGCTCGACCTCGGCGGTGATGTCGAGCGGGGTCTCGGCCATCGGCAGGACCCGCCCCTGGGCCTGGAGCAGCCGGCCGACGAGGTCGAGGCCGCCGACGTGGTCGGACAGCAGCTCCCACAGCGCGACGATGAGCAGGTTGCCCACCGCGTGCTCGTCCATCTGGCCCCGGGTCGCGAAGCGGTACTGCAGGACGTCGGCCCAGGTGCGGCCCCAGTCGTCGTCGTCGCACAGGGCGGCCAGCGCCATGCGGAGGTCGCCGGGCGGGAGGCACTGGAACTCCTCGCGCAGACGCCCGGAGGAGCCGCCGTTGTCGGCCACCGTCACCACGGCGGTGAGGTCCTTGACCACACGCCTCAGCCCGGAGAGGGAGGCCGCCAGCCCGTGGCCACCGCCGAGGGCGACCACCTTGAGGTCGAGGCGGTCGTCGACGGCGTGCCGTCCGAGGGCGGTCACTCCCGCCCCAGGTCGCGGTGGTCGGCGCGCGCGTCGACGCCGAGGTCACGCAGCCGCCCGGAGACCTCCTCGGCCATCGCGACCGAGCGGTGCTTGCCGCCCGTGCAGCCGATCGCCACCGTCATGAAGCGCTTGCCCTCGCGGAGGTAGCCCTCCCCGACCCCGCGCAGCAGCGGCACGAACCGCTCGAGGAACTCCTCGGCGCCCTCACGCGACTTGACGTAGTCGGCGACGGGCTGGTCGGTGCCGTTGTGCGGCCGCAGCGCCGGGACCCAGAAGGGGTTGGGCAGGAAGCGCATGTCAGCGACGTAGTCGGCGTCGACCGGGATGCCGTACTTGAACCCGAAGCTGACCACCGTCACCTTGAGCGAGGTGGTGCGGACCGTGCCGAACTCCTGCGCGATCCGCGCGGTGAGCTGGTGGGGGTTGAGGTTGGTGGTGTCGAGGACCAGGTCGGCGTCGCCACGCAGGTCGGCCAGCGCCTGGCGCTCACGCCGCAGGCCGTCGAGCAGCCGGCCACCGGCCTGGAGCGGGTGGGGCCGCCGCGCGGCCTCCTGGCGCCGGACGAGCACGTCGTCGTTGGCCTCGAGGAACAGCAGCGTCGCTCGTCGCGCGAGCGAGCCGTGGGTGAGCATCTCGCGCAACGAGTCGAAGAACGAGCCGGACCGCACGTCGACGACGACGGCGATCGACATGTCGGAGCCGTGGAGGTCGTCGACCATGCGCACCACGTCGGGCAGCAGCGCCGGGGGCAGGTTGTCCACGACGAAGTAGCCGAGGTCCTCCAGCTCCTTGGCGGCCGTGGAGCGCCCCGCGCCGGTCATGCCGGTGACGACCACCAGCTCGCCGCTGCGGGCCGTCTCGTCGTCGAGGCTCAGGGCCCCCGCCTGCTCCATGCCTCAGGTCTCCTCGATGATCTCGCCCGTCGCGGTGTTGATCGTGACCGCAGGGCGCTTGTCGTCGCCCTGGGACGACAAGGCTCCCACGATCGCCTCGGCCGTGCGGAGGCCGATGCCCGGGACCTGCGCGATGTCCTCCACCGACGCGGCCCGGATCTTGCGCAGCGAGCCGAACCGGCTGATCAGGGCCTTGCGGCGCACCTCGCCCAGACCGGGGACGTCGTCGAGGAGGCTCTCGACCATCGACTTGGAGCGGCGACCCCGGTGGTGGGTGATGGCGAACCGGTGCGCCTCGTCGCGCAGGCGCTGGAGCAGGAACAGCGCCTCGCTGGTGCGGGGCAGGATGACCGGGTCCTCCTGCCCGGGCAGCCAGACCTCCTCGAGGCGCTTGGCCAGCCCGCACACGGGGACGTCGTCGATGCCGAGCTCGTCGAGGGCGCGCTGGGCGGCCGCGACCTGCGGAGGTCCGCCGTCGACCACGACCAGACCGGGGGCGTAGGCGAACTTGCGGGCCCGCCCGGTGTCGGGGTCGACCAGCAGCGGCCCGGACTCCCCCGGCTCGACCTGGCCCCCGAGCAGCTCGGGGGTCTCGACCCGCTCGTCGAGCAGCCGCCGGAACCGCCGGGTGATCACCTCGTGCATCGCGGCCACGTCGTTCTGCCCGTCGACGGAGCGGACGATGAAGCGGCGGTACTCGGACTTGCGGGCCAGGCCGTCCTCGAAGACCACCATCGACCCGACCACCTCGGTGCCCTGCAGGTTGGAGATGTCGTAGCACTCCAGGCGCAGGGGCGCCTCGGAGAGCCCCAGCGCCTTCTGGAGGTCCTCCAGCGCCTGGTTGCGGGTCGTCAGGTCGGAGGCGCGCCGGGTCTTGTGCAGCGCCATCGTCTGCTTGGCGTTGCGGGCGACCGTCTCCTGGAGGGTCTTCTTGTCGCCGCGCTGCGGGACCCGGATGCGCACCCGGCTGCCCCGCAGGTCGCTCAGCCAGGTCTCGAGCACGTCGGCGTCGGTCGGCAGGGCCGGCACGAGGATCTCGCGCGGCACACCCTCGCCGGACTCGCCGTCGTAGAGCTGCTGGAGGAAGCGCTCGACCAGGTCACCGAGCTCGGCGTCGTCGGTCTTCTCCGCGACCCAGCCGCGCTGGCCGCGCACCCGGCCGCCGCGCACGTGGAAGATCTGCACCGCGACCTCGAGCGGGTCCTCCTCGAGGGCGACCACGTCGGCGTCGGTGCCGTCGCCCAGCACCACCGCCTGCTTCTCCAGCGCCCGGTTGAGGGCGCCCAGGTCGTCGCGCAGGCGGGCGGCCTTCTCGAAGTCGAGCTCCTCCGAGGCGGCGTACATCTGCTTCTCGATGCGCTTGAGGAAGGCGCTGGTCTGTCCCGCCATGAAGTCGCAGAAGTCGTCGACGATCGCGCGGTGCTGCTCGGCGTCGACGCGACCGACGCACGGGGCGCTGCACTTGTCGATGTAGCCGAGCAGGCAGGGCCGTCCGACCTGCTGGGAGCGCTTGAAGACGCCGGCCGAGCAGGACCTCATCGGGAACACCCTGAGCAGCTGGTCGACGGTGTCGCGGATCGCCCAGGCGTGGGAGTAGGGGCCGAAGTAGCGCGTGCCCTTCTTCTTGGCCCCGCGACCCACCATGACCCGCGGGAACTCCTCGGACACGGTCACCGCGAGCCAGGGATAGGACTTGTCGTCGCGGTACTTGACGTTGAAGCGGGGGTCGAACTCCTTGATCCAGGAGTACTCCAGCTGCAGGGCCTCGACCTCGGTGTTGACCACCGTCCACTCCACCGACGCGGCGCTGGTCACCATCGTCGCGGTGCGGGCGTGCAGCCCGGACAGGTCCTGGAAGTAGGACGTCAGCCGCGCGCGGAGGTTCTTGGCCTTGCCGACGTAGATGACCCGGCCCTTGGCGTCGCGGAAGCGGTAGACGCCCGGCGAGGTCGGGATCGTCCCCGGAGCAGGGCGGTAGGTCGCGGGATCGGCCACCTGACAAGCCTACGGAGCCGCACCGACAGCGCCGTCGGGGACTTGGCGGCGTGTGGGGGTTGTCACCGAGGGGTCAGTGGTACTAGACCGGAGTCTGCTCGGGAAGGGGCCGCACATGAGGCGTCGACGCACCGCACGAGGCATCGCTGGAGTCGTCGGCCTCCTCGCGGCGAGCACGCTGGTCGCAGCCTGCGGTGGCAACGGCGACAAGACCGGGGTCTCGCTGATCCTCAAGACGCAGACCAACCCCTACTTCGTCTCGATGAAGAACGCCGCGCTCGAGCAGGCCAGGGCCGCCGACGTCCACCTCTCCGTCGCGTCGGGCACCGCCGACGGCGACACCCAGAACCAGATCAACGCGATCGACACCGCGATCGCCCGCGGGGACGCCGGCATCCTCATCACCTCCAACGGTCCGGCGGTCAACGCGGCGCTGCGCCAGGCCAAGGACTTCGGCCTGTTCGTCATCGCCCTCGACACCCCGCTCGACCCGATCGAGACCGCCGACGTCACCTACGCGACCGACAACTTCCAGGCGGGCAAGCTCATCGGGGAGTACGCCGCCGCGCGGCTCGACGGCAAGAAGGCCGTCATCGCCATGCTCGACCTGTACGACGACCAGGTCGTCTCGGTCGACATCGAGCGCGACCACGGCTTCCTCTCGGGCATGGGCATCGACCCGGGCAGCAAGAACCTCAACGGCCGCGAGAAGAAGTCGGGGAGCTACAAGAGCCCCACCGGCGGCAAGGGCGGGAAGTACCAGATCGCGTGCCACCAGGCGACGCAGGGCGCGATCGACGGCGGACGCAGCGCGATGGAGCAGTGCCTCTCCCGCAACCCCGGCATCAACGTCGTCTACACGATCAACGAGCCCGCCGGCGAGGGCGCGCACGCCGCGCTGAGCGCCGCGGGCAAGGCGGACCGCGTGCTCATCGTGTCCATCGACGGCAGCTGCAAGGGCATGGACGACGTCGACAAGGGGATCTTCGCCGCCGACGCGACGCAGTACCCCGGCAAGATGGCCGCCCTCGGCGTCAAGGCGGTCGCCGCCGTCGGCGCGGGCGACCGGCCGCCCTCGCTGCCCGAGGGCAAGGACTTCCTCGACACCGGCACCCGGCTGGTCACCGCCGATCCCGTCAAGGGCCTGAAGAGCCAGACCGTCGAGCAGGGTCGCAAGGCCTGCTGGGGCGGCTGAGCGGAGGAGGAGAACCGTGAGCACCACGAGCAGCGACACCGAGGCCCAGCGGGAGCCCGGCACCCCGGGCACCGCCGAGGACCTCGTCCCCCGCTCCCACACCCCCGTCGAACGGCTCCAGCACCTGCTGCATCGCCGCCCGGCGCTCAGCCCGCTCATCGTGCTGGTGGTGAGCGTCGTCGTGTTCGGGATCGTGGCGGACAGCTTCCTGCGCCCGCAGGCACTGTCGCTGCTGGTGCAGCAGATGGCGGTCGTCGGGGCCCTCGCCGCCGGTCAGACGGTGATCATCCTGACCGCGGGCATCGACCTGTCGATCGGCATGGCGATGGTGCTGACCTCGCTGGTGATGGTGAAGCTCAACCACGACCAGGGCGTGCCCGGCCTGCTCGCGCTCCTCATCGGGGTCGCGGTCGCACTCCTGCTCGGCCTGGCCAACGGGGTCCTCGTGACCCGGCTCAACCTGCCGCCGTTCATCGTCACCCTCGGCACGTTCTCGATCTTCACGGCCGTCTCCCTGCTCTACGCCGCCGGGCAGACGGTGGCGCTCGACCCCGGCTCCTTCCTGCTGTGGACCGGCGAGACGATCAAGGTCGGCAGCGTGAGCGTCACCTGGGGCGTACTGCTGATGCTGCTCCTCTTCGCCGTGCTCAGCTTCGCGCTGCGTGAGACGGCGTGGGGCCGTCACCTGTACGCCACCGGTGACGACCGCGAGGCCTCCGACCTCGCCGGCATCGACACCAAGCGCGTCCTGCTCAGCGCCTACGTGGTCGCCGGCGTCGCGGTGGCGGCCGCGGCCTGGATCGTGATCGGCCGCGTCGGCGGGGCCGACCCCAACGCCGGCCTCAACTACAACCTGCAGAGCATCACCGCGGTCGTCATCGGCGGGACGAGCCTGTTCGGTGGGCGCGGCCTGGTGGTGGGCAGCCTCCTCGGCGCGCTCATCGTGCAGGTCTTCAACTCCGGGCTCGCCCTCGCCGGGGTGGACCCCAACTACCAGGTCCTCGCGACCGGAGTCCTGGTGATCATCGCGGTCACCGTCGACCAGTGGATCAGGAGGGTCCGGGCATGAGCGAGACGACCGAGGCACCGCAGCGCCCCTCCGACGACCGCTCGGACCACCCGGTGCTCGAGGCCGAGGGCCTCACCAAGCTCTTCGGGCGCGTCGTCGGTCTGCGGGGCGTCGACCTCCGGCTCCACGCGGGCGAGGTGCTCGCCGTGATCGGCGACAACGGCGCGGGCAAGTCGACGCTGATCAAGTGCCTCACCGGCGCGATGCAGCCCGACCGCGGCACGATCAAGGTCGACGGGCAGGAGGTCTCCTTCCGCTCGACGCAGGAGGCCCGCGCCCACGGGATCGAGACCGTCTACCAGACCCTGGCCGTCGCTCCGGCCCTCGACATCGCGAGCAACCTCTACCTCGCCCGCGAGATCAGGAGACCCGGTCCGCTCGGCAAGTGGCTCCGGATGCTCGACAAGCGGGAGATGGAGAGGAAGTCCGCCGAGCACATCAAGGAGCTCGGCATCACCACCCTGCAGAACATCCACCAGGCGGTGGAGACCCTCAGCGGTGGTCAGCGGCAGGTGGTCGCCGTCGCCCGCACCGGTGCGTTCGGCAGCAAGGTGGTGATCCTCGACGAGCCGACCGCGGCCCTCGGGGTGCGGGAGACGGGTCAGGTCCTGAGGCTGGTCAAGGACCTCAAGGAGCAGGGACTCGGCGTGATCCTGATCAGCCACAACATGCCCAACGTGTTCGAGGTCGCCGACCGCATCCACGTGCAGCGGCTCGGCGGGTGCGCCGGCGTGATCACTCCCGAGTCGCACTCGATGGAGGACGCCGTCGCGATCATGACCGGGGCCAAGGAGCTGTCGCGGGAGGAGCAGGCGCTGCGCTGACCGAGCGCCTCAGTCGCCCGGCGCGGCGGCCCGCTCCTGCGCGCGCGGCTCGGCCCGCTCCTGGCGGTGGGCCTGCGCCCTCAGCGCTGCGTCGCGGGCGCGGTGGACCAGCCCGGAGGGCGTGAACGGATAGGTGCTCACCCGGACGTGCTCCCGGAACACGATCGGCCAGCGCTCCTGCCAGGACTCGGCCCGGCCGAGGTACTCCAGGCCGGTCAGGCCCTCCTCGCAGGCGTGGCGGTGCACCTCGTGCTGGAGCAGGATGCCGGGCGACGCCGCGGCGTGCGCGTCGACGTAGCCGATCTTGAGCTGCCAGAGGTGGCCCCCGTCGACCGCGTAGAGCTGCGCCGCCACGGTGTCCTCGCCCACGGTGAGGAAGAAGAAGCGGATCGCGCCGCGCCCGGCCGCCGCCTCGGCGTACGTCGTCAGCAGGCGCTGCAGCCACGGGTCCTGAGAGATGGCGGTGCCCTCGCGGCCCTTCCAGGACGCCGCCTCGACCAGGGCGAGCCGCTCGAGGAGCGACGCGACCTCACCGGGCTCCGGGCTCAGCGCCTCGAACCCGACGGCTCCGGCCTGCTCGAGCTTGCGGCGCTTGCGACGCAGCCAGGAGCGCGAGCTGGACGACAGCGCTGCCTCGAAGGCCTCCCAGCCGCCGTCGTAGACCGCACGGTTGGTCCGGCGGGGCTCGTCCAGGACGACCGACCCCGGCGCACGCACGCCGTCGCGCAGGAGAGGAAGGGCCGGGGAGTCCACCTCGAGCCGCGGCAGCCGCAGCGGCAGGCGGGTGGCCAGCACGCGCCGGCACAGCTCCTCGACGGAGGCCTGGTCCCGGTGGAGGACGTAGCTCGGCTCGGCCGTGCGGTCGAACAGCGAGACCAGGCGTGCCGGGCGGACCGGTGAGAGCCGCAGCGGAGCCACGCCCACCAGCTCGCCGTCGCGCCGCAGTGCCTGGACCACGACCGGCGACCGGCCCTCCCAGGCCCGGGCGCAGGCGATCGACCAGTCCGGGTGCAGCAACGGGTTGCCCGCGGGTGCCGCGAGCGAGGCCCACTCCGGTGCGAGCGCCGCCAACCGGTCGGGAGCCGAGATCTCCTCGAGGGTGTACACGGGACGGGATCCTTCCATCCCGGGCTGACAGGGGCCTGAGATCGCCGTGCGGCCCGAGGTCAGGCCTTGACCACGTTGCCGCCCTGCACCTTGACTGCGATCTCCGGCAGCGGGTTGGTCGCGGGCCCGTTGTCGACCGAGCCGTCCTTGATCGAGAACCGGCTGCCGTGCAGCGGGCACACCATGTCGCCGCCCTCGACCTTGTCGATCGTGGCGCCCTGGTGGGTGCACACCGCGGAGAACGCCTTGAACTGGCCCTCGGTCGGCTGGGTCACCACGATCTTGACGTCGGTCAGCGCCACCCCGCCGCCCACCGGCACGTCGGCAGCCGCGACGAGCGAGGCACCGGCGGCCGGGGACGTGTCGCCACCACCGCCGCTCGAGCCCGCGGCTCCGTCGGACGAGGAGCAGGCCACCAGGATCGGTCCGGCCACGCCGAAGGCCAGGGCGCAGCCGAGGAACCGGCGTCGCGCCATCGCTCCGGGCTCGAGGGGGGCGTCGGGGGCGTGCGAGCCGGTCTCGGTCATGTCCTCAAAAGTAGCCACGCCGGTGGCGGGGCCGGGAGTGGACGAGGGTCGTAGTACCACCTTCACAGGCAGTCCTCAGGAGTTGCGGGCGACCCTCCGCGCGGCGGCTGACCGCTTGGCCGGCGCCTTCTTGGTGGTGGCCTTGGTGGTGGCCTTGGTGGTGGCCTTGGTGGCGGCCGCCTTGCGGGCGCGCGTGACCTTGGGCTGGGCGACCGGGTCGTGCGCCTCGAGGATCGGCCGGAGGAACGCGCCGGTGTGGCTGTCGTCGTTGGCGGCCACGTCCTCGGGCGTGCCCTCGGCGACCACGGTGCCCCCGCGGCTGCCGCCCTCGGGCCCCATGTCGACGATCCAGTCGGCGGTCTTGATCACGTCGAGGTTGTGCTCGATCACCAGCACCGAGTTGCCCTGGTCGACGAGCCGGCCGAGCACCAGGAGCAGCTTGCGGATGTCCTCGAAGTGCAGGCCGGTGGTCGGCTCGTCGAGGACGTAGACCGTGCGCCCGGTCGAGCGCTTCTGCAGCTCGGTGGCGAGCTTGACCCGCTGGGCCTCGCCCCCCGACAGCGTGGGGGCGGGCTGGCCGAGCCGGACGTAGCCGAGCCCGACGTCGACCAGCGTCGAGAGGTGCCGGTTGATCGCCGGCACCGCGGCGAAGAACTCGACCGCCTCCTCGATCGGCATGTCGAGGACCTCGGCGATCGTCTTGCCCTTGTAGTGCACCTCGAGCGTCTCGCGGTTGTAGCGCGCGCCGTGGCACACCTCGCAGGGGACGTAGACGTCCGGGAGGAAGTTCATCTCGATCTTGATCGTGCCGTCGCCGGAGCAGGCCTCGCAGCGCCCGCCCTTGACGTTGAAGGAGAACCTGCCCTGGAGGTAGCCGCGCATCTTGGCCTCGGCCGTCGAGGCGAAGAGCTTGCGCACGTGGTCGAAGACGCCGGTGTAGGTCGCCGGGTTGGACCGCGGGGTGCGCCCGATCGGCGACTGGTCGACGTGGATCACCTTGTCGACGTTGTCGAGACCCTCGATGCGGCGGTGGCGGCCGGGGACGGTCCGGGCGTTGTAGATCTGCTTGGCCAGCGAGGTGTAGAGGATGTCGTTGACCAGCGTCGACTTGCCCGAGCCGCTCACCCCGGTCACCGCGACGAACAGCCCCAGCGGGAACGCGACGTCGATGTCCTGGAGGTTGTGCTCCTTGGCCCCGACCACCTTGAGCTCGCGGCCAGGCGTGCGCGGACGGCGTACGGCGGGCAGCGGGATCGACTTGCGCCCGGAGAGGTAGAGACCGGTCGGGCTGTCGGGATGGGCCAGCAGGTCGGCGACCGGGCCGGAGTGGACGACCTGCCCGCCGTGCTCGCCCGCCCCCGGGCCGATGTCGACCGCCCAGTCGGCGACCTTGATCGTGTCCTCGTCGTGCTCGACGACGATGAGGGTGTTGCCGAGGTCGCGCAGGCGCAGCAGGGTCTCGATCAGGCGGTGGTTGTCGCGCTGGTGCAGGCCGATCGAGGGCTCGTCGAGGACGTAGAGCACCCCGACCAGGCCCGCGCCGATCTGCGTGGCGAGCCGGATGCGCTGGGCCTCGCCGCCCGAGAGCGACCCCGACGGCCGGTCGAGCGAGAGGTAGTCGAGGCCCACGTCGAGCAGGAACCGCAGCCGCTCCTGGATCTCCTTGAGCACCTGCTCGGCGATCTGCCGCTCGCGGTTGGTCAGCTCGACGGTGCGGAGGAAGTCGGCGGTCTCGTTGATCGGCAGCGCACAGACCTCGGCGATGGACCTGCCGCCGACGGTGACCGCGCGGACGACCGGCTTGAGGCGACTGCCCTCGCACGCGGGGCACGGCACCTCGCGCATGTAGCCCTCGAACCGCTCACGGCTGGTGTCGGACTCGGCCTCGCGGTGGCGGCGCTCGATGTAGGGGCGGACGCCCTCGTAGCCGGTGACGTAGGTGCGCTCGCGGCCGTAGCGGTTGCGCCGGCGCACCGTGACCTTCTTGCCGTGGCCGTCGAGGATCGTCGTGCGGACCTTGGCCGGGAGGTCCTCCCACGGGGTGTCCAGGTCGAAGCCGAGCTCGTCGCCGAGCGCCTGGAGCAGGCCGAGGAAGTAGTCGGCGACGTGGGCGCCGGTCCACGGCGAGATCACGCCGTCGTTGATCGTGGCCGAGGGGTCGGTGACCACCAGCTCGGGGTCGACCTCCATGCGGGTGCCGAGGCCGTGGCACTCGGGGCAGGCGCCGAAGGGCGAGTTGAACGAGAACGACCGCGGCTCGAGCTCGTCGGTCTCGATCGGGTGCTCGTTGGGGCACGCCATCCGCTCGGAGAACTTCTGCTCGCGGTGGGGGTCCTTGGCGTCGCGGTCGACGTAGTCGAAGACCACCAGCCCGCCCGCGAGACCGAGCGCGGTCTCCACGGAGTCGGTCAGGCGCCGCTGGGACGTGGGCTTGACCGCCAGCCGGTCGACCACGACCTCGATCGTGTGCTTCTTCTGCTTGTCGAGCGTCGGCGGCTCGGTCAGGGAGTAGGTCTCCCCGTCCACGCGAGCACGGGAGAAGCCCTGGCTCTGCAGCTGGCGGAACAGGTCGACGTACTCGCCCTTGCGGCCGCGGATCACGGGCGCGAGCACCTGGAAGCGGGTGCCCTCCTCGCCCTGCATCACGCGGTCGACGATCTGCTGGGGGGTCTGACGCGAGATCGGCTCGCCGCAGGTGGGGCAGTGGGCGCGGCCGGCGCGGGCGTAGAGCAGGCGGAGGTAGTCGTAGACCTCGGTGATCGTGCCGACCGTCGAGCGCGGGTTGCGCGAGGTGGACTTCTGGTCGATCGACACCGCCGGGGAGAGCCCCTCGATGAAGTCGACGTCGGGCTTGTCCATCTGGCCCAGGAACTGGCGGGCGTACGCCGAGAGCGACTCGACGTACCTGCGCTGGCCCTCGGCGAAGATCGTGTCGAAGGCGAGGCTCGACTTGCCCGAGCCGGACAGGCCCGTGAAGACGATGAGCGAGTCGCGCGGGAGGTCGAGCGAGACGTCCTTGAGGTTGTGCTCCCTCGCCCCACGGATGATGAGCTGGTCGGCCACCGGAGTCCTTCGGTCGTCGCGTCTTCGAACAGGTGTTCGCCATGCTAGTCCGGTCCACCGACAGGACGCGCCGAGGGCGCGCACCACCTCGCTGTTTGGATGGGTGCCATGACCCCCGTGCCCGGCGAGGCCCCTGGACCGACCCGCTCCTCCCCCGCCCCTGTGTCCGCACTGGCGCACCTGGAGGAGACGGTGCTGGCGACCCAACGCTACCTGGCGACGGTCAACCGCCTCACCTCCGCGGACCTGCGCGGACCGAGCCACCTGCCGGGGTGGAGCCGCGCCCACGTGGTCGCGCACGTCTCCCGCAACGCCGAGGCGGTCCAACGGCTGCTGCACTGGGCCCGCACGGGTGAGCCGACCCCGATGTACGTCTCCGACGAGGTGCGCGACCGCGACATCGAGCAGAGCGCCCGGCTCTCGCCCGAGGAGCTCGCGGCCGACGCCGCCGAGACGGCCGCGCTGCTGGAGGCGGCGGCACGCGGCCTGCCCGCCGACCGGCTGGAGGAGACCGTCTCGAGGACCCTCGGCTCCCCCGCCTTCCCCGTGCGACGGGCCGGCGCGATGCGGCGCATCGAGGTCGAGGTGCACCACGCCGACCTCGACGCCGGCTACGCCGCCCACGACTGGCCCGCGGACCTGCACGACCTGCTGCTCAAGCGACGCAGGCGTGAGCTGACCGAGCGGGCCGGGCTCGTGCTCGCCCTCACCGACCGCGGCGAGGAGGTGCCCCTCGGCCGCGTCTCCTCCGACCCGGCCGTCGTCGCCGGCCTCACCGCGGACGTGGTCTGGTGGCTCCTCGGTCGCGGGTCCGGGGAGGGTCTGCGATGCTCGACAGGACAGCTCCCCGAGCTCGGAAAGTGGGCCTAGACGTGACGTACACCGGCAAGGTCTCCGAGGGCGGCGCGCCCGACGTGCGCGAGCTCGCCCACCTGGTCGTCACCAAGATGGAGGTGGGCGACTTCAGCAACAACACCTACCTGCTGCGGTGCCGTGCGACGGACGAGCAGCTGCTCGTCGACGCCGCGGCCGAGCCCGACCGGCTGGTCTCGCTCGTCGGGTCCGACGGGCTGCGGTCAGTGGTCACCACCCACCGGCACGGTGACCACTGGCAGGCGCTCGCCGAGGTCGTGCAGGCGACCGGCGCGACGACGTACGCCGGGGAGAAGGACGCCGACGGCATCCCCGTGCCGACCGACGTCCCGGTCCGGGACGGCGACCGGATCCGTGTCGGCGAGTGCGAGCTCGAGGCCATCCACCTGGTGGGGCACACCCCCGGCTCGATCGCCCTGCTGTACGACGACCCGGAGGGCACGCCGCACCTGTTCACCGGCGACTGCCTCTTCCCCGGCGGGGTGGGCAACACCTTCGGCGACAGGGACAACTTCGTCTCGCTGCTGCACGACGTGCGGACCAAGCTGTTCGACCGGCTGCCCGACGAGACCTGGTTCTACCCCGGCCACGGCGACGACTCGACGCTCGGCGCCGAGCGGCCCCACCTCGACGAGTGGGAGCAGCGCGGCTGGTGAGCCGGGCCTGGTCTCACACCAGGTCCTCGAGCACCTCCGCGATCGCGATCTGGCGCGACACCACCTTGCGCGCGAGGACCGGGAGCGCCATCCGTCTGGTGCGGGCGAACCTGCGCATCACGCCGAACGCCTCGTCCAGGCTGACGTCGAGGCGTTCGGCCAGGACCCCCTTGGCCTGCTCGATCACGATCCGGGACTGCAGGGCCCGGGCCAGCTGGTCCGCCAGCTGGGTCGCGTCGTGCAGCTGCTCGCGGGTGGCGATCGACAGGGCGACGACGTCGACCACGTCCTGGGCCCGTCGTGCCGCGTCGTCCGAGACCTGCGGGGACCGGAAGAAGAAGTTGACGCACCCCAGCAGGTCGGCGTTGGCCCGCATCGGCACCGCGAGGATCGAGCGGAACCCGTCCGCCACCGCGGCGCCGGCGAGGTCGGGGAACCTCGCGGGTCGCTCGAGGTCCGTCACCAGCACGAGGCGGCCGGTGTGGATGGCCTCGATGCACGGTCCTTCCCCGGTCGTGAGCTGCTGCACCTCGAGCCGGTGAGCCGCGGTGTCGGTCGCGGCCGCCAGGCCCGGGTGCTGGTCGTCGTCGAGCAGGAGCAGCCCCGCCTCGCCTGCCGGGAGCACGTCGACCAGCTCGCGGATCAGGCGGGTGAGCACCGTTCCCAGGTCGTCGCCGTGGTCGGAGTCGCTGATGACGCCGACGACCAGCCGGGCGACCTGGGCCCACCGCGGGTCGCGCTCCTCCGCCTCGGTCTCGTCCTCGTCCCTCACGCGGCGTCACCCCTCACAGGACCGGGGTGGGCCCGATCCACTCACCGCGTCCGGTACCCGTCCGGGCCCCCCGCTCACGCTCGGTCTAGACCGAACGTGCCTGGCACCGGCTCAGTCGTGCACGCGCACGGCGATGAGGCAGATGTCGTCCTCCTGCTCGGCGCCCATCTGGCGCAGCAGGACCTGGTCGCTGAGCACGGCGAGGTGCAGGCCCACCAGCTCGCGGGTCGAGCCCACCAGGCGCACCAGGCCCTCGTCCAGGTCGCTCCCCCGGCGCTCGATCAGTCCGTCGGAGAAGAACAGCACGGTGTCGCCACCACGCAGCACCACCTCGTGCTCGCGGCGCTCGACGCCGGGCACGACCCCGAGCAGCAGGTCGGCGCTGTCCAGGTCCGTGGCGTCGGCGGTGCCGTCGGCCCGGATGACGACGGGTGGGGGGTGACCCGCGCTCGACCAGCGCAGCACCGAGTCCGGGCCCCGGCGGGTCAGCGTCCCGACCACCGCGGTGGCCGTCACGCCCGGGTAGAGCGCATCCATGGCCGAGTCGAGCCCGCCCAGCACCTCGGCCGGCCCGCCCACCTGCCCGAAGCCGATGCCGCGCAGCACCCCACGCAGCTGACCCATCACGGCGGCCGCCTCGAAGTCGTGACCGACCACGTCGCCGACGGTCAGCAGGACGCTGCCGTCCCGGCGTACGAACGAGTCGTACCAGTCGCCGCCCACCTGGGCCTCGTCGGCGGCCGGCACGTAGCGCGCCTCGATCTCCACGTCGGTCAGCACCGGGGGCTCGGTCAGCATGCTGCGCTGCAGCTCCTCGGCCAGGGCCCGTTGCCGGCGGTTGGCCTCCAGCACCTCGAACGCCGCACCGGTGCGGCGCCCCACCTCCGTCGCCACGTCCAGCTCCGCCCCGGTGTACGCCGGCTCGCCGGGCCCGCGGAACACCGCGATCGACCCCAGGACCCCTCGGCTCCCCAGGAGGGGCACGACGATCGCGCTGGCCGCCCCCATCCGCCTCAGGAGGACCCGGGTCTCCTCGTCGCGGGTGGTGCTGCGCAGGAGCTCCTCGGTCACCTCGGGGATGAGCATCGCCCGGCCGCCGGCTGCGATGCGCCGGCTCGGGGTCTCCTCGGTCACCGCCTCGGGCAGCATCTCCATCGCGGCGGCCGCGTCCTCGGCACGCGCCGGGTCACGGTGCTCGATCAGCACGCGCGCGGTGGCTCCCCTGGCGTCGTACGCCTGGAACGAGGCCCAGGTGGCGAACGAGTCGACCAGCTCGGCGCCGAGCGCGTGCAGGGCCTGGTCGGGGTCGTGGGCACCGAGCAGCGCGTCGGAGACGCGACCCAGCAGCGAGACGTGGCCGCTGTAGCGGTCGCGCTCGGCCTCCACCCGCAACCGGGAGGTGGCGTCCTCCAGCATCAGCAGGACCACGGGCTCGGCGTCCTCGGTGCGGGACCAGGTCGCGGTCAGGTCCACCGGGCGGCCGCTCGTCGTGTGCACCGAGACCTTGCCGCTCGCCTCGTCGGTGCGGGCCTTCCAGGTCTGGGCGACCAGGTCGTCCACGACGCCCGGAGGCTCGATCAGGTCGCGCACCGGACGACCCCGGTCGCTCGGCTCCAGCTCGAGCAGCGCGGACCCGGCGCGGTTCCAGGCGCGCACGTGGTGCTCCTCGTCGACCACCAGCACGCCGAGCGGCACGTGCCGCAGCAGCGTGCCGAGCCTCACCGGCCGCTCCTGGTCGGCGGCGGTGCCTGGCGCCGTCGTGCGCGGGGTCGCGGGCGACGGGTCGGGAGAGCTCATGGTGACGCCTCCCTCTCCGGACGGGGAGCTCGTGGGCCTCGACTCTAGCGGCGCCCGGCGCCGCGGGACGGGCTGACGCGAACGCTCCAGACCTCTAGCCTGTCCCCGTGGCGAACCAGGTGCTCAAGATCAACGACGCGGGATGGCTCCACGCCGAGACGTTCCGCACGCCGATGCAGGTCGGCGTGCTGGCCAACTTCACGATGCCCGAGGACGCCGACGACTGCTACCTCGAGGACCTGGTCAACATGTGGCGCACCCACAAGACCTTCCAGCCACCCTTCAACTACAAGCTGCGCGGCACCGCGGTCCCACGGTGGGAGGTCCTGCCCGACGAGGAGATCGACCTCGACTACCACCTGCGGCACTCCGCCGTCCCGTCCCCGGGCGGCGAGCGTGAGCTCGGCATCCTGGTCTCGCGGCTGCACGCGATGAACATGGATCGCCGCTACCCCCTGTGGGAGTGCCACGTGATCGAGGGTGTCGCCCCCGGCCGCTGGTCGCTCTACATCAAGGTGCACCACTCGCAGATCGACGGGGTGGGGGGCATCCGGATGGCGCGCCGCATGTTCACCACCGACCCCGACGCCCGCGGGCTGCTGCCGCCGTGGGCGGTCGGCACGCACGGGGTCGACCAGTCCGGTCTGCCTCCCAAGGAGAAGAAGACCGACGTCGCGGTGCGGTCCGGCGGTGGGCGTCTCGGTGCGGTCACCGGCGCGGTCAGGTCCACGGCCGCGATCGGCGGTGCGCTCGCCCGCACCTACCGCGAGAGCGCCATCGGGTCGGGCGACGACCTGCGTGCGGTCCCCTACCGCGCGCCCAAGTCGATCCTCAACGGGCGCATCAGCAAGCCGCGCCGCTTCGCCACGCAGGCCTACCCGATGGACCGTGTGCGCCAGGTCGCCAAGGCCGCGGACGGCAGCCTCAACGACGTGTTCCTGGCGCTGTGCGCCGGCGCGCTGCGGCGTTACCTGATCGAGATCGGTGAGCTGCCCAAGCAGTCCCTCACCGCCAACGTGCCCGTCTCGGTGCGCGCCGGCGACGGGGCCAAGGTCGGCAACGCGATCAGCTTCCTCTACGCCAAGATCGGCACCGACATCGAGGACCCGGTCGAGCGGGTCAAGGCGATCCACGAGTCGACCAGGCTCGGCAAGGAGCGCCTGCCCAAGGCAGGGGCCGGCGCGATGGACATCTACACCGCCGGTCTGATGGGGCCCTTCCTCGGCCAGGCGATGCTCGGCGTCGGCGGCATCGGCCGCCCCGCCTCCAACATCGTGATCTCCAACGTGCCGGGGCTCCAGGAGACCCGCTACATCGAGGGCTCCACGATGGAGGAGTACTACCCGATCAGCCTGCTGTTCCACGGCCAGGCGCTCAACATCACCGCGGTCAGCAACGCCTCGATGTTCTGCGTCGGGTTCACCGGCTGCCGGGACACCCTGCCCAGCCTGCAGAAGATCGCGGTCTACATGGGCGAGGCGCTGGCCGAGCTCGAGGACGCCCTCGGGGTCACCTGGACCGCCTGACACCCCCGTTGGTCGAGCTTGTCGAGACCACACCCCGATGGTCCACCCCCGGTGGTCGAGCTTGTCGAGACCACACCCCGATGGTCCACCCCCGGTGGTCGAGCTTGTCGAGACCACACCCCGGTGGTCCACCCCCGTTGGTCGAGCCTGTCGAGACCACACCCCGATGGTCCACTCCCGGTGGTCGAGCCTGTCGAGACCACACCCCGATGGTCCACCCCCGGTGGTCGAGCTTGTCGAGACCACCCGCCTGTCCACAGCCGCGGCCAGGTCGACAACACAGACCCACGCCAGCGCTCAGGCTCAGCGCATGGCATGGGTCTACATCCTCGAGTGCAGCGACTCGTCGTACTACGTCGGCAGCACGACGAACATCCACGTCCGGCTACACGAACATCAGTCCGGTCGTGGCTCCGCCTAGACGCGGCACCGATTGCCCGTCCAGCTGTTGTGGTCCTACGAGACGCCGTTGGTCGCGCACGCCTTCGCGTTGGAGAAGCAGATCCAGAACTGGTCCCGCAAGAAGCGGGAGGCACTGATGGCCGGGCGGTTCGACCTGCTGCCGGAGCTTGCTCGCGGTCGAACGGGACGGCCACAGTCCTGAGTGGTGCGCCGAGCACCACGGTGTGGTCTCGACAAGCTCGACCACCCTTGCCCCCCGTGGTCTCGACAAGGTCTCGACAAGCTCGACCACCCTTGCCCCCGTGGCCTCGACAAGCTCGACCACCCTTGCCCCCGTGGCCTCGACAAGCTCGACCACCCTTGCCCCCGTGGCCTCGACAAGCTCGATTACTGTCGGGTCAGCCGCTGTAGGAGACCTTGACCGTGTCGGTCACCGGGAGGCTCTGGCAGGCCAGGCGGATGCCGTCGGCGAGGTCGTCGTCGTCGAGGACCTCGTTGTGCCGCATCTCCACCTCGCCCTCGAGCACGATGCAGGCGCAGGCCGAGCAGTTGCCCTCGCGGCAGGAGTACGGCGCCCCGACGCCCTTGCTGAGCAGGAAGTCCAGCAGCGGCTGGTCGGGCGCCCACCCCTCGAGCGCGAACTCCTCGCCGTCGAGGTCGCCGGTGACGGCGGCGGGCGAGTCACGGAACACCGACGGCTGCGCGGGGACGGCGAGGTCGTCCTCCCCCGTCATCCCCTCAGCGGCCGCGATCTCGCCGCTGATGTCGTCGGCGTGCTCACCGAACGGGTTGCCCCCCAGGGACACGAACTTCTCCTGGTGGCGCCGCTCGCGCGGGAAGCCCAGCTCCTTGAGCGCGGCCACGGTCCCCTTCATGAACGGACCGGGCCCGCACACGAACGCGTCGTACGACGGGAAGTGGGCCGCGACCGCCCGCATGTGCTCGGCGGTGGGCAGGCCCTGCACCGACTCGAGCCAGTGGACGACCACGAGGCGGTCGGGGTGCTCGGCAGCGAGCTCACGCAGCCGCTCGGCGAAGATCACCGACTGCTCGTCACGGTTGGCGTAGACGAGGACGACCTGGCCGGAGCCGTGGGCCAGCGCGCTCTTGGCGATCGAGATCACCGGGGTGATGCCGCTGCCGCCAGCGAAGAGGAGGAAGTCGTGGTCGAGGTCGCTCGGGGTGAAGATGCCGCTGGGCGCGAGGGCGGTGACGATGTCGCCGGGCGCGATGTGGTCGTTGATCCAGTTGGAGGCGTAGCCGTCGACGGTGCGCTTGACCGTGACCTGGAGCAGGTCGGTCTCGTGCGGCGCGCTCGACAGCGAGTAGCAGCGGGCGACCGTGCCGGTTCGGGTGCTCGGGACGGCGAGGGTCAGGAACTGCCCCGAGGTGTAGGCGACCTCCCGGTCGGCCCGGAAGACCAAGGAGCAGGCGTCGGCGGTCTCGCGGACCACGTCGACGACCTCGAGCTTGAGGACGTCCTCGCTCACCTCAGTCGACCCCTTCGCCGACCGGGACCCGGCCCTCGGCCACCGCGCGGGCGATGCTCGCGCGCATGCGGCTGCAGCCCTCCGGCAGGCCGAGCCGCCCCTCGGCGCGGGCACGGGTGAACTCCGCGCAGGACGCGACCGAGTCCCCGGACCACTGGATGGAGGTCTGGTGCTCGCTGTGCTTGCGCACGCCGACGACTGCCAGGCAGTCCAGGCAGGCCACCTCGGCGAGGTGCTCGTCGAGGTAGCGCCGCCGGTCGGCGTACGTCTCCTGCGACAGGGGTGCGAAGGAGACCATCAGACGCCACCGGGCATCGTCGGCGCAGGGACGCCGTGTTGCGCGTCCTCCTCCTGGCGACGCCGGAGGTTGTCCTCCACCTCCCGCCTCCAGTTCTCGTTGGCGTGGGTGGTGTCGACCTCGAACTCGAAGCGCTGGGTCATCTCGGGGGTCACGTCGGCGACGTCGACGTAGAACTGCTCGTACCACCGGCGCAGCTGGTAGACGGGCCCGTCCTCCTCGCACAGCAGGGGGTTCTGGATCGGCGACTTGTTGAGCCAGATGTGGACGTCCTGCATGAAGCCCTCACCGAACATGTCGCTGTACTTCTTGGCGATCTTGGCCGACGTCTCGTCGTCGAGGCCCTCGGGCTTCTTCACCATCAGGCCGTACTGCAGCGCGAAGCTGTTGTCGTCGACCGGGTAGTGGCAGTTGATCAGGATGACCTCGATCTCGAAGCCCTTGTAGGTCGTCGTGAGCGGGTTGATCATGTACGACGGCCCGAAGTACGACGCTTCGGACCTCAGCAGCAGGTCCTGGTCGCCGTAGCCGGCCCCGGCCATGTCGGGGCGGCCGCTGGAGTGCATGTACTGCGTGGCGACGTGACCCTCGAACACGTTCTTGAAGTACTTCGGGAACGCGTAGTGGATGTAGAAGAAGTGCGCCATGTCCACGACGTTGTCGACGATCTCGCGGCAGTGGGCGTTGGGCACGTCGAGGACGTTCCACGTCCAGTCCGTCCACTCGCCGGTCGCGATCTCGGGGATCTCGGGGATCATCTGGTCCTCGATCGGGCCGTTGCCCTCGGCGTCGTGCCAGACGAAGAGCTGCTGGTTGCGCTCCATCGCGTGCCAGGTGCGGGTGCGCGCGCGCAGCGGGATGCGCTTGGCGTACGGGATCTGCTTGCACTTGCCGTCGCCGCCCCAGCGCCAGTCGTGGAACGGGCAGGCGATCTCGTCGCCCTTCACGGTCCCCTGGGTGAGGTCGCCGCCCATGTGGCGGCAGTAGCCGTCGAGCACGTTGAGCGTGCCGTCGGAGGCGGCGAACACCACGAGCTTGGTGCCGAACGCCATCACCTGGTGGGGCTTGCCGTCCCGGAACTGCTCCGCGAGCCCGAGGCAGTGCCAGCCGCGCGCGAACCGCTCGGGCGGCGTGCCCTTGTCGATGATCCGCGGGTCCAGCCTGGTGCTCATCTCACTGCCCTCCACGCGTGTCTTCCGGTCAATATTGAAACACGTTACAGTTTTGCCCGGCCGCTTGAACAGTGACACGGCCCACGCCTCTCACCCTCCAGGAGACCACGGTGCACCTCGCTCTCACCCCGGAACAGGAGAGCCTCCGCGCCGAGCTGACGGCGTACTTCGCCGAGCTCGTCACCCCCGAGGTCCGCGCCTCCCTCCAGGCCAGCACCGGCGAGTTCGGTGACACCGACGCCTACAAGGCCGTCATCCGTCAGATCGGGCAGGACGGCTGGCTCGGCATCGGCTGGCCCGAGGAGTACGGCGGCCAGGCGCGCTCGATGGTCGACCAGCTGATCTTCTCCGACGCCGCTGCCGTGGCCGGTGTGCCGATCCCCTACCTGACGCTCAACACGGTCGGGCCGACGATCATGCGCTACGGCACCGACGAGCAGAAGCAGGAGATGCTCCCCAAGATCCTCAAGGGCGAGCTGCACTTCTCGATCGGCTACTCCGAGCCGGGCTCCGGCACCGACCTCGCCTCGCTGCGCACGCGGGCGCGCCGGGAGGGCGACGAGTGGGTGATCAACGGCCAGAAGATGTGGACCTCGCTGATCCAGTACGCCGACTGGATCTGGCTGGCCTGCCGCACCGACCCCGACCTCCCGCGCCACAAGGGGCTCTCGATCATCCTGGTGCCGGCCGACGCCGCCGGGTTCTCCTACACCCCGGTCCACACGGTCGCCGGCGTCTCCACCAGCGCGACGTACTACGAGGACGTGCGCGTCCCGGTGACCAACCTGGTCGGCGAGCTCAACGGCGGCTGGCCGCTGATGACCAACCAGCTCAACCACGAGCGCGTCGCGCTGACCTCCGCGGCGCCACTGCAGCAGTCGGTCCGGCTGGTGCGCGAGTGGGCCCAGCAGACCAAGCAGCCGTCGGGCGAGAGGGTGATCGACGCGGAGTGGGTGCAGGTCCTCCTCGGCCGCTGCCACGCCCGCACCGAGATGCTCGCCCTGCTCAACTGGCGCATCGCCTCCTCGGCCGACGACCTCTCGCCGGCCGACGCGTCGGCGACCAAGGTCTACGGCTCCGAGCTGGCCACCGAGGTCTACCGCGCGCTGATGGAGGTCGTCGGCCCCAACGCCGCGGTCAAGCCCGACTCCCCCGCGGCCGTCCTCGCCGGCCGCCTCGAGCGCTTCCACCGCTCGTCGCTGGTGATGACCTTCGGCGGCGGCACCAACGAGATCCAGCGCGACATCATCGGCATGGTCGGTCTCGGCCTGCCCGCGGCCAGGCGCTGACGGACCCAGGAGCACTGATGGACTTCACCCCCACCGACGGCCAGGACGACACCAGGTCCCTCGCCGCCCAGGTCTTCTCGGGCCGCTGCACCAACGAGCGCCAGCAGCAGGTCGAGGCCGGCGGCGACCGGTTCGACCGCGAGCTGTGGGCCGAGGCCGGGTCGCTGGGCCTGCTCGGCATCCCGCTCCCCGAGGAGCACGGCGGTGCCGGGCTCGGCGTCCTCGAGCTGGCCACGCTGCTCGTCGAGGCGGGCCGCGTGATCGCCCCACTGCCCCTGCCCACCCACCTGGCGTCGGCCCGCGTGCTCGCCGAGGCCGGCACGGCCGAGCAGCAGGCCACCTGGCTGCCCGACGCCGCCGCCGGGGACTCGGTGCTCACGGCGGCGGTCGCCGAGGACGGCGTCGACGTGCCCGAGGTGCCGGTCACGACCGCCCGCCGCACCGACGCCGGCTGGCAGCTCGACGGCACCAAGACCACCGTGCCCGCAGGCACGGTGGCCGGGCTCTTCCTCGTCCCTGCCGCGACCGACGAGGGCACCCGCGTCTTCCTGGTCCGGCCCGACGACGGCGGCGTCACCGTCACCTCGCAGCGGCTCAGCGACGGCGACGTGGCCGGCCGGGTCGAGCTCTCCGGCGCGCTCGTCGGCGACGACCGCCTCCTCGGTGACTCCGCCACCGTCACCCGGCTCCTCGCGCTCCTCACCCTGGCCGACTGCGCCTGGCAGCAGGGGGTCTGCGAGGGCGCGCTCGCCCTCACCTCGTCGTACGCCCGGACGCGGGAGCAGTTCGGCCGCCCGATCGGCACCTTCCAGGCCGTCTCGCAGCGGCTGGCCGACGGCTACATCGAGGTCCAGGGCCTCGGGCTCACGGTCACCCACGCGGCCTGGCTGCTCGACCAGGGCCGGGAGGCCACGGTCGAGGTCGCGACGGCCAAGCTGTGGGCGGCCGACGCCGGGCACAAGCTGGCACACACGACGGTCCACGTCCATGGCGGCGTCGGCATCGACCTCGACGGCGAGGCGCACCGCTTCTTCACCGCGGCCAAGCGCGCCGAGCTCGCCTACGGCGGCACCACGCTCCAGGCGCGCACCGTCGGGCGCGCGCTGGCCGCCGAGCCGGTCTGACGGGTGACGGTCCGGGACCTGCTGCTGGCCCGCGCCGAGGACGACCGGCCGGGACTGCTGTTCGAGGACCGGTCGTGGTCCTGGCGCGACCACGTCGCGGTGTGCGCGGGGCTCGCCGCGGGACTGACCGCCAGGCTCGACCCGGCCCGCCCACCCCACGTCGGTGCGCTGCTGGACAACACCCCCGAGATGGCGGCCCTCGTCGGCGCAGCCGGTCTGGGCGGTCCGGTGCTCGTCGGGCTCAACACCACGCGTCGTGGGGACGCTCTCGCTGCTGACGTCGACCGCACGGACGTGCAGATCGTGGTCACCGAGCCCCGGCACGCGCCTGCGCTCGAGGGCCTCGACCTCGATGTGCCGGTCCTGGTGGTCGGCTCGCCGGAGTGGGACGCGATGGCGGCCGAGGCGGACCCGGCCGCCATCGGCCCGGGCACCGCGGCGGACGATCTGATGATGCTGATCCTCACCTCGGGCACGAGCGGCGACCCCAAGGCCGTGCGCGTCACCCAGGAGAAGGTCGCCCACCCGGGGCGGCTGCTCGCGGAGCGGTTCGGGCTCTGCCCTGACGACGTCTGCTACCTCTCGATGCCGTTGTTCCACTCCAACGCGCTCATGGCCGGCTGGGCTCCGGGGCTCGCGGGGGGATCCACCCTCGCGCTCGCCCGCCGGTTCACCGCGAGCGGGTTCCTCGACGACGTGCGGAGGTTCGGGGCGACCTACGCCAACTACGTCGGCAAGCCGCTGACCTACGTCCTCGGCACCCCCGAGCGCGAGGACGACGCGGACAACCCGCTGCGGCTGGTGTTCGGCAACGAGGCGGCCGAGCGTGACATCGAGGCGTTCGGCCGGCGCTTCGGCTGCGTGGTGGTCGACTCCTACTCCTCGACCGAGAACGCCGTGATCGTCCAGCGGGTGCCCGAGATGCCGGCCGGGTCGCTCGGCCGCCCGCTCCCGGGGGTCGCCGTGCTCGACCCGGTGACGCAGCAGGAGGTGCCGGTCGCCCGGTTCGACGGGCACGGCCGGCTGCTCAACGGCGACGAGGCGATCGGCGAGCTGGTCAACACCCAGGGTGCGGGCTTCTTCGCCGGCTACTACAACGACCCGCAGGCCGACGCCGACCGCATGCGCGGCGGGATGTACTGGTCCGGCGACCTCGCCTACCGCGACGCCGACGGCTTCGTCTACTTCGCGGGCCGTACGGCGGACTGGTTGCGCGTCGACGGCGAGAACCTCGCCGCCGCCCCCATCGAGCGGGTGCTCCTGCGCCACCCCGCGGTCCAGCAGGCCGCGGTGTACGCCGCCCCCGACCCGTCGGGCGTCGGCGACCAGGTGATGGCCGCCCTCGTGCTCCGCGACGATGCGGTGCTGGACCCGGCGGGCCTCGAGGTCTTCCTCGCCGGCCAGGCCGACCTGGGGTCGAAGGCGTGGCCGAGGTGGGTGCGGCTCGCCAGGTCGCTGCCCCAGACGCCGACCAACAAGGTGCTCAAACGACGGCTCGCGGAGGAGCGCCTGGAGACCGCCGACCCGGTCTGGGAGAGGGCCGATCGCGGCACGACGTATCACCCTCGATGATTTCTCCTCGTTTTCCGTGTCATGAAGCGGTGTGAGCCCCGTCTCATCCGTGACGAACCCGTCAGACCCCGTCAGACCAGACAGAGGACAGGAGGACACGACGATGTGTACTCACTTCCCCCGGTGCCCCGAGGCCACGAGCCCCGACTGCTGCCACGCGCACATCACCGCCGACCACTCCGAGCAGGGCTGGCTGCGCCTGTGCAACGGCGTGATCCTGTTCGACGACGGGCAGTACCTCACCCCTGACGGGCACCCCGCGCTCGTCCCCCTCGCCGCCGCCTGAGCCTCACGGCTCGTCGGGAACGAGCCCGTCCCAGGACCAGCGCCGGGTCGTCGGGCAGCCGGGCGTCGTCCTTCGCGCCCACGAAGCAGGTCGTGAACCGCTCACCCCAGCCCGGCAGGTCGCCTCCGCAGGCATGGAGCCGCAGGGAGAACGGGTGGTTGAGCTCAGGGTCGGCCAGGCAGCGCGCGTGGTGCGCGGCCCGGTGACGGCTGTCACGTGGGGGGCGTCACGGTCGGAAGTGCTTGTGATCCACATGCTTCGGGGGACGCTGGGAACCAGGAGGCACCACCTCACCCCGCCCGGTCATGGGGACCGGGCACCGCACCGAGGGAGGCACCACGTGTCCACGACCATCACCCCGAGCACCATCAGCAGTCCCACGTTCGCCGAGCGCCTGCGCGCGGCGAGGGAGCGCGAGGAGATCTCTGCCCGCCGCTCCCCGATGCGATGGTTCCGCGGTCCCCGCGCGAACTTCGCCCCCGACGTCGCCGTCGAGCCCACCGACCGTCCGCGCCGGCGCGACGAGTTCGTGGACTCGCTGCGCGACGCCGTCTGAGTCACCCCCAGCGACGCCCTCCGGCTCCGGCCGGGGGGCGTCGTGCTGTGACTAGGAGGCGGCGGCGTCGCCGGTCGACCGGAGCTCACGCACGACCATGTCGACCACCGCGACGAGGTCGCCGCCGGAGTCGGCGGCCAGCGCGCGCTGGCGTTCGTACGACGCCCCGTGGCGCGCGATCTGCTCGACTCCGGCCAGCTCGGCGCTGCAGCCGAGCCGCTCTGCCACGGGGACGAGCCGCTGGACCAGGTCGGCCAGGTCGTCGCGCAGGAGCCGCTCGTTGGACTCGCTGTCGGTGATGATCCAGGCGTCCATGCCGTAGCGGGCGGCCCGCCACTTGTTCTCCTGCACGTGCCAGGGCGGCAGCTCGGGGAGCTTCTCCCCCGCCGCGGCCCGCTCCTCCAGGTCGACGACCAGGCAGTGGTTGAGCGCGACGATGGCCGCCAGGTCGCGCCGCGAGGCGACCGAGTCGCAGAAGCGGGTCTCCAGGGTGCCGTGGTGCGGGCTCGGCCGGATGTCCCACCGGATCTCGTCGACCTGGTCGATCACCCCGGTCTTGACCTGCGAGGCGACGAAGTCCTCGAACTCCGCCCAGGTGGAGAACTGGAAGGGCAGCCCCGCGGTCGGCAGCTGCTGGAACATCATCGCCCGGTTGCTGGCGTAGCCGGTGTCGTCGCCGGCCCACATCGGCGAGCTGGCCGACAGCGCCTGCAGGTGCGGGTGGTAGGTCAGCATCGCCGAGAGCACCGGCATCACGGTCTCGCGGCGCGGCATCCCCACGTGCACGTGCACGCCCCAGATGAGCATCTGCCGGCCCCACCACTGCGTGCGGGCGATCAGCTCGGCGTACCTCTCGCCCTCGCTGAGCTCCTGGTTGAGCCAGGTCGCGAAGGGGTGGGTGCCGGCGGCGAGCAGGTCGACGCCGAGCTCGTCGGTGACCGGAAGGACGCGGGCCAGGGTGGTCTCGAGGTCGGCCATCGCCTCGGGCACCGTCTCGCAGACCCCGGTCACGATCTCGAGGGTGTTGCGCAGCATCTCGCGGTGCAGGGCAGGCCCCCCGCTGCCCCGCCCGGCCTCCTCGTTGAGCCGGTCGAAGATCTCGTCGGCGACGTTGACCAGGTCGCGCGTCTGCTTGTCGACCAGGCAGAACTCCCACTCGACGCCCAGCGTCGGCCGCGACTCGGCGAAGGGGATGTCCACAGACCGAAGCGTGGCACAGCGGCTGCTAGGTTGCCCGCGTGTCCGACCCCCTGCCGGCCCGACGGGCGCTCCTGACCGCCGGCCTCGTCGCGGTCTCGGTCCTCGCGGCCGGCTGCTCGGCCGACGACGCCAGACCGGTGGGGCAGGCCCCCTCGGTCGCGGGCAGCCCGTCGTCCGACGGGACGTCCACCGACGCGTGGGTCCGTGGCCTCGACCGCCCGACCGGCATCGGGTTCGCCCTGCCCGAGGCCGCGCGGCCCGCGCGCTCCACCCGGCCGGCCCAGGGCGGCGCCGAGGTGGTCAGCCGGGAGTACGCCGCGGCCGTCGGCGACGTCCGGCTCTCGGTCAGCGTCCTGACCACGCCGACGCAGCCGGCCGCAGTACGCCGGACGGTGCGCGCGCAGTACCTTCCGTTCCTGGTGGTCGACACCGTGCAGGCCCAGGGCGCGAGCGAGGCGGGCGTGGTGTCCAACAGCCGGCTGAGGGGCGTGGGTCTCCGCGGCTACGACTCCCAGCTGACCTTCGTGCAGAAGGACCGGCGCGCGGTGTGGTTCACCCGCGCGGTGGAGCTGCCGCGCACGGTGGTCGTGGCGCAGGCGGTCGCCTACGTCCGGCCCGACGAGGACGCCGTCGACCGGGTCCGCGCGCAGTTCCGACGGCTGACCGACGGGCTGGACATCCCCACCTCCTGAGGGCTCACGCGGGCAGGTCGTAGGTGACCTCGCGCCCGTGGGGCCGGAACCCGAACCGGCGCAGGATCGGGGCCGAGGTCTCGATGCGTCCCTTGACCAGCGCAAGGGTGGCGCCCCAGCCGAGCGCCACGCGCAGGCGCTCGGCCAGCACGGCGGAGTAGACGCCCCGGCGTCGCGCGTGCGGGAGCGTGGCGCCGCCCCACAGACGCGCCACCTCCCCGGCCATGCTGAGGCCGCCCGTGCCGACGCCCTCGCCGTCGGTCCAGGCGACGAAGCGCGCGCCGACCCGGTCGGAGAGCTCGGCGACGCACTCCTCGACGAGCCCGGGGATCCGGCCCTCCTCCAGCGGCGGGTCCCCGAAGGCCACCTCGTCGACGCGGCCGAGGGCGCGCGCGCCCACCTCGTCGCGCACGGGCAGCACCAGGACGTCGGGCCTCGGGGCTGGGAGCTCCCGCGGCTCCCAGGCGAGACGGTCGAGGGTCTCGAAGACCGTCGCGCCCCGGCGCTCGAGCGCGGCGGCGAACTCGGCGTTCTCCGGACGCTCGCCCACGGCCCACCGCACCGACGGCAGGCCATGCTCCCGCACAAGGGCGAGCGCGGCGTCGACGGCCCGCTCCTCCTGGCCCCGCGGCGGCGTGCCCGTGGTGAACGTGCGGTGGTGGAGGTACGCCGGCCGCACCAGCAGGTGCCCGCCCGGGACCTCGTGCACCTGGGTGCCCTCGGGGATCCACACCCACTCGGCAAAAGCGGCGTCCACCGCCGCGTCGTCCCAGTCCACGAGTGGAAGTCAAGCACGGGAAGGCTTTGCACAATCCTTCTACATACCTTGCGCAACGTTCAGGCCCGTCTCAGGTCCGGATCGGAGGCTCACAGGCACCACAGCCCCTCTGCACAGGAGAAGCCCATGCTCCCCAGCCGCCGTACCGCCCTCGCCGTCGCCGGGCTCGCCGCCCTCGGCGCGACCACGCTCGCCGCCCCCGCCCAGGCCGCCACCAAGCCCGACACCGCCTGCATGCGCAACGGCATCGCGACCCTGAAGTCGGTCGGGCTCTTCTCCGCCGTCGCCAAGGGCGGGCTGCCGATCGCCACGGCCGTCGAGTACGGCGTGGCGCCGCGCGAGGGCACCGACGTGACGTCCCTGCCCGACCCGCTGCCGCTGTCGGTCGTGCTCGCCGACCACCGCGCGGGCGAGAACAGCCTGTTCGACTACCCCTGGTGCTGAGCGCGCTGCCCTGACATCGGCACGGCCCGGCACTAGCGTCGGGCCATGCCGATGTTCTCGTTCGAGGGCAAGTCCCCTCAGGTCCACCCGTCCGCCTTCATCGCCCCGACGGCCACGCTCGTCGGCGACGTCGTGGTGGAGGAGGACGCCTCGGTCTGGTACGGCGCGGTCCTG
This sequence comes from Nocardioides marmoribigeumensis, assembly GCF_031458325.1. NCBI lineage: Bacteria > Bacillati > Actinomycetota > Actinomycetes > Propionibacteriales > Nocardioidaceae > Nocardioides > Nocardioides marmoribigeumensis. The sequence goes on from NZ_JAVDYG010000001.1 coordinate 4,292,326, forward strand.
CGCGGCGACTACAGCCGCATCACCGTGCGTGCGGGCGCCAACGTGCAGGACGGGGCCGTGCTCCACGCGCCGCCGGACCTGCCGTGCGAGGTCGGGCCCGGGGCGACGATCGCCCACCAGTGCGTGGTGCACGGGGCGGTGATCGGCGAGGAGGCTCTGATCGGCAACGGAGCAACGGTGCTCGACGGGGCGAAGGTCGGCGCGCGCTCCATGGTCGCCGCCGGCGCGATGGTGACCCCGGGGACCGAGATCCCCGCGGGCGTCCTCGCCCTCGGCTCACCGGCCAAGGTCAAGGGCCCGATCGCCGGCACCGCCGCGGAGTTCTGGGTGCAGATGAACCCGCCCGCCTACAAGGAGCTCGGCCAGCGCCACCGCGACGGGATCGAGCCCGTCTGAGAGCGACCCCGCTCAGGCGTCGTACGGACGGCCCTGGAGGGCCGCGACGAGCTCGTGCGGCCCGCACGGCTTGATGACGTAGGTCTCCGCGCCCGCAGCCACCAGCTCCTCGACCTCGTGCGCACGCGCGCGGTCGACGAGCAGGATGACGCGCAGGTCGACCAGGGCGGGGTCCTCACGAACCGCGCGAACCACGTCCGCGGCGGGCATGACGAGCGGCGCGATGTCCAGGAGCAGGACGTCGGTGCGGTGCTCCCGGCACAGCTCCAGGGCGTGCTCACCGTCGGCGGACTCGTGGAACGTCACCTCATCCAGGCCGTCGAGCACGATCCTGAGCAGGTCGACCCCGTCGTCGGGTGGGCCGACGTGGACCACCCTGCGGACGACGTGTCCGTGGTCGTCGGTCGCGACAGCCGTTCTGGTCATGGCGAGGAGTGGGCCCGGGCTCAGCCGCGCAGCTTGTCCAGCCGGGCGACCGTCTCCTCGAACTCGGCGACCAGGTCAGCCACGACGTCGGCGACCGGCCGGACCTCGTTCATCGTGCCGACGATCTGGCCGACGGGCATCGAGATGACGTCGGGGTCGCCGTGGGCGTTCATCCGGGAGTGGGCGTCGGCCACGAGCAGGTTCTGCAGCGGCATCGGCAGCGGCTGGGGCGCGCCCTCCTCGGCCCAGGCCTCGGTCCACTTGGTCTTGAGCAGCCGCGCCGGCTTGCCGGTGTAGACGCGGGTCCGGACGGTGTCGGCGCTGGTCGCGCGCGTGAACGCGGTCTCCCAGGCGGCGTTGGAGGAGAGGTTGCGGTACTCCTCGGTGCCGAGCCAGACCGAGCCCATCCACACGCCCTGGGCACCGAGCGCGAGCGAGGCGGCGATCTGGCGTCCGCGACCGATGCCACCCGCGCCGAGCACGGGGACGTCCGGGCCGACCGCGTCGACGATCTCGGGGGTCAGCACCATCGAGGCGATCTCACCGGTGTGGCCGCCGGCCTCGTAGCCCTGCGCGACGATGATGTCGACGCCGTTGGCCACGTGGGACATCGCGTGCTTGGCGGCTCCGGCGAGCGCGGCGACCTTCACCCCGGCCGCGTGGGCCTGCTCGATCACGTCGACCGGCGGCGAGCCGAGCGCGTTGGCGATCAGCACGGGCCGGTGCGACAGCGAGATCTCCACGTGGCTGCGCGCGATCGAGTGCAGCCACCCGAGCACGCCGGCTCGCCCCTCGCCCTCGGGCAGTGGCGGCACGCCGAGCTTGCGCAGGGTGTCGTCGACGAACGCCTTGTGGGCCTCGGGGACCATCGCGCCCAGGTCGACGCTCGTGCCCTCGGTGGGGATCTTCATCGGCATGACCACGTCGACGCCGTAGGGCTTGCCGTCGGTGTTGTCGTCGAGCCAGGTCAGCGTGCGCTCGAGCTCCTCGGCCTCGTTGAACCGCACGCAGCCGAGGACGCCGAGGCCGCCCGCGCGGCTCACCGCGGCGGCAACGTGCTCGCTGGGGGTGAAGGCGAAGATCGGGTACTCGATGCCGAACTGCTCGCAGAGACCGGTGTGCATGCTCAGACTCCTGCGGTCGCGTTGTCGGTGATCGAGCCTGTCGAGACCACGGCGGCGACCGCGATTTCCTTGGCCTTGGGGTAATTGGCCTTGCCGGTCGCGCTGCGCGGGATCTCGGGGACGTAGGTCACCGCGCGCGGCAGCTTGTAGCCCGAGAGCATCGGCCGCAGGAAGTCGCGCAGCTCCGCGACCGAGGGGTGGTCCTCGCCCCGGGGCTGGATCACGGCGGTGACGGCCTGGCCGTACTTGTCGTCGACCACGCCGACCACGAGGGCGTCGTACACGTCGGGGTGGGCCTTGAGCGCCATCTCGACCTCCTCGGGGTAGACCTTCTCCCCGCCGGTGTTGATGCAGTTGGACCCGCGGCCGAGCAGCGTGACCTTGCCGCCCTCCTCGATGCGCGCGAAGTCGCCGGGGACGGAGTAGCGCCGCCCGTCGACCTCGAGGAACGTCCGCGCGGACTTCTCCGGGTCCTTGTAGTAGCCGAGCGGCACGCTCCCCGACCGGGCGACGCGCCCGACCTTGCCGACGTCGGTGGGGTCGATCACCTGGTTGAGCTCGTCGAGGACGACCGTCTCGGCCCCGAGCGTGACCACCGGACCTTCGCCGCGGATGTTGTCGCTGTCCTGCATGCCGGTGCCGGAGAAGCCGGTCTCCGAGGCGCCGATCGAGTCGGTGAACACCGCGTTGGGGAACGCCTTCATCCAGCGCTCCTTGACCGGCCGGCTGAAGATCGCGGCGCTGCTGGCGACCACGAAGAGCGACGAGGCGTCGTAGTCCCCCGCCTCGTACTCCTCGATCAGCGGGCGGGCCATCGCGTCGCCGGTCATGAAGATGCCCTGCACCCCGGCCCGCTCGATGGCGCGCCAGGTGCCGGCCGCGTCGAACTTGGGCTCGAGGACCGTGCGCTGCCCGGCGAACAGGTGCATCAGCAGCGCGGCCTGCGCGCCGCCGTGCATCAGCGGGCTCAGCGGGAACATCACCATCGGGTCGCTGGCCTTGGCCTTCTCGGCCTGGTCGAACTCCTCCAGCCGCTCGCCGGTCATGAAGTCGATGCCGCCGCCCAGCACGCGCCAGAAGTCCTCGTGGCGCCACATCACGCCCTTGGGGAAGCCGGTCGTGCCGCCGGTGTAGACGATGTAGAGGTCGTCGGCGCTGCGCTCACCGAAGTCGCGCTCGGCGCTCTGGTCCTCGAGCGCCTGCTCCCACGTGAGGCCGGCGTACGACGAGAGGTCGGCCTGGTTGTCGGGCTCGGTCGGGTCGGGCATCGCCACGATCGTGGTGAGCCTGGTGTGCTTCGGGGCCGTCGCGGCCACGAGCGGCGCGTAGGGGCGCTCGTGCAGCAGCGCGACGATGTCGGAGTTGTCGAAGAGGTAGTCGAGCTCGCCCTCGACGTAGCGGTAGTTCACGTTGATCGCGACCGCGCGGACCTTGAAGACCGCCAGCAGCGCCACGACGTGCTCGATGGAGTTCTTGGCGTAGATGCCCACGTGGTCGCCGGTGCCGATGCCGCGGGAGGCCAGGAAGTGGGCCAACCGGTTGGCCTCGGCCTCGAGCTCGGCGTAGGTGACGACGCGGTCGCCCATCTGGATCACGCCGCGATCAGGGACCACGTCGACGGCGTGCTCGAACAGGTCTGCGATGTTGAGAGCCACGGCGGCAAGACTAGAACACGTTCTCGTTTCTGACTACCATCGGCCCCATGAGCGAGCCGTCGCAGCCCCACGCCCTCGTCGAGCAGGAGGGCCACACCCTCGTCGTCACGATGAACCGTCCCGAGAAGAAGAACGCCCTCTCCGGCGAGATGCTCGCGATCATGGAGGAGGCCTGGGACCGGGTCAACGCCGACGACGACATCCGGGTCTGCATCCTCACCGGCGCGGGCGGCGCGTTCTGCGCCGGCGCCGACCTCTCGGCGATGAGCCGCAAGAGCCCCAGCGAGAGCTTCGAGGACGGCTCCTACGACCCGTCGCGGATCAAGTCGCTGCTCAAGGGGTTCCGGCTGACCAAGCCGCTGGTCGCGGCCGTCGAGGGCCCGGCCATCGCCGGCGGCACCGAGATCCTCCAGGGCACCGACATCCGCGTCGCCGGGGAGAGCGCCCGCTTCGGCGTCTCGGAGGTGAGGTGGGGGCTCTACCCGCTCGGCGGGTCCGCGGTCCGGCTCGTGCGGCAGATCCCCTACACCGTCGCGGCCGACCTCCTGCTGACCGGACGCCACCTCAAGGCGCCGGAGGCCAAGGAGCTCGGCCTCATCGGCCACGTCGTCCCCGACGGCACCGCGCTCGACAAGGCGCGCGAGATCGCCGATCTGATCAGCGCCAACGGACCGCTGGCCGTCCAGGCCGTCCTCCGCACGATCCGCGACTCGGAGGGCAAGCACGAGGATGACTGCTGGGCCGACGACGCCGAGGTCGGCGCCGCGGTCTTCGCCTCCGAGGACGCCAAGGAGGGCCCGCGGGCCTTCATGGAGAAGCGCGCCCCCCAGTTCGAGGGCCGCTGACTCAGCGGACGGGGACGATCTCCTTGCCCAGCGGGAGGAGCGAGACGGGGACCAGCTTGAAGCTGGCGATGCCCAGGGGGATGCCGATGACGGTGAGGCACAGGGCGATGCCGGAGAGCAGGTGTCCCAGGGCGAGCCACCACCCGGCGAGCACGAGCCACAGCACGTTGCCGATCCCGGAGCCCAGGCCCGCGGTCGGCCGGGCGACCACCCGGCGGCCGAACGGCCACAGCGCATAGGTCCCGATCCGGAAGGCTGCGATGCCGAAGGGGATCCCGACGACCGTCAGGCACATGAGCACCCCGGCGAGCAGGTAGCCCAGGAACATGCCGAACCCGGCCAGCACCAGCCAGATGACGTTGAGGATCAACCGCATGAGCGCATCGTCCCGCACGTCGTCGTACGCACGGTCTGGTGTGCCGTCGGACGGGGCGGTGCGGGGCGACTCAGTGAGAGCGTGCCAGTCGCTCCATCTCGTGACGGATCTGCTCCTCGGTGAAGTCGTCGCCGTGATAGGCGTCCCACCAGTGGGCGATCACGCCGATGCCCCAGCCAGCGATCGGGAAGACCGGCCAGAAGAAGGCGTCCGCCCCAGTGGTCCCTGCCCACAGCACCACCAGGAATGCGTTCACTGCGAGGTAGATCACGACGTCCTCTCCCACTTCCGACGCTACGCCGGTCCGACCGCCCTGGCGGGGTGACATCGGCGACATCGCCCGAGAGCGCCGGCGCCCAGGCCTGTGGAGAGCACTGGCGCAGGTCACCGCCGCGCCCGGAGCGCGGGCCTCGTGGTGGCGTATCTCGACGGGGAGCGGGTCCCTTACGCCGCCTTGGCCGTCGTCGTCAGGCTTGTCGCCGGCTGGGGCGCGCTGACGCTCACCGACTCGCACGTGGTCGACGAGCACGCCTGGGCCGCGCCCGGGACAGGCGCGGCCCAGCCCGCGTCAGCTGCCGGCGACGGCGTTCTTGAACGCCGTGGCGGCCTTGAAGCCCGGCGTCGTCGTCGCCGCGATCTGGATGGTCTCCCCCGTCTGCGGGTTGCGACCCTCGCGCGCGTTGCGCTCCCGGGGCTCGAAGGTCCCGAGACCCGGGACCTGCAGGCGCTCACCCGAGGCGACGGTGCTCGTGATCACCTCGACGACCGCGTCGAGCGCACGGTTGGCATCGGCCTTCTCCAGCCCTGCGGAGTCGGCGATCGCCTGGACCAGCTCGTCCTTCTTCATGTTCTCTCCCTCTTTCCCCGACCCGGTCGGGGGTGTCGTGTCGTGCTCTTGCTCAGTGAGTGGGTGCCCGTTCGGCGCCCACTCACTCCTCGACGCCCCTGACGGGCGCCCGGCTCAGTCCCAGGTGCGCAGCCAGAGGCAGTGCTCGCTGGCGCGCAGCCGGCCCACCGCCTCCTCGCACAGCGGCCCGCTGGCGTCGGTGACGACGTACCCCAGGGAGCCGCGGGTCGCGAGGTGCTGGCCGATCACGTTGCACTCCTCCTCGGCGAACAGCGCGTTGACCTCGGCGAGGATCCCGGGGACGTTGTGGTGCAGGAACCCCAGACGGCTGGTGCCGGGCTCGCGCGGGGGCACCGCGACGTCGGGGAGGTTGACCGACAGCGAGGTGTTGCCCTCGGTGACGAAGCCGTCGAGCTTGCCGGAGACGAACCAGCCGATCTCCTCCTGGGCCTCCTGCGTCGAGCCGCCGACGTGCGGGGTGAGGATCACGTTGTCGAGCCCGCGCAGGACGGACTCGAACTCGTCACCCTGCGCCTTGGGCTCGACCGGGAAGACGTCGAGCGCGGCGCCGGAGAGGTGGCCCGAGACGAGGTGGTCGCGCAGGGCCTGGTCGTCGACGACCATGCCGCGCGAGGCGTTGATGAACATCGCGCGGGGCTTCATGGCGGCGAACTCCTTCTCGCCGAAGAAGCCCGCGTTGCCCGGGCGTCCGTCGACGTGCAGGCTCACCACGTCGGCGACGGCGAGGAGCTCCTCGAGCGAGCCGAGTCGGCGGGCGTTGCCGTGCGCGAGGCGGTCGGCGGTGTCGTAGAAGACCACCCGCATGCCGATCGCCTCGGCCATGTTGGACAGCTGGGTGCCGATGTTGCCGTAGCCCACGATGCCGAGCGTGCGGCCGCGGATCTCGTGACTGCCCTTGGCGGACTTGTCCCAGATGCCGTCGTGCATCCGCAGCGTCTTCTCCGGCAGCCGGCGAGCGAGCGCGATGATCTCGCCGATCACCAGCTCGACCACGCTCCGCGTGTTGGAGTACGGCGCGTTGAAGACCGCGATGCCCCGTGCGGCAGCGGCGGTCAGGTCGATCTGGTTGGTGCCGATGCAGAAGCAGCCCGCCGCGACCAGGTCGGTCGCGGCGTCGATCACCCGCTCGGTGACGTGGGTGTTGGACCGGATGCCGAGGAGGTGCACGCCCGGCAGCGTGTGGACCAGCTCGTCCTCGCTGAGCGAGCCCGTGCGCAGGTCGACGTCGTAGCCCGCAGCCTCGAGGTGCTGCATGGCGACGGGATGGATGCTCTCGGTCAGCAGTGCCTTCATCGGGGCCTTCATGGGGTCAACGTTATGGGCTGGGCGTGACTCCCCCGGACCCCGCCTCGTTGACAAGACGCTGTCCGCTTCCTGGGAGGGAACCCCGTGCCCCCACGCCGTCTCGCCGCCGCCGTCGTGTCCGCGTCCGCCGTCACCGCTCTCGCGGGCCTGCCCGCGCTGGCGCCCGCCGCACAGGCGGCCTCCTCGACCGCTCCCGCGAGCGGCTGGAAGGCCCGCCCCGCGACGTACGGCGTGGCGTCGACCAAGGACGTCCCGGTGCGGATGAGCGACGGGACCGTGCTGCGGGCCGACGTGCTGCGACCTGCCAAGGCCGACGGCACCCCTGCCCCGGGCCGGTTCCCGGTGATCGTGACGCAGACGCCGTACAACAAGAGCGCGCCGGGCCTGAGCTTCGAGAACGACTACCTCGTGCAGCGTGGCTACGTGCAGGTGATCGCCGACGTGCGTGGCACCGGCTCGTCACTCGGCACCTGGGACTCGTTCGGCCCGCGCGAGCAGCTCGACGGCAAGGAGATCGTCGAGTGGGCGCACTCCTCCGCCCGCCCCTGGAGCAACGGCCGGGTCGGGCTCTACGGCATCTCCTACGGCGCGATCAACCAGTTCTTCACTGCCGCGCAGCACCCGGCCGGCCTGCGCGCGATGTTCCCGATCGTCCCGGCGGGCGACGTCTACCGCGACGTCGTGGCCTCCGGCGGCCAGATCGACGCGGGCTTCATCCCGCTGTGGCTGGGACTGGTCACGACCGCGGGACTCGTCCCGCCGGCGTACACCGCGACGGACCCGGCCGGCGGCACCGCGGCCCTGCTCGACCACGTGGTCGGCGCCACCGAGTTCCAGGGGCCGACCATCGGCTCGGCGGTCACCGGCGACGCGCAGGCCTACGACGGCCCGTTCTACCGGACCCGCTCGCCGCTGCGCGTGGTCGACCGGGTCACGGTGCCGACGTTCGTGGTCGGCGGTGAGTACGACCTGTTCCAGCGCGGCGAGCCGATGCTCTACGAGCGGCTGCGCGCCAACGGCGTGCCGACCCGCTTCCTGCTCGGGCCCTGGACCCACCTCCAGGCGAGCTCAGCCGACCTGTCCGGCGCCCACGTGGGGACGATGGACGAGCTCGTCCTGCGCTGGATGGACCGCCACGTGCGTGGGGTCTCCGACCGGGCGCTGGGCAGCGACGTCAAGCAGGTCACCTACCACGAGATCGGCGGCGGCTGGCGCACGGCGCCCGGCTGGATGCCCTCCTCGGTCTCGGCCCGGACGTTCCAGCTCTCCGGGACGGCGACGCCCGGCACGCCCGGCTCGCTGGTGGCCGCCACGCCGACCTCCGGCGCCGACGACGTCCACCCCGTCCCCGTGGCCGGGCTGTGCACCCGCTCCGCGTCGCAGTGGACCGCCGGCGCGCTGGCCGTCCCGCCGTGCGAGGACAACGCCCTCAACGACAGCGTCGGCACCTCGTGGCAGACCGCTCCCCTGGCCTCCGACCTGCACCTCATGGGTCCGATCAACGCCCAGCTGTTCACCTCGTCGTCGCGGCCGGACGCGATGCTCTCGGTGCACATCGAGGACGTCGCCCCCGACGGGCACGTCGAGCGGCTCACCGGCGGCTGGCAGGTGCTCAGCCACCGGGCGCTCGACCTGAGCCGGTCGCGCACCCTCGACGGTCGCCTGATCCAGCCCTACCACCCGTTCACCGAGGCCACCCAGGTGCCGATGGAGACCGGCAAGGTGGCTCGCATCGACGTCGAGGTCTTCCCGACCGGAGCCGTGCTGCGCAAGGGCCACCGGCTGCGGGTCACGGTCCAGCAGTACGACGTCCCGCACCTGCTCGCCCCGCTGCCGCAGGTGGTCGACTCGCTCGGGTCCGTGGTGACGATCCACCACTCGAGGACCTACCCGAGCCGCCTGGTGCTGCCGGTCCGCGGGTGACAGTTTCACTAGGTACCTAGTGACACTGTCACTTCCCGAGCGAAGTTTCGCTCGGGGAGTGCCAGCTTCACCGCGGATCCTCGGGGGACTCGGGCAACGGGGGCAGCGTTTCGAAGGCGTCGGCCAGCTCGGTCAGGTCGGTCCGATAGACGCTGATCCGGCAGCCCAGCCGGTTGGGCTTCCACGTGATGCCCTCCTCGGCCCAGTGGACCGCGGCCTCCTCGCGCAGGTGCGGCGGGAAGTCGCCGGAGTGGTTGGTCACCCGCCACCACGCGACCCCTGAGCCGTGGACCGCCATGATCCGGCCCACGTGGCGGGGCGAGGTGCCGACCAGCTCCGCGAGGTCGCCGTACGACGCGACGCTGCCGGGCGGGATGAGCTCGGCAGCGCGCAGCACCAGCTCGGCCATCCGTTCGTCCACGCGGACATCGTGCCGCACGCCAACGGGGTCGGTCGCGGGCACCCCAGTGCCTGCAAACCGACCCCGCAGGGACCCTCAGCTCCAGTAGACGACCACCTTGTCGCCGAGGCTCACCTGGTCGAACAGCCACGCGACCTTGTCGTGGTCGCGGGTGTTGACGCAGCCGTGCGAGGCGCCGTCGTAGCCGTGGGCGGCGAAGTCGGGCGAGTAGTGCACGGCCTGCCCGCGGCTGAAGAACATCGCGAACGGCATCGAGGTGTCATAGAGCGAGGAGACGTGGTCACGGCTCTTGCGCTCGACGTGGAACAGGCCCTCGCGGGTGCGGTGGCCCTCGCCGCCGAAGCGGGCGTCCATCGTGAGCCTCACCTTGCCGTCGACGACCCAGCGCAGGCTCGAGCTGGACTTGTCGACGCAGATCGCGTGCCCGGTCAGGCAGCGCGGGTCGAGGGCGGCACCGTCGGCCGGGTCCGGCTTCGCGTTGGTCAGCTCGGCCGTGGTCGGCTCGTGCGACATCTCGACCAGGCGGTCCAGGGTGCGCCGGTCGACCGCACCGGTGACGGGGAACCCGCGCTTGGCCTGGAAGCCCCGCACGGCCGCCTCCGTCCGCTCGCCGTAGTGGTCGGTCACGTCGCCGTCGAACCACGCGATCTGGCGCAGCCGTGCCTGCACCTCGCGCACCTGGGGTCCGTCGTCACCGGGTCCGATGATCGTCGGTCCGGGCTCCATGACGGGCTTCGGTGCCGGTCGCGGCGCGGGCCGAGGGGTCGGGGCCGGGGTCAGGGTCGGCGCCACGGTCGGCGTCGGCGCCACGGTCGGCGTCGGCGTCGGCGTCGGCGTCGGCGTCGCGCTCGCCACACGTGGGGTCCGCGGCGGCGCGGGGTCGGGCGACGCGGCGTACGTCGGGGTGGCGACGCGCACGGGGTCGGAGGCCGCTCCGGGGAGGAGCTGCCAGGCGCCGGCACCGGTGACACCGGTCACGACGGTCAGGACGGCGAAGGCACGCAGGCTGGTGTTCATGGTCGTTTCCTCGTCTCAGGAGTTCTTGTCACGAAGACGCCTGGGACGGGGCGGAGGTTGCATCGGACGTGCGACGAGTCCTGCGCCGTTCTCCAGCCCGGCCGCCGTACGCCGGGCGTAGGCTCGTCGCATGGCGACTGCCCGTCGTGCGGTGAGCGAGACCCTGCGTGCCCTGCCCGTGCCGCTCGCCTACGCCCTCGTCGCGGCGACCGTCTCCGGCACCGTCGGCGGCGGGGTCGGGCTGGTCCTCGGGCTGAGGGCCTACGTCCCGACGGCGTGGTTCGCCGTGCTGGAGGTGGGCCTCCCCGCTGCCGTGCTCGGCGCGGTCCTCGGGTTGGTCGCCGGATCGTTGGCGGCGCGGGGCTCGTCCTGACCCCGGACGCGTCGTGCGGCTCGGCCCCGCTGCAGAACGACGACTAGACCGAGCGGGACTGCCCCTCCCAGAACTGCGCGCGCAGCGCCTTCTTGTCGGGCTTGCCCAGAGCCGTGAGCGGCAGCTGCTCGGCCACGACGACCTGCTTGGGCGCCTGCACCGAACCCTTGCGCTCCTTGACCAGGTCCTGGATCTCGCGGGTCAGCGTCTCGTGGTCGACGGAGGCGTCGGAGCGGAGCACGACCACGGCGGTGACGGCCTCACCCCAGCGCTCGTCCGGCGTGCCGATGACGCCCACCTGCGCGACCGCCGGGTGCGTGGCGACGACGTCCTCGACCTCGCGCGGGAACACGTTGAAGCCGCCGGTGACGATCATGTCCTTGGTGCGGTCGATGATGTACCAGAAGCCGTCCTCGTCCTCCCGCGCGACGTCGCCGGTGTGCAGCCACCCCTCGCGGAAGGTCTCGGCGGTCTCGTCGGGCAGGTTCCAGTAGCCGCCCGCGAGCAGGGGCCCCGCGACACAGATCTCGCCGGGTTCGCCTTGTGGCACAGGGTTTCCGTCCTCACCGAGCAGCGCGGCGCGCAGGAAGGCCGACGGGCGGCCGCATGACGACAGCCGCTCGGGGTGCTGGGCGGGGTCGTGGTCGCCGCGCGCGAGATAGCTGATCACCATCGGCGACTCGGACTGGCCGTAGTACTGCGCGAAGATCAGGCCGAACCGCTCGACCGCCTCGGCCAGCCGGACCGGGTTGATCGCGGCGGCGCCGTAGTAGACCGTCTCCAGCGACGACAGGTCGCGGGTGTGGCTGTCGGGGTGGTCCATCAGCGCGTAGAGCATCGACGGCACCAGCATCGTCGCGGTGATCCGCTGCTCCTCGATCGTGCGCAGCACCTCGGCGGGGTCGAACCGCGGGAGCACGTAGAGCGAGCCCCCCTTGAGCACGGTCGGCACGAAGAACGCGGCGCCGGCGTGCGAGAGCGGCGTGCACATGAGGAAGCGCGGCGACTCCGGCCACTCCCACTCGCTCATCTGGATCTGCGTCATCGTCGCCATCGTGCGCGCGGTGCCGATGACGCCCTTGGGCTTGCCGGTCGTGCCGCCGGTGTAGGCGATCGACACGATGTGGTCCGGCGGGAGCACGGCCGCCTCGAGCGGCTGCGGCGCGAAGCCGGCAGCGGTCTCGGCGAGGTCGGTGCCGACGTGGGCCAGCTCGTCCGGGACGGGCCCGATCGTGAGCACCTGCTTGAGGCCGGGGACCTTGTCGAGCAGCCCGAGCGCGCGCTCCACGAACATCGGGACCGGGTCGATGATCAGCGTCGTGATCTCGGCGTCCTGCAGGACGTAGGCGTGGTCGTCGAGCGAGCCGAGCGGGTGCAGCGAGGTGCGCCGGTAGCCCTGGGTCTGGCCGGCGCCGAGGATGAACAGCACCTCGGGCCGGTTGAGCGCGAGCAGCGCGGCGGGCGCGCCCTGGCCGGCGCCGAGGGACTCGAAGGCCTGGACGTACTGGCTGATCCGCTCCGCGGTCTCGCGCCCGGTCAGCGTGGTGTCGCCGAGGAACATCACGGGCTTGTCCGCGTGCCGCTTGAGCGCGGCGACCATCAGGTGGCCGTTGTGGGTCCCCGTCAGCAGGTTCTCGTTGCCCATCGGGCCAGACTAGAACGTGTTCTATTCCTGGGCAACGGGCTGCGCCAGCAGGGTGCGCGTCCACAGGTCGGTCAGTGCCCGGGAGTACGCCGCCGCATCGCGCCCGCGGCTGGTGTAGGCGTCGAACCACTCGGGGCTGTTGGTCGACCACACGAGGTCGGCCACGTCCTGGTCGGTCAGGTCCTCCCGAAGCTCGCCGGTCGCCCGCAGGTCCGCGGCGAACAGCAGCATGTTGGCGGCCCGTCGCTCGTTCACGTGGTCCCACGTGGCGCGGCAGTCCGGGTCCGTCAGCCCGGCGTCGCGCAGCGCGAGGAGCAGGGGTGCGACGGTGGGCATCAGCCGCCCGAGCGCGTCCGCATAGGTCCGGATCTTGTCGCCACCGTCCCGCGCGGCCCGGACGCTCCTCACGTAGTCGCGCTCCTCGGCCGGCTCGGGCCGCGACGAGCTCGCGAGGACCATGTCGACCACGGTCAGGAGCAGCCGCGGCTTGCGTCCCGCGCTCGCGTAGACGGTGTCGACCGAGACCCCGGCCCGCTCCGCGACCTCGGCGACCGACGTGCCGGCGTACCCCTGCGAGACGAAGAGGTTCTTCGCCGCCGCGAGCACGCGGTCGCGGGTCTGCTCGGCGGCCGCCCGACGCGCGGAGGCGTCGTACCTCCGGGTCTTGCTCGGCACGGGCATGAGGCCTACCGTAGCCATATTCATCCGAAGCCGCTTCGGATCAAAGCAGGAGGCCGCCATGGGCGAGCAGCGTGTCGTGATGCACGAGCCGGGCACCGGGCGTGGGACCTGGGCGATGGGGTCGCTCTTCGAGCACCTCCTGGAGGCCGACGACAGCGGTGGGCGCCTCGGGATCGCGGTCGTCACGCAGCCCGGTGGCATCGCCACTCCCCTGCACCGGCACACCCACGAGGCGGAGGCGTTCTACCTCCTCGACGGGTCGCTGACCTACCGCGCGGGTGACGAGACCTACGAGCTCTACGCCGGGTGTTTCATCTACCTGCCGCAGGGGCTCCCCCACGCGTTCCGCACGCGCGGGGACGGCGCGCGCTATCTCGCGCTCACCGAGCCCGGTCGCCTGCTCCACCTGTACGACGAGGTGGGCATCCCCGCGGCCGAGATGCGCCTGCCGGGCGAGGACGGGCAACCGATCGAGGTCGAGATCCCGAGGTGGAACGAGGTGGGCCCGCGCTACGGCCTCGAGGTGGTCGGCCCACCGATCCCGGAGTGATCCAGCAGCGAGGCGTCAGCCGAGGACGACGCGGGAGACGTGGGCGATCTCCTCGGCGCTGCGGCACGAGAGCACGAGCGTGGTGACGCCCGAGGCCTCCCACTCCTTGATCTTGGCCCTCACGTGCTCCTCGTCGCCGATGATGTGGAGCGCGTGCACGAGCTCGTCGGGGATGAGCGCGGCCGCCTCGTCCTTCTGGCCGGACAGGAACAGCCGCTGCACCTCGCCGGTGAGGTCGGCGTAGCCCATCCGGTCGAAGACGTTCTTGTGGAAGTTCTGCTCCTTGGCGCCCATGCCGCCCATGTAGAGCGCGGTGACCGGCTTGAGGAAGTCGACGACCGGCTGCGGGTCGTCGGTGATCTCGAGGTGGCAGGTCGCGGCGATCTCGAAGGTCTCACGGGTGTGGCGAGCGCCGGGGCGGGCGAACCCCTCGTCCAGCCAAGGCTGGTACATCTCCGCGCTGGCCGGCGTGTAGAAGATCGGGATCCAGCCGTCGGCGATCTCGGCGGTCTGCGCGACGTTCTTGGGCCCCTCGGCGCCGAGCCAGATCGGCACGTCGGCGCGCAGCGGGTGGACGATCGGCTTGAGCGGCTTGCCGAGCCCGACCGAACCCTCCCCGTGGAAGGGCAGCGGGTAGTGCGGGCCGTCGTTGGTCACCGGCGCCTCGCGGGCCAGCACCTTGCGGATGATCTCGACGACCTCGCGGGTGCGGGCGAGCGGCTTGCCGAAGGGCTGGCCGTACCACCCCTCCACGACCTGGGGGCCGCTCACGCCCATGCCGAGGATCATGCGGCCCTTCGACAGGTGGTCGAGCGTCATCACGTGCATCGCGATCGAGGTCGGCGTGCGCCCGGACATCTGCACGATCGAGGTCCCGAGCTTCACGCGCGACGTCTCGCGGCCGAACCACGCCAGCGGCGTGAACGCGTCGGAGCCCCACGCCTCGGCGGTGAAGATCGCGTCGAAGCCGTGGGCCTCGGCCGCCTGCACGAGCTCGTCGTGGTTGGTGGGGGGCTGAGCGCCCCAGTAGCCCAGCTGCAGACCAAGTTTCATGCCCGCCACCCTCCCACAACCGGCGCTGGGTCAGCCCGGGGGCGACTGCCGGACGAGGCCACTCTCGTAGGCGAAGATCACGGCCTGCACCCGGTCACGCACCTCCAGCTTCATCAGGACCCTGCCGACGTGCGTCTTCACCGTCGTCTCGGAGACCACGAGCTCCCGAGCGATCTCGGCGTTGGTCAGACCTCGCGCCAGCAGGCTCAACGTCTCCCGCTCGCGCGCCGTCAGGCTGTCGAGCTGCCGCTCCACCTGAGGGCCAGGTGCCTGCGGCCGCCGCACGAACGACTCGATCATGCGTCGGGTGATCGTCGGAGCCAGCAGGGCCTCTCCGGCGTGCACCGCGCGCACGCCGGCGACCATGCGCTCCGGCTCCGCGTCCTTGAGCAGGAACCCGCTGGCACCTGCCTGCAAGGCCTCGTAGACGTACTCGTCCATGTCGAAGGTGGTCAGCATGATCACCTTGGTGTGGTCGCCGGCCTCCTCGGTGATCTGCTGGGTGGCCCGGATGCCGTCCATCCCCGGCATCCGCACGTCCATCAGGACGATGTCCGGCTGCAGCTCCCTGGCCCGGGCGACCGCGTCGACGCCGTCGACCGCCTCCCCCACCACCTCCACGCCCTCCTCGATCTCCAGGATCATCCGGAAGCCGCGGCGCACCAGGGCCTGGTCGTCCGCGATGAGGACGCCGATCACGGCTGCTCCGCGGCGACGTCAGGAGGGGCGGTGGCGCGGTCCAGCGGGATCGTCGCCTCCAGGAGGAACCCACCTGAGGCGCCCGGCCCCACCGTGAGCCGACCGCCGTAGACCGAGACGCGCTCGCGCATGCCGAGCAGGCCGCTGCCCGCCTCGGCCCCGGTGCCCGGGATCGCGCCGTCGTCGCGCACGGCGAGCTCGATGGACGTGTCGCCATAGCTGATGGCCACCTCCACCGTCGTCGGCCGCGCCGCGTGACGCAGCGTGTTGGTGAGGCCTTCCTGGATCAGTCGGTACGCCGTGAGGTCGAGTCCCGGGGCCAGCGGGCGGGCCGTCCCGGTGACGTCCAGCCGCACCGGCAGCCCGGCGACCCGGAACTTCCCCACCAGCCGGTCCAGCTGGTCGAGCCCCGGCGGGGGCTCGCGGTCAGGCTCCTCGCCCTGCCGCAGGACGCCGACCATGCGACGCATCTCGGTCAGCGCCTCCCGCCCGACCGCCTCCACCGTCTCCAGCGCCTGCCGCTCGACGTCCTGCTCGGGAGTCAGCCGGCGACGGACCGCCGACGCCTGCACCGTCATCACGCTGACGCTGTGACCGATCACGTCGTGCAGCTCACGTGCGATCCGGTTGCGCTCCTCCGCGACCGCGCGCGAGGCGCGTTGCTCGCGGGCCAGCCGGCGCTGCTCGGCCACCTGGCGAGTCGCCCTGACCAGGGCTCCCACCAGCCAGGCGATCACGTAGGGGAACAGCCACACCACCGCGAGCCACCTCTTGTCCAACGTGGCGTTCATCGGGTCCAGCGCCGCCCACCCGCCCCAGAGCACTCCCACCAGGACCAGGCCCCACCAGGAACGGCGCAGCTCGATGCGGGACGCCACGGTGTAGGCGGCGATCACCCCCGGCAGCATCACCCCCTGCCCTTCGGGCGAGCCGACGACGGCGAACTCCACGACGCTCACGGCGACGATGGTCGCCAGGCAGGCGAGCGGGCGGACGCGTCGGACGACGAGGAGCAGGCCGGTCACGACGTAGAGCGCCGCCTCGGCCCAGTGCGGGCCCTGCCGGTGCGTGGCCCCCACGCCCCAGGAGGACTCGAGCACCCCGAGGCCGGCGACGGCGGTCGCCACCGTGCCGTCGAGGAGCCAGCTGCGGCGCTTCATGCCTCCGACAGTAGGCGCGTCACCGCCCAGCGACGTCCTCCTTGCGGAGGATCCACGACTCCTGCTGCCGGCGGAGGACAAGTTCGTCGGCCGGCACGACGTGCCGGGCGGCACGTCACGCCTAGCGTCGGGACCGGCCTCCAGGGCGGGGGCCGCACGACCCCCGGGAGGACACCATGCACCCCACCAAGAGCGCGGGCCTGGCCCTGATCGGCTACGGCCTGCTCACCTTCGTCGCGTTCGGCTGGAACGCACCGGGTGGCGAGTACGACGAGCAGACGGTCACCCGCTTCATCTCGTCCGGTCACATGTGGGCGGCCTTCGGCTGGGCCTACCTGGGCATCCTGGGAACCCTGTGCCTCCTGGTCTTCGGGCTGCGGATCCGCGACGAGGTGGGGGCCTCGCGGGACCTCGTCACCGGTCTCACCACCATCGGGACCGCGACGAGCCTCGTGGGCTGGTTCGTCACCGGCGGTCTCGCGGTGTCCGCCGCGGAAGGCGGGGGCCCGGTCAGGGACGACCTCGCGCACTCCGTCGTCTACACCCTGAGCGAGATCGGCAACCTGCTCGCCGTCTGCAGCCCGGCGCTCTGCGCCGGGATCGTCGCGATCGTGCTCGCGCGGACCGGCAGGATGCCGAGGGGGCTGGGGCTCGTCTCGGTCGTCGCGGGCGTCTGCGGGATCCTCGCGCCGTTCTACTTCACCTACTTCGTCTTCCTCCTCTGGACGCTGGTCGCCGGCACCAGCCTGGCCGTCTCACGGCGTCCGGCCGCGCTCCAGCGAGTCGATCAGGTGGTCGCCGCGTAGCTCGGGCACGGCCCCGGGCAGGGCGACTCCTCCGTTCGCGGAGCGAGCCGCCCTTGCGATCCGAAACTAGAACGTGTTTCATTTCTTGTATGTCCAGGGTCCTCAGCGCGCCGCTCCAGGTCGCCTTCCCGTACACCCGCTCCCTCGGCCCCGTGCTCGGCGCCTTCATGACCGGCCTCCGTGAGGGACGTGTGCTCGGCGCACGCCTGTCGGACGGCCGGGTCGTCGTCCCTCCTGTCGAGTTCGACCCGGCGACCCACGAGGCGATCGACGCCGCGTCGCTGGTCGAGGTCGGCACCGAGGGCACCGTGCAGACGTGGTCCTGGGTCTCCGAGCCCGTGGCCGGCCAGCCGCTCGACCGGCCCTTCGCGTTCGCGCTGGTGACCCTCGACGGGGCCGACGCCCCCCTGCTGCACGCGGTCGCTGCCGACGGACCCGAGGCGATGTCGACCGGGATGCGGGTCCGGGTCGTGTGGGCGGAGAGCCCCGAGGGGTCGATCACCGACATCGCGCACTTCGTGCCGGCCGACTCGGCGACGCCGACGGACAGTCGAGCGAGCGCCGGCGGTGAGCCGGTCACCGGGATCGTGGTGCCCGTCGAGCTCGACTACACCTACGAGGCCTCCCCCGAGGAGTCGGCGTTCTTCCGCGGCCTGGCCGAGGGCAAGGTGCTCGGACAGCGCTGCCCGAAGTGCGGCAAGGTCTACGTCCCGCCGCGCAGCGCCTGCCCGGTCGACGGGGTGGCGACGACCGACGAGGTCGAGCTCGCCGACACCGGCACGGTCACGACGTTCTGCGTGGTCAACGTGCCGTTCCTCGGCCAGAAGATCCAGCCGCCGTACGTCTCGGCGTACGTCCTCCTCGACGGCGCCGACATCGCCTTCCTCCACCTGATCCAGGGCATCCCGGCCGACCAGGTCCGGATGGGCATGCGGGTCAGGGCCGTGTGGAAGCCGAGGGACGAGTGGGGCACCACGATCGAGAACATCCAGCACTTCGAGCCCACGGGCGAGCCGGACGCGGACTACGAGTCCTACCGGGCCCACCTCTGACGCCGTCGAGCCACTGAAGGGAAATCGCATGAGAGACGTCGCGGTCGTCGGCTTCGCCCAGCGCCAGATGGCGCACTTCGACGGGTCGCCGAGCATGGTGGAGCTGCTCGTCCCCACGTTCGCCGAGCTGTGGGAGCAGACCGGGTGGACCAAGGACGACATCGGGTTCTTCTGCTCGGGATCCTCCGACTACCTGGCCGGGCGGTCGTTCTCGTTCGTCTCGGCGGTGGACGCGATCGGCACGCTCCCGCCGGTCAACGAGTCCCACGTCGAGATGGACGCCGCGTGGGCGCTCTACGAGGCGTGGGTCAAGATCCAGACCGGCGAGGTCGACACCGCGCTGGTCTACGGCTTCGGCAAGTCCTCGGCCGGGGTGCTGCGCCGGGTGCTCTCGCTGCAGCTCGACCCCTACGTGCTCACGCCCCTGTGGCCCGACACCGTCTCGATCGCGGCGATGCAGGCGCGCGTCGGCCTCGAGGCGGGCCGCTTCACCGAGGAGGAGATGGCCGAGGTCGTCGCGCGCAGCCGCAACGCGGCCCTCGACAACCCCTACGCCGTCCTCTCCGGCGCGGTCTCGGCCGACGCGCTCCTCAAGGAGCCGATGTACGCCGACCCGCTGCGCAAGCACGACTGCGCGCCGGTCACCGACGGGGTCGCCGCCATCGTGATCGCCGCCGGTGACCGTGCGTCCGAGCAGGTCGAGCGCCGAGGTGGGGCTGCCTGGATCACCGGGATCCAGCACCGCATCGATGCCCAGAACCTCTCGCTGCGCTCGCTCGACACCGTCGACTCGCTGGCCGCCGCGGGCGCCGCTCTCGACCTCGGGGGCGTCGACCTCGCCGAGCTGCACGCACCGTTCAGCCACCAGGAGCTGATGTCGCTCACGGCACTGGGCCTGGGTGACGACGTCACCGTCAACCCCTCAGGCGGTCCGCTGGCGGGCAACCCGATGTTCACCGGCGGCCTCAACCGCATCGGCGAGGCCGCCCGGCGGCTGTGGGACGGCTCGGCCGGCAAGGCGGTCGCCACCGCGACCAGCGGGCCGGCGATGCAGCAGAACCTCGTGTGCACCCTTTCCAGCAACGGAGGCAACTGAGATGGGCAAGCAGCTCGCCGCGGTCGTCGGCGTCGGCCAGACCCACTACCGCGCCAAGCGCGAGGACGTCTCGATGCCCGGCCTGTGCCGCGAGGCAGCCGACCGGGCGCTCGCCGATGCGGGGCTGAGCTTCGACGACATCGACGCCGTCGTGATCGGCAAGGCGCCGGACCTGTTCGAGGGCGTGATGATGCCCGAGCTGTTCCTGGCCGAGGCGCTCGGCGCGGCCGGCAAGCCGTTGCTGCGCGTGCACACGGCCGGATCGGTCGGCGGCTCGACCGCGATCGTGGCTGCCTCGCTGGTGCAGTCCGGGGTGCACAAGCGCGTGCTCGCGGTCGCCTTCGAGAAGCAGTCCGAGTCCAACGCGATGTGGGCGCTGTCGGTGCCGGTGCCGTTCATCATGCCGGTGCACGCGGGGGCTGGTGGCTACTTCGCGCCGCACGTGAGGTCCTACATCCGTCGCTCCGGTGCGCCCACCGAGGTCGGCGCGATCGTGGCGGCCAAGGACCGGCAGAACGCGCTGAAGAACCCCTACGCCCACCTCCGCAACCCCGACACGACCGTCGAGTCGGTGCTCGCCTCCCAGATGCTGTGGGACCCGATCCGCTACGACGAGACCTGCCCGTCCTCCGACGGCGCGTGCGCGGTCGTGATCGGCGACGCCGACACCGCGGCGGCGTACTCCAACCCCGCCTGGATCCACGGCACCGTGATGCGCACCGAGCCGACGACCGCCGCCGAGCGCGACCAGGTCAACCCGCAGGCCGGCCGCGAGGCCGCGGCGGCGCTGTGGAAGCAGGGCGGGATCACCAACCCCTACGAGGAGATCGACTGCGCGGAGATCTACGTGCCGTTCTCCTGGTTCGAGCCGATGTGGCTGGAGAACCTCGGCTTCGCCGAGGAGGGCACCGGCTGGGAGCTGACCCAGAAGGGCGTCACTGCCCTCGACGGCGAGCTGCCGGTCAACATGTCCGGCGGCGTGCTGTCCTCCAACCCGATCGGCGCGTCGGGGATGATCCGGTTCGCCGAGGCCGCCCTGCAGGTGCGCGGTGCGGCGGGCGAGCACCAGGTCGACGGGGCGCGCAAGGCGCTCGGGCACGCCTACGGCGGTGGGTCGCAGTTCTTCTCGATGTGGCTGGTGGGGTCCGAGAAGCCGACCTCGTGACCACTGCGCCCCGGGTCGTCGTCGCGCGGCCCGTCCCGGAGGTCGCGGTCGTCACGCTCGACCGGCCGGAGCGGATGAACTCGCTTGCCTTCGACCTCGTCGTGCCGCTGCGCGACGAGCTGCGTCGGCTGCACGACGACACCTCGGTCCGCGCGGTGGTGCTCACCGGAGCCGGGCGCGGGTTCTGCTCCGGCGCCGACCAGAGCGGCGAGCGCGGTCAGGTCCCGCACGTCGAGGGCCTGACCCAGCCGAGCGTGGCCCTGCGGGCGATGGAGGTGCTCGACGAGGTCGTGATCACCCTGCGAGGCCTCCACCAGCCCGTCATCGCGGCGGTCAACGGTCCGGCCATCGGGGGCGGGCTGTGCCTGGCGCTCGCGTGCGACATCCGCGTGGCGGCCGAGCCGGCGTACTTCCGGGCGGCGGGGATCAACAACGGCCTCACCGCCAGCGAGCTCGGGCTGTCCTACCTCCTCCCCCGGGCCGTCGGGTCCTCGCGCGCCTTCGAGATCATGCTCACCGGGCGCGACGTCCCGGCCGCCGAGGCGTCGGCGATCGGGCTCGTGTCGGCCGTCGTACCCCCCGCGGAGCTGCTCGACCACTGCGTGGCCCTCGGGTCGCGGGTCGCCGCCTTCAGCCGGCCCGGGGTCGAGCTCACCAAGCGCACGCTGTGGTCGTCGCTGGACGCCTCGAGCCTGACCTCGCACATGCAGCAGGAGGCGCTCGGCCAGCTCTACGTCCGGCTGCTCACCGCCAACTTCGAGGAGGCGGTCGAGGCTCGCCACGAGGGCCGGGCCCCCGTCTTCCGCGACCGGCGGTGACCCGCCGTTAGGGTGGACGCACCATGATCGAGCTTCGTACCCCCGCCGAGATCGAGCAGTTCCGACCCGCCGGACGCTTCGTCGCCGAGGTCCTCCGGGCCACCGCCGCCGCCGCGGACGTGGGGGTCAACCTCCTCGACCTCGACCACCTGGCGCACCAGATGATCAAGGAGCGGGGCGCGGAGTCCTGCTACATCGACTACCACCCGTCCTTCGGCGCCTCGCCGTTCGGCAAGGTCATCTGCACCTCGGTCAACGACGCGGTGCTCCACGGGCTCCCGCACGACTACGCGCTGCGCGACGGCGACCTGCTGTCCCTCGACTTCGCGGTCTCGGTCGACGGGTGGGTCTGCGACTCCGCGGTCAGCGTGGTCGTCGGCACCCCGCGCGAGGAGGACCTGCGCCTGATCGAGACCACGACCAGGTGCCTCGACGCAGCCATCGAGGTCGCCCGGGCCGGCAACAAGGTCGGCGACATCGGGGCGGCGATCGCGTCGGTCGCCAAGCCCGCGGGCTACTCGATCAACACGCAGTTCGGTGGTCACGGCGTCGGCCGCACCATGCACGGCGACCCCCACATCCCCAACGACGGTCGCCCGGGCCGGGGCTACCCCCTGCGCCCCGGGCTGGTCATCGCGATCGAGCCCTGGCTGCTCGCCACCACCGACCGGATCTACACCGACGCCGACGGCTGGACGCTCAAGTCTGCCGACGGGTCCCGGGGCGCCCACATGGAGCACACGGTCGCGATCACCGACGGCGACCCGATCGTCCTCACCGCCCGCGACTGACGCCGGCCACCCGGACCGGCACGACGGTTCTGACCGGCGCTGCTCCACGCTCAGCCAGAGGCCTCGCCGGCCGATGTGCCGGTCCGCAGGGTCGGCCCTCCGACGTACGCGCGGCGGGGGCTCGGGGCGGCGACGAACGGTCAGCGGTAGGTGACCTGGAGGTCCTTGATCCCGTTGATCCAGCCGTGACGCAGGCGGCGGGGCTCGCCGGCCGCCTTGATGTCCGGCAGGTGGTCGGCGATCGCGTTGAAGATCAGCTCGACCTCCATGCGGGCCAGGTTGGCGCCGATGCAGTAGTGGGCGCCGTGGCCGCCGAACGACAGGTGCGGGTTGGGCGAGCGGGTGATGTCGAAGGTGAACGGGTCCTCGAACACCTCCGGGTCGTGGTTGGCCGAGGCGTAGAACAGGCCCACGCGCTCGCCGGCAGCGACGTCCTGCCCACCGACGGAGGTGTCGTGCAGGGCGGTGCGCTGGAAGACCGTCACCGGCGTCGCCCAGCGGATGATCTCGTCGTACGCCGTCTGGGGGCGCTCGCGCTTGAACAGCTCCCACTGGTCGGGGTGGTCGAAGAAGGCCTTCATGCCGTGGGTGATCGCGTTGCGCGTGGTCTCGTTGCCCGCGACGGTCAGCATGATCGTGAAGTAGCCGAACTCGTCGGGGCCGAGCGCACCGTGACCGTCGACGTCGGCGGTGATCAGCTTGGTGACCAGGTCGTCGCGGGGCTCGGCCTTGCGCTCCTCGGCCATGGCCATCATGTAGCCGAGGATCTCGATCGAGGCGGACTCCGGGTCACCGTCCACGTCGGGGTCGTCGTAGCTCATCATCTGGTTGGACCAGTGGAAGAGCTTGTGGCGGTCCTCCTGCGGGACGCCCAACAGGTCGGCGATCGCCTGCAGGGGCAGCTCGGAGGCGATGTCGTCGACGAAATTGCCGGTGCCCTTCTCCACGGCCTCGGAGACGATGCGCTGCGTGCGCGCCTCGAGGTCGGCCCGGAGGGCGCCGATGCCGCGCGGGGTGAAGCCGCGGCTGATGATCTGGCGGAACTTCGTGTGGTCCGGCGGGTCCTGGTTGATGATCATCACGCTCTGCAGCTCGACCTGCTCGCGCGTCATGTCGGGGGCGAAGCGGATGATGGCGCCGTTGGCCTGCGAGCTCCAGTCCTTGCTGTTCTTGGAGACCGCCGAGACGTCGGCGTGGCGGGTCAGCGCCCAGTAGCCCTTGCTGTCCGGGAAGCCGGCGTGCGCCTCCGGCGTCTGCTCCACCCAGAACACCGGTGAGGTCGCGCGCATGGCGGCGAACTGCTCGAGCGGGATGGCCGCCTGGCAGACGTCGGGATCGGTCGGGTCGAAACCCTCGGGGATCGCGGTGGCAGGTGGGGTGCTGGTCACGGGTGCGGTCACTGGTCCTCCGGTCGACGAATGCGCTTCGGGCGGAAATGAAACACGTTCTAGTAGGACTGTGGCACATCCGAGCGGGCCGTGGGAAGGCGTGTGGTCCGATTCGGTCCGGCGTGTCGTCGGTCACCAGCGGCCCGTCTTGTCGCCCAACGAGAACGTGTTCTACTTTGGGAGTCGTCCGTCGCCGCTCGTGGAAGGGGCTCCCCGTGGGCACTCCGGTCATCGTCTCCGCCGTCCGCACGCCGATCGGCAAGCGGCGCGGCCACCTGGCCGGCCTGCACGCGCAGCAGACCCTCGCGGCGGCGTACCTCGCCCTTCTGGAGCGCAGCGGCCTCGGTCGTGACGGGGCGGCCGAGGTGGAGCAGGTGATCGGCGGCTGCGTGACGCAGGCGGGTGAGCAGTCCAGCGCGTTGGTACGACGGGCGTGGCTGCTCGCCGGTCTCCCCCAGGCCACCGCGGGCACGACGATCGACGCGCAGTGCTCGAGCGCCCAGCAGTCGATGCACCTCGTCGCCGGGCTGATCCACGCCGGCGTGATCGACACCGGCATCGCCTGTGGCGTCGAGATGATGTCGCGGGTGCCGCTGGGCGCCAACATCCCCGAGGGCACCGGCACGCCCCGCGCCCCCGGCTGGGACCTCGACATGCCCAACCAGTTCCTCGGGGCCGACCGCATCGCGGGCAACCGGGGGATCACCCGGGAGGACCTCGACGCGTTCGGCCTGGCCTCGCAGCAGAAGGCACGGGTGGCGGTCGACGAGGGCCGGTTCAAGCGTGAGATCGCCCCGGTCGAGGCGCCCGTGCTCGACGCCGACGGGCAGCCGACCGGCGAGACGCGCACCGTCGACGCCGACCAGGGCCTGCGCGAGACCACCGCCGAGGGCCTGGCCGGGCTGAAGCCCGTGCTCGACAAAGGCCTGCACACCGCCGGCACGTCCTCGCAGATCTCCGACGGCGCCTCGGCCGTCCTGGTCATGGACGAGGACAAGGCGCGGGCGCTCGGCCTGACCCCGCGGGCGCGCATCGTGGAGCAGTGCCTCGTCGGGTCGGACCCCTACTACCACCTCGACGGGCCCGTGCAGGCGACCGAGCGGCTGCTCGCGCGCAGCGGCCGGGCGATGGACAGCTTCGACCTGTTCGAGGTCAACGAGGCGTTCGCCTCCGTGGTCCTGTCCTGGGCGCAGGTGCACGGCGCCGACCTGGACAAGGTCAACGTCAACGGCGGCGCGATCGCCCTCGGTCACCCGGTCGGCTCGACCGGCACGCGGCTGGTCACGACCGCCCTGCACGAGCTGGAGCGCCGTGACGCCTCCTCGGCGCTGGTCACCATGTGCGCCGGCGGCGCGATGGCGAGCGGGACGATCCTCGAGCGCGTCTGACCCGGACTCTCAGGCCCAGGCGATCGGGTGGTCCTGGAACATCCAGTCCAGGACGTCCTGCTGGCCCTTCTTCTCGCCGGTCCAGAACAGCGCCGAGGCCCAGCGGTCCCCGCGTGCGGGCACCGTGATCGTCCTCTCCAACCGCGCACCCGTGTCGCTGGTGACCACCACCTGGTGCTCACCTGCCGCCACGGCGAAGTGGAACTGGACGAAGTTGTGCTGGCCCGCGACCTTCAGCTCCTCGTCGAGCAGCTGGGTGCCGTCGATCGACACGGTCAGCCCGACCTCCGGGTCCTCGAACGACTGGTTGGACAGCCACAGGTGCAGGTTGGCGTCCCGCTCGGGCACCTGACGCGTCTCGCCGGTCGGCGCCTCGGGTCCCTTCGTCAGGGGCACGGTCACCGGCCCGTCGGGCGTGGTGAGGCGCCAGGTCAGCGCGGCGTCGGTGCCGCCGTACGCCACCCAGATCGCGAAGCGGACCGGCTCGCCGGCGGGGAGGTACGGCGTGCCGTCGGCGCGCCTGGTCTGCACCCCCGCGCAGTTGAGCCGCCACGACGCCGACTCCTCGGCGCCCTGCCGGACCTCCCAGGAGGGGCAGGTGTCCAGCGGGACGTCACGGCCCTGGGCGGTCAGCTCGACCACCCAGGTCGGGAGGCCGCGGGGACCCTCGACCGTGTCGACCAGACGGGCCTCGACCGGCATCGACGCGACCGGCCGGAAGGTGAAGCCCTCGGGCTCCCAGCCGCGGTAGCGCATCGTGTCGTCGACGGTCAGCGGGCACGACTGCGTGGTCGTCGGGACCGCGATGTCCTGGCGCGAATTGTCCTCGAAGAACAGCTGGAGGGTGTCGAAGGGCGCGTCGCACCAGGCGTACTGCGTCTCGAGGACCGCGCGTCGGTCGCCCGTCACGAGCACCGAGGCGGGCCAGTCGCCGGGCTCGGGGTCGGCGTAGTCCGTCGGCACCTCGACGTTGCGCTCTCCTGCGGCGAACTGCAGGAACGGCATGCGTCCCACCGAGCACCGCACGTCGGGGCGCGCGGCGGTGAGGGTCAGCCGCTCGGCGACGGGCGACGACGGCTCGATGTTGAACCGTACGTCTGCGGCCGTGCACGGGCGAGCGCCCGCCGCCTCGGACGGTGCGGGGTCGTAGCGGCCCGCCGCCTCCGCCCGGGGCGCCTCGACGACCTGGTTGACCGGCGGGACGGCGCCCGGCACCTCGGCGGGCAGCAGGCCCGGTGGCAGGTCGGGGTCCCAGCGCCGCTGGCCCGTGTCGGCGGGAGGCGCGCTCCCGTCGCGGTGACCCCGGGTGGCCTCGACCGCGACGGTCGCGCCGCCTGCCAGCAGGGCGACCGCGGCGGCCGCCGCGAGTGGTGCCACCCAGGCCGGACGGGGCCGGCGGCCGGGAAGCTGCACGTCGGGGAGAGGGTGCGCCGCGCGCCAGGACTCCCCCGCCTCGGTGAGGCGGCGGTCGAGCTCGTCGTCGAGGTTCATGACTGGTCTCCCATCAGTTCGCGCAGCCGCCCCCGGGCCTGGTGCAGCGTGGCGCGGACGGTGCCCTCGGCACAGCCCATCGCCTGCGCGCAGGTGGCCACGTCGGCGCCGACGAAGTAGTAGAGCTCCACCGCGGTGCGCTGCCGCCCGGTCAGCCGGAGGATCGCCCGCTCCAGGTCGAGGTCGGGACGGGTGTCCTCGGCCGGCACGTCGGTGTCGGGCAGGCCCGGCTCTGGCGCCCGGCTGCGGGTGCGGTGCCGACGAGCCCGGTCGGCGACGATCGCCAGCAGCCAGCCGGTCGGCTCGCCCCGCCTGCCGTCGTACGTCGACCAGCGCCGCCAGGCACGCACCAGCGCTTCCTGCACCACGTCGTCGGCCTCGGACCGGTCGACCAGGCGCGCGGCGAACCGCTGCATCGCGGGCACGTGGGGCTGCACCCACGACGAGAAGTCGCCCTCCCCCGCTCGACTCATCCTGCGCTCCTTCGGCGCCAGCACGGCCTCCATGTGAGGTGTACGCCGTGGGGGCAGTCTTCCGCTTAGTGGTCTCGACAGGCTCGACCACCGGCGTGTGTCCGGGAGATCACGCGCGGTTGAGTACCTCGACTCATGCGCGCGAGACCCGCGCGGGACGACGATGAGGTATGAGTACGACACAGCTCACCACCCCCGCGGCCCAGCCGGCGCCGCCCTCCCAGGCCATCCATCCCAAGCGCCTCGAGTGGCTCACCGGAGAGCTCGCCCGGTGGCAGCGCGAGGGTCTCGTCGACGAGGCCTCCGGCGCCGCGATCCTCGGGCGCTACCACCCGACCCGGAGCATCAGCCTCGCGCGGCTGCTCCTGCAGCTGGGGGCGGTCTTCGTCGGCGTCGGCCTGATCTGGCTGGTCGCCTCCAACCTCGACCAGCTCGCCCCGGGGGCCCGGTTCCTCGCCGTGTGCCTCCTCTGGGTCGCTGCCGTGGTGGGTGGCGAGGTGCTCGCCGGTCGCCGGGCCCAGGGCGGCCCGATCCCCTCGCCCGCGGTCCACGGCGTGCGCATCCTCGGTGCGCTGCTGTTCGGCGCGGTGGTCTTCCAGGCCGCGCAGACCCTGCAGGTGCCGGCGTACGAACCGCGGCTGGTCGGCTTCTGGGCGCTCGGCGCCCTGGCGCACGCCTACGTCGTGCGCGGCGTCGGTCCGCTGGTGGTCGGCGTGCTCGGCGGCTACGTCTGGGTGATCTGGCAGTCCGCCTGGACCTTCTCCCACCTGCTCGACGGCCTGCTCGCGGTCGCCGCGGTCGGCGTGGGCGGGCTGGCCGTCGCGGCGCTGCACGACCACCTCGGCGAGGGCTGGCGCTCCTTCGCGGCGGTCTGGCGTGAGGCCGGTGCCGTGGCGAGCCTCGGCGTGCTGTTCACCGCCGCGCTCCCGTTCGTCGAGGCCGACGGCATGGGCTGGCCGGTGGTCCTCGTCGTCCTGCTCGTGCTCGCCGTGCTCACCACCGCCGCGGCCGTCGTGCTCGGTCTGCGGCCCGGCGCCCCGCCGTGGGGCTGGGCGGAGCCGGTCGGCGGCGTGGCCGTCACGCTCGTGGCGCTCGGGCTGGTCGCCTGGGAGGCCGGGGCGGACGCGAGCTCCGTCGGCGCCGAGGACTGGGCTCACGCCATCCTCAGCGTCACCGTCTACCTCGCGGTCGCGACCGGCGTCGCCGCCGTCGGCATCATGCGCGACAGCTGGCGCCTGACGTTCCTGGCGCTCGCCGCACTGACCGTCTTCACCACCGTGCAGGCGTTCGCGGTGTTCGCCCAGATCATCCAGGGAGCGGTGCTGTTCGTGGTGATCGGCCTGATCCTGGCCGGCACCGGCTGGCTGGCCGACCGCGGTCGCCGCCAGCTCGCCCAGACCCTCGACGACGTCCTCGACGAGCCCACCTCCGGAGGTGCCCGATGACCACCACCCTGCCCAGCGCCACGACCGGCACCGACCGCCGCCGCCTCGCGCTCTGGCTGCCCCTGCTGTTCGTCCTCCAGCTGCTCCTGGTCGGCCTGGCCGTCCTGCCCCAGCTGTCGGCGCGCGCCACCGGTGACGAGATCCGCCTCGCGGTGAAGCCGGTCGACCCGATCGACCCGTTCCGCGGGGCCTACGTGACCCTCGGCTACCCCGACCTGCGGCGCAACGACTCGACGTCCGCGGACGGCGGGGCCGGCTCGATGGAGGACGGCGAGAAGGGCGCGGTCTTCGTCAGCCTGGCCCGCAAGGGCGACGTCTGGGCGGCGACGGACTGGTCGCGCTCGCGCCCGTCGTCCGGCCGCTACCTCCGCTGCGACGACCACGCCTGGCAGATCCGCTGCGGGATCGAGAGCTACTTCCTCCCCCAGGACGAGGCGGCCAAGGTCCAGGACCAGGTCTCCGAGGGCACGCTCGTCGCGGTCGTCAAGGTCGACTCCCGGGGCAACGCCGCGATCGTGGGCCTCGAGAAGCCGTAGGCCCGACTCGTCAGGCGGGGCTGACCCGGACCGGGATGCCGTTGAGCACGGCCATCCCGGCCAGCTTCTCCAGGTCGTCCGGGTCGGTGGAGGCCAGCAGGTTGACGTTGGCGCCGCCGGCCCGGTTGGCGGTGGTCCAGCCGCCCTGGTGGCCCCAGCCGTGCGGGATCGCGATCGTGCCCTCGCGCACCTCGTCGGTGAGCATCGCGGGCACCTCGATCTCGCCGTACGCCGACCGCACGCGGCACGGCTGCCCCTCGGCGACCCCGGCGTCGGCCGCGTCCTTGGGGTTGATCCGCATGCCGTGGCGCCGGTTGCGCCCCTTCATCAGGGTCGGCGCGTTGTGCATCCACGAGTTGTGGGAGCGCAGCTCGCGCAGGCCGATCAGCTGCAGCGGGAACTCCTCGTCGGCACCGCGGGCAGCGCCGAGGCGCGAGAGTTCCTCGAGGATCACCGGCGCGTCGAGGCGCACGCGCCCACCCTTGGCGACCTCGCCCAGCCGGCCGCCCGAGAGACCGGTGCCGAGCACGAGCCCGTGCGGGTGCCGGCGCAGCCGGGCGAGCGTCAGCCGTGGGACACCGCGACCGACCGACCCGGCTCGCAGCGCGAGGTCGAGCACCCGCTCGGGGGTGAGGCGCGGCAGCCGGCGACGCACCGCGGTGAGCGCACGACCCGCCGCGCGCCCCACCGTCGCGGGCACCGGTCCCGGTGAGAGGAGTCGCGTGGGCGCGAAGGGCGTGATCCCCATCCGGTCGCAGAGGTCGTCGATGATCCGCCACTCCGGGCGCGCCTCGCCGTACGGCGCGACGGTCGCCTCGGTGAAGTGGATGAACGGCACGGTGTAGAGGCTGAGCGAGGCGACCGGGACGTCCTCGCGCTCGAGCCACGTGGTGGTCGGCAGGACGTAGTCGGCGTGCTTGTTGGTCTCGTTGACGTAGAGGTCGAGCGAGACCAGCAGGTCGAGCTCGCCGAGCGCCGAGGCGAGCTCGGG
The DNA here is from genome assembly GCF_031458325.1 of Nocardioides marmoribigeumensis. Classification (NCBI taxonomy): domain Bacteria; kingdom Bacillati; phylum Actinomycetota; class Actinomycetes; order Propionibacteriales; family Nocardioidaceae; genus Nocardioides; species Nocardioides marmoribigeumensis. The sequence continues at coordinate 4,322,283 of NZ_JAVDYG010000001.1, forward strand.
CCCGTTGGGCACCGAGAGCACCGGGTTGCCCGCACTGACGAACAGCGCGCGCAGCTGACCCGCCCCCGGCTGACGGATCTCCTTGGCCATCACGGCCGCCGGCCACGTGCCGAGGATGTCGGGGAACCCGCCGACCCGGCTGCGGCGCCGGTCGTAGGACAGCACCCCCGCGAGCTCGCCGACCCGCTCGAGCGGGAGCGGGTTGCGACCGAAGAGGTTGCCGCCCTCGCGGTCGAGGTTGCCGGTGACGAGGGCGAGCGCGTCCATCAGGTAGGACACGAGCGTGCCGTGGTTGCCCAGGCACGACCCGGTGCGGCCATAGACGGCGGCGCTGCCGGCCGTCGCGAGGTCGCGCGCGAGCTGCCGCACCTCATCCGGCTCGAGGCCGGTCCGGGACGCCGTCATCTCCGGGGAGTACGACGCCGCGGCGTCACGCAGCGCGTCGACGCCGGTGGACTGCGCGCGGATCGCCGCCTCGTCGGCCAGGCCCTCGGCGAAGATCACGTGCAGCAGGGACAGCAGCAGCCAGGCGTCGCCGTCGGGGCGCACCGGCACGTGCTCGAACAGCGCGGCGGTCTCGGTGCGCCGCGGGTCCACCACGACGACCCGGCCGCCGCGGGCGGTGATGGCGCGCAGGTCCTCCTTCATCCGCGGGGCGGACACCAGCGACCCGTGGGAGACGACCGGGTTGGCGCCGATCATGAGCAGGAGGTCGGTGCGCGCGAGGTCGGGGACCGGCACGCTCGCGGCGTGGCCGTAGAGCAGCGTGCTCGCGACGAACCGGTTGTTCACGTCCTGCGAGCCGGCGCTGTAGACGTGCTCGAGCCCCAGCGCCATGATCAGCCCCTGCAGCCACAGCACGTGGGAGTAGGAGAACGCGGTCGGGTTGCCGAAGTACCACCCGATCGACCGGCCGCCGTGATCGTCGTACACCCGGGCGAGGCGGGTGGCGATGTCGTCGAGCGCCTCGTCCCACGAGACCTGTTCGAAGTCCCCGGAGGCGGTGCGTCGCAGCGGGTGGAGGACCCGGTCGGGGTCGTTCTGCACGTCGGCCATCGCGATCCCCTTGGGGCAGGTGAAGCCTCGTGAGAGCGGGTGCTCGGGGTCCGGGCGGAGCTGGAGCAGCCGGTCGTCCTCCACGGTCGCGACGAGGCCGCAGTGCGCCTCGCAGATCCGACAGAACGTCACCTTCTGGGTCTGCATCGAGGCAGGATGCCACGGACCGATGAGTTCAGTCACCCCATGGAGTCGAACCGACATGACCCGCACCATCGCGACCCAGATGATCTCCCTCGACGGCTTCTCGGCCGGCCCCGACCAGAGCCTCGAGCACCCGCTCGGCAGAGGTGCCGAGGTCTTCCGCGAGTGGATGTTCGGCAGCGACCACCCCGCCGACCGTGCCACCGTGAGGGACCTGCACACCCCGGTCGACGCCTGCCTCATGGGCCGCAACATGTTCGGCCCCGTCCGCGGTCCGTGGGAGTCCTGGGACGGCGAGTGGCGCGGCTGGTGGGGCGAGGACCCGCCCTACCACTCCCCCGTCGTCGTCCTCACCCACCACGAGCGGGAGCCGCTCGAGCTCGAGGGCGGCAACACCTTCCTGTTCGAGACCGGCGGGTTCGAGGCGGGCTACGCGCGAGCGGTCGGGCTCGCGGGCCCCGACGGCACGGTGCGGGTGACCGGCGGGTGCTCGACCGTCCGGCAGGCGATCGAGGCCGGCGTGCTCGACGAGCTCCAGCTGGTCCAGGTGCCGGTCCTGCTCGGCGACGGCGAGAGACTGCTCGAGGGGCTCCCCGGCCTCCGTCTGGAGCCACTGGAGTGCGCCGGCTCGCCGTACGCCGTGCACGTGCGCTACCGCGTCCTGGCACCCCGGAGCGGGTCGTGACCGCCTCGGCCCTCCCGTGGCACGCTGGCCGCATGACCGAGACGAGCGCCCCGACCAGCACCGAGCTCGACGACTTCCGCGAGCTGACCAGGCGCTACGAGCGCGAGCTCCTCGCGCACTGCTACCGCATGAGCGGGTCGGTCCACGACGCCCAGGACCTCGTGCAGGAGACCCTGCTGCGGGCGTGGAAGTCGGGCCAGGGCTTCGAGGGCCGCTCGTCGGTGCGCACGTGGCTGCACCGCATCGCGACCAACGTCTGCCTGACCGACCTGGAGAGCCGCCCCCGCCGGCCGCTGCCGAGCGGCCTCGGCACGTCGGACTCGGTCGCCGGCGACGCGCTCGAGCACGACGCCGAGATCACCTGGCTCGAGCCCGTGCCCGACGCCGCCGTGCAGGTCGCCGAGAAGGACACGATCCGGCTCGCGTTCGTCGCCGCCCTCCAGCACCTGCCCGCCCGTCAGCGTGCCGTCCTCGTGCTCCGCGACGTGCTGCGCTGGTCGGCCAAGGAGACCGCCGAGTCCCTCGACATGACCGTCGCCGCCGTCAACTCCGCGCTGCAGCGCGCGCACGCGACCATGGCGGCCAAGCAGCCCGATGCCGACGCGGTCTCGCTCGACGACCTCGACGCCGACCAGAAGGCCCTGCTCGACCGCTACGTCGACGCGTTCTGGCGCAAGGACGTCGACACCCTGGCGACGCTGCTCGCCGAGGACGCGCTGTGGGAGATGCCGCCGTTCTCCAACTGGTACCTCGGCGCCCGCAACATCGCGAACCTCGTCGACACCCAGTGCCCGGGCGGCGTGCACGACATGCCGATGGTGCCGACGACGGCCAACGGCCAGCCGGCGTTCGGCCTCTACATGCGCTCTCCCGAGGGCGACTTCGTCCCGTTCCACCTGCAGGTGCTCACCCTCGTCGGCGGCAGGGTCCAGCACGTCGGGGCGTTCTTCGACCCGCGGCTGTTCGCCGTCTTCGGCCTGCCCGAGCGGCTCCCCGCCGACGTGCGCCCCGACGCCGGCCCGGTCCGCTCCGGCCCCGGCTCCCACGACGTGCCGAGATGACCGCGCTCGCGGAGCGCACGGCCCTGCTCGGGGACGCCGTGGCCTGGACCGCGACGACCCTGCCGGCCGCCGCGGTGGCCGCACCCGACCTGCCGACCCCGTGCGACGGCTGGACGCTGGTCGACCTGCTGCTCCACATGGACGACGCGCTCGAGGCCTTCCACGAGGCCTCCGGAGGGCACGTCTCGCCCCCCGTGCCGCGTCACCCGGCGACGCCCGCTGCGCTGGTCGAACGCCTGCGCTTCTCGGCCTGTCGGTTGCTCGAGGCGTGGTCCCGGCCCGTCCCGGCCTCGGTCCGGGTGGGCGAGATGCCCCTGCCCACCTCGCTGCTGCTCGACGCCGCGGCCCTCGAGATCGCCGTGCACGGGTGGGACCTCGCCGTCGCCACGGGCGGTCCCCGGCTGCCCGAGTCGCTGGCGGGCCGGCTCCTCCCGGTCCTCGACGCGGTCGTGGACTGCGGCGACGTCGGCCCCGGACGACGGTTCGCCCTGCCGGTGCCCACCCCGCCCGCCGCACCGCTGGACGTCGTACTCCTGGCACGGCTGGGGCGACACGCCCGCTGAGCCGAGGCGCTGACTTCCCGGCACCCGGCACCCGGCACCCGGCATCCCGGCCATGCGGCCCTCCGGACCGGCACAACTCGGCCCCTGACGGATCGTCGAGCCTCGGCGGCGCACCCGACCGGCTGATGTGCCGGTCCGGGTGGCCTCCTCGGGTCAGGTGCCGTAGACCGGCTCCGGCTCGGGGCCCGCGGCGATCAGCTTGCGGACCGCGTCACCGACGTCGGCGGGGTCCCAGCGACGACCGATGTCGATGCTCTCGCCGTGGCGCCAGCCGTGCTCGACGCAGAGCTTGCCGCCCTCGGACTCGATCACGCGCCCGGTGACGTCGCCGGAGTCCTCGCTGGCCAGCCAGGCGACCAGCGGCGCGACGTTGGTCGGGTCCATCGCGTCGAACCCGTCCTCGGGCTTGGCCATCGTCTCGGCGAAGGCCGCCTCGGTCATGCGCGTGCGGGCGGCAGGTGCCAGGGCGTTGACGGTCACGCCGTACCGACCGAGCTCGGCGGCCGCCACCAGCGTCAGCCCGGCGATGCCGGCCTTGGCCGCGGAGTAGGTGCCCTGGGCGATCGAGCCCTGCAGGCCCGCGCCGGAGCTGGTGTTGATGATGCGGGCCTGGCGGGTGCGGCCGGCCTTGGCCTCGTCGCGCCAGTACGCCGCGGCGTGGCGCAGCGGCGCGAAGTGGCCCTTGAGGTGCACCCGGATGACCGCGTCCCACTCGTCCTCGGTGGCGTTGACGAGCATCCGGTCGCGCAGGAACCCGGCGTTGTTGACCAGCACGTCGAGCCCGCCGAAGGTGTCGACCGCCTGCTGCACCATCGCGCGGGCGTCCTCGAAGTCGGCGACGTCGGCGCCGTTGGCCACCGCCTCGCCGCCCATCGCGCGGATCTCCTCGACCACGTCGTGGGCCGGGCCCTCGGAGGCCCCCTCGCCGGCGCCGGAGGTGCCGAGGTCGTTGACCACGACCTTGGCGCCCTGACGGGCCAGCTCGAGCGCGTGCTCGCGCCCCAGCCCGCGGCCGGCGCCGGTCACGATCGCGATGCGTCCCTCACAGATGCCGGTCATGGATCCCCTTCAGTTGTTGGTGGTCGCGGCGTCGAGGAACGCCGGGCGCTCCCCTCCGCCGTGCAGCTCGATGCGGGCGCCGGTGACGTGGGTGGCCAGGTCGCTGGCCAGCCACACCGCGGCGTTGCCGACGTCTCGTGGCTCGGCCAGGCGGCCCATCGGGACGGTCCGGGCGACCGCCGCCACGCCCGCCTCGTCGCCGTAGTGCAGCGCGCTCTGCTCGGTCAGCACCGGGCCCACGTCGAGGGCGTTGACCCGCACGAGCGGCGCCCACTCGACCGCGAGGCTCTGGGTGAGGCTGTCCAGCCCGGCCTTCGCCGCGCCGTACGCCGCGGTGCCGGGGCTCGGGCGCAGCCCGCTGACGCTGGAGACGTTGACGATCACGCCGCCCCGGGCCATCGCGCGGTGGGCGGCCTGCATGAGCAGCAGCGGGGCGAGCAGGTTGAGCTCGACGATGCGCGAGTGGAAGCGCGGGCTCGCGTCGGCGGCCAGGGCGTAGGGCGAGCCGCCGGCGTTGTTGACCAGCACGTCGAGCCGGCCCTGGTGGGCGACGATCGCGTCGACCAGCGCGGTGACGGCCTCGGGATCACGGACGTCGCAGGCGTGGTGGTCCGTGACCCGGCCGGCGTCAGTGGCCGGGAGGTCCCCGTCGGCGACGTCGCTGCGGGAGCAGGTGACGACCGTGGCGCCGGCGTCGAGGAAGGCCTCGCTCACGCCGCGGCCGACGCCGCGGGTGCCGCCGGTGACGAGGACGACGCGGCCGGCCAGGTCGATCGGGAGCACGTCGCGCCACCTCCGCTGGGAACCAAGCAAGTGTTAGGTTACGCTACCAAGCAAGCGTTAGGTTTGGAAGCGAAGGGGACCGCATGCCTGTCGACTCGGTGCTCCGCGAGGACCACGTCCGCGTGGTCACGATGGACTTCCCGCCGGTCAACGCCCTGCCCGTCCAGGGCTGGTTCGACCTGGCCGCCGCCCTCGACGAGGCCTCGCGGGACCTCACCACGCACGCGGTCGTCCTGCGCGCCGAGGGACGCGGCTTCAACGCCGGCGTCGACATCAAGGAGATGCAGCACACCTCCGGGTTCGACGCCCTGATCGGCGCCAACAAGGGCTGCTTCGCCGCCTTCAAGGCCGTCTACGAGTGCGCGGTCCCGGTGGTCGCCGCGGTGCACGGCTTCTGCCTGGGCGGCGGGGTCGGGCTGGTCGGCAACGCCGACACCGTGGTCGCCAGCGACGACGCCTACTTCGGCGTGCCCGAGGTCAAGCAGGGCGCGCTCGGCGCCGCGACGCACATGGCCCGGCTGGTGCCGCAGCACCTGATGCGCACGCTGTACTACACCGCGCGCACGGTCCCTGCGACCCAGCTGCTGCAGTTCGGCAGCGTCCTCGAGGTCGTCCCACGCGCCTCCCTCGACGACGCGGCGCTGGCGGTGGCCGGTGAGATCGCGGCCAACGACTCCCGGGTGATCCGCGCGGCCAAGGAGGCGCTCAACGGCATCGACCCCGTCGACGTCAACAAGAGCTATCGCTTCGAGCAGGGGTTCACGATGGAGCTCAACCTGGCCGGGGTCTCCGACGAGCTGCGAGATGGTTTCGCAGGGACCGACAAGGCAGGCAGGCGATGACGCGGGAGCCGCGCGACAAGCGCATGACCATCGACGAGGTCGTCGGCCAGCTGCGCGACGGCATGACGATCGGCATCGGCGGCTGGGGTCCGCGGCGCAAGCCGATGGCCCTGGTGCGCGCGATCCTGCGCTCCGACCTGCGCGACCTGACGGTCGTGTCGTACGGCGGCGCCGACGTCGGCCTGCTCGCCCAGGCGGGCAAGATCAAGCGGCTGGTCTACGCCTTCGTCTCCCTCGACACCGTGCCGCTCGAGCCGCTCTTCCAGCAGGCCCGTCAGGCGGACACGATCCCCGAGGTGGTCGAGCTCGACGAGGGCATGTTCCAGACCGGCCTGCGCGCGGCGGCGCAGCGGCTGCCCTTCCTGCCGATGCGCGCGGGGCTCGGGTCCGACGTGCTCGTCCACCAGGACTGGATCAGGACCGTCCGTTCGCCGTACGACGACGGTGAGGAGCTGGTCGCCGTGCCGGCACTTCCCCTCGACGTCGCGCTGGTGCACCTGAACCGGGCCGACAAGCACGGCAACGCGACCTACCTCGGTCCGGACCCCTACTTCGACGACCTGTTCTGCATGGCCGCCGACCGGGCCTACGTCAGTGTCGAGCAGGTGGTCGACACCGCAGGCCTGACCGTCGACACCCCGGTGCAGCGGCTGTTGCTGAGCCGCATGATGGTCAGCGGGGTCGTCGAGGCGCCCAACGGCGCGCACTTCACCACGTGCACGCCCGACTACGAGCGCGACGAGGCGTTCATGCGCCACTACGCCTGGTCCGCGGGTGATCCCGAGACCTGGCAGGCGTTCGCCGACCGCTTCCTCGGTGGCGACGAGGCCGCCTACCAGCAGGCGGTCCAGGACTGGCACGCCGAGCGCGCCGCCGCGAAGGAGGGCAAGTGAGCGACTCCCTGGACACTGTCACCCGGTCCGAGGTCTGCGCCGTCGCAGTGGCCGATGCCTTCGCCGACGACGGCGAGATCTTCGGCAGCCCGATGGGCCTGATGCCGATGCTGGGCGTGCGCCTGGCCAAGCTGACCTCCAACCCCGACCTGCTGATCTCCGACAGCGAGTCGCTGTTCCTCAGCGGCGTCCCTCCCCTGGGTCAGTCCCGCGAGGTGGTCGAGGGGTGGATCCCCTTCCCCAAGGTCTTCGACGTCGTCGCCTACGGCAAGCGCCACGTGATGATGGGCGCCACCCAGGTCGACAAGCACGGCAACCAGAACATTTCTTGTATCGGTGACTGGAACCACCCCAAGCGCCAGCTCCTCGGCGTGCGTGGCGCGCCCGGCAACACGGTCAACAACCGCACGTCCTACTGGATCCCCAAGCACTCCCCCCGGGTCGTGGTGGAGCAGGTCGACATGGTCTCGGGGGTGGGGCCCGCACGCGCCGCGGCCGCCGGGCCCGCCGCCTCGCGGTTCAACGACATCCACCGCATCGTCACCAACCTCGCCGTGCTCGACCTCGAGGGGCCCGACCGCACGTTGCGCATCCGGTCGGTCCACCCGGGCGTCACCGTCGACGAGGTGCAGGAGGCCAGCGGCTGCGAGCTCGCGGTCACCGGCGACGTGCCCGAGAGCAGGCTGCCCACGACCGAGGAGCTCGTCCTCATCCGGGAGATGCTCGACCCGCGGCGCCTCCGCGAGAAGGAGGTGCCCTCGTGACGCCCCAGCTGCTGCGGACCCCGCTCACCGAGCTGACCGGCGTCCGCCACCCGGTCGTGCAGACCGGCATGGGCTGGGTCGCCGGACCGCGTCTGGTCGCCGGCACCGCCAACGCCGGCGGCCTCGGCATCCTGGCCAGCGCCACGATGACCTTCGAGGAGCTCGAGCACGCGATCGTCGAGGTCAAGGGACGCACCGACCAGCCGTTCGGGGTCAACCTGCGCGCCGACGCCGGTGACGCCGGCGAGCGCGTCGACCTGCTGATCAAGCACGGCGTCAAGGTCGCGTCGTTCGCCCTGGCACCCAAGGCCGAGCTGATCGCCAAGCTCAAGGACCACGGCATCGTCGTGATGCCGAGCGTCGGGGCCGCGCGCCACGCCGAGAAGGTCGCCGGCTGGGGGGCCGACCTGGTGATGGTGCAGGGCGGCGAGGGCGGCGGCCACACCGGCCCGGTCCCCACCACGCTCCTGCTGCCGTCGGTCATCGACGCGGTCGACATCCCGGTCGTCGCGGCCGGCGGGTTCTTCGACGGGCGCGGCCTCGCCGCTGCCCTGTCGTACGGCGCCGCGGGCGTCGGCATGGGCACCCGCTTCCTGCTGACGCAGGACTCGTCGGTGCCGGAGGCCGTGAAGCGGCTCTACCTCTCCTACGGCCTCGACGGCACCGTCGTGACCGCCAAGGTCGACGGGATGCCGCACCGCATGCTCAGGACCGAGCTGGTGCAGGAGATCGAGGAGACCGGCCGGCTCCGCACGCTCGTCCCGACTGCTCGCCGCACCCTCGACTTCAAGCGCCAGTCCGGCATGACCTGGCGCCAGGTCGCCACGGACGGTCGGGCGATGAAGAAGGGCAGCGAGCGCTCCTGGTCGCAGATGATGCTCGCCGCCAACACCCCGATGATGCTCAAGGCCGGCCTCGTCGAGGGCGACACCTCGGCGGGCGTCCTCGCCGCCGGACAGGTGGTCGGCCTGCTCGACGACCTGCCGACCTGCCAGGAGCTGGTCGACCGGGTGGTCACCGAGGCGGCCGAGCGGCTGCGGGCGATGCAGGGCTTGCTCGTCTGAGTGGGCGCTCACGCGCGGCGACCCGCCCTGTCACATCACCGAGTACGTCCCGATCGACGAGGGCGGGTCACCCGGCCAGACCTCCAACCGCAACCTCGGCAAGCTCTGCAGGTACCACCACCGAGCGAAGACGCACACGGCCTGGACCTACCAGCGGGTCGAGTCCGTCTTCGACCTCGACCTCAGCTGGCCCGACCCCTGGACCGCCGCCGACATCATCGACCCGGGCCGAGATCCCGACACCGGCGGCCCGCCGGCTGGCTACCTCTGGTCCTCACCCATGGGCCTGCACTACCTCGTCACCGGCACCGGCACCTACCCACTCGACTGACCCATCGCCGCGACCTGTCCAGCGGCATGTGCGGGCACGGTCGGCTCCGAAAAAGGCCCTGACCGTTCGGCGGATGCGTGCGCAGTTCGGCGGATCCGGACACGTTCCACCGGCGAATCGATGTCGGCATCCGCCGAACTGCGACCCGATCCGCCAAGCTCCGACCCGATCCGCCGACTGTTGAAGGCGAGCGCTGCTCGGCATGGTCGAGGTCGTAACGGCCGCGGTTGGTGCAGAACGGGAACACGCATGTGCCGTCGCGCTCGTCGACCAGGGCGCGGACGAAGTCCGGTGCTTCGTACTGGTCCACGACGTGGTGGCCGTTGAATGTCGCTGTCCGAGGAGGCAGCGGCCGCGGACAACCGGGGGATCTGGTTCGACCTCGAGCGCGGCGGCGACGCGCTGGTCGGCGAGGACTCGCGGCCCAACGGCACGGGCCGGATGGAGACCGTCGCCGACGTGCCCGACCTGCTTGCCCTCAAGGACGCCCTGGAGCAGAAGGTCCGCGAGCAGCTGATCCTCGGCGCCACCGAGCCGGAGAACGTCCTGATGACCAAAGGCCTGGGGATCCTGGCCGACCCGCAGTACGCCCTGGACATCTCCGCGACCGCCGAGCTCATCATCGAAGAACAGACCGACCAGGCCTACGCGCCCGAGAGCTCGCCCCGGCGTGCGGGTCAAGGTCACCCCGGTGGTGAACCAGCTGCTGTCATGACGACATTCCACCAGGTCCACCGACATTTCCAGTCGGCCCGACCAGCCACCTCAGGTCCGGGCAGCGATCTCCGCGGCGACCCGCTCCGGGGCCTCGATGGAGGGCCAGTGGCCGACGCCGGCGAGCAGCACCACGTCGGTGCCGGGCCGCAGCGCGGCCAGCCTCTGCGGCATCGCCGTGACCGCGATCGGGTCGAGCACGCCCCACACGGCGCTGAGGCGACCGGGGAACTCGACGAGGGCCGCGGTCCACGTCGCCTGGTGGGCCCGGCGCTCCCGGACGTAGTTGATCTGCCGCGTCAGCAACCGGTCCCCGCCGTCGAGCCGGATGAGGTCGACCAGGTCCTCGAGCTGCTCGTCACCGAGGTTCGTCCCGGGCGCCACGCTCTCGCGGATGTTGCGACGCAGGAAGGACACGGGGAAGGCGAACGGCAGACGCCGTCCGTGGGCGAGGAGGCCCAGTCGCTGACCCCGGGTCAGCTGCGCCAGGTCGATGAAGATCGACCCGTTGAGCAGCACGACGCTCGTGACCGCGAAGCCGAGGGCGCCGCGGTTCGCCCGGGACAGCAGCTCGGCGACGACCGTCGTGCCCATGTCGTGCCCGACCAGCGCGCACGCGCCGATCCCGAGGTGCCGCAGCAGGGCCTCGACCAGGTCGGCCTGCTCGAACAGCGAGTACGACGCGTCGGCCGGCTTGGCCGAGAAGCCGTAGCCCAGCAGGTCGAAGACCACCACCGGCCGGTCCAGACGGTCGACCACCTGCGCGAAGTCGTGGGACGAGCCCGGGTAGCCGTGCACGACCACGACCGGCGTCCCCGCACCGTCGCGCTCGACGACGAAGATCGAGTGGCCCTCCACCTCGACGTACCGTCCACGGTCCCGCCAGGCCTCCACGCGTGCGCTCACCATGAGGACATTGTGAGCGACACCCACCTGTTTGGCAGGGTGTGGTCATGGAGACGCCCGCGACGAGACGAGAGCCGACCACGACGTCGCACTTCGGCGTGGACGTGACCGAGGACTACCGCTGGCTCGAGGAGCAGACCGACGAGACGCGGGAGTGGACGCGCGAGCAGAGCTCACGCACCCGCGCCTACCTCGACGCGATCCCGGAGTGGCCGGCGATCGCCGAGCGGGTCGCGGCGGTGATGAGGGCCGAGTCCGTGGGCTACAGCCGGCTGAGCAACGGCGGCGGCGGCTCGACCTACGTCGCGCTCAAGCACCAGCCGCCCCGTCAGCAGCCGTTCCTGGTCGCGTTCAGCGACCTGGAGGGCCTCAGCGACGAGCGGGTGCTGGTCGACCCCGACCGGATCGACGCCGGCGGCACGACCGCGATCGACTTCTTCCGCGTCTCCCCCGACGGCTCCCGCGTCGCGGTCAGCCTGTCGGAGAACGGCACCGAGGCCGGCACGGTCCACGTCCTCGACGTCGCCACCGGCGAGCGCCTCGGCGAGCCGCTCCCCTACGTCAACAGCGGGGTCGCCGGCGGGTCCCTGGCCTGGAAGGCGGACGGCTCCGGGTTCTGGTGCACCCGCCACGCGGGCCCCGAGGAGGCCGCCGAGGGGGAGCTCGGGTTCTTCCAGGAGGTCGCCTTCCACGACCTCGGGACGGGCACCACCGAGGTCGAGCTGAGCGGCGTCTTCGCCGACGACCGGATCGCGGAGAACTTCCTGTCCACCTCGCCCGACGGTCGCTGGGTGCTCGACCTGGTGCAGCGGGGCGACGGCAACGAGTGGCAGGTCTTCGTGCGCCCGCAGGACGGCGGCCCGGGCCAGGCGCAGTGGACGCGCGTGGCCGACCTCGACGAGGGGTACGTCGACGCGCGGGTCGGTCCCGACGACCAGCTCTACCTGCTGGCCACCAAGGACACGCCCCGCGGGCAGGTCGTGCGCCGCACGCTGCCGGACGGGCCGCTCGAGACGGTGGTCGAGCACAGCGACCTGACCATCGAGGGCTTCACCCTGTCCGAGCACCACCTCTGGGTGGTCGACCTCGACGGCGGTCCGTCCGGACTGCGCCGCTTCACCCTGGACGGGACACCGCTGCCCGGGCTCGACCTGCCGCCGGTGTGCGCGATCGAGGGCCTGACCCGCTACGGACCCGGCATGTTCTCCGACCTGCTCCCGCTCGGTGACGGTCGCGTGGCGTTCAGCCTCACCACCTACACGACCCCGCGCACGTGGTGGGTCGTCGACGAGGACGGCCGGCGCCACCCGACAGGGCTCGACACGCGCCCGCCGATCGACCTGTCCGGCTACGAGGTGCGCCGCGTGTTCGCCACGTCCGCGGACGGCACCCAGGTGCCGATCAACCTGATCTCCGCGCCCGGCACCGGCCCGAGCGCGCCCACCCTCCTCACGGCGTACGGCGGCTACGGCCTCTCGCTCAAGCCGTGGTTCTCCGCCGACGACGTGGTCTGGCTGGAGCGGGGTGGCGTCCTCGCCGTCGCCAACATCCGCGGCGGCGGGGAGTACGGCGTCGAGTGGCACCACGGCGGACGTCTCACCACCAAGCAGAACTGCTTCGACGACTTCATCGCGTGCGCGGACCACCTCGTCGAGACGGGCGTGACGACCCGGGGTCGGCTGGCGGTCATCGGCGGATCCAACGGCGGCCTGCTCATGGGTGCCGTGCTGACCCAGCGGCCCGACCTCGCGGCCACCGTCGTCGCGATGGTGCCGGTGATGGACGCGCTGCGGTCCGAGACCACGCCCAACGGCGCCTTCAACACCGCCGAGTTCGGCACCGTCGAGAATGAGGACGAGTTCCGCGCGCTCCTGGCCTACTCCCCCTACCACCACGTCGTCGACGGCACCGCCTACCCACCCGTGCTCCTCACCGCCGGCGAGTTCGACCCGCGGGTGGAGGCCTGGCACGCCAAGAAGATGGCCGCCCGGCTGCAGGCCGCGACCACGGGCGGTCCGGTGCTGCTCCGCACCGAGGCCGGGGGTCACGGCATGGGCGCCTCGCTCGACGAACAGGTCGGCAAGGCGACCGACATCTACGCGTTCGTGCTGCACCACCTGGAGGACTGAGATGGACGAGAACCGCGCCCGCCGCGTCGTGGACGCCCTGCGTGACCGCGGCACCGACGCCGACATCGCCCGGGTCGGCGTCTACCAGTTCGGGGTCGACATCCGGCTGCCCGACGGTCGGGTGGCGAGCTGGGACACCGACGGCACCGCCGGGCTCGAGGCGCAGGTGATGCGCAACGGGATGCTGGTCGGGTTCGTGCCGTTGATCGAGGGATCCGAGGAGTTCACCGAGGAGCAGGTGATCGAGGCGATCCTGCGCACCGACTACGACCAGCCGATCGCCACGCGGCGTACGACGACCCCACCACCCACCGAGCCGCTCCCTCGCCGCGGCGGGGTGTTCCGGCGGTTCAGGGACGGCTTCCGCTACAAGTGAGCTGCTCGCTCGACGACTTCCGCTCGCTGGTCGCCCAGCTGCCGGGCGTCGCCGCGCACGACCGCGACCGCTACTGGCGCTACGACGTCTGCGGGGCGACCTTCGCCTACCTCTGGGAGCCGACCCGCACAGTCGGGCTCAAGCAGACGATCCTGGAGCAGCTGAGCCTGGTCGCCGAGCGGCCGGAGGTCTTCGAGGTGCAGCTCACCTCCCGCGGCTTCGGGTGGGTGGTGGTGCGGGTCGAAGGTGTGGAGCGCGACGAGCTGGCCGAGCTCACCTTCGAGGCCTGGCGCCTGAGCGCACCCGACGACCTGCTCGCCGAGCGCGGCGAGGTGCTGCCCGGCTGAGGCAGCGGGTCCGGATCAGCCCTCCGAGCCCGCCAGGGCGCCGGCCGCGCCGTTGGGGCCGGACGCCCCCACGGCTCCGGTGGCGCCCTCGGCTCCCTCGGCTCCGTCCGCGCCGAGGTAGCGGAACACCGCCAGGCGTGGGGTGTCGAGCACCTGCTCGAACGCCGAGCCCTTGCTCAGGCGGCGGTCGGCGTTGCGGGTGTCGAACCGGTAGGCGCTGGCCAGCACCTTGGGCTCGCGCTGCACGATCACGTAGTCCACGCCGTTCTCGTCGAGGAACGCGCGGTTGGCGCGCGGGTGGGCGTAGAACTCACGCGCCTCGCGGAGCAGGAGGTTGGCCCGGTACAGCACGTGCGGGAAGGTGTACGGCGCCCGCCCCTCGAGCAGGCCGTGCGCCCCGGTCACGGCGTGGATGATGCCCTCGCTGTAGCCGTCGGTCAGCACGGTCGAGTCGGGCGGGATGTCGAGGTCGCTCAGCGCCTGGAGGTCCTCGGGATGCGTCCGGTTGGCCTTGCGCCCGGCGGCCTGGTGCGCGGTGGCGGTGACGCCGACGGCCAGCGCCAGCACCAGCACGGCGACCTGGAAGGCGGGGACGACCCAGGAACGACGGAACCTCGACCGCAGCAGGAGCGCCGCCGCGGTCGCGCCCCCTGCCAGCAGCACCGGCCGGATCAGGCTGGCCTCGCTCAGCATCCGGAGGGTGCCGGTGCGACGGGGCACGTAGCTGTCCCAGCCGAACAGCAGGACGGCGACCGGGATGGTCAGGCACACCAGCGCGACCGGCATGAAGACGGCCAGCGGCCCGAGCCGCTTGCGGGTGGCACGAGTCACCAGCAGGAGCGCGTAGCAGACCAGGGCCACCACGAGGTACCACAGGGCGTCGCCGCGCACGCTGCCGTGGAGCTTGGCCTGCACGAGCTCCAGACGCGTCGGCGGCTCGCTCGGTGGCTTGTCACGCGCTGCCCGGAGGAACTCCCACGTCGGGTCCCCGCGTCCCGCGAGGTCGCTGATGCCGCCGTGGTGCATCTGCCCGGCCACCGAGCCGGTGACCACCAGGGTGACCAGGGTGGCCGCCACGACCAGGCCCGCGGCCAGCGCGACCACGCGCACGAACGCCCAGGACCTCTCCTTGGCCCACAGCGCCACGGACACCGCGACGAGGTAGGCCGCGGCGGTGACGACGGCGATGCCGTGCACCTGGGAGAGCACCGCGGTGACGGCGCCGCCCACGGCCAGGACCCCGGGGTCGCGAGCACGCAGCCCCAGGGCGACGAGGGCGACGGCGAGCACGGCGACGCCGAGGGCGAAGCCCTCGGGCCGGTAGGCGGTCAGCTTGAGGATCGCGATGCCGCTGCCGATGGCGATCGGTACGGCGGCCAGCGACGCCAGACGCGAGGCTCCCAGGGCCCGCGCGAGGGCGGCGGTGCCGACCGCGAGGTAGAGCACCGGGACGGTCGTGAGCAGCTGGCGCACGACGTGGACCTGGTCGGCGGGCACCTGGACGTTGAGGAACGCCGTGCCGAGGGTGAACAGCGGGTAGTCGCTGAGGAACGGCACCGTCGTCCCGAACTCGACCGACGTCGCCGGCAGATGGCCTGCCGCGGCGGTCTGCTGGGCCAGGGCGGAGTAGTACCACGAGGTGCCGCCCAGCGGGCCCCAGGTCGTCTGCCACACCAGGAGGCCCATCGGGAGCCAGGCGAGGGCCCCCAGCCCGAGCACCGACCACCCCCAGGCGACCTCGCGGCGGGGGAACGGACGCGCGCCCAGCACGCGTCGCGAGGACGGGAGCGCCAGCAGCACGAGGCTGACCGCCCCGACCACGCCGGTCGCGGTCCAGGTGGAGGCGGCGGTGAGCCCGACGGTGCGCCCCAGGATCCCTGCGACCAGGGTCCAGCACGTGAGCCCCGCCCCCGCCACGACGGCGAGGAAGGCCGGGCCCGAGGGGTGGGGCGAGCCACGCAGGCCGCGCAGCACGACCGCGCAGGCCAGACCGGGGAGAACCGCGACGAGGAGGAACGACGCGACAGCGGGCATCAGGTCGCCCGGGGGCGCTCCCGGACCGAGCGACGCGCGCGCAGCCACGAGCGACCCACGACGCGGAGGTAGCCCAGGGGGTAGGCGAGACCGCGCGGCTTGCGGCTCTCGCCGACCTCGCGGGCGCGGATGTGCACGGGCACCTCACGGACCCGCAGGCCGTGCACGGCTGCCTGGATGAGGATCTCCGAGGCCGAGAAGCGGTCCTCGACCAGCGTCAGGCGGTGCAGCTCGCTGGCGCGGACGGCGCGGAAGCCGTTGGTGCAGTCGGTGATGCGCAGCCGGGCCACCACGTTGAGCAGCCAGGTGAAGATCTTGATGCCCACGTGGCGCGCGCTGTGCGCGTCGTCGTACTCCCCCAGGAAGCGGGAGCCCTGGACGTAGTCGGCCTCGCCACGGACGACGGGACCCACCAGGGCGGGCAGGTCGTCCGGGTCGTGCTGGCCGTCGGCGTCCATCGTGACGATGACGTCCGCGCCGACGCCCTTGGCGACGGCGAAGCCGGTGCGCAGGCCCTCGCCCTGGCCGAGGTTGCGGGGGTGGCGCACGACGACGGCGCCGGCCTGGGCGGCCACGGCGCTGGTCGCGTCGCTGCTGCCGTCGTCGACCACGACGGGCATGACCGCGAGGCCCTCGAGCTGGGCCGGCAGCGAGGTGAGCACGCCGTCGATCGACTCGGCCTCGTCGAGGGCGGCGATCACGACGGCCACCGTCGGCGTGGTGAGGGCCGGGGCGGCGGCGACGGCGGCGGCGACGGCGGAGCCGACCTCCTCCTGGAGGCCCTCCCGCTCGAGAACGGACTCGCTCATCCTGCTGCTCCTGAGAGGTCGGCCTCGCGGAACCACGCAACGGTCGCGTCGAGCCCGTCCTGGAGGCTGGTGGTGGGGTTGTAGCCGAGCTCGCGCCGGGCCAGCGAGATGTCGGCGTAGGTGCGCGGGATGTCGCCCACGCGCTCCTCGACGTGCTGGGTGGGCACGTCGCCGGGGAAACGGACCGCGATCTCATTGGCGACCTCGGCGATCGAGGTCTCCGTGCCGGAGCCGAGATGGGCGACCATGCCGGCCGCCCCGCTGGTGAGGGCCTGGACCATGCCGCGGCACAGGTCCTCGACGAAGACGAAGTCACGCGTCTGCGAGCCGTCGCCGTGGATGACCATCGGCTCGTCGGAGGCGGCCGCCTTGCAGAAGGCCGCCACGACCGAGCCCTTGTGGTAGCTGTAGGGCCCGTAGACGTTGGTGAAGCGCAGGGCCACCGTGGGCAGCCCGTAGGAGCCGGCGAACGCCGAGCAGTAGGCCTCACCGGCGAGCTTGGAGGCGCCGTACGGCGAGATCGGCCGCGGCACGGTCCGCTCGTCCACCGGCGGCGTGGTCGGCCCCAGGGGCGCGCTCGAGCTCGCCATCACGAACCCCTGCACGCCCGCGTCGCGCGAGGCGATGAGGGCGTTGAGGGTGCCGCGGACGTTGAGCTCGCAGTCGTGGACCGGGTCGGCGACCGAGGTCGGCACCCCGCTCTGAGCGGCGAGGTGCACGACCAGGTCGACGTCGGAGACCGCCTCCGCGAGCTGCTCGAGGTGGCGGATGTCGCCCTCGACGATCTCGTCGTAGCCGGCCGCCTCGGCGTCGGCTCGCGAGCCCGTCGTGAAGTTGTCGAAGCAGCGCGTGCGGAAGCCCTCGTCACGGAGCAGGCGGCCGAGGTTGACCCCGACGAAGCCGGCCCCTCCGGTGACGAGGACCGTCCGCGCGCTCACGACCACGTGGTGCGCGGTGCGATCGCCTCGACGACGGCGCGGTCCTTGTGCTGCATGAGGACCTGCAGCGTGTTCTTCACCAGGTCGTCCGACATCAGCGTCGGCTTGAGACCCAGGTCGATCAGCTTGGTGTGCGTCGGGTTGTAGTAGTGCTCCTGCGCCTCGGTGCGCGGGTTCTCCACCGAGGCGATCTCGACCTCGAGGCCGAGCTCACGGGCCGACTTCTGCACCGTCTCGGCGAGGCCGCGGATCGAGAAGGACTCGGTGAACTGGTTGAACACCCGGAACTCACCGCGGTCGGCGGGGTTCTCGACCGCCAGCTCGACGCACCGGAGGGTGTCGCGGATGTTGAGGAACCCGCGGGTCTGGCCGCCCGTGCCGTAGACGGTGAGCGGGTGGCCGATGACGGCCTGCAGGCAGAACCGGTTGAGCGCGGTGCCGAACTGCTCGTCGTAGTCGAAGCGCGTCATCAGCGCCGGGTCGATGTCGGTCTCCTCGGTGGAGACGCCGTAGACCACGCCCTGGTTGAGGTCCGTCGCGCGCAGGCCGTAGACGCGGCTGGCGAAGTGGATATTGGTGGAGTCCGCGACCTTGGAGGCGTGGTACCAGCTGTGGGGGAGCTTCGGGAACGGCAGGGTGTCCTTGCGGCCCTTGTGCTCGATCTCGATGTAGCCCTCTTCGATGTCGATGTTGGGGCAGCCGTACTCCCCCATCGTCCCGAGCTTGACCAGGTGGACCTCGGGGTTGTTGTTGAGGATCGCGAAGATCGTGTTGAGGTTGTTCACGATGTTGTTCTGCTGCGTGAACGTGGCGTGGATGCGGTCGACCATGGAGTAGGGCGCCGAGGGGATCTGCCCGTAGTGGACGACGGCGTCGGGCTGGAACGACTTCATCAGCGCGTCGAGCGGCTCGTAGTCGCACAGGTCGAACAGGTGCGCCTCGATCGTGCGGCCGGTGATCTTGCGCCAGGCCTCCACGCGCTGGTGGAGGTTGAGGACGGGCGTGAGGCTGTCTGAACCGGCCTCCAGGACGGTCCGGCGCCTCAGGTAGTTGTCGACGACGGCCACGTCGTGGCCCCTCGCCGAGAAGTACATCGCGGTCGGCCACCCGAGGTAGCCGTCCCCGCCCAAGACCAGGATTCGCACGGTTTCTCCTTCTTCGTCAGACTTTGAACAGTCTGGTAACGGCAGAACGTTAACCGACAGGGGGTGGTGATTGGCGAATCGGCCCGGGCGAGTCTGCCGAGCGCACCCTCCCCCGGGAGGTGCCTCCCTGACGACCGAATGCGGCACACATCACACTCGGCCCCGCGGGGGTCAGCCGCTGCGCCGACCCCCGCGACCGTCCCGTTCCTGCCGGCCGATCCGCCGCCCAGGGGGCTCCTCCGGCTGCGGCGAGCCCTCCCGGACGACCGGGATGCTGACCGTCGTCTCGTCGTGCCGGACCAGCTGGTCGGGCCGGTCCCG
The DNA here is from genome assembly GCF_031458325.1 of Nocardioides marmoribigeumensis. Taxonomy (NCBI): domain Bacteria; kingdom Bacillati; phylum Actinomycetota; class Actinomycetes; order Propionibacteriales; family Nocardioidaceae; genus Nocardioides; species Nocardioides marmoribigeumensis. Next base: position 4,341,247 of record NZ_JAVDYG010000001.1, read on the forward strand.
GTCGTGGAAGGTCACCTCGATCTGCTGGAAGCCCTTGTGCCGCAGCGCCTTGGCGTAGTTCACGTAGGCCCGCCGATCAGCCTCGGTGAGCTCCACCGCGTCGGTGAAGGGGGTGAGCAGCGCACGGGGGTAGAGGCGCTCCCGGGTGACCACGCTGACCTCGACACCGATCACGGCGAAGGAGCACGCCAGGAACAGCAGGCCCAGCAACCCGAGGACCAGGGCGAACACGCCGTTCATGTCGCTGGCGCGGTTGATCACGTGCTTGACGTAGGCCCCGCCACCGATCTGCAGGCCGTGCCACAGCAGCGCGATCGTGATGCCGCCGGGCAGGCACGTGCGGAAGCTCGGGCGGCGGGCGGTGGTGTAGCGCATCATCAGGCTCAGGACGACAGCGGTCAGGGCGATGCCCAGCAGCGTGCCGATGCGCGAGATCCAGGCGTCGACGTTGGTGCCCAGCATCCCGTCGAGGTTGTTGAGGAAGACCGCTGCCAGCGAGGTGCCGAGCACCGCGATGCCGGCGCCGAGCAGCGTGATGAAGGCCCGGAACCGGCCCACGAACGGGTTGAACCGGCTGTTGCGCGGGACCGCCCAGGCCGTGTTGAGCGCGTGCTGAGCAGCCGTGGCGAGCCCCAGGGCGCCGTACAGGGCCGCGAGCGACCCGATGATGATCGCGCTGCGGCTGCCGGTCAGGCCCTCCGGCTCCCCCAGCTGCGTGCCCACGATCGGGAAGCGTCCGAGCGCACTGTTGAGCACCGCCTTGTAGAGCTCCTCGTTGCCCTGGAGGAAGAAGCCGAGGACCGACGAGGCGATCAGCAGGATGGGGAAGATCGCAACGAACGCGTAGTAGGTGAGGATCGCGGCGAGGTAGGGGCCCTGGTCGTCGAAGAACTTGTAGACCACCGCCAGCGGGAAGCCCACGACGACGTGGCGTCGCTGGAAGTCGTCGACGCGGTCGACGAGGTCGGAGGGCACACTCGCACGCTAGTGGACGGTTGGTCGGCTCCCCGGGAGGCGCCGCTGGAACTGCAGCTCGCGGGCCACGACCTCGTAGCCGAGCTGCTCGTTGACCTCGATCATGAAGCCGTTGGACTCGGCGTTCCAGGTGTCGACCGTGCGGACCTCCGGGTTGCGCTCACGCAGCCAGAGGACCATCGCCGACTTGAGCAGCAGCCCGAGCCGGTGCCCGCGGTGGGCCGGCGCCACCGCGGTGTCGAACTGGTAGGCCACGGCGGGGTCCCACCGCTCCACGACGACCTCGGTGTGCCCGCCGAGCTCGCCCGTCCCACGGTGGCGGGCGGCGACGCGCAGGTGGTCGCGGTTGCGGCCCTGCTGGGCCTCCTCGACCAGGCGCGTGCGTCGCGGGTCGTAGACGTCGTCCTCGAGCTCCAGGTCGTCGAGCGGGGCGTCGTTGATCGAGGCGGCCATCCGGCAGTAGTCCTCGAGGATCTCCTCCGGCAGTGCGCCGTCGAGGAAGAGCAGCTCGTAGTCGCCGGCGCGCTGCAGCGCGTGGTCGCGCAGGGCCTCGACCCGGCCCTGCGGGAGGGACGCGAGGCGCTGGCGCCGCAGGATCGCCTGCGACTTCTTGTCGTAGCCACGGTTCTCGAGGAAGGCGGTCCCGGGCGTGCCTTCCCAGGCGTCGGCACCGATGCTCGGGCGCCCGAGCTCGAGGCAGCGGGCGTGGAGGTGCTCCTGGAGCGCGGAGCCGATCCCGCGCCCTCGGTGGCTCGGGTGCACGCCGCCCTGCAGCCAGGCGACGTCGAGGTTGTCCCAGCTGCCGGCGTAGAGCGCGCCGAAGCCGGCGACCTCCCCGCCGACGCGGGCCAGGTAGTGCTCCGACGGCTCCTGGTCGTGGTTGTAGCGCAGGTCGGCGGCGACCATCTCGACGCTCTGGCGGTGCTGGAACGGGGCGTCGGCGACCCGGATCGCCTCGTGCAGGTCCGTGAGCCCGGCGACCGCCTTCGCGTCGTCGTGGTCCAGCCGCTCGATCTCCACACCCATGGGGCCACTGTGGCGCGTCGTGCGCCCGGCCTCAACGGGTTATTCGAGGCGCTCGATGATCGTCACGTTGGCCTGTCCGCCGCCCTCGCACATGGTCTGCAGCCCGAAGCGACCACCGGTGCGCTCGAGCTCGTGCAGCATCGTGGTCATCAGCCGCGTGCCGGTCGCACCGATCGGGTGGCCCAGGGCGATCGCGCCGCCGTTGACGTTGACCTTCTCCAGCGGGGCGCCGGTCTCCTTGGCCCACGCCAGGACGACGGAGGCGAAGGCCTCGTTGCACTCGAAGAGGTCGATGTCGTCGATGCTCATGCCCGTCCTGGCGAGCGCGTGCTCGGTCGCCCGGATCGGGCCGGTGAGCATCCAGACCGGGTCGTCACCGCGGACGGACAGGTGGTGGATGCGGGCGCGCGGCGTGAGGCCGTGCTCGTCGACGGCCTTCTGCGACGCCAGCAGCATCGCGCTCGCCGCGTCGCTGATCTGGGAGGAGACGCCGGCGTGGACGCGCCCGTCGGGGAGCAACGGGTTGAGCCCGGCCATCCGCTCGAGGCTGGTGTCGCGTCGCGGCCCCTCGTCGACGGCGAACTCCCCGACCGGGGCGATCTCGCGCTCGAAGCGGCCCTCGTCGATCGCGCGGATCGCCCGCTGGTGGGACTCGTAGGCGAAGCGCTCCATGTCCTCGCGGCTGATCTCCCACTTCTCGGCGATCATCTCGGCCGAGCGGAACTGGCTGACCTCCTGGTCGCCGTACCTCTGGACCCAGCCGGGCGACTCCGCGAACGGCGTGGAGAAGCCGAGGTCCTGGGCGACGAGCATCGCGCTCGAGATCGGGATCGCCGACATGTTCTGCAGGCCACCGGCCACGACGAGGTCCTGGGTGCCCGACATGACGCCCTGCGCGGCGAAGTGGACCGCCTGCTGCGAGGAGCCGCACTGCCGGTCGATCGTGACGCCCGGGACGTGGTCGGGCAGCCCGGCGACCAGCCAGGCGGTGCGCGCGACGTCACCGGCCTGGGAGCCGATCGTGTCGCAGCAGCCCATGATCACGTCGTCGACCGCCCCCGGGTCGACGCCGGTGCGCTCCATCAGGGCCGACAGCGCGTGCGCGCCGAGGTCCGCGGAGTGCATCGACGCCAGGGCGCCCCTGCGGCGTCCGACGGGCGTGCGGACGGCGCCGACGATGTAGGCCTCAGGCATGGTCTTCCTTCCGTGAGATCCCGTTGAGCAGGATCGTGAGGTACTGGTCGGCGACGGTCCGGGCGGGGACGTCGCCGCCGGGGCGGTACCACCGCACGGCGACCCAGACGGTGTCGCGGATGAAGCGGTAGGTCAGCTCGGGGTCGAGGTCGGTGCGTAGGGCGCCCGACCGCATGCCCTCGTCGAGCAGCCCGACCCACATCGTGCGGAAGCGCCGGTTGTGCTCGCGCAGGTAGGCGAAGCGCTCGAAGCCCATCAGGAAGCCGGCGTCGTTCTGGAAGATCGCGACCTCGTTGTGATGCTGGTCGATCGCGTCGAACGACGCCCGGATGATCGCGTCGATGCGCGCGGCGGTGTCGGGCGTCGACTCCAGGATCCGGTCGTACGTCGCGAAGAGGTCGCGCTGGAAGGTCGAGAGCAGCTCGTCGACGATCGACTCCTTGGAGTCGAAGTGGTGGTAGAGGCTGCCCGACAGGATCCCGGCGGCGTCGGCGATGTCGCGCACGGTCGTGTTCTTGAACCCACGCTCGGCGAACAGGCCGCCGGCGATCGCCAGCAGCTGCTCGCGCCTGCTCCGGGTCTCGGTCTCCGTCACGGTGACTCCTAGGCGTGCTGGGAGCTGACCGAGATGACTTCCCCGGTCAGGTAGGAGGAGTAGTCGCTGGCGAGGAAGACCATCACGTTGGCGACCTCCCACGGCTCGGCCGCGCGACCGAAGGCCTCGCGCTGCTTGAGCTCGGCGAGGAGCTCGTCGGAGGTGACCTTGGCGAGGAACGGGTGCATCGCCAGGCTCGGGGACACCGCGTTGACGCGGATGCCGTGCGGGGCGAGGTCCAGCGCCGAGCAGCGGGTCAGCGCCATGACCCCCGCCTTGGCCGCGGCGTAGTGGGCCTGTCCCTCCTGGGCCCGCCAGCCGATCACCGAGGCGTTGTTGACGATCACGCCCCGCTTGCCCGCGTCCTTCATGCGCGCCCCCGCGGCCCGGATGCAGCGCATCGTGCCGGTGAGGGTGATGTCGATGACCCGCGACCACTCCTCGTCGGTCATGTCGAGGATGTCCGCCGTGCCACCGAGCCCGGCGTTGTTGACCATCACGTCGACGCCGCCGAAGCGGTCGGCCTCGGCCAGCAGCGCCTGCACCTGCGCCTCGTCGGTGACGTCACACGTCAACGACGCCACGCGATCGGCGCCGAACTCCTGTGCCAGAGATTCTTGTGCCTCCGACAACCGTCGCTCGTGCGTGTCGCCCAGGACGACGCCCTCGGCGCCCTCCTCCAGCACCCGGCGTATGACGGCCGCGCCGATGCCCGCGCCCGCTGCGGCCGTCACGACGACGACCTTGCCGGTGAGGAGACCGTGGGCCGGGACGTAGTCGGGGGCCGGCTGCTCGGGGCGGTGCGTGGTCATGTGGAGGTGCCTCTCGGCTCGCGGGGAAGGCCGAGCACCCGCTCGGCGATGATGGTGCGCTGCACCTCGTCGGAGCCGCCGTAGATCGTGTCGGCGCGGGTGAAGAGGAACAGTCGCTGGGACTCGGTGAGCCCGTCCTCCTCGGCGACCAGGCCGGCGGAGCCCTGGACCTCCATGGCGAGCTCGCCGAGGTGCTTGTGCCAGTCGGCCCAGACGAGCTTGGCGACGTTGTCCTGGCCCCTGGCGGCGCCCTCGCCGCGGAGGTTCTCGCTCAGGATGCGCAGCGCGTTGGACCGCATCACCTCGAGGCCGACCGCCGCCTGGGCGAGGCGGTCGCGGACGACCGGGTCGTCGTACGTGCCGGTGCGCCTGGCGGTGGCCACGACCTGCCCGAGCTCGCGGCGGAACCCGAGCTGCTGGCCGAGCGTGGACACCCCGCGCTCGAAGCCGAGCAGCGCCATCGCGACCCGCCAGCCGTCACCGGGCTCGCCGACGACCAGGTCCTTCGCGGTGCGGGCCCCGGTGAAGAAGACCTCGTTGAACTCGGACGTGCCGGTGATCTGGCGGATCGGACGGACCTCGACGCCGGGCTGGTCCATCGGGACGAGCAGGAACGACAGGCCCTGGTGGAGCCGGGAGCCGGGCTCGGTGCGGGCGATGACGAAGATCCAGTCGGCGTCGTGCGCCATGGAGGTCCAGACCTTCTGCCCGTCGACCACCCACTCCGGTTCGGTGGTCGAGCTTGTCGAGACCAGACGTGCCTTGGTCGAGACCGCGGCGAGGTCGGAGCCGGCTCCGGGCTCGGAGTAGCCCTGGCACCACAGCTCGTCGACCGCACGGATGCGCGGGAGGAAGCGCTCCTGCTGCTCGGAGGTGCCGAACGCGATCAGCGTCGGGCCGAGCAGCTCCTCGCCGAGGTGGTTGACCCGGGCGGGGGCCTCGGCGCGGGCGTACTCCTCGTGCCAGATCACCTGCTGCGCGAGGCTCAGCCCGCGGCCGCCGTGCTCCTCGGGCCAGCCGACGCAGGTCCAGCCGTGCTCGGCCAGGTGGCGGTCCCAGCCGCGGCGCTCGGCGTGGGCGACGTGCTCGCTGCCGGGCCCGCCGAGCCCCTTGAGGGCGGCGAACTCCCCGGACAGGTGCTCCTCGAGCCAGGCGCGGGCCTCGGCCCGGAACTCCTCGTCGGTCTGGGTCACGGCACCTCCTCCGGCGACTCTGGCTGAACCAAGCAAGTGCTTGGTAGGGTAGCGCACATGCCACCAGACGTCGCCCCCAAGGCCGCGCCGCGCACGGTGCCGGGCGCCCTCCAGGACGCGGCCACCCGCTTCGGTGACACGCTCGCGGTCGTCGAGGGCGGGGTGCGCCTGTCGTTCGCCGACCTGCTCGAGCGGGTGCGGGAGAAGGCCGCGGGCTACGCCGCCCTCGGGGTCTCCCCCGGCGACCGGGTCGCGGTCTGGGCGCCCAACTCCTGGCGCTGGGAGGTCGCGGGCCTCGCGGTGTCCTACGCCGGCGGGGTGCTGGTGCCGCTCAACACCCGCTACACCGGCCACGAGGTGGTCGACGTGCTCTCCCGGGTCGACGCTCGCCTGGTGGTCGTGGCCGACGGCTTCCTCGACCGCCACCAGACCCAGGAGCTGGCCGACGCGGCCACCGAGGCCGGCGTCCGGCTCCCGACCGTCGTGAGGATCGAGGACCTGCCGACCGACGGGGACCTCGACGCGATCGACCACGTCGCCGCCCAGGTCGGCGCCGACGACGTCGCCGACATCCTCTTCACCTCGGGCACGACCGGCCGCAGCAAGGGCGCGATGACCGCGCACCGGCAGACCTACGAGGCAGCGCGGGTCTGGGGGGCGCTCGGCGAGCTGGTGCAGGGCGACCAGTACCTCGTGGTCAACCCGTTCTTCCACTCGTTCGGCTACAAGGTCGGCATCGTCACCAGTCTGCTCACCGGCGCGACGATCCACCCGATGGCGGTCTTCGACACCACCGAGATGCTCAGGACGATCGAGCGTGAGCAGATCACGGTCCTGCCCGGCGCCCCCGCGATCTTCCAGGCGCTGCTCGACGCACCGGACCGGTCGTCGTACGACCTGAGCAGCCTGCGCTTCTCGGTCACCGGCGCGGCCGTGGTGCCTGTCGTGCTCGTCGAGCGGATGCAGGGCGAGCTGAGCTTCGACCTCGTGCTGACCGCGTTCGGCATGACCGAGTGCGTGGTCGGCACGATGTGCCGTCGCGGCGACCCGCCCTCGCTGGTCGCCGGCACGTGCGGGCGGGTGATCCCCGGGCTCGAGCTGGCGGTCGTCGACCCCGAGACCGGCGCCCCGTGCGGTCCGGGTGAGGAGGGCGAGGTGCGGTTCCGCGGCGACCTGGTGATGCTCGGCTACCTCGACGACGAGGCTGCGACCGCCGAGGCGATCGACGCGGACGGCTGGCTCCACACCGGCGACGTCGGGCGCGTGGACGACGAGGGCTACCTCACGATCACCGACCGGCTCAAGGACATGTACATCTGCGGCGGCTTCAACGTCTATCCCGCCGAGGTCGAGCAGGTCCTCATGCGCATGGACGGCGTCGCCGACGTCGCGATGGTCGGTGTGCCCGACCAGCGGCTCGGCGAGGTCGGGGGCGCCTTCGTCGTACGACGGCCCGACGCGACCGTGACCGCCGACGACGTGAAGGCCTACGCCAAGGAGCGGCTGGCCAACTTCAAGGTGCCTCGCGAGGTGAGGTTCGTGGACTCGCTCCCCCGCAACCTGGCGGGCAAGGTGCTCAAGACCGAGCTGAGGAAGGCCGACTGATGGACCTGGACCTGTCGGAGTCGGAGCTGGCCTTCCGGGCCGAGGCGCGCGCCTGGCTGGCGGCCAACGTGCCGGCCGAGCCGCTGCCGTCGATGGACACGGCCGAGGGCTGGCGCGCCCACCAGGAGTGGGAGGCCCGCCTGTCGGAGGCGCGCTGGTCGGTCGTGTCGTGGCCACAGGCCTACCACGGTCGCGAGGCGTCGCTGGTGGAGTGGGTGGTCTTCGAGGAGGAGTACTACCGCGCGGGGGCGCCAGGGCGGGTCTCGCAGAACGGCATCTTCCTGCTCGCGCCGATCCTGTTCGAGCACGGGACCCAGGAGCAGCAGGACCGCTTCCTGCCGACCATGGCGACCGGGGAGCGGATCTGGGCGCAGTGCTGGTCCGAGCCCGAGGCCGGCAGCGACCTGGCGTCGCTGCGCTCGACCGCGACGCGGGACGAGTCCCGTGGCGGGTGGGTGCTCAACGGCCAGAAGACCTGGTGCTCGCGGGCGGCGCACGCCGACTGGGGGTTCGGACTGTTCCGCTCCGACCCCGACGCGGCGCGGCACGCCGGGCTGACCTACTTCCTCTTCCCGCTCGACGCCGAGGGCGTGACGGTGCGGCCGATCGCACAGCTGGACGGCGAGCCGGGCTTCGCCGAGGTGTTCTTCGACTCGGTGTTCGTGCCGGACTCCGACGTGCTCGGCGCGCCGGGCGACGGCTGGCGGGTCGCGATGTCGACGGCGGGCAACGAGCGTGGCCTGTCGCTGCGCTCCCCCGGTCGCTTCTGCGCGGCGGCGGACCGGTTGGTGTCGCTGTGGTCCGCTGTCGGCGACCATCACGCCTCCCTGGGCGATCGGGTCGTCGACGCGTGGATCGGGGCCCAGGCCTACCGCCTCTACACCTGGGGCACGGTCACGCGCCTGGCCAAGGGCGGTGACATGGGAGCCGCCGGATCGGTCAACAAGGTGTTCTGGTCCGAGCTCGACGTGGCGCTGCACGAGACCGCGCTCGACCTGCTCGATGCCGACGGCGAGCTGTCGTCGACGTGGTCCGACGGCTACCTCTTCTCGCTGTCCGGGCCGATCTACGCCGGCACCAACGAGATCCAGCGCAACATCGTGGCCGAGCGGGTGCTCGGGCTGCCGCGCGAGCCCAAGGGGGCGGGGCGATGAGGTTCGAGCTCACCGAGGAGCAGCGCGGGTTCGGCGCGTCACTGGCCGACCTGCTCAAGGGTGCCGACGTCGTCGGCGCCGCGCGGGCGTGGGGATCCGGTTCCCCCGAGGCCGGTCTGACGCTGTGGCGGCGCTTGGCCGACCAGGGGCTGTGCGCACTGGTCGTGCCCGAGTCGGCGGGTGGTCTGGGCGGGTCGCCGGTCGACCTGTGCGTCGCGTTCGAGCAGCTCGGCCGGCACGCCGTGCCGGGGCCGTGGGTCGAGTCCGCGGCCTACCTCCCGGTCGCCCTCGCCCCCTCCTCGACCGTGCTCGGCGCTCTCGCCGAGGGTGAGATCGGCACCGTGGCCGCGCTGCCCGTCGTACCTCGTGCCCTGGACGCACACGTCGCCGACCACGTCTTCTTGTCGTCGGGACAATCGCTGTCGACGGCGAGCGCCGGATCGTCGTACGACTCGATCGACCCGGCCCGCACGCTGTTCGACGTCCTCCCCGGCGACGAGGTCGAGGCCGGCGACCTGCACCGCGCCTTCGACCTGGCCGTGCTGGCCACGTCGGCGCAGCTCCTCGGTCTCGGGGAGCACCTGCTCTCGACGACCGTCGACTACGTCAAGCAGCGCAAGCAGTTCGGGCGCGAGATCGGGTCCTACCAGGCGCTCAAGCACCGGCTCGCCGACGTGCGGATCGCGCTCGACTTCGTGCGCCCGCTCGTCTTCGGCGCCGCTGTGCAGTGGGAGGGACCCGACCGCTCCCGTGACGTCGCAGCCGCCAAGGTCGCCGCCTCCGACGGCGCACACCTCGCCGCCCGCACGGCACTGCAGCTGCACGGAGCGATCGGCTACACCCAGGAGTACGACGCTTCGGTCTGGATCCTCAGGACCCGCGCGCTGGTCTCGGCCTGGGGCACCCCTCAGCAGGCCCGCCGTCGGGTGCTCGCCTCGCTCGAGGACGGCGCACGTGCCTGACCTGCGGTTCAGCGAGGAGCAGGACGAGCTCCGCTCGATCGTGCGGAGCATGCTCGACAAGCGCAGCGACAGTGCCGCCGTCCGCACGGCGATCGACTCCGAGGCCGGCTACGACGAGTCGCTGTGGCAGGCGCTCTGCGAGCAGGTCGGCGTCGCGGCGTTGCCCGTCCCCGAGGAGCACGACGGCGCGGGTGCCGGCTTCGGTGAGACGTCTGTCGTGCTCGAGGAGATCGGCCACGCCCTCGCCCCCTCGCCGCTGCTGGCGTCGACGGTGGCCGCCCAGGCCCTCCTGGGTGGCTCGTCCGACGCCGCGGCACGGCTGCTCCCCCGCGTCGCGGCCGGTGAGGTCGCGACGCTCGCCTGGGCCGGCGCGACAGGCGGCCCGGACGTCGAGGAGCCGGTCGTCGCCTCCCCCGCCAGTGGAACCGGTCGGGACCACGAGCTCAACGGCACCGTCGACCACGTGCTCGACGGGACGGCCGCGTCGGTGCTGCTGGTGGCGGCCCGCACCCCGGACGGCCCAGCGCTGTTCGAGGTCGACCCCTCGCAGGTGACTCGCGAGGCCCAGCCCGCCATGGACCTCACGCTCCGCCTGGCCCGCATCACCCTCGACGGGACCCCGGCCACCCGCATCGGCGGACCCGACGCGCTGGCCCGCGCCCACACCGTCGGGTCGGCGGCGGTCGCCGCGGTCGCGGTCGGGGTGGCCCAGCGAGGGCTCGACATGACCGTCGACTACGTCAAGCAGCGCGAGCAGTTCGGTCGCCCGATCGGCTCGTTCCAGGCGGTCAAGCACCGCCTCGCCGACCTGCACGTCCTGGTCGAGACCTCGCGCTCCGCCGCGCTCGCCGCAGCCGTCGCGGTGGACGACGCTGTGGCCGGTGGTGCCTGGGACCAGGCGCGCCGCTCGGCCTCGGTCGCCCAGGCGTGGTGCAGCGATGCCGTCGCGCGCGTGGCGGCCGAGACGGTCCAGCTCCACGGCGGCATCGCGATCACCTGGGAGCACGACGCCCACCTCGTCCTCAAGCAGGCGCAGACGCTCGGGATCCTCCTCGGGCCGGCTCGGGCGCACCGCTCGGCCGTGCTCGCGTCGCTGTAGTCCGCGAGAATCTCTCGAGGGTTTCTCTCAACAGAGCGGAGTTCTCGATCGACAATGTCGGTGGTCCCGTCGAGACTCGGGTCATGCCGTTGAGGACCGAGAGCGAGTGGACCGCGCAGATGCGCGGTCACGCGGACGCCTTGGTCTTGCTCGACCCCGACGCCTCGGACCAGGACCTCGTCGACCAGCTGCGGGTGCTGGAGGAGACCAAGGCGAAGGTCGCAGCAGCGCAGGTGGCGATCACGACCCGGCTCGCCGCGTCCCAGGAGCGGGCCCAACGTGACGCGGGCGTCCGTCCGGACAAGGTCGGCCTCGGGATCGGCTCGCAGGTCGCGCTGGCCAAGCGCGAGTCCACCTTCCGCGGTGGGGCGTTCGTGCAGTTCTCGAAGGTCCTCCTCCGCGAGCTGCCCCACACCTACGCCGTCCTCGCGGCCGGGCGCACGACCGAGTGGCGGGCTCGCATCGTGGTCAAGGAGACGGTCTGGCTCTCCCCCGAGCATCGGGCACAGCTCGACGCCGAGATCGCCCCGCTGCTGGAGGGGTGGGGCGACCGACGGGTCGAGCAGGAGGTCAGGACCCGCGCGTACCGCCTCGACCCCCGCGGTTTCGTCGAGCGTGGTGCGACCGCGGCGAAGGATCGCAGGGTCACCGTGCGACCGGCTCCCGACGTCATGTCGAACCTCAGCGCTCACCTCCCCGTCGCCCAGGGCGTCGCGGCCTACGCCGCACTCCGGAAGCACGCTGACAGCCTCCGTGCCGGAGGTGACGAGCGGTCGGTCGGCCAGATCATGGCCGACACCCTCGTCGAGCGCATCACCGGCCAGGCGACCGCCGAGGCCGTGCCGATCACGGTCGGGCTGGTGATGAGCGACCAGACCATGTTCAACGCCGGCGACCACTCCGACGAGCCGGCGCAGGTGGAGGGCTACGGCCCCATCCCTGCCGACCTGGCCCGTCGTCTGCTCCTGGCGGCCGACGCCGACGCCGACCTGTGGGTGCAGCGCCTGTTCACGCGCCCCACGACCGGTGAGCTCGCGGCGATCGACTCCAAGGCGCGCTTCTTCCGAGGCGCGCTGCGCAAGCTCGTCGTCGCCCGTGACCGGTGGTGCCGCACCCCGTGGTGCGAAGCGCCGATCCGTCACGGCGACCACGTCGTCGACCGCGCTGACGGCGGACCGACCAGCAGCCGCAACGGCGAAGGGCTCTGCGAAGCCTGCAACTACGTCTACAACGCACCCGGATGGTCAGCCGCCGCTGCGGCGACGGGCGCGCATCTCGTGGTCACGACGACGCCAACCGGGCACCGCTATCGCAGCCTGCCGCCCGACCCGCCGCGCACCAGTGACCCTCCCGAACGTGTGCGCCGCCCGATCGACTACCGATTCGAAGGTTGTGTCGTCGACGTCGCCTGACCCCGCTCAGTGCACGCTTGACCGTCCGCATGACAAGCAGGACCGCGCACTCAGCGGCATAGAGCGGGCACTTTCTTCACCCAGCGAAGTAGCCATGCGGCGGGTCGAGCAAGAGGTCGCGCTCAAGAATGAGGTCCGGTTCGTCGCCGACCTCCTCCCGAGGGATGCCGAAGGCGTCCGCTTGGGTCACCACCAGGGCGTAGGCCTCCCGCCCCGGAGGTAGGGCTAGGACATCTGGCGTCGCGTCGGTCGGGAGCCGTCGGGCAACCCGTTCAACTCGTTCCTGCAGCTTCCCCGACCGCGGCGTCGTCTGCGTCTGGAGCCCGACCCTCGGTACGACGGGGAGCTCGGCGGCCGGGTTGGCCGCGTTCGACGCGTTCACGACGTACTCCGACTGGTCGGTCTTCTGACCCGCCGGCTGGTCTGACGGGGCCCGGCCGCACCCGGGAGCCGCGTGGCACACAGCAGCCCCAGGACCAGCACGCCGAGGAACACCTCCACCACGTGGTGGTGCTCGCCGAGCACGTCGGCCCTGGTGCCGTCAAGGTCGAGAGCCCTGCCCAGGAACGCGATGCCGACCACGCCACCGAGGTAGCGCATGGTCGAGCTGACCCCGGCGGCCATGCCGCTGCGGCTCGAGGCGATGGCGGACAGTGACGCGGTCTGGGCCGCTGGTCCACACAGGCCCAGCCCCACACCGAGGAGGGCGAGCGGCAGGCGCACCTGACCGGCCGAGCTGAGGTCGACCACGCGCAGCACCACCAGGGCCACCAGGCAGATCAACGATCCCGTCACCGCGAGGGCGCGTGCGCCGACCTGCTCGGTCAGCCGGCCCGCGACGAGCGAGGTGACGACCATCGCCACCATCAACCAGATCAAGATCAGTCCGGTCGCCCGGGCCCCGAGGTCGAAGCGTGCGTCGAGCACCAGGGGGATCTCGACGAGCAACGCGTACATCACGAGGTTCTGCAGGCAGATCAGCAGAGTGCCGGCGGCGAAGGACCGCGAGGCGAAGAGGTCGAACGCGACGACCGGGTCCTCGGCCCGCCGTTCCAGGGTGGCGAAGACGATGCCCGCACCCACCCCGGCGAGCAGCAGCACGACGGAGGTGACGCCACGTTGCTGGGCGGCCAGGACCAGGAGAAGCAGGGTCACGGTCAGGGAGATCGATCCGCGGGTGTCGAACCTGCCCGTGCGCCGCACCTCAGGGGCTCTGGTCGCCGATGCGACGAGGAACGCGGCCACCGCGAGCACCGGCACGTTGACGACGAAGACCGCCTCCCACCCGAAGGCGTCCACCAGGATGCCGCCGACGACGGGTCCGAGCGCAGCCGCCAGCGCCATCACGGCACCGAACGTCCCGAAGGCCCGACCACGCCGATCGGGCGGCAGCGACACCCGCAGCAGGGCGAGGGTCGCCGGGACGGCGAGGGCGCCCCCCGTGGCCATCAGCACCCGGGCTCCGGCCAGCACCGGCAGGCTCGTGGCGAGGAACCCCAGCACCGCACCGCCGCCGACGACCGCCTGCCCGATCGTCAGCACTCGCCAGTGGCCCAACCGGTCACCCAGCTTGCCGCCCGGGCTCTGCAGCGCGATCGCAGCGATCAGGTACGTCGAGACGACCGCCTGCGTGACCGCCGCCGCCCCGTGCCCCACGGTCTGCGCGATCGACGGCACCGCGACCGCCACCATGGTCGAGTTGAGCGGCATGAGGCTCGCCGTCATCAGGGCGCCGACGATCCCGACGACGACCGTGCGGGGGCGCAGACCAGCGGTCTGGTCAGCCATGGGTGATCGGTCGGCGCTGGAGCAGGTGCAGCCGGTCACCGGCGAAGGCGAACTCGATGTCGTGCTCGAGGGTGCCGAAGACGCGGTCGCAGTGCTCCGCGAGCCCGTGCAGCTGGAGGAGCTGGTGCTCGTCGAGGCACCAGGCGTCGACCTGGTCCGCCGACACGGGCAGCTCGGCCACGCTCCCGTCCGGCTGGAGCACCATCGCGACGTCCTTCTCGCCCGCCCACCGGCCGAGCACCCGGCCGTCGTCGGTGGCGAGGCGGTACTGGTCCGGGCTCACCAACCCGCTCACCACGGTCTCGCCCAGGCCCCAGCTGGCCTCGACCACGCGCTCGTCCGCGCCCGTCACGGGGTTCCTGGTGAAGAGGACGCCCGCCACCTCGGAGGCGATCATCGGCTGGAGCACCACCGCCATCCGTGGCGCCGGGTCGAGGCCGTGCTGCCGACGATAGGTCGCGGCTGCCTCGTCGTGCGCAGAGTCGTGGACCTGTCTGACCGCGTCCAGGACGCGCTCGAGCCCGACGACGCCCAGGACGGTCAGGTGGGTGCCGGCGAAGGAGGCCTCGGCCGAGTCCTCACCGATCGCGCTCGACCGGACGGCCCAGGGACGCGCGTCGGTGACCGCCTCGAGCCAGGACAGTGCGCGGGGGTCGCCGCCGACGACCTCGCGGACCGTCGCCCAGTCGAGCGCGAAGCCGGTGGGCACGGGCAGTCCTGCGTCCAGCGCGGACGCCAGCTGGGCGGCCTTGCCGCCGTAGGCCCCGGCGTCGGTCGCCTGTGCCAGGGGCGTGAGCATGGTCGTCGTCACGCCAGGACGTGCACCTCGCCCGTCGACCCGTCGACCCGCACCCGGTCTCCGTCGCGGATCGTGCGGGTCGCGTCGCGGGTGCCGACGATGCCGGGGATGCCGTACTCGCGGGCCACGATCGCGGCGTGGCAGAGCTGCCCCCCGCGATCGGTGACGATCGCGCCGAGCATCGGCAGCACCACGTTGAAGTAGGGCGAGGTCATCCTCGTCACGAGCACGTCACCTTGACGGATGCGAGCGAAGTCGTCGGACCCGTCGACCAGCCGCGCCGTGCCTTCGTAGACCCCGGTGTTGACCGCGAGGCCGGTCAGGACGGTGTCGGAGTTCGGCGTCTCGGGCACACCGAAGAGCGAGTCGAGGAAGACGTTCATCGCCTCGGCCGTACGTCGGGCGGGTGCCGGGAACCACTCGGCCGGTGGGGGCGGCGGAGGGGCCGCCCGGAGGAACGGTGGCGCGTCCGACGTGGTCATCGTCGTCCGCCAGGCGAACCTCTCCGCCACCGCCTCTGCCGACGGGCCGGTGCCGGTGCCCAGCAGCAGCGCGCGGACCTCCTCAGCGGTGAGGTCGACCGCGTGCTCGGGATCGTCCACCGAGCCCTTCGCCGCCAGTCGGCGGCCCGCCTCGAGCAGCGCACGGCGTGCCAGACCCGCGGCCCAGCCGTCGCTGAACACGCCGCGTTCGTCGCGCAACCGGTACATCAGGCGCACCTCTGCCAGCCGGTCGTCGAAGTCCTCCCGGTGCTGGGCCGGGACGCGATCACGCATCACCTGCAGGGCCGCGTCGTCGTCCTGCCCGGCGGCGCCGGTGCCGGCCAGGCTGGTGCGGAGAGCCTCCACGAGCGTGCCGGGCAGCTCGCCGGCCGCCTTGTCACCCAGGTCGTAGCCGACACAGCGCCAGCGGACGGCCTCGACGTAGGCCGAGACCGCGGGGCCTGCCTCGGGGTGGGCGGTGAGCTCGGCGAGGACGCTCTCCGGGTCACCGGCGGAGCCGAGGACCGCTCGGGCCGAGTCGGACCTCGTGATCGCCTTGGCCGCGGTGTCGAGCTCGTCGGCCGCGAACCCGCGCGAGATGGCGGAGCGGCCCCGGAGCAGCGTCATCAGCTCGCCGACGGACGCTCCGGTCCAGCCGATCGCGCCGGCGAGGAAGTCGCCGGCGGGCAGGCACGCGGGGATCGTGTACTTGTGGTGGAGGTAGGCGGCATCGACGACGTGCTGCGCGCACCGGTCGACGTGGTCCGCCAGCTCGGCGTCCGACAGGGTGGCGACGTCGACGGACTGGATCGCGCGATGGCCCTCGATCGCAGCCGGCTTGTCGACCTTGTCCCAGTGCGCCAGGTCCTCGCGCCACAGCTTGTCGCGGATGGCTCGGGCCGCGGCCCGGTGCCGACGCCTCATCTCGGGATGAAGCCGGCTGACCAGCTGCAGCACCGGCTTGGGTGGTGTCCCCATCGCGCCCTTCGGCGCACCCACCGCGACGGGCTGGTTGTAGCAGAAGCCCTCGCTGAAGCCGGGCTCGAGGTGGGACAGGAGGACGCCCTAGCGGGCGGTGCCCTCCGCGAAGCCCTTCGGGAACCCGTTCATGAACGCGGCCTGGGCGAACGGCGTCATCGGCCGCGCCGCGTTGGTCGTCTCCAAGTCCCACGGGCCCTTGCCCGGCGGCACGAACGTGCGTCCGGCGACCACGGGATGCTGCTCCACCATCTGACCCCCAGGGTCTCGTCCGGCTACCGAGTGTTCACCTCGTGTTCACCCGGAGCAATGGACCAAGGGCCTCAATCGCCCACCGACGCAGGCCCGAGACCCGCCCGCCAGACGTCTCAGGCGAGCTCGAGCTCCCGCTCGCGCTCCTCGACCACCAGCTCGTGCACGTCGAGCTGCTGCGCCTTGCGGGCGGCGAGGACGGTGGCGCCGAAGGCGACCAGCGCCCACAGCACCACCACGGCCGCGGAGCCGAGGACCGAGCCCGGACCGTCCAGGACGGAGACGGCGAGCGCGTCGGCGGCCTGCGTCATCGGCAGGACGTCGTTGAGCAGCTGGAGCGGCTCGGGCGCGGTGTCGACCGGGATGACCCCACCCAGCGCCGCGAGCTGGAGGCCGGCGAAGGCGATGGAGGCGATCCAGCCGCGGCGCCGGCCGAAGACGGCGACGAGGCCCTGGTTGACCGCGGCGAAGCCGGCGGCCGCGACGAGCATGAGCACGAGGGTGAGCCCCGGGGAGCCGAAGTCGGCGCCCAGCGCGAGCAGGGCGACGTACAGCAGGACCGCCTGGACCGCGCCGACGAGCACCCCGGGGCGGAGGCCCCCGAGCGAGACCCGGGAGGCGGAGGTCGCGCGGCCCAGGAGCCAGGTCGGGAGCGCTGGTCGCACGAGGTAGGTGACGAACGCACCGAGCCAGAGCACGAAGGCGATCGCGCCCGGGGCGAGCTGGGTCGCGCCGTCCGGGGTCTCCCCCACCGTCGCGGCGCGGGCAGCCACGGGAGCGGCGATCACCCGGGCGAGGTCACGGCCCTCCTGGGCGTCGTACGCCGGCACCTGGCTGGCGCCCTTCTGCAGGCCGGAGGCGAGCTGGGTGGAGCCGTGGCCGAGCTTCTCCCCGCCGGAGGCCAGCTGGGAGGCGCCGGACGACGCCTTGCGGGCGCCGGAGGCGAGCTGGGAGGCGCCGGAGGCGAGCTCGTCCGCTCCCCCGGCGAGCTTGGTCGTGCCGCCCTCGAGTCTCACCAACCCACTGGCGAGCTGGCGGGCCCCCGAGGCGGCGGCGTCGATGCCGGACTCCAGCGCAGGCATGGCGTCGGCGAGGCGGCGGGTGCCGGCGGCCAGCCGGCGCGAGCCGGAGGCGAGCTGCTCGGCGTTGCGGTCGCCCGGGCCGGCGGCGCGCTCCGTCGCCACGCACAGCTGCGGCGCGCGAGCCAGGATGATCGGGTCGGCGCAGGCCCTGGCCCACCCGCTGACGATCCTGGTGTAGGGCACCACGCCGTCGGAGAGCTGCTTCGCGCCGTCCGCGAGACGGTCCGTGTCACGCGGCAGAGAGTTCGTGCCGGCGTCGAGACGCGCCAGGCCGTCGGCGAGCCGGTCGCCGCCGGACGCGGCCGTGCCGGTGCCCTTCGCGAGCCGGGACGCACCGGAGGCGAGCTCGTCGTTGCCGGACGAGAGCCGGTCGGCGCCCGAGGCCAGCGTGCCCAGGCCGTCGGCGAGGGACTGCGTGCCGGAGGAGAGCTTGCGCGAGCCGTCGGCGAGCTTGTCCGCACCGTCGGCCGCCTGACCGAGCTTGGGCCCGATCTCGCCGGTCTGCTTGAAGACCTGGCCGAGGTAGGAGGTGGTCACCCGCTGCCCGAGCTCGTCGGCCGAGACGCGGGCGACCTGGTCGCTGATCCGTCCGATCAGCGCCGACGACGCCGTGTTGGACCGCACCTGGATGCGGGCCTTGGCCGGCGCCGTGCCGTGCAGCGACCGGTAGATCTGCCGGGAGAACCCCTCGGGGATCGTGATGACGGCGTAGTAGTCGCCGTCCGCGAGGCCCTTCGACGCGTCCTCCGCGTCGGTGAGCGTCCACCCCAGCGTGGGGTCCTGCTTGCCGGTCGGCTTGGTCAGGCCGGCAGCGAGTGCTCGACCCGCGGCGACGGGCTGCTCGCCCTTCTCCAGCACCGGCTTGTCGAGGTTGACCACGGCAGCCGGGATGCGCTCGGTCTCCTCGGCGCGGTCGCCGAGCGACCACACCACGAGGGCGCCCAGGAAGGTGGGGAGCAGCAGCACACCCACCAGCACGCGGTGCGTGGCGAGCCCGCGGAGCACGTCGGCCGCGGACACGGGCAGGGTCGGGATCCTCACGCCAGGACCTCCTCACGGTCGGAGCCGGACAGGGGTACGACGGCCGGGGCGCCCAAGCGCTCGAGCACCGGGTCGTCGAGGGACTCGGCCGGGCAGGCGACGAGCACCGCGACGCCGGACTCGGCCAGCCGGCGTACGTCGTCCGCGGAGCGGCCGATCCCGCCGTTGGCGAGGTCGAGCAGCACCAGGGGCTCGCGCGGGTCCCGGCTCGGGACGGTCGTGTCGACGGCCACGCGCGACCGCACCCACGCCGACTCCTCGGGCACCATGCGGTCGAGCACGACCACGCGGCCGCTCGAGGGGCGCAGGCGGCCCGAGACGACGGACAGGGCGGCCCGCCGCTGGGCGACCGAGCCGGTCAGGACGACGACCTGGCCGGGGGCCAGGGTGAGCGACAGGCCCGGGACCAGCGACGCGCCGGTGGTCGGGTCGACCACACGCAGGCCCTCAGCCCGGACTGTGGCGGGACCGTGGGAGGCCGTCCACTCCTCGTGCTCCAGGTGGGCGGTGAGCCCCTCGCCCTCGATGTCGAGACGGGGCAGGCGCTGCTCCAACCAGGTCGGCAGCCACCAGGCCCGCTCACCGAGGAGGGCGAGCACGGCGGGGACAAGAGTCATCCTGACGACAAAGGCGTCGACGAGGACGCCGACGGCGAGGCCGAACGCCATCGGCTTGACCGAGGCGTCGCCCTCGGGCACGAACGAGGCGAACACCGCGACCATGATCACCGCGGCCGCGGTGACCACCCGCGCGCTCGAGGTGAAGCCGCGACGGATCGCCCCCGCCGCGTCGCGGTGGTGCACCCAGTCCTCGCGCATCCGCGAGACCAGGAAGACCTCGTAGTCCATCGCCAGACCGAACAGGACGCCCATCAGGATGATCGGCAGGAACGAGAGGACCGGCCCCTCCTTCTCCACGTTGAGCAGCTCGGCGAGGTGCCCCTCCTGGAACACCAGGACGACCGCGCCGAACGACGCCGCGACGGAGAACAGGTAGCCCAGCGTCGCCTTCACCGGCACCCACACCGACCGGAACACCAGCATCAGCAGGAGGAGCGAGAAGCCGACGACCACGAGCCCGAACGGCAGCAGGGCTCCCGCGAGGCGGTCGGAGACGTCGATCGTCACCGCGGTCTGCCCGGTGACCATGAGGTCGGAGACGTCGTACTTCTTCTCGATGCCGGGGCCCGCCGCGCGCAGGTCGCGGACCAGCTGGGAGGTGCGGGGGTCGGTCTGACCGTGCTCCGGGATCACCTGGACGATGCCGAGGTCGGCCTTGCGGTTGGGCGTGGTGAGCGCGACCGCGTCGACCCCCGGCACCTTCTCGACGTCGTCGCCGATCTTCCTCATCACCCCGACCGGGTCGGTGGTGCGGATGATGTCGACGACCACGAGCAGCGGACCGTTGAAGCCGGCGCCGTACTCCCGCGAGATCAGGTCGTACGTCGTCCGCTCGGTCGAGCCCTTCTCGTGCGACCCGACGTCGGGGAGACCGAGGGCCAAGTCCTTGGCGGGCAGCGCGAGGAGGACCAAGCCGGCGAGCGCGACGCCGACGGTCAGCGCCGGCCTGGCGGTGACCAGCCCGACCCAGCGGTCGCCGAGGGTACGGCGGCGGCGTGGTCCCGCGGCCGCGGTCGGCTTCCTGGGCCGCAGGCGCTCGCCGCCCAGGGCCAGCGCGGCGGGGACGAGGGTGACGGCGATGAGCACCGCCACCGCCACGGCCGTGGCGCCCGCGAAGCCCATGACGGTGAGGAACGGGATCCGGGCGACGACGAGGCCGCACAGCGCGACGATCACCGTCGCGCCGGCAAAGATCACCGCGCTGCCGGCGGTCGCGACCGAGCGGGCGACCGACTCCTCGACCTCCATGCCCTCGGCGAGCTGGGCGCGGTGACGGGCGGCGATGAACAGCGCGTAGTCGATGCCGACCGCGAGGCCGATCATGATCGCCAGCGACGGGGTGGAGGAGTTGATCGCGAAGAACCTGGCGAGCACCAGGACGCCGGACATCGTGATCCCGACACCGAGCACCGCGGTCAGCAGCGGGATCCCGGCCGCCACGAAGGACCCGAGCGTCATCAGCAGCACGACGAGCGCGACGACCAGTCCCACGGCCTCGGTCACGGAGACCGGGGTCGAGGTGGTGGTGAACATCTGGCCGCCGAGGTGGACGGTGGGGGCCGCGGAGGAGGCGGAGGACGCGGAGCCCCGCGCGGCCTCGCCGATGTCGTCGCGGACCTGTGGCGTCACCTTCTCCAGCGGGAGGTCGAGCTGGACCTGCACGAGGGCGTAGCGGCCGTCCTCCGAGATCGAGAGTGCCCGCTGGCCCTTCTCGAACGGGTGCGAGGCGAAACGGACGTGGTCGACGTCCTCGATCGCCTTGATCCGACGATCGACGACCGCGCGGTAGTCGGAGATCCGTCCACCCCGGGGCGCGCCGAAGACGACCTGGCCCAGCGTGCCGGTGAGCTCGGGGAAGCGGGTGTCGAGCACGTCGAGCCCCGCCTGGGACTCAGTGCCGGGGATCGAGAGGTCGTCGCGCAGCTGGCCGCCGAGCAGCCCGGCGACCGCTCCCACGCCCACCAGCACCAGCAGCCAGAGGGCGACGACCCGCCGGGCGCGGCGCGAGACCGCGCGGCCGAGGCGGAAGAGGAACGACGACATGCTCAATACGGTACTGTATTGAATACAGGAACGTATCCAGTTGACCTGTCACCTGCGTCACGCCGGGCTCGGCCGGCCCCTGGAGGAGGAACCATGTCCGCGAGCACGACGGAGGCCGCGCCCGCCCGCCGCAGCCGCGTGAACACCCGCGCCCGGCTCGTCGAGGCCGCGGCCGACGTCTTCGCCGACAAGCCGTTCGGTGCGGTGACGGTCGACGACCTCGTGGGGGCGGCCGGCTTCACGCGGGGCGCGTTCTACTCCAACTTCTCCTCGGTGCGGGAGGTCTTCGTCCTCGCCTACGCCCAGCAGTCGGTGCTCATGCTCGACGAGGTCAACCGGGTCGTGGACGACACCCCCGAGGGCGAGTTCCACCTCAGCTCGATCGACCAGCTCTTCGCCGCCCTCGAGCCCCTCGGGCCGCGCTGGTTCCGCCTCCACCAGGAGTTCACGCTGCTCGCCGTGCGCGACGAGGAGGCGCGGTCGTTGTTCCTCGCCCACGTCGAGGAGTTCGAGGGACGCATGCAACGGCTCTTCGAGCGCATCCTCGGCCTGCTGGGGCGCGAGCCGATCAGCGACATCGCGTCGCTGTCGGAGGCGCTGATGGCGCTCTACCAGCACAGCCTCGGCACCCAGCAGCTCGGCGCCGGCCACCTCACCCCCGAGGTGCTCGTCGGCGACCTGCTCCCCCAGCTGCTCATCGCGCTGTCCCGCCCGCGGAGCGCCTGAACGCACGAGGCGCCCGCCCCGCAGGGGCGAGCGCCTCGCAACCGGCCGGCGTACGACGTCAGGCCGGGGTCGGCGAGTCCGACGACTCGGCGTCGGGCAGCAGCTCCTCGTGGTCCGCACCCAGCACGGTCAGCGCGATCGCGTGCTCGGCCTCGAGGTCGTGCTCCTGGACGTGGAGGACGGCCTTGCGGACCCGGGTCGGCAGCGTCGACTCGTAGGGCTCCTGGCGCAGCGACCTCATCAGGGAGACGCACATCGCGAGGATCACGAGCATGAACGCGCCGCCCACGATGATGACCAGGTTCTGCAGCGCGGTCAGCCCGGCTCGCAGGTCCTTGCCGCCGGACCACAGCAGCACCGAGGCCACCGCGCCCTGGGCGACGCCCCAGAAGATCACCAGCCAGCGCCTGGGCTCCTCCTCGCCGTTCTGGCTGAGCATCCCCATCACGATCGAGGCGGAGTCCGCCCCGGTGATGAAGAAGATCGCGATGAGGAAGATCGCGAGGACGACGGTGACCGACGCCAGCGGGTACTGCTGCAGCACCGTGAACAGGATGCTCTCGCTGCCGTTGTCGGCCAGCTCCTTGCCCAGGTCCATGCCCTGGTTGAGCTGGAGATCGAACGCCGCGCCGCCCATGATCGAGAACCAGACGAAGGAGACCAGGCTCGGCACGACGATGACGTAGCCGACGAACTCGCGGATCGTGCGGCCCTTGGAGATGCGCGCGACGAACATGCCGACGAACGGCGTCCACGAGACCCACCAGGCCCAGTAGAAGATCGTCCAGGTGTTGAGCCAGTCACGCTGGTCGCCGTCGAAGGCGCCGGTGCGACCGCTCATCGTCGGCAGCTGCGTGAGGTAGGAGCCGAGGCCCTCGGTGAACGTGCTCAGGATGAAGACGGTCGGGCCGACGACGAACAGGAAGAAGACCAGCGCCACGGCGGCGAACGCGTTGGCGTTGGACAGGAGCTGCACGCCCTTCTCGATCCCGGTCACGGCCGAGAGCACGAAGCACGCGGTGAGGACCCAGATCACCGTGATCGCGAGCGCGACGCTCTTGCCGGACCCGGAGAAGACGTTGTCGAGCCCACCGGTGATCTGCAGGGCACCGAGGCCCAGCGAGGTCGCCGAGCCGACGAGCGTGGCGAAGATCGCGACGGTGTCGATCGCCTTGCCCGGCGCACCGGAGGCGTGCCGGCCCATGATCGGGCGGAACGTGCCGGAGATCAGGTTGCCGTTGCCCTTGCGGTAGGCGAAGTAGGCGATGGTCAGGCCGATCACGGCGTAGATCGCCCACGGGTGCAGGCCCCAGTGGAAGAACGTGTACTCCATCGCCAGGCGCGCAGCCTCGGGCGTGCCCGGGTCGGCCATGCCCATCGGCGGGGTGTTGAGGTGCGTGAGCGGCTCCGCCATCCCCCAGAAGATCAGGCCGATCCCCATGCCGGTGGCGAACATCATCGACACCCACGAGAACGTCCTGAACTCGGGCTCGGAGTCGTCCGGACCCAGGCGGATGTTGCCGTAGCGGCTCAGCGCCAGGTAGCCGGAGAAGATCACGAAGATCGCGGTGGTGAAGACGAACAGCCAGCCGAAGCTCTTCTCCAGCCAGGTCAGCGCGCCCGAGGTCGCGTCGCCCATGCCGGCCGGCGCCAGCGCCCCCCAGAGCACGAAGCCGACGACGATCGCCGCGGCCGAGCCGAAGACCCACCTGTCGACCGGTGGGCGGCGCTCCGGGGTCTCCCCGGCGTCGGACCCAGGGGTCGGCGAGCCGTTCTCGAGTGGTCGGTCGACGGTGTCTGTCATGCAGTCCTCTCGTGGTCGGGGCGTGCTCCGTCGTCTGGACGCGACGGAGCGCACGACCGTAGTTGCCACGTGGTGCTTACCCCCAGCCCAGAAGGGTGAACGCGACGCGAGTCACCTACGACGCGGCCCGCCTCCCCTCTGATGTGGGGAACTTCATCCGTCGCACCGTGTCCGCGCCCGGAACCGCTGCGCTACGGTCCGAGGATGCGTAGCGCCAAGGACTTCTTCGCCCCCCTCGCCGTCGGTGCCCCGGCCCCGCTGCGCGAGATCCCCGCCCGGCCCAGCCGCGCCATCCACTTCTTCGACCCGGGCAACCCGAAGATGGCCGCCAAGGTGCCGGACATGGTCGGCAAGGTCGACGTGCTGCTCGGCAACCTCGAGGACGCGGTCAAGGCCGAGAACAAGGAGACCGCGCGCGAGGGCCTGGTCACGATCGGTCAGGAGACCGACTTCGGCCCCACCCAGCTGTGGACGCGGATCAACGCGCTCGACTCCCCCTGGGTGCTCGACGACCTCACCACGCTGGTCCGGGCGATCGGCGACAAGCTCGACGTGATCATGGTGCCCAAGGTGCAGGGCGCCGAGGACATCCACTACGTCGACCGCATCCTCGCCCAGCTGGAGGCCAAGGCGGGCCTGGACCGCCCGATCCTGGTGCACGCGATCCTCGAGACCGCGCGAGGCGTCGCCAACGTGGAGGAGATCTGCGGCGCGAGCCCGCGCATGCAGGGCCTGTCCCTCGGACCGGCCGACCTCGCCGCCGACCGCCGCATGAAGACCACCCGCGTCGGCGGCGGTCACCCCGGCTACCTCGTCCGCGAGGACCCGACCGACGGCGACATCGAGGGCGCCCGGTCGACCCACCAGCAGGACCTGTGGCACTACACGATCTCGCGCATGGTCGACGCCTGCGCGATGCACGGCATCTACCCCTACTACGGCCCGTTCGGCGACATCGCCGACGTGGTCGCGTGCGAGGACCAGTTCCGCAACGCCTTCCTGCTCGGCTGTGTCGGCGCGTGGTCGCTGCACCCCAAGCAGATCGCCGTGGCCAACAAGGTCTTCTCGCCCAGCGTCGAGGACGTCAAGCACGCCCGTCGGGTCATCGACGCGATGGGCGACGGCACCGGTGCGGTCATGCTCGACGGCAAGATGGAGGACGACGCCTCGGTCAAGCAGTGCAAGGTGATGGTCGCGCTCGCCGAGGAGCTGGCCGCGATCGACCCCGAGCTCAAGTCGCAGTACGACGCCATCGAGATCGGCTGAGGGTTTCTCGTATGACTGACAAGAACGCCTTCCGTCCCCGCCGCTCCGTCCTCTACATGCCCTCGTCGAACGAGCGCGCGCTGGAGAAGGCCAAGTCGCTGGCTGTCGACGGGCTCATCCTCGACCTCGAGGACGCCGTCGCCCCCGACGCCAAGCCGTCGGCTCGCGACAACGCGTGCGCGGCCGCCCGCTCCGGCGAGTACGGCCGGCGCGAGGTCACCATCCGCGTCAACGGCATGGACACCGAGTGGCACGCCGACGACCTCGCCGCGGCCAGCGAGGCCGGGCCGGACGCGATCGTCGTGCCCAAGGTCTCGTCGGCGGACGCCGTCCGCGAGCTGGTCGCCGCGCTCGAGAAGCACGGGGCGCCCGAGCACACCAAGCTCTGGGCGATGATCGAGACCCCGCACGCGATGCTGCACGCGCAGGAGATCGCCGGCGCGTCCGACCGGCTCACCGTGCTGGTGATGGGCACCAACGACCTCGCGAAGGAGCTCTACGCCGAGCACGTCCCCGGCCGCCAGCCGCTGCTCACCGGTCTCGGGCTCGCGCTGCTCGCCGCGCGCGCGGAGGGCAAGGCGATCATCGACGGCGTCTACAACGACGTGAAGGACACCGAGGGCTTCCTCGCCGAGTGCCAGCAGGGCCGCGAGATGGGCTTCGACGGCAAGACGCTGATCCACCCCGGCCAGGTCGAGGGCGCCAACCGCGCGTTCGCCCCGTCGGACAAGGCGGTCGAGGACGCGCGCGGCATCCTGCAGGCGTGGGAGGACGGTCGCGGGAGCGGCGTCGTCACCTACAACGGTCGGATGATCGAGAACCTGCACGTCGAGTCCGCCCAGCGGGTCCTCACCATGCACGAGGCGATCCAGGAGCTCGAGGCCGACGCCTCCTGACCCTGGGCCCGACGCTCAGGCGTGCCGGGCGTGCTCGCACGGCAGCTCGCACGCCCCGAGCACGTCGGCGGCGCGCAGCGGGCTGACCACGACCTCGATGTTGTCGGCGACCGCCGGCGGGGCGTCGACGGAGAAGCTCTCCCTGATCCCCCGCACGAGGTGGTCCATCGCGGGGCCGAGGGCCCCGTCGAGGACGAGTCGGTGGGGGTCGAGCATCGTGCAGAGCTGGGCCAGCGGCCGGCCGATGGTGCGGCCGACGTCGCGCAGGAGACGGGCCGCGCCGGCGTCCCCCGCCACGGCGCGGTCGGGCAGGTCGGCGAAGTCGAGCGTCGTGGCCGGCGCCCCCTCCTGCATCGCGGTGAGGTGGCGCAGCTGCATCCAGAGGCACCCCCGGCCCCCGCACGTGCACAGCGGGCCGTCATGGTCCATCTGCAGGTGGGCCAGCTCACCGGTGTAGCCCCGGGCGCCGCGCACCAGCCGCCCGTTGACGACCACGCCGCTGCCGAACCCGTGCCGGCCGATGGTCAGGTGGACGAAGTCGACCCCGGCCCCCGCCCCGTGCACCAGCTCGCCGAGCGCGCCCAGGTTGGCGTCGTTCTCCAGCAGGACGGGGATCCCGTGCTCCTCGCTCAGGGCGCGCTCCGCCCCGGCCGACGAGCGGACCGGGAACCGGCGGGGGCAGTCCTCCGCACCGAGGTGCTCGACCGGGGTGCCGGTCCCCCGGAGGAAGGGCGCAGGCACGCTGACCACGACCGCGGCGAGGCGTCGGTCAGCCACCTGCCCGGCTGCCGCCACCAGCTCGGCGACCGCGGGTGACAGCCCGTGGGCACCCGCGTCCGGCACCGGTTGCTCGCGTCCGAGCTCTCGGACCAGCTCGCCGGAGGGGTCCAGCAGCCGGAGTCGCAGGCGGTCGTGGCTCCACGACACGAGGCCGGTCATCGGGGCGGGCCCGGCGACGCGCAGCCGCTGGCGGGGCCGTCCGGCCCGCCCGCTCCCGGTGTCGGTGTCCCCTGCGACCAGCGAACCGGCCGCGAGCAGCTTGCGCACCGCGGTCGTGACGGTCGGGGCCGGCAGGTCCAGCGCAGCAGCCAGCTCCACGCGGTCCACCCACCCGGAGAAGGACGCGTATTCGACGATCCGCTGCTCCGCCGGTCGCATGAGGCCCAGGTTAACCGTGATCTCACGAAAAACCCGTGGGAAGCCGTCCCCGAGTGGCCCGACCCTGGAGGACGTGAGCACGACCGACCGCACGTACGCCCCGACGTACTCCCCCGCGCCCCCGCGCGGCCGCCGCCCCTCGACCGTCGCCCTCGTCCTCGTGACGGGCACCGGCGCGCTGTCGACCGACACCTACATCGCCGCCCTGCCGGCCCTCGCCGCCTCGCTGGCGACGTCCGACGCGGCAGCCCAGCTGACCATGACCGCCTGCATCGCCGGCATGGCGATCGGCCAGCTGGTCATCGGCCCGATCAGCGACGCGCACGGACGACGCCGCCTCGTGCTCGCCTCGACCGTCGCGTTCACGGTGCTCTCGGTCGTCTGCGCGCTCGCCGACTCCGCGACCGTGATGATCGCAGCGCGCCTCCTCCAGGGATTCGCGTGCGGGGCCGGCGTCGCGGTCGGACGCGCGGTCGTCAACGACACCTACGTCGGCCGCCGAGCGGCGGCGATGTTCGGCACCCTCACCGCGGTCAGCCTCATCGCCCCGGTCGTCGGCCCGGCGATCGGCGGCGTGCTCCTCGCCGTCGGCGACTGGCGCCTGGTCTTCTGGTTCCTCGCCGCGATCGGTGTCGCGATGACCGTCGCCGCGCTCGTCGGCCTGCCCGAGACGTTGCCGCCCTCCGAGCGCCACCCGGGTGGCCTGCGCGCACTGCGGCTGCGGTCCGCGGACCTGCTGCGCGACCGGGCGTTCCGCACGCCTGTGATCGTGCAGAGCCTGACCAGTGCGGGCTTCTTCATCTACATCGGCGGGTCCTCGCTGGTCCTCCAGGAGGACCTCGGGCTGACCCCCGGCGACTACGCCCGGCTCTTCACCGTCAACGCGGTCGCCATGGTCGCCGCGAGCATCGCCTACCGCCTGCTGGTGATGCGGCTCGGACCGGTCGTCCTCCGGCGCGTCGCCGTCGTCGTCCAGACGACCGCGGTCCTCACCCTCGTCGCGGTCTCGACCACCTCGCTCCCGGGCCGGCCCCCGCTGGTCGTGGTGTGGGTCTGCCTGGCCGCGATGACCGCCGGTCTCGGCGCCTTCCTGCCCTCGAACTCCGCGATCGCCCAGGAGGCAGGACGCCGGTACGCCGGCACCGCGGCCGCGCTGGGCGGCGGGCTGCCCTTCCTCGCCGGCGCCCTGACCACGCCCCTGACCGGCGTCGTCGGCGTGCAGACGGTGCCGGTGATGGCGAGCGGCATGGCGTTCTTCTTCGCCGCCGCAGCGGTGACGGCCGTGGCGGCCGCGCGGTCGTCTCGCCGGCGCGTGCTCCACTTGGAGGCGTGACCACGGATCCCGTCCACGTGCTCCTCGAGGGCACGAGCGACGTCGCGGCCGTCCGGGTCGCCGCATCGGTGGCCGGTCGCGACCCCGCGCAGGTCCGCCTCGTGCCGATGGGCGGGGCGACCAACGCCCGCCGGGCGCTCGAGGTGCTCGAGGCGACCCGGCTGTCGACGTCGTTCGTACGCTACCCGGCGCTCGGGGACTCAGCCTCCGACAGGCGCTGCTGCAGGCGCTCGCGCACCTGGTCGGGGGTGACCTGGGCACGCTTGCGCTGGTCCCGCGCGATGACCACCCCGGTGGCCGTGACCCCGGCCAGCCCGGCGAGTCCGAGTGCCTTCCAGAGCTTCATCGCGCAGAGTCCTCCCATGGGTGAGCGTCCGAGACACCGTGCCGGGGACAGTGTGGTCGCTCTCGACCGTGCCGTCGACGTGACCCGCACCGGCGACGTGTGGCTGTTCCGCGGCAGGTCCGCCGCCGACCAGGCGATCCGCACGCTGACCAACGCGCCGGTCAACCACGTCGGCATGGCCGTCGTGATCGACGACCTGCCGCCGCTGATGTGGCATGCCGAGCTCGGTCGCAGCCTGCTCGACGTGTGGAGCGGCACCCACCACCGCGGGGTCCAGCTGCACGACCTGCGGGAGGCGGTCGACCGGTGGGTCACCCACTACGAGCAGGACGCGTGGTTCCGCCAGCTCGAGCCCGAGACGACCGAGCAGCAGGAGGACGCCGTCCTCAGGACGATCGCGCGACTGGACGGCACGCCCTTCCCCAGCACGGCGGCGCTGGCCGGGCGCTGGGCGCGAGGACGCGTGCGACGGCAGGCGCCGGTCGAGTCGACGTACTGCGCCGAGGTGGTGGCCGCGACCTACCAGGCGATGGGGCTGCTCGGCGACGAACGCCCGACCAACTACTACGACCCTGGCCGCTTCTGGAGCGGCGACGACCTCGAGCTGCGCGGGGCGAGGCTCGGCGAGGAGATCGCGGTCGACCTCTAGTCCTCCGTGTGGGTGCCGTAGCGCCCGCGGTAGAACGTCAAGGGCGGCGGTGCGCCGTCGGGGCCGGACTCACCGAAGCCGAGGTCCTGGACGCGACCGATGACGACGTAGTGGTCGCCGGCCTCGTGGACCCGCTCGACGGTGCAGTCGACCCAGCCGACGACCCCGTCGAGCAGGGGGGCGCCGGTCTTGGCGGGCGACCAGCCGACCCCGTCGTACTTGTCCTCACCACGGGTCGCGAAGCCGTTGGACAGGTCGGACTGCGAGGCGGCGAGCAGGTTGACGCAGAAGAACCCCGCCTGACGCATCAGCGGCCACGCACGCGAGGTCTTGGCCGGGCAGAACAGCACCAGCGGCGGCGAGAGCGACACCGAGCAGAACGACTGGCAGGTCATGCCGACCGGGGTGTCACCGCTCATCGAGGTGACGACCGTGACCCCGCTGGCGAAGCGGCCCAGCACGTCGCGGAACCGCCGGGCCTCGGCGAGCGCGTCGGGGTCGTCGGTCGGGAGGTGGACGTCCTCGCCGAGCCGGAACTCGAAGTCCATGTCGCCCAGGAACTGGTCGATCAGCTCGGGGGGCGGCCACACCGCGGCCGCGTCGGCACGCATGCCCTCAGGTGGGTCCAGGTCGTTGCCGCTCAGCGCGACCACCTCAGCTGCCGCCGAAGCTGTGACCCCAGTAGGAGACCGCCGTCGACTCGCGTGCCACCCACCGGGCGTCGTCCACCTGCAAGCCTTCGCATCCGTACTCCACGTCGAAACCACCGGGGGACCTCACGTAGAACGACACCATCTGGTCGTTCATGTGACGTCCCAGTGTGGCACTGAGGGGCACCTTGTGCTTGCGCACCCGCTCGAGCGCGCGGCCGACGTCGTCGAGCTTCTCGACCTCGAACATGATGTGCACGCACTTGCTGGGGTTGGGCATCGGCAGGAACGCCAGCGAGTGGTGGCGCGGGTTGCAGCCCAGGAACCGCAGCCACACCGTCGAGCCGGCCTCCTTGCCGACGAACTCCCCCGGCATCCGCATCGAGTCGCGCAGCCGGAAGCCCAGCACGTCGGTGTAGAAGCGCAGCGCCTCCACGTCGTCGGTGACGGGTACGACGATGTGCCCCATCCCCTGCTCGCCCGTCACGAAGGTCTGGGCGTAGGGCGTGACCACGGGCCGCGACTCGTAGGTCGCCCCGTGGTAGAGCTCGAACACGTTGTCCCACGGGTCGGTGAAGCGGACCATGCCCTCCACCCGACGCTCCGCGAGCTCCTCGCTCGTGCCGGACTCCACGGAGACCCCGTGGTGCTTGAGGTGGTCGACCGCGTCGGAGAGCGCGCGGTGGTCGGCGAGCTCCCAGCCCATGCAGGACAGGAGGTCGCGGTCGGAGGGCACCACGACGAGGCGCGCCGACAGCTCGTCGATGCGGTAGTAGAGGTTGTCCGCGGACGGCCCCCGCCCCTCGGCGAGGCCGAGCACCTTGCCGGCGAAGTGCCGCCACTGGTCGAGGTCGGTGCTCTCCACCCGGACGTAGCCGAGCGACCGGATGTCCACGTTCATCTGCGCTCCTCGTGCCTGGCCAGGAAGGCCGTCGCGATCTCACG
Source organism: Nocardioides marmoribigeumensis (assembly GCF_031458325.1). Classification (NCBI taxonomy): domain Bacteria; kingdom Bacillati; phylum Actinomycetota; class Actinomycetes; order Propionibacteriales; family Nocardioidaceae; genus Nocardioides; species Nocardioides marmoribigeumensis. The sequence goes on from NZ_JAVDYG010000001.1 coordinate 4,372,132, forward strand.
GAACTCGTCGGCGGCCTCGATCTGCGCCCAGTGCCCGCAGCGGGGGAAGACGTGCAGCTGCGCCTTGGGGATCAGCTTGAGGGCGGCGATCGCACCGTCGAGGGGGTTGACCCGGTCCTCGCGGCCCCAGGTGAGCAGGGTGTGCTTGCGCAGGCGGTGGGCCTCGCGCCAGAGCATGCCGTCCTCGGCGGTCTCGGGGTTCCAGAAGCTCATGCCCATGCTGGCCATGGCCTCGCGGGCACCCGGCGCGGTGGCGTCGGCGTACCTCTCCTCGACGAGCTCGTCGGTGACCAGCGCCTGGTTGACCACCATGGTGGAGATGAAGGCGCGCAGCGCCTCGCGGGAGGGGTCGGCGGCGAAGTCCATCAGCCGCTGCACGCCCTCGGTCGGGTCGGCGTGGAAGAGGTTGAGCGACAGCCCTCCCGGGCCCATCAGCACGAGCCGCCCGACGCGGTCGGGCTCCATCAGCGCCAGCCGCATCGCGGTGCCGCCGCCGAGGCTGTTGCCGAGCAGGTGGCAGCGCTCGATGCCGAGCTCGTCGAGCAGGCCCAGCACGTGCTCGGCGGCGAAGCGGTAGTAGTTGCCCTCGACCGCCGGCTTGTCCGACCAGCCGAAGCCCGGCTGGTCGACCAGGATCGTGCGGAAGTCCTCGGCGAAGCCGGGCAGCGCGCTGCCGAAGTTGGACCACGCCGACGCGCCCGGTCCGCCGCCGTGCAGCATCACGAGCGGCAGGCCACCACCGGTGGTCGAGCCTGTCGAGACCCCCGCCTCGTGGTAGCTGATCGTGATCCCGCGGACCTCGGCCTTCTGGCGGGTGGACTCCCGTGTCAGCGTCACCTCAGTACATCCCCGGGTCGATCTTGTGGCCGAACTCCAGCGAGCCGAACATCGCCAGCGCGCGCTCGGGGTCGTTGGCCGCGTGCACACGACCGGCGTGGGCGTCGCGCCACTGCCGCTGGAGGTAGGTGCCCTCGGCCAGGGCACGTCCGCCGGAGGCCTCGAACATCATGTCGATCGCGCGGATCGCGCGCTCGCTGGCGATCACCTGGTCACGGCGGACCTTGAGCCGCAGCTGCAGCGGGATCCGCTCGCCCTTCGCCACGCTCGCCTGCAGCTCGCGCAGGTTGTGCATCTGCAGCACCCAGGCGGAGTCGATCTCGTTGGCGGCACGCGCGATCCGGACGGTGGCGTAGGGGTCCTGCGAGGTCTTCTCCGCGAGGTAGGCCGCGCGCACGCGCTTCTGCTGCATCTCGACGTGCTCGGCGTAGGCGCCGTAGGCCATGCCGATGATCGGGGTCGAGATGGTCATGGTGAAGACCGAGTGGAACGGCAGCTTGTAGAGGTCGGAGGTGTTCTGCTCCTGGCCCGGGCCGAAGCAGCGACCGGTGTCGGACATCGAGAGCGTGAACGCCTCGGGGATGAACACGTCGTCGACGACGATGTCGTTGGAGCCGGTGCCGCGCAGGCCGACGACGTTCCAGACGTCCTCGATCGTGTAGTCCTTGCGCGGGACCATGAAGGTGCGGAAGTCGACCACCTGGCCCTCGGCGTTGAACACCAGCCCGCCGAGCAGCACCCACTGGCAGTGGTCGCAGCCGGAGGAGAACGACCAGCGACCGCTCAGCTGGAAGCCGCCCTCGACCTGCTGGGCCTTGCCCGTGGGGGCGTACGACGACGAGAGGCGCGTGTCGGTGTCGGAGCCCCAGACCGCCTGCTGCGCCTCGTCGGGGAACAGCGCGACCTGCCACGGGTGGACGCCCACCACCGAGGAGACCCACGCGGTCGAGCCGCACGCGCCGGCGATCTCCTTCACCGCGGTGTAGAAGGTCTCGGGGTCGGACTCGTGCCCGTCGAACCGCCGTGGCTGCAGCAGCTTGAAGAAGCCGGTCTCGCTCAGCTCCTTGATGCTGGCGTCGGGGACGACCCGCAGCCGCTCCGCCTCGTCCGCTCGCGAGCGGAAGGTGGGAAGCAGGTCACGGACCCCGTCGAGGACTGCCTGGCTCATGGCTCTCTCCTGTCTGAACAACCGACCACCAGCAATACTAGAACACGTTCTCGTTTTGCGCGAGACACGCGGGGCTTCCGCCAAGTAGAACCTGTTACAGTTTTTCGCATGAAGGACGAGTACGACGTCGTCGTGGTCGGCGCCGGCGGTGCCGGCATGTCCGCGGCGCTCGCGAGCGCGGCGCAGCACGGCCTCGACACGCTGCTGGTCGAGAAGAGCAGCTTCTTCGGTGGCTCCACCGCGCGGTCGGGCGGAGGCGTCTGGATCCCGGGCAACTACGCCCTGCGCGAGGCCGGGCAGGTGGACCCCGACGATCTCGAGCGGTCCAAGCAGTACCTCGACAGCATCGTCGGCGACGTCGTGCCCAAGACCCGCCGCGACACCTACCTCGAGCGCGGCCCCGAGGTCCTCGACTTCCTGCGCGACAGGACGCCCGTGCGCTTCACCTGGGTGCCGGAGTACGCCGACTACCTCCCCGAGCAGCCCGGTGGCCGGCCCCGGGGCCGGTCGGTCGAGCCGGTCCCGATGGACTGCCGCTTCCTCGGCGAGGAGCTCGACCGCCTCCACCCGCCGTACACCAAGGCCCCGGCCAACCTGATCGTCACCCAGGCCGACTTCCGCAAGATCAGCCTCGGCCTGCGCACGTGGAAGGGCCCCGTGACCATGATGCTGGTCATGCTGCGCCGGATCCTGTCGCTGCTGCGCGGCAAGCGGATGTACGCCATGGGCAACGCGATCGCGATCGGCCTCCGCCAGGGCCTGGTCGACGCCGGCGTGCCGGTGGAGTACGACACGTCGCTCGAGGAGCTGCTCGTCGAGGACGGACGCGTCGCCGGCGTCGTGGTGGACCACCAGGGGCAGCGGCGCACCATCCGCGCGCGCCGCGGGGTGATCCTCGGCAGCGGCGGGTTCGAGGCCAACCTCGAGCTGCGCGAGAAGTACCTGCCCTCCCCCACCGACGCCGGCTGGACCACCGGGTCGAGCTCCAACACCGGGGCCGGCCACCTGGCCGGCATCGCGGTCGGGGCCGACACCGACCTGATGGACGACGCCTGGTGGGGCCCGACGATCCCGCTGCCGGGTCGCCCGTGGTTCGCGCTCGCCGAGCGCAACCTGCCGGGCTCGATCATCGTCAACGGGGCCGGTCGCCGCTACATGAACGAGGCCCTCCCCTACGTCGAGGCTACGCACGAGATGTACGCCGGCCAGGCGACCGGGGTGTCCCACGTGCCGTCGTGGCTGGTGCTCGACCAGCGCTACCGCAACCGCTACCTCTTCGCCGGTCTCGGGCCGCGCCAGCCGTTCCCCGGCCGCTGGTTCAAGGAGGGCGTGGTCGTCAAGGCCGCCACGATCGAGGGCCTCGCGGAGAAGATCGAGGTGCCGGCCGACGCGCTCACCGAGACCGTCGAGCGGTTCAACGGCTTCGCCCGGGCGGGCGTCGACGAGGACTTCCACCGCGGCGAGAGCGCCTACGACAAGTACTACTCGGACCCGACGGTCAAGCCCAACCCCTCGCTCCACACGATCGACCAGGCGCCGTTCTACGCGGTCAAGATCGTCCCGGGCGACCTCGGCACCAAGGGCGGCCTCGTGACCGACGAGCACGCGCGCGTGCTGCGGCCCGACGGCTCGGTGATCGAGGGGCTCTACGCCGCGGGCAACGTCTCCGCGGCCGTCATGGGCAACACCTACGCCGGGCCCGGCGCCACCATCGGTCCGGCCATCGTCTTCGGCTACCTTGCCGCAGAGGACCTGGCGACCACCTGACGGTGGTCGAGCTTGTCGAGACCACACCGACGGAAGGCACCACATGCCCATCGACCCCGACGTCGCCATCGGCGCCGAGCTGCCCGACCGGTCGTTCAGCTGGACCGAGTCCGACGTGCTGCTCTACCACCTGGGCATCGGCTTCGGGTCGCGCCCGGGCGACCACCTCGACCCGGCCACGCTGAGCTACACCAACGACACCGCGGACCTCCAGGTGCTGCCGTCGTTCGGGGTCGTCGTCCCGACCTTCCACGAGACCGCCCCTCCGCAGGTCTCCTTCCCCGGCATCGACATCGACCTCGCCCAGGTCGTCCACGGCAGCCAGGAGATCACCCTCCACCGCCCGTTGCCGACGTCGGGATCGGGCACCGTCCACACGCGCATCGCCGAGGTGTGGGACAAGGGCAAGGCGAGCGTGATCGTGCAGGAGGGCTCCGCGGTCGACGAGGCGGGCGAGCCCCTGTTCACCACACGGTCCTCGATCTTCGTCCGCGGCGAGGGCGGCTGGGGCGGCGAGCGGGGCCCGTCCACCTCCGTCGAGCTGCCCGACCGCGCGCCGGACCTCGACTCGACGTACGCCGTGACCCCGCAGCAGGCGCTGCTCTACCGCCTGTGCGGCGACCGCAACCCGCTGCACGCCGACCCGGCGTTCGCCGAGCGCGCCGGCTTCCCGGCGCCGATCCTCCACGGCCTCTGCTCCTTCGGCATCGCGCTGCGCGAGGTCGTGCAGGGCCTGCTCGGCTCGGACTCCTCGAGCGTGCGGTCCTTCGGCGCGCGCTTCGCCGGCATCGTCTTCCCCGGTGAGGGCATCCGCGTGCTGGCCTGGGACGAGGGCGACCGGATCCTGCTCCGCGCCGAGGTCGCCGGCAGCGTCGCGGACCGCAACGGCGCCCCGGTGCTCGCCGACGGCGTCCTGGTCAGGGCCTGACCTCCGGCGAGGGCGCGTCACGCCGCTGTCGGCCGGACGCGGCCCTACGCTCCCCCTGTGGAGCGCAACGAAGCAGCTGAGACCCGGCAGCAGGCCGGTGCCGGACGTGGACCGTTCGAGAGGTTCGTCGAGGCGGTCCAGCAGCGCGTGAGCCGCGCGCCGTTCTTCCTGCTCTGCCTCACCGTCGTCGTCCTCTGGGCGGCGAGCTATCCCCTGTTCCCCTCCGCCAAGGAGTGGCAGGTCGTGATCCACACCGTCGGCAGCGTGCTGTCGATCCTGCTGCTCGTGCTGCTCGAGAACGCCGGCCGTCGCAGCGAGGAGGCCGCGCAGGAGAAGCTCAACGTGCTCGCCGAGGCCCTGGCCGCGCTGATGGAGTCCCGCGCCGGGGACGACCCGCGGCTGAAGGAGGCGCTCGGCGACCTCCGCGAGGCCGTCGGCCTGGAGGAGAAGCACTGAGGTGTGACGAACCTGTCACGGACCCTCCGGAATCCTCCGGACCGGGGCGTCGCTGAGGACGGCATGACCTCACACACCCGCCTCCTGACCCGCCGCGTGCTCGCGGCCACCCTCGCTGCTGCCACGCTCTCGCTGGCCGCCTGCGGCGGTGGCCCCGACAAGGCCGGCAGCACCGGTGTCGAGGACCAGAAGAGCGGCACCTCCTTGGCGAGCATCGAGAAGGACGGCGTGATCACCGTCGGCACCGAGGGCACCTACCGCCCCTTCACCTTCCACGAGGGCGGCTCCGGTCCCCTGACCGGCTACGACGTCGAGGTGATGAGGGCCGTCGCCGACGAGCTCGGCGTCGAGGTGAAGTTCGAGGAGACGCAGTGGGACGCGATCTTCGCCGGGCTCAACGCCGGGCGGTTCGACGCGATCGCCAACCAGGTCTCGATCACCCCGGAGCGCACGAAGGACTACGCGTTCTCCACGCCTTACACCGTCAGCCCCGGCGTCGTGGTGGTGCGTAAGGGCGACACCTCCATCTCCTCGTTCGAGGACCTCCGCGGGAAGACGACCGCCCAGTCGCTGACCTCCAACTGGTACGACCTGGCCAAGCAGAACGGCGCCGAGATCCAGAACGTCGAGGGCTGGGCCCAGGCCGTCGCGCTCCTCGAGCAGGGCCGCGTGGATGCCACGGTCAACGACTCCCTCACCTTCCTCGACTGGCAGAAGACCGAGGGCAAGGACACCCTCCAGATCGCGGCGAGGACCCAGGACGAGGCCCGCAACGCCATCGCCTTCCGCCAGGGCAGCGACGACCTCGTCACGGCGGTCGACCGTGCGCTGGAGAAGCTCCGCAAGGACGGCACGCTGACCCGGATCTCCGAGAAGTACTTCGGCGAGGACGTCTCCGGCTGACCGCCGGAGCGCCCTGATCCGCTGTGGACATCGACTGGGACCTCGTCCGGAGCTCGCTCGGGCCGATCGCGACGTACGCCGCGCTCGGCACCGTGCCGCTCGCGCTGGCGTCGTTCGCGATCGGGCTGATGATCGCGCTCGCGGTCGCGCTGATGCGGCTCAGCCGGGTCAGGTCCGTCGCGGCGGTCGGCCGGGCCTACGTCTCGGTGGTCCGCGGGACGCCGCTGCTGGTGCAGCTCTACATCGTGTTCTACGGCCTGGGCTCGGTGGGCATCCGCATCGACCCCTGGCCCAGCGCGATCCTGGCGTTCTCCCTCAACGTCGGGGGGTACGCCGCCGAGGTCGTCCGGGCGGCGATCCTCTCGGTCCCCAAGGGCCAGTGGGAGGCCGCCCACATGATCGGCATGTCCCGCCGCCAGACGCTGCAGCGGATCATCCTCCCGCAGGCCGCTCGGGTGTCGGTGCCGCCGCTGTCCAACACGTTCATCAGCCTGGTCAAGGACACCTCGCTGGCGTCCACGATCCTCGTGACCGAGCTGTTCCGCCGGGCGCAGGAGATCGCGGCGTTCAGCTCGGAGTTCATGCTGATCTACACCGAGGCCGCTGTCGTCTACTGGGTGCTGTGCCTGGCGCTGTCCGCCGGCCAGTCCCGCCTCGAGAGGAGGCTCGACCGCCATGTCGCCGTCTGAGCCCGCCGCGCCGCTGCTCGAAGTCACCGGGCTGCGCAAGTCCTTCGGTGACCACGAGGTCCTCCACTCGATCGGCCTGCAGGTCCCGCGCGGCAAGGTCGTCGCGCTGATCGGCCCGTCGGGCTCCGGCAAGACCACGGTCCTGCGGTCCCTCAACGGTCTCGAGCGACCCGACGCGGGCGTGGTGCGCGTCGGGGACCTGTCGGTGGACTTCTCGTCGCCGGTGGGCGACCGGTCGATCGGCGCCCTGCGCGACCGCAGCGCCATGGTCTTCCAGCACTACAACCTGTTCCCGCACCTGACCGTCCTCCAGAACGTCATCGAGGGCCCGGTCCAGGTGCGCCGCCGTCCGCGCGACGAGGCGGTCGCCGAGGCCGAGCGGCTCCTGGCTCGCGTGGGGCTGTCCGACAAGCGTGACCGCCATCCCCACGAGCTGTCCGGTGGGCAGCAGCAGCGCGTCGGCATCGTCCGGGCACTGATGATGCGGCCCGAGGTGCTGCTCTTCGACGAGCCGACCTCCGCCCTCGACCCCGAGCTGGTCGGTGACGTGCTCGACGTGATCAAGGAGCTCGCCGAGGAGGGCTGGACGATGGTCATCGTGACCCACGAGCTGGCCTTCGCCCGCGAGGTGGCCGACGAGATCGTCTTCATGGACCAGGGCGTCGTGGCCGAGCGCGGTGCCCCCGCGGCGGTGCTCGACGACCCGCAGGTCGCGCGCACCCGGCAGTTCGTCAGCCGCGTCCAGCGCGGTCGCTGACCGGGATCACTCGAACGGCGCCGGGTCCCCGACGCCGACCCGCACGACCTCGGGGTAGCCCTCGGACCAGTCGACGACCGTGGAGGGCACCGCCCCGCACTCGCCGGCGTCGATGACCGCGTCGACCTGGTGGTCGAGCTCCTCCTTGATCGTCCAGCCGTCGGTCATCGGGTCCTCCTCGCCGCGCAGGATCAGCGTGCTCGACAGGATCGGCTTCCCCAGCTCGGTGAGCAGCGCCTTGACCACGGGGTTGTCGGGGATCCGGATGCCGACCGTGCGCTTCTTGGGGTGGTAGAGCCGCCGGGGCACCTCCTTGGTCGCCGGGAGGATGAACGTGTACGGCCCGGGGGTCGCGGCCTTGACCGCACGGAACTCCGCGTTGTCGAGGTGCACGAGCTGGCCGAGCTGGGCGAAGTCGGCGCACACCAGCGTCATGTGGTGCCGCTCGTCGAACCCGCGGATGCGCCGGATGCGCTCCAGCCCGGACTGGTTGTCCATCCGACAACCCAACGCGTAGCAGGTGTCGGTGGGATAGGCGATCACCCCGTCCTCCCGCAGGATCTGGACCACCTGCGCGATGCTGCGGGGTTGCGGGTTCTGCGGGTGCACGTCGAAGTAGCGGGCCACCCCGTCAGCCTAGTTGTCGCTGCCGGCCGCTCCGAGGACGAGCCCGCTGGTGGGGACTCCCGTGCCCGCGGTGACCACGACGTGCTGCGCGCCGTCGACCTGGTTGACCGACGTGCCGCGCATCTGCCGCACCGCCTCGGCGATGCCGTTCATGCCGTGGATGTAGGCCTCGCCCAGCTGGCCGCCGTGCGTGTTGAGGGGCAGCCGTCCGCCGAGCTCGATCGCGCCGTCGGCGATGAACCCCGGCGCCTCTCCCCGTCCGCAGAACCCCAGCTCCTCGAGCTGCATCAGCACGTAGGGGGTGAAGTGGTCGTAGAGCACGGCGGTGTCCATGTCGCCGGGCCCGAGGCCCGACTGGCGCCACAGCTCGCGCCCCACGACGCCCATCTCGGGGATGCCGAGGTCTCCGCGGTAGTAGGAGGTCATGACGTACTGCTCGTCGGCACTCCCCTGCGCCGCAGCCAGGACCGGCACCCCGCCCTGCGCGAGGTCGCGCGCTCTTTCTGTCGTCGTGACAACAAGAGCCACCGCGCCGTCGCTCTCCTGGCAGCAGTCGAGCAGGCGTAACGGGTCGGCGATCATCCGTGAGGCCTGGTGGTCCTCGATCGTGATCGGCCGCCCGTGGAAGAACGCCGCCGGGTTGGTCGAGGCGTGCTTGCGGTCGGCCACGGCGACGAGCCCGAAGTCACGGCTGGTGGCGGCGTACTCGTGCAGGTAGCGCCGGGCCTGCATCGCCACCGTCGCGGCCGGGGTGCTCAGCCCGTGGGGGTAGCTGAAGGAGTTGTCCAGGCCGTTGGTGTTGACCTGCGCGGCCGCCCAGGTCTGCACCTGGCCGAAGCGCTGGCCCGACCGCTCGTTGAAGCCTCGGTAGGCCACGACGGTGTCGGCCACCCCGGTGGCGACCGCCATCGCGGCCTGCTGCACGGTCGCGCAGGCCGCCCCGCCGCCGTACGAGATGCGGGAGAAGAACCGCAGCTCGCCCATGCCCAGCTCGCGCGCCAGCGCGATCTCCGCCGAGTTGTCCATGGTGAACGTCACCAGGCCGTCGACGTCGCCCGGCTCGAGGCCGGCGTCGGCCAGCGCCGCGAGGGTCGCCTCGCAGGAGAGCTGGAGCTCGGACCGGCCGGACTCCTTGGAGAACTCGGTCGCACCGATGCCGGCGATCGAGGCCGCGCCGCGGAACCCGCTCATGCCGAGACCCCGGTGGTCGAGCCTGTCGAGACCGTCACCCGCGAGGTGGCGTGCGCGCCCAGCGAGACCCTGCCCACGACGTCGATGACGAGCTCCTTGCCCTGGTCGGTCTCACGCTCCTCGGCGACGTGCCCCTCGAGGACGAGCGTGTCGTCGGGGTAGGCCGGTGCCCCCAGCCGCAGGTCGCAGGCGGTCACCCGCGCGGCCGGGCCGTACGCCGGGAGCGCCCAGTCGGTGACGTAGCGCTGCACGAGGCCCGTGGTCGTGAGGATGTTGAGGAAGATGTCCTTGGTGCCCTTCTGCACCGACAGCACCGGGTCGTGGTGGACGTCCTGGAAGTCGCGGGTGGCGAGCGCCGTCGAGACCACGAGCGTGCGCGTGATCGGCAGCTCCCAGGCCGGGAGGGCGACCCGGTCGTCGGGCTCGTCGAGACCGGCTGCCTCCCGGTGGTCGAGCTTGTCGAGACCACCCGCCTCCCGGTGGTCGAGCTTGTCGAGACCAGCCGCCTCCCGGTGGTCGAGCTTGTCGAGACCAGCCGCCTCCCGGTGGTCGAGCTTGTCGAGACCAGCCGCCTCCCGGTGGTCGAGCTTGTCGAGACCAGCCCCCACCGGCTCCCAGTAGGCCAGCGTCAGCTCGTCGTCGATCCGGTCGAAGCCGACCTGCACCGGCATCCCGATCTCGACGTCGGCGCGGTCGGTCCCGCGCAGCTCGCCGATCATGCGGACGCCCTCGTCGAGCTCGACGACGGCCAGCAGGAGCGGCAGCTTCTTGCCGGGGATCTGCGGAGCGTGGTGCTCGATGAAGGAGTAGACGGTGCCCCTGCCTGCAGCCACGACGAACCCGCGGTCCATCGCCAGGCACTCCGGGCAGACGGGACCGGGCGGGTGCCGCAGGGCGCCGCACGCCTTGCACTGCTGGATCCTGAGCTCGCCGGCGGAGGTGCCCTGGAAGAAGTACTCGTTGTCGCGGTTGACCGACGGCCGGACCGTGCGGGCCGGGTCCGTGAGGTCGGGGCCCTTCCTCGCCGCGGGCTTGAACTTCAGGACCCGGAAGAGCATCGTGCCGACCTGCTCGTCGCCCACGCGCCAGATCGACCTGGTCGTCACGAACCAGCCCTCGCCGACGCCGGTCTGCTTGGGCCCCACCACCGACTCGAGCCGGATGCTCACGGTCGGCTGCTCCCCGGGGCGCAGCGGCCGGTCGTAGGTCTGGTCGGAGTTGGTGCCGAGCACGGAGGTGTAGCCGGCCTCGTCGAGGACGCCCATCATCTGGTGCAGCGGGTCCCCGGCCCGTCCGGCGACCGGGTCCTCGCCGGGGAGACCGAGGCCGTACATCGTCCACACCTGGTGCATCGCGACGGGCGCCACCGGGCCGCCGTACACCTGCACCGCCTCGGGGGTGTCGCGGTAGACGGGGTGCGCGTCGCCCATCGCCTCCAGCCACGTGTGGACCTGCGGCTGGTTGACCGGGTCGCGGGCCAGCCTCGGCTCGGTCTCCCCCAGCGCCTTCAGCTCCTCGGCAGCGGCCTCCACCGTGGTCATCGCGGCACCTTGGGCAGGCCGAGACCGAACATGCAGACCAGCTCACGCTGCACCTCGTTGACCCCGCCGCCGAAGGTCACCACGAGGAAGCGCTTGGCGCTGCTGTCCAGGAAGTGCAGGAGCTCGGCGGTCGCGGGGTCGGCCGGGTCGGCGTAGGCCCCGACGACCTCCTCGGCCATCCGCCCGACCTCCTGCAGCTCCTCGGAGGCGAACACCTTGCTGGCCGAGGCGTCCGCGACCGACGGCTCGCCCTCGGCCGCCGCCTCGCAGACCTGCCAGTTGAGCAGCTCGTTGACCCGGAAGGCCGCGGTCATCCGCCCCAGCAGACGGCGTACGGCGGGCAGGTCCGCCACGCTGGTGCCGTCGGGTAGCGACTGGGTGCGCGCCCAGGCGAGCACGTCGTCGCGCAGCCCCTCGAGCCGGCCGGCGGGCGCGAGCATGACGCGCTCGTGGTTGAGCTGCGAGGTGATCAGGCGCCAGCCGGCGTTCTCCTCGCCCACGCGCATCGACACGGGCACGCGCACGTCGGAGTAGTAGGTCGCGTTGACGTGGTGGCTGTTGTCGGCGGTGATGATCGGGGTCCAGGAGTAGCCCGGGTCGGTGGTGTCGACGATGAGCACCGAGATGCCCTTGTGCTTGGGGGCCTCGGGGTCGGTGCGCACGGCCAGCCAGACGTAGTCGGCGGCGTGGCCCCCGGTGGTCCACATCTTCTGGCCGTTGACGATGTAGTCGCCGGCCCCTCCTGAGCTTGTCGAAGGGTCGCGGCGGGCGCTGCAGCGCAGCGACGCCAGGTCGGTGCCGGCGTCGGGCTCGCTGTAGCCGATGGCGAAGTGCACGTCGCCCTTGAGGATCGGGCCGAGGAACCTCTCCTTCTGCTCCTCGGTGCCGTGCGCCATCAGCGTCGGACCCACGGTCTGCAGCGTCACGGCGGGCAGGTGCACGTCGGCACGCGCCGCCTCGTTGACGAACACCTGCTGCTCGACCTCGCCGAGCCCCTTGCCGCCGTACTCCGTGGGCCAGCCGACGCCCATCCAGCCGTCGGCGCCCATCTGCTTGACGATGCGCTCGTAGGTCTCGCCGTGGCGCTCGGTGAGCAGGGTGCGGCGGTCCTCCGGGGAGACGAGGGTGGAGAAGTAGGCGCGCACCTCGGCCTTGAACGCCCGCTGGTCCTCGGTCAGCTCGAGGTTCTTGCCCTCCGTCTCCTCCGGGGGTACGGCGGCCAGGGTCGCCTCCTCGCCGCCGAGCAGCCGCACGACGTCCTTGAGGTACGACGAGAAGCGGGGCAGCGGGTAGGTGATGTCCACGCCCATCCCGCCGTGCACGTGGTGGCAGGTGCCGAGCGCCGCCGGGCCGCGCGAGGCCAGCCAGTAGGCCGCGACCGCGAGGTCGTCCGCGGCCGGGAGCCCCTCGGAGACCCGCCACGCCGCCGACGTGGCGGCCAGGCCGACGGTGCGGGCCGCGACGTAGACGTCGGCCACCTGCATCGCGACGGCCTGGAACTCGGCCAGCGAGCGGCCGAACTGGCGGCGCTCCTTGACGTAGCCGGCGGTCAGGTCGCGGGCGCCGGCGAGCAGGCCGTCGCCGAGCAGGCAGAGCCCGGCGACCGCGTGCTCGCGCAGCGACTGCGCGGCGGCGGCCGCTTCGGCGGTGCCCGGGGCTCCACCGAGCACGTCGTCGGCGCGGACGCGCACGGCGTCGAGGTGGAGGGTGTGCTCGGCGACCTCGCGGGAGGAGCGTGACTCCACCAGGGTCACGCCGGAGGCGGAGGGCTCGAGGACGACCACGACCGACCCCTCGTCGGACGAGGCGCTCACGAGCAGGGCCGCGGCGTCCGACGCGCCGGACACGTGGACCTTGAGGCCGTCGAGCCGCCAGTCCTCACCGTCCCGGGTCAGGCGGGTGCCGGGCTGCAGCGGCGTCGCGGCGCCGGGCTCGTTGAGCGCGGCGGCCAGGCGGGTCTCCCCGGCGGCGACCCCCGGGAGCAGTCGCTTGCGCTGCGCGTCGGTGCCGTGGGCCACGACCGGCAGCACCCCGCAGACCAGCGTCTCCCAGACCGGGAGGTCGACCGCCGCGTGCGACCCCACCGCGCGCAGCAGCACGCCGATCTCGGGCAGCCCGAGCCCCTCCCCGTCGTACTCCCCCGGGAGCGGGAGGGCGAGCAGCCCCGCCTCGGCCAGGTCCTGCCACGAGCAGGCCGCGCGGCCGAGCGCCTGAGCGGCGACGCCGGCGACGGCCTCCTGGGTCTCGGTGAGCGCGAATCGCACGCGGCGCCTCCTGCGGGCTGAGCACACGGACTAGAACGTGTTCTAGTCTAGCCGCGTCGCGCCCCCTGGCAACCCGCTGCGCGACGCGGGTCAGCCCACGGCGTTGGTGAGGGCGAGCATCTCCTGCCTGAAGAAGCCGGCGAGGTCCCACGGCTCCGGGACCTGGTCGGCGCAGGCCATGATCCCGACGTGCAGGCGGCCGTTGCTCGAGATGACCGTGATGTTGAGCCCGGCACCGTGGAAGACCGGGCCGAGGGGGTAGAGCCCGAGGACCTCGCCGCCCATGAAGTAGATCGGCACCGGCGGGCCGGGCACGTTGGAGACCACGAGGTTGTGCACCACCGGGTGGCGCTCGGCGAGCCGGAGGCTGGAGTAGACCCGCACGGCCATGCCGAACGTCCGGGGCGCGGCCATCTCCGCCCACTCCTGCAGCGCCGAGGCGGGGATCGCCTTCTGGTGCTCCTTGGCCGTGCGGTTGCCCTGCGAGACCAGCGCCAGCCGCTCGAGCGCGTCGGGGACGTCGGTGCCCAGCTTGGTGAACATGGCGCTGACCTGGTTGGCGCCCGGGGCGTCGGACTCCCCGCGCACCGAGACCGGCACGGTCGCGATGAGCGAGGTGCTCGGCAGCTCGCCGCGGGACTCGAGGTAGCGGCGCAGCGCTCCGCCACACAGGGTGATCACGACGTCGTTGACCGTGCTGCCGGTGGCGCGCTTGACCGCCTTGACCTCGTCGAGCGAGAGGTCGGCGAAGGCGACCGAGCGGCGACCGCTGATCGTGCCGTTGAACGAGGTGCGCGGAGCCGTGAAGGGAGCCGCCATCGCCGTGCCCCGCGCGGCGCGGTTGGCGGTGCCGGCCAGGGCGCCGACCGACGGCGCGAGCAGGCGTCCCACCCGCATCGGCCGCGACGCCGTACGCAGGGCGGCGCGGGCCAGCAGGCCGACCTGCCCGGGCGCGGTCAGCGGCTCCGACTCGTCCTTCGGGGCCGGCGCCTCCGGCTCCAGGCTGGTCAGGTGCGCCAGCATGCTCATCCCCGACAGCCCGTCGACGGTGGCGTGGTGCAGCTTGGCGAAGACCGCGATCCGGCCGCCGGTCAGGCCCTCGATGATCCACATCTCCCACAGGGGGCGGGAGCGGTCGAGCGGGATGCCGGCGAGGTGCCCGCACAGGTCGGCGAGCTCGCGCTCGTCACCGGGAGCGGGCAGCGCGGCGCGGTGGACGTGACGCTCGATGTCGAAGTGGTCGTCGTCGACCCACACCGGGTGGTCGAGGTCGAGCAGGACGTGCCGCAGCTTCTGACGGAACTCCGGGACGACCCTGACCCGCGCCTCCATCGCGGCCTTCATCGTCGGGAAGGAGTAGCCGCCGGGCATCGTCTCCGGGTCGATCAGCACCAGGCCGCAGACGTGGAGCAGCTGTTCGGGCGTCTCGAAGTAGAGGAACGAGGCGTCGAGCCCGCTGAGCCGCTTCATGGTCCGGACCCTACCCGCGGACGAGAACACGTTCTCGTTTCTGTGACAGGTCGCACTACCCTGGCGGCCATGTCCTACCTGCGCCGCCAGCTGGTCACCTCCGCCCTCGTCGCCAACGCGATCCGCCCGGTCCCCGGGACGGCCTTCAGCGTGCCCGCGATGTTCGGCGGGTGGCTGGTCAGCGAGCTCGCGCCGCACTTCATCGCCGGCACCGCGGTCGACACCGCGCTCGAGGTGACCCGCCGCGGCAAGGACCCGCGCCACGCCGTGCTCGGCCTGGCCAACATGGCGGTGCTCGGCTACCTGATGCGCCAGGGCGGCCTCTCCGGGCAGCAGTTCAACTCGACGCTCCGGGACGCGCTGGGCGAGGGCTACCGCGCCGACCTGCTGGCCGACGTCGACGACCTGGACTGGAAGACCCCGCTCACCCAGCTGGTGTGGCCGTTCCGGCCGGCCAAGCAGAGCCTCGCCGCGATCGAGGTCCACAAGAACGTCCCCTACGCCGCCGAGCACGGTCGCCGCGGGCTGCTCGACGTCTACAAGCCCAAGGGCGACGTGTCCGGCGCCCCCGTGCTGCTGCAGGTCCACGGCGGCGGCTGGACGATCGGCAACAAGGACCAGCAGGGGCTCCCGCTGATGCGTCACCTGGCCGCTCACGGGTGGGTGTGCGTGGCGATCAACTACCGCCTCTCGCCCCGCGACCGCTTCCCCGCCCACCTCGTCGACGTGAAGCGGGCCATCGCCTGGATCCGCCAGCACGTCGAAGAGTACGGCGGCGACCCCGGCTTCGTCGCGATCACCGGCGGCTCGGCGGGCGGGCACCTCACGGCGCTGGCCGCCCTCACGCCCAACGACCCGGAGTACCAGCCCGGCTTCGAGGACGCCGACACCACGCTCCAGGCGGCGGTGCCGTTCTACGGCGTCTACGACATGGCCGGCGAGACCGGCCTCCGGAGCGTCGAGGTGATGCGCGACCGGTTCCTCGCGCCATGGGTCTTCCGCACCTCCCCCGACGACGACGCCCTGCGCCGCGCCTCCCCCATCACCCGGGTCAACGAGGACGCCCCGCCGTTCTACGTCATCCACGGCACCAACGACGTCCTCGCCGACGTGCGCGTCACCCGCGAGTTCGTCGAGCGGCTGCGCGAGGTGTCCAAGCAGCCGGTGGCCTACACCGAGCTGAGCCTCACCCAGCACGCGTTCGACGTCTTCCCGTCCCTGCGCAGCCAGCACTCGGTCCGGGGCGTCGACCGCTTCCTCCGCGCCGCCCACGCCCGCCACCGGGACGCCACTGCCCCCGCCCGCCGCACTCCCACCCCCACGGTCGACGCCGACTCCCCGCTGTAGATCGGGGTTACCGTCACTCATCCGGTGCTGTGACACGTGCCATGCGATCACAGCCCCGCACACGAGCTGCGCACACTGACCAGACCCGGCGGCGAGTGGCACGTGGTGCGCCGCGTGCTGGACGGCATGGAGCACTGGCCCCACGTCACGCGAGCCCGCGCACGGCGTACGCCGACTTCCGGATCAGCTGGCACACCTTCGAGCTCGACGGCAAGGCCAAGGACGACGTCGACGCCCCCTGTGCACGTGGTCGCACCGCTCAGCAGATCCTGTGGGACGAGAAGCAGCGCGAGGACTTCGTGCGCGGCCGGGAGTACGGCGTCACGCGGTTCGGCTGGGCGGACCTGCGGGGACGGCGGCGCAGGGAGTTCCAGGACCGGTCCCGTCGGGACGTGGCGGCAACGCGTCGGCGAGCAGGCCCGGGCGCTCGGCCTCGAGGAGACCCGGGCCGTCAGCCCCGCGGGAGGCGGAGGATCCGCTCGGCGGTGAGGTTGCGGAGCACCTGTGTGGTGCCCCCGGCGATCGAGAGGCAGCGGGTGAGCAGCGCCTCGTGCATCGCCGCGTCGCCCTCGCCGGTCTCGTCGGCCAGCAGGGCCCGGTCGCCGAGCAGGTCGAGGACCAGCTCGGAGGAGTCCTGCCGCTCCTGCACGCCGAGCAGCTTGACCACGCTCGACTCGGGACCCGGTCCGTGGCCGGCGAGCGAGCGGAGCGCGCCTCGCAGGGACAGCGCCTTGACGGTGGAGGAGGCCGCCACCGCCGCCCCGACCCGCAGCTGCTCGACCGGTCCGGTGTCCGGTGAGAGCAGGGCCAGAGCCCGCTCGACGCTGACCCCGAAGCTGCGCCCGCCGATCGCGACCCGCTCGTTGGCCAGGGTCGTGCGGGCCAGCGGCCAGCCGCCGTCGACCTCGCCGACCACGCAGTCGTCGGGCACGAAGACGCCGTCGAGGAAGACCTCGTTGAACAGCGCCTCGCCGGTGAGCTCCCGCAACGGACGGATGTCGATGCCGTCGCTTGTCATGTCGACAAGAAAGTAGGTGATCCCCTTGTGCTGCGGGGCGTCCGGATTGGTCCGCGCCAGGCAGATCGCCCAGTCGGACTCCTTGGCCACCGACGTCCAGACCTTCTGCCCGGAGAGGAGCCAGCCGCCCTCGGTGCGCTCCGCCCGCGTGCGCAGCGACGCGAGGTCGCTGCCCGCGCCCGGCTCGCTGAAGAGCTGGCACCAGGTGATCTCGCCGGTCAGCGTCGGGCGCAGGAAGCGCTTGCGCTGCTCGTCGCTGCCCGCCTGGACGATCGTCGGCGCGGCCCACGCCCCGATCGCCAACGAGGGCTTGGCGATCCCCGCGGCGTCCAGCTCCTCGTCGATGACCAGCTGCTCGACCGGGCCGGCGTCACGGCCGTAGGGCGCGGGCCAGTGCGGCATCAGCAGGCCGGTGTCGGCCAGCACCTCGCGCCTCCGCTCCCCCGGTGCGGCCGCGACCTCCGCCACCGCCCCGCGGACCGAGGCTCGCACCGCCTCGGCCTCGTCCCCGAGGTCGACGTGCGCCGCCCGTCGTACGCCGGCAGCGGCGAGCTCGGCCAGCCGCAGGCGCCAGCGGTCCGAGCCACCGAGCCAGAGCCGGTTGGCGATCGCCCGCCGCAGGTAGAGGTGGGCGTCGTGCTCCCAGGTGAACCCGATCCCCCCGAGCACCTGGATGCAGTCCTGCGCCACGGTGACCGCGTGGTCGAGCGCCGCGGCCCCGGCGGCGGCCGCGGCGATCTCGTGCTGCTCGGGCCCGTCCTCGAAGGCGCGCGCGGCGTCCCACGCGAGCGCGGTCGCCGCCTCGGCCCGCTCGAGCATCGAGGCGCAGAGGTGCTTGAGCGCCTGGAACGACCCGATCGGCCGTCCGAACTGCTCGCGCACCTGCGCGTAGGCCACGGCGGTGTCGAGGCACCAGCGCGCGATGCCCGAGGCCTCCGCGGCGGCAAGGGTGAGCGCGACCGCCCCCACCCCCTTCCCGGGTACGACGGCCAGCGGTGACGACGGTGCCGCGCACGACCCCACCCGGGTCGACAGGTCGTGCAGCGGGCCGGCCGTGACCTCGACCCCGGTCGACTCGTGCAGCCCGAGGCCGCCGGAGGAGTCGGGGAGCAGCAGGTGGGTGGCGATCCCGGCGCCCAGCACCGGGCCACCGGGGCGCAGGCCGAGGCCGATCGTGACCGACCCGTCGGCGATGCCGTCGACGAACGGCGAGGGCAGCACGAGCCCGGCCACGACGGTCGGCAGCAGCACGCCGGGCACGATCGCGGCGGCGGCGGCCTCGACCGCGACGGCGGCGTCGAGCAGGGTGCCGCCGCCTCCCCCGACGGACTCGGGCAGCGCGATGCCGGCCAGCCCCAGGGACGTCAGCCCCGAGGCCACTGGGGCGAACACGGCGGGCCCGTCGGTCTCGGAGGCCTTGACCAGGGCCGCGGCCCCGAGGTCCCGGGCGAGCTCGGCCACCGCGGCCGCCAACGCCGCGTGTTCGTCACCCAGCCCGATGCCCATGCGACCTCCACGTCAGGAACTAGAACGTGTTCCAGATTCTCGCACACCCGGGGTCCGCCGACCCAGACCCGGCTGGGAGGATCGCGGCATGGACGCGCACCTCCTCGACGCCGCCCGCGCCGCGACCGGTTTCATGCCCGACGACGAGGGGCTGTTCCTCCACGAGCGCGCGCGGGAGGCAGCCCCGCACGGCCCGCTGCTCGAGGTCGGGTCCTACTGCGGCAAGTCCGCGATCTACCTCGGCGCCGCCGCCCAGGAGCACGGCTCCACCGTCTTCGCCCTCGACCACCACCGCGGCTCGGAGGAGAACCAGGCCGGCTGGGAGCACCACGACACCAGCCTGGTCGACCCGCGCACCGGCCGGATGGACACGCTCCCGGTCTTCCGTCGCACGGTCGAGGACGCCGGGCTCGAGCCGGTCGTCGTCGCCCTGGTCGGCGACTCCCCCACGGTCGGCCGCCACTGGCGCACCCCCCTCGCGCTGCTGTTCATCGACGGCGGCCACGGCGAGGACCCGGCCCACACCGACTACGAGACCTGGGCGGGCTGGGTGCAGCACGACGGGCTGCTGCTCATCCACGACGTCTTCCCCGACCCCGCCGACGGCGGGCGGCCGCCGTACGAGATCTACCTGCGCGCGCTCGAGGACGGCTTCACCGAGGTCGGGGCCCAGGGCTCGATGCGCGCGCTGCGCCGCACGAGCGGCGACGCCGGCGACCCGGTCAGCTCGCGCTGACCGAGGAGCGGGCGCAGCCGCAGTCCATCGCGATCGGCGCGGGCTCGGCGCCCAGGGTGTCGCCCCGGAAGATGCCGGACCCGGGGGTGGTGCGCGAGAGCGCGTCGGCGGCGAGGATCACCGCGGCCGAGGTGTAGGTGGTCTGCTCGTGCGGCCAGAACACGTCGTCGGTGAAGACGTAGCCGGTCCAGTAGAGCCCGCTCAGGTGACGCGTGTGCAGCATGTCGCCGAAGACCCCGAGCGCCCGCTCGTCGCCGAGGTTGTCCAGCGCCATCACCAGCTCGCAGGTCTCCGCGCCGGTCACCCACGGGTTGGTCGACACGCATCGGCACCCGAGCCCGTCGACCACGAAGGAGTCCCACCGCGAGGCCAGCAGGTCAGCAGCCGCAGGACCGCGCACGGGCCCGGTCAGGATCGGGTAGTACCAGTCCATCGAGAACTCGGACTTGTCCAGGAACAGGTCGCGGTGCTCCTCCAGCGCGTGGCGCAGGCGCCCGGCCGCGAGCTCCCACAGCGGCTGCTCGTCACCCACGAGCGCGGCGAGCGCGAGGCCCGCGCGCAGCGAGTGGTAGATGCTCGAGCTGCCCGCCAGCAGCGCGTCGGCGTTGACCAGGCCGTCGGCCTGCTGGGACCAGGCGATGCCGCCGTACGGCAGCTGCATGCCGACCACGAAGTCGAGGCCGCCGCGCACCGCCGGCCAGAACCGCGAGACGACGTCGTAGTCGCGCCGCAGCAGCCAGTGGTGCCACATGCCGACCGCGAGGTAGGCGCTCATGTTGGTGTCGCCGCTGGCGTCCTCGACCCGGTCGCCGATGATCTTCATCGGCCAGGAGCCGTCGGCGCGCTGGGTGGTCAGGCACCAGTCGTACGCCGCCTCCGCGGCCCCGGTCTCGCCGCCGACGAGCAGCGCCATCGCGGCCTCGACGTGGTTCCAGACGTCGATGTGCTCGCCGACCGCCCACGGGATGCCGCCGTCGTCCTGCTGCACCTCGACGATCGCCGCGGCCGTCTCGCGCACCTGGGCAGCACGCAGCAGCCCCGGCACCTCGGGGGTGGCGTGCGGAGCGCGGGACACGGTCAGAGCTCGGGCTTGACCAGGTAGAGCACCATGCTCTTGCCCACCAGCGGGTCGAGCACGGCGCCGGCCACGCGGGTCGCCAGCGGCTGCTTGACGATCTCCCACACCAGCACCTGGTGGAACGCGCGCACCAGCGGGTTCTTGTCGTTGGTCACGCCGACCGCGCACTTGAGCCACCAGTAGGGCGAGTGCAGGCCGTGCACGTGGTCGCGACCGAGGAAGCGCAGGCCGGCGTCCTCGAGCTTGGCGACCAGCTCGTCGCCGCGGTAGATGCGGACGTGGCCGCCCTCGACCTCGTGGTAGTCGTCGGACAGCGCCCAGCAGACCTTCTCGGGCAGCCAGCGCGGGACGGTGACCGCGATGGTGCCGCCAGGACGCAGGACGCGGACGAGCTCGCTGATCGCCCGCTCGTCGTCGGGGATGTGCTCGAGCACCTCGGAGGCCACGACCCGGTCGAACTCGCCGTCGGCGAAGGGCAGGTCGAGCGCGTCGCCCTGCTTGACGTCGGCCTCGGCGCCCTCGGGCAGGCCGCCCTCCTCGCGCATCGCGGCGAACCACTCCGAGACCGTCGACAGCTCGTCGGCGTCCTGGTCGAGCGCGATCACGTCGGCCCCGCGCTTGTACATCTCGAAGGCGTGGCGCCCCGCGCCGCAGCCCATGTCGAGCACCCGCTCGCCGGCCTGGAGTCCCAGCCGGTCGAAGTCGACGGTCAGCACGTGGTCACGCACCCTTCTTCTGGTTGAAGTCCTCGATCGCCCGCTCGTACGCCGCGGCCGTCGCCTCGGCGACCGCTCGCCAGCTGAAGCGCTCCAGCACGCGCCGGCGGCCGGCGGCGCCCATCCTCGCCCGCCGGTCGGGGTCGTCGAGCAGCGTCCGGATGGCGGAGGTCAGCTCCTCGACGTCACCCGGCTCGACCAGCAGCGCGCACTCGCCGTCGTCGCCGACCACCTCGGGGATCGCGCCGGCGCGGCTGACCACCAGCGGGGTCTCGCAGGCCATGAGCTCGGCGGTCGGGAGGCTGAAGCCCTCGTAGAGCGAGGGCACGCAGGCGACCTCGGCCGAGCCCATCAGCGCGACGAGCTCGGCGTCGGAGATGCCGGAGACGAACTCGACGGCGTCCTCCAGCCCGAGCTTCTCGATCAGCTTCTCGGTGCGCCCGCCCTTGACCGGCCTGGTGACGAGCACCAGCGTGACGTCGCGCTCGGTGCGCAGCTTGGCCACCGCCTCGAGCAGCGTGCCGACGCCCTTCATCGGGGTGTCGGCGCTGGCCATGGCGACCAGCCGGCCGGGCACGCGGGGCTGGGTCGGCGGCACGAAGACCTCGTCGACGCCCAGCGTGATCACCTCGAGGACCGACGGGTCGACGCCGAAGTCGCGGGCGATGTCGCGCTTGGAGCTCTCGGAGACCGTGAGGATCACCGGCAGCTGCCGGGCGACCTTGCCCTGCATGCGCAGGAAGGAGTACCACCGGCGCAGCGGGAGCTGCTTCTTCAGCGGCGCGTGGGCGAGGTCGACCTTGCGGTCGAAGGTGATCGGGTGGTGGATCGTCTCCACGAAGGGCAGCCGCTTCGCGACGTCGAGCATGCCGTAGCCGACGGTCTGGTTGTCGTGCACGACGTCGAAGTCCGCCGTACGACGGGCCAGCAGCTTGGCCACGCGCGTGCTGAAGGTGCGCGGCTCGGGGAAGGCCGCGGTGAGCATCGAGAGGAACTCGTAGACGTCGGTGAGGTCGCGGAACTCGCGCAGCCGCGGCACCCGGAAGGGGTCGGGCTCGCGGTAGAGGTCCAGGCTCGGCACCTCGGTCAGCCGCACGCCCTCGTCGAGCTCGGGGTAGGGCTGGCCGGAGAACACCTCGACCTCGTGGCCCAGGGCGACGAGCTCCCGGCTGAGGTGGCGGAGGTAGACGCCCTGTCCTCCGCAGTGTGGCTTGGAGCGGTAGGACAGCATCGCGATGCGCAAGGGGGTGGCCTCCGGGTCGAGCGGGGCCGACGGGCCCGAGCGAAAAGTGGAACGTGTTCTGATTCTAGACGCGTCCGCTGCTAGCCTACGAGACACCTGCGGGTGTGCCTCGTGGGGATGAGACCCACACGAGGAGGGCACCGTGTCCGGCGTGAGCTCCGTGACCAACGAGGAGGTCGGCTCGACCGCGCAGCGGGAGCGCCGCAAGCGCATCCTCGACGCCACCATCGCCCTGGCCTCCAAGGGCGGCTTCGACGCCGTCCAGATGCGCGCCGTCGCCGAGCGCGCCGACGTCGCGCTGGGCACGCTCTACCGCTACTTCCCCTCCAAGATCCACCTGCTCGTCTCCGCGCTCGGCCGCGAGTTCGAGCGCGCCAACGCCGGCATCGAGGGCCGCGCGATCCCCGGCGACACCCCGCACGAGCGCGTGATGTGGGTCCTCGACCAGTCCAGCCAGGGCATGCAGCGCAACCCCAAGCTGACCGAGGCCCTCACGCGCGCGTTCATGTTCGCCGACGGCTCCGTCGCCCAGGAGATCCACGTGGTCGGGCTCCAGATGACCCGCGCCCTGACCCGGGCGATGGCCGACCCCGACACGCCCTACTCCGACCACGAGCCCACCGAGGACGAGCTGGCCATCGCCAAGGTGATCGGCGACGTGTGGCTGGCCTCCCTGGTCCAGTGGGTCACCGGCCGCGCCGACGCCGCGGACGTCAACAAGTCGATCGACATGGCGGTCAAGCTCCTCCTCCGCTGAGGCTCGCGGGGCGTCGTACGCTCCCCTCGTGGACACCCCGGCACCCATGCTCGCCAAGTCCGTCAAGGACATCCCCGACCCGTCGGACTTCGACGACGCCGAGCACCCGGGCCTGCTCTTCGAGCCCAAGTGGGACGGCTTCCGCTGCGTCGTCGGGCGCGACGGTGACGACCTGGTGCTGGCCAGCCGCAACGGCAAGCCGCTCAACCGCTACTTCCCCGAGCTGGTCGAGGCCTTCCTGGCCCAGCTGCCCGAGCGGTGCGTCCTCGACGGCGAGGTCATCGTGGTCCGCGGGGACCGGCTCGACTTCGAGGCCCTCCAGGAGCGCATCCACCCGGCCAGGTCGCGGGTCGACCTGCTCGCGCGGGAGACGCCCGCCTCCTACGTCGCCTTCGACCTGACGAGCCTCGCCGGCGAGGACCTGACCCGCACTCCCCTGGCCCTGCGCCGCGCGCAGCTCGAGGCCGCCCTGGAGCACGCGACCGCTCCCCTGCACGTGACGCCGACGACGACGGACGCGGCGGTCGCCCTGCGGTGGTTCGAGCAGTTCGAGGGCGCGGGGCTCGACGGCGTGATGGCCAAGCCGCTGTCCGGGACCTACCAGCCCAACGCCCGCTCGATGTTCAAGGTCAAGCACGCCCGCACCGCCGACGTCGTCGTCGCCGGCTATCGCGAGCACAAGGGCTCCACCCCCGAGCGCCCGCTGCTCGGCTCGCTCCTCCTCGGGCTGTACGACGCCGAGGGACGTCTGCGCCACATCGGCGTCGCCGCGTCGTTCACCCAGAAGAAGCGCGCCGAGCTGTTCGAGCTCATGCAGGAGCGCGTGGCGATCGGCGACGAGACGCACCCGTGGGCAGGCTGGTCGGAGATCACCGCCAGCGGCGGTCGCACGCAGCAGGCCGGCAGCCGGTGGAACGCCGGCAAGGACCTCTCGTTCGTGCCGGTGACCCCCGACCTGGTGTGCGAGGTCGGCTACGACCACATGGAGGGCGAGCGGTTCCGCCACACCGGACAGTTCAAGCGGTGGCGCACCGACCGCGACCCGGAGACCTGCGGCTACGACCAGCTCGAGGAGGTCGTCGCCTACGACCTGGCCGACATCCTCGGTGGGGAGCCGCTGCGCGCCGACGGCTGAGCAATAGGCTGGCCGCATGAGCGAGTCGACGACGTACGACGTGGTCCTGCTGGTCGAGCAGCCCCTGAGCGCCCAGGACGCGCAGCAGGTGCGCGGCCTGCACACCGAGCTCGAGGAGGACGTGCGCTACCACGTGCTCCTGCCGGTCGAGGACGCCGCAGGCCGCATCGAGTCGGCGATGGGCGCCCTGTCGGCCGGTGACGCGCTGGTCGGGCCGCCGATGGCGATGGACCCCGAGGGCGTCGAGGACCTCCAGCACGAGCTGCTCGAGACCGCGCGCCGCGACCTGGCCACCTCGGTCGAGGCGCTCACCGCCGCGGGCGGCAGGGCGACGGGGGTCCTCGTCACCGACGAGCCGGTCCACGCGCTGGTCGACAAGTCCAAGGAGCTGGCCGCGGCCGAGGTGATCGTGCTGACCCGCCCCCACGTGGTCGCCGAGTTCTTCCACGTCGACTGGACCTCCCGCGCCCGCCGCAAGCTCGGCGTGCCGGTCCTCCACCTGCTCGAGCACGAGAGCTTCGACGAGCAGGCCGGCGGCGGCGAGGGCGTCAGCGGCTTCTGACCCGTCCGCCCAGCGCTGTGGCGCGAACCGCACCCAGACGTTCGCCACCCAAGGAGGACGCCACCGTTCATCGGAGGCACCAATGCGCTCATCCCGTCAGAAGCTCCTCATGGGAGCGCTCACCGCGACGATCGTCGCGATCCCGTTCAGCGCCATGGCCGCCAGCGGCGGCAAGCTCACCGCCGAGCTGGCTCCCGTCCCCCACAGCGCAGCCGCCGACGGTGGCTCCGACGTCACCGGGCACGCCGACATCAAGCTCACGGGCCGCACGATCTCGGTCCACCTCACCGCCTCCGGCCTGACCCCGGGCGAGCCGCACGCCATGCACATCCACGGCGTCTTCGACCACGTGAACGAGTGCCCGACCGCCGACGCCGACGTCAACACCGGTGACCCGATCGACGACTCGACCCCGCAGCAGGAGGGCACCCCGGACGGCCTGATCTCGCTCAACGAGGGCGCCCCGTCCTACGGCCCGATCGACGTCTCGCTCACCCGGACCGGCGCGACCGACCCCGGCAGCGGCCTGGCCCTGGAGCGCTTCGTCTCCGCCGACGCCAACGGCGACCTGAGCTACCAGCGCACGATCACCGTCTCCAAGCAGGTGGCGAAGAACCTCTCGGACCTGCACATCGTCATCCACGGCACCGACCTGCCGTGGGACGCCGACAGCAGCTCGCTGAGCAGCCTCTTCGAGGCCACGCTCCCCGTCGCCTGCGGCTCGATCAACTGACGCTCGTCCGGTTGCGGACGCGGGGCGAGACGGAGACCGCGTCCGACAACCCGAGCAGCACCGGCGACTCCCCCGACCGGCGCGGCCCACATCAGCCACCAGCGCCACGGCGCGAGGCCCGCGACCGTCGGCACGCACAGCACCGCGAGCACGAGCGCGAGGACGGTCATGCGTCGGGGACCCGGTTGCCGTCCTCGTCCCAGTGGGCGGCGACCTTCTTGCTCGGCTGCACGCGCGGCGGCTCGCCGGGCATCTTGGGGTAGTCCGGCGGGTAGTTGAGCTCGCCCAGGCCGGCCTCGACGTCGGCCTCCCACATCGCGAGCAGCGGCGTCAGGTCGCCGGCGTGGTCGTCGATCGTCGCCATCGCGTCGCCCTGCTCGCGCAGGCGGTCCGGGACCGTCCAGAGGTTGAGCGACCTGGGGTCCAGCCCGTCGAGTTCGTCCCACTCGACCGGGGTGGAGACCGGGGCTCCGGGGATCGGGCGCAGGGAGTAGGCCGAGGCGATCGTGCGGTCGCGGTTGTTCTGGTTGTAGTCCAGGAAGATGCGCTCGCCGCGCTCCTCCTTCCACCACGCGGTGGTCACGCCGTCGTCGCGCCGCTCGAGCTCACGGCCCAGCGCGATCGCGGCGTGCCGGAGGTCGACGAAGTCCCACCGCGGCTCGATCCGGACGTAGACGTGCACGCCCCGGTTGCCACTGGTCTTGGCGAACCCGGTCAGCCCGTGCTCGGCGAGCAGGTCGCGCAGCAACAGCGCCACGCGGGCCGCGTCGGAGAAGTCGGTGCCCGGCTGCGGGTCGAGGTCGAGCCGCAGCTCGTCGGGATGGTCGACGTCGGCCCGGCGTACTGGCCACGGATGGAAGGTCAGGGTCCCCATCTGGGCGCACCACGCGGCGACCGCGACCTCGGTCGGGCACACCTCGTCCGCCGTACGTCCGGAGGGGAAGGTGACCTCCGCGGTCTCGAGGTAGTCGGGCGCACCCTTGGGCACGCGCTTCTGGTAGAACGCGTCGGCCTTCTCCCCCGGCCGTCCCGTCGCCAGCGTGATCTCGGGGCGTACGCCGGAGGGCCAGCGCTCCAGCGCCGTCGGCCGCTCGCGCAGCGCGCGCATCAGGCCGTCCTCGACCGAGACGACGTACTCCACGACCTGGAGCTTGGTGACCTCGGGCGTGGAGTCGGTCGCCTCGTAGATGACCCGGTCGGGGCTGGTCACGCGGACCTGACGGTCCCCTGCGGTCACGTGGGCGGCGGGAGTGGCCATGCGGGCATCGTGGCACGAGGTCTCGACAAGCTCGACCACCGAGTGGGTACGTTCACCTCATGGGTTACCAGGTGGAGAAGAGCGACGCCGAGTGGCGTGAGGAGCTGTCCCCCGACGAGTACGCCGTGCTCCGCAAGGGCGGCACCGAGCGGGCCTTCGTGGGCAAGTACACCGACACCGAGACCGAGGGCGTCTACTCGTGCCGGGCCTGTGGGGCCGAGCTGTTCCGCTCGGACAGCAAGTTCCACTCGCACTGCGGGTGGCCGTCGTTCTACGCGCCGCTGGCCGGCGACTCGGTGGAGTACATCGAGGACACCAGCCACGGCATGAAGCGCGTCGAGGTCCGCTGCGCCTCCTGCGGGTCCCACCTGGGCCACGTCTTCGAGGGCGAGGGCTACGACACCCCGACCGACCAGCGCTACTGCATCAACTCGATCTCGCTGACCCTCGAGCCCAAGGCCTGACCGCGCCCGCCCCCCAGCTGCCCATCGGAGGCCGGGCGCCTCAGGGGAGGTCGGCGAGCAGCTCGGCGACCTCGCGGCGGCGGCCGGTGTAGAACGGGATCTCCTCGCGCACGTGGCGCCGGGCCTCGGAGCCTCGGAGGTGGCGCATCAGGTCGACGATGCGGAACAGCTCGTCGCCCTCGAAGGCCAGGATCCACTCGTAGTCGCCCAGCGCGAACGAGGCGACGGTGTTGGCGCGGACGTCCCTGTAGTCGCGCGCCATCTTGCCGTGCTCGGCGAGCAGGGCGCGGCGCTCGTCGTCGGGCAGGAGGTACCACTCGTAGGAGCGCACGAACGGGTAGACGCAGACGTAGTCGCGGGCCTCCTCGTCGGCGAGGAACGCCGGGATGTGGCTGCGGTTGAACTCCGCCGGCCGGTGCAGCGCCATCTGGGACCACACGGGCTCGAGGCGGCGACCGAACGCGGTGCGACGGAAGCGGTGGTAGTGCTGCTGCAGCTGGTCGGAGGACTCCGCGTGGGTCCACACCAGGACCTCGGCGTCGGCGCGCAGCCCGGAGACGTCGTAGACGCCGCGGACGGTGACCTCGTCACCCATCTCCTCGAAGAGCTTCTCGACCTCACGGGCCTCGGCCTCACGGTCGGCCTCGCGCTCGGGGCCGTCGAGGCGGTCCCGCAGGTGGAAGACCGACCACATCGTGTAGCGGATCGAGTCGTTGAGGTCCTTCGCGCGCTTGCCCCGGTTGGGGACGGGGTTGGTCGGAGCGGTCATGGCCCCATTGTCCCCTGCGGCCCTGAGACCCCGAGATGCCGGTCCACCTGGTCGGCGGCGGCGACGGCGGAGGCGATGCACGCGGGCACGCCCACCCCGTCGTACGTCGCCCCGCAGACCGCCAGGCCCGGCACGGCCGCGACCGCCGAGCGGATCCGGGCGACCCGGTCGAGGTGGCCGACGGCGTACTGCGGCAGACCCCCGCCCCAGCGCTGCACGTGCCAGTCGACGGGCCCGGACTGCAGGCCGATGGCCGCGGCGAGGTCGACCACGACGGTGTCGACCAGCTCGAAGTCGTCGCGCTGGAGCTCGCGCTCCTCACGGTGACGCCCGAGGGAGGCCCGCAGGTGCACCAGGCCCTTGTCGGCGCCGGCCCGGCAGACCCAGTCCCACTTGCGGAAGGAGTACGTCGCGGCCTTGATCGAGCGCCCGTCGACCGGCGGCACCAGGAAGCCCGACCCCTCCACGCGGGGGAACTGCTCGGCGGCGAAGGCCATCGTCACCACCGCCATCGAGGCGACCTCGACCTCCGCGAGGACGGTCGCGGCGGCGGGCGCGAGCGGGCCGAGCAGGCGCGAGGCGTTGGGCGGGGGCAGGGCGACCACCACGGCCGCGGCGTCGACCGACGAGGGCCGGTAGGCCGACCCGTGGAGGACCCGGAACCCCTCCGGGGTCCGGCGCAGCTCGATCGCGGGCTCCCCGAGCCGCACGTCGAGCCCCCGCGCCAGCTCCTGGGGCAGCCGCCCGACGCCGCCGACGATCCCGGCGAAGACCGGGTCGTCGGAGGCCGCGGCCAAGGAGTCCTCGGCCGCGTGCAGCAGCGACGGGTTGCCGGCGAGCAGGGCGACCACCTGCGGGATCGCGGCCCGGGCGGAGATCTCGCGCGCGTGGCCGGCGTACACCCCGCCGAGCAGCGGCTCGACGACCCGGTCGAGCAGCTCGGTGCCGAAGCGGTCGACGACCAGGTCACCGACGCTGAGGTCACCGTCGAGGATCTTGCGCGGCAGCCCGGGCTCGCCCTCGACCCGCGCCATGCCCGCCGCGGACAGGATGCCGCTGGCGCGCAGGTCGTCGAGGTCGCCGGGGATGCCCATCACCGAGCGGGGCAGCGGGCACAGCCGGCCCCGCGACCAGATCCGCGCCTTGGTGGTCGCCGGGTGGACCAGGTCGTCGCCGAGACCGACGTCGCGGACCAGGTCGACCGCCTCGGGGCGCCTGGCCAGCAGGGACTCCGCGCCGACGTCGAGCGTGACGCCCCCGACCTCCTCCAGGCGCAGCTTGCCGCCGACGCGGTCGCTGCCCTCGAGCACCAGGACCTGGCGCCCGGGGTGGCGCCGACGGACCTCGCGGGCGGCCGTCAGACCGGCGATCCCGCCGCCGATCACGACGACGGGCAGCTCGGGCGTGACCTCCATCCCCCCATCTCACCATCACCGGGGGAACCCGACGCTGCTGCCCTGCGTCACACCGGGACACCGACGATCGGAGCCCGTCATGCCGTCCCTGCCCACCTCCCTGCTCGCCGCCGTCGCCGTCACCGCCGTCCTCGCCGGCTGCTCCAGCGGGGGCAGCAACGACTCCGGCGGCTCAGGGAGCTCCGGCGGCTCCGCGGCCGGACCCGTCGCAACGGGCGCCCTCCCCGAGGCCGCCGTCGCCGACCGCCCCCAGGACGTCGGCCGGCTCGCCGACACCTCGCTCAGGACCTCCGCCAGGCAGACCGGCAAGGTCTCGACCAGGCTGCCCGACACCACGTTCCTCGGCCGTGACGTGATCGCCACCGCCCAGGTCACCGTGCGGACCACCGACGTCACCCGGGCGCGGGAGCAGGTGGGCGACCTGCTGCGGAGGTACGTCGGCTACGTCGCCCAGGAGCGAACCGAGCGCAACCGCAAGGGCGAGACCGTCCGATCGGTGCTGCAGCTGCGGGTGCCGACCGAGAGGTTCGACCAGGCGCTCGACGACCTCGAGCAGCTCGCCCCCCAGGTCGACGTCGACCGCAGCACCGAGGACGTCACGCAGAAGGTGATCGACGTCGCCTCACGGATCCGGACCCAGGAGATCAGCCTGGGCCGCCTGCGGGGGTTCCTCGACAAGGCCCGGACCGTCGACGGGATCGTGCGGCTGGAGTCCGAGATCGCGCGGCGCGAGGGCGACCTCGGGTCGCTGCGGGCCCAGCAGCGCCAGCTCGCCGACCTCACCGCCGAGTCGACCATCACCGTGCACCTCGAGCACGTCGCGAAGCCGAAGGCCCACACCGGGCCCGAGAAGGCCGCGACCGGCTTCGTGGCCGGCCTCTCGACCGGCTGGGGCGCCTTCACCACCGCCGTGGTCGGGCTGAGCCAGGGCGTCGGGGTCGTGCTCCCCTTCGCGGTCGTCCTGGCGCTGCTCGGGCTTCCGCTGCTGCGGTGGGTGCACCGGCGTCGCCGGACCCGCCCGGCCCCGCTGCCCGAGCCCGCCGCCTGACCCGGGGTCCGACCTCGGGGTCCGACCTGCGTCAGCGCGCGGAGACCTCGTGCACGTGGTCGGTCAGCCGGGCGAGCTGGTCGGGGTCGGTGGCCGGGAGGACGCCGTGGCCGAGGTTGAAGATGTGTCCCGGGGCGGCGGCACCGGCCTCGAGCACCTCGGAGGCCCGGGCGAGCATCACCTCGGTCGGGGCGAACACCAGCGTGGGGTCGAGGTTGCCCTGGACCGCGCGGCCGCCCGCCCGGCGTACGCCCTCGGCGAGGGGGACGCGCCAGTCGACCCCGACGACGTCGGCACCCGCCTGGCCCATCAGCCAGAGCAGCTCGCCGGTGCCGACCCCGAAGTGGATGCGCGGCACGTCGAGGTCCGCGACCGCGGAGAGCACCGCCGTCGAGTGCGGCATCACCAGCGCACGGTAGTCCTGTGGCGCGAGCGCGCCGGCCCACGAGTCGAAGAGCTGGACCGCGGAGGCACCCGCGGAGACCTGGACACGGAGGTAGGCCGCGGCGATGCCGGCGATCTTGCGCATCAGGGCGTCCCAGACGTCGGGGGCGCCGTACATCATCGCCTTGGTGCGGGCGTGGTCCTTGGACGGTCCGCCCTCGACGAGGTAGGACGCGACGGTGAACGGCGCGCCGGCGAAGCCGATCAGTGGCGTCGGACCGAGCTCGGCCACGAGCTGCTGGACGGCCTCGGTCACGTAGGGCACGTGCTCGGGCGTGAGGTCGGGTATGGCGGCGACGTCCGCGAGGGTCTCGACGGGAGAGGCGACGACCGGACCGACCCCGGGCTTGATGTCGAGGTCGACGCCGACCGCCTTGAGGGGCAGGACGATGTCGGAGAAGAAGATCGCCGCGTCCACGCCGTAGCGGCGCACCGGCTGCAGGGTGATCTCGGTGATGAGGTCGGCGCGCATGCAGGACTCGAGCATGCCCACGCCCTCACGGACCTTGCGGTACTCCGGCAGCGAGCGGCCGGCCTGGCGCATGAACCAGACCGGGGTGTGGGGCACCGGCTCCCCCCGGGCGGCGCGGACGAAGGCCGACTCGCGGGGTGACCTGCGCTGATCGGTCTCGGGGGAAGGGGTCGACATGTCCTCCAGTCTTCCAGAGGACCGGCGCGTCGCCGTCGCGTGTCTGTGCTTCACGATCGCACGATCGCCCGTACCCTGAGGCCATGGCCACGCGCTCACCCTCCCGTGTGGCGTCCGCTGCCCTGCCGCAGACCTTCCGGGACGCCGTCGCGCAGCTGCGCGACGCGCGGCTCCGCCCCGAGGTGACGTGCGAGGAGATGCCTGCCCCGCAGCGCATCGCACCGTTCTCCTCCGCGCTGTCGGCCGACGTCACCGTGGCCGGGGACGACATCGGCACCGGCCGGCTGGTGCTGCTGCACGACCCCGCCGGCAACGACACCTGGGGCGGCACCTTCCGCTGCGTGGCCTACGTCCGCGCCGAGCTCACCCCCGACTTCACCGCCGACCCCCTGCTGGCCGACGTCGCCTGGACCTGGCTGGTGGAGGCGCTCGAGCAGCACGGTGCGACCTACGCCGCCGCGTCCGGCACCGTCACCAAGGTCACCTCCGAGAGCTTCGGGGCGATGGCCGAGGACCCCGGCAGCGCCCAGCTCGAGATCCGGGCGTCCTGGACCCCCCAGGGTCCGCTCGGTCCCCACGTCGAGGCCTGGGGCGAGCTGCTCTGCACGGCCTCCGGCCTCGAGCCGGTCCCCGAGGGCGTGACCGCGTTGCCCAGCCGGCGCGGCCAGCGTGGCGAGGGATGACCTCGTCCGAGGACCAGCCGACCGTCGAGGGTGACGAGGCGCCGCCTCCTGCCCCGGCTCCCCTGCTCGAACTGCGCGACGGGCTGCCGCCGGTCACCGCCGACGACGCCGGCCTGGCCGGGGTCGCCGCCCGGCTCGGCGCCGGCACCGGCCCGATCGCGATCGACGCCGAGCGCGCGTCGGGCTACCGCTACTCCGCCCGCGCCTACCTCGTCCAACTGCGTCGCGAGGGCTCGGGCACCTCCCTGGTCGACCCGATCGACCTGAGCGACGTGCGCCCGCTCGCCGAGGCGCTCAGCGGGCCCGAGTGGATCCTGCACGCCGCCACCCAGGACCTCCCCTGCCTGCGCGAGCTCGGGCTCGCGCCCACGTCGCTGTTCGACACCGAGCTGGCCGGGCGCCTGCTCGGCTATCCCCGGGTCGGGCTCGCGACGCTGGTCGAGGAGATCACCGGCTTCCGGCTGCGCAAGGAACACTCGGCGGTCGACTGGTCGACCCGCCCGCTGCCGACGCCGTGGCTGGAGTACGCCGCCCTCGACGTCGAGGTGCTCGTCGAGCTGCGCGACGCCCTCGACGACCAGCTCGAGGCGGCCGGCAAGTCCGGGTGGGCACGTCAGGAGTTCGAGCACCTCTGCTCCTTCGAGGCCCCCGGACCCAAGGCCGAGCCGTGGCGTCGCACCTCCGGCCTCCACCGTGTCCGCGGTCGCCGCTCGCTGGCTGCGGTCCGCGCGCTGTGGCACGCCCGCGACGACATCGCCG
This sequence comes from Nocardioides marmoribigeumensis, assembly GCF_031458325.1. Taxonomy (NCBI): domain Bacteria; kingdom Bacillati; phylum Actinomycetota; class Actinomycetes; order Propionibacteriales; family Nocardioidaceae; genus Nocardioides; species Nocardioides marmoribigeumensis. The sequence continues at coordinate 4,405,050 of NZ_JAVDYG010000001.1, forward strand.
CCGAGCGCGACGTCACCCCGGGCCGCATCCTGCCCGACAGCGCGCTGGTCGAGGCCGCCTCGGCGCTGCCCCGCGAACGCAACGCGCTGCTCGCGCTGCCCGGCTTCAAGGGGCGCGGCGCCGCGAGGTACGCCGCCACCTGGGTCGAGGCGCTCAAGGAGGCCCGCGAGCTGCCCGAGGACGAGCTGCCCCTGGCCACCGCGAGGTACGACGGGCCGCCGCCCCCGCGGGCGTGGGCCGACCGCGACCCGGTCGCCGCGGCACGGCTGGCCCAGGCGCGCGCCGCCGTGCAGGAGCTGGCCGCCTCGCTCGACCTGCCCGTGGAGAACCTGCTGACCCCCGACTACCTGCGCCGGGTGCTGTGGCAGCCACCCGCCGACGGTGCGGCCGCCGAGCTCGCCCGCCTCGGGGCCCGGGCCTGGCAGGTCGAGCTCGCCGCGCCCCTGCTCGACGAGGCGATCGCGGCCCACCCGCCGGCCTGAGCCGGGTCGGTCACCCGCCGGCCTGAGCAGGACCGCTCAGCCGTCGCCGGTCTTCGTGTCGGCCTGGTCGAACCAGGCCTTGGACTCCTCGTCGATCGCGGGGAGCAGGCGATCCAGCTCGGGCTCGAGGTCGCGTTGGGTGCCCGCGGCGAGCCTGCCCATGAGCTCCTCGATGCGGGTCTCCGCCTGCCGCCAGGCCAACGAGTACGGCAGCAGCACCGCCCGCTTCTGCCCCTCGATGAACGGCGCGACCGTGTGCGGGCGCCTGGCCCGCTGGGCGAACGCCGCGGAGTTGACCACGTCGAGGCTGGCCGGGACCAGCGCACCGGAGCGGGCCGCGCGGGTGAGCGAGGTCTCGCTGACCGCGTGGGCGACGAAGTCGACGGCGGCGTCGCGCACCGGGCTGTCCGCGTCGACGCACAGCCCGGAGATCGCCGCCGCCGTCGCCTTGGACTTGCCGACCCGAGGCACGGACACCACGTCGAAGGGCACGCCCGAGGCCCGAAGCGCCGGGACGTCGGCGCGCGTGCCGAAGAGGAAGGCCAGCCGGCCCTGGGCGAACCGCTTGGCCGGCGCGACCCGGAGCGCCTGGCGGTCCGAGAGGGAGGTCGAGCGGTCACGGGCCAGCTCGAGGTAGGCGGTGAGGGCCTCGCGACCGGCGTCGCTGTCCAGCGACAGCTGGCTGGGGTCCTCGCCCTGGTCGACGATGTCGCCGCCGGCGGTGCGCATCAGGGCCTGCAGCAGGTCGGCGTCCCGGGGCAGGTAGACCGCCCGGAACCCCGGGCGCGTGGACTCCTGGGCGACCAGCCGGGCCGTGGCCGCGAAGTCCTCGAAGCGCCAGGCGCCGTTCTCGTCAGGGGGCTCGATCCCCTCGTCGAGCAGCCGGAAGAACCGGACCAGGCGCGTGTTGACGAACAGCACCGTCGGCGACATCTCGAACGGCATGCACTGCAGCGCGGACTCGGCGCTGAACGCGGTGAGCGCGACGCGCTGGTAGTCGTCGCCGAACTCCACGCCCTTGTCCTCCAGCTCGTCGTCGAGCGGGTGGAGGCGGCCCGTGGAGACCAGGTCGGGCAGGTAGTGCTGGTCGAGCAGGAACACGTCGGGCGGGGTGAGCGCCTTGGTCGGGCTCGACGGGGTGAGCGCCTTGGTCGGGCTCGACGGGGTGGGTGTGGTGCCGGCCGAGGCCGCCGGGCTGCTCCCCGAGGGGCTCGCCGCGTCGGGGTCGGGGGTGGAGAGGTCGGCGAGCGCGTCCTCCGCGGCCGCGGCGGCGTCGGAGTGCGGCTGGAGCACGATGCGCACACCCGGGTGGTCGGCCTCGTAGGAGTCGGCGATGTCGCGGTAGGCGCGCACGGCCTGGCGGCCGCCGTACACCGAGAAGCGGAGCGTCTGCGGCTCGGGCGTGGGGCTGGAGGACGGCGCCGTCGGCGTCGGGGTGGACGGGGGCTTCGTGCTCGCGGACCCGTCGATGCAGCCCGCGAGCAGCGTCGTGAGGGCCACCAGGGTCGCCGTGCCCACCGTCGCCGCCCGGCGCATCCGCCCACCTGTCGTCACTGGGGCACCGTATCGGCTCGCCCCACACGCCACGCCCGGCCCATGCCCCGGGCGGACGGGCGGCCCGACCTACAGTGAGGGCGTCAGCGAGGGAACGCACCCAGACCCCCGGGAGGGACCATTGACCAGGCGCACGCAGGTACGACGACGAGCGCGGTCGCGCGCCGCCAGGGTCGGCCTCGCCGCACTGGTCCTGGGCGGGTCCCTGAGCGCGTGCCTGGGCCAGGACGACACGCGGGCGACCAGTGGCGACCCGACCGTCGAGTCCTCCGCGCCCGAGTCCACGGAGGCCACCCCGACGCCCTCCTCGGCCACGCCGACCCCGACGCCCACCGTGACGCCGACCTCGGCCTCCCCCACCCCCACGCCCTCCCCCACGCGCACGGTGACCCCGTCCCCGGCGCTGACCACGCGCCTGCTGCCGGCCGGCTCGATGGCCGGTCTCAACGCCCAGTGGCGCTGGCGTGACGGCGAGACCCTGACCGCCGAGCCGACCACCGGCGGCATCGCCGACTGCGTCCGCTTCTCCCTCGCCGCGATCGGAGCCCGCGAGGCCGTCTCGCGCTCCTACGCGCCCCCGGCGAGCGCGGCCGACGCCCCGGCCTCGGCGTTCGAGATCGTGGCCCGCTTCCCCGACGAGCAGACCGCCATGCGGGTGATGGACGTGCTCCGGTCGTGGCGCTCGAGCTGCCAGCGACGCCTCGACAACGTCTCCGACAAGCCCCACCGGGTCAGCGAGGCCGAGACGATCACCGCCGGCGACGACGCCTTCGCCTACCTCCACAGCACGCCGGGCTCGACCAAGGACACCACCCAGTTCGAGGACGTCGCCCAGGTGCGCCGCGGGGCGCTCGTCGCGCTGGTCGTCGTACGCCTGGACGAGCAGGACTACAACTACCCCGCCAAGCGCTCGCCGGCGGCACGCTCACTGGCCCCCGCGGCCGCGAGGCTGGGCTGACCCACGAGCGAGCCCGAGACCCCGCGCCACCGCCGCCCGGCCATGCCCGGCGCGGGCCACTTCGACGCGATCGTCGGCGACGTCGACCCGGCCGCCCGCAGCGAGGCCGCCGACCGGTCCGCGGCGCTGCTGGTCCGCGGGCCCCGCTCGCCGGAGGAGGCGGAGGTGGTCGAGCGCATCGTGCGGCTGGCCGAGACCGAGGGGCTCGAGGAGATCGCCGAGGTCTGGGCGGGCTCGGCGCCGGAGTCCCTGGCCGGGAGCCTGTGGCGGCTCTTCCTGCTGCGCTCCTGGGTGTACGCCGACCCGACCGGCGCGGCGCGACAGTTCGACGCGGGCCGGCGGCACTCCCCGGTGCTGGAGGTGGTGGCCGGGGTGACCTCGCCGCCCGGGCCGGAGGAGGTCCGGGCGCTGGCCGACCAGGTGCTGCGCGGGATCCGGGTCGGCGACTACGCCGACACGCTCTTCCGGGCGGCGGCCTTCGCCCACCTCGCGGCCACCGGTCGGGCCCACCTGGCCGACGAGGGCTCACCCGTCGCGGGCGACCTGTCCGCGGCGCGCCTGATGACGCTGGCCGACCAGCTCGAGGCGGCGGGTCGCCAGGAGCTCAGCGGCGGCCTGGCCTGACCCGTACACTGGGCAACGCGTCGGACCGCGGCAGCCCCGGGTCCCACAACAAGCCGCTACGAGCGGCCACGCGCCGTGAGGCGCTCCCGGTCCGGCGCGCCTACTCCTCGGCCTGGGCCCCGGTCACGGGCCGGCTCAGAACGCCAGCCGCGCCACGACGCCCGCGTGGTCCGAGGGCCAGCGCAGGTCGGGCCCCTCGAGGGGCACCTCGCCCAGCAGCGCGACCTCCTCGACCTCGGCTCCGCGGGCCCAGACGTAGTCGATGCGCTCGTGCAGCAGCGACTCGGGGTTGCCCAGGTCGGGCGCCTGGCAGCAGGTCAGCCCCGGCCCGGAGCCCTGGGCGACCCAGGCGTCGACGAACTCCGCGGGCATCCCGACGTCGGCGGGGGTGGCGTTGAAGTCGCCGACCACGACGAGCGGGCCGGCCCATCCGGCCGCGGCGGCCAGCAGCTCGTCGCGCTGGGTGTTGCGCGAGTCGGCGGCGTAGGCCTCGGTGTGGGTGTTGACGAACGCGAACGGCCGGCCGTCGACCTCGCAGGCTGCGCCGCACCAGCCGCGGGTGATCGCCAGGTCGTCGGTGTTGAGCGAGGTCACGCCCAGCGCCTCGCCGAACACGCCGCGCCCGGTCTCGCCGACCTGGACCGGCGAGTCCGCGCGGCGCAGGACGGCGTTGGAGCCGCTGAGCGTGATGGCGCCGGGCAGACCGGCCTCCACGCCGAGGTGGGCGGTGCCGCCGAAGGTGGGCACCTCGCACACCACGTCGTAGGCCACCCCACGGTCCGCGAGGGCCTCGCCGACCAGGGCACCGAAGTCCCAGAGGGTCTCCCCCTCCAGGGTCCAGGTGCAGACCTCCTGCAGGCCGACCAGGTCGGGGGCGTGCGGGGCGAGCGCGTCGGCGACGAGCTCGGCACGGCGGTCGAACGCGGTGGCCAGCAGCTGGCGCTCGACCTCCTCGAGGTTGGCCGCCATCTCGCCGGGAGGGCGGTCGCCGAGGACCAGGCTCAGGTCGGCCCCGAGGTAGAGGTTGTACGTGGCGACGACCACGGAGTTGGACACCTGACCAACTTTACCAAACCCTAAGGTGGGCAGATGCCAGCCGAGGACCCGTCCGAGCCCGTCGTCGTCACCTACGCCGCCGAGGTCGACGGCCTCCCCGACCCCGGCGAGGTGGTGTGGACCTGGGTGCCCTACGAGGACGACCCGCAGCAGGGCAAGGACCGGCCCGTCCTGGTGCTCGCCCGCGACGGTGCCGATCTCCTCGCCCTCCAGCTCACCAGCAAGGACCACGACCGCGACGAGGAGCAGGAGGCCTCCTGGGGCCGGCACTGGATGGACGTCGGCACCGGCGACTGGGACCGCGAGCACCGTCCCTCCGAGGTCCGGCTCGACCGGCTGCTGCGGCTGCCCGAGGCCGACGTACGCCGTGAGGGCGCCGCACTGGCACGCGAGGTCTTCGACGAGGTCCTCGCCGCGGCCCAGGAGTTCCACCCCGAGCTGCGGGCGGGCTGAGCCGATGAGCGCCGCGGAGGTCGACGCCTACCTCGCCGAGGTCGGCGAGCCGGGGCGCGGGACGCTGGAGGCGCTGCGCCGGTCGATCCTGGCCGTCGTACCCGACGCCGAGCAGGGCATCTCCTACGGCATGCCGGCCTTCCGGGTCGGCGGCAAGGTCGTGGCCGGCTTCGCGGCGTTCAGCAGGCACCTGTCCTACCTCCCCCACAGCGGCGAGGTCCTGGCCTCGCTGGAGGACCGGCTCGACGGCTACACCCGCACCAGCGGGTCGCTGCACTTCCCCGCCGACGAGCCCCTGCCCGACGACCTGGTCCGTGCCCTCGTCGAGGCCAAGCTGGCGCTGCTCGGCCTCTGACGGGCTCCCCGTCCGACCTTGCGACGAGATCCGCGCTGCTTGTCGCACCGCTACGCCACGGGGCACTGCTCAGCCGCGCAACCACTCCTCGAACGTCTGCGTCCCGCGCGGCCCGTCGTCGGCGGGCGTCAGGTCGCCGGAGCGCATCCCCCTGCCCCACGCCCCCGGCACGCGTATGCCGACCACCCGGCGGCCCAGGTGCCGCTCGCGGTTGACCAGGCGGGAGAGCTCGACCAGCTCGCGGACCTCGGGTCCCGCGAGGTCGGGCACCCGGCCCCGCGGACCGGCCTCGACCAGGTCGACCAGCGCCTGCGCGACCTCGCGCGCCGCGATCGGCTGGGTGGTCATCCTGGGCACCAGCGACAGGCGCCCGACGGTCACGAAGCCGAGGGCCTGCTCGGCGAACTCGTGGAACTGCGAGGCGCGAAGGATGCTCCACGGCACCCGCCCGTCCTCGACCAGGCGCTCCTGCAGCAGCTTGCCCTGGTAGTAGCCGGAGGGCACCTGGTCGATGCCGATGATCGAGAGCGCGACGTGGTGGCCCACCCCGACCTCCGCCCCCGCCCCGAGCAGGTTGCGCGTGACCGTGCCGAAGAACGCCTCCGCCTTGGCCCGCTGCTGCTCCCGGGTGCTGGTCACGTCGACCACGGCGTCGACGGCGGCCAGGTGGTCGGCGAGGCCGACGCCGGTGGTCAGGTCGACCCCCGTCGACCGGGTCAGCACGACCGTCTCGTGCCCCCGGGCCTCGGCCTCCGCCACGACGTACGCCCCGACGACACCGGTGCCTCCTGCGACCGCGATCCTCATCGACCCTCCCCTGTGCGCTGGGGCTCCAGTCTCTCCGAGGGGTGGGCCGATGGTGCGCGCGGTGCCGGGTCAGGCGTGGCGGACGCGGGTGAAGGTGAGGAACGCGGGCAGCAGGGGGCGGCGCACGGGGCGGCCGGCGGCCGGCTTCGGGGCCTTGATGCGCTGCACGCGGCGCTCGCGGTCGGCCTCGCGGCGCAGGTCGCTCATGCGGGTCTGGACGAGGGTGGTCGGGTCGGGGTACATGGCGGGTTCCTCTCGGTGGTGCGGCGGTCGGTGTCGCTGGGACGAGTCTTCGCCGATCCCCTCCGGAGCACCGTTCGCCGGCCGACGCACCGAGTGACGGGTTGCCGACAGTTCTCCGGACCGGCTACAGCGCGTCCAGCGCCTTCTGCACCCGCGTCTCCGACACCGGACGGGGCGTCCCCAGGCGCTGCGCCCACAGGCTGACCCGCAGCTCCTCGAGCATCCACCCGACCTCGGCCAGCGCGAGGGGCACGGGCGCCCCCGGTCGCAGGGCGGCCACGCGGTGCAGCCAGGCGTCCTGCAGCGGTCGCACCCGGTCGGCGAGCTGCTGGTCCCGTGCGGGCTGCTCGGGCAGCCGGGTCGCCCGCTCGGTGACCGCGTGGAGGTAGCGCACGAGATGCGGCAGCCGAGCCGCGCCGGCTCGCGCCACGAAGCCGAGGCCCATGAGCCGGCCCACCTGGGCCTGCATCTCGGTCATCGCCGGGAGCAGCCGGAGGTCGACGCTGCCCGAGAGGGCGCGGTCGGTGGTGCGCCACGCCTCGAGCACGCGGACGGCGTCGTCGAGCACGAGCGCCGAGCGGGCGGCCAGGTGGTGGCGGACGTCCGCGACGAGGCGGTCGAACGCCTCCTCGTCCCAGACGGCTCCGCCGTGCTCGGCCTGGAGCGCGCCGACTGCGGCCAGGCGGCAGTCCTCGAGGAAGGCCTTCACCGTCGGGTAGGTCGACCCGGCGAGGGCCAGCTTGCGGCGGTTGTCCCAGCCGTCGGTGAGGCGCGCCGACTCGTCGGGCAGCGCGAGCGCCACCAGTCGTCGTACGCCGAGCAGGTGCGCGGCCTCCTGCTCCTCCTCGGAGGCGAAGACCTGGAGCCCGACCGCCGCACCCTCGTCGACCAGGGCCGGGAACCCGCGGACCTGGTGGCCGGCGCGGGTCTGGACGAAGGAGCGTTCGACCGTGCCGAACGTCCACTCCCTCTGGCCGGCGGCCGTGCGGTCGGCCGCCGCATCGGACAGCGCCTCGGCGAACCGCCCCTCGAGCGGGGCCTTGAGCTCGGTGAGGTCCTTGCCGGTCGAGACGACCGTGCCGTCCTCGTCGACCACACGGTAGGTCGGCTTGAGGTGCGGCGCGACGCGCGACCAGTCCCACGCCGCACGAGGGACGACGACGCCGGTGCGCGAGAGCAGGTAGCGCTCGAGGGCGTCGAGCAGCGGCTCACCCCCCGGCACGACCGCGGTCAGGAACTCGCGTGCCCAGTTGGGCGCCGGGACGAAGTTGACCCGCAGCGCCTTGGGCAGCGAGCGGATCAGCGAGACCACCAGCTCCTCGCGCAGGCCGGGCACCTGCCACGACAGGGCGTGGTCGTCGACCTGGTTGAGCGTGGCCAGGGGCAGGTCGACGGTGACGCCGTCGTCGTCGGCCCCCGGGGCGAAGTGGTAGCGCAGCGGGAGGGCCAGGTCGCCGTCGCGCCACTGGTCGGGGTACTCCTGCTCGGTCACCCCGCGGGCGGCCTCGTTGAGCAGCATCTCGGGGTCGAAGGTGAGCAGGTCGGGCCTCTTCTGGCGCGCGCGCTTCCACCACGAGTCGAAGTGGGCGCCCGAGACGCACTCCTCCCCCACGCGCTGGTCGTAGAAGTCGAACAGCGTGTGCTCGTCGACCACGAGGTCACGCCGCCGCGCGCGGTGCTCGAGCTCCTCGGCCTCCTCCAGCAGCGCCCGGTTGTCGTGGAAGAACCGGTGCCGCGTCTGCCACTCGCCGTAGACCAGGGCGTGGCGGATGAACAGCTCGCGCGCCAGTGCCGGCTCGACCGCGCCGTACTGCACCAGGCGGTCGGCGACCAGCGGGACGCCGTACAGCGTGACGCGCTCGTGGGCCATCACCGCGGCGCGCTTGCGCGACCAGTGCGGCTCCGAGTAGGTGCGCGTGACCAGGTGGGCGCCGAGGCGCTCGGCCCACTCCGGCTCGACGGCCGCGGTGACGCGGGCGAACAGGCGCGAGGTCTCGACCAGCTCGGCGGCCATGAGGAGCTCGGGTGGCTTCCGGGCCAGCCCCGAGCCGGGGAAGATCGCGAAGCGGGTGCCGCGGGCGCCGAGGTACTCGCGCAGGGGTCGTCGCTGCCCCCGCTGCGCGGGCGGGGCCTCCTCGCGCAGGCCGACGTGCGACAGCAGCCCGACCAGCAGGGCCTGGTGCACGGCGTCCTCGTCGACCTGCGCAGGATCGGGCACGTCGCGACGGCCGCGTGCGCCGTCCAGCCCGACCTGCTTGGCGGTCTGGCGCAGCTGCTGCTCGACCTCCTGCCACTCGCGCAGGCGCAGGTAGTTGAGGAACTCGTTGCGGCACATACGCCGGAACGCGCTCGACCCGAGCTCGCGCTGCTGCGTGCGCACGTGGCGCCACAGGTTGAGCAGGGTGAGGAAGTCGGAGCGCTCGTGACGGAAGCGCGCGTGCAGCTGGTCGGCCCGGGCCTGCTCCTCGACCGGACGCTCCCGGGGGTCCTGCACCGAGAGCGCCGCGGTGATCGCCAGCACCTCGGGGAGCACGCCGAGCCGGTCGGCCTCGAGGATCATCCGGCCCAGGCGAGGGTCCACGGGGAACGACACCAGCCGGCGCCCCACCTCGGTCAGCCGCGGGTTGCCGCTCGCCGACTCGATGGCGCCGAGCTCCTCCAGCAGCTGCATGCCGGCGGTCACCTGGCGCCGGTCGGGTGGCTCGACGAAGGGGAAGCGCGCGATGTCGCCCAGCCCCAGCGCCGCCATCTGCAGGATCACCGAGGCCAGGTTGGTGCGCAGGATCTCGGGGTCGGTGAACTCCGGGCGTCCCGCGAAGTCCTCCTCGGAGTAGAGGCGGACCGCCACACCGGCCTCGACGCGGCCGCAGCGACCCGAGCGCTGCTGGGCCGAGGCCTGGCTGATCGGCTCGATCGGCAGCCGCTGCACCTTGGTGCGGAAGGAGTAGCGCGAGATGCGCGCGAAGCCGGAGTCGACGACGTACCTGATGCCCGGGACGGTGAGGCTGGTCTCGGCGACGTTGGTGGCGAGCACGATGCGGCGCGTGGTGTGCCGCTCGAACACGCGGTGCTGCTCGGCGGCGGACAGCCGCGCGTAGAGGGGTACGACGTCGACCTGGCCGGCGAGCCCGGTGCCCCACCGCTCACCCTCGAGCACCTCGGCGGTGTCGCGGATCTCCCGCTCACCCGGCAGGAACACCAGGATGTCGCCGGGCCCCTCGCGGACCAGCTCGTGGCACGCGGCGACGATCGCCTCGGTCTGGTCGCGGACGACCGGCTCGCCGTCCTCGTCGTCGTAGGACTCCTCGACCAGCGGGCGGTAGCGCACCTCGACGGGATAGGTGCGGCCCGAGACCTCGACGATCGGCGCGGGCGTCCCGGAGCGGTCGGCGAAGTGGCGGGCGAAGCGCTCGGGGTCGATGGTCGCGGAGGTGATCACGACCTTGAGGTCGGGGCGTCGTGGCAGCAGCTGCTTGAGGTAGCCGAGCAGGAAGTCGATGTTGAGCGATCGCTCGTGGGCCTCGTCGATGATGATCGTGTCGTAGCGGCTGAGCAGCCGGTCGTGCTGGAGCTCGGCGAGCAGGATGCCGTCGGTCATCAGCTTGACCAGCGTGTCGGGTCCGGCCTTGTCGGTGAACCGCACCTGGTAGCCGACGACCCCCTCACCGAGCTCGACCCCGAGCTCCTCGGAGATGCGCTCGGCGACGCTGCGCGCGGCGATGCGACGCGGCTGGGTGTGCCCGATCAATCCGGTCGTGCCACGACCGATCTCGAGGCAGATCTTGGGGATCTGGGTCGTCTTGCCCGACCCGGTCTCGCCCGCGACGACGACGACCTGGTGGTCGCGCAGTGCCGTCGCGATGTCCTCGCGCCGGGCGCTGACCGGCAGCTCCTCGGGGTAGCGCAGCTCGGGCACCAGGGCGCGCCGGCGCTCGACCTCCTCGGGTGGCAGGCGGCGCACCCGCTGGTCGGGACGGCGCCCGCGCGGCCGGCGCCGACCCTTCTCGGGGGGACGACCCACTCAGCCGACCCGGGTGAGGGGTGGGCTGATGGTGGTGGCGCTGCCCGCGGTGTAGAGCGCCGCCGGGCGCCCGCGGCCGCGCTGGACCGTGCGGCCGGTCGGCTTGAGCAGCCCCGGGACCCCGGTCACCTTGCGCTGGAAGTTGCCGGCGTCGAGCTCCTGCTCCCAGACCGCCTCGTAGACCTCGCGCAGGTCGCTGACCGTGAACGCGCGCGGCAGGAAGCGGGTGCCGAACGAGGAGTCCTCGAGCTCACGTCCGGCCAGGGCCAGCGCGTCCTTGAGGATCGTGGCGTGGTCGAAGGCCAGCTTGCGCGGCTTGAGCAGGTCGGCGACCGGGAACCACCGGGCGTCGGTCGCGTCGTCGCCGCCGGCCACCTCGGTGCTCGCGGGGAGCGCGGTGAGCCACGCGAGCGAGACCACCCGGCCGCGCGGGTCGCGCTTGGGGGCGCCGTAGGCCCCGACCTGGTGCAGCTCGAGCGACCTCGGCGAGACGCCGGTCTCCTCGCCCAGCTCACGTGCCGCTGCCTTGTCGAGCGGCTCGTCCTTGTCGACGAACCCACCGGGAAGCGCCCACCGACCCTTGTGGGGCTCGGATCCGCGTCGGACCGCGAGGGCGCACAGCCCGTCGTCGGGCCGCACCGAGAGGGCGACGACGTCGACGGTCATCAACAGCGGCGTGGGCTTCGGCATCTGCCGAGGATAACTTGTCGAAACAACAACGATTCGACGGCGTCGGACCGGGAATGCTCCAGACACACTCGGGGCGGCGAGGAGGCAACCCATGCGCATCGGCAGCGTGATCGTGGTGGTCTGGTTGGTGATCGGCCTGCTGGCGGCGGTCCAGCGTGGCTACTTCGGCGACGGGCGCGAGGTGAGCTGCAAGACCGCGGGCGACACCGTGCTGACCGTCGTCGCCGGGCCGCTCAACTACCTCGGGGTCAACCCCAAGGTGAAGTGCCGCGTGCCGCAGCCCTCGAAGTGATCACCTGGGCGTCGGCTGCACAGCCAGGGTGATGCCGGGCAGCGCCGCGGTCAGCAGCGTGAGCAGCTCCTCGCGCGAGAGGCCGGCCGGGTCCTCCAGCCACGCCATCACCGTCTCCTCGACCAGCGCGCTCCAGCCGCGCACGAGCAGGTGGCCGCGCGGGTCGTCGTACAGCCCGAGGGCGGCGAGCTCCTCGGCGTCGCTGACCTCGAAGATGCGGTCGAGCAGCGCGGTGCGCGACTCCTCGTAGATCTGGTGGAACTCGGCGTCGCCGCTGCGGGCCGCGCGGAGGAACGAGGCGTAGGCCGCGCGGTTGGTGCCCACGAAGCCGACGTAGGCCTCGAGCGAGGCCATCATGCGGGTCATCGGCGTGCCCCCGGTCGGCGGCGCGGTGATCGCGACGACCTCCTCCGACATCCGCCGCAGGACCGCGAGGTGGAAGTCCCGCTTGTCGGAGAAGTAGTGGTAGAGCAGCCCGCGGGAGATGCCGGCGTGCTCGGCCAGCACGTCGATCGACAGGTCGTCCAGGCCCCGCTCGGCGAGCAGCACCATGCCGAGGTCGAGCAGCTGCGCGCGGCGCTCGACGGGGCTGAGGCGGGTCCGGGTCATGTGCGCCATGTTACTGAACTTCGTTCAACAAATCTATTGACGCGCGTTCAACAACTTTCCTACGGTGGGCGCATGGACACGGACCAGACGCTTCCCACCCACGTGCGCACCCTCGTGGTCGGCGCCGGCTTCGGCGGTCTCGCCGTCGCGATCAAGCTGCACGAGCAGGGCCGCAGCGACTTCCTCGTGCTCGAGCGCGGCTCCGACGTGGGCGGCACCTGGCGCGACAACACCTACCCGGGCGCGGCGTGCGACGTGCCGTCGCAGCTGTACTCCTACTCCTTCGCGCTCAACCCCGACTGGTCGCGCTCCTTCTCCCCCCAGCCCGAGATCCAGGCCTACATCCGCAAGGTCGCCACCGAGTCCGGGGTGCTGGACCGGTTCGCGTTCCACACCTCGCTGACCGACGCCACCTGGGACGAGCAGGCCCAGGTCTGGCGGGTCACCACCGACCGCGGCGAGCTGACCGCCGACGTGCTGGTCTCGGCCGCCGGCGCGCTCTCGGACCCCAAGGATCCCGACATCGAGGGCTTCGACTCCTTCGAGGGCGAGGTGTTCCACTCCGCCCGCTGGAACCACGACTACGACCTCACCGGCAAGCGCGTGGCGGTCATCGGCACCGGCGCCTCGTCGATCCAGATCGTGCCCGCGATCGCCGAGCAGGTCGCGCACCTCGACGTCTACCAGCGCACCGCGCCGTGGGTCCTCCCCCGGCACGACCGCGACTACACCGCCCTCGAGCGGCTCGCCTTCAAGCACGTCCCCGGCGTGCAACGGGCCTACCGGACGGCGATCTACTGGGGCCGGGAGATGTACGTCCCCGCCTTCACCAAGTGGCCCAAGCTCGCCACCCCGGCCAAGCTGATGGCCTTGAAGAACATCGAGAAGGGCATCTCCGACCCCGAGCTGCGCCGGAAGGTCACCCCCGACTACGAGATCGGCTGCAAGCGCATCCTGATCTCCAACGGCTACTACCCCGCCCTGGACCGCGACGACGTCGACCTGGTGACCGAGGGCATCGCCCGCGTGACCCCGACGGGCATCGTCGACCGCGAGGGGGTCGAGCGCGAGGTCGACGCGATCATCGTGGCCACGGGCTTCCACACCACCGACCTGCCGATCGCCTCGCACGTCACCGGGCTCGGCGGCGTGACGCTCGCCGACCACTTCGCCGAGCACGGCATGCAGGCCTACAAGGGCTCGACCGTCAACGGGTTCCCCAACCTGTTCTTCGTCGTGGGACCCAACACGGGTCTGGGCCACTCGAGCATGGTGTTCATGATCGAGTCGCAGGTCGCCTACGTCCTCGACGCGCTGAAGCACCTCGAGCAGGAGGGCGTGACCGCGCTGCAGCCGCGCGCCGAGGTCCAGGCCGACTACGTGCAGGACCTGCAGGACCGCATGACGACGACCGTGTGGAGCGCCGGCGGCTGCGCGTCGTGGTACCTCGACTCCCACGGTCGCAACGTCACCCTGTGGCCGCGCGCCACGTTCACCTTCCGCCGGCTGCTGTCGTCCTTCGACCGGGACAGCTACGAGGTCGTGTCACCGGCACCCCTCCCCACCACCCCGCAGGCCGAGGAGGTCTTCGCATGAGCACCACCACCCCCCAGGGCCGCGACTGGCTCGCCGGCAAGGTCGTCGTCGTCACCGGTGCCGGCTCCGGCATCGGCCGGGCGGTCTCCGTCCTCGCCGCCCGTCACGGCGCCCGCCTGGCGATCAGCGACGTCGACGCCACCGGGCTCGCCGAGACCGCAGCGACGATCAAGCAGGTCAGCGGCCTCGAGGCCCACACCGACAAGCTCGACGTGCGCGACCGCGACGGGGTCAAGGCGTACGCCGCCGCCGTCGCCGCCGACCTCGGCGGGGTCGACGCCGTGGTCAACAACGCCGGGGTCGCTCTCAACGGCGACTTCGCCGACCTCGACTACGAGTCGCTCGAGTGGATCATGGACATCGACTTCTGGGGCGTGGTGCACGGCTCCAAGGAGTTCCTGCCCTACCTCGTCGCGTCCGGCGACGGCCGGCTGGTCAACATCTCCAGCCTCTTCGGTCTCATGGCCGTGCCCGGCCAGTCGGCCTACAACGCCGCGAAGTTCGCCGTGCGGGGCCTCACCGAGGCCCTGCGCCAGGAGATGGTCGCCTCGGGCACACCGGTCAAGGTCACCTGCGTGCACCCCGGCGGCATCAAGACCGCGATCGCCCGCAACGCCCGGGCGGTCGGCCAGGACCAGGCCAAGGCCGCCGAGCTGTTCGACAAGAAGCTCGCGCGGATGAGCCCGGAGCGGGCCGCCGAGATCATCGTCGACGGCATGGTCGCCGGCCGGGCCCGCGTCATCGTCGGCGTCGACGCCAAGGCGCTCGACCTGATGGTGCGCATCCTCGGGTCGGGCTACCAGCGCCTGGTCACCGCCTCCGCACGTCGTGCGACCCGCGGCCTGCGCTGACGAATCCGCTCACGGCGCCCCGTCGGTGGTCCACACTGACGGGGTGCCGCTGTTCCGCCGTACTCCCCCAGCTCCTCCTGCACCGACGGGCTCCGCGAGCCCGGTGACCGCGGAGGGGGGTCCACCCGGGCCGCCCCCGGTCGTGGACCCCGACCCCCACCTGCCCGTGCTCGACCGCTACCGCGCCGACGTGCTGCGCCGCCTGGTCGAGACGGTCCTCGAGGAGCGCGGCGAGGGCATCGCCGGTGGCGGCCGCGCCCTGGTCGGCCAGGAGTGGTTCACCGAAGGCTCCGGCACCCGGCACCCGCTCGGTCAGCTCGCCGAGGCGCTGGCGCCGCTCGACCTCAGCCTCTGGAAGGGCGTCATCGCCGACCACCTCTCGGTCGCGGGCCCCGCCGTCACCCCCGAGACGCTGAGCGACGCGGAGTTCCGCGAGCGCCTCCGCGTCCGGTTGACCGCGCGCAGCCACCTCGCCCCGTCCGTCGCCGACCTGGCGCCCGACTGGCTGCCCGGTGTCGCCCAGGAGCTGGTCCTGCACCTCCCCGGCCACGTGCACACCGTCACCGAGGCCGACCTGGCCGGCCACCCGTCGTACGCCGACCTGGTGACCGAGGCGCTCGCACACACGAGCGCGCTGGTCGAGCACGTGCAGGGGGTGACCCTGCCCGAGCAGGGCACCGACCGCGTGACCGTGGTCGTGGGTCCCGAGCACTTCACCGCGACCCTGGCGACCGCGCTCCCCCAGCTGCTCCACCACGCCACCGACGAGGCCGACTGGGGCCACGGGGTGTTCGTGGCGCTCCCGACCCGGTCCAAGGTGCTCTACCGCGTGGTCGACGGGGCGGACGCGATCGGCAGCCTCGTCCGCATGTTCCACCAGGCCCAGCAGGCCTTCGACTCCGAGCCGGGGCCGGTGAGCCCCCACGTCTACTGGGTGCACGGCGACACGTGGCGCCAGGCCACGGGCCCCGACGCCTCGGGCGCGCCCTCGATCCTCGTGCGCGAGGAGCTCGAGGCGGAGTTCGCGCGGGCGGCGTGGTTGTGAGGCGACCTTCTCGGGCGGTCTCCAGGCTCGTGCTGACCGGCACGGTGGTCCTGGCCGGCGGCGTCCTCCTCCTCCCCGGCGGCGCGTCGTCGGCCGCCGACGAGCCGGCCGTGGCTCCGACGCCGCAGCGGGCGTGCAACGCCGGCTCGCGACCCGAGACCTCGATCCAGGGCCGGGTCCCGCAGCGCGACTACGACAGCGGGCGCGCCCGGCAGGGCTACTCCTGCAACACGCGGCTGTTCTCGCACATCGGCGCCAGCGGCGGCTTCAAGGTCTACCGCTACGTCGACGCGGCGGGCCACACGTGCGTCTTCTACGACTCGACGCGGCTCGCCCCGACCGACCTGCCCTACAACGTGGGGTCCGGCGGCATCGGCACCTTCGTGGTCGACGTGAGCGACCCGAGCCGTCCGCGGCACACCGCCACGCTGCAGACCCTCGCGATGGACTCCCCCCACGAGTCGCTCAACCTCAACCGCCGCCGGGGCCTGCTCGCCGCGGTCGCCGGCAACCCGGCCACCCTGCCCGGCCTGATCGACGTCTACTCGGTGCGCCGCGACTGCCGCCACCCGGTGCTGCAGTCCTCGATCCCCTACCAGGGCCTGGGCCACGAGAGCGGCTTCGCCCCGGACGGCAGGACGTTCTACGCCTCGGCCACCTCCGGCTACACCCTCGCGGCGATCGACCTGACCGACCCGCGCCACCCGGCGACGCTCGCGACGTACTACGGCGTGAACTACCACGGCCTGCGGGTCAGCCCCGACGGCAACCGGATGTACGTCGCCAACATCGGCACGCCCTCCCCCGGCGGCCGCGTCTCGGTCGGCGGCCTGCGCATCCTCGACACCAGCCAGATCCAGGCACGCAGGCCCGACCCGCAGGTGCGCACCCTCTCCGACCTGTCGTGGCGCCAGAAGTCGATCCCCCAGGCGGCCGACCCGCTGCTCATCGGCGGCCATCGCTACGTGCTGGAGTCCGACGAGTTCGCCAACTTCACCCTCGGTCCGGGGCTCGTCGTCGCCGGCGGCTACGAGGCCGACGCCCCGGTCGGTGCCGCGCGACTGATCAACATCGACAACGCCCGCAACCCCTTCGTGGTGTCCGACCTGCGGCTCGCGGTCCACCAGCTGAAGAACCGCTCCGGCCCGCAGAAGAACGACCCCGGCGCCAACAGCACCATCGGTGGCTACACGGGTCACTACTGCTCGGCGCCGCGCTACCGCAACCCCGGCATCGTCGCCTGCAGCATGATCGGCAGCGGCCTGCGGATCTTCGACGTGCGCCACCCCTACCACCCGCGCGAGGTCGGCTACTTCAACCGCGTGACCTACCCGAACACCAAGCCCAACGGGGCCGGTGGCCTCGCCTACTCCGCGCCCGCCTGGGACCTCCGCCGCCGGCTCGTCTACTACTCCGACGGGCTCAAGGGGCTCTACGCCGTCCGCCTGGCCAAGGCGATCGTCCCGCGTCACTACTGGGACTGATCTCTTTCCGCACGGGGGCGAGCGCACGCCACTCACGCGCCGAAGAACGTCGGTGGCCACTGGTGGGATGAGGTCATGTCGATCTCTCCTCTCGTCGCCGCGGACCTCGGGTCGCAGCTGCGTGCGTGGGACCGCACCGCCCGCCTCAGCAGCATGAAGGCGCGCCGCAAGGAGAGGGACGCCCTCGACGCCGCGGACATGCTCGACGTGGTCGGCTGGGCCGACGACCACCGCGCCGACGTCGCGTCGAGCTTCGCCGACTCCGCGCTCCTCCCCGGACACGAGGGCTACTCCGCGCCGATCATGATGTCCGGCGTCCCCGTCGACGAGTTCTGCCTCGCCGAGCTCGCCACCGCCCTCGGCACCAGCCAGGGCTCCGCTCGCGCGCGGACCGAGCAGAGCCTCGAGGTCCGTGAGCGTCTTCCCCGGTTGTGGGGCAAGGTCCACGCCGGCGCGCTTCCCGCCTGGCGCGCCCGCGAGGTGGCACGCGAGACCCTCTCCCTCTCCGACGAGGCCGCCGACCACGTCGACCGCCAGCTCGCGCCCTTCGCGCGCACCCTGACCACGACCCGCATCAAGAACCTGGTCAACGCCGCGATCCTCCGCTTCGATCCCGAGCGCGCCGCGGCGGAGGCCGAAGCGGCCGGCGAGCGCCGGGGGGTGTGGTTCGACGTCGAGCACGGAGGCGACGAGCTCGTCACCGACGAGTCCCGACCCGACGGCACCGGCCGGATGGAGGCCGTGGCCGACGTCCCGGGCCTCCTCGCCCTCAAGGAGGCGCTGACCCACAAGGCGCACGACCTGGAGGTCCTCGGCGACGACTCCTCCGAGCAGGTCCGCATGTCCAAGGGGCTCTGCATCCTCGCCGACCCGCAGTACGCCCTGGATCTCGCCGCCTCTGCCGAGGCCGTCCTCGCCGAGGAGCCTTCCGGGGAGGACGAGGCGCCGCGTCGGCGCCCCAGCCGGGCCCGGACACCGCTCGGGGTCGAGCGCCCGATCCACGTCCACCTGCACACGTCGACCGAGGTGGCTCGGGTCCAGGCGTCCGGGCTCCCGCACGCTGCCTCGCCGATCAGCCGCGCTGCGGTCGAGCGGTGGATCGCCGAGCTCGCTCCCGGCGCGACGGTCAGGGTCACCCCGGTGATCGACCTCAACCGCAACGTCGCGGTCGACGCCTACGAAGCTCCCGACGCCATCCGCGCTCTGGTCGACGAGCGCGACCACGCGTGCGTCTTCCCCTTCTGCACCAACCGCGGACGGTTCGACCTCGACCACACGACCGAGTACGTCGACCCCGACGAAGGCGGCCCACCCGGCCAGACCGGCAACCGGCTGCTCGGCAAGCTGTGCCGCTACCACCATCGAGCGAAGACCCACACGACCTGGACCTACCACCGGGTGGAGTCGGTCTTCGACCTCGATGCCGCCGGTCCCGACCCCTGGACGCCCGAGCTCGTCACCGACCCGCGGCTGCTGATCGATCCCGGTCGAGATCCTGACTCCGGCGGCCCACCTGCGGCCTATCTCTGGACCTCACCGATCGGTTTCCACTACCTCGTCACCGGCACCGGCACGTTCCCGCTCGACTGACCCGGCTCCCCGCTGTCGCCAGCTCCGGCCACTCCCGCCGACGAGGTCGCCCAGCGGCTGTTCGGCGGAGGCGGGCGGAGCTCGGCGGACCTGGACCCGGTTCGCCCCCGAGACGGTGTCGGCAGCCGCCGAGCTCGGACCCGATCCGCCGAACTGGTGCGCGTGCCCGGCCGGCACGGTGCGGGTGACTCGCGGCCGTTCGGGCCGAGGCGGCTCACGCCGGACGGTCGGACCGTCGTCGGTGCAGCTCCCTGACCTGGCTCGCGAACGGCTCGACCGGACCATCGGTCGGCACCCCGGGCGCGACCTCGCTGATCGGCAGCGGGCGCACCGGCGAGGCCCCGGCGCCCAGCTCGGCGCACCACTGGGCGGTCTGTTCGGCCGACGACGCGAAGACGATCCGGCCGAGGCCGACCCAGGCGTGGGCGGCCGAGCACATCGGGCAGTGCTCGCCGGAGGTGTAGGCCGTCGCCGTCGCGCGGTCGGGAGGCGGCAGGTGCCGAGAAGCCCACTGGGCGAGCTCGAGCTCGGGGTGCCGCGTGGCGTCGCCCGAGCCCTCGTGGTTGCGGGCCTCGTGCAGGACCGTGCCGTCACCGGCCACCAGCACGGACCCGAACGGCTGGTCGCCGGCCTCGAGGGCCTCGGCCGCCAGCTCGACGCAGCGGGCCAGGTGGGTCAGGTCGTCCTCGGACAGCGAGCTCATCGGGTCATCGTCTCCGAGGTGTCTCCGGACAGGCGCTGAGCGAGGTAGATCGGCACGATCGAGAACAGCACGAGGGCGGCCGCGACCACGTTGACCACCGGCGCCTGGTTGGGCCGGAAGAGGTTGTTGAAGATCCACAGCGGCAGGGTCTGGAACTGCCCGCTCGTGGTGAACGTGGTCACCACGATCTCGTCGAAGGACAGGCCGAAGGACAGCAGCGCCCCGGCCAGCAGGGCCGAGCGCATCATCGGGAAGGTCACCAGCCGGAAGGTGGTGAAGGTGCCGGCCCCGAGGTCCATCGACGCCTCCTCGAGCGAGCCGCCGCCCCGGCGCAGGCGGGCCTGCACGTTGTTGAACACGGTCACGATGCAGAAGGTCGCGTGGGCGACCACGACGGTGAACAGCCCGAGCTCGAGGCCGAACATCGACTTGAAGGCGTTGTTGAGCGCCAGGCCCGTGACGATGCCGGGCAGGGCGATCGGCAGGATGATCAGCAGGGACACGACGTTGCGGCCGAAGAACCGCGTGTGCTGCAACGCCATCGCGGCCATCGTGCCGAGCACCAGCGCGACCCCGGTGGCCAGCAGGGCCACCTCGACGCTGACCAGCAGCGCGTCGCGCGCCC
This sequence comes from Nocardioides marmoribigeumensis, assembly GCF_031458325.1. Classification (NCBI taxonomy): domain Bacteria; kingdom Bacillati; phylum Actinomycetota; class Actinomycetes; order Propionibacteriales; family Nocardioidaceae; genus Nocardioides; species Nocardioides marmoribigeumensis. The sequence goes on from NZ_JAVDYG010000001.1 coordinate 4,425,088, forward strand.
CACTGGAGTGCGCGGCCAGGGACCACCACTTCGTGGTCAGGCCCTCCGGCGGCCAGCCGAACGAGTTGGAGGTGTTGAACGAGTTGAGCACCACGAGCCCGAGCGGCACGTAGACCACGGCGAGGACCAGGGCGGTGAAGGCGAGCAGGGTGCGGCGCAGGCCGGCGGAGATGGTCACAGGTTGTCCAGCGCTCCCGTCCGGCGTACGGCGGCCAGGTAGACCAGCATGATCACCACCGGCACGGTGGCCATCGCGGCCGCGAAGGGCAGGTTGTTGGCCGCGCCGACCGAGTCGTAGACGACGTTGCCGAGCATCTGGTTGGTGCCCCCCACGATCTTGACCGCGATGTAGTCGCCCATCGACAACGAGAAGGTGAAGATCGACCCGGCCACGATCGACGGGAACACCATCGGCAGCACCACCCGGCGCAGCGTGGTGACGGCGGGGGCGCCGAGGTCCGAGGACGCCTCGAGCAACGAGTCGGGCAGACGTTCGAGGCCGGCGTACACCGGCAGGATCATGTAGGGCAGCCAGAGGTAGGCCAGCGTCACGACGGTCGCGGCGATGCCGTAGCCCGGCGAGCCGACCCCGAACGGGGTGCCGATCCAGTCGATCAGACCACCCGTGGCGAACATGCCGCGCCAGGCGTAGGCCTTGACCAGGTAGGCCGCCCACAACGGCATCAGCACCGCGATCACCAGCAGGCGACGAGCGCGGGGCCGCGCCACCTTGGCCATGAAGAACGCGACCGGGAAGGCCAGGACCGCGTCGACCACCGTCACCGCGGCCGCGATCCCCAGCGTGCGCAGGGTGATCGTGCGGTAGACGTCGAGGGTGAGGAGGTCGTGGAAGTTCTGCCAGGTGAAGACGCGCTCGACGTCGCCGGTGAAGGCGTTCTGCCCCCAGAACGCGGTGACCAGCAGCGCGCCCAGGGCCGCCAGGTAGGCCGCTCCCAGCCACAGCATCGGTGGCGTGAGGAGCAGGCCCACCCGGAGCCCCGGGCGTCGCTGCAGGAAGGCACTCATGACGGTGGTCGAGCCGAGTCGAGACCTAGCCCTTCACCTCGGTCCACGCCTGCGTCCAGGCGCGGTAGTCGGTGCACTTCACGTCCGTGCGACCGTCGAGGCACTGCTCGATCGGGGTGTTCCAGAAGGCGATCCGGTCGGTGTAGGACGCATCGCCCGCGTGGTAGGTCTCGCAGTGCTTCTTGTCGGCGGTCTCCGCGCAGGCCTTGGTGTTGGACGGGGCCTCACCGAAGTACTCCGCGACGGCAGCGTTGGCCTTGGGTGAGGTGATGTAGTCCATCCACTTGTAGGCGCAGTTGGGGTGCTTGGCGTTGGCCGCCACCATCCAGGTGTCGGACCAGCCCGTCGAGCCCTCCTCGGGCAGCACGGACTCGACCGGGACCTTCTCGCCGACCAGGCTGTTGTCGATCACCTGCCAGGTGGTGCCGATCACCGAGTCACCGGTCTTGAAGGCCTGGATCTCCTTGAGGTAGTCCGACCAGTACTCCCCCACGGCCTCCTTCTGCTTCTTGAGCAGGTCGACCGCGGCCGCGAGCTGCTTCTCGTCGAGGGCGTAGGGGTCCTTGATGCCCAGGTCGGGCTGGGTGTTCTTGAGGTAGAGCGCGGCGTCGGCGATGTAGATCGGCGAGTCGTAGGCGGTCACCTTGCCCTGGACGGACGCGTCCGGCTCGAACACCGCCGACCAGCTGGTCGGGGCGGTCTTCACCTTGTCGGTGCGCCACATCAGCAGGTTGGCGCCCCAGCCGTGCGGCACGCCGTACATCTGACCGTCGACGGAGTTCCACTCGCGGTCCTTGAGGAAGCCCACGATGTCGCCGTAGTTCTCCAGCAGGTCGGTGTTGACCGGGGCGACGTCCCCGCCGGCGATGAGGCGCAGGGAGGCGTCGCCCGAGGCCGACACCGTGTCGTACTCCCCGGTCTTCATCAGGTTGACCGCCTCGTCGGAGGTGCCGAAGTACTTCACCGTCGCCTTGCAGCCGGTCTGCTGCTCGAAGGGCGTCACCCAGTCGACGCTCTTGTCGGTGGTGCCGTCCTCGGCGTAGCCGGGCCACGCGAGGATGCTGACCTCGCCCTCCCCGTCGCCGAGGGACTTCATCATCGGCACGTCAGGGGCGGTGAAGCCGTTGGCCTGCTTGCCCCCGCCCCCACCGTCGCCGCTGTCGTCACCGCAGGCGGCGAGCCCGGTGGAGCCCAGCACCAGCACGCAGGCGCCTGCGAGCGCGCGCCATCCTCTCGTCCCAGCCGTCGTCATCGTGTCTCCTTCTCCTCGAGGTCGACCATGTGCGCGCGCTGCCAGGACAGCGTCACGCGCTCGCCGCGCCGGGACAGCGCGTGGTCGAGCGAGCTCTCCGAGTTCTGCTGCATCGCGGTCAGGCGTACGGCGTCCGCGCCGTCACCGACCTCCACCAGGGAGTGCGTCGCCGAGCCGAGGTAGACCACGTCGACGACCACCCCGGGGACCGTGACCTCGCCGCGGGGGGCCTCACCCTCGGCCGAGAGGTGGACCTTCTCGGGCCGCACGCTGAAGGCGCCCTCGTGCCCGACGAGGTCGTGGGCGAGGCGGCCGGTGACCAGGTTGCTCGTGCCGACGAAGCCCGCCACGAAGCGCGACGCCGGCCGCTCGTAGAGCTCCACGGGCGTCGCCACCTGCTCGACCCGGCCCTGGTTGAAGACCGCGATGCGGTCGCTCATCGTCAGCGCCTCCTCCTGGTCGTGGGTGACGAACACGAAGGTGATGCCGACCTCGCGCTGGATCTGCTTGAGCTCGATCTGCATCTCGCGGCGCAGCTTGAGGTCGAGGGCGCCGAGGGGCTCGTCGAGCAGGAGGACCGAAGGGCGGTTGACCAAGGCCCGGGCGAGGGCCACGCGCTGCCGCTGCCCGCCGGAGAGCTGGCTGGGCCGGCGGTCGGCGAACGACGGCAGCCGCACGGTCTCGAGCGCCTCGTCGGCCCGTCGGCGGCGCTCGGCGCGGCCGACCTTCTTGACGCGCAGGCCGTACTCGACGTTCTCGCGCACGCTGAGGTGCGGGAACAGCGCGTAGTCCTGGAAGACGGTGTTGACGTCGCGCTCGAAGGGCGCCGCCCGGGTCACGTCGGTGCCGTGCAGCTCGACGCGGCCACTGGTCGGACGCTCGAACCCGGCGACGATGCGCAGCACCGTGGTCTTGCCCGACCCGGACGGGCCGAGCATCGAGAAGAACTCCCCGTCGGCGATGTCGAGGTCCAGGTCGTCGACCGCCACGACCTCACCGAACTCCTTGCGGAGCTGCACCAACCTGATCGCCACCGACATGTTCGGCAGTATTCCAGCGCATCGGACCGCAAATCCATCACGCAACGGTCTCGATCCACAGGTTTCCGAAGCAATTCCCGACTTCGGCAGAGGATCCCCTTTCGGGACCCCGGTCCTCGGGCCGGGGTCCGGTCGGGTCATGGCCCCGGCCCACGACGAGGCGTTGTTGAGCGCGAAGACGTAGGCCCCGGTGGGGTTGCCCGGGGTGCCGAACTTGCCAGAACACCGGCGCCCTGCTGTGGCGGACCGGGGTCGAGTCCCACTTCACCGCGATCGTCACCCAGTCGGCGCAGGTGAAGGGCAACACGGCGTACGTCGGCGTGGCCAGCAACGAGGAGGCCTACGCCTCCCAGGCCGTCGGCGGCGGCCACCCGTGCTGCTCGTTCCGCGGTTCGATGCTCGCGCTCAACGTCAACACGGGCGCGATCCTGTGGAAGACCTACATGGCGCCCCCCGGCTACTCCGGGGCCGGGGTCTGGGGCAGCACGCCGTCCTACGACGCCAAGCGGGACACGCTCTACGTCTCGACCGGCAACAACTACTCGGTGCCTCCTCCCGCGGTGACCTGCCTCGAGGGGTCCGGCGACCCGACTGCCTGCCTGGCACCGGACGACTACTTCGACAGCATCGTCGCGCTGAACGCCAGCACGGGGCAGGTGCGCTGGGCGACCGGGGCGCTCAGTGACGACGTGTGGAACGTCGACTGCGGCCTCGGCTTCCCGCCGTTCGACACCGTCGCGCGGGCCAGAAGGCGGGCATCTACTGGATGCTCGACCGGGACACCGCGCGCTCGACCAGCCCGGCTCGTGGGCGGCGCTCGACCCGGCCACCGGCGCGATCCTCTGGCAGACCTACGACCCGAGCTGGGCGGGCCCCTACACGGGCTACTCCGCGCAGGGCATGGTGAGCAGCGCCAACGGCGTGGTCTACGCCTGCACGCTCAACTACGCCGGGACGATGTTCGCCTTCGACGCGGCGACCGGCGCGGTCCTGTGGCAGTTCGACAGCGGCGGCTCGTGCCTCGCGGGCGCGGCGATCTCCAAGGGCACGGTGTTCTGGGGCTCGGGATACGCGGTCTTCGCCCCCTTCACCAGCGGGAACGACAAGCTCTACGCGTTCACGCTGTCGCGCCGGGCTCGGCCATCTCGGCACGGAACCCGACCAGCCGCACCCGGCGGTCGTGGTCGAAGCCGTCCAGGAGAGCGACGCCCGCCTCGCCCAGCGCGGCGGCGTCGCTCTCGGGGGCGGCGAGCTTGCGCGTGCGCTGCTTGGTCTCGAACGGCACGTAGCGGATCTTGACCGCCACCCGCACGGCGGCCCGCCCCTCGGCGGCGATGTCGTCGGCCACCTGGGCGGCGAGCCGGCGCACGAGCGCGGCCACCTCGTCCCAGTCGTCGAGGTCGTGCTGCACGGTCTCCTCACGCCCGTGCGCCCGCGGCACCCACGGGGTCGGGTCGACCGGCGAGGAGTCCGCCCCGCGCCCCAGCCGCCGCAGCCACGGTCCGGTGCGCGGCCCGAACTCGGCGGCGAGGTCGGCCGCCGGGGTGGCGGCCAGGTCGTCGACCGTGCGCACGCCGAGGGCCTCCAGCCTCCGCCTCGTGCGGGACCCGACGCCCCACAGCGCGTCGACCGGCCGCGGGCCCATCACCGCCGCCCACTCGTCGCTGGTCAGCCGGCCCACCCCGTCGGGCTTGCCGAAGGACGTGGCGAGCTTGGCCTGCAGCTTGTTGTCGCCGATGCCGACCGAGCAGGTCAGCCCCGTCCGCGCGACGACCGCCGAGCGGATCTCCTCGGCGAGCACGCCGGGGTCCACCGACGGGTCGTGCGGGCCCACGAACGCCTCGTCCCAGCCCAGCACCTCCACGTCGACCGGGAAGGAGCGGAGGACGGCCATCACCTCCGCACTCGCCTCGTCGTACGCCGGCTTGTCGACGGGCAGGAACACCGCGTCGGCAGGGAGCCGCTTGGCCGCCGTACGCAACGGGGTGCCGGAGGAGACGCCGTGGGCGCGTGCCTCGTACGACGCGGTGGAGGCGACCCCGCGCTCCGTCGGGTCCCCGCGACCCCCGACGACGACGGGCAGCCCGCGCAGCTCGGGCCGCCGCCGCAGCTCGACCGCGACCAGGAACTGGTCGAGGTCGACGTGCAGGACCGGGACGCCCATGGGGTGCGGCGCGCCCTCAGAGCTGGAGGATCGCGACCACGACCAGCGCGAGCACGATGACCGTGGCGACGGCGTAGATCGTCAGGGCGAGCCGCCGGTGGCGGCGCTCGGCGGTGTGGCCCTGGACCTCGCCGACCCCGTCGTCCCCGTGGATCTCGCGCAGCTCGTCGCGCAGCTCCTGCAGACGCTCGTCGACCGCGCGCATGTCGTAGCCGCGCGACCACCGCACGGCCGGGAAGCGCGCGTCCTGGATCTCGTAGGGCGCCATCGTCGGCGGGGTGCTGCTCATCGCCCGCCCCACCTCGGCGAGGAACCGGTCGACCGCCTCCCGCTCGTAGCCCAGCGCGGTGAACCGGGCCAGCCTGAACGCCCGGTCACCCCGGCGCGGTCGCCGGTCGGAGGCGTCGCCGCCCTGCGCGGGGTCGGTGCGGTCGCTCACGCCAGTGATCATGACACTCACTCGGGCCGCAGAGGCGGAATGGCGTCGGTCGACTCCAGCGTCCCCATCCCGGTCAGCCGCAGCAGGTCGGCCACGATCGAGCGCAGCTGGGCCAGGACCACCTCGGCCGACAGGTCGTGACTGCGCTCCACGGCCGAGGTCGCGTGCGCCAGCGCCACCAGCCGCGGCTGCACCGACGCGGGGGTGCGGTCGGCCCGCAGCTCGGCGGCCATCTCGTCGACCACGTCCGCCAGGTCGTCGCACAGCAGCGCGTAGGCGCGAGGCAGCGGCGCCCGGCGGTAGACCGCGACCGCCACCCGGCGGACCAGCACGCGGGTGTTGCGAAGCGCGAGGTCCAGCGGCTCGACGTAGTCGGCCAGCCGCCGCACCGAGCCCTTGTGCCGGACCCGGAACGGCGAGGAGCGCACGACGGCCAGACCCTCGTCGGCGGCCAGGCGCAGCTCGTCGACGAGCACGTCGGTGGCGCGGGCGTCGCGCAGGAGCTCCAGGGTCGGGTCGAGGTCGCCGTCGCGGATCGCCGTCGCCGACCCGCGGAGCAGCTGGGCGATCCGGCCGACGACGAAGGCGGCCTGCTCGCGGGGCCGCCGCAGCGGGGCCCGGGGTACGACGGTCGCGGCGACCAGCGCGACCGCGCCGCCGACCAGCGCGTCGGTCCAGCGCAGGAACGCCTGCCCGCTCTGCGGCACGAGCGCGGTGATGACGATCGACTGGACCGCGGCCTGGGTGACCAGGAGCCCGCTGGCGTTGAGGAGGATCGCGCTCGACATCGCCAGCATCACGATGAGCGCCATCTGCCAGCCACCGCTGCCCATCAGGTGCACCAGCAGGTCGCCGACGAGCACCCCGATGGCGACCCCGATGGTCATCTCGACGACGCGCTGCCGGCGCTGTCCGTAGGTGAGGCCGAGGCTGACCACCGCGGAGATCGGGGCGAAGAACGGAGTGGGGTGGTCCAGCAGGTTCTTGGCGACGAACCACGCGACCCCGGCCGCCACGCCGCACTGGCCGATCTGCCAGGACTTGGACCGCAGCCGGCGCACCCGCATGTCGAAGGACACCCGGCCGCGGGCGAACACCAGCTCCCACGGCTGGCCGGCCTGGGGTTCTGGAGTCGTCACGGCTCCATCCTGGGGCATCCACCCCTAGGGTGAGGTCGACAGCCTCGAGAGCAGGGAGTCCGCATGGCCGTGCCGATGGACCCGACGTCGGCGGGCTTCATGATCGCCGACTCCCGCAACACCCCGATGCACGTCGGCGGTCTCCAGCTCTTCACCCCGCCCGAGGGCGCGAGCGACACCTGGATCCGCGACCTCTACGACGAGTCGCTGCAGACCACCGAGGTCGCGCCGATCTTCCACAAGCGTCCGTGGCGGTCGGTGGCGACCGGCGGCCAGTGGTTCTGGCGCGAGGACAACCAGTTCGACCTCGAGCACCACGTGCGGCTCAGCGCGCTGCCCGAGCCCGGCCGCATCCGCGAGCTGCTCGAGCTCGGCGGCCGCCTGCACAGCACGCGCATGGGCTTCGACCGTCCGCTGTGGGAGATGCACCTCATCAGCGGGCTGGCCGACGGCCGCGCGGCGTTCTACTCCAAGATGCACCACGCGCTGGTCGACGGCGTCTCGGCGATGCGGCTGCTCCAGGCGACGCTGAGCACCGACCCGGACAAGCGCGACGTCCCCCCGCCGTGGGCGGTGCGCCGGGTGGCCACGCAGATCGAGGCCGAGAAGGACGCCCTCGGGGAGCGGCTCCTCGAGCTGCCGCTGGGAGCCCTGCGGTCGGCGTACGGCATCGCGGCGGACGCCGCCGGCCTGCCGGGCGCGCTGGTGCGCACGCTCAACCGTGGGGTCCGCAACGACACCGCGCCGATCGCGCTCTATGCCCCCAGGACGATCCTCAACCAGAAGATCTCCTCCTCGCGCCGCATCGCCGCCCAGGACTGGCCGATCGAGCGCCTCCGGGCCGTCGGCAAGGCCACGCGCACCACGATCAACGACGTCGTCCTGGCGATGTGCGCCGGAGCGCTGCGGCACTACCTGATCGAGCTCGACGCGCTGCCCTCCCAGCCGCTCGTGGCGATGGTGCCGATGAGCCTCAAGCTCGACCAGGCCGGCGACGCCTCGGCCGACGGTGGCAACGCGGTCGGCACGCTGATGGTCAAGCTGCACACCGACGAGCCCGACGCCGGCAAGCGCCTGGCCGGGATCAACGCGTCGGTCAGGAGCGGCAAGGAAGCCGTCAGGTCGATGAGCCAGAACCAGATCCTGGCGATGAGCGCGCTCGGCGTGACCCCGCTCGTGCTCATGCCGATGCTCGGCATGCAGGGCCTCACCCGGCCGCCGTTCAACCTGGTGATCTCCAACGTGCCCGGCCCGCGCAAGCCGCTCTACATGAACGGCGCGCGGCTCGACGGGATGTACCCCCTCTCGATTCCCTACCACGGGCAGGCCATGAACATCACCTGCACCAGCTACGACGGCCGGATGAACTTCGGCCTCACCGGCTGCCGCCGCACGGCCCCGAGCCTGCAGCGCCTCCTCACCCATCTCGACGACGAGCTGGCCGCACTGGAGCAGGCCGCCGGGCTCGCATGAGCGCGGTCGACGACCTCGCCGCCGCGCTCGCGGCCGACCCGTCGTGCTGGGAGGAGCTGGCCTCCTACGAGGACCGTGGCGCCTTCGCGTTCCGCCTGGCTAGGCTCGCGCCGTCGTACGGCGTGGAGGTCACGCGCGAGGAGGTCCTCGACGCGCTCGTCGTACGCCGGCGGGAGTGGCTCTCGCGATGGGTGTGACCACGCGGGGGTGGATGCCGGTCCGCGTGGACCGCGAGCCGTCCGGGCTCGTCGTCGACTGGGCGTTCCTCGACGGGGTGCGCCTCGACGAGCCCTTCCTCGACCAGACGCTCGAGCGGGCGATGCGCAGCCCGTTCCGCCTGCTCGTGCGCCGGCGCTGCCCGGTGGCCGAGGTCGAGCAGTGGGCCGCGCACCGCGCCCGGGACCCCGACGGGCTCGTCCTCCACCTCTCGCGGTGCGGCTCGACCCTCGTCGCCAACGCCCTGCGCGCCCGGGCCGGGACGACGGTGCTCTCCGAGCCGCCCGCGCTCGAGCCGGTCCTCGCCTCCTCCCCCGACCCGGTCCGCGACGTGCGGGCGCTGGTCCGGGCGATGGCGCCGGAGGACGCCGGCTCGGCGTACGTCCTCAAGCTGGACGCGTGGGCCGCGCTCGACCTGCCGGTCCTGCTCGCGGCGTTCCCCGACGTGCCGTGGGTCTTCGTCGGCCGCGAGCCCGCCGAGGTCGTCGTGTCCCACCACGGGCACCGGGGGTGGCACGTCGTCCCGGGGACCCTCACGGCCTCGCGGCTCGGGATCGACGCGGCCACGCTCGCCGGCCTCGACCTCGACGACCACGCCGCGGCGGTGCTCGGCCGGATCCTCGCCAGCGCGGTCGACGGGGTCCGGGCGGCCGGCGACCGTGCCCTGGTCGTCGACCACGCCGAGCTGCCAGACCCCGGAATCCCACGCGTCCTCGCCCACCTCGGCCTCCCGCTCACCGACGACGACCGCCTGGCGGTGGCGTCGACGTACGCCCTGCACGGGAAGAACCCCCACCTGCTGTATGCCGACGACCGCGCGGCCAAGCAGGCGGCGGTCACCCCCGAGCTGCGCCGGAAGGTCGACGCCTGGGCGACTCCGGCCTACCGTGCTCTGCGTGGGCTCGCTGCTCCCTCCTGACCACCTGCGCCTCGACCTCCCCGTCGACGCGGGCGCACTGGTCGCCGACCTCGGGCGGCTGCCGGACGACGCCTGGGTGCCGCACTTCAACACCGGGCAGTACTCCGGCGACTGGAGCGGCGTCCCCCTGGTCATGGTCGGCGGCCGCCCCGACCGGCTGTTCCCCGAGCCCGGCTCCGACGCCCCGCCCACGGCCACCCCGCGGCTGGCCGAGTGCCCCGGCAGCGCGGCCTTCCTGGCCGGCCTGGAGTGCCCGGTCCTCAGCGCCCGGCTGCTGCGGCTCGGACCCGGGGCCGAGGTGACCGAGCACCGCGACAACCGACTCGGCTACGTCGACGGGGAGGTCCGGCTGCACGTCCCGGTCACCACGGGTCCGGGCGCGAGCTTCCGCCTCGCCGGCCGGGAGGTCGCGATGGCACCCGGCGAGTGCTGGTACGTCGACGTCAACGAGCCGCACGCCGTCGCCAACCACGGGACCGCGGCCCGGGTCCACCTCGTCGTCGACGCCCGCCTCGACGAATGGCTCGATCGGGTGTTCCAAAGGTCCCTGGTCACTGCTCTGGACCGGGCGTAGCGTCCGGGACGACGCAGCAGCGCCGCGCCTGCTCGGAGGCGAGTTCCCATCGCATGTTGGGGGGGTCATGCCCGAGCTGGACCGCCGCACCGTCCTGCGCCTCGGCGCCCTCGTGCCCGTCGTCGGGCTCGTCACCGGCCTCGCTGCCCCCGCCGAGGCCGCCGCCTCCCCGTACTCCCGCTCGACCTGGTCGCCGCACGTCGGCAAGACCTTCGCGCTGAGCTGGAAGGGCGGCACGGCCACCGCGGTCCTCGTCGCGATCGGCGACCTCACCGGTGCGCCCGCCGGTGCCGTCACCCGTTTCTCCCTCGACCTGCGCGTCGCCTCCGGAGGCACGCCCACCGGCGCCACGACGCTGTCGCGCAACGGCTTCGGCAGCGTCTCCCTGTTCCTCTCCCCGGTCGACCGGGGCGTCACCGACATCCACGCCCTGGCCGTGGTCAACCGCCTCTAGGAGCACCTCGTGAGTGAACCCTTCATCGGCATGCTGATGCTGGTCGGCTTCAACTTCGCGCCCCGCGGATGGGCCTTCTGCAACGGGCAGATCCTCTCGATCGCCCAGAACACCGCCCTGTTCTCCCTGCTCGGCACGCAGTACGGCGGCAACGGGCAGACGACGTTCGCCCTCCCGGACCTCCGGGGCCGGGTGCCGGTGCACCAGGGGCAGGGACCGGGGCTCTCGCCGTACACGATCGGTCAGGTGGGTGGCCAGGAGAGCCACGTGCTGATCGTCTCCGAGATGCCACCCCACAACCACCTGCTCAGCTCGACCAACGCGGCCGCCACGACCAGCCGGCCCAACGGTGCGGTCCCGGCGGCCGGCGGGTCCTACAGCACGACGCCGGACGGCGGCACGATGAACCCGCAGGCCGTGGGCCTCGCCGGCAACGGCCAGCCGCACAACATCATGCAGCCCTACCTCACCCTCAGCTGGGTCATCGCTCTCGAGGGCATCTACCCCTCCCGGAACTGAGGCCCTCATGTCGATCCCCCTGCGCCGGCCGACCGGGACCGGCACCGTCCTCGCCCTGCTCCTCGCCGTCGCCGGCGTCGTCGCGCTCCCCATCAGCGCCGACGCCGCGACGGTCACCTTCAGCAACACCTCGGCCATCGCGGTCAACGACCCGGCCGGCGTCGGCACCGGTCCGGGGGTGGCCGGCCCCTACCCGTCCCAGATCGCCGTCTCCGGCATGACCGGCACGATCAGCGACGTCAACGTGACCCTGAGCAACGTCACCGACGACTACCCCGACGACCTCGACGTCCTGCTCGTCAGCCCGTCCGGCCAGAAGCTGGTGCTGGTCTCCGACATCGGCAACACCAACGGCGCCGGCATCTCCGACGTGACCGCGGTCTTCGACGACTCGGCCGCCTCCGGCCTCACCCCGAGCAGCGCCTGGGGCGCCTCCGGCGCGACGGTCACGGCCAAGCCGACCAACGCGACCGAGGGCACCACCGACTCCTGGCCCGCCCCCGCACCGGCCGGGCCCTACGCCAACGGGGACGGCGGCCCGGCGGGTGGGCTCAACACCACGTTCGGCGGCACGAGCCCCAACGGGACGTGGAGCCTCTACGTCGTCGACGACCTCTGCTGCGACGCGGCCGGCCAGGTCGCAGGCGGGTGGAGCCTGGCCATCACCACCGCCGACGCCACCGCGACCACCACGACGGTCACCAGCTCGGCGAACCCCTCGACCACGGGCAGCCCCGTCACGTTCACCGCGACGGTGACCAGCACCTCCACGGTCAACGCCGGGACGGTCCAGTTCGCCGGCGACGGCACCAATCTCGGCGGCCCCGTCGCCGTCAACGGGAGCGGGCAGGCGACGTTCGTCACCTCCGCGCTCGGCGAGGGCGCGCACACCATCCGGGCGACGTACTCCGGCACCCCGGTGTGGGGCACGAGCAACGGCTCCCTCACCCAGGTCGTCGACAACGCGACGGTCCAGACGGGCAACACGTTCTGCAACACCGGCTCGATCGCGGTCCCGGGCTCGGGCACCAGCGGGGGTGGTTACCCCTACGCCTCGCACGTCGCCGTGTCCGGCCTCAGCGGGTCGATCAGCAAGGTCACCGCCACGCTGAAGGGCTTGACCCACCCGGTCCCCGACGACGTCGACGCCATGCTGGTCGGTCCCGCGGGCAAGAAGCTCGTCATCGCCTCCGACGTCGGCGGCACCACCGCCGTCAGCGGCGTCAACCTGACCCTGGACGACGCCGCGGCCTCGTCGCTGCCCGACACCGCCCTGCTGTCCTCCGGCACCTATCGGCCCACCGACCAGAACGACGGTGCGGACGCCTTCCCCGCTCCCGCACCCGCCGCGCCACAGCAGGCCGCCCCGGCCGGCACGGCCACCCTCGCCTCCGTGTTCGGCGGCACCGCGCCCAACGGCACCTGGAGCCTGTTCCTGGTCGACGACCAGCTCGGCGACGCCGGTTCCCTGTCCGGCGGCTGGTGCCTCAGCCTCACCACGAGCAGCGACCCGGCCACGACCACCGTCGTCACGTCGTCGGCCGACCCGTCGACCGCGGGCGACGACGTCACCTTCACCGCCCACGTCACCAAGGCCGCGGACTCCTCCGACGTCACGGTGGGGACCGTCACCTTCCGTGACGGCAGCACGACGATCGGCTCGCCGGTCGCACTGGGCCCCACCGGGCGGGCCTCCGTGACCACGTCGGGCCTCGCCGAGGGCAGGCACACGATCACCGCGGAGTACTCCGGGTCGGCCGGAGCCTTCAACCTCAGCAGCGGGTCCCTCACACAGACCGTCGACAGCCCGACGGTCGCGTCGGGTGGGCAGTACTGCAACAACGGCACGATCTCGATCCTCGGCGGAGCCGGTGGCGTGCCGGACCACGCCTCGGTCTATCCGTCCCACATCACCTTGCCGGCGGGCGTCGGGTCGCTGACCGGCCTCGAGGTGACCCTGAAGAACCTCTCCCACACGCACCCGGACGACCTCGACGTGCTGCTCGTCGGCCCGGGCGGGGAGTCGCTGGTCCTGGCCTCCGATGTCGGCTCGACCGCGACGAGCGGCGCCACGCTGGTCCTCGGTGACTCCGCCGCCTCGGCCCTCCCGTCCTCCGGACCGCTGACCAGCGGGAGCTTCCGACCGACCGACAACGGCACCGGTGACGGCTTCGCGGCGCCTGCACCCGCCGGGCCCTACGGCCTCGCCGCTCCCGCCGGGACCGACACGCTGGTGAGCACCTTCGGCGGCACGGACGGCTCCGGCACGTGGAGCCTGTACGTCGTCGACGACACCCTGGGCGACGTCGGCTCGCTCGGCGGGTGGTGCGTCGCCCCCCTGGCCGCCCCGACGTTGCACCTGCCCGCGGACATCACCGTCGACGAGGATCCGAAGGGGTCCGACAGCGCGTCGGTGCCGTTCACGGTGACCGCCGACGGCTACCCGGCCCCCACCGTCTCCTGCACCGAGGCCTCGGTCCCGGTCGCCAGCGGCGACACCTTCGCGGTCGGCACCCACACGATCGACTGCTCCGCGACCAACAGCGAGGGCACTGACTCCGGCTCGTTCACGATCACGGTCGACGACCTGCCCGAGATCCACGTGCCGCCCGACATCACGGTCACCGAGACCGCCCCGGGCGCCGGGGCGGCGGTGCCCTTCACCGTGACCGCCGACGGCACCCCGACCCCGACGGTCGTCTGCAAGGACGGCGCGACGACCGTGCAGAGCGGCGACACCTTCGCCGCCGGCGTCCACACGGTCGAGTGCACGGCGACCAACGCCAACGGGACCGACTCCGCCTCGTTCACCATCACGGTGCAGAGCGTCCCGGTCATCACCGTCCCCGCGGACAAGAGCGTCACCGAGTCCTCCCCCGGCTCGGGTGCCGCGGTGACCTTCACCGTCACCGCCACGGGCGTCCCCACCCCGACGGTCAGCTGCCTCGAGGGGGCCACCCCGGTCTCCAGCGGCGACACCTTCGCCGCCGGCGTCCACACCATCGACTGCACCGCCACCAACAGCGTCGGCAGCGACAGCGACTCGTTCACGATCACGGTGCGCAGCGCGCCTGTGGTCCAGGTGCCGCCCGACATCGCCGTCACCGAGCCGAGCCCGGGAGCGGGCGCGGCGGTCGCGTTCACCGTCACCGCGACCGGCACCCCGACCCCGACGATCAGCTGCCTCGACGGGACCACCCCGGTCTCCAGCGGCGACACCTTCGCCGCCGGGGTCCACACCATCGACTGCACCGCCACCAACAGCGTCGACAGCGACAGCGACTCGTTCACGATCACGGTGCGCAGCGTCCCGGTGATCCACGTGCCGGCCGACTTCTCGGTCACCGAGAGCCCCGAGGGGTCCGGCACCGCGTCGGTGCCCTTCACGGTGACGGCCGACGGCGTCCCGGCCCCGACGGTCTCGTGCGCGGAGGGCGCGACCCCGGTGTCCAGCGGGGTCACCCTCGCGATCGGGAGCCACACCATCGACTGCACCGCCACCAACAGCGTCGGCGCCGACTCGGGCTCCTTCACGGTCACCGTCGAACCGGCCAACCAGCCGCCGACCGCCGACGCGGGTGGGCCCTACTCCGTGGCCGAGGGCGCCTCGCTGTCGCTCGACGGCACGGGCAGCAGCGACCCCGACCACGACGCTCTCACCTACAGCTGGGACGTGGACGGCGACGGGACCTACGGCGACGCCACCGGGCCCACGCCGACGCTGACCTGGACCCAGCTCGAGGACCTCGGGATCGACGACGGCCCCGACTCCTTCACCGTCACGGTGCGGGTGAGCGACGGCCACGGCCACACCGACACCTCGTCCGGAGCCGCCCTCGCGGTCACCAACACCGCCCCCACCGCCTCGGGGCCGGCCTCGGCGGCCGCCACGCGCGGCACGGCCCTCACGCTGGCCCTCTCGGCGACGGATCCGTCCCCGGTCGACACCGCGGCCGGCTTCACCTGGACCGTCGACTGGGCCGACGGCACGACCAACGCATCGCTCACCCACACCTACGCCTCGGTCGGGGTGTACGACGTGACCGCGACCGCGACCGACAAGGACTCCGGCACCAGCAGCACCGTGAACGTGCTCGTCACCGTCAGCGGGACCCAGGTGGTCGACGACCCGTGCGGCAGCGGCCGGGCCCTGGTCGTCGGCGGGACCGCCGGTGCCGACACGATCACCGTCAAGCCGGGCAGCTCCTCGAGCGCGCTGGTGGTGAGGATCGGCAACGGCTCACCCCAGACGTTCACCGGGATCTCCCGGGTCATCGTCCTCGGCCAGGCCGGCAACGACTCCCTCACGATGGACCGCACCCTGACTGTCCCCCGCTTCCTCTACGGCGGCGACGGCAACGACACGCTCAACGGCGGCAACGCCACGGGCGTCCAGGTCGGCGGCGCGGGCAACGACACGCTCCGCGGTGGCAACGGACGTGACCTGCTGCTCGGCGGCACCGGTGCCGACTCCCTGTCCGGCGACAACGGCGA